>CP070776.1:0-20093 GCA_020346205.1 Deltaproteobacteria bacterium
CCTCACTTGCCTGGCTGATTTTTGCAGCAGTTGTTTCTTCTTTGTCCTGTAATTCCTGCAGTTGTTTTTTCAGCGTAACAACCTGGGCCTGTTCAGTTGCCAGGTCCTGCTCCAGTTTCTGTCTGATGTCCTCTGTGCGGTCTAAGGCTGCGCTTTGGGCAGCCTGCAGTTTTTTAAGCTGTTCCCGGGCTGTAGCCAGTTCTGCTTCCAAACTACTTTGCTGTAATTCCGACCTGGAAATTTTTTCCTGCCGGGAAGATACTTCCTGTCGTAATGCATCCAGTTCCTCCTGCAAAGTGTCCCTTTTAGCCTGTACTGTTGTCAGGGTACGGGTTTGGGTGTCAAGCTGGTCCTGCATTCCGGCCAGTTCCATCTCCACCGTCTTGTGCGCAGTTTCTGATTTGGCCACCGCCTGACGCTGGTTTTCCAGTTCTTTGTTTGCCTCTGCCAGTTTTGCCTTAATATCTTTAGAGCCTGCCCGGGTTTCCAATAATTCCTGCTTCACGGTTTCCAGCTGTGCCCGCTCAGCAGCTACTGCCTGTTCAAGTTTTTCTAGGGTTTCTGCTTCCTGCTGAGTGACTCGGCCCTGGGCTTCCTTCAATTCCTCTATCTGATTAAGGGTGGCAGCCAGCTTTTTCTCGAGTTTTGTTTTCGTTACAGCTGACTGGGAGTTGACAGCCTGCAGTTCTGCCAATTCTTTTTGGAGTGTTGCAAGTTCTGCCTGGAGGGTGTCACGGTTGGCCACTGCTGTTCGCAAGCTGGCACTTTGAGTCTCGATCTGGACCTTCAGTTCGGTTAGTTCTTTTTCCAGGGCCTTGTGGTCTGTTTCCAGCCTGTCAGCGGTTCTCTGTTCTGCTGCCAGTTTTTCCCGGGCGCCGGCAAGATCGCTTTCCAGCTGCTGTTTAGTTTTCTCAGTGGTTTCAAGGCGTTTTTGCAACTGCCTGACAAGTTCCTGCGATGTCCTCAGAGCTTCATCCTTTTCTGGACTCCTGCGGGCAGTTGCAAGCGGCTCAAGGGTCTGTTGTGCAGCTTTCTGTCCGACCTGGCTGTCTGTGTCGGGTACCTGCTTAGCAAATTTTATTCTGTCAGGGTTGATAAAACGGACATACTTAGATGATACCCACCCGTTCAATTTTTTTGCCTTGACTTTCAGCCATGAATTTTTCTGCTCTTCTATTTCCAGGACAGTCCCGGCATTAAGCAGGGTAATGATTGAAGAGGAGCGGTTCGGCCCCTTGCGCAGGTTAAGATTGGCTATGGCAAGGCCAATACGCTTCTCGCCGGAAGCATCCTGACTGCCAGTGGTTTTGCTTTGGTCGTCCTCGGGAGAGGTTGCGGAGATAAATTCCGCCTTTTGCAGCTGCTGCTGTTCAGGTTTGATACTGCCCAGGATCCCGTACTGGATATTATCAAAGAGCTCTCTTTCCCATTCCTTGCCTTTGGATTCCAGCGTAGAGGTGATAACGATAACAGTATTGTACTCCGGCGAAACATAAATGTATTGGCCGCCGTAACCAACTGCCACATATGCATCGTTTCCCCTGGGACGTGAATACCAGAGATAGCCGTAATATCCATAAACCTCATGTTCATCCAGATAGTTTGGCCTGGTGGATGAATCAACCCACCACTTGGGAATGATCTGTTTGTCCCGGTATAAGCCATCATTTAAATAAAGTTGGCCGAAAAGGACCATATCAAGGGGGATAAGTGAGAGGTTGTTTCCTCCCTGGTTGATGCCCTGCGGATCTATTTCCCAGCCCTTGACACTGATGCCGAGTGGATCAAAGAGGTTTTTTTCAGCAAATTCCCTTGTGCTCATTCTGGTGGCCCCAGTAAGAACAGCCGAGAGCAAGTGGGTGTCACCAGTGCTGTACTGGTGTTTTGTTCCAGGGTCTGCCACAAGGGGCAGGTTCAGAATAGTCTGGACCCAATCCGTACCGTTCATGATCAAGGAGTTGTAAGCCTGGTAACTTGTAGGTTCCAGCCCGGAAGTCATGGCCAGGAGATGCTGTACTGTAATATCAGCCTTGCGGGGATCATCCAGGGATTTGATTTGGGGCAGGAAATCACTTATCGGCTGGTCCAGGTGTAAGTAACCTTTGTCTATTGCTATGCCGGTCAGAGCTGACAGTACACTTTTGGTGGCGGATTTTAAGTTATGGGGCTTCAGGCGGTGTCCTTCTCGAAAATATCTTTCAAGCACCATATAATTATTGCGGACGACTATGATGCTGTAAATGCCTTTCATGTGGCCCATATTGCCAACAGTCGTTTCAAACGTGACCGTGTCAAAACCCAAGAGCGAAGGTGATGCGGTCAGCCATTTGAGATCCAGTGAGCTTATTTCCGTATCGTTTTTTAAGGGCTGGGCTGAAGCGCTGGAGCTCCAGCAAAAGGTGAGGAGGGATATACTGATCAAGCAGATGCCAAGGAGCAAAGGAATGCACCTGGCTGTTTTTTCTTTCCTGCCTGACCTTTTATTTATATAAACACAAGCCATAATAGTGATAGCAATTTCTCGCTCAATTTTGCTGCGAGTGAGCTTTTAAAATTCTGCTCCCCACAAACAAGTTGAGTTGCTTTTTATAACAATAAGGTGACTGAGTCAATCACAATAAGGGTTTTAGGGGTAAGAAAGGGATTAAGGAAAAGAAAAAAGAGGTTACGTTTAACAGGTATGAAGTGATGGAGTAATGGAGTTATGTTTCTTTCGAAACCCCATTACTCCAGTCTATCAGTCAAATGCCATAGACATTAATTAGCAGGAATTACGAGCGTCGGAATTCCGTTTTGGTGCATTTTGGACAGGGCGGGATTCTGCCAGGGTGCTTCAAGTGGATTTTGCCCTCGCAGTTGGTGCAGACAAATTCTCCTCCATGGGTTATTTCACCGGTTTTATATACCAGCGATGTGTTGATCTTTTCACCCATGGACTGGGTCCATTCACTCAGTCCTTTGGCGACATTTACCAGGAAGGCACCTCCTTTGTCCCGGGAGTATTCATAGACATGCTCTGCCTCCTGGGCAATATCGTGCCAGAGCGCTCCGCCTTTGTCGCGCCAGTGATCAAACTGCTTCTTTGCACCTTCGGCAGCCTCATCCACTTTAGGTTTGAGGTGCTCGGTTGTGGAGGCAATATCCTTTTTTAATGCTGCGGAAGCCTTACCAATGGCTTCAAAGGAGTGTCCCCCAACTTCTTTTAACTCAGTGGTTGCCTTGTCGATCGCATGGCTGATGCTGTCTCCATTGATCTTGTCATGGAGTTCTCCAAAGGTTTTACTCACCCGCTGCCGTAATTTTTCATATGCGGCAAGCTCCTCTTTTGTAGCCTTTTTCTGCTTGTTGTTTGCTTCCATTGTTGGCTCCTCCTCTATTGTTGCTATTCGGCAGCACTCAGGTTGCCCGCAAATTATGTAACTTTTTTCTATATATATCAAATACTAATCATTTTTTTTCAATGTGCCATTTTTCAGTTACTGCCTGAAAGTCTCATTTTATTACTCATAAGTGTTTTGCAATATATTCCTATTCCCCAATTCGGTATTATTATTTTAAGGAGAACGGGAGTTAAAAATGGCCTTTAAAAAATTATCTGACAATCTGGGGATGATCTATGTCCCGGAATGTAAGCCGGGCAAGAAGAAACATCCCTGCCATGATTGTTTTTCCTGTCAATGGTGTGGCAACGAGCGCTGCCGCGTCTGTATGGGAAAGGCGCCTAAAATTCAAAAGCTCCGAAAATCCAGTTTGAAAAGTAAATGATTTACTCAGTTAGTTTATTTTGCGCCTGTTTTTACCCCAGAGAATGGAGGCCAGAATTATAGCTAATAAGGGCATCAGGCCAAGATTAACGGTCTGCCAGCCGTAGCTGTTCTGTAAAGCTCCGGCCGAAAGCGAAGAGAGAGCCACGGTGGTAAATACGGCAAAATCGTTTAAAGCCTGTGTTTTGGCCCTTTCTTTGGGACGGTATGTTTCTGTCAGCAGGGTAGTAGCACCGATAAAGAGAAAGTTCCAACTGACCCCTAATACCAGCAAAGCGGTCCAGAAATGAGAAACACTGCTGCCGGCCAGGTTAATAGTCATGCAGGCAACGCCCAGGATACCTCCGGCGAGCATTATATTTAGCACACCGTAGCGTTTGATCAGGTGGCCAGTAAAAAAGGCCGGTGCAAACATGCCGAGAACATGCCACTGGATGACGAATGAGGTCTGGGAAAACGGGTAGGAATGATGATGCATGGCCAGCGGTGTCGCTGTCATTGCCAGGGCCATGACACCATAACCCAGCATACCGCAGATAAGTGCCACGACAAACATCGGTTGGGCAGCAATTACCTTCAGCGGGCGCCCGGTGCTTTTGCCGGATATATCTTTAGTCTTTTGTTTGGGCGGCAGCTTGAGCAATGACAGTATCATGAAAGACAGGATGTAGAGGCTCACAAGTGCAATGAAGCTTGCAGCAAATGGTGCAGTCGTTATCATACCGCGGGTTATATTGGCCAGGTTGGGACCGACAAAGGCAGCTACCACCCCTCCTGCCATTATGTATGAAACTGCACGGCTCTTGTATTCCTTGTCAACCGCATCTGCAGCAGCAAAGCGGTAATAGTTGCCAAATCCGTTAAAGATGCCTACCTGCAGAGTGCCCAGGGTAAAGAGCCAGAATTGATCTTGCAGTATACCAAGGGTTGAAAAGATACCACCGCTTATCCCAAATAAACAGGCAAACATGAAGCCCTGCTTGCGGCCGATGCGATCCATCAGCAGTGCAGCAGGAATAGTGGTAAACATGGTGGCAATGAACTGTGCAGCCAGTGGCAGGGTGGCCCAGGATTTATTTTCAGCCAGTTCAAAGCCGACCAGGGCGGCAGTGGCGATGATCATTGATGCGCCGCTCATCATAAGCGCCTGGCAGGCTGCCAGCAGGGGAACATTGCGGCGAAAAGTATTCATAGCCGGGACCGTAATTTGAAAAAAGTGCTATTGCAAGCCTTTCTGATTGACCTAAGTCATTTAAATAGTGGCAAGCTTCAATTATACTGGCTGCAAATTCCATAAAGGGGTCAGAATAATGCAACTTACAAATGATATAGGGAACAGGCCGATCAAGGAGGTCATTGAAGAGCATCCGAAAATAGGTGAGATTTTAAATAAATACGAGATAGGCTGTCTCGAATGCAGCATAGGTACATGCTTTGTCAAGGACGTGGTTGCGGTTCACGTATTGGGTGATGAAATCGAAGCGATGATTGAAAAAGAGATCAACGAGTACCTTGATGGTTTGTAATTATTAATCTTTTGCCTTTCTTTTACTCAAACTCCTTCCTGAACTTTTCAAACTCTGACTGCAGGGTTTCAAACTCCTGCCGTAACTTGAGCAGTTCCTCTTCAATTACAACGATCTTATCATTTTCCCGCCGTACAACTATGGCGGCCCGTTCAGGCTTTGGAGTTTCCGGTTCCACCATGACATCACCTGAGAGGAGATGGGCATAACGAGATTCCTTGCGGCCCGACATCCTCGGCAGCTTGATGACATATCCGGATTCGCCAAGTTCTTCGAGGGTCGACTCCACCTCGGCCAGGTCCGTGAAATGATAAACCCTTTCAGTGCGCCCCCGCAGTTCACCGACTGTCTGAGGCCCGCGCAGCAGCAGCACCATGAGCAGGGCTGCCTCCCTTTTCACCATTTTTCTGGTATCCACGAAAATCTCAGCATATTTAGGTACCCTTGATGATGCGCTCAGCACAACCAGTTGATTTTCCCGCAGACTGTCAAGGGCCCGCACAACAGTTGTTTCTTCAAGGTCCATAACTGGTTCACGGTTTGATTTCTGATTGCAGGCATTGGTCAGTGAATTGAGTGACAAAGGGTAATAATCCGGCGTGGTCATGCTTTTCTCCATAAGGCTTCCCAGTACCCTTACTTCGATATCAGTGAGTAAAATATCCATGCAAATTTCCTTTTGACTTGAAGCGCAGTAATTGCCTGATTTCTTTTTTAACGGAAAAGGATTATAAAAAAACTATCAATAACAATACAGTAGATTTGTAAAATACTCTTCAATCTTTATCCAATCTTCAGAAAAGAGTCTCCCATGTGTGCCAAAAAGAAAAAACCTAACGTCAAGGATGCTGTCAGTAACCTTTCCAAGCCTATACCTCTGCCCAAAAAGCTCTCTTTGCTCATAAAAAATAACACTTACAAACTGCTGAATTTTAAAAATTGCTGTGGACATCCGGGAGAACCAGGCTGTTGACAGTCTTAAGTTTAACACCGGTTCGGTGTGCTCAGAGAGTGACTACACGGCAAATTACCAATTCAACCTCGTAGAGTTCTAAGGACGGATAAAAAAAGCTACTGAAAGCTGCATTTTTGAAGAAAGTGAATAGAATATAAAATATTGTTTATCGGTTCTTAAAACCTGTTTTGTCTATACACAAAAAAGGTGTTTTCATGAGATTCTGGATCATTTTATTGGCTTTTTTGCTTTTTTCAGGCACGGCAATGGCCTGGAATTTCGATAATCACAGTATCCCCATCGATGAGATAAAAGGGGGTGGACCGCCTAAAGACGGTATCCCGGCCCTGGTATCGCCTAAATATGTTCCAGCCCACAAGGCCCGTTTCATGCGTGACGATGAGCAGGTTATTGGCTTGGCTTATAAGGGAGAGGCCAGAGCCTATCCCCTGCGTATCATGTCATGGCATGAACTTGTCAACGACCGTATTGAAGACCTGCCGGTACTGGTCAGCTGGTGACCGCTTGCCTATGCGGGCATAGTCTATGTTCGCCAGACAGAGGGCAGGGAACTCACCTTCGGAGTCAGTGGACTTCTATACAAAAGTAACCTGTTGATGTACGACCGCCAGACCGAGTCTCTCTGGCTTCAGGTTAAACGTGAGGCAGTAACCGGACCGCTGACCGGCACCAGGCTCAAAAAATTGCCTTCCACTATCACGACCTGGGAAAAATGGCGTAAGCGTTATCCTGATACAAAGGTCCTGTCACCGAAAACAGGGTATATGCGCGACTATGAAAATGATCCCTATGCTGATTATTATAAAAGCAAAAAAGGACTTTTTTCGTTTCTTAAGCCCGGTCCGGGGGCTGAAGAAAAAGCCCTGGTTGTCGGCGTGGAAATTGAGGGCCGGACATCTGCCTATCTTTTGGACCAGTTGCGGGCTGACAGGGCAATTAATGACAAGGTAGGAGAGCAAACTGTTATCATTAAGTATGATGCAGAAACTGATATTGTTTCCGTTGAAGGAGAAAAAGGAGATACATTCGAGCACATGCTGACTTACTGGATGGTCTGGAAGGGGATTTATCCAGACACAAAACTCTATGGGTCAAAATATTAGACTGTATGAACTTTAAATGTAATAAATTACTTAGAACCTAAACTTTAGGGGGAACCATGGATCCTGAAAAAAAACTGAAACTGGAAGAAAACGGATATGAGTTTGACAGTGATTTGTTATGTTTCATAAACAGGAAAGATGGGAAAATATTTTCAAGTGCCTGGGTCGATGAAAAAAATCTGAACACTATACAAATAACCATTTCCCTACCCCATGCACCGACCACCTGGAAAGTATTTCTAAACCCGGACCAGCCCCACCTGGAAATGCAGACCACCCTTTATGAAAAGTATGGTAAGATCCCGTAAATAATTTCATATAAGTATATTATATCTGGAGAGATAATCCATGAGTAGCGATGCCCTTTTTTCACCATTCCAGCTAAAGAACTTTACGTTGAAAAACAGGATCGGTGTGGCCCCCATGACCCGAATGTCATCTGTGAGGGACAGTGTGCCCCGCCAGGATGTTCTGGATTTTCTTGTGCGCCGCGCTGAAAATAATGTGGCTATTGTCTATACCGAGGCTATAGTCACGGACTACGAAAGTGCTCAGGGATATCCCGGTCAGGCCCGTATAACGACACAACGCCAGATAGAGGCCTGGAAGAAGGTGGTCCGTGCAATTCAGCAACATGGATCAATAGCAATTCTGCAGATGTTTCACTGCGGCCGCATGGCTTGGCCCGAAGTAAACCCTGCCAACAGGGTGATTGCCCCCAGCGCCCTTACCCCGAAACAGGACAATCCACTAACCGGCGAGCCCTATACAGTACCGGATGAGATGAGTCAGTTTGATATAGAGCATGTTATCAACGGCTTTGTGGAAACAGCCAAAGGAGCGGTAGCAGCAGGCTTTGACGGAATTGAGATACACGGGGCCCACGGCTATCTCATCAACCAGTTTCTCTCCTCATACTGTAATCAGCGGACTGACAGCTATGGAGGCACTGTGGAGAACCGCTACCGCTTTGCCCATGAAATTATCCAGGCAGTAAGGCCTTTAGTCCCAGAGAACCGCCTGATGACCTTCAGAATCTCAAACTGGGGGGTGGCGGATATGGAAGTTTCACTATACAGCAAAGAGGAATATCAGCAGATTATAAAGTTGCTCTCCCGGGAACCCATAGATGCCATCTCAGTATCCACCTATGATTTCAGTCAGAAAGCCTTTGATACGGATATGAACATGGCACAGCTTACCCGCAAATTTACAGACCTGCCGATCATGATCTGCGGCAGAATCTATGATCGGGAAAGTGCAGATAAGGCCCTTGAGGATGCAGATATTATCCTTAGCGCCAAATCCATACTGTTGAATCCGAACTGGGTTGCAGACCTGCTGGCCAGGAAACCGATGCAGGATTTTGCATCCGAAGATGCAAATATAGCCTATACGGACACCCCGCTCCCGTGACCTTGATCCACTTGTTTTTTAAGGAGTATTTATGCAAAGCGAGGAACTGATTCTCTTCTGGTGGCTCATGTTCGGCGGGTCACACATTATTGGCTCCAGCATCCCTGTCCGTACATTAGTAATACGCCGTATCGGTACATTGGGATTCAAAGCCATTTACTCCCTTGTTGCCCTGGCCACTTTTATCCCGCTGTGTTATGCCTATTTCACCCACAGGCATGCAGGTGCGCTTCTCTATACTTCAGGCTACTCCATAAAACTGCTGGCGCAATTTATCATGCTTGCTGCCATTATCGTTCTGCTGCAGGGCCTGGTAACAGCAAATCCCATGACCACCATGGCAGAGCTATCCGGAAAGGTCATCCGCAGTGGACATGGTATCCAACGCGTTACGCGGCATCCCCAGAATTTTGCCTTTGCACTCTTCGGAATGGCACACATGCTTGCAAATCCCTATGTAGGCGACTGGATATTCTTCGGTGGGTTTATTGTCTATGGAATAGTAAGCGCCATACATCAGGATAAACGATTGCTTGCCAAGGGTTCGGCCCAGGTGAAGCAGTTTATTGCCGACACTTCAGCCATTCCCTTTGCAGCGATTATGACCGGCAAACAGAGGCTGACCCCGGGTGAGTATTATCCACCGGCCATGGCAGCCGCCATAGTGCTCTTCATTCTCTTAAGGTTGCTTCATCCCATGCTTTTTGGAGGCTTCGGGGGCTAAGAGCTGTCAGCGATAAACTTTCAACCTCCGTAACTAACCCCTGCAAAACACCAGCTCTTCTTCAGATGATAAAGCTTTATTGAACACATATCCCTCGCTGTCAAAGTTTTTAAGATCCTCAGGATCTTCAATGCGGTTCTTTACTGCATAATTGACCATCAGACCGCGGGCGCGCTTGGCATGAATGCCGATCACCTTATAAACCCCGTTCTTGTTTTCCTTGAAGGATATTTTTAGTATTTTTCCAACAAGAATTCTGGGATGGATAACCTTGAAATACTCATCAGAGGCAAGGTTGACCAGTATGGGTTTCTCTTCAAGCTGCAGGTATCTGTTGAGGGCCTCAGTCACCCTAGTGTCCCAGAAGTCGTATAAATTTTTACTGCTTCCTGTAGCAAGCTTTGTGCCCATTTCCAACCGGTATGGCTGTATAAGATCAAGCGGCCGTATAACACCGTAAAGACCTGAAAGGATACGCATATGGTCCTGGGCAAAGTTGAGATCATCATCGTTGAATGTATCAGCAGCAAGTCCTGAATATACATCTCCCTTAAAGACGAGCAGCGCCTGCATGGAATTATCCAGGTCAAAGGGAGTGTGAAAGTCCTGGAACCGCTGCCAGTTTAGCTGGGCCAGCTTTTCACTGATCCCCATGAGATCACCAACTTGAACAGGGTTTAATTTACTAAGCGTGTCAATAAGAAACTGGCTCTGTTCCAGCATTTCAGGCAAAGTATGGTTTGGATATTGCTGCCCTTTAAAGTCCAGTGTTTTTGACGGTGAAATAACAAGAATCATGTCTTATCTTCAGTCGTTTTTATCGGTTGGCAATAATTCTTTAATTCTTTAATTTTTAATTCTGAATTTATAGTTTATCTAATACCTTGTTTTTCCTCTAACGCCAATTTTCTTCCAGAATTCTTCAATATCTGTTCTGCGCATAAAGCGGCCGGTCCTTTCCATTTTCCTGGCATTGTCCCGGTAGAATTCAAGACATTTGCCCAGCAGCTCAATCACCTCTTCATCACTCAGATCTTCAGCAACAATATCAGCAATGCGCGGGCACCCGCCACCATTTCCACCGAATACCAGGGTCCAGCCGTTCTTCTTGCCAAATACCCCTATATCACGGACGTAACTTTCGCAACAGTTTAAAGGGCAGCCGGATATGCCCACCTTGGTTTTTGCTGGCAGAGGGAGGTCACCAAACGCCTTTTCAATCTTTTCTCCCAGTTCCAGCGAATCCTGGCGGCCATACTTGCACCACTTAATCCCTGGGCAGGCCTGGATATAATGGATGCCGACAGGCTTTTGAGGCCCGGTTTTTTCTCCCAGTTCCTGCCATATCTGCTCCGCAGTTTCCTGAGTATGTCCGACAATGGCCAGGCGCTGAGCCGAGGTGATTTTGAAAAAGGGGATATTATGCTTTTTGGCGATCTCAGTCACCTTTTCTAGGTACTCTGTAGAAAGCACACCCATCTTGATGCCGGGAAGCACGTTATATGTTTTATTCATGTTTAGTTTCTCACTCATAAATACACCTTGAATGTTAGTGATTTAGCTTTATTGAGAGTTACTCTAGCTGATTTCCACAATAATTCATTGATATAAGTCAAATAGACTATTAGCTATCAGCATTCAGGAGTCATATTAAGGACTAATTTTTTTATCCATAAACCAGCACCTAGCATCCAGTATATTTATATCTTTTAAAATAAACACTGTCCGATTATCCTGTGCCCCCATGTCTGAAGCAGAAACCCCAAACTATCTCAATACCCAGCTGCCACTATGGAGCGTTCACTGCCTGATGCTCATTGCATCAATTATTGTGTCCAGTTCATTTACAGTGGGTGAGGCCATTACCCATGGTTTGGATCCATCTGTTCTGCTCCTGGTACGTTACGTGGTGGCAGTACTCTGCCTGGCGCCTGTTCTTGTGTTAAATCACGGATTTTTTCTACCAAATGTCAAACAGCTCGGTGGTTACTCGTTGATCAGTGCCAGCACCGTGGGTTTTTTCTGGTGTATGTTTGAATCGCTGCGCTACACCAATGCTTTGAATACCAGTATTATATTCACACTGGTTCCTGGAATATCAGGTATTTACAGCGCCATATTCCTGAAAGAACGTCTGGGACGCGGCCGCCTCTGGGCTCTGTTTTTCGGCATGGCCGGAGCCCTGTGGGTGATATTCAGGGGAGATATCAAACGCCTGCTTGGTTTGGAGGTGAATTACGGCGACCTGCTTTTCCTGGCCGGCTGTTTTATGATGGCTGCCTATACTCCTCTCGTGAAACGCATCCACCGGCAGGAATCCATGGTTGTCATGACTTTCTGGGTATTGCTCACAGGGTCTGCCTGGCTGCTTATACTATCCTTTTCAGATCTGGGTACGGTTGGCTGGCAGGAGGTTGAAATGAAGGTCTGGATCGGCATCGTCTACCTGGCAATATTTTCAACGATCATCACTTTTTACCTGACACATATTTCAACACTCTACCTTGGCCCAACACGGGTCATGGCCTACAGCTATTTTTATCCTGCCTTTGTATTGGTAATTAACTGGGGACTTGGCAAGGGGTTGCCACCTGCTATAATCCTGCCCGGTGTAGCAGTAGTAACACTGGCTACGGTGGTACTGCAGCGTGAGTCAAGAAAAGATAAGAGTGAGGAACTATGAGAGATGTAAACCAAGCTCTGGAAAGTTAATGGTGGATTCAGAGAGAAGATGTTCAAAGGCAGGAAACAAAAAAGTACGGTATTCATGAGTTGGGCCAAACTCAGATTTCAAGAAACTGGTGCTAAAGTTAATAAACTTCAGGTACTAAGAAAATACCTTTAACCAGCACTTCTAAGGCATGCCAAGAATTACGCTTACCTTGAAAAGGTCTTCCGGAAAAAGGTTTCCAGGCACCTCCTCCAAGCCCAGGGCCTCTGCTACAATGAACCTGGCGCATTGCTTACTTCCGCTGCCGCAGAATTTTCTCTTCAGGTCCTCTCTTTCTTTGGCAGTATGCGCTTTGGGCAATTGATCGTTGAAAAAAGGACACTCATTAATGATTGCACAATTCTTCATGATCTTCCCTCTCTGCTCTCCGGCTTGATTGCCTCCTGTTCTGTTTCTTGACCAATACAGGTCAATTTCAGGTTTATCTTGGAAAGGGAAGATATTGATGCTCCCCTTTCATGCATTTTTATGGTCTGCAAGTCAGGGGATTTCTGGGTATCTTTCAGGAATGACTCCTGCAGACCCCTTATATAATGCAAGAAACAAGCCTGTTGTTAGGAAAACCGGCAGGAATTATTTAAAATGATATAGATTCCAAGTAGTTGGTATGCATATTGTGTGGCAGTTGAAATGCGCAACACAGTTGCATGATGGGACAATAGATTAGAATAATTGACAATATTTGTCAGAGTTTGACCATTTTAAGGACGCCTGGGATTAGTATTGTCAACCTGGGAATTATTCTTATCTTATTATATATAAAGTGAATTAAAAACTATCCGGACGGCTTTATATGTCCGTTGCCAATTGCGAACTTGAAAATACGTATTGAGTCGGCTTCTGCTGACAGGAGGTTTGTCATGGCAAGTAGAGCATACTGTTCAAGCGCAGCTGAGGAATTGGAGTTCTGGAGCAGCAGGCTCCATGAACTGTCCAAGAAAATCGATAGTGTACCTTCTATCGATAAATATAGACTGTTGCCCCATATTGAAGAGCTGCATATCCTTATGACAGAGATGGATGATCGTCTCTGTGATATGATGAATGCCTGCTCGGCAGTTGAAAGCTTTAAAGAGGAGGAAACACGCCTGGAAGCATAACTTAAGATCATAAAATAAATGTAATGGCGCGTATGACGTCATTTGAACAGGGAGCCGTGGTAGACTTAAGCCGCGGCTTTTTCTTACTTTTTCCCTTCAGTCTTATCCCCTTGCGTAGCAAGCCTTTCTCCTTTAACCTTTAGAAATGACAAAATCTTCTCTTACTGCACTGGACATCTATAAAAAATTACCGCAAACCAACTGCACCAAGTGCCACCTTCCTTCCTGTCTGGCGTTTGCCGCAGCTATCGTGGCTGGTAGCAAAAAGCTGCAGGACTGTCCGGATCTCTCACCTGAAAGCAAGGCAGAGCTCTTAACACAGCTTCACAAACCTGACCCCATGGAAATTGAGCAGGCGCTGTTTGTGGATAAACTGCAGAAGAAAATGGAGACCGTAAACCTGGAGGCGGTTGCTCCGCTTATAGGTGCATTCGTGAAAAACGACAGGATTACCATTAATTCTCTTGGAAAGGATTTCACCTTTGATCGCAGAGGTAATATGACCTCGGAATGCCATATTATCTCCTGGGTGCAGGCACCTATGCTCTCATATATCACCTATAAGACCCATGCGGATATTACCGGTAACTGGATATCATTCCGGGAGATAAAAGGCGGCATTGAATGGCAGACTCTTTTTGCCAACCGCTGTGAAGAACCGCTTCGAAGACTTGCAGATGAAAATCCAGGCCTGCTCAATGATCTCATCGACCTGTTCATGGGTGAAACCATTGACTGGTATGATGCGGATATAGCTCTGCTCCTCCATCCTCTGCCCAAATTCCCCATCCTAATTTGCTACCAGGCCCCGGAAGATGACCTTGAGTCGAAGCTCACCATCTTTTTTGATGAATGCTGCGGCATAAACCTGCACATCAAATCCATCTTTACCCTCTGTTACGGTTTGGTGCAGATGTTCACCAAGATTGCTGAGCATCACCTGTAAGGGTAGTGTTGGAACACTTCATTTCTCTCCCTTAGGGTAATTACACCAGGGGCGGGCTGTGATGCACAAAGAGCCGTAGGGGCCCTTCCCCTGTGTTGCGGGTGCCATGTTCCCCCTGTGCCGGTATAAAGAGGTAATCACCGGGTTCGATCGGCTGCCAGCTGCCATTGACATAGGTCTCTCCATGCCCCTGGACTACAAAGACAGAATCTGCCTGTTCCTCATGTGTATGGATCGGGGTTTCTGAACCGGGGGCGATTTCAATCAGGCAGACACTGGCCATGTTGGTTTCCTTGCCGGTTATAAATATCGCGGCCTTGACATTGTCGAACGTAGGATGCTTGGTAAAAATCATTTCCCGCTGGGGATAAAATTTTGTCTCCATGGCTTACTCCTTTTCCCAGAATTTTGCCGAAAGCAGCCTGTCGTATGAATATGATAAGAATTGTGTATAAATTATAACAGGGAAAGGAGATTTTTTACAAAGATTTTAGTCCTTCACCTTTTGACCTTCATCCTCATAATGCTTATAATTTATTTTTGTAAAAAGCATCAGCAGGAGTTGGAATGATGCCTAGTGTATCAGCATGCTGGTTGGATTTATTAGTTGATAGTGAAGCAAAACTTATCGGTTTTGCTGCTTCTGTCCTACAAATCTCCGAATACGAGCTGTTCCGAATAGCCCACGAGAATTGGTTTAACCGTCCGATTTCAGAAAGCAGGCTCGATTACCTGTTCAAGGATTACCTTGGAAGTAGCGACGCACCTTTCTGGGTCAATGATTTTGCCAGGAAAGTCCATGAGAAATTCAAGGCCGGTGAACTCAATTATAAGGAATATGGGATCAAACGACGGGTCTGTGACCGCAGAACAAGGATAAAAGGCTGGATTATCATTACCTTCCTGATAATACTTCTGTCAATTTACAGCTACGTGATCACCCAGTACCCTTCTTACTGATTTAATCGTTATCCACAAGACAACTGTCATCCTGCAGGTTTTGATCAAACCTGAACTGCAAAAGCCCTTTCAGCGGTTTTTGTATGCCATCCTTGGAGTTGCCTCCACTTCCTCCTCCGCACGAGGATACAAGCATGATACAAGACAGGAAAGCAAAGAAAAGACCGCACCAATACTTAATTTTTGAGTGAAAGTACATGGTGTATTATTTAAGCATTATGTTTTTATTTGCGTCCAGTAATTTGTAAATAAGTAAAACGTCTATATTTGATAAATGCTTGAAAATATAAATGAAATGTAGATAATAAAAAAGGTTACAGTTTGTAAACTGTAACCCTGGTTGATTCTTATTACTTAAATATTTCAACAACGTTGGATTGCACAAGTACTTATATTACAGCAGGAATAGCATGAGCAGGAGTCCGGCTCCAAACCAAAGTCCAACCGTGGCTGCCACTCCAAACAGGATAGATAAGATTAAGTCTGAGGCACTCCATTGAAAATCTGTATGTTTATCTTGTGTTATAGCTGCCATGATACTCACCTCTTATACAAAGTTTAGCAATATGCCGGGCAGTCACTTTAGTAAAAGCCACTCACTGATTATTCTTCTTAAATAATAATCATTATCAGAAAAATATGCCAGCAATACTACAATGAGTGAAAAAGAGATGATAATGTATTAAAATCAACAAGTTACTAGTTTCTATACACGACAAGACATAAACTAATCCCTGGGGTTAAGTAATAGCTTTACTGTTTTGTGGCGTTAATACTTTTAAGAAGCAGCCAGGGCTTGGTCAAGGTCTGCCTTGATATCATCGATATGTTCAAGACCTACAGACAGCCTGACAAAGTCCATGGGCGCTCCTGCTGCTTCCTGCTCCTCGGGAGTGAGCTGTGAGTGAGTTGTGGAGGCCGGGTGGATGGCCAGGCTTTTAGCATCACCAATATTAGCCAGGTGGCTGAAAAGCTTCAGGCTGTTGATAAAAGTTTTGCCTGCTTCAAGCCCCCCCTTGATACCAAAACCCACCAGGGCGCCAAAGCCGTAGTGCAGATATTTTTTCGCCAGTTCATGGGTAGGATGTGTGGCAAGGCCCGGGTAAACAACCCAGTTAACCTTATCGTGATTTTCCAGGTGCTTTGCCACTGCCATGGCATTGTCGCAGTGACGTTCCATACGCAGGGTCAGGGTTTCCAGGCCCTGCAGGATCTGGAAGCTGTTGAAAGGAGAGATACAGGCTCCCATATCGCGCAGCAGAATGGTGCGGGCCCGGATAATGTAAGCGGCATTACTGACAGCCTGGCTCCAGACCACACCGCCGTATGAAGGATCCGGCTCTGTGAACATCGGGAATTTTCCGGAAGCGGGCCAGTCGAACTTGCCGCTGTCGACTATAATGCCGCCGATACTGGTACCGTGGCCGCCGCAGAACTTGGTCAACGAATGAACAGATATGTCTGCGCCGTAATCAAAAGGCCTGCACATGTAAGGAGTGGGCACTGTATTGTCTACAATCAGGGGGATGTTGGCGTCATGGGCAACCTGGGCAATTTTTTCAATATCCGGCGTATCGAGTCGGGGGTTACCAATGGATTCGATAAAAACACACTTGGTCCTGTCATTGATTGCGGCAGCGAACGCCTCGGGACTGGAGGCATCCACAAAGGTTGTCTCTATTCCATACTGCGGCAGTGTGTGCAGGAACAGGTTATAGGTGCCGCCGTACAGGCTGGCTGCCGAGACAATATTGTCACCCGGTCGGCAGATGTTGATGATAGCATAGGTGATGGCAGAAGAACCTGAGCTGGTCGCCAGGGAGCCGACGCCGTTTTCCAGGTGCATCATTCTCTTCTCCAGGACATCGGTGGTCGGGTTCATTATCCTGGTGTATATATTACCGGTAGCCTCGGGCTTGAAATCACCGGGCCTCAGCCCGTCCAGTTCCAGGTTGAGCCTGGGTGCCCATACCTCCGGCTTCAGTGAAAATAGTTGGGCTGCATCTTCAGTGTCCTCAAAGACGTAGCTTGTGGTCTGGTATATGGGTACTGCCCTGCTGCGGGTTGCAGGATCGGGTGTATGGCCGGCGTGTAAGGCTAGGGTTTCGGGTTTCCAGGACATTGTATACCTCCATTTTGATTTAAAAACTATAAATGGCTGACAGAGGATTTCTTCTTGATCGGTTCCATTTGTCAGATGACTATTTGAACTGACTAGAAATAATGAGAAATAAAGTCAAGAGAAAATCATAGATTGAAGTTCGCTGGCTCCTGTTGTCAGGAAAAAAAAGATAGATTTGCATCCTCTCTTCAAACCTTCACAACATTCACATTGGCAGGACCCCGCTGAACTGTCCGGTAATATTCCACTGCAGGATCACCAAAGGACATTGCATACCCAATTATGTGATTATCAGGTATTCCAAGTCTTGCTGCCAGGCCGGTACAAACACCAAGTGCCATCATGACCATCCCATTCCAGACCGTTCCAACGCCCTTGGCATGCGCCATCAGCTGAAAGGTTGTCAGGGCGATGAGTGTATCCTGGGCAGGGCTGGGAGCTTCACTGGGTGCACTTGTAATGAGCAGGTGCGGCGCACCTCTGAAAATAAGATCCTTGCCTTCCTTCCATGCCTCGACAGCTGCACCGAGATACTGCCCGACAAAACCCTCCGGCAATTTTTCTGCCTCATGGAGCTGGGTCAGTTGTGCCAGGACCTCTTGCCGCAGGTTTTTTATGACCGCACCTTTCTTGATCACTGTAAAGAGTACTGCCTGGGAGTTTACACCGGTCGGAGCATGGCAGGCAATATCCAGAAGTTCGTCGATCAGCATCGGATTCAGATCTTTCTCGCTGTAGCGGCGTACCGACCTGCGGCCTTTGATGAGCGTCTCCAACCTGGAAGCATCCGGTAAATTGTTTTCAAGTTCCGGGCTTGCATCAGGGTTTCTGCCAAGGACCGAAACAGCACCTTCCGGGCAGACAGCAAGACAGTGCTGGCACCGGTAGCATCCCTCTTCATTGTTAATGGTGGGGTAGTCATCCATGTCGATGACTCCAGTAGGGCATTCTTCTGCGCATTCACCGCATTGGGTGCAGCGCTCTTCGTCTATATGAAATTGGATCATGGAAGCCTCCTTTTTTTGATCGGGTTAATTTGCTTTTTAGATATAGATACAATATTTCAAGCAAAGAGCAAAGGAGTTGAAAGGGCTGGTGAGTTTTATGTGTCTGGAATTTGACAAAGGCGAACTCCGCCTTGCAGCGGGGAATACAGGCTCTTGACCCGGGGAAAAAATCGATGCAAAAAAATATCAACTCACTATAGTGGTATAAAAAAGCGTCCTATAAACAAGATCCTCAACATGAGGCATAATCATGTATCTGCTCTCACACATGCTGAAAGGTTTTGTCCAGACAGGCACCCTGAATGTTATTGATGCCGACGGCAAGCACCATGTTTTTTCAGGCCGGCCAGGGCCGGAAGTAACATTCCGGCTGCATGACAAGGCTTTATATAAAAAGTTGTTTTTCAACCCGGAAATGGGTGCTGGTGAAGGTTACATGGATGGCACCCTTACTTTTGAGGATTGTAGCCTCGCAGATTTCTTGAGTTTTTTCTCAATCAACCGGCTCGCTCTGGGTTCCTATCCGCTGCAGGCTTTTTTTCGAAAGATGTCCAGAAAACTTCGTTCATTTCAGCAGTACAACCCTATTGGCAAAGCGCAGGAAAACGTTGCCCATCACTATGATCTTTCAAATGATTTTTACAAACTCTTTCTCGATGAAGATATGCAGTACTCCTGTGCCTATTTTATGCATGAGGAAGAAACACTGGAACAGGCACAGCTTAACAAAAAAAGACATCTTGCCAGCAAGCTGCTGCTCGAACCAGGCCAGCGGGTACTCGATATCGGATCAGGGTGGGGGGGGCTTGCCCTCTATCTGGCATCATTATCAGATTTAGAGATCGTCGGGGTTACTTTATCAAAGGAACAATATGAACTTTCGGTGCAAAGGACAAAGGAACTTGGCCTGGAAGACCGTGTTCAGTTCAAGCTCCAGGATTACAGGCATGTTGAAGGTCCCTTTGACCGCATAATCTCAGTCGGCATGTTTGAACATGTCGGTGTCCACCATTATGGTGAATTTTTCAATAAAGTCTACAACCTGCTTACTGATTCTGGTGTTGCACTGATCCACTCCATCGGTCACATGAGCCCGCCTGGAACCGCAAGCCCCTGGCTGAGAAAATATATTTTTCCCGGCGCTTATTCCCCTGCCCTGTCCGAGGTGTTCTCGGCCCTGGAATTGAACAGCCTCTGGGCAACTGATGTTGAGATCCTTCGGGTCCACTATGCAGACACATTGCGCGAATGGCACAAACGTTTCGAAATGAATCGAGACAAAATTGCCTCCATGTATGATGAAAGGTTCTGCAGGATGTGGGAGTTCTATCTTGTCAGTGTCGGGATGATGTTCAGGACCGGCAGCCAGATGGTCTTTCAGATGCAGGTCGCTAAGCAGCGCGATGCTGCACCCTTGACGCGGGACTATATCGTCAGTCAGGAGTCTGAATTCCGGAAAGCCGGGAAATAGAAACGTGAAATTATTTGCAACAGTACTTTCCTTCCTTTTACTATTTGCCGGGAATGGACCAGTCTCTGCCCGGGAGACAACGATTGTAACCATTATAGATCAGAAACCAGTGACTATTGTAAAAGGTCAAGTAACTGAATTAACTGTCACGGCAAAGATCAAAAAAGGTTTTCATATTCAGGCGAATCCAGCGTCGGATGAGTTTCTCATTCCCACAATACTGACAATGCAGACAAGTGAAGGTATT
>CP070776.1:20193-31483 GCA_020346205.1 Deltaproteobacteria bacterium
AAGTAGATATGTTCATTTTTTCTGTTTGGGAATTTGATAAAAAAGGGCAAGTTGATTAAAAATTGTAACGATACTGAATATTTTCCTACATAGTTGTGTAAATTAAGTTTACTTGTTCGGCAAACGCTTCCCTCTTAAACTCACTTTATTGACCCAATGCTCTTCCCTAAAGATTTTCAATACAACAAAAGCTGGTATGGAACCAAATAAAAAAGGGATCAACTCAATTGAGTTAATCCCTTTAGTACTGGTCGGGACGAGAGGATTTGAACCTCCGGCCCCCTGAACCCCATTCAGGTGCGCTACCAGACTGCGCTACGTCCCGACCTATTCTTCAATTTTTCTAAGAGAAGTATATTCTTTTACTTCTTTTCCAGCATCTCCTTCAACTGCTCCAGGTCACTTTTCAGTTCAGCGAGCATTGAGCGTGCCTTTGGACCGGAAACCTTTTGCTTTGGACTACTTTTCTTAGACTTCTTTTCTGTCAGCAGCTTTCTGGCTCCGGGAACTGTATAGCCGTCTTCATAAAGCAGCTTTTTTATGGTCAGAATATTTTCAACATCAACGCGACGGTAAAGCCTTTGCTTTGATGATGCCCGCTGGGGCCGGATTATTTTGAATTCTGATTCCCAGTACCGGAGAACATGCGGTTCCACCCCGGTTATAATTTTAACCTCGCCGATCTTGAAATAAAGCTTATCGGGAATGCTTCCTGGGCCAAGGGAAGCTGATAAAACTTTCTCATTTAGATTCTGACGGGTTGTTTTATTCACTGCTCTAACTGTTGATCTTCATCCGCAACCCTTTACTAGGCTTGAAGGTAACCATACTTCTGCTGGAAATCTCCATGGCCTCACCGGTTCGGGGGTTACGGCCCCTCCTGGGTGATTTTTTTCTGACACCTAATGTGCCAAAATGTACCAGCTTGATTGATTCACCATTTATAAGTGTCGATTTCATGGTGGAAAAAACCGTATCGATTATTTCTTCCGCACTGCGCTGGGAAAACCCCAATTTTTCATTTATGGCTCTTGCCAGGTCTTTGCGGGTAATATTTGATCTTTTCATTATATAATTTGCTCTTAAATATCCCTTGTAAGGTTAATGTATTATACAGCTTCGCGCAATTTACCCTGAAAACGTTCTTCGAGCATCTTTATAAGTCGCTGATGCACCTTGTCCACTGTTTTGTCATCAAGGGTCTGCTCTACGGAACGGTAGATTAACGAAATGGCGACACTCTTATTCCCGGCTTCTATAGCATCTCCACGGTACACATCAAAAATTTCTGCAGATTCCACTAGTGCTTCACCTGCATCGTCAATGGCTGTAAGCAGATCACCCGAGGCAACCGAATCCGGAACAATAAGAGCAATATCCCATTTGACGGAGGGGAATTTCGGCAATTGCTTAAACGATTTTGGTTCAGGTTTAAGTTCTGTAATCAGGTCGAGATCAAGATCGAAAAAGAAAACATCCTGCTTGATGCCAAAACTTTTCAGCACATCGGTATCAATTTTACCCATATAGCCAAGGAGCTTGTCCCCTGCCCGGTAAACGATATAAGAATCAGGCTGAATATAAATGGGGGCAGCATTGCTTTCATTGCTAACCTCTAAATTGACAGCCTTTGCAATTCGTACTTCCTGCAGGATAGCTTCCACTGTCCCTTTACAGTCATAAATATCAACTGCAGGATTTCCGAAATGCAGAAGGGAAGCACCCGGGTATCTGCGGCCGCTGATGACTCCTGCTACCCTCATATTCTCATCAGGAAGGGGTTCACCCTCTACGGGATGAAAAACCTTGCCTATCTCAAACATTTTTATATCGTTATTCTGGCGGTTGGTATTTCTCGAGATATTCTGTAAGAGGCTCGGCAGCATCAATGTCCGCATTATGCCCTGATCTTCGGAAAGAGGATTAAGAAGTGCAACTGCTCTCCGAACTGGATCATTTTCCTCCAGGTTCAGCTGGTCAAAATAGTTTTCATCAACAAAACTGTAATTAACAGCTTCAAAGAAACCCTGGGAAACCAGCATAGCAGAGAGTTTTTTGCGTATTTCCAATCCGGGCTGCTGTTCAGGAAAGCTCATCGGCACTATGGGCATGGCTGTTGGAATCTCGTTGTAGCCCTGCAGCCTGGCAACCTCTTCGATAAGGTCAACTTCCCGATCAAGGTCAACCCGGAAACTTGGTGGAGTTACAAGCAGCGTATTATCATTCTCCTGGTCCACCTGCAGTTCTATGCTTTCAAGGCATCTCGCAATTTCCTTGGAATCAAGCTCCATACCCAGAAGATCATTGGTGCGACTAACACGTAGTGTTATTGTTTCTCTACCAGTTATTCCTTCAACACAGTCATAGCCGTTGTCAACCGCTTCAGCCCCGGCCAGCTCCACCAGGAGTTGCACTGCCCTTTCCATGGCCCTGGGGGCCAATTCCGGATCTACACCACGCTCAAATCTGTAAGAGGCCTCGGTACCCAGGTTCAGATGCCTGGCTGTACGCCTTACACTGAGAGGATTAAAACAGGCGCTTTCAAGCAGAATATCTTTAGTGGAATCTATAACCTCGGAATTTTCTCCGCCCATGACGCCCGCAACTGCCACAGGCTTATCAGCATCACAGATAAGGAGCATTTCCTGATCAAGTTCCCTTTTTTCACCGTCAAGGGTAACAATATCCTCTCCGGCACGGGCCCGACGTACTATAATCTTACCACCAGCCAGCCTGTCAAAATCAAAAGCATGCAGGGGTTGACCATACTCCAACATGACCAGGTTGGTTATATCGACTACATTGTTAATTGGTCTTAACCCGATAGAGAGAAGCCTTTTTTTCAACCACCAGGGTGAAGGTCCTATGGTGACATTTTTCAAGAGCCTTGCAGCATAGCGAGGACAATCTTCAGGATCGAGAACTTCAACGCTGAAAGGTACTCCCTCACCTGTCAATTCAGGCAGGTCGTTTTTCACCGGGAGGTCCATTTTTTGATCGGTAAAACCTGCAACCTCCCTGGCTATCCCTATAACACTGGTACAATCCGGCCGGTTAGGCGTAAGGTCAACCTCTATGAGAGTATCCCTTAATGAAAGAGCCTCAATAAGTAACTGCCCTGCCCTGGCAGAGTCCGGCAACTCCATGATGCCGCTGTGGTCTTCGCTTATGCCAAGATCCCTTTCCGAACACAGCATACCGGAAGATTCCTGGCCGCGTATTGCAGCTTTTTTGACCTGCATACCACCCGGCAGTGTGATTCCCGGTAAGGCTATAGCTGTTAACATATCAGGTTTGGCATTGGGAGCACCGCAGACCACCTGGAACGTCTCCTCGCCAAGAGTTACATCACACAGACTCAACCGGTCAGCATCAGGATGCGGCCTGACATCAGTTATCCTGGCAACCTTCAGGGGTTCCAGTTCCTGGTATAACTCAGCAACATTGTCCACCTCGAGTCCAAGCATGGTCAGCTTGTCTGCAAGGGCCTCCACAGGCATATCCAGGTCAATATATTCTTTTAACCAGTTCAGGGTGAATTTCATGGTTTGTTAGTCAAATTATTTTAAAACTGATTAAGGAAACGCAGGTCATTCTCGTAGAACAGCCTGATATCATCTATTCCGTATTTGAGCATCGCTATTCTCTCAATGCCCAGTCCGAAGGCAAAACCGCTGAATTCTTCCGGGTCATAATTAACCATTTTCAGTACTTCAGGATCGATCATTCCGGCGCCGAGTATTTCAAGCCAACCCGTCTGTTTGCATACACGGCAACCATCGCCGCGACAGATTACACAGCCGATATCAACCTCTGCACTTGGTTCGGTGAATGGGAAAAAGCTCGGTCTGAAGCGTAGCCTGATATCTTCCTGGTCAAACATTTTCTGACAGAATACAGTTAAAACACCCTTCAGATCAGCAAAAGAAACCTTGCGATCAACCAGAAAGCCCTCCACCTGCTGAAACATTGGGGTGTGGGTTATATCAGAATCGCACCGGTAGACCTTGCCTGGTGCAATTATTCTCAGTGGCGGCTGTTCCTTCTCCATTGCACGAATCTGCATGGGAGATGTATGGGTACGCAGCAGGATGGAATCGCTGATATAGAAAGTATCGTGCATATCCCTGGCAGGATGATGTTTCGGGATATTCAAAGCTTCAAAATTATAATAATCAAGCTCAACATCCGGACCTTCAGCCACTGCAAAGCCGAGATCTACAAAAATTGAGCAAACCTCGTCCATTATCTGGGTTACTGGATGCAGGCGCCCGAAAGGCGCAATACGTCCTGGCAGACTTAGATCATCCGTGCTTACTGTTTCAGTTTTAGAACTTCTGGTCAGTTCTGAGTTCTTGACAGTGAACTTCTGGTCAAGATCTTCCTTGATCTGGTTTGCTAGTTTACCAAGGCGTGGACGGTCTTCAGCAGAAACCTGACCAAGCTGACGCAGGAGACCGGTGAACAATCCCTTGCGACCCAGGTAACGAACCCTGAGTTCTTCAAGGTCCTTCTGGTTTTCGAGAGTTGATAGCTTGGATTCTGCTTCAGCCTGGAGTTGAAGTAGTTCTTGCTCCATGATCGTGGATATTCAACAGGTCAAATACTTACTGGACAGCAAGCTTGACCACCTGGGAGAAACCATTGGGGTCAAGTATGGCCATATTGGATAGAACCTTGCGGTCCAACTCCACATTTGCCTTCTTAAGGCCGCCCATCAGCTTGCTATAGCTGGTACCGTTCTGTTTTGCAGCTGCGCTGATACGGGTTATCCAAAGTCTGCGGAAATCACGTTTTTTATTCCTACGGTCACGGTAGGCATAACTCAACGCCCGATCGACAGCTTCAGTAGCTGTTTTATACAGTCTGTGGCGGCCACCTCTGAAGCCTTTGGCCAATTTAAGAACTTTATTTCTTCTGCGGCGTGCTTTAAATCCGCGTGTTACACGAGCCATTTATATACCTCTTTACTCTTTATTAAATTTAATGGATATAGACTAAATATAAGGTAAAATTCTCTTGATTCCCTTAATGTTTGTCTCATCAACCAGGCCTGATTTTCTCAGTCCCCGTTTTCTCTTCGTACTCTTCTTAGTGAGAATATGACTGGCAAAAGCTTTATTCCTCACAATCTTTCCAGAACCGGTGGCTTTAAAACGCTTTGCCGCACCGCGATTTGTTTTCATTTTTGGCATGATAGTACTCTCCTAAACGCTATAATAATTATGAACTATATTGATTAACGTATTATTCTTTCGTTATTTTTTCAACAAAAAGAACTGCGAATATTCCCTTAACTTTTCGGGGCCACAAACATTACCATTTGCCTCCCCTCCATTGTGGGCTGCTGTACAATTGTTGCCTCTTCAGCTAATGCTTCGGCAATTTTATTCAGCACTTCTACTCCCTGGCTTTGGGCATAAACTATTTCTCTGCCCCTGAAACGCAGGGTAATTTTCACCTTGTTTTTATTTGCCAGGAATTTCTTAATATTTTTTATCTTGAAATTCAGGTCATGTTCTTCAGTCTTAGGTCTGAATTTTACCTCTTTGACCTCTACAACAGTCTGCCGTTTTCGAGCTTCTGCCTGCTTTTTACTTTGCTCATAACGGTATTTGTCATAATTCATTATCCGACAGACTGGGGGATCTGAATTACCGGAAACCTCTACCAGGTCAAGACCTTCTTCATAAGCTTTTTCCAAGGCATCCCGGCTGGATATTACTCCCAGTTGTTCCCCATCCGAACCGATCAACCGAATATGATCGTACCGAATATCTTCATTCATCCTGACTTTCATTTCCCGTCTGCTGACTGGTTGCCTGCTTCTCCTTTTAATACCGTACCTCCTTACTTATGAATTTAATAATAATTTGCAGTTCAGGTGTCCCTGCAATCTATACAAGCGCCGCTGTGCACTCTTCCTTGATCTTAGCTGCAAAATCTTTAACGGACATTGGGGGCAGATTCTTTCCGCTCCTCTCGCGGACCGTAACTGTACCTGCTTCAGCTTCGCGATCTCCTATTACCAGCATATATGGAATTTTTGCCAGCTGTGCTTCACGTATTTTATAATTCAGTTTTTCGTTACGCAAATCCTTCTCAATCCTGACACCGGATTGACGCAGTTCCTGGTAAACGTTTTCACAATAATCACTCTGGGCATCGGTAATATTCATGATGCGTGCCTGTACCGGTGCAAGCCAAATGGGAAAAGCGCCTGCATAATTTTCTATCAGCACTCCGATGAACCGCTCTAAAGAACCCATCAGGGCTCTATGAATCATGATCGGCTGATGTTCCTTGCCGTCTTCCCCAATATAGCCTACCTCGAAACGTTCCGGCAGGTTGAAATCCACCTGGATGGTGGAGCATTGCCAGGAACGGCCCAGGACATCCTTAATTTTTATATCAATTTTTGGTCCGTAAAAAACCCCTTCGCCAGGGTCAATCTGGTACTCAAGCCCTCTTTTCTCCAGGGCCTGCTTCAGAGCATCGGTTGCCTTCTGCCAGTGTTCCTCGCTGCCGACATATTTATCAGGCCTGGTTGAAAGATAAATATCATACTGGTCAAAACCAAAGGTTTCTAAAATATTCAAGTTAAGGTCGAGAATATTAAAAATCTCCTCTTCCAGCTGGTCCGGCCTGCAAAAAATATGGGCGTCATCCTGGGTGAATCCCCTAACCCGCAGAAGCCCATGCAGAACCCCAGTTCTTTCATAACGGTAAACCGTTCCCAGCTCGCACCAGCGCAGAGGAAACTCTCTATAGCTCCGCATCTGTGACTTGTAGATGGAAATATGGAAGGGGCAGTTCATTGGCTTAAGCTGATACTGCACCTCGTCAATTGCCATGGAGGAATACATGTTCTCGCTGTAGAAATCAAGATGCCCACTGGTCTGCCACAGGTCGAGCCTGGCTATATGCGGTGTGTAAAGCAATTCATAATCGTGTTTGTAATGTTCATCCTTCCAGTAGTCTTCGATAAGCTTGCGCAGCAATGCTCCCTTTGGCTGCCAAAGGATGAGGCCCGGGCCTACCTGATCACTGATTGTAAAAAGACCCAGCTCCTTGCCAAGTTTTCTGTGGTCACGCTTCTTGGCCTCTTCCAGATCATTGAGGTATTTTTTCAGTTTTTTCTTATCGGCAAATGCTGTGCCGTAAAGACGCTGCAGCATTGGATTATGCTCATCACCCCGCCAGTAAGCACCAGCGACCTTAATCAACTTGAAAACCTGCATCCATCTACTGTTTGGAACATGGGGGCCGCGGCAAAGATCAACAAAATTATCCAGCTGATACAGACTTACCGTATTGCCTTCAATTTCCTTAAGGAGCTCAACCTTGTACAGTTCACCCTTTTCTTCAAAAAGCTCAATTGCCTCTGCCTTTGACACAACCTTCCTTTCAAAGGGGATTCCAGCTTTTACAGTTTCCTGCATCCTGGCTTCGATACTCTCAAAATCTTCGGGAGTAAACGGGGCTTCCCGGTCAAAATCATAGTAGAATCCGTCTTCAATGGATGGCCCGATGGCAACTTTCAGGTTCGGACCATAAAGGTCCAGAACCGCTTTGGCCATAAGATGAGCGGTGCTGTGCCGTAAAACGTCAAGACCTTCATCACTCGAAATTGCGACAGGACGCAGCTCTATGGTTTCCTGGTTCAGGCTGTCAAGCCTTGTTGAAAGGTCTACCAGGTTATCGCCAACGCCAGCGGCAACAGTCTGCTTTCGCTGTTTATTGGAAAGCAGTTCTGCAAGGGCATCAGCCACTGTTGCATCTGCACTGAACTGTTTGGCTTCCCCCTCAGGAAGCATGACTGTTATATCAGACATATATTTAAACCGTAACTCTTTGTGACTATTTATTTCCAGGCCAATGGCCAGAAGCAAGAAGGCTTCGCCAGGTACAAGCCTTTGTGGCACCCCCACCACAGCGAAGCCTACGCTTAATTTTATTACCTGATATAGATCTGGTAGGCGCGGGCGGTTTCGAACCGCCGACTTCTTCCGCGTCAGGGAAGCGCTCTCCCACTGAGCTACGCGCCTACTTAATCGACTCAATCAAACGGTAATTTTTTATCAATAAGCAAACCGATTGTTAGAAATTTTTACCGGCCCAGCTAAAACGCAAACCAATTAACAGCAATTGCCTTTCCTGTCAAGGAAATATCACATAATACATGCAAAATAAATCACTTTGATTCCTGGCGTGATTCGATTGCTCTGCACAGGGTAATTTCATCAGCATATTTTATATCCATACCCATGGGAATTCCGCATGCAAGCCTTGTTACTTTCACCTGCTCAGAGTGCAGAGTCCTTGCAAGATATGATGCAGTTGCTTCGCCTGGAACGGTTGAACTTGTAGCAATTAATACTTCTGCTATTTTCTCACGTCGAATACGCTCAACGAGTTCATTCACCTTGATCTCATCAGGGCCTATACCGTCCATTGGTGCCAACACTCCATGAAGTATATGATAGAGCCCCTGAAAGGCTCCTGTTTTTTCAATGGCTAAAAGATCATCCGGGCCTTCAACAACACAGACAACCTCTTTATTACGATTGGGGTCGGAACAGATTTTACAAGGGTCTGTTTCTGAAAAAACGAAACAGCTGGAACACAATTTGACAGCGGAATGCAACTCGGCCAGGTCTGCAGCGAGCGTTCTGGCTTCCTCTGCAGAACTCCGCATAATATGCATGGCAAGGCGGCTTGCTGTCTTTTTACCGATGCCCGGCAATTTGCTTAAATCCTGAATTAATCTTTCTAGTGCTGGTGGAACAACCTGCATTATTGTTCTCCGGACACTAAAAGATTCCCGGGATACTCATGCCGCCGGTTATCTTGCGCATCTCAGCCTGGGCCATATCCTGGGCTTTTTTTATGCCCTCGTTCACTGCTGAGACAATAAGATCCTGCAGCATTTCCTGATCCTCAGGATTGATTACCTCTTTATCGATCTGGACAGACAAGAGTTCATTTTTACCATTAACGGTTACTTCAACCATACCGCCTCCCACTGATGCGGTGACAGTCCTGCCGGCTAATTCATTTTGAACCTGACTCATTCTCTGCTGCATCTGCTGAGCCTGTTTCATAATTTCATTCATATCCATCTGGAGACATCCTTCTTTTATAAATACTTAACAAATTCAACCTATAAGTGACTAAAGTTAAAAAACTACAAATCATAACAATTTATAATTCAAAACTCTTAATTCATAATTTTGTAAGCTACCTGCTCCGTGGTCCTGTCCTGATTTTAACTACTCTGCCGCCAAGGACTTCGGTGGCCATCTGCACAAGCGGATCGTTAGCCAGGGCACGCCTCTCTTCCTGGGGGCCTGTCCCGTTCTGGTCAACAACATCCTGAGAATCATTTCCCCGAATCTTGATGCCGATCTTAAATTCCTTCTGAAAAAAATCCTGGGAAAACTCAGTGAGAAATTTGATATTTTCCTTGGTCTGCAGCATCTTGCAATCAGAAGGATCATCAAACTTCAAAATCAGATCTGTGCCTTCCTCACGAACATTGGAACAGAGGCGCAAAGTATGCGCCATCCACTTCTTTCTATCCATGACGTACTCAATGAATTCATCCCAGTTTTTACGCACATCCTTTGTGGGAGGCTGAGCAACATCTTCATCAGTGGATTCTTTAGCAGCTGGTTTAGTTAGAGGCTTTGCTTCAACAGGTTCCTCTTTAACAGGGGCCTCAACTTTTTCCTCTTTGACAGCCTTTTTTTCCTGCTGCTCAGGTTTTTCAGGAACAACAGGTGCTGTCTTTTTCTTTTCAGCTTTTTGGAGCTTTTCTTTTACAGCAGGCTTTGATACAGGTGCCTGGGGTGGCATTTCTTTTTTTACAGGTGCAGTAACTCCAAAGGTCTGCATTGTTTCAAGTTTACCCAGCAGTTCTGCCACAGGCACAACGTTTCCCGACTCTGCAGCCCGTATCAGTGCCATTTCGAAAGCCATCCGGGGATGCGGGGAATACTGCATCTCCTCTGCACCCTTTAAAAGCAGGTTAAAATAAAGCTGCAGGGTCTCAGCACTTTGTTGCCCGGCTATCTGGCGCATCTCGTCATACTCCTGGTCAGGAACATCAAGGAGTTTTTCAGGATCTTTACTGATCCGGCAAATCAAGAGCGACCTGAAGTAGTAAAGCAGATCGTTGACCAATCTTTTCAGGTCAACTCCATAAGACGAGGTTTCCTCTAAAATTTTAAGGCAATTAGCAAGATCATTATCTAGAATTGCTGCAGCCATTGAGCTGACAACCTGGCTATCAACCAGGCCGAGAACCTGGATAACATCCTCATCGCTTATCGTATCCCCGCCAAATGAGAATATCTGGTCCAGCAGACTGAGACCGTCACGCACACTGCCCCCAGCTTCCCTGACAATAATATTTAAAGCCCAGTCAGAGATATCAACTTTTTCCTCTTTGGATATTTTACTGAAAAACTCAAACAATTCCCGGGAAGATACCTTTTGCAGCTCGTAACGTTGACAGCGGGAAAGAATTGTGATCGGGATCTTGTGCAGTTCCGTGGTGGCAAACATGAAAAATACGTGCTCAGGGGGCTCTTCCAGGGTTTTCAGCAAGGCGTTAAAGGCCTCTGTAGTGAGCATGTGGACTTCATCTATTATGATGATCTTATATCTGCTCTTGGTCGGGAAAAAGCGGATGTTTTCTTTCAGTTCCCTGATTTCCTGAATGCCTCGGTTTGAAGCACCGTCGATTTCCTGTATGTCAATTGCGTTCCCACTGATGATCTCTGTACAGTGCTCGCATTTGTTGCACGGAATTTTTGTTGGCCCATCCTGGCAATTAAGAGCCTTGGCAACCAGACGGGCGAGGGTCGTCTTGCCCACTCCCCTGACGCCACTGAATATAATGGCATGGGGTATGCGGTTCCGGTCAATAGCATTCTGCAGCGTCCTGACTACAGACTGCTGTCCGACAACTTCCTCAAATGTTTGGGGTCGCCATTTTCTGGCTAAAACTAAATATGACATTGGCAGAAAAAAGGATAGCCAGGTATTCTGCAACACACAAAGTTTCTCACTACCGTTGCTTCCTCCCGGACCTGGCGGGGTTCGCGAGACTTTGTTGCGCAGAACCTGGCTATCACATTTAAGGCTTCCTGTAAGAATGGCGGAGAGGGTGAGATTCGAACTCACGGTACTTTCGTACACACGCGTTCCAGGCGTGCACCTTAAACCACTCGGTCACCTCTCCACCCACCCTGGTTATTCTCGCCGCTGGTTAATACTCTTTTCG
>CP070776.1:31583-42660 GCA_020346205.1 Deltaproteobacteria bacterium
AGCACAGATCTATTATCATTCGTTTTAGTTTTTTATTCATTTTAATAAATAATTCATGAAGCCAACGATAAGGAGACCGACAATGGTGCATGCACTTCACTCCAGAAGACACTCTTTAATTATAGCAACACTTTTTCTGATAGGTTTGGCACTGACAATCTTTTCAGTTCGGCCTGCAAACGGGGCCTATCCTCCCGATTTTGCCGACCTGGCTGAAAAACTCAGTCCCACGGTTGTCAATATATACACAACCCAGACCGTTGAGGTTTCCTCTTCACCGCACCAATTCTTTTTTCCCGATGAAATGGAAATCCCTGAACCGTTCAAACGATTCTTCGGTATTCCAGATTCTCCGGAACAGGCACCCAAGCAGGAAATGAAAAGAACAAGCCTAGGATCGGGAGTCATTGTTACTGCCGACGGCTATATTCTTACCAATAACCATGTTGTAGAGGATGCGGATGAAATAAATGTCACCCTATACACCTTTGAGGAATACGAAGCTACCATTGTTGGACGTGATCCCAAAAGTGATGTGGCATTGATAAAGATTGAGCCCAAGAAAGATCTGCCATTCGTTACTTTCGGCAATTCTGATAAGTTACGGGTCGGGGAATGGGTACTTGCCATCGGTAATCCTTTTGGATTGCAGAAAACTGTTACCGCCGGAATTATCAGTGCCAAAGGAAGATCTATCAACAATGAGTCCTACGGCAACTTTATCCAGACAGATGCCTCAATCAACCCTGGAAACTCCGGCGGTCCTCTTTTCAACCTGCAGGGCGAGATGGTTGGTTTGAACACGGCAATTTTCAGCCGCACAGGAGGTAATATCGGGATAGGTTTTGCCATTCCTGTCAACATGGCCAAGAATGTATTTGCTCAGTTAAAAGAGCACGGCAAGGTAACAAGAGGCTGGCTCGGTGTAATGATCCAGCAGGTCACCAAAGATCTTGCAGAAAATTTTGGCCTGGACAGGCCTATCGGTGCCCTGGTCGGTCAAGTAGTTCCTGGCAGCCCCGCAGAGAAGGCAGGCCTGAAGGCAGGAGATGTAATAATCGAATACAATGGCAAAGAAGTCTCTCAAATGAGCATGCTGCCAGCAATGGTTGCCAATACCAGTGTGGGAGAAAAAGCCAAGCTAGTCATGATCCGTGACGGTAAGAGGCAGAACATCATTGTTGAAATTGGCAAGCTGGAAGAAGAAGGACCTGTTATTGCTGATACAGAGACTGGCACGAGTAAAAAACTTGGCATAACAGTTCAGGAATTAACACCAAAACTGGCTGAATCACTTGGTATAAATGAGACGCAAGGATTGATCATAACTGATATCAATGCCGGATCTGCTGCTGCTGAAGCAGGAATTATCCGGGGAGACATTATTCTGGAAATCGACAGGGAAAAGGTTGAAAATGTTGCGCAGTACAAGAAGGCAATTAAGGCTGCCCAGGAGAAAAATAATATCCTGCTGCTCATCAAGCGTGACCAGCATACCCGATTTGTTGTAATTGAATTTAAAGAATAATAATCCGGGCTCAATGATAGAGCTTTGAGTAGTCTGACCTAAAAATTTATCCTAGGAATGGGGTGCCGGCTTTACTTGCTTGTTCATCAGCCTTTCGAACCTCAAGGGCGAAACTTTTCAGTTTATCTACATCTTTTCGACCCGGCTGGTACTCCACTCCTGAGTTTACATCCACTACAAACGGTTTAACCTGCCTGATTGCCTCCCTGACATTTTCCGGTGTCAAGCCACCTGCAAGGATCACAGGCCCAGGCGGTTTTACCTTCTCTACCAGCTTCCAATCAAATGCAACACCGGTACCGCCTGCCATGTCGGGATGGTACGTATCAAGGAGAAAGCCGCTGGCGACATCAGAGTAGGCTGCAAGCTCTTCGCTATCTGATTCTGACCGGATTGAAAAAGATTTGATTACCTTGCAGGATAAATTCCTGCAGTAATCAGGTGATTCAGAGCCATGGAGTTGTACCAGTGAAAGCCGGCAATAATGAATTATTTCCTCAACAACCTCTATTTCTTCATCCCGGAATACGCCAACACGATCTATAAATGGGGGCAGTTCACCAGCTATCGCCCGCACCATATCCGGTTCAACTAAACGGGGGCTATTCTGCACAAAAATAAAACCAAGCCCATCAGCTCCTGCAGCTACAGCCGCCCTGGCATCTTCCTGGCAAGTAATCCCGCATACCTTGATTCGAGTACGAAACGCCATTTTTACTCCATTCTATATTTATTTACCTCTTAATTGCCTTAATGCCGCTGTCCGTTCACCTGAACGCATCAAGGACTCACCTATCAATGCAGCTGTTATTCCGTGATCCTGCAGTATTTTCATGTCTTCATAGACTTTTATCCCAGATTCACTTACGACAGGAATAGAGGCTGGTATTTCTTTTCGTAACCGTATTGTAGTATTGAGGTCAACTGTAAAATCTCTCAGATCACGATTGTTTATACCAATCAGTTTGCTGCCGGCAGAAAGTGATTTTTCCAACTCTTTTTCATCGTGCACTTCAACAAGGACATCCATGCCGAGTTCTGCACTCATCTGCAAGTAGTCCTTTATCTGTTCTTCATCGAGTATGGCTGCAATGAGCAGAATGGCATCAGCTCCGAAATTGCTGGCCTGTTCAATCTGGAGTTCGTGGATGATAAAATCCTTGCGAATAACGGGTAACTTCACTGTTTGTCGGACGAGGATCAAGTAATCAAGGGTGCCCTGGAAAAACTTTTCATCGGTGAGCACTGAAATTGCCTCTGCCCCACCCTCTTCATAGCTGGACGCAATTGCCTTGGGATCAAAGTCAGGGCAAATAACACCCTTAGAGGGTGATGCCTTTTTTACCTCTGCTATCACTGCAATTTCAGCAGAGTTTACCAGGGCCTGCATAAAACCCCGAGGCGGTTCGACCGGCTGGATCGGACTTCTTACCCCCTCGGCTTTTAATTGAGCAACTTCCTTTTTTTTCTGTGTAACGATGGTATCAAGAATTTTCATGATCCATTTTGAGAAAATGTAATGAGAGCATCAAGCTTGGACAGAGCAGCACCGGAATCTATTATCCCGGCAGCCTGCTCAACACCGGTTTTCAATCCTGGCGCCTTACCAGAAACATAGAGTGCTGCACCGCTGTTTAACAGTAATATGTCACGTTTTGGACCAGTTGCCCCACTGAGAACATCCCTCAGGATGGCCGCTGATTCTTCAGGTGTGGCTCCCCCCTTGAGATCAACCAGCCTGGATCGACCAAGACCTACATCTTCAGGGCGGACAGTATAGGTCCTGACTTCACCGTTTGACAGTTCAGCCGCCTGGGTGTCTCCTGTTACGGTAAGTTCATCAACATTGCCTGCACCGCAGACTACTAAAGCCCTCAGGCTGCCCAGCCTGCCTAGGACTCTGGCCAGTTTCTCACACAGGTCAGGGGAGTAGACACCAAGCAGCTGCACATTGGCTCCAGCTGGATTCGTTAGCGGGCCAAGGACATTGAAGATAGTCCTGATGCCGATTTCCCGACGCGGGCCTATGGCATATTTCATGGCGCCGTGCAGCATAGGTGCAAACAGAAATCCGATGCCAACCTCCTTTACACAGTTACCAACCTTCTCCGGAGAAAGATCAAGATTTACCCCAAGTGCCTCAAGCACATCAGCGCTACCACAAGATGAGGTAATGGACCTGTTTCCATGCTTGGCTACAGGAATTCCAGCAGCTGCCACGACAAAGGCAGTGGTCGTTGAAACATTGAAAGTCCCTGAGCTGTCTCCGCCAGTACCGCAGGTATCAACCAGTATCTCTCCTTTATCTACATTCACTCCTGTTGAAATCCTGGTTGCTTTCTCACGCATGACCATGGCAGCCCCACTGATCTCTTCAATGGTCTCTCCCTTCATCCTTAAGGCCGTTATAAAAGAACCGATCTGAGCTGGTGTAGCCTCACCACTCATAATCTCATTCATTACTTCAACCATCTGTTTTTCATCAAGGTCCTTTCTCTCAATAACTCTGCTTATAGCTTCCCTGATCATTTTTTCCTCTTTCAAATAGTATTTACACTTGATTAAGCAAACTAAACTGAACGTAATTCAAATTATGTTTCATTTAGCGCAGAAGGGTTTTATAGCCGGTATCAAGAAAATTTTTCAATAGTTGAATCCCGTCCGGGGTCATAATGGATTCCGGGTGAAACTGCACGCCTTCAATGGGGAGTTCTTTATGCCGTATTCCCATCAGTTCGCCCTGGTCGGACTTTGCCGTAATCTCCAAACACTCCGGCAGGGTTGCTTCGCTGACTACAAGAGAATGGTAACGCATGGCCTCAAATGGGTTCGGCAGATCCGTGAACACGCCTTTCCCATCATGGCTGATAGGGCTGGTCTTACCGTGCATAAGCCTTGTTGCACGAATAGTCTCACCGCCAAAGGCTTCACCAACTGATTGATGCCCCAGGCAGACGCCTAGAATGGGTATCTTGCCTGCAAAATAACTTATAGCCTCAATGGATATCCCTGCCTTGGTCGGTGTGCAGGGGCCCGGCGAGATCAGAAGCCGGTCAGGCTTCAGTCCCTCAATATAAGAAACATCCACCGCATCGTTTCTGAAAACTTTAACGTCAGCGCCCAGGCCGCCAACGGTCTGCACAATATTATAGGTAAAGGAATCGTAGTTATCGATTATGACAATCATCCTTAAAGCCCTTTTTCTGCCAGTTCAACAGCACGTCGCAGTCCCCTGGCCTTGTTCAGTGTTTCTTCAAATTCTTTCTCTGGATCGGAATCTGCCACAATCCCTGCCCCTGCCTGTATCCATAAATCATCATCCCGCATTATAAAGGTACGGATGGTAATGCAGAAATCCATGTTGCCGGAAAACCCGAAATAACCCACTGCCCCTGCATAGGGTCCGCGCCTTTCCGGTTCCAGTTCTTCAATAATCTCCATGGCCCTTATTTTTGGAGCTCCGCTCACCGTCCCAGCAGGGAAACAGGCTGACATTACATCAAACTGGTCCCTGCCATCAGCTAAGAGTGCATGCACTCCTGAAACAATATGCATGACATGGCTGTACCGTTCAATAACCAGGAGATCACGAACCTCAACAGAGCCAGGTTGAGCAACTCGTCCCGCATCATTTCTACCCAGGTCAACCAGCATGAGATGCTCGGCTCTCTCCTTGGGGTCTGCCAGAAGCTCTTCTTCCAGGGCCCTGTCCTCTGCTGCTGTCGCCCCACGGTGCCTTGTACCTGCTATGGGCCGCAGTTCTATCTCACCATTCTCCAGCCTGACCAGTATTTCTGGGGATGACCCTATCTGGACAACATTGCCGAGCTGCAGATAAAACAGATACGGACTTGGATTGATATGACGCAAAGCACGATAGAGAGCAAAGGGTGACAACTTTGTTTTTGCATGAAACTTTTGAGATAAGACTACCTGAATAATATCTCCCGCCAGGATATATTCCTTGGCAGTATTTACCATCTTTTTAAAATTTTCCTCATCCATATTGGATGAAAACCGGTGCTCATGATCACCAGCAGGGCTTTCTACAAAATCATACGGCAGCGGCTGTTTCAATTTTTCTGCAATCGCATCTATCCGGCTGCATGCCTCATGATACTGTGCAGCAACATCTTCGCCTTCGTTTAGTTCAACACAATTAACGATATGGAGCTTCTGTTTGAAACTATCATGGATCAGAACAGTTTTGGGAACCATAAAAGAACTGTCAGGCAGGTCGAGCTGTTCATGCATATCCGGCAATTTTTCCATAAACCTGACCATATCATAGCCAAGGTACCCGACCAGCCCACCGAAAAATCGCGGCAGGTGCTCTGACTGATGGGCCCGGAATGAGGCGAGCAGATTCCGCAGTTCGTGCAAAGGATTACCAGTACGGACTTCAGACATGCCGCCCCTGTGTATCTCCATGTTCTCCTGAGAACTGGAAAAGGTCATCAGGGGATCAAAACCGATAAAGGAATACCTGCCCCACTTTTCCCCGCCCTCCAAACTTTCAAACAAAAAGGCATGGGAATCGTAAGCAGCTACCTTGGCAAAAATGGTCAGCGGCGTATCAAGATCAGCAACTATTTCCCTGTATACTGGGACCAGGCCGGCTTCACTTGCCAGGTTTATGAATGTTTCAAGATCAGGTTTATGCATGAGCGCTTTGGCAATTGACTAAAAATTAACAGTTACTCCTGTTGATACTAAACAAAAAAAGCCATGGGAATAAAAAAATCCCATGGCCTTAAATTTCGTGTTATCACTTCAGTTTTGCGGGCGACCCCTAAGTCGCAATCCATATTAGGCAGCAGACTCCTTGCTCTTGGCAAAATTGTTTACCTTCTTTGTGAGCCTTGATACTTTTCTGGAAGCTGTTTTCTTGTGAAATGCGCCTTTGACAGCAGCGCGTTCAATAACTGGTACAGCTTCAACCAGTGCTTCCTGGGCCTTTTCCACAGAACCTTCAACTTCGATTGCTGCATCGACTTTCTTAACCGCAGTTTTAACCTTTGACCGGTTCATTCTGTTACGGTCACGGCGAATGAGACTCTGCCGATTTCTTTTCAGTGCGGACTTATGATTTGCCAACTCTAATTCCTCCTCGATCTATTACTTTCAACTATTACAGATATAATTAATTACTTCCCAAAGGAAGCAGCAGTTATTCCGGATCAAAACGAAACGGACTATATAGCCCAATATGACAACGGTGTCAAGGTAATGTGCTAAATAAAATTAACAGTTATGTTGCCCACTTCACCTGATTACAAGTTTACGCAAAATCCGCAGCCAGTCTCTTTCATCAAGTCTCCGTAGACCTGCTTCTCCGGCTAATTTGAGAGCCTCCTGGAATTCATCGTTTGTCAACCTTCTATCAATAGGCGGGAATTGGTGTGCCTTGCCGCATGGACGGTACTGGTCCATAACATTTACATAGGTTTCAACCGAAACTTCCCGGGCCAGGAAGCGTAAGATATCCCGGGTTTCATCCAGCCCCCCAGGCATGACAAGGTGCCTGACCAGAAGCCCTTTGACAGCCACACCCTCATCATCCATGACAAGATCACCGACCTGGCGGTGCATTTCCAAAATGGCTTTTTGGGCTACTTCCGGATAGTCCGGGGCCTTGGCATAGCGCTTTCCGGATTCCTTAGACCAGAATTTGAAATCCGGCATGTAAATATCAAATATACCTTCCAGCAGTTGCAGGGTTTCAGCTGAATCATAGCCACTGCTGTTATATACCAGCGGCACTGTCAGTCCCTTTTCTATGGCTTTTGGCAGGGAAGCAATAATCTGCGGCACCACGTGGGAAGGTGTAACAAAATTAATATTGTGACAACCCTGGCGTTGCAGACTAATCATCATTGATGCAAGCTGCCCCTCATCTGTTTCAATCCCCTGTCCCAAGTGGCTGATCTCATAGTTCTGACAGAAAACACAGAGAAGATTGCAGTTGGTCAAAAATATTGTTCCAGATCCACCGGATCCAACCAGGGGGCTTTCCTCGCCAAAATGCGGGGCATAGCTTGAGACAATTGGCCTGGCACCAGTCCGGCAAATTCCTTTTTCATCCGACAGCCTGTCAACTTTACACTTCCGGGGACAGACCCTGCACGGTGAGAGCAATTGCTGCGCTTCTGCAATCCGGACAGCCAGTAATCCCTGCTCATGAAGTCTCAAATATCCGGAGAGTGTCATTTTTCCTTCTCAATTGCTATGCAAACGTCGTATAGTGCACCATGGCATATGCAAAATCTTGTTTTTTACAATCAACTTTGTTAGGGTAGCTACCTCGTATTTCTACTGGGTTTTTTGATTAATCAAGTATACACTGAAACTTATATTAATTGCCATCAGCAAGTATATATCAAGAGGACATTATGGGCTTAATTGGTTCCCTGTATCGTTCATCCGTTGGTAAAAAAAGTATAATGGCTACTAGCGGCCTTCTGCTTTCTCTATTTCTCTTTACACATCTCCTTGGCAACTCTGCCAGTTTTTTGGGCCGTGATGCATTTAATGCTTATGCTGAAAAACTGCATTCCGTGGGTGGTCTTCTCTATGTTTTTGAAATAGGACTACTCACCCTGTTTCTCATTCATATTATAACCGGCATTATTCTCTATCTGGAAAATTTACAGGCCCGTCCTGCGCGCTATTCTGTCAACACCTCTGAAGGTGGCCGCTCCTGGGGCTCACGTACTATGCCTTATACCGGTGTCATCATCCTTGTTTTCATTATTGTACACCTTATGAACTTTCATTTTACTGACAAGAGCGTACCGGTGGCAGACCTTGTAAGAGAGCTGTTGAGCAGGCCCGTTCTGGCCTGGTTCTATATATTTTCTCTGCTGGCACTGGTACTACATTTAAGCCATGGAGTTTGGAGCCTCTTCCAGTCCATTGGTATTAATCATGAAAAATACAATCAGCTGCTGCTCAAAGGGGCACTGATTTTCAGCATCCTGGTAGGAACGGTTTTCATACTCATCCCGGTTCTTGCTCTTGTTTCCAGGAATTTTCTTCTCTAATTTTACAATGATACAAACAGTTTTGAAAAATTTATATACAGCTCAAAACAACTCCTTTTAATGGAAAGGAATAAATCATGATATTGGATTCAAAAGTCCCCGAAGGTCCCTTGGCAGAAAAATGGGACCGGCACCGGTTCGAATGCAAGCTTGTCAACCCTGCCAACAAGCGTAAATTTAATATTATTGTAGTTGGTGCGGGCCTGGCAGGTGCTTCTGCTTCAGCCTCCCTGGCAGAATTAGGCTATAACGTCAAAACTTTCTGCCTGCAGGACAGCCCCCGACGCGGACATTCCATCGCTGCCCAGGGAGGCATCAATGCTGCCAAGAATTACCAGAATGACGGAGATTCCATATTCCGTCTCTTTTATGATACCATAAAGGGTGGGGATTTCAGGGCCAGAGAGGCAAATGTTTACCGTTTGGCCCAAGTAAGCAATAATATTATTGACCAGTGCGTGGCCCAGGGCGTCCCCTTTGCACGTGAGTATGGCGGTCAGCTGGCAAACCGTTCCTTTGGCGGGGCCCAGGTATCGCGTACCTTTTATGCACGCGGCCAGACAGGACAGCAGCTCCTGCTGGGTGCTTATTCCGCCCTCATGCGCCAAGTCAACAAGGGAAAGGTCGAAATGCTTTCGCGCCGTGAGATGCTTGATCTCGTTGTCATTGACGGCCAGGCCCGCGGTATTGTCACGAGGAATATGCTGACTGGTGCCATTGAAACCCACGCTGCCCATGCTGTGGTTCTTGCAACCGGTGGTTATGGTAATGTCTACTTCCTGTCAACCAATGCCATGGCCTCCAATGTAACGGCAGCCTGGCGCGCATATAAGAAAGGGGCTTATTTCGCCAATCCCTGTTTTGTGCAGATTCATCCTACCTGCATTCCTGTACATGGTACCTATCAATCCAAGCTCACCCTGATGAGTGAAAGTCTACGCAACGACGGCCGTGTATGGGTTCCGAAAAATCCTGATGATAAAAGACCTCCTGCGGAAATTCCTGAAGACGAAAGAGACTATTACCTGGAAAATAAGTATCCCAGTTTCGGCAACCTTGTACCCCGGGATGTGGCATCAAGAAATGCCAAGGAGCAGTGCGACCAGGGCAAGGGTGTCGGCTCAACCGGATTGGCAGTCTACCTCGACTTCAGCGAAGCAATTAACAGAGACGGTGCAGCAGTAATAAACCAGAAATACGGCAATCTCTTCCATATGTATGAAAAAATTACCGCAGCCAACCCGATGCATGAACCCATGATGATCTTTCCGGCTGTACATTATACCATGGGCGGTCTCTGGGTGGATTACAACCTGATGTCCACCATTCCGGGTTTATTCGCACTTGGCGAGTCCAATTTCTCCGACCATGGTGCCAACAGACTCGGGGCCAGTGCTTTGATGCAGGGACTTGCAGACGGTTACTTCGTTATACCCTATACCATTGGAAGTTATCTGGCCGGGATTCCTTCCGACCCAGTTGATGCAGATCACCTGGCTTTCAAGCAGGCAGCAGATGAAGCAGGTGCAAAAATAGACAGATTACTTGCCATTAAAGGTAAAAAAACAGTTGATGAAATTCACCGGGAACTTGGTCTTCTAATGTGGGATGCCTGTGGCATGGCCAGAAATGAAAACGATCTTCAGAAGGCCCTGGAAAAAATCCCTGCCATCAGGGAAGAATTCTGGCAGAACGTTACAATACCGGGCAGCGGCCAGGAACTCAACCAGTCGCTGGAACGTGCAGGCAGGGTTGCCGATTTCCTGGAATTTGCCGAATTGATGGTCAGGGATGCCCAGTCCAGAAAAGAATCCTGCGGCTGCCATTTGCGTGAAGAAAGCCAGACTGAAGAGCATGAGGCCCTGCGTGACGATGAAAACTATTCGCATGTGTCAGTATGGGAGTATACCGGTGCTGACAAAACGCCTGAATATCATAAAGAATCCCTAATCTTTGAAAATGTACAGCCATCGCAGAGGAGCTATAAGTGAGCGAGATACAACTAAACCTTAAGATCTGGCGTCAAAATGGACCAGATGATCCAGGCCGCTTACAGACCTATTCAAGTGGTCCTATTTCTACAGATATGTCTTTTCTGGAGATGCTTGATGTTTTAAACGAACGACTGACCAGAGAAGGTGAAAAACCCATTGCCTTTGACCATGATTGCCGCGAGGGCATCTGCGGTATGTGCGGTGCCGTGGTGAACGGCCATCCCCACGGCCATGAAAAAGAAACCACCCTCTGCCAGCTTCACATGCGTCACTTCAAAGATGGCGACACACTGGTCATTGAACCATTCCGTGCCAGGGCTTTCCGAATTGAAAAGGATCTGGTAGTCGACCGGAGCGGCCTGGATAAAATGATAACTGCCGGCGGCTTTGTCTCTGTCAATACCGGCGGTGCACCGGACGCCAATGCCATACCAATCCCCCAAAAAAATGCAGAAGAAGCAATGGATGCAGCAGCCTGCATCGGATGCGGAGCCTGCGTAGCTGCCTGCCCG
>CP070776.1:42760-51636 GCA_020346205.1 Deltaproteobacteria bacterium
CGACAGTCAAGGCCGTAGCCGATTAAAAAGCCTTCCTTAACCTCAAAGCCCACGTACTCAATGGCTACCTCAACCTCGCGCCGCTCTTTTTTGTCAATAAGTGTACAGGTACGGACCGACCTTGCCCCCTGTTCCGTTAAATAGTTGTGCAGGCAGTTCAGAGTCAACCCGGTATCAACAATATCCTCAACCACCAGGATATCCCTGTCAACAATCTCCAGTTCAACGTTCTTTGTAAAGCGCACCTCACCACAGGACGTGGTTGACATGCCGTAGCTGGCAACCCTGATAAAGTCAAGCTGCAGGTCCAGCTTGATCTCTCTTACCAGGTCGGCCATGAAAATAAAGGCTCCGTTTAAAGCACCTATCACTAAAAGATTAGATCCTGCGTAGTCCTTTGTAATAGCTGCCCCAAGCTCCTGCACCCGCCTGGCAATATCCTCTTTGGATAGAATCAGTTTCTTGTCTGGCATTTTAAAAGATTGTTTCTTTTTCTGATTTTTTTTAAAAATGTAGTTTTTTTTTCGATGCTTCTCAAGATTTTTAGTATATGCAATCTAAAAATACTAACAAAAACAGCTAAAGGATTATGGATTTACTGCCGTCAAACACACTTTTTGTCACGGGAACCGATACCTCTGTGGGCAAGACATATGTCTGTGCAAGACTCCTGGAGTTTTTTAAAGATAAGGGAATACAGGCGGGATACCAGAAATGGGTTGCCACAGGAACTGCTAACGGGCTGCCTGAAGATCTTGCTATCTGTTTGGGTGCCGCTGGTATTTCACCAAAGCCTGAGTTTGTTGATCAGCATGTTCCTTACAGTTTCAGGTTTCCAGCCTCCCCTCACCTTGCTGCTGCAATGGAAGACAGGATAGTGGAGCCGGAAGTCATTATAGAAAATTACATAACTCTGGCAGGTAAGTATGAGTACCTTATTGTTGAAGGAGTGGGTGGCCTCATGGTGCCTTTGCGGCGGGACCTGCTGCTGGCTGACCTTCTTGCCAGGTTGCGCCCCCTGACGCTTGTGGTTGCAAGGAGCGGCCTGGGCACCCTCAACCACACCCTGCTCACCCTTGAAGCCCTGCGGAAAAGGGAAATCCCGGTCCTGGGGGTTGTTTTTTCAGATGCAGATACTGAGGAGGATGAAAGGCTGGTGCATGACAACATGCAGACCATTGAAGAGATAGGCCTGGTCAGAGTGTTAGGACGATTGCAGAGGCACCAGGAAAATGAACAGGCAAAGACAGCTTTTGTGCCGTTCGCACAGGCTATTTTGGAGCATTTCGGGCAAAGAAAATAATAAAAAAATACATTTTTATAATTTATAGGTAGAACTACTGGTTTTTTTGTGATATGTTTTTCCCCTGTTGTATTGACAAAGAGTAGTCTTTTATGTAATTTCGACAGGTCGCATTTCTTGGTTTTGGTGAAAGATTTAAACAAGGGTTGTGTTCTAACTATATTATATTATTACTAAAAGAGGTTTCTTATGTCTGTGACGACCAAGGAAATCACCCCTGCCTTTAATTCTGAAGTTACGAAAAAGGAGGGAGGTCAACATCTGAACCGCTGCTTTTCATGTGGTGCCTGCAGCGGTATCTGTCCTGTAAGTCAAGCCATTCCGGACTTTGATCCCCGCAAGATCATTCATATGGTACGCATGGGATTGAAGGACCGGCTGCTGAAATCAGACCTGCTCTGGTTCTGCTCCCAGTGTAAAAGCTGTGTCTTTGTGTGCCCGCAGGATGTGCGCTTTGCTGAGATTGTCGAGGCTCTCTGGGATATGGGGTATGAGCAGGGTTATATCAACGACCAGGACATTCTTGATAAAGGCAAAGCTGCCTGGGTTGAGCGTGACCAGTGCGTATCATGTCTCACCTGTGTGAGGGTCTGCCCATGGGAGATTCCAAAAATGGATGTTGAGGGTGTCGCAACCATTGACATCAGGGATTGCAAAGCCTGCGGCATCTGCGTTGCAGAATGTCCGGCCCAGGCCATCAAGCTCAATCAATCCGAGGATGAAGTTCTGATCGCTGCCTGCGGCAGTAAATAAGACCACCTTTTTGGCTGGAGTTCACAATGAGCGATTTTACACCGAATATAAAAGCATTTTGTTGTCATTATACTTCGCAGCAGACCTGCGCAGAAGGAACCGAGGGACTTAAGCAGGACGGATTTCCCGATAGTGTTTCAATTTTTCGGGTGCCCTGCACAGGAAAAATCCAGGTCAGCGCCCTTCTGCAGGCTTTTGAAGACGGAGCTGATGCTGTTTATGTCGTCGGCTGCCCGGTTGACAGCTGCCATAATGTTAAAGGCAGCCAGCGTGCGGCAAAAAGGGTGCTGGCTGTTAAACAGGCTTTAACTGAGTTGGACGTGGAAGCTGAGCGCATAGAAATGTTCCACCTGGAAAGGGGATTTCATCCCGAATTTGTAGGTGTAGCCCAGGAAATGGACAAGAAGATTCAAAAAATAGGACCAAGCCCGCTCAAAGGAGAATCAGAATGATAATTGCAGAGCGAAAACCCATTGCCGAGATTGTTGAAATGACCAAGGACCATGACAAGATCCTGGTCCTGGGATGCCGTGGATGTGTAACAGTCTGTTCTGCCGGCGGCGAACGGGAGGTTGAGATTCTTGCCTCACTCATCCGTCTTGGTGCCAAGAAGAACGGACGCACTGTTGAGGTCCAGGAAGGAACCCTGGTCCGCCAGTGTGACAAGGAATATATAGACACTCTGGATCAATGGGATGGTGAGTATGATGCCATTGTTTCCATGGCCTGTGGTGTAGGGGTTAATTTTATTGCCAACCTGCGCCCGACTACCATGGTCTACCCCGGAGTCAATACGACATTTTTCGGAGGCTCTGAAGATCAGGGCGTGTGGACCGAGCAGTGTGCCGGCTGCGGCAACTGCGTCCTGCACCTGACCGGCGGACTCTGCCCTGTTGCCAGGTGCGCCAAGGAATTGATGAACGGCCCCTGCGGCGGCTCCCAGAACGGCAAGTGCGAGATCCACTCTGAGGTTGACTGTATCTGGCAGTTAATCCATGACCGTCTGGAGCGTTTGGACCGCAAGGAACAGATGCTTGAAGTCGCACCTATTCGTGACTGGCGGCCGGCCGGCCACGGCGGCCCGCGCAAGAATTCACGCGACGACCTGACTGTTTAAAGGATCATTATGCCGCCTGTTTTGGCAATCATCGGCAAACCCAACTGCGGCAAAACAACCCTTCTAGAAAAACTTATCCCAGCCCTCTGTGACAGGGGGCTGAGTATAGGTACCATTAAACATCATCACGGGGATATCGAGATGGACATTCCCGGCAAGGACACCTGGCGCCACAAGCAGGCCGGCGCCCGGACAGTCCTTCTGTCTTCTCCCACCGGCATAGGTCTCATTCAGGATGTTGAGGAGGATTCTTCTATTGAAGACCTTGTCAGTCAATATTTTAAAAATCATGACCTGGTTATAGCCGAAGGTTATAAATGGTCCACGCTTCCCAAAATTGAAGTTTTCAGAAGTGCGGTTTACGATGAGCCTATGAATGACCCGGGCAATACGCTTATTGCCATGGTCAGTGATGTTGATGCCCGTCAGGGACTGCCCCACTTCGGATTTGATGAAATCGAGCCATTGACGGACTTTATACTGGAGCAAATAGTAAACAGTTAAAAAATGGAGCCTATACAGGATAAAACAGGTGTGATCCTGGCAGGGGGGCAAAGCAGCCGCTTCGGCAGCAACAAGGCCTTTGCCCTGTGGCAAGGTAAATACCTCATCCAGCATGTCAGGGACACCCTGGCAGCCGTGTTTAGTGACCTTCTGTTGGTCACCAACACTCCGGCAGATTACGAATTTTTGGATATACCCATGACTATGGACATGTTTCAGAGTAAGGGGCCGCTGGCGGGCATCCATGCAGGCCTGCACCATACAGTTAAGCAGTGGATATTTGTGATTGGCTGTGATATGCCGGCAGTCACTCCTGAATTAATTGTCTTTCTGTGCGGTCTTGCTCAAGAAGACTATAATGCTGTGATTCCCTGGTTGAAAACAGGAGCAGAACCCCTATGCGGCCTGTATCATAAAACTGCGCTTGAGACTATCGAAATGCAACTGGGAAAGGAAAAATTTCAAGTACAGGAGATGCTGGAAAAATTATCAGTCAGAAAGGTAAAAGAGCAGGAACTTCAACTGGTCACAGAAGGACTCAAGGTTTTTTCTAATATTAATCGCGAGCAGGACCTGGACAGTTTGTCTTGAAGTAGAGGGTCATTCGCCCCCCCCAAGCCTGTTTAATTGCATTTAGTAAAGGCCAGTAGTTATTGAGACATAGACAAGTCTTTATTTCCCCTATATTATTGCTATTTTCTTGGTTTGAGACTCTAATACTTGCCCCGCTTTCAAGGAAGACATTACACAAAAGACATCACGAATTTGCATTTAAAGAGTTGCAAGCAAGGAGTTAAATCTACTATGTATATGCGCAACATTAAGGGGCGGACTGAATAATTACGTTGCAAGAGTTTCAGATTGTGCCTTAAAATTGAGCTGAGTTTCACCTGTTAAGTAACTAAAAAAATAAAAACTATCCCCGGATGAAAAAATGTTTGGATTATTCCGTAAGAAAAAAGAGGTACCCCCAGAAACAGAAAGCAAAATTGTACCTGCAGAAGAAAAACGCATTTATATTTTTGATTTTGACCGTACCATAACCATTCTGCATACAGGTGCGCTTGCCTACGGCAATGAACTTACACCTGCCTTTATCCAAAAGAACGTAAAAAAAGGATTTCCTGAGTTTGTCAGCAAGGTTATTAACAAAGGCCATACCGTATATATTGCCTCATATAGCGACGACTCCAATGCTGATACTGTAGAAGGTGAGGCACTTTCAGGCCATGAACTCATTAAATTCTACATGGACCTTGTTTTTGGCCAGGACCAGACCTTATTTGCACCCCCCAAGGTAAATGGAGAGGGGGGCTCAGTCAATCCAGGCAATATTATTGCCAATAACAGCCAGGATTACAAAAAGTTTCACCTCGATATTATTGTTCAACAGGAAGGCTTGGACCAGAATAACCCGGAAGATATGAAACGGATTTACCTCCTTGAGGATGATGAGGATGTGGTTCGCTATTTCATGGAAAAAGGCTGCACGATCATTGTGCCCTTTTCCGCTTCAAGGTCTGCAGATACTGCGGCTACCAAAACATTGTTTACCTCTTATATGCCGGCAGCTTTTATCACATAATCCTGATGAACCGTTCCACTCATTAGTTTGTGACCATGATGCAGCACACAACATTATCTGATAAACCTTTCACTGTTTTGTTGCAGGAAATTGATCATGTCGAAATGCTTCCAGTTGGTATCGACGATCAGGATGAGATGCTTGGCGCAACCCGGGAAAGCATTGCCGTGGTATTTAATGAGTTCCTGGAGGTGAAGGGATATGACGCTGAACGGGTCTCGGTTATTGACTGCTTTCTTTTTCTCTTCAATGACCCAAAGTTTTCCAAGTGGCATACATTAAACTGGTGGGAGCAAAGAAAGCAGGTCCAGAAACTCAAGGACCATCAATTTTATAAAGGTCGCACGCATGACCTGCTTGCGACGTCTTACCTGGCTCCCTATATCGGGTATTCAGATGATATGGTAGCCAAAAGTACAGATCCTAAGGTAAAACATGCCTGGATGCGCAAACGCCTTGCGCTTAAAGAGTGTTTCTGGAATACCATCGATAGTGTCTCACATGCGGCGTACTATCAAAAAAAATACCAGGAGCTTTACCCGGCTCTCTGCGTGTTCATCTGCAATATTATTGAGAAGAATGGCCGGAAAAAAGAGCTTTTTATTGGTATCGACAATGGCACCGGCTTTCTGTATAAAAAAAAGAGCAGGGAGTCTTCCCTGATCCGCCTTTTTTATAAGACCTACAAATTTTTTGTCAGAAGCGGCGTGTTTTACATTGGCGGTCTGGAGCTGGGATTGTTGGAAACAGACAGCGAGCTATCCTGTCATGGATCAGGTGCAGTTGTCTTTCAGGGATGGAGATGATCAGGTATTAAAAGCCATTTGATAAAATTACTGAACAATAAACATTCCAATATAGATAAAACCCAAAAATAGTATGGGTAGATACCTGAGAGGCTTATAGAGTAATTCTCCCTTTTCTACTTCCTGGTGGTTCTTTATAAGGGCTTTTAAAAAGCCCATGGAAACAACTATGCCAAATAGGAGAAAAAGAACCTGCCATGGTTTTATTGAACCCAGCTGATATACGTAATCCCAGGGTTCCAGGTTAAAGCCGAACTGTCTGCCGAGGGTTGGCAGAAAATGTCCCAGGCGGGTCAGAAGCGGGTTGAGCTGGTAAACAAATTCATAAACAAAAGCCAATGGGATGATGGCATGGATAAAAAGATCTCCCTTGATGATAGTATTGTTTTTCAGTTTGTTAAAAGCCACATGACCGGAGATGCGCAAGTAGGCAAAGGAGAGGATGGTGGCTACAATCATTAAGATGGCATACAGTGACCACCTCGGTTGAAGTCCTGACTCCAGGCCGTGCATGTATGAGGTATGGAGAAAACCACGAAAAATCTGTGTGCCGAGAATGACCGGCACAAAAATAGCTGTCACTCTTTCAGGCTTCAGCGCAGCCCAAAGCTCATGGCCTGGGATCCTGAGGTTGAATGCAGGTGAATCATTCTCGCAAACCTTTATGCAGTTACCGCAGAGGATACAGTTCTGGTTGGAGCTTAATGAGAAAGGCCCCTGATACATTGGACATCCGGGGGTGTTTTCATCACCGCTGTGGCAAATGTTTGTTTTACAGGTGCTGTTGCATATACTCTGGTTGGAACGCCACTCAACAACAGAGCATCCGGAAAAAATGGCCCCAAGCATTCCAAGAGGGCAAAGATAACGGCACCAGGCCCTGCGTTCGAACAAAATCCCTGATAGTGTGGCAAAAATAACGATTGAAATCAGTAGGTAGCCAGTTGCCAAAGGGGAAAATTGCATCCTGGTTGCATATTCAGCCCAGATTATAATTCCCAGGCCGGCAGCACCTAAATACACACCATAATTATGAATAAAGGCAGGCACCTTCAGCTTTTTCTTTCCAGTTCGGTTCAGTAGGTCATTGATCGCACCCATGGGGCAGACAGAGCACCATATGCGGGCCCCCAGGAACCAGCTGATCACGAGTAGTGGCTCCCACATAGCCCAGACAAGGAGCAGCGATACATTGCTGCTTGGTGACTGGTTTCCTGCAAATGACATAAGGATGATAAGGCTGAAAACAGAAACTGTGACTAGCTGTAGTCCACTGCGATAAGCACTGTTGCTGAAAAATTTTTTAATTTTATCAAACTGGAGGAGGTTAATTGTGTACTTGCCCTTAGGAGGGGCTATGCCGATAAAAATATCTTCCGGCATCAAGTAGTCGCCATGGGCCATGTTTATAGCCCTGCGGATGACAATTTGCAGTTCATCCATGTTCCCGGGCCAGTCATACTCCATAATGCGCTGATAGGCTTCGGGCGAGATACCCTTGATCAGTTTCCTGTCAGGGGTTTTGAAGCATTCCATTATGATGATAAAATCGACCAGGAGGCGCAAATCGCTTTTACGCTTGCTAAGAGGTGGCACTATCATCTGATTGGACTGCAGCAGCAAGAGAAGATCCGGGTCGAACTTTTCTTCTTCGGTTAGCTTTTCAAGATCTTCGGAAGTGGTGGCAACAATTCTGGCGCTTGAGGAAATTTGCTTCTGGCCACCAACTGTTGTAAATGTGCCGTTGCTTAAATAATGTAAAAGTTTTTCCTGCACACCTTTTGTCAGCTTATCGATGTTTCTAATAATTACGGATCCTTGGCGGCATATCTGCAGAAGCCCAAGCCCTCTTGCCTTTGAAAAGGAAAAGGCCCCGTCTTCATATCCGAACAGAAGACCGTTTTGGGCAATTTCCAATTGTAAGGTACCTGAATCCGCTTCGAGGATGGCGCCGTAGCCTTCAAGAGCAATATTCTCTGCATCCATGGAAAGAAAGGGGGAGGTTGAATAGGGGCTGTTTTTGTGTATATTCCCTGCAACCACAAGGTCTTCGGTTCCAGGCTCTCCGGTTATCAGTACAGGTAGATTATTTTGAGCCGCAGTTTCAATTTTTTCCCTCAGCTTATTTATAACCCTGGTCTGTCCGATAAGTTCAGGCAGAGAAAGTTCATCCTGTTCTGAAACAAACTGCTGATAGGCTCGCTCTTTTTCACTTGCATTGACAATTTCTGCATCTTTCTGCACGAGGCGGTTGGCAAAACCCTTTATAAGAGCCATTGCAACTTCAGCATTATGGGAGCAAAGCTGGTCGAAATGTTTTTTTTGCAGAACGAGAAGGCTGGTTGGTCCAAGTGTCTTTGTTGAGGTCCTGTGCGGTTTTCCAGTTAACAGTGATATTTCCCCGAAACCATCTCCTTCTTTAAGAAGCGCAAAAGTGTTTTCACCTCCATCCTCCAGGGGCAGAAAGACCTTAACCGTTCCAGAAATAATAATGTAAAAGGAATCCGGCTGGTCTCCTTTGCTGAAAATAGTTGAGTCAGGAGGTAGTACTTTATGTTCTGCAAGGGAGAGAGCTTCTGCAATTGAATCGTTGGAAATATTATTAAACAGCGTCGAGGCTGATACCCTGTCAAAATGCATCTGGGAAAGGGCCCTGTTCAAATCTTTCAGGGCAATACCGGCAGATTCGATGAGAATGGAGCCGAGCGGTTTGAATACGTTATGCTCTTTTAGCTTCAGTTGCTCCTCCAAAGCTTTGTTCAAGGAGGACTCATCACATATCTTATTATTGATTAGATAATTGCCGAT
>CP070776.1:51736-60446 GCA_020346205.1 Deltaproteobacteria bacterium
TTCAGGATGTTCTACCCCTATCTCAAGGAATATTCACGTCCTTCTATTGGCTATGGCCTGATCATTAAAAACCCTATGATCAACAATATGAGGCTCATTATGCAGTTGATAAATGATTCCAGGGAAATGGGTAATTTCTTGAGCAACAAACATGAGTACAACAGTCGCTATACTCTGCAGAAGATCATCATAGAACGGAACATTTACAGTGTATTCCAGCCCATAGTCAATCTAGAAGATCTTAATATCATCGGTTACGAAGCGCTGTCAAGAGGCCCACAGGATACTGAATTCGCCAGTCCGCTTCTTCTCTTTACCTTTGCAGCTGAGTGCGGCCTTTCTTTCGAGCTTGACCGTCTCTGCAGAAAAAGGGCCTTTGAGTCGATAAGGAATTTAAAGACCGACAAAAAAATATTTGTCAACACCCTGACCATGACCATCCATGACCCTGAATTCCGTGGTGCCTATCTGAAGGAACTCCTTGAAGATTTAAAAATCAAACCTGAGAACGTTGTCTTTGAAGTCAGTGAAAAAATGGCAATCGATAATTACGAAATGTTCCGCACCGCCATGCGGGATTATACCGATATAGGTATTGTGCATGCCAGCGACGATATTGGCACAGGACATTCCGATCTTGAAAGAATAATGGAACTCAACCCCGGTTTTATGAAAATCGATCTTTCTTTTGTCAAGGATATAGATAAAAGCTATATCAAACAGGAAATTGTCAAAGCCATGGTCACTTTAGCCAACAATATTGGTTCCATGGTTATTGCTGAAGGCATTGAAACCAAGGAAGAGTTTGAAAAATTAAAAGAACTAAATGTAACTTACGGCCAGGGTTACCTATTGGGTAAACCATCTGAAGAATTATGCGATAAGTGCAATGAATTTTAGAATTACAAGAATGCTTTCCTTTGACATGTTTTTTTCAGGAATTTAATTTTATTTTTAAAAGCTACTTTTTAAGGGATTAATAAATATCAATTCTATTGGACAATAAAACATTTATAAACTTATTAAATCCTATTATGAACCTTATCAAGGGCCCAGACAGTTTTTTAAAGTTTGCTGCTTTTTTCCTCCTGTTGATACCTTCACTTTCTCAAGGTGCGGAAGTTGACAGTTGCCTTAAGTGCCATAAAGAATTTATTGATGCTGAAGTAAAAAAATCATTTATCCACAAACCCTTCCTCGAAAAAAAATGTGAATTGTGCCACTCTCCTGACTGGGTAGGAAATGCTGCAGATAGTGATGGCAAAGCACGTCTGCCTAAAAAAACCAGGACACTTGTTAGTGACATAAACCTCGCAAAGACACACATCTTTTCCATACCCAAGGATTATAACCTTTCAGTGCTTTTTATTGAGGCCAAGCAGGATTCTTCTGATCCCTTCCGTGTAAAACTAAAAGTAGATCCATTTGATTCTCTTAAAACATCAGCTTCTGATGCTAAGCCACCCTTGATTTCTGATGTTGAAGTCATTGAAGTGAGTAAGGGATCCTTGGTTTCAGCAAAGATACAATGGCATACAGACGAACTTTCCACATCTAAAGTGAGTTTCGGCATAGATCAACCGGACGGAAGATTACTTGATTCCGGCGAGTTTAAAAGCGATCATCAGGTTGATTTGTACTCCCTGAAATCTGGTGTTACCTATTATTTCAAAATCATATCTGAAGACATTTATGGCAACTCCAAAGAAAGCCAGGTTTATTCTTTCTCAACAGATAAAAATTTCAGCCTAGAGAAAGATCCGGAAACAAAGGCATCAGCCGAATCCCTGAAACTTAAAAGCGATATATCAAGGTCTGAAGACAATTATCTTATAAAAATCTCTGCAAACAAGCATATAAGTCTAGAAGTTTTCACTTACGACTTACCCATTTATTCAAAATTGTTAAGAGATCCTTCAAATCTTCCTCAAAATCACCCACCTATGAAAAGCATTTACGAAACAAATGTGTTAATATGCGGAACCTGCCACCAGGCACTGAGTGAAAAATTTTCACATCCTGTTCACTTCCGTGCCCGGCTTGGCAACAACATACCCTCTGATTATCCTAGGCTTCCAAATGGTCAGATGAGTTGCATAACCTGTCATGATTTTCATGCATCAAACAATGCATACCATTTGAGGAAACCAGGAGAGAGGAAACTATGTATAGGTTGTCATAAACGGTCATTTAGGAACAGATAAAGTTCACTTTACAATATTTCCAAAGGAGCCTTTTAAGCCATGCAGGAAAATGAAAAAAAAGTCTTTCATAAAAGAAAAAAACTCAATCTCAAGGTAAAGCAGGATTTCCAGGTCTGGCTTCTTCTTCGCATCATGGGAACCGCAATACTTACCATTGTTGTAGCCAGTATCATATTGTATTTTTACTCTGCTGCAGTTGTAGATGCAGACTATCTTAGCCACGCCCTGAAAGTCAGGAAAGTCAGCGACATTTTACTTCCTGTCATTTTGGCTGCTTCTTTGACCAGTATTTGCGCAGGGTTACTCCTGGCACTGTTTCTGCCACAAAAGATTGCCGGACCCATTTTTAGAATTGAGCAGGATCTGATGCAGATCAAATCCGGTGACCTTACCAAGACTATTAATCTCAGGCAAGCCGACATTCTGAAAGATTTTGCCCAAACGCTCAACATGACAGTAGATGACTTTCGCAACAAGATTAATGATGTAAAAGGAACCAACAACGATCTTGAAGCAAAAATCACAGCAGGAGAAATACAGGATATTAAAGAGGCATTTGAAAAACAAAAGAAAAGCCTTGAGCAGTTTATTACCTGATCTAGGTATACTGCCCTATTGCCCTAACTGCATATTTGCCCAGTTACTCTTTAATCCTTGAAACTGGGATTAATTTCTCGCTAAATCTATTATGTGTCCAGGTGGTTTTCTGTCAGTCTGTCACGCTTCTCTGGTGCAACTCTCTTCCAAGCAGTTCCTTTAAAACCAATCCCACCTCTTTCCAGCATGTCAAATTTACTATGATCAAGCAGGGTATGGACTTTCTTTCTTTGCCATTACGCTTGACAAAAATGACCTTACCATTATAAGCAACATAGTTTAATCTGGATATTCCCTTTTTATTTAATGTTCTGGAAAGAATTACATAAGATGACACTTTGTATAAAAACAAAACCACCTGATACAGTATATCTGTTAATCCTGTTTATTGTCTGCCTGTTCTTCCCTCTGTCAAGCCATAGCAGCTATGCAAAAGCACAGGAAATTCCCTGTCTGCACAACTCTCATGTCCTTGGCATGTCCACAGTACTTTCAGGGCCTGTCGCCCACCTTGGCATTAATATGCGCAACGGAGTAATGGCTGCTTTGAAAGAAATCAACATGCAGGGCGGCATTCAGGAAAGAAGCCTTTGTCTTATCGCACTAGATGACGCTTATGACCCGGAAAGGACTGTTGCTAATATGCACAAGCTTATCGAACAAGAAAATGTTCTGGCTGTCATAGGCAATGTTGGTACACCCACAGCAATTGCAGCTGTGCCAATAGCCAACCGTAACCATGTTCCGTTCTTTGGTGCTTATACCGGTGCAGGTATCCTCCGCCGGATCCCACCGGATCGTTACGTGGTTAATTTCCGCGCCAGCTATGCAGAGGAAACTGCTGCCATGGTACAGGCCCTAATAACACATGGTCGTCTTAAACCAGATGAAATTGCCTTTTTCACTCAGAGGGATGCTTACGGGGACTCTGGGTTTGTAGGTGGTATTGCGGCTTTGAAAAAAAACGGCTTAAAAGATGAGACCCAAATTACCCATGGCCGATATGAAAGAAACAGCCTGGCAGTAGAAAACGGTTTGGCCGATATTCTCCTTGCCGACCCTGAGCCAAAAGCTGTCATTATGGTTGGCACCTATGCTCCCTCGGCAAAGTTTATAAGGTTAGCCAGAAACTATGGTCTCAAATCTTTGTTTCTCAATGTTTCCTTTGTTGGGGCCGCACCCCTTGCCCAGGCTCTCGGCAATGAAGAAGATGGCGTTATAATGACCCAGGTAGTGCCTCACCTGGAATCACCTCTGCCTATTGTGCAGGAATTTCACAAAGCCCTATATAGGTTTGACCCTTCAATTGCTCCTACGTTCGGATCCCTTGAAGGCTATATAACCACACGTATTCTAATCCATGCACTGAAAACGCTAGAAGGCGATATTACGAGGGAGTCTATCACCGAGGCATTAGAAAATCTGGGGCAATTTGATCTTGGTTTTGCTGCATCTCTTGAACTCTCTAAAAGCGAACACCAGGCCAGCCATCAAATCTGGCCTACTATTATTCGTGAGGGAGATATATTCCCCTTTGACTGGAAAAAGTTGAGAAACATGCAATGAGAATTATTTCCGCAGACAAAAAAAAAGAGGGAAATCCTGTAAGGCTTGTCTGGCTGATTACTCTGCTCAGTTTTTCTGTCGGTGTATTCATGGTTTATCTTGTATGGTCGACCCTCACAAATATACGAACTGAAAGAGAAAATTTATTTGAGTTAAAAGAAAATTTCATCTCAATTCAGACAAAACTAGAGTCCAGTTTAGCAAAGCAAAAATCTGATTTGGCGAATCTGCTTGAAGCTAATACTGCAAATATAAATCAGGAAAGGGATTATCATCTTGTAAACCTTATCCAAGATTATCGACGGGCAGTTTCCGATCCAAACCTGATGCCTGCCTTTGAAGAACTTGATAAAAGTATTAATGCCCTTCTCAGCAACAAGAACAAATTAACCTGGTGGGCAAGTGCATATATCAGAACAGTCCCCAGAATTCAGCCGGCCAGAGAAGAGGTGGAATCCATTCTTAACCAAATCTTTGAAACGGTTGATAAAGCTGAGGGCCAGCAGCGTCTTGAAAGGGCAATGAAGATCAGGCAGATAAAGCAAAGCATTACCGATGGCTCTGAAGGTTACAACATCGCGATAATTACCGAACTGTCGACTCCAAACGTTTTTTCCATCATACGGCGTGATATTACAGATCTGGTACAGTTGAGCGAACGGTTATACACCATTTCCGAAGCAGACAACCTCGCAGATCTCAAGGACAATAAAATACGAACACTGCTGGCAAGGGTACGGATGAATACCCAGTTATCCGAGGGAGAAAAATCCAGAGAGAAAATCCAGCTTTTCAGCCTCCTGGAAGACTATGAAACAGCCATGTTCGGCCAGGGCTATACTATTGACAATGATCATCAAATAATCATTTTAGGGTATGATGGCGGATACGGCCTCATACTTGACCAGCTCAAAATGGTAAAAGAAAGAGAGTTGCTTCATGCTGAAGCTGACCTTATACATGCAAGAATTGAAACTGCCCTGGGAGAAATCACCGACAGAACAAATACCATCACCCAGCAGGAAGTTTTCAAGGTCGAAACAGTACTGGGGCAGACCTGGAGAACCATGGTAATAATCTGGTTTGTCACCAGTATTATTTATGCCATGCTTGCCTATGAAATCATTACGGCTGCCAGACTACAGATAAAAGCCATTGAAGATTCTAATACCGAGCTGGAAGCTATGGCTAATGAACTGAAGAAATCTGAAGAGCGCCTGCACCGCCTGTCTTCGGATCTTTTTGCCGTGCAGGAAAATGAAAGGAAAAGAATATCATTTGAGTTGCATGATGAACTGGGACAATCCATGGCAGCATTGAAACTGCAGGTTGGTTCCATAGCCAGACGGTTAGGTACCGCTGAACTGGATGAGATGTTATCAGCCTGTGATGAAATACGGAGTAATATTAACCAGATTATAGAGAATGTCCGCAGGCTGTCCAGGGATCTCAGTCCTGTGGTACTGGATGACCTTGGTTTACAGGCAGCAATTGAATACCTTGTGAATAATTTCTCAAAAATTTATAATGTTAAAATCAGATTTCAGCAAACAGATATAAATCACCTGTTTAAAGAGGATTCACAGCGAATTATTTACAGGATTCTTCAGGAAGCATTGACCAATATAGGTAAACATGCACAGGCTAAAAATGTTGCACTTGTCATCGAGGGAGAAGACCGTGCTGTACGATTCACTGTAAAAGACGACGGTCGAGGCTTTAATGTACAAAAAACCTTAGATCAAAAAGGTGCTGAAAGAGGTATGGGGCTTGAGGCCATGTCAGAACGCGTCAGGATACTGGGAGGCAAAATTAACATCGTGAGCAGACCAGGAATTGATACCACTGTCACCTTTACCGCTCCTATCAAATAACAAGGAGATCAAAATGGCAAAATGTAAAATAGTGTTGGCAGATGATCATGTCTTAATCCGGCAGGGTTTGAAAAAACTTATTGAGGAGAATAAATCACTTGAAGTTGTCGGCGAAGCAGGTGACGGACTTGAGCTGCTTGATGTCCTCGATCAAATAATACCTGATTTGATTATTCTTGATATTTCAATGCCCCATCTGCGTGGCATAGAAGTGATCAATGAAGCAAAAAGAATTTGCCCGGATGTAAAAATTCTCATGATAACCATGCACAAGAGTGAGCAGTACTTTCTTTGTGCCATGTCCGCCGGAGCGGACGGTTATCTATTAAAAGAGGATTCTGACAACGAACTCTTAAATGCAATTGACGTGGTGATGCATGATGATATGTACATCTCTCCACATCTGGCTGAAGAATTCTCTGATGATGTTATTCGCTCCTACCGCGAGAAGGGTGTCTTTCCCTGCGAAACTCTGACCAACCGTGAAATAGAAGTATTAAAGCTTGTTGCTGAGGGGTTGACGAGCAAGGAAATAGCAGAGATTTTATCCATAAGCATCCGTACTGTGGAACATCACCGTGCCAATCTTTTAAAGAAGCTTAACCTGAAAAATACGGCAGACCTTATTAAGCATGCCATCCAGAACGGCTTTATCAATACCGATGGCTAGTTTGACCTGGCCTTTTATTATAATTACCCAAAATAACTTATAAAGAGGGGGAACAAAAATGAATCAATATACCGGAAATTACTCCTGGCTGGTTTCAAAATACGGCAAAGTCATGGAAAACCACCAGGAACTAGGCAAAGCCCTGCGTGAAGCTGGCCCCATATCGAAAAAAAATGCCAATCTCATCCAGCTTGCCGCAGCGGCAGCTTCCAAGGCGGAAGGCGCAGTACACTCCCATGTTAGGCGTGCCCTTGAGGCCGGTGCCACCTCAGAGGAGATCTACCATACAATTATTTTACTGACCAGCACCATAGGCTTTCCGGCAGTGGCAGCAGCCCTATCCTGGACCAAGGAAATTGTAGAAGGCTGATGTTTAAGATAAAAGATTTCAGGAAGCAAAAAGGCCTTACATCTGAGCAACAGGAGGAACTTGAAGCTTGCCTTCTCAAAGCGACCCAGGAGGGTCGCGTTCTTTGCTCCAGAGCCCTTGAAATTGCAAAATCACTGGGCATCCCTGTTCCTGTTGTTGGCCAAACAGCCGATAAACTCAATATCAGAATTGAAAAATGTCTACTCGGCTGCTTTTAAAAAACGCCAGCGAATTCAGCACTATCTATGAAACCCTTACATGAAGCCCTAATCATACGATTGAAGGGCAATGATATTGAAGAAGCAGCCGACCAGGTTGCCTCTGAAATCGGTTTCACCCTCAACGTAAATGAAAAACAGGTTGTGACACTGCTCTGTACCCCTTCAGAGCTTGATGCCATGGCAATAGGCTTTCTGTTATCCGAAGGTATTCTCAAAAGCAGGGAATCGTTGCTTGATGTTCAGGTGAATGAAAAAGAATTCATAGTTTCCGTAACGCTGAAAGATCTTCCGGATAACATCGACGCGACCTTTAATAAAAAAACCATTACTTCAGGTTGTGGTCAGGGTATCACCTATACTGATGCTGAAAGCCTGAAAAGCCTTCCACCAAACAGGAGTCTGCTGCAGATTTCCCCTGAAAAAACCAGGACAATTCTCAAAGAATTCAGGACGATTTCTGGACTTTTCACAAAAACAGGCGGAGTCCACAGTGCTGCACTGGTTAATAATGAAAAAATCATCCTTTTTTCAGAGGATATCGGCCGCCACAATGCTGTGGACAAACTCCTCGGCAAAGCCTTTCTGAAAGGGATTCCCACAGATGACAAGATCCTTCTTTCAAGCGGCAGGATATCAGGCGAGATAATGACCAAGGTTATCCGCAACCGTATACCTATTCTGATAAGCCGTACTGCACCAACCTGTATGTCTATAACTTATGCAGAAGATCACGGTGTCACCCTCATCGGTTTTGCAAGAGGCAGCAGAATGAATATATACACCCATCCGCAAAGAGTATTATTTTAGTTTGCTTTGAAAATGCACAAGGCCTCTAAAGAACTAAAAATCTTTGCCTGGCAGAAGTGCCAAATTCTAGAATAACAGCAATTATTAAGTATCCTTCACAGCACCATAAATGCTCTTTACTCAGAATGATTCCATACATATTATTGAGCGGTTGAAATATATTGCCAAAACATTTCAACACTGTTCATGGCTGGGTCCAATCTCTAATAAATGGAGGATTACATTCTTACAATTCACTAGAATGAGATAGATTTTCCAATGCTTGAATTGCTTCAGGATCGTCTCATGAATGCGGTGGGGCAATTAATGCCTCAAAGCAAATATTATACTGGACATTAAATGCGAAATTCACTAGCTATAAAATATTATTTCTTTAATAAATTTCGCATCGTTTTTTTACT
>CP070776.1:60546-67948 GCA_020346205.1 Deltaproteobacteria bacterium
GACGGCAGGATAGTTAAAAGGGATGAGTACGAGACCCTGGTGCTTTCCGAAGGAAATGTCCTGGAGTTGATCCGTTTTGTCGGAGGGGGATGAGGTGCTGAAAATTGCTGACAGAACTTTCCGGTCACGTCTCTTTCTTGGAACAGGAAAATTTGATTCTGCTGAAACCCTGAAACAAACCATCGAGACTTCAGGCAGCGAAATGATCACAGTTGCCTTGCGGCGTGTAGACCTGAACGATCCGGCAGATGATATTATGAATGTGCTGGACAGGGAAAAATATATTTTCCTACCAAACACATCCGGTGCCAGGGACGCCAAGGAGGCGGTTCGTCTGGCAAAACTTGCCCGTGCAGCAGGAAGCGGTGACTGGCTGAAATTGGAAGTAACCCCTGATCCGCGAACCCTTCTGCCGGATCCGATTGAAACACTTATCGCTACTGAAGAACTGGTAAAGGAAGGCTTTATTGTCCTGCCATACATTAATGCAGATCCTATTCTGGCACTACGGCTGCAGGATGCTGGCGCTGCAGCCGTCATGCCGCTTGGTGCTCCCATTGGTACGAATTTGGGCCTCATTACAAAATTTCAGGTGGAGATTATAATCGACCAAGCCCGTGTGCCTGTCGTAGTTGATGCGGGACTCGGAGCGCCTTCTGATGCTGCTTTAGCCATGGAGATCGGTGCTGATGCTGTCCTGGTCAATACGGCCATCTCGGTTGCCGGTGATCCTGTAAAGATGGCTGCTGCATTTGCTCAGGCCGTTGAAGCAGGACGTTCAGCATATGAAGCTGGCCTGGGCAAAAAAAGCCCTGATGCCTCAGCCTCCTCGCCTCTTACCGGACTGGATTTTATAAAGTCTTGATACAATGTTTAAAATACCCCCCTTCTCAGACCTGGTGAACCAGGTAAATTCCTCCAGTGCTGATGCTGTAAAGCGCAGTTTGCGTGCAGATCACCTGAATGCAAATGACTTGGCGTCCCTGCTCTCACCTGCAGCTGACCAGTATCTGGAGGACATGGCCAAGCGCTCGGCAGATGTAACTGCTCTGCGTTTCGGTAAAACAACGCAGATATATGCTCCGCTATATGTTTCCAGCTTCTGTACCAACCGCTGCAGTTACTGCGGTTTTTCTGCTGACAATAAAATAGAGCGCCGTATTCTCACCCTTGATGAAGCAGAGGCAGAAGCCATGCTGCTGCACCAACGGGGTTTTAACCATATCCTCCTGGTTTCAGGGGAAGCCCCGGCAAAACTCGGAGTAGATTACCTGGAAAAACTTGCACTGCTCTTGCGTGATCGTTTCGCAGCAATATCCATTGAAGTGCAACCGCTTTCCTCAGAAGAGTATGCCAGGCTTTTCACTGCAGGAATCACCTCAGTTGCAATCTACCAGGAGACTTATGATCGAAAAGTCTATGATAAGGTGCATCTTTCTGGTCAAAAATGCGATTTTGACTACAGGCTCGACACGCCTGCCCGTGCTGCCGCCGGAGGTATGCGTGAAGTAGGTATAGGCACCCTGCTGGGACTTTCAGATTGGCGTGCCGAAGGTCTAGCTCTGGGGTTACATCTGGCCTGGTTACGCAAAAACTACTGGCGCACAGCCCTTACAGTATCATTTCCACGCTTGCGACCAGCAGCAGGTGAGTTCCAGCCACTCTACCAGGTTACGGAAAGAGACTTAAGCCATTTAATTTTTGCCCTGCGTCTTTTTGATCCTGACGTAGGAATCATACTTTCCACCCGCGAGGAGGCTCGTTACCGTAACGGCATGATAGGACTTGGCCCCACCCGCTATTCTGCTGGCTCCTGTACCGCACCGGGAGGTTATTCAAACCCTGAAGTTTCCGGTGAACAGTTTGCCATTGGCGACCACCGCAACATTAACGAGGTCTGCGCCGCTATCAAGCAGAAAGGCTTTGATCCGGTGCGCAAGGATTGGGATGCAGGATTCCAGTTACAATAACTCATTTCACAATTTCCTCGTTTCCCAACTACGACATTCTGTCCAATTGACATTTTTTACCACTGTAAAAAAAGTGATCATATGACTCATAAGAAAAGATGTGACTGGCTCACTGAGGATACGACATATATTGCCTACCATGATACTGAATGGGGTGTGCCGGTGCATGACGAAAGAAAGCTCTTTGAAATGCTAATCCTGGAGGGATCTCAGGCAGGTTTAAGCTGGCTGACCGTTCTTAAGAGACGGGAGACATACAGAGCTGCATATGACGGATTTGATCCCAACAAAATTGCGCAATGGGATCATAATAAAATTGAAAACCTGCTGCAGGACCCAGGCATCATACGCAACAGGCTCAAGGTTGAGGCAGCCAGAACCAATGCACAAGCCTTTATAAAGGTAGTTAGAGAATTTGGCAGCTTCGATTCTTTCATCTGGTCGTTTGTTAACAACAGTCCCATTCATAACTCCTGGAAGAAAATGAAAGAAATTCCTGCTACTACCACCGAATCTGATAAAATGAGCAAAGCGCTGAAAAAAAGGGGCTTCAAATTTGTGGGTTCAACCATCTGCTACGCCTTTATGCAGGCGGTCGGTATGGTCAACGATCACACCATAGACTGCTTCAGATATAAAGATCTTGTTAAATCGTAAATAATAAATTCACTAACAATCCCGCCTCGCCTTTCCTGTTAATTGAACCAGCCAGTGTTCCCGTACCATAAATAGTTGGCTGAAAAGCAGGAGCAGTAGTATAATAATAAGATTGATCATCTTTATAGTTCCGCAGTTGATAGAGGCAATAACTCAGGACATTCCTGTTCACACTGCTTGTAAGGAAATATCTGTCAAATGGTTCTTTCAAAGATCAGATCATTGGCACCTGACAGACCCCTCCGCTTAAAGTTTGTCCTGCTTCTGGGTACGGTTGTAACACTCTTTGTGGCTGCCATCTTTTTTTGGATGTTCGAGCAGTCAAAGCAGAGTGCCATGTCACAACTGAACCAGCAGGCCAAGTCCCTTTTACAGCAGATTATTATTACCCGCTTATGGATTGCAGACCATGGCGGTTTATTCGTCAAACAACAGCCTGGTGTAGAGGCAAACCCGTTTACGCCCAACACGGATATCACCGACCAAGAGGGAAAAATCTACCATTTCCGTAATCCGGCCATGGTCACCCGTGAAATTTCTGCCTATGCTAAAAACGCCGGGCTCTACAGATTTCGCCTGACAAGCCTCAAATTGAGAAACCCCTACAATGCCCCTTTGCCCTTTGAAAAAAATGCCCTCCAATATTTTGAGGACAGGGGTTTTGAGACAACCAGGGAAGGCAGATCCCATGAGATATATGATCAAGGCATCAGGGCATTTGTCCGTATTGTTCCACTTTTAGTAGAAGAGTCCTGCCTGCAATGCCATGCGGACCAAGGCTATAAGGTTGGAGATGTAAGAGGCGGATTGAGCGTCTTTATACCCATGACCGAGACTCTCAAAACAATCCAGCGTAACGGCACCAATCTAATTATATCAGGAATCGGTTTGATCTGTCTGATACTTGCGGTGATATACTTTCTGCTGCATGACCTCGTCCTCAAACCCGTTGACCACCTTAATCAAGTAGCCAAGAGGATGATTGACGGCGAGTACAGCGCCAAGGCCAATTTAACCACCGGTGACGAATTTGAGGCATTTGCCCATGCCTTTAACGACATGAATGAGCGCTTACAAAACGGTCTCTCCGGTACAATCAGGTCACTAGTGGCCGCGGTTGATGCCAGGGACCCCTATACCAAGGGACATACTGCCAGGGTAGCACACTATTCCATGGCCATTGCCAGGGAGTTGGGCATGCCGGAAGAGAAAATTCTTGAGGTTGAGATCGGGGCAATTCTGCACGATATAGGAAAAATTGGCATTGCAGATAAACTCCTGGGCAAACCCCTTCCCCTGGAAGGCAGTGAAGTGGAACAGATGGAAGATCATGTCAATAAAGGCGCAAAGATAGTCTATGATGCCGATTTTCTGAAATTTGCCATTCCTGTAATCCTTTACCATCATGAAAGACCTGACGGTAAAGGTTACCCGGTTGGACTCAAAGGTAATGACCTGCCACTGGAAGCCATGATAGTCGCTGTAGCTGATACTTTTGATGCCATGACAACAAATCGCCCTTACAGTAAGGCAATGAACCGTGAAGATGCTGTCCGGGAAATTGAAAAACAAGCCGGCACCCAGTTTGATACAAAGGTGGTCAGGGCCTTCAGAAAGGCTTTTGATAAAAATTTCAAGGAAACTTAAAAGAACAATCGTGCCCCTAATTTTGCAACTATAATACTGGGCAATAGTTCTAATAAAGGTTATTGGTGTGAAAAATTCTGACCCGCTCACAGTTGTTGATAAAATTATCAAAGTGCATGGTGGTGCGGACAGATGGATCAGTCTAGAAGCAATTGAAGCAAACATATCGGTTTGGGGGCTGCTATTCACCATTAAGCAGCGCCAACTTTTAAAACGGGTTCGAGTCCGTGCCTCAACTCGCGAACCACGGTTCTCATTTCTTGACTTTCCACAGCCTGAACAAAGAGCTGAACTCATAGGTGTTGATGAGGTCCGCATCACAGACAGCAAAGGCAAAGTCCTAGCCAGGCGTGAACAACCCCGCTTGGCATTCAAAGGCCTAAGACGCCTTCTTTACTGGGATGACTTGGATTTCACTTATTTTGGCGGCTATGCCACCTGGAACTACATGGTTACTCCGTTCCTTTTTCATCGTGCCGGTTTTACCTTTGAAACAGCTGACCCCTTGCCTGGAATGCCCTCTTCCTGGACGTGTCTTCAGGTCAATTTTCCGAATGATATCCCGGCACACTGCAGAAAACAGGTTTATTACTTTGACGAGCACCTTCTTTTGCGCCGCCATGACTACACTGCTGAAGTGGTGGGTGGTTGGGCGCATGCCGCACACCTCTGTAAGGGTTATAGGGATTTCGAAGGCCTCAAAGTCCCAACAAGCAGGCGGGTCCTGCCTCTTTTTTTGGGCAATAAGCTTCTACCAGGACCGACCTTGGTTGCAATAGAGATCCATGACATTCAACCAATATACGTTCAGGCCGAATCAACCCTCTGAATCAGATAAGAAATTAAATATTATTAAAAGTGCATTTTCTCAGGAAAATGCATTGTTAGACCCCTAAAAATGATTTAGAGATAGACATACTTTTTTTGAGATAAAAAAGATATGGGTGATGCGTACGATATTATCAATTTATCAATACCATTTTACAATTTAAAAGGAGAAAGACGAAATGAGAGGAATACTGACAACCATTTTAATGCTCATGTTTTTAACTACTCCAGTATCGGCCCACGAAATAGCTGATACACTTACGCAGGTCAAAAAATCCGGAAAAATCAGAATAGGTTATCGAAAATCTTTGCCACCCATGTCTGCACTGAACAAAGACGGTATCCCCGAAGGGTACTCCATTGACCTCTGTCAACTCATAGCAGATGATGTGGAGAAAAAAATCGGCAAGGACATCAAGATTGAGTATGTGCCGGTGACTTCTGCAGATAGATTCCAGGCATTGTCTGACAACAGGATTGATATACTCTGCGGTGCAACAACCAAAACACTATCCCGGGGTGAACTTGTAGATTTTACCCAACTCACTTTTGTTACCGGAGCCTCATTCATGACCTTAAAAAGCACGAACCTCATGAATAATTTTGATGGTAAAAAAATCGGAGTTGCAAAAGGCACTACTACCTATACTGCTTTGAAAGAGCTGTTCGATGATCCTGCAATAAATGCTGAAATTGTCCTGGTAGATTCAGCGGCCGATGGGCTGGCTGCCATGGAAAAAGGAGAAATTGATGCCATATCTGCTGATCAGGTTGTACTTATCGGCATGGCCCTGAAATCAGGGAATCCGGCAAACTATTCAATACTGCCAAACATGATATCATATGAACCTTTTGCGCTCGCAGTAAGAAAAAATGATGCAGATTTCCGCCTTGTTGCAGACAGGACAATTTCTCAGCTTTACAGGTCAAAAAAGATACTGCCGATCTATAATAAATGGTTTGGCCAGTTCTCCAGCCAGATGCCGACAGCATTTGAAGCTGTGATAATGATCAACGCCACCCCGGAATAAACAATACTGCATTCTAAGCTGACAAGAGCCTATTCGGGTTTCATATGGCACCGGTGAACCTGGTTATATATTTGGCTTATACGTTCAGTTGTTTGGAGAAGATGGAATTATGAAAAAAATTGTTTTTTTTGTTGTGGTCTTTGTTTTTCTTCCCTCTGTTCTCTGGGCAAACAACAATGAAGGGAAAACAAGCAGCTTTCAGCAATTTCAGCAGGAGGTGAACCAGGCTTATACCAGTTACCGCGTGGCACTGTTCCAGACAAACAAAAAAAACCAGGCTAGGTCTCTGGAAAGCGCGGTGGATTTCCAGCAGCAGTGGTTGGCAATAACTGATAAATATATCGAAGCGCCCCCTGAAGTTTATGCCTCTGACCCGCAATGGGAGGATACGCTCCTGAAGATAGGTGACATTGCCGGTATGGGCATCCTTGAAATGCTGGATGGAAAACTAAGTGATGCCCATGAAACCCTTGAGGCAATCCGGGATGAACTGGGAGCCCTGCGACAGAGAAACCAGGTGAGCACATTCAGCGACCATGTCAACAATTACCATGAGGCCATGGAATCCCTGCTGCACTTAGGCCTGAAGCCGGACGACATTGACAGCAAAGCAATGCTCAGTATTAGGGAAGAACTGGCTGTCCTTGAGTACCTGGCAAAAAAAATGCAGGAGAATGCTCCTGCAGATTACCTGGAAAATCAAAAATTCCACAAGGCTATGGAAGGTATATTCGAATCCCTGAAGAACCTTCGCCAGGCTGTGAACGGGGAAAACCCTGACAAGGTTGCGAAGGTGATTAAGGCATTAAAACCTGCCTATGCCAAAGTTTTTATAAAATTCGGTTAGTAACAAAAACACTAAATAAGAAAGGGACAGATTTATAGCGCCTATAGAAAAGCTGAAAATAAATCTGTCCCTCTTTTTTTTAACAAGTAAGAGCTTCAGCACAAATCATCAATACTTGTTGTAGGGCCGTTTTTCATAACGGACTGAATACCATTATCCATTGCCGCCTCAGATGAATAAAATTGGCTCTTGCCGATTACCTGGTGGTTTTTGGCTTTCAGCACAAAAAAACTTTTGTCACTGGAGCTTTCTTTTCTCTCAAAAAGATCATTGAGATTGGCGTTTGCCTGTACGGATGCAATGCCGCTTTTAGCCCCGCTTTTGTCTTTATACATCTGACTGGTGAGAATTACCTGACCGTTTGATGCCTTCAGGTTAAAATAGAATTTGCCGTCTTTCGCCTGCTTGATCTCATATTTTCC
>CP070776.1:68048-75321 GCA_020346205.1 Deltaproteobacteria bacterium
GAGCGGTTACCGTTGCTTTTTTCCAGGGCTTTTTGAATAAGCCCCTTTTCGAAATCTTCCAGGGAGATGCCATCGGCAGGTATATCAGGTATTTCAAGGACATCAGAGGTTTTTGCGGTCGGCAGGTTTATGTCTTCCGGATCTATGACGTTGCCTTTTCGTAAAATCAGACAGCGTTCAACTGTATTTTGCAGTTCCCTGATATTTCCAGGCCATTCATACTTTTTCATGAGGTTCATGGCCTTGTCTGAAAATTTCACCCCGCGTGGCGCACCAAGCTTTTTTAAGAAATGATTTGACAGAGCAGGTATGTCTTCATCCCGCTCCCTTAAAGGTGGTATATGCAGGGGTATAACACTGAGACGGTAATAAAGGTCTTCCCGGAAGAGTCCGTTTTCCACTTCTTCCCGCAGTTCTTTGTTGGTGGCAGCAATAATCCTCACATCAACTTTTTCACTACGGTCCGAGCCGACAGATTCCACTTCCCGTTCCTGAATGGCACGTAAAAGTTTAGCCTGCATGTCCATTTTCAACTCACCTATCTCATCGAGAAATAATGTTCCCTGTGATGCAGCCTGAAAGCGTCCCTTGCGGTTGGCAATTGCTCCGGTAAAAGCACCCTTGACATGGCCGAAGAGTTCACTTTCTATAAGGTTATCAGGTATGGCAGTACAGTTGACTGCCACCATTGGTCCATCCTTACGTGGGCTATGCTGATGCACAAGTCTGGCCAGAACTTCTTTCCCTGTCCCAGATTCACCGGTGATCAGGACCGTGGCTTCACTGGATGCCACCTTAAGGGCTGTTTCAAGAAGCTCAGCCATGGCTGAATTAGCAGTTTCCATGCCGGAGGTGCCGGTAAGCCTATCGACCTCATCTGCAAGCTGCTGCTTTTGGGAGCGTAAAGAGCGGAGTTCAAGGGCTTTGCTGCAGGAAAGCCGCAAGGTTTCGCGGTCGAAAGGCTTGGTAATGAAATTAAAGGCCCCTTCATGCATTGCTTTTACAGCCATTTCAATGGATCCGAAAGCGGTAATGACAATAACCGGGGTTTCCGGGGATTCACGTTTAATGGCAGCCAAAACTTCAAGGCCGTCCATATCTCCCAGTTTGACATCAGTTATTACAAGGTCAGGACTGCTCTTGTTAAAAAGTCTTAAGCCTTCTCGGCCAGAACTTGCTGTAGTTAGGTCAAATCCAGCTTCTGCCAGGTTATACTCGGTGACCCGCCGCAGACTTTCATCGTCGTCTATAAGAAGAATGGTGTCAGCCATAAAGAAATCCTTATTGATAATTAAAGGGATTTATGATGGATATAATTCCATATTATAAGTTGTTATCAATTTTTTTGAAGTCAGATGCAGTCTGTTTTTTTACTGCTTTGCCGGAATATTGTTCAGGCAGTGAGACAGTGAAGCAGGCCCCACCCCTCTCAGCATCAGTTATTGTGAGCTCTCCTCCATAGCTTTCAACAATTTTTTTGCTGATGGATAACCCCAGGCCGGTGCCTCCCTCTTTGGTAGAGTAAAATGGCTCAAAAATTGTTTCTTTAAATTCATCTGCTATACCTGCTCCATTATCAGTAACTGAAACAGTAAACACATGGCCATTTTTTGCTGTCTCAATAATGATTTCCCCTTTGGAGGGCGAGGCATCTATTGCATTTAAAATGAGATTGAGAAAAACCTGAGAAAACTTGTCTCCGGCAACCTTAAAGGATTTTCCAGTTTCCCAGCCAGATACAGTGAGGTTGATGCTTTTCTTCCGTAACTCACTTGCAAGAAGATTTGTAACGCGATCAATCACCTGGGAGACGGGTTCAGTTACTGCCTCTTCTCTTTTATCACCCTGTATACCGCGGCGCGAAAACTGTAATACTTCTTCAACAGTGTTGTTGAGTCTGGTTGTCTCCTTTAACAGGATCTCAACAAATTCCCTTTTGGGGTGATCCTTGGGGAACTCGTCAAGCAGGATCTCTGCAGTGCCCTTGATTGATGAAAGAGGATTTTTTATTTCATGGGCAAGAGAGGCCGAAAGTTGACCCAGAGCCGACAGTTTCTGTGCAGCGCTCAGCTGTTCCTCAACTTCAATTAAAATTTGTGTTTCCCTGTGCAACTTATCGTAGGATTTCTCCAGTTTTTCCGATAAGTCTTTATAGCGCTGACGCAGACTGGTTTCCCGGCCAGCAATAATTCCTGTGACTGTGCCTGCAGCAAGGTAAAGTACTATCTCAGTCAACTCGCTCAGGTAGGTTCCGGTTCCCTCGCCGATATAGAGAAGCACATGGGGAATGAAAGCAATTGAAGACATAACCGCCAGCACTAGACCACCCCAGACACCAAACCATATCGCTCCAAGGACAATAGGGAAATAGCTCAGCCGTCTGTACATGTCGTGATAGAAGATCTGGTAACCAGGTGTGGAAAAATGTAAAAAGCCAATGCCGATTACAATTAAAACGAGAATGACAAAAAGAAATTTTCTCATAAGTTCACTAAATATAAGATGCAGACATATGAATATTAAGTCAGTCCAATATTACTATAATGTTTCTATTACTGTGTAACCATGGCTAATTTAGCTAATAAGGCACATACTGTACCCGGGCCGCAAGAATTTTTTTAAAATTAGCTATCCCCAGAGATTTACCAGAAACAGGCTAAGGAGCGGGAAATATGTGATTATTATCAGGGTGATCATAAGGAGCGCCAGAAAGGGTAACGTTGCACGGTAAAGGGTGACCACGGATTTTTCAAAGCGGTAACTGGCAAGAAAAAGATTTAGACCGACAGGAGGTGTGCAATAGCCGATCTGCAGATTAGTCAGGAAAATGATACCAAGGTGGACCAGGTTAACGCCATATGCTTCAGCAATGGGGATTATGATGGGTACGACCAGAACCAGTGCTGAGAAGATATCTAGCATGGATCCAACGATGAGGAGGAAGATATTAAGCAGCAGCAAAAAGGTATACTTGCTAGAGATATACTCCCTGATCAATTCAAAGAGACGCATGGGCACCTCTTGGTCAACAAGATAATTTGTTGTTGCCATTGAAGCAGCTAGAACTACAAGGATCCCTCCGAATAACACCATGCTCTGTATCATGATTTTAGGTAGTTTTTTTATGGGGATATCCCTGTATATGAAGACTTCGACAATAAGGACATAAAGGGCCGTTACTGCGGCAGCTTCGCCTGCCACAAAAATTCCACCGTAAATACCTCCCAGGACAATAATCGGCAGAGGCAACTCCCAGGCAGCATCTTTCAGTCCGGCAAGCATGTCTTTATGGGTCGGTTTTTCCTGCTCCTTTGATTGTCGGGTAGGCCCTTTGGCCATACTGTAAGCAACAAGGAGAATGAGCATGAGGATGCCGGGGAGAATGCCGGCCAGAAATAGTTGATCAATCCTGGTTTCTGAAATAACACCGTAAAGAATGAGCGGCAGACTTGGAGGGAAAAGAAGCCCGAGGCTTCCGGAAGAGGTAATGAGCCCCAATGAAAAACGCTCTGAATAGTTATCCTTGATAAGGGCAGGATAGAGCAGACCGCCAATGGCAAAGATAGTAACACCGGAAGCACCTGTAAAAGCTGTAAATATTGCGCAGACTATGAGAGAAACCACAGCCAGCCCGCCGGGCATCCAGCCGAGCAGAACCTGTGACAGGCGAAGCAGCCTCTGGGGCGTGCCGCTTTCAGCCAAAAGGGTGCCGGCAAAGATGAACAGCGGCAAAGAGAGCAGCAGAGGTGTATCTGAAAGCCGGGACATCTCAATAATGACCACCGAAAGATCAATTTCAATGGAATAAAAAGAAAGCAGTGCCAGAGCAGATATGACAACGAATAGAGGTGTCCCAAGAATTGCCAGAAAAAAAATGAATATTTTGCTGAGACCCATTTTTATTTGGCCTCAATTGGATGTTGGTGGGTGTGAAAAGACCAAGCCCAGGTTGTTAAAAGTCAGGATGAGGAAGCGAAGTGAAATAACAGCAAAAGCCAGTGGAAAAACAAGATTCAGGCCCCAGGAAGGAATATCAAGTAAACCTCTGCCGCCATAAGTCGCTTCATCGCGAACAAAGTTGATAGCAGCATAGGTGAGAACCGAGCATACCCCTGCTGAAAAAAGATTGAGCAGAACCTGGAGCCAGGGCTTAAGTCGGTCAGGCAGCAGATGCGAGATAATATCAATGGTGATGTGCTTGCAGTTTTTGGTGGCTACGGCAGCACCGAACAAGCCTGCCCAGAGCACCATATAGCGCAGAAGAGGATCGGCCCAGACAAAACCACCTGAGAAAAAGAACCTTAAAAATATCTGCACACAGGCCAAAATAATCATGGCAGTGAGCAGTAAACAAAGAAAGGTCTCCTCTATCCAGGAAACTGTTTTTAAGATAAGAGAGAAGGTTTTTTTAAATTGGCTCATGTAAAAGACTTTACTGGTTTGCAGTCTGAGTACTGCGAAACTTCTCAAGGTGTTCTACGGCCTCTTCGTAAATACCCTTGGAAAAGGCATCTCCAACCAGTTTTCCCACTGTCATTTCCCTGTAGTTCAGTAATTCTGTCCTGGATTCTGGAGTGAGTTTAACCAGGGAAATATCATTATTTTGAAGGACCTGTAGAGCTTCATCATTACTTTGCCTGGTATCGGTGAGCAGTTTGTCAAAATGTTTCTTGGCAACCGAACGCATCATCTGGGCATAATCAGCCGGCAATTTGGAAAAAGTTTTTTTGTCAAGAAGAAAGGCCCCGTAAGCGTACACAAAGGGAATGTCTGTGATATAGGAAATTCGTGTAAACCATTGCATGACAATGGAGCCGTATAAAGAATTAAAGGCGGTATCGATTAAACCGGTCTGCAGAGAAGTAAGTACATCAGGAATTGACAAAGGTATGGGGGTCAGGCCAACAGACTCAAGCAGTGCTTGACTTATAGGATCTCCTTCAGGGGCCCATGCCTTACTTTTTTTCAGCTCGTCCAGGGTGGTGATCGGTTTTTGAGACATGGTATATATGAAACCAACCTCGGACAATGCCATAAGAACCAGGTTTTTTTTGTCAAATTCTTTTTGTAGTCTTGGGTAAAGTTTATCCCTTAATACGTCAACCTCTTCATATGAGTTAAAGAAAAAGGGTATTCCAAGTATCCTGAAGTCAGGAACAACCTCACTAATACCGGTCATGGTAAAACCGCCGCCATTGAGCTGCCCAACCCGCATTTTCCGGTACATGGCCCTGTCATCACCCATGACACCGCCGGCATAAATTTTAAATCCGATTTCACCACCGCTTTTTTCTGTAACTTCACTGGCGAAGTCCCGGAACCTTTTAGCCCAAACGCTTCCTTCCGGAGCCAGAGAGGCGACCTTGAAAGTATACTTGGATCTCCCAGCCTGTGCTTTTACAGCAGGAGAGACAAGGAAAAATGCGATAAGTACTAAGCCGGTTAATTTATAAAGAGTTTTCATAACACTTATTATTTAAAAGAATTCATCGACCTGGTCGATGAGTTTTTGAGCTTTTACTTTGGCCAGTTTATTGCTTGAGGCCATTTCTGAATCAGTCAATGGCTGTTCAATCACTTCTGTTAAAAGTTTGAGGTAAAGTTCCCGGTCAAACATTAAGCGGGCGTAAGTTTCTGCATAAGCAACATGCGTAAGCAGAAATAACCTATTGTTAAGGGCAAGGGCCCTTTCAAAGTGCTTGCGGCTTACTTCAGGTTTGCCACCATAAATCTGGGGACGACTGCCGTAATATGACCCAAGAAAAATATGTGCGCCGCCGTAGTAAAATGATTCATCGAGTTCCACGACCCTGAGCATAATGAGCTCCACAATGGGGAGATCGGCCATGGCAGCAGGAGCGCCATCCTGGTACTGTATCCATGTGGCCCATCCGTAGGCACCCCAGAATAAATATCCAACTTTGGTTGGAGGGATCCTGGCAAGAGCTGCTTCCATCTCGGTCAGATTCAGGCCGTTTAAACTCTCCAGGCCAGGCAACTGGTTGATGATGCTGATACCATAATCCCTTGCCTTGGTACTCATATTAACAGCCCGTTCAATTTTGCCGTCTTCATAAAGGGTCGTGGCATAAGCTCCATAAGCCTTGGTTGCAGCCATCAGCAGACGCACATTGTCCGGGTCGCCAGCAATAAGTCCGTCAAGTATGAGAAGCAGGGAAGGAGCGCCTTCTTGCAGCAACTCCAGATCAGTCTGTTTTTGTAATGAAAGTGTTAACGGGTCCAGGAGAGGATCGACAACCAGGGAAGTGCAGCCGCTGCTGAACAGAAATATCAGCGCTGCAAGTAAAAAGTTGCTAAGGGTTGATATTATTGCTTTTCGCATCATTATCATGTTTGATAACAGTTATAACGAGGCAGATAATTATTTCTCGTTTTGTAGTTACAATAAGTATTTGCACCAAATAAACAAGTTTAGTGAAATATAGTGTGATGTGTCAAGAATGAAAGAAAATTGCTGTTGATTATTCTTGCCAGGGAAGGAGTGAAAATGACAAAAAATATTATTGGGGTTTTCGGGCCAGGTAATGTGTCTTCTGCAGATAAGGAATGGCAGGCTGCTTTAAGTGTCGGCCAGCAGCTGGCCCATAGAGGTTATGTGGTTTTGACGGGCGGACTTGGAGGCATCATGACAGCTGCGTGTAAAGGGGCCAAGGAAGCAGGGGGCCTAACAGTAGGTATTTTGCCTGGTACGAGAAAGTCAAGTCCTGCAAATAGGTATGTTGATATTCCAATCTATACCGGAATGGGTGAGGCACGGAATGCCATTAATGTTAAAAGCTGCAGGGCAGCGATAGCAATTGGTGGAGAATATGGAACCCTTTCTGAAATTGCACTGGCCTTGAAAGGGGACTGTCCAATAATTTTACTCGATTCATGGTCCATCAAGCCTCATGACGGCACAGAAAATCATGATCTGTTAATTGCCGGAACTCCCGATGAAGCTGTTAACATGGCTGTGGCAGCGGTTGAGGGAAAAAGTTCCTGAGCAATTCTCTTGTACCCATTACAATCAGTGCTTACTGTAAATTTATGGCGCGAAATATGACAAGTAGCCAACTAGCAGTAAGAAAGCTGTTTAATTTGCCAGCCTGACTGTTTATCGTACTTGACAAGTTGAACAAAATAAGTATATTTAGCGCCTTGCAGTAGGAGCCTGAGGGCGGGCGTAGCTCAGTTGGTAGAGTACAAGCTTCCCAAGCTTGGGGTCGCGGGTTCGAACCCCGTTGCCCGCTCCACCTTAAGCTCTGCGTTC
>CP070776.1:75421-82462 GCA_020346205.1 Deltaproteobacteria bacterium
CAAAAAATATAAACAGAGTGGCGGCTCACAGGGGAAACTCGCCGAGAAACTGGGCATAACCAACTCTTACCTCTCTTCAGTTATTAGTGGTGCCAGGCAGGCCTCATTGGATCTGCAAAACCAGATAGCCACAACACTTTATGGCCCCTATGACAAATTTCTTGCAATCGGCAGAAGAATCAAAGATGGGCTTGATCCGCTGGAAGAAGAAAATGAACAACCTCTTGACCCAGTTGAAAAACTGTTGGCCCAGCTAACTCATTATGTCATGGACCACCAGCGCATAGAAAAAGAATTGCAGATAAGTCAGGAGAAGTTCAGGGACATAAGCTTGACCAGTGGCGATATGATCTTTGAAATGGACGGGAACTTTAAGTTTGTCTATCTCTCCGGCAGGGTACATGAAGTAACAGGGAAAAACCCGGAAGATATTATTGGCAAACATTTCAGTGAGTTCCTCGACACCCGGGAAAATGTACGCCTTATGGAGCTGGTCAATGATTGCATTCAAAAAAACACCATACTGAACACCGTTCTTACTATATCCAATGGACAAGAAAGAAAATATCGGCACCTTATAGCAAAACCTGTCATTAGTCCCGAGGGGAAATTCATTGGAGCCAGAGGTACTTACCGGGATATAACCGAACGAAAAAAACTGGAAAAAGCTCTAGAGCAGCAGAACTGGCTCCTGCAGGTAGCTCTAGATTCAGTTGAAAACTGCGGCATTATTATCATTGCAGCAGACAGAACAGTATTAAAGTGGAATTTGGAATATAAAAGGCTGACCTGTCTTTCAGACAAGGTACTCAAGACAAGGGACTCACGCAAATACTTGCAAGAATCCAGAAAGCTGGTAGCAGATACTGCACATTTTGACAAGGGAGTTGCAGAGGCCATGCAGAGCAAGTCTCCAATAAATCATACTTTCAAGCTTCTCGATGGAAGGACCCTTGAGAGAAAAGTAATACCATTATACAAGGACAATATCCTGATCGGCATGATAGCCCATATAAAAAATATCAATGAGGGTGATTGAAGGAATATTAATTGAGTCCAGCTTGATAAAACCGCATCTAATTATCTCCAGAAAAAACCTCACAAATAGTTTTTCCCTATCAGTTTACTTCTGTTTTTCTATTCTATTAAATGCTTAACAGCATTGATACAATCCTGAAAACTTCAATACCGCTTAAAGCAAACAGACAGGTAACAAATTTTTTTATTTTACGTAACTTTAACCTTTGGAGAAGCAACAAATGGGAGAACGCATTATCACTCCGACTGTCATCTCAGCTGAAGAGGCTCTAAAAACTGAGATCATCCTGAACCAGGCCCTCATAGACCTGCTCATAACCAAAAAGATCATTTCAGAAGATGAGCTCATCGCCGGCATAAAAAAAATAAAGCGGGAGAGGGAAATTATGTCCAATGAATGGGACTGCCTATTATAAAGATTCTGGAAACCATCTTAAGTAAACATTCAACTTTGCGTTATAACAATCTTACCTCTGATTTGTATCGGTCCTCCAAGGGTAGATAAATGACAGCGAACTATGGAATTATTTTCATTTTGTTGGAAAGAAATATTAATTCATGTAATGTTTGATTACATAAGCGCCCATTACAGACAGGAGGACTTACTATGAAAACCTGCAGCCTGAACGACTTTATGGCAGAGATCAACCCCTGGCTTGACAAGGACCATATCAGGAAGGCTCACCTGGACGACAAGGGACATTTTGTTCTTCATTTTGTGGACGGAATGAAAAATGTCTACCATATTGATGACTGTAATGAATCCCAGATCAAAAATGTCCTCAACGGCCTTAAAAGTAAAGGGGTTTCAGTAACAGAGTAATCGGAATTTCAACTAATTTTTCTAGCTTGTTCGACAATCTTTTCAACCAAGTCCTGGAAGACTAGGATATGAAATGGATTAGTTAGCCGCCCTCTATAGTAAATTCCGACCAGGCCTTACCAGCAAAAAGCACCTGGGCATACTTTTTCAGATACTCTCATACTCCACTGCCAACTGATTGAAAATTTAGCATTTTAATACTTGTGGTTGCTTTCATTTTTGGTATAAAGTTTCTTTCGCAAGGAGGAAATCTCTTATGAAAGCAAAGGTCAGCAGCTACATGTCTCCCACTGTAATATCCATACCACCCACAATGGGGATCCGGGAGGCATTTTTCAAAATGAAGGAAAACTCCATCAGGCATCTGCCGATCATAGATAAGAAAAATAACCTGGTCGGCATTATCAGTGACCGTGAACTTCGCAGGCCTAACTGGGTTGACGAGGCCCAGGATATTTCCCATGTCTACTATCTGGATAATTCAATGCTTGTCAGCGATGTTATGATCAGCAATGTGCACGTAATCCACACGTATGACACCCTCAACAAAGCCGTATCTTTATTGCTGGATAACCATATAGGGGCAGCACCCGTACTGGATAAAACCGGGAACCTTGTCGGCATGCTGTCGGCAATCGACCTGCTGCGGGCTCTGAAAGACTCAATCAACGAACAAAGAAAGACAAAATAGAACCATGATTTTTTTTATCTCCAACCATCCATTCTTTCTTGGCATATTAATTACTGTAGATATATCCTAGTTTGAACTAACAAGAGGGGAAGACCATGCTTTTACATCACCGCTTTATTGAAGTCGCAAAAAAACAGGGCGAAAAACTTCTATATATAGACCGTACAGCAGGCAGAGAAGTCACTTACTCAAAAGCACTTATCGCCTCTCTTCTCCTTCGTAATGAGTTCAAAAAATATGACAAGGGCTTCCTGGGTATTATGATCCCCACTTCTGCAGGCTGCGGGCTCTCTACCTTGGGTGCCCTGATGAGCGGCCGTACACCGGTTATGATCAATTATTCCACAGGCGCAGAGGAAAACTGCAGATACGCCCAGGAAAAATGTGACTTTAAAACCATTGTCACCTCAAGGGCCCTTCTAAACAAGATTGACTGTTCCCATGTGGATGGCATGGTCTACATAGAAGACATCATGGCTGGGCTTGGTACCCTTAAAAAGATCAAGGCAGCCGTCCTTTCCAAGCTTTCTGCGGCCGCCATCCAGAAAATGGTCTCAGGCGGCGACACTGAACAGGACGCTGTTATCCTCTTTACCAGCGGCAGCGAGAAAGATCCCAAAGCAGTGGAACTCTCGCATCATAATATTGACTCTAACATTGAAAGTATTTCTGAAAGATACAAACTTAATGAGAAAGACACATTTCTGGCCAATCTTCCCTATTTCCATGTTTTCGGCCTCACCGCCAATCTTTGGGCCCCCATTTATCATGGAATGACCATCGTTAGTTATGCCAACCCTATAGACTATGGAAAGATCTGCGAGATAGTCCGTGATGACAAGCCAACCCTGATGGTTGGCACACCCAGCTTTTTCTGGGGCTACCTGCGCAAGTCCGAACCTGGTGATTTTGCCAGTCTGCGCCTTGCCCTGTGCGGTGCTGATAAGTGCCCCGATGCCCTGCGGGAGGCGTTTATCCAGAAACACAATATGGTCCTTTATGAGGCCTACGGCGTTACCGAAACATCTCCGGGCATTTCCGGCAATTCTGAAGAATTCAACAAGCCCGGCAGTGTCGGTCTGCCGTTCAAGGACGTGCAGGTGAAGATCATACACTTCCAGACCGGTGAGGAATGCGGGGTAGGTGAAAACGGCAAGATCCTAGTCAAGGGTGAGATGGTGATGAAAGGCTATTTTAATGATTTTGAAGAAACCTCGCTGCACATGCGCAAAGGCTGGTACGACACCGGTGACATGGGCCACTTGGATGAAGACGGCTACCTCTGGCATGTGGGGCGCCTGAAGCGTTTCGTCAAAATCGGCGGCGAGATGGTATCACTTATCAGAGTTGAAAATGAACTGGAAAAACACCTACCGGAAGACGTTCTCTGCTGCGTGGTTGATGTGCCTGATGCCATAAAAGGCGCCCGTATTGTTGCAGCACTGACCGCGCCCATTGATGAGAAAAAAACCCTCAAAAAGATGGCGGCTGATTTACCAAAAATAGCCATGCCAAAGATCTTTACTGTCATAGAAGAGTTTCCCAAAATGGGAAGCGGCAAGATAGATTTCAGAAGTGTGACCAATATTGTTCGGGATAGATTAAACAGCGAATCATAATATATTTTCAGCTGCGAATTCATCCTGTCCAGACATTGTTTCATTTTAACCTGCTGGAATTATTATTTTTTATCTTTTTTCATTTTCTTCAATATATTGCGACTTCCCGTGACCTGCACCACAACATGTTGTGTATATTGACTTGCTTAAAATAACAAAGATTCAGATATTTGGGCCAAACAGTTAAAAAAGTACTTGACTTTTCCCCCTGCACCATTCACCATTGGACCGGAAAAAGGGAGATTTATTTGTAACTCTATTGAGTTAGCGGGCCACGTATCACTCCATGCGAAAATCAGCATCCTTACTGATATTTTTTCTTATACTTGCCTTGACTTTTCCTTTTACAGGAAAATCCGCAGATAAACGTTCGTCCTCCTCTGGAAAAACAATTCTCACCACTGATTACAAATTCTCACCCAGCAACAATCAACTATCTGAAATACGCAGGCAGATCATTGCCTCTTACCAGCCTGCCCCAACCAACAAACCAGTTCTGCTTAACAGGTCATCGATTACCAAGAGAAGACCTGTACGGATTGTTAAAATATCAGACAGTTCTTTTCGCAGGAAACTTTCTGCCCGCAGCGCCATAGTTATTGATGCCAGGACAGGAAAGGAAATATACTCCCACAACCCTGACCGACCCGGACAGCCTGCAAGCACTATCAAGGTTCTTACCAGCCTGATTGCCATGGATTCTTTAAAGAACAATGCCCTGGTGCCTGTATCCAGCTGGGCTGCAAGCATGCCGCGTTCAAAAATTTATCTCAGAAAAGGCAAATCATACTATGCCAACGACATGATTAATGCTGTGCTCCTTGCATCGGCAAATGATGCCAGTGTAGCCCTGGCAGAAAAAATAGCCGGCTCAGAATCAGGTTTTGCCAAAATGATGACCCGCAAGGCTATAGAACTCGGTGCAAAAAAAACAATCTGTAAAACAGCCTCCGGCTTGACGGCAAAAGGCCAGCAGACAACGGCCAGAGACCTGGCAATGATCTTCAGGGAAGCCATGGAACACCAGGAATTTGCCGGCAGGATGAAGCTCCTTAAGACAAAAACTTCTTACGGCAGGACTCTCAGGAGCCACAATAAGGCCTTGTGGCAGATATCGGGAACCCAAGGAGGCAAAACAGGTTACACCTGGGCCGCCAAACAGACCTATGTTGGTAAATTCTCACGCAACGGTGAAGAAATCCTCGTGGCTATCCTCGGCAGCCGCAACATGTGGAATGATATTTCCAAACTTGTTGAGTACGGTTTCAGCAAAAAACAGCAGCTCCGAATGGCCGCTCGTGAAGACAACAAAACAAAAAGCACCGATGCCCCCCCTTCTCTCCAATCAGCTATAGTTGTCCTCTCAGACAGCAAAAAGGCGCAAAAACTTTAAAAGCTGAAAAATCCTTCCCCATAAATTTCTTTCTTCTTCGCTCCTACCCATATATCATTACTGTTGAATATGGCTGTATATGAGCACTATTTTTCATCAATGCCTTAAGACAAGCTGGAAACATACTTTATGAAAGATAAAGAGGCGGTTCGATCTGCCTGGAGCAAAATGATTGCATTAAATAAAGCTGTTCCTTCATGGGGCAAGGCTGCAGAAAAGCTGAGAAGTCTGCAACCATACCGTGGTGCTGACACTGTCTTTGCCGCCCCTGGAGATTCACTGCATCAGGCCCGCATCAACTGTCTTGTTGACGGCAAAAACCTTGTTATGCCAGCACCTTCAATCCGGGCAGGTTTTTTCTATATACCAGCGCACTCTATCCAGTTCAAAGACCTTGCAACGGCAGTGACTTACAAGGGCCTTGAGAAATATGGGCAGCAGCTTAAAAGTGCCCCCTTCACTGAACACTCAGTTGGGGTGTTACTCACCGACTCACTTGCTATTGATCTTGAAGGCGGGAGGATAGGGGACGGAAAGGGTTTCTTTGACCTTTGCACTGCCCTGCTCCAGGAACAAGGCAGTCTGCATCAGGACTGGACTGTTTATACTATCATCTCAGAAGAGCAGATTTCCAGGGACAATCTCCCGCAGGACAAATGGGACATAAAAGTGTCTGGGGCAATAACCCCGCTAAAGATTCATGCATTCGACACACCACTTCAGAAACCCCAAATTTTCTGGGATGTACTTGACAGGGCTCGAATCAAAAGGATTGATCCGCTATGGAAACTTTACAGCAAAAGACTGAAGGCTGAAGGCCGACAGACTAAGTAGATGAGGTACAAGCTGAAATCTATTAATTGCTTTTCAGGCGATTGAACGGCAAACCCTTCCAAAACCTCCGGGATTAAACCCCGAAGCCCAGAAAACCCTGGCCTGGGCATAATCGACAAACCAGTACCCGCCGGGGTCCCTTTTATCAGATGTAAAAACAAATGGCTGGCCTGCTGAAAAACATGGATGCAGGTAAAGTTCTTTGCTGTTTTTCTTTTTTAATGCAAGAGACAATGCCTCTTCAAAGGTCGGCAAACGCCAGTCACTATAGCCGGCAAAACTTGATCTGTTCAGCTCTTCAGCCCAGTTCTGTATAGTCCGGATTGAACCTATTTCGCTTCCGCCCCGCTGCCACATGAGCCCTGTAGTCAGATCGCTAACGGTCAGGCCGTCACCATTGTCGACAAGATAACCTTCAGCATTACCTTCCAGATTATATCTTCTTTCAAACAATCCAGAGTTCCGGAGCAAACTTTCAATTTCATTTTCTTTAAAGGCAAGGGGACTGCTCCGTAATGGTCGGTGGCTCAACTCAGAAACAGGGTCCAACGGCCCGGGCAGCCCTGTTTCCAGCATATCCTCATCTTCTTCAGTCTTGATGGGAATGACCAGGGAATGGTCATCACTGTCCACAACATTTTTC
>CP070776.1:82562-89257 GCA_020346205.1 Deltaproteobacteria bacterium
GGGGAAATGCAGGCAGATTTTCAGGAAGGCAGATTTGAGCTTACCAAGGACAAATATGTTATTGAAGATGTTGCTCTGTCGGCCCACCTACCGGCCCTTCCTAAGTTCAGGACCGGCGCCAACCAGGAGTTTCGTTTCAACAAAGCCACCTTTGGCCAACTTGTATTTACTGAAGGCAGGATAAACTGGCAGCTTGAATCAGCCGACTCATTCTATATCAATAATTCCATATTCCAATGGGCTGGCGGCAATATTCAAGTCAATGACGTTAGACTGATCTTGGGCAAAGATGAGCAGTTTATAACGATTGTTTGTAAAGAACTGGATCTCATTGAGATGCTGCAGCAGTTCGGTATAAAAAATGCCGAAGGGGAGGGGTCGGTAAGCGGGAAAATCCCAGTACATTTAGGCAGAAACTCTATAAAATTTGATAATGGTTTGCTCTCTTCCAAGGAGGGTGAGGGTGGAAGGATCAAAATTGGCGCCTTTGATCTTCTGTCCGCCGGCATTCCAAAGAACACGCCGCAGTTCGCCCAGGTTGATTTTGCTGCCGAGGCCCTGAAAAATTTCAACTACAACTGGGTGAAACTGTTCCTCAACTCAGAGGGAGAAGACTTTATAATACAGATGCAATTGTACGGTGAACCAGTCCAGTCCCTGCCTTTCACCTACGACAGCAGTACCGGTCAACTAAAACGGACCGAAGATGCTAAGCAGGGCATAAATCAACCCATACGCCTGGATGTAAATTTCCGTTTCCCTTTGAACAGATTTTTAGGCTATAGTGGTAAAATTCAGGATATAATGGAAAAAATTAAATAAGCAGACTGAAAGCCTTGCTTATTGTAAGAAAAAGACATACTCCTATTAAAATATGCTTTTACAATCCTTGCTAACCTATGAGAACACAAGGAGAATTCTATGAAAAAGTTATTATGTACCGCATCCCTGCTTTTGCTGTTGTTTGGCCTGGGCTGCACCAAGCATGAGGTTGAGACCAAGAGCCAGGTTGAGGTGGCACCGGTAGAGATAAAACCTATCCATATTACCATCGATGTCAATATTAGGGTGGACAGGGCACTGGATGATTTCTTTTCAGATATAGATGAATCTGCACAGGAAATTAAGTAGCATATAAATACACATCTAAAGTGTTGTAAATAAGGAGAACAGCGATGAGAAAATATTCCATATTTTATGCAGTTATTGCTTTGTTTGCATTGTTGACTTTCACTACAGAAGGCATGTGTTTCGCCGGAGCCAGTGATATTAAGGCCAGGATGCAGGAAAGGCTGCCTACCATCGTGCAGATGAAGGCAGACGGGATTATCGGAGAGAACAACAAGGGTTTCCTCGAGTTTGTACCTGGTGCTGCCAAGCAAAAAGAAAATGTTGTGTCAGCAGAAAACAAGGACAGGCAGGCGGTCTATAATGCCATTGCCAAACAGCAGGGCACAACAGCTGCACTTGTGGGTGAGAGGAGAGCGATCCAGATAGCAAAATCTGCCGGTTCAGGTCACTGGCTGCAGGATGAGTCCGGAAAATGGTTTAAAAAATAGTTTAGAATAAGAAAGAGTATGACTAAAACAGCCGTGAGATTTTTCTCCGGCTGTTTCTTTTTATAAGTAGAGAAAAGATTGATCAATAGTGTGAATACAGAAAGCAAATCAAAGATGAAAGCCCTTGATGCTTCTTTGCAGGAAGTATCCGAAGGGTGTACGGAGTGCAATATCTGCGTAAAACAGTGCGCCTTTTTAAAAAAATTTGGCACGCCCAAAAAGATTGCAGATGACTGGCAGCCCAATAATGAAAAGTCACTAAACATGGCATTTGAATGCAGCTTGTGCAGTCTCTGTGAAGCAGTTTGTCCTGTGAAGATTAACCCTAAACGCATGTTCCTTGAAATGCGGCGCTACGCAGTTGCAAAAGATAGGGCTGATCTAAATAAACAACGATTGCTTCTTAATTTTGAAAAGCGAGGCACTTCAAAACGTTACTCATTTTATGGCCTGCCAACCGGATCTGATGCAGTGCTGTTTCCTGGCTGCGCCCTTGCTGGTTCAAGGCCGCATAGAGTCGAGCAGCTTTATGAAAGCATGCTGAGCTTTTTCCCCAATCTCGGTATTGCACTTGATTGTTGTACCAAACCGTCCCATGACCTTGGCCGGTCTGAATATTTTCATGCCATGTTTTATGAAATGGAGCAATACCTCGTGAGTCACGGCATAAAAACTGTCCTTGTTGCATGCCCGAGCTGCTATGTTGTTTTTAAAAATAACAGTCAGAATCTAACTGCTCTAAGCGTTTATGAAGTACTGGCAAAGGAACCCGGGCATGGAGGAGACATGCTTTCCGCAGAACCTGTGACAATCCAGGATTCCTGCGTTGTCCGATATGAAGAAAATCTACAGAATTCAGTACGTAAGCTTATTCAGTCCAAAGGGGTATCGTACGAAGAAATGAAACACCATGGCAAAAAGACCCTTTGCTGCGGTGAAGGCGGAGGGGCTCATTTTATGTCTCCTGACCTGGCAGGCAATTGGTGTGAAATGCGTAAAACAGAAGTTGGAGGAAAGCAGATCATTACCTATTGTGCCGGCTGCGCACATTTTCTTAAAAAGGCAGGCCCTACAGCTCATCTGCTGGATCTGCTTTATGATCCTGCAGGAACTCTTGCCGGAAAAGCCAAAGTTACAAAATCACCCTTTACGTATCTCAATCGTCTGCTGCTCAAGAGAAAGTTTCAACGCAAGAAACAGTATGGTTTCAGCAGAGAAAGAATTTTTGACAAAACTTAATACTATTGAGTCAAACTTTGAATAAAATATTACCCTTGTGCGTTCATGAACTATTTTTTAATATAATGGTCTAGTCTTAATGAGGGATAATTATTACTTTGAAACAGGAAGACAACACAATGACTGACACGGCGAATGAAGATCTTCAGGCTACTGAGAATATGGAGGAGCCTGGCATGAATGAGAAAACCGAAGCCATTGACCAGGAATCTGATGAAAAATCTCGACCATCAGAAGGCAACTACCGGGAAGCAAGTTATGTTGTATTGTTCATTGCAGCTGTTTTTGTCATAAATGCCATGGAGACCGGCAGTTACCGTACTCCCTGGCCAGTAGCGATAGTAACCACGCTGCTCGGGCTTGGACTGTTTGGCTATTCCTGGTATCTGCAATCCCGCTCCAACACATAAGATATTTATACTTCGATCTAGTTACCTTTAGTTCCTTTTCCAGGTTTATAAGAATCATTATTCTCCAATAGTGAACCTGCATTTTTCCAATAACCACATTTAGAGCAGCCTTTAATATCATCCATATTGTTATTATTTCAGATTCTCTTTGATATAAGTCAAGGACCAGGACCAAGGTATGTGCTATAAATCAGTCGTAATTATTGCAAATATTTCAAATTTAAAAAAATGAGGAAATCTTTATGATGAAAAAAATTGATTTGGATCCAGCCAGGAATTTTCATCCTGAGCATATGAAAAAGTTCCTGGTCCACGACTCGGCCTATTTCAGAATTATTAATTTCAACCTTGGAGCCGGAGTTGTATTTCCTGTCCACTCCCATGATCTGGACGGCCAGCTTTCTATTCTGGTTATAGAGGGGGAGGGAGAATTTTTAGGTAAGGATGATGCCGCCATTCCTGCCAAGACGGGTGATATTCTCATTTCAGACATCCAGGAACCGCATGGTGTAAGAGCCACAACAAATATGCGTATTATTGTGACCATTGCTCCACCAATTTAAATGAAAGCATTATCTATTTGCAGCTTTTCATTGGTCGTGCAATGAGATGGAATTTGGTTTTCTGTCTGGATTTTAGTATGGTGCTGCGTTACTATTTAAAATGATTTAATTTTAATTAATAACGCACGTTATGACGGACGAACAACTTTATCCATTTGCAGCCAAAAAAATTTCCATAGACGGCCATGATCTTTCTTTCCTGGACCAGGGACAGGGAAAGGTCATTATTATGCTGCATGGCAATCCAACCTGGTCATTCTATTACCGAAATCTTGTAAAACAGTTACAGGAAAGCTACAGGGTGATCGTCCCTGACCATATGGGATGCGGTTATTCCGACAAACCCCAGGATTATCCCTATACCCTGAAAACCCACATAGATAATCTCGAAACACTTCTAACTGAGCTCAACATAGATAAATTCTCACTGGTGCTTCACGACTGGGGCGGAGCCATCGGTATGGGCCTGGCTGTGCGTAAACCGGAAAAGGTTGAATCCATTGTTGTTTTGAATACAGCGGCTTTCCGGTCTCAAAGGATCCCTTTACGGATCAGCCTGTGCCGTATACCGTTGATTGGAGATATCATTGTTCGCGGTTTTAACGGTTTTGCCCGAGCTGCCCTGACTATGGCTGTAACACATAAAATGGAACCTGAGGTAGCGAGAGGTTATCTCAAACCATATGATTCCTGGTCTCATCGCATTGCAGTCCTCCGTTTTGTGCAGGATATCCCGCTAACACCCAAAGATCCTTCATGGCAAACCCTGATGGAAATTGAGAGTGGATTGACACAGTTTCAAAACACCCCCATGCTCATTCTGTGGGGCGGTAAGGATTTTTGTTTCAACCGACACTTTTACGATGAGTGGCTGCAGAGGTTCCCGAATGCGGAAAGTCACTTTCTCCCTGATGCCGGCCACTATGTGCTGGAAGACTCCTTCATGAAAATTGCGCCACTGGTTTCAACTTTTTTTCAAAAACAGGGAAAGTATGAATCATAATATTGCAAAGGTGCTTCCGGATACAGCACGAGCCTACCCTGATCGAACAGGCTTGATTTGCAAAACAGGAGGTCGTTACCGGTCCTGGTCGTTCGGTGCGATGGATGCTACTGCAGACTGGTTTGCCCACAGACTTACCCAGCTGGGAATCAGCAGGGGAGACCGGGTCATGCTCATGGTTAAACCTTCCCTTGATTTCATTACACTTACCTTTGCGCTATTCAAGATCGGAGCAGTCATTATCCTGATAGATCCCGGCATGGGGTACAAAAATCTTCTGAAATGTATCGGCCAGGTTAAACCGGAAATATTCATCGGTATTGCCAAGGCACATCTTTTCAAACTTATTTTTAAAAAACCTTTCAAGAGTGTTCGTGTTTCCATTTGCATAGGCCCATCTTTTGGTTTGTGCAGGCATTCCCTGTCAGCAGAAAATACCGGGCAACATTCTCCATTTCAGTCTGCTGAAATGCTGGAGAATGATCTGGCAGCCATACTTTTCACCACCGGCTCAACCGGTCCCCCCAAGGGTGTTCGTTATGAACATGGTGTTTTTCAGGCCCAGCTCAAGCTTATCAAGGAATATTACAAAATAGGACCAGAAGATGTTGACCAGCCTGCTTTTCCCTTGTTTGCACTTTTTTCAACTGGATTGGGTGCCTGTTCTGTCATACCGGAAATGGATGCGGCAAAACCGGCCCAGGTCGATCCGGTGAAGTTCATTAGTACCATTGAGAAATACAACGTTACGTACTCATTCGGCTCACCGGCCATTTGGAATGTAGTCAGCCGATATTGCCAGGAACATAAAATAACTCTTGAGTCTGTAAAAAGTATCCTCATGGCCGGGGCTCCGGTTCCTGGTGAACTACTGCAAAGAACTATGTCTATTCTGGGTGCTAATGCAGAAATACATACGCCGTACGGTGCCACAGAGTCTTTACCAATAGCCTCCATAACGGCAAATGAAATACTTGCTGATACTTGGGAGAAAACAAGGATTGGCCAAGGTGTCTGTGTTGGGAAAGCACTGCCTTCAATAACCATCAAGATAATAAGAATTTCTGACGAGCCCATTGTAAATTGGGATCAATCTCTACTGCTGCAGAATCATGAGATAGGTGAAATAGTTGTCAAGGGTCCGGTGGTAACCAGGGAATATGATAATAATGACAGTGAAAACAGATTGGCAAAGATTGCAGATGGCGACGGATTCTGGCACCGTATGGGTGACCTGGGATACTTTGACGAAAAAGACAGATTATGGTTTTGCGGCCGCAAAGGTCACCGGGTCATAACAGAAAGTGCAACCATGTATACTGTTTGTTGTGAAGCTGTATTTAATGAACACCCTGCAGTTTTCAGGTCGGCTCTGGTTGGAGTTGGTCCTGAAAAAAAACAAGTGCCTGTCTTGCTCGCGGAACTAAATGATAAGACTGTCAAAAATGAAATCATTATTGCTGAATTAGAGCAGATAGCACAGCAAAATGAACTCACCCGTTCTATTGAACACTTTCTTATCCATCCTGATTTTCCAGTTGATATAAGACATAATGCCAAGATATTCAGGGAAAAACTTGGCAGGTGGGCTTCTGAAAAACTTTCCATAAAAGGCAGCAACAACCAGGAATAACAATGAAAGCATTAGTTATTGGAGGAGGAGGTTTTGTCGGTTCAGCCATTGTCCGGCAGCTTGTTGATAAAGGCGCCAACGAGGTAGCTGTCTTCGGTCGTAACAAGTATCTGCATCTAAAAAAAATGGATGTACAACAGTTTCAGGGAGATATTCTGGACAGTGATCTTTTGATCCGTACCATGCAGGGTTATGATACTGTTTTTCATGTTGCTGCCAAGGCTGGAATCTGGGGAGCAAAACAAGAGTTTGAGCAGACCAATGTTACTGGCACCAGGAATGTGCTGG
>CP070776.1:89357-96045 GCA_020346205.1 Deltaproteobacteria bacterium
TACGAAAGCCTTGACAACCGTATAAAAACACACACTTTTCACTTAATTGTGGTTTTTTTGACACATATAATCCTGGTTTCTCCAAGCATAACTCACAAATTTTTCGCGCCTTCTAAGTCTTTAATATATTAACATTTTTTTAAAATAGTTTACTTAAATATGCATAGAACAACAAAATGGTATATTTTTTGCAAAATAACATATGATACACATGTGATTATTGTATAAATAATAAGGAAAATAGAACGTAACAGTTTAGGAAATATAATAATGAAAACTTTCTCTCAAATTAGCCCTTACCAGAACACCATCAGAAAGACGGTGCACAGCAGCGGCGTTGGTCTGCATTCCGGTAACAGGATAAACATGACTCTGAACCCTGCTGGAGCGAATACAGGTATCCGCTTTGTCCGTAAAGACCTTGGTACCAATTCTCCTGTTCCGGCCTTCATGAACCGTGTAGTTGACACCACCATGGCGACAACGATCTCTGAAGGTGATGCAACTATAGCCACTACTGAGCATCTGCTTGCCGCAATTAATGGCCTTTCCATTGATAATATCATCATCGAAGTAGATGGCCCTGAAGTACCGATTATGGATGGCAGTTCTGCCCCCTTTGTCGATCTTCTCCTTGAAGCAGGCATACGGCAGCAGAAAAGCTATAGAAGGATGGTAAAAATTACACGGGAGATCTCTTTTCGTGACGGAGACAGGCATATTAGCATTTTCCCTTATGATGGCTTCAAGGTTACTGCCGAAATTAACTTCAAACATGACACCATTAAACGGCAGGTATATTCTGCAGCTGTAACACCCAAAAAGTTTGTTACCGAAATATCCAGAGCAAGAACCTTCGGTTTTTTAGAAGATGTCGAAAAATTACAGGAAAATGGCTTGGCACTTGGCGCTTCGCTTGATAACGCAGTTGGCATGGACCAAAACGGTGTTTTAAACAAGGAAGGCTTACGCTATGATAACGAATTTGTGCGTCATAAAATAGTAGATATAATTGGCGACATGACCCTTCTTGGGTGCCCGGTCCTTGGTCATATTGTGGCATACAAATCAGGACACAGTCAGCACCTCAAGCTGATGGAAGCAATTGCAGCTAATCCTGATGCCTGGGAATTCGTTGAATTGAAGAAAGACGGTCAGCTTTCAGTACTGAACAAAGTTGTCTCCAGGACTAAGGAAGCAGGCAATCGCCTTCTCCCGATCCTGGCACCGGTTACAACCAAAAGACCTGTTTCTGCCCGGAAAGTTTTATAAAGTATCAAACTCACAAGTACACTGAAAAGCCTGTTGGCCGCTAAGCGCCAACAGGCTTTTTTTATGCAAGCTAAAAAGTATCTCAATTATCAACTGAATTCTATGGCAACTGCCAATCGTGAATGTATATCCACTGTAGAGTTTTTTTATATGGTTGACAAACCAGTTGTAAAAAATGCAGCAATAAGAAAAAATAACTGTTATCAGTCTTTCATATTATTTTAATGTTACCTTAATGGAGAATATTTATGACGTTGCAAGGCAAGCTGGGCTTTATAGGCGGAGGCAGAATGGGAGAAGCCCTGATCCAGGGAATTCTCAAATCAGGTATTACTGCTGCTGAAAATATACTGGTAACAGACCCTGTTGCTGAAAGAAGAGTTTTCCTGCAAAATACATATGCCGTTAAAGCTTTTGATAGCAGTGATGATACTGCTATCTGGTCTGAGTGCAGGACAGTGATCCTTGCAGTCAAACCCCAGATAATGAAAGATGTGCTCCTGGGAGCAAAAGATAGAATCAATGATTCGCACCTGCTCATATCTATTGCTGCAGGTATTCAGTCTTCATTTATTGATGTAAACCTTGCAGGATGTAATTGCAGGATCATAAGGGTCATGCCCAACACGCCGGCTTTTGTTCTTGAGGCTGCATCAGCTTTGAGTCAAGGTCCAAGGGCCACTCAGGATGACCTAAACACTGCGGCCACAATCTTCAACTCCATTGGCAAAAGCATTATTCTCGAAGAAAAATATTTTGATGCAGTAACAGGTTTAAGCGGCAGTGGTCCTGCTTATGTGTTCACCTTTATTGAAGCTTTAATAGATGCTGGATTAAAGGTCGGTTTAAACAGGCCGGATGCTGAACTTCTTGTTATGCAGACTGTATTGGGCTCAATCAAGCTAGCCATGAGCAGCAAAGAACATCCGGCCCAATTGCGTGCCATGGTTACCTCTCCCGGCGGCACCACTATTGCAGGCCTCCACGAACTGGAAGCAGCCGGTTTCAACGGCATAATCATGGATGCGGTTGAAGCTGCAACGGAAAGATCCAAAGAGCTTGGAAAATGAAAATCAGAAAAGCTGGCATCATCTTAAAAAAAGGTTTCAAAAAGCCTCGCAGGATTGGTGAGGAAATTATCAACTGGCTCGCTGATCAAGGAGTTGAAACGGTAGTTGACCAGGTCACAAAGGATCTGGATATCCTCATCATCCTGGGTGGAGACGGCACACTGCTGCATATAGCAGACCAGGCAAGCAGGCTTGAAATACCAGTCATGGGCATCAACCTCGGCGGACTGGGTTTTCTTACAGCTGTATCTGCCAAAGAGCGCTTTGAAGCCCTGGAGTTGCTTCTTCAGGGAGAAATGATGGTTGAAAAAAGGATGCTCCTTAAAACCAGGATGATTGATGGATCTGACGCTGAGGCCTTATCAGACTCTTACCTGTATGCACTCAATGACGTTGTTATAAGCAAGGGAGATGTCGACCAGATAGTAAAAATGAGAACATGGTCCGATCAGGAGTTCATTACGACCTACAGGGCTGATGGCCTTATTTTCTCAACTCCGACTGGCTCAACCGCCTATAACCTTTCATCAGGCGGCCCAATTGTCCAGCCCGGGCTGCCATGTATCCTTGTTACCCCTATCTGCCCATTCATGCTTGAAAGCAGGCCTGTCCTGCTATCGCCAGATGTAACCCTTGTAACACAACTGGCAGGAAAGGCAGACAACGTTAAAGTCATCGTGGATGGACGTTTTACATGGAAAATGCTGGAGAATTCCCGGCTGGAAGTAAAGACAGCAAGCAAGCCCCTGCATCTTATCAGTATGCCCAAGAAAGGCTATTTTGAGATCCTGCGCAACAAACTCAACTGGGGCGGCACAAGCAATAAAGTTCCCCTGTTCCCTAAATAAGAAACAGGTCCGTATTCTACTTCTTCTGCAATTGATACTTTTTCATCTTATATTGCAGAAGGCTCTTGGTAATCCCGAGGCTTTCCGCTGCCCTTGCCTGGACAAAATTAGCCCCCTCTAAGGCACGTTTTACCATCTGCTCCTCTACACCACTCAAAACTTCAGGAAGAGGGAGATTTGACGGGATAAATTTTTCAAAATCAACATCCGGAGACCAGTTTGCTTCCTTTTTGCTTCCGGCAACATCAGGATGAACATCTTCTGTCTGGATGACATCGCCGCTACAGAGAATTGCAGCACGTTCTATAGTGTTTTCAAGTTCGCGCACATTGCCCTCCCATGGAAGGCCTACCAGATAACGCAATGCTTCCCCGGAAATTTTCAGATTAGGTTTATTGAGCATCTCGGAAAATTTATTGATAAAATGATCTGTCAACATGGGAATATCATCTGCTCTTTCCCTCAGGGGCGGCAGATGGAGATGGAGTACATTCAAACGGTAATACAGGTCTTCACGGAACCGCCCTTCATCAACTTCACCCTTCAGTTCCCTGTTTGTGGCGGTAATTATCCTGACATCTACTTTTATAGGCCGCGTGCCGCCTACCCTCTCAAAACTCCTTTCCTGCAGGACCCGTAATAATTTTGCCTGCAGAGGTAGCTGAATATCTCCTATTTCATCAAGAAACAGTGTGCCTGAATCTGCAAGTTCAAACCTGCCTTTACGCATGGAAGTAGCCCCGGTAAAGGCACCGCGTTCATGTCCAAACAACTCGCTTTCAAGAAGGTTTTCAGGCAGAGCTGCACAGTTGACAGATATAAAGGGCGACTTCTCCCGGGGACTGTTTATATGAATTGCCCGGGCAACCAGTTCCTTGCCTGTGCCGCTTTCACCGGTAATCAGGACGGATGCTGGAGTTGGTGCAACCTTTTCTATAAGCTGGTAAATTTCCTGCATCCTGGCATTTTTACCAACAATACTGGCAAAGCCGTACCTGACCCTTGCCTCATCACGCAACCGCAGATTTTCACGAAGAAGTGAGTAATGCTCGATTGCCTTTCTGATGTTTAACAACAGTTCCTCGTTGTTAAAAGGTTTGGCAAGATAGTTGTAAGCGCCTGCCTTCATTGCTACCACTGCTTTTTCCACCTCACCGAAAGCAGTGATCATAATTACAGGCAGGTCTTTATTGTAAGATTTAACAGCCTTTAAAAGCTCCAATCCGTCCATACCCGGCATGCGCATGTCAGTAATGACAAGGTCAAGGTCGGTATCCTGTGCAATCTTTAATCCATCTTCCCCTTTTTGAGCGGTCATGACCTCAAAGCCTTCCTCTTTAAGAAGCTCTGAAAGCACTACCAGATAATTAGGTTCATCATCAACAACCAGAATGGTATTCATGACTCTGTCTTCCTTAAATAAAAACTTTACAATTTAGCCTTACTCTGACGAGGTGATAGTAATACAAATTTATATTTCTCTGGCATTTTTTTTCATTGCGGCAACAATATCGTATGGCACGTGGGTTTTTCGCAACCACTCGTCAGTATTACTTCCCGATCGCTCCATATCATGAAAATCACTGCCTCCAGTTATAAACAGGTCCAATTCATCAGCCATCTTCAGAAGGGCTTTCACTATTTTTGAGCTATGAGACGGATAATAAACTTCAACACCCTCAAGGCCTACACTACAAAGATCTTTAAGCAATTGAGGGATTGAACGTAGAGTGGGATCAAGACTCGAGGGATGCGCTAATACAGCAATACCTCCTGCTTCCCGTATCATGGCAATAGCATCATGGGCAGAAAACCTGAATCGTTCGGCATATGCAGCGGCACCCCTGCGAAGATAATGCTTGAATGCCAGGTCAATTGTTTTTGTCACCCCCTTATCAACCAACAACCGGGCAATATGTGGACGCCCGGTCTGGCCATATTCGGAGTAGTGGAGTAATTCCCTGGAATCAACCTTTATACCGAGCCTGTTAAGGTTTTCCATGATCCTGGCATTTCTTGTTTCTCTCCCATTCTGCAACAGTTGTAAACGGTTATTAAACTGTCGATCTTCATGATTGAAACAATAGCCAAGTATGTGCATTGAGGTATCGCCATGCCAGGAGCTTATTTCTATCCCGGGGAACACCTCAATCCCCTTTTCGCTGCCCCGTTGCACAGCCTCATCAGTACCGGCAGCAGTATCATGGTCAGTTATGGAAATGGCGGATAAACCTTGCGACTCAGCAAGATCTACTATTTCTGCCGGTTTGAGCATGCCGTCTGAAAAGGTTGAATGAATATGCAGGTCAATTACTGAAGATAAAATCATGCGCTACTATATCGAACTTCTGTTAAAAGTACATCATAAAGGTTATAATGTACTGAATTCAGGCATAATAATTGCTTTATTACTATGAAAAGAATATGTAAATAAATACCTGGATTTGGTAGCAGCTACAAGTTTTTTAGAATAAAAAACTTAAAGTTAAATTGGTGTCATGGCTATAAAACTATACGATCTGACAAATATTAAATCTCCCAGCGGAACATTTTCTGAGATAGTAAAAATATTGTCATTGATAGATCCGGATTACAATACTTCGCAATTCGAAATGGCTTATAATGACATTATTTGTCTTTTTAACGGTGAATATCCGGGATACCGTGCCAGTAATACAAAATATCACAACCTGGAACACACCTGCGCAGTCACCCTTGCAGTAACGAGACTTATTCATGGTTTACATGTCCAGGGAAATAACTTTTCTTCCCGGGTGATAGAGCTTGGCCTTATCAGCTCCCTGTTCCATGACACAGGCCTGATCCAGAAAACTGAAGAGGATGAAGGTACTGGCGCCAAGTATACTATCGGCCATGAAGAACGCTCCATAGAGCTCATGGGAAATTACCTTGCTTCAAATGACTTTTCTACAGAGGATATAACCGACTGTCGTCACATTATCATGTGTACAATTCTTACACTGCCTTTTGAGGAAATACCTTTCAAATCGGATGAAATCGGGACAATTGGCAGAATTCTGGGATCAGCAGACCTGATTGCCCAGATGGCGGACAGGAACTACCTGGAAAAACTTCCCTTGCTTTTCCTGGAGTTTGAAGAGGCCAAAATGCCTGGCTTTGAAACTCCTCTTGAACTTTTCAAGAAAACTGAGGAATTCTATCATTCGGTGGCAAGAACAAGACTTGCAAAGGAAATGGGCGACGTTTCAGCTGCTGCCCTGTTTCATTTCAAGGAACGCTGGGATATTGATCGTGACCTTTATGCTGAATCTATTACGAACAATTTAAAATATATGAAGGAAATCTATGAAGACTGCAATGAAAGCTTTGATTGTTTGTTGAAAAGGATTCGTCGAAAAAACTGACCCATTTTATCCTGCTAATTTATTTTCTATACTTACTGTTTCTTTAGGCTGCAATGGTCTGTACTGCAAACATTCCAACCAATATAGTTTGCTACTCTTATCAATTTCCTGC
>CP070776.1:96145-102510 GCA_020346205.1 Deltaproteobacteria bacterium
TTGCCCCCTACCTGCTGACGCAAAGGCTTTTGCCGCTGCTTGGTGCAACCGGGCGGGTAATCAATCTCTCCTCCGCTGCCCAGTCGCCGGCTGATCCGGAAGCGCTGGCCGGACGGGTCAGACTGGCCGACGACTTCGACGCGTACGCCCAAAGCAAACTGGCAATCACCATGTGGTCCCGGTACCTGGCCCTGTCGCTCAAGGATAACGGCCCGGTCATTATAGCGGTTAATCCCGGATCTTTACTCGGCACCAAGATGGTGAAAGAGGCCTTCGGTACGCCCGGCAAGGATATTAGTATCGGCGCGGAAATACTTACCCGCCTGGCACTGGAAGATGAGTTTGCGTCTGCTTCCGGCCAGTATTTTGACAACGATTCAGGTCAGTTTGCCCCGCCCCATCCCGATGCGCTTGATCCACAAAAATCAGAAGAGATTGTGCGGGTGATTGAGGCGGTATTGGGTGAAATATCATAATTTTAAATGTGCACTGACAGTATCAGTATAATTGCAGTAAAAAAGGCCCTTTCCTGGATTGGTAGGGGCCTTTTTACATGTTCAAATATTGTAACAGAACTTAAATCCTAACCCTGCCGCTTATTCCAAGAGCTCAGGTTCTTCCACCATAGGAAAGTTTTCTTTCTCGAGAGCCCCCGTTATGTCCTCGATGCTAACTTTTGCATCGTCAAAGACAACGGTTACACCATCCTCAGAAAAATCGTATTTTGAGGACTGCACTCCATCAAGCTGTTTGGGTATGCCTTCTACTGTGTAAGCAATAGACAGACAGGTTACGCCGTCAACCTTGAAATTTACTTTTCTCTCCTCTGCGTATGCACTTACCTCAAGTACAGATAGCAGGAACAACGTTATAATAAGAACTGCTAAACTTCTTAAAACCTTTTCCATATTTTCCTTACTCATTGGACATAACCTGTTTAATAATTATTGAAGAAATCTATCGTGCAACTTTTTCACATAGATAGATGCCAAAAGGTCTGTTGTCAATCAATTGCAAACTAAGCTGCTACAAAAGCTGTAAAAAAACCGGTGAAAATTTTACATATTCCTACCCATAAATACTACCACAATGTGGTAAATTTTCAATGTGGCAAATTGTCGCACCCAGTAGTCATTAGTAAACAGATAAATGGCATTAAATTATCTAGAAGTAATTGTGGTCAGGTGTCTTTCTCAGGAAGTAAGTGCCCATTCAGGCCGAGAAAGAACATATGAGGGAGAAAGGATTAGAGACGCTCTGATACTGACATTATCAGTAGTTATGTTTAATGTCTTTTATTTGAAACTAACCAGATTAATTACCATATTTTTTTATTATGGCAGCTTTCAGTTGACTGGGTGCGGCAACCTTCAAATCAAAAGGACATTCTAACTGACTTCGGAGGACCTCAACTGTTTGTGTCATCTCAGGACGTGATGTAGCCAAAACCAGATGACCGTTATCAATTGAAAGAGGCAGGATCATTAATTCAAGAACAAGGTTTCGTGGTAGATGGGATTTTGCATTCTCAGATGGTTCAATAGTCTTCAAATCAATAAAAGGTTTTCTAAATTTTTCTGCCAAGGCACTGTATAACTTGTCTTCGTTGACAGATCCCGATTCAATCAGCATTTCACCAATTTTTTTCTTTCGTAACTTTGCCTGAATTTCATGCGCCTTTTCAACCTGTTTTCTGGTGGCAATGCCTGATTTGACCAGAATATCCCCAGCAAAGATTCTTTTATTACCAGTTTGATTCCGCCAGGCTTTGTGTAGTACCTGTTCAATCTTCTTGGGATGCAGTTTGGCTAGTTTGGCAACAATAGGTCCAATTTTAAGATCTCTCAAATTTTTCTGTTTTACTAGTATTTCGTCCAGGACCGGCTTCGAAATCAATTCCGATTCAAGCAAAATTTCCCCGATGCGATCAGCCCTATAACGTAATTTGATACTATTATTGAGAAAGAAAAAATATTGAAACCGGCTGGCCTTAGAGTATGAATGACAAAATACCCCGGTTTCGAAGTCTTGATCGATAGGCACCTCCACTCTTTTTGATTTTCCGTCAATGGTCTCCAGTACCTCGGAGATAGTTTCGTGACCCATATCAGCCAATTGCTTGGGCCTGCTGATCAAACCGAGATAATCGAGTTCATCGACTTTATAATTCGTTTGAGGGCAATTTGGTGCAGAAAGGAGAGAAACTGTGCTATCGAAGGGAGAAAAAGGCTCTGCAAGAGTTGCTTCAAATTCTTTTCCTTCCAGTCCAATCAGGACAGGCTCGGAAAACAGCTCCGGATTTATTTCCGGAGTCTCCATGAGTACATCATATAGATTGTCAATATTTTCAAGTTGATTATTGGCTGCCGAGTTTTCGAAGATTTCATCATATAAACTCTCATCAACATTTCCACCACTGGACCTGCTGGCAGTCATGCCGCCTGGACTCTCATCAATTTGCCTGTCACTGGATGCACCTGCAGTGAGATCCTCATTAACACTTTCTTGATCCGAGGACTCAGTAGTCAGATCTTCAAGATCTTCCATAAGGTCATCCTGCTTATTATCTGGAATTTCAGATTTCATAGAAAATTAGTTCATGCAAAATAGTTATGTAATGATGAACACTGTGATCAGAGCCTTTCTCGTATCATCTACCTCTAATGCAAAAGAATACAACCAAGCAAAAATTGAGCACCAGTATTTATTTGCAAGAAACGAGCCAGTTGTTCAGAAAGGAGAAAATGGGGCCTAAATCTATCTATTTTTTATTAAATTAGTAAAAACTGACAGTGGAAGGCTGGATATTTCAGGGGGCATTTTTGCAAAAAAGAAGGAAAGTGACAATAATTGTCGTTGCTGAAAGTCAACATATCTTTCCAACATCTCAATTTCCAGTTTATCAAAATGAGTTTAGATGTCCTATGGATAGTTCACTCAAAAATCACCATGAAACTCTTTATTCTCAATTTTCCAGTGTTTCCATTCTGTAGACCTTGATATATAATTACTTATATATTAGTAAATTATGATACATACTTCGTTTCCTGGTTTGCAGGAACAGGCTGCAAGGCCAATTTTTATAGATATAGCTTGTGTTAGGAATGCAAACCTGAAGCGATAAATTATTTCTCTCAAAGTATTCAAAAAGTGGACGACTTCATAGAACAACAAGAGATATCAGAAGCTTCTGAAGCACAATCCCTTTCTGACAAAGAATTGCAGGATGCCAGGCAGGTAATCAACATTTTTATCCAGGCATGGAAGAATTACGGTCTTTATCCTGAGGATCATGTAAATACTACAAGATCCTTTGAAAAACTTGTTGGAGCATTTGGCAATTTTTTCAAATCCCATGAGGATCTGCGGCTGAATGTTGAAAAAGACCGTCTCCTGTGCGGGGCAGAAATCATCTATAAAGTTTCTGATGAGGCTGCCTCGGAAGACATTATAACCCTGCTCTACCGTGACGGAATCAAATGGATTGAGTTTCAAGAGGGCCTACCGCTCGACGAGATCGCTGCCTTTTACAGGATAGCCTATAAATACAGGTTGTTCGCTGAAGAGACCGAGGGTGACATCGTTACCGCCCTGATTGATGAAGAACTTGATTATATAGATTTCAAGGCGGTTGACATTTTCTGGCAGGACCTGCTGCTCATTGATGTCACCCAACTCCCCCCCCCCGCTCCTCCATCGGAAGAAGCTGACGACAATAAAGAAACAGACCAGTCTCCGGAAACAGATGAACCTGGCGATAAATACATTGGTGCCAGAAGTATTGCCTCTATCAGTGATGATGAATTGGAGCTGTCAAATCTTGATTACGTAACACTTCAGCAAATGGTCCAGGATGAAGAAAACTGGGTTTTGACAGAGGACCTTATTGAAGCATTGCTGATTATTTTAAAAAGCCAGTCCGACCAGGAGAAATTCGAGGCGGTTCTGGAGTTCATCTCGGAAGAGACGATTGAAACCATTGAACTGGAGAAGTTTGATCTACTGGCCTCTTTATTTAAGTCGCTGCACAAGCTTTTTCCCGCCGAAACTTCAACTGAACAGGATTGGCGGAAGTCCCGCATAGATCGTTTTTTCCAGGATTTGTCCAGACCTGAAATTTTTCAACTGATCAGCGACAAGCTCCTGAAACTGGAAACGATTGAAATTGAACAGCTAAAGGCTCTTGGCCAGGCACTACTTTATCTCTCCCCGGAACTTATCCCTTTTCTGGTACCGGTAATCCTGCAGAGCAGTTCACCCGAGATTCAAAAGATGGCTTCGGTAGTGATCATAAACCTGAGCCAGCGTGACATCAGGCCCCTTGAAAAAATAGTGGCGCAGCATGGCACTGAGATGGGGGACAAACTTCTGGCCATACTGAATCACCTGCAGGGAGACCGGGTCAATAAAATTCTTTTCAAGATGTGCGAGCACCCCTCTGACAAGGTGCGCAGAAAAGCGATCAAAGTGCTGGTCGACAGGGATCCCAAGTATACCCAAAAGCTGTTTTCACTCATTGATGACCCCAACAAGGAGATACGCTCCTGTATCCTGGCAGCTGTTGCAAAACATAAATCAAATGCGCTGGGAAACATGCTGTTGAACTATTTGAAAGAAAATTCCGCTAAAAAAGATCCGGACCACATCCTTGCCTGTTATGAGGCCCTTGGCCGCTGTGGTTCCAAGTCGGCAATCCCGTTCCTGCGCCGGATACTCCTTGACCGGGGATGGAACAGTTTTATGGGTTCAGGGAAATTGATTTTCCGGGAGGGTGCAGCAATTGCCCTGGCATACCTTGATACTCCGGAAGCAAAGGATGTTCTCCAGGAAGCTTCAATGAGCAAATTCAAGGTGATCAGGAAAGCTTTTGATAGAACAAAGACTATAACTGTCTCTGGAGAAAACGCCAATGACTGATGCGCCAAAATACAGATCCTATTCCCAGTTTGAAGGATTCCTGCACAACTTCTACAGCCTGAGCCAGACAGCAAGAATTCACAGTGAAAACCATACACTGGTTATAGAGGGAGTAGAAAAATTCTCTGAATCCATAAAGAGCTGCATGGACAATGAGTCACTGACGTTTAAAATCTCCAACGACCAGTTGTATGTTGATGATGAAAAGCTCGCCTACAACAGGACTACAAAAAATCTTTTTGATAACATTATACGTTTCTTTTACACCCGAAACCTGGAAGGAGTGCGCTTGCTCGAAGCTGTCAAGCAGGCCTCTGCAAAAGAGATTCTGGCTTTCATGCGGTTGCTGGACAGTTCCAGTAATCAGCCGGAACCTCTCACCTGGCTCAAAGACGGCCTTGCTGCAGAAAATATAGAGTGGGTTGAACTGATCAAGAAAACAGACAGACCTCAGGATGAGGATTCTTATAAGAGCAAGGCCGAACGGCGGGAAAGGGCCAAAAGAGACTATACTTATGCCAAGGCATCTGTCGAAGAAGTTGCCCAGAAGATCAAAGAGGGCAAGGATGAGGTCGGTGTTCGGAAAACCGTCCGGGTAGTCCAGGACATGGTGACGAATCTTATCGAGGATGACGAAGTTTATTCCGCCATCAGTACACTTCGTGTATTTGACGATTACACCTACACACATTCGGTTAATGTTGCCATGTTGTCCATGTGCATTGGCAGGCGCATCAACCTTTCACGCCGTAATCTGGTAAATCTCGGCATGTGCGCCCTATTTCATGATCTTGGAAAAATTGAGATTCCCAACGAGATTCTGCACAAAAAAGACAAGCTCGACGACAATGAATTAAAAATGATCCAGGAGCATACGCTGAACAGTTCCAGACTGTTGTTAAAACTCAAGGCCTCGCCTGACAGCAAGGCCAGGCTTCTGGTGCCAATGTTTGAGCACCATCTGAAATACGACCTGTCCGGCTATCCCCATGCCGACTGGAAAAAACCGTTAACCCTTTTTGGCAAGATTATTTCCATAGCAGATAAATATGATACCTTAACGTCATCGCGGGCCTACCGGAAATCCCTTCTGAGCCCGGACCGCGCCCTGGGCTACATGTACGATCGGGCCGGTAAAGACTATGATCCCATCCTCGTCAAGATTTTCATCAATATTATGGGGGTATACCCGGTCGGCACCCTGCTGCGGCTTGATAACGACGAACTGGCCCTGGTTGTCAGTTCTCCCAGCAGGGATTTTGCCAAAAGGCCGTTAGTCTGTATCCTGGAAAAAGAGGCTGACGGCAGTTACAAAAAGAAGGAAATAATCAACCTGGACGAACGCGACCCCCAAACAGACAACTATGTGAGGGAAATCCTCGAGACCTATCATCCATCAGACCTTGGAATCCAACCTGTGCAGCATATCTTTTCCAATTAAAAAAGAA
>CP070776.1:102610-108733 GCA_020346205.1 Deltaproteobacteria bacterium
TTTCCTTGAAACCTTGGAACCTTGACCCCTTAAATAGTCTTCGACTTTTTTATTCTTTCCTTGTTAAATCTACCAATTATCTTATATTTTACTGAAACTGGCTTAGACATTCTGCACGCCTAAAACCGGAGGGGCACTATGAAAAAACTGATATTTCTTGCTATGGCCTTGTTTTTTGTATTTGCAAGCTTTCCAAACAGTTATGCAAAAACCTATTACAGGACTTTTGAAGTCGCTGAGATATTAAGCGACGGTATCGTACTCACGGACTTTGAAGGGGGAAGATACAAGGTAGATAAGGATCCCAATAGCATAAAGGGAGGCTTAAAGGTTGGCGATTCTGTCAGGTATGACACGGTGAGAAACGTGTTGAAAAAAAATCCCTGGCAGCCTGCTACGATAACAAGTATGAGTGATCAGACAATAACAATGCAGTTCAAGAATGGTGATACCATCGAACTGGTTATGCAAAGCAAATACCAGGGAAAATACAAGAAGGGAGATCAGGTATTCTATAAAGCTGCCTCTAAACAACTCAAGAAGAGTAATTTGCAGCCTGTGGAGTAAACAAATATACACCCTTTAAAGAATTGGAGGGCATAATGAAAACACTCATACTATTTTTAGCTGCATTATTTTTTTTATTTTCAGGCTTCCAAATCAGTTATGCAGATACTTACTTTCAGACATTCGAGATTGTTGAAATTAACGATAAAGGCATCATTCTCAAGGATTTTGAGGACGGCAAATTCGGGATAAAAAAGGATCCGAGCGGCTTTAAAGTTGGAGACATGGTCAGGTATGACACAGTCAGGGATATTTTGCGGAAATCAGCCTGGCAGCCGGCTAAGATAAAGAAAATGGGTGATACAACCATTACTCTTAAACTCAGAAACGGCGACTTGGTCGACATTAAGATGAAAACCAAGTACCGAAACGAATTCAACGAAGGTGACCTGGTAAAGTATAAAGCCAAAGAAGACCAGCTTAAGAAAAGCAGCCATGATTTTAGTGATTTTCAGCAACTGGAAGATTAATATGACTGAAGGTTAACAAATTTTTTAAAAAGGTTTAAAAGGCAGGATCTTGTTTTGATCCTGCCTTTTTTATTTGACACTATTACTATTAAGATTATTGCCAGAATTTAAATAAAAACTTATGGTTTTCTTATAAAACTTTAAAAACTTAAGGTAGCCAGGTGGCGACAAATGGTTAAGGGATCAAAAATCTTATACTGGGCCGGCGCAGGTGCAGCTTTACTGCTGATCCTGCTCATCGCTGCAGCTTTTATAACGCCCAGAATAGTTGATTCTGACTGGCTTAAAGGAATAATAAAGTCCGGAGTTGCTGACCAGATTGATGGAGATTTTGACTTTCAAAGGGCTGAACTAATTATCCTGCCATCTCCAGCCGTTTTACTACATCAGGTTAACCTTGCTATCCCTGATACTGTGAAGGCCAAACTAGACTCCCTTAAAGTGTATCCAAAGCTTATTCCCCTTCTTACAGGAAATATTGAACTCAATAAAATCGTCATAGACAAACCTGATTATTCTATGCCGCTTCCCCAGAGAAAAGATGAAGAGCCAGAGGATGAAGAAGAGTTTTCTCTCAATGTGTTCCTGAAAGCAACATCAGAAGAACTAACACCTGTTGTTTCAGCGGTCGCAGGACTTGAAGTCGTAATACGCAATGGGACACTACGGCTTCTTGACGGGGATAAGGAGGTTTATCTTTTTGACAACATTAATACTGAAGTAAATGTCACAACCGACAGCCTAACCATTTCCATGAGTTCCGGGGCGAACATCTGGCAAAATGTAAACCTTAAGATCAAGATCATACCTTCTTCCCAGAAAGCCAAGGGCCGGATTGTTTTTGACAGGTTAAGCAACAAAAAACTGGTCCGTTACTTTCTCGCTGACCGAACACCCTTATTGGGGGATTCATTTGTCAACCTGCAGCTGGACTTTTCTGCCAGCCCTGACGAAGGCCTGTCAGCAAAAATCAAAAGCTCGAATTCTACCTTGGCTGTCCTTGGCAAAGAAAATGATCAGGTTATTGCCGAAATAGCCAACCTGGAAGGAAGTATTCACTACACCGACGAGAGGAGTACCTTTACTGTTGAAGACCTGGTGCTCTCCTACCCCAAGCTACAGCTGCAAGGTACATTCAGTGTTGACAGTACGCTCCCGCATGCAGAACTTGATCTTAAAATTACAAATGCCAATATACAAAGCCTGAATGAAGTGTTGCCCGTTTTTATCAGGGCATATTACCGGGAAATGCCCGTAGTTAAGGAAATTTTCAATATAACCAGGGGCGGCACAATTATTGAAGCAGGTTTTCGGGTAGAAGGAAAATCACCTGCAGATCTGGGTGTCTTTGAAGCAATGCGCATCCAGGGACATATGAAAGACGGACATATTGTACTCACTGATCTCGGCCTGGACCTGAAAAGCGTTGTGGGTGAAATCTCTATTACCAACGGTATACTGGAAGGCAAAAACCTGCAGGCTCAACTTCGCAACACGACAGGTTCAGACGGCATCCTGAAGCTTGGTCTTATTCAAAAGGAAACCACACCTTTTCACCTTGACTTGAATCTCAACGCAGACCTTGCCGATGTTATTCCTGTCCTGAAAGTAATGCTGCTCGGTGATAATATCCAGGATCACCTGTCCCTATATGAAAGTCTTGAAGGAGCAGCGCAGGGCAGACTCACTTTGGGAGAAACCCTGGAGTCACTCAAGGTTAGGGTACAAGTTGATAAAATTGATGCCCAAGCCCAATACAAGCTGATCCCCTATCCCATCTCAGTTGATGGTGGCAGTCTCCTTGTTGAAGGACTCAAGATCCAGTCACATAAACTGCAGGGTAAAATCGGCAGCTCAACCTTCACCAATTACTCCGACCTGATGAACTGGGAAGGGGAGCCGAACGTTGATATACAATCCGGAACCTTTCAGCTTGTCATGGATGAGATCTTTCCTTGGCTCACTTCCAACAAAAAACTCGCCGAGGAACTGAAGAACATCGAGAACATATCAGGTCTTGCTGAGATTAAAATAACTAAATTCAAGGGGCCCTTACTGAAACCCGGCAAGATTGAATATGATCTGCAGGGGAATCTGAAGAATATTACCCTGACAGCGACCACACTTCCCGGGCCGCTTAACATTAAAAGCGGCCAGGCAAATATTATTCCTGACAAAATCAGTTTTGAAAACTTTCATGCCGGGCTGCTGGACAGTTCTCTCATTTATTCGGGAGTTCTGCAGAATTTTATCAGCGGCACCCTTAAAGCTGAAGTTATTGTAACAAACGCAACTATCGGGCATGAAGTCAATACCTGGCTGGCAAAAGAGATCGATGCGCCAAGGGAGTACCAATTCAGAACCCCTCTGCTAATTTCCAGGGCAAATGCAAAGTGGATCCGTGATGAGTTGCTTGACCTGCATGGTGATTTTTCTATTCAGAAAGGACCGATCTTCTCGATCGACATCATGCTGAATCCGGATGAACTGCTCCTGCGTAATTTATCAATAAAAAATGGAGATGATCATGCTTTCATTAAATTGGAACTGAAAAAAAGAAATATCGGGGCAGAGTTCAAGGGCAGTTTATCAAAAAAGACAATTGATAAGATCCTGCTTTATAGAGACGTTGATCACGATGCCTGGATAAAAGGCGATATTAGGTTTTATATCGATATGGATTCTTTAACTGAGTCGACTGTAAGCGGTAATCTTGATGGAGGAGACTTCATAATTCCTTTAGAACTTGAAGAATCTCTTTGGCTTGAGGGTTTTTCACTCTTAGCTTCTGATAAAACGCTTAAACTCAATTCAGCTAAGGCCCTATTTCAAAACAAAAAATATGCCTTGAACGGACAGGCATCTCTAGCACAGGATCGTTTATCACTTGATTTAGATGTCAGGACCGATACCATTGAACTGGATAATATCCTGGGGGCTTTAAAAGAAGAAGATAATGAAGAAGTTGAAGAGGAAAAAAGAGTCGGGAAAGAATGGGATCTTACATTTGATACTACCATCAATATTCATGCCGATTCCCTGCTATACAACGGCAATACCTGGAAACCCTTTGAATCAAAAATCACCTTTGCAAACAGCTATCTCGGCATTGAGGTTCTGCAAGCCGAATTATGTAATATTTCCACCCCCGGCAAAATATCCTTTCACGAAGGAAGATTATCCTTGGATTTTAGGATGGAGGCAACCGACCAGGAGCTCAGCGAAATTCTGATCTGCCTGGAAGGCGGTGAACAAAAGATGACCGGTACCATGAATCTTAAAGCAAATATTTCCGGGTACGGTACAAAGGATACCCTTGTCAACTCCCTGCAGGGGAACCTGCAATTGAGTACAGAAAATGGACGTATTTACCAGGATGCCCGTGCAGCAAAGCTGCTTTATTTCCTGAACGTGACTAATATGTTCCAGGGCAAAATACCCGACCTCAGGAGCACCGGGTTTTATTACGATTATGTGATTATCAAGGGCACTATGGAACACGGTATTCTCGTGATTGCTCCGGCAAAACTCGAAGCACCCATCATGGAAATTGTTTCCCATGGTACTATTGATATTCCAAAAGAAAAAGTTTACCTCCAGGTCCTCGTCGCGCCCCTGCAGACTTTAAATAAAATCCAAAGAATACTGCCGATCATCAGAAGATTGATTCCCAGCAGCCTTGTAGCCGTACCAGTGGAAGTAAGTGGCGACTTTGATGATATTCAGGTAGAAGCATTGTCCATGTCAGCCATAAGTTCCAGGGTCTTCGGCGTCATGGTCGATGCCCTGTCAACTCCGGTACGTACGCTGGAAGAAAACCCTTAAAAAAATAAAAGCAGGCGGTATTTGCCGCCTGCTTTTAACTCAATGACTTAAGAAAAAATATTTACCGTACGATCTTTGTGTACTTTGATCCTTCCAGGGTCAGGTTATACATGAGTCCTTTGTTGCCAAAGACAAATCCAACTATCGGATCCCTGATATTACTGGTATCAATTGTCCCACCCGCTCCCAGTTCAACCAGGGCCACTGAACCGTCAACACCAGCCTCCCAGCCTTGACTAGCCCGGAAACCTTTCAGGGCTTTATCCTGCATAAATACCAGGATAACCCTTTTTGACTGGGCACCAAGCTGAAAACCGATGGAAGCTGCTGCTGTACTGTAGTAGTCAACGGTCTTGCCGTCAATGCGCAGGGCACCTTCACCGTACTCCCCGCCGACACCGATACCGGCCTTTAGTACGCTTGGGAAGACAAGCACACCCTTTGCACTTTTCAGAAACTCTTTGCCGCCTTTGATGTCCTTTTCAAACTGTTCCAGGGCAACGTCAACACTGATGTCGATCTCCTTGGCTGATTTTGCAAAAGCCAGGCTTGATCCGACAACAATTGACAGGACCAGGAACAGCATCCCTGACAAAAACAGAAATTTTTTGCCTGTTTCATGAGTTTTCATTTGTAGCCCCTCCTGTTGAGATTAAAAAATGAAAAACTTCAAAAGACCAAACTGCTTAACTTTCCAGCTTTATTGTAAAATTTGTATGAATAAACTATATATACCGTATATCAATTACACAAGGATAAAAACTGGTAGTATGGAATTTCTTTTGAAATTTTATATAAAAAAATTTGCACGGTTGACATGCATCACATCAATTCTCTCTTGCATGCTGGTGTTCGTGCATTCCGCTTATGCAACCTCTTTCTTTAACCAGTTCGTTGATCCGACCGATGGTAAATTTGATACCAGCGACTGGCTCATTAATGCAAAAGGGTTTTTGCCTGTTCCCATAATTATCACTGAACCTGCAGTGGGATATGGCGGTGGAGTGGCTCTGGTTTTTTTCCACGCCAAAAAGGACGAGGAGTATGTTAAGGAAATCAGGCACGAGATTGAGGAGAGAACAAAAAAACACAAAGCCTCTCTGCCTCCCAGTATTTCGGGATTAGTCGGGCTCGGTACGGAAAACGGCACCTGGGCGGCCGGTGGATTTCACTTCGGTTCCTGGAAACAGGACAGGATCCGCTACACCGGAGGCATTGTTTACCCCTCGGTCAACCTGACTTTTTACGGCAGCGGTGGCAG
>CP070776.1:108833-114947 GCA_020346205.1 Deltaproteobacteria bacterium
CCTTTGCAATCCTGCAGCAGGATATGGGCTCCGCTGCCGCTGCCAATTGTCAGCGGCAGATCACTATCTGTGTACTGGGTAGCACCCCTAGTATCACGTATCTCGATCAGGCGACTCAAATAGGTTCCTCACAGCGTATCTCAAGGATATTGTGATTTTCTCCAGCCTGTACCTTCAGGGTCAGGCGCACATCCCGGAATCCTGGACGGGACCCTACTACTGTATAGGTGCCGGGCAGCAGAGCCACACTCTTTTGCAGGAATTTCCCTAACCTGCCAATACGATAGATAATTACACTTGTTTCATTGTCAGAGTGCATGGTAATTTCAACCGGAGTTGACGCTGTCCGGACAAGTTCAGCAAGTTCCGTGGCCTGTTTTTGAAGAATGGGGCCTGGATTTTCAATACTCTGGGCTCTTGCTAAGACCTGTTCAGCCTCATCCAGCGGACCCTTTTCCTGAAGGCGTGATGGATTTGAAATTATTTGACGTATATCCCTGTCAAGTTCAAAACGCTGCCTTGCGAATATTCTGCCTGTTTCAGCAAAACCAAAATGCGGGTCTATAGCCAGGGCTTCATCAAAAACCTGCAGCGCTTCTGCCCAGCGTTCCTCTATAACCATCTTTTCAGCTTTTTCCTGTAGCTGTAAGAGCTTTTGAGCCTTTTCCATGGCCATTAGACGTTTCCCGGCATCCTGTACACTGATATCTGTTGGCCGCAGCCTGGCAGCTTCAGCCAGTGACCTGCGTGCAGCAGCAGAATCCTTTTCTGCAAGAGCCTTAAGGGTGCTGCTCATTGCCTCCTGAAAAGCAATTTCCCGTAAACTGTCTTCGACCCGTACCAGTGCTTCTTTGGCTGGAAGGAATTCTTTATCAAGAACAGTGGACTGGTGCAGAATTTCCCGTGCTGCTTCCAGGTCATTCTCACGTTCGTGATCTAGCCCTTTATTGTAAAGCAAGAGAACCTGGTCAAGGGTACGGGCTCGTGCCATGCCCTTTTGTGCCTGTATATTGTTTGGCTCAATTGCCAGGGCCAGTTCAAAGGCTTTCGTTGCTTCAAGGCTGTCATTATTATCAAGAGCTAAATCACCTTTTGAAAGTGCAGATACTAAGCGATCCTCCTTGGAGGAAAGCAATTCCTGCAGGGAGAAAATTGCTTTATTATAAGCTGCCAATGCCTCTATGAAGTCCCGTTCCTGGAGCAGTTCATCAGCCCTGGCTGCTTCTTTAAGAATAGCAGGATAGCTATTAGCACCCCAGACAGATACGTTGTCTGCTTCAGCTCTTGCCTGCAGTTTCAACCATTTGCCCAAAACCTGCTCCGCTTCAGCCCTTGCTGGGCCAGACTGTTTCAGTGCAGTTTTTTTACTTGGGGATTGCAGCTCGGTCATATTTTGGCTGCTGGGAGATATCTTCAGGTCAGCTGAATGGGGCAGCAGCCAGATCACCATTGCTGCAACTCCAAGAAGTAAAAGCAGTCCCACAGACAGCAACAGCAGTGTCATGCGGTTGTTTTTTTTCCTCACGCCCCTGGTGCCAGGGGGTGTGAGTATAGGTCTTTCCCTATCAGGTTCAGGTGCAGGATTTTGACTGTCTGTCATGCCGGGCTTTAACCTGAATTTTATGGTGTAATACTTTCGGCTGGCTGCTCGGGGAGAGCTTCGTCTGTTATCAGTCCGGTTTCCCTGGCATATATCTGCTTAAGAATCTGCCGCCACTTGGCATATTTCTCCTCCGCAGAACCTGTAAGCCGGATTGTTTCGCCCTTTACTTCAACAACCAACGGTTCTGCCTCGGATGAGAAGGAGACCCCCAACTCCTCAATAACTTCTTTGTTGATGGTCACCTCCTTACTTTTTTGCATGCCGGTGTAGATTGAATACGCTCCTCCGGCGATCATAACATCCTGCAGAGTTGAAGTGCGGACCCTGGTGTCCTGGTCAGAACTTGCCCCCAGTGCAATGGCACCGATAATGGCTGCAACACCTATTACTTTACGCTGCATGGCTTCCCGCTCAATCTCCCGCATTGTGGATACCTCCTCACTGCGAAATTTCCGCCAGTCGGAATAAGGCTCCCAGAGATCCAGGTAATACGCATCATAGTAACCATTGATCGTATCAAGCAGCATATCATCCCTGGCACGGATACTGCGGATATGTCCTAGGATTGGATCGTTGTCTGCCGGCAGGTGGACAATTTTTAAGTGCCCGTTTCTATCATAGGCAAGATAGTTGCCATATGCATCAGGGGCCATCTCTTTGCCGTAGCGCAGCTCAGCAATCCTCTGTATCTCGAGGATCTCTTCAGGTTTTAAGCTGTTTCGGTATTCTGCCAGGTCATTGGCAATGGTATTGAACAGGTCCTGAAAGGTATCTTCTTTTTCCGGCTCAATTGAGGTGTGTTCATCCGGCAGTGCTGTCTCGGCATAGGTCTTACGGAACCAGAGAATATTACGGCTGTCCAGCGCTTCAATAGTGACTACGGTGCTTTCACCGTCCGAGAGTTCAATTTTCCCCCGCACCAGTACTTCAGAGCCGTTATCATCATCCGGAACAATTCTAACTGTTCCCCAATACCCGGTACGCTGCAATGTGTATTTCAAATGCACGGGGACAAAACGGGCTTCAGCTTCTCTGATTTCAGAAGAAAGGCCGTGCTGCTTGTCCTTGCTTTCCGGCAGTTCACCTGGATCAAAAACCTTGATGGAAACGTTTAGAAGTTCAGGGTCACTGAATTCCTGTGATGCCATGAGCGGGGCAACCTGGTTGTCCACCTGGTTACCTGGTAGAGTTGCACACCCACCAAGAAATAGATATGCTATAAATAGAAGGGCTGAATATGTGAGGTAGCGCATATACCTGCTCCTGTAAAGGCTCTGTTTCTTTTCCAGGATGGGTCTGTCTTCTTTTTTACCGGGTTCCTTTCTTGTATTTATAATACTCTTCCCAGAGTTTTTTCTTTAATTCCGGATCAGTTTCTTTCTCGGCCGCCTCTCGCAGTTGTCTGGCCACAATATCATCATACCCGGTTTCAAGCTCACGAGTCCCTGGCTGCGAACTCTCCCCTTGTGTCTGTCCATCTCCAGCTCCCTGGCCTGCGCCTTCACCAGTAGCACCACCTTCTCCGGTGCCAGAAACAGATCCGCCTGCTTCTGTGCCGGTTTGTGCACTGCCTGTTCTGCCTTTCTCTGCTCCCTGCCCGGCCACGCTCTCTTCGCCGGCTGTCTGGCTGCTGTCTGAGCCCTGTTCAGAAGCATCTCCTGTTCCTCCACCCCCTCCCTCAAATCCATCTTTGCCGCTGCCGCCATAGCCGTAACCTGTTTCACGATCTTTTGGCTGACGTTTGGCCATCCGTTCTTCTTCCTTGAGAAGATCATCATCAAACTGCCCCAAGGATTCAGTAAGTAATTTTTCAAGTTCCTCGACCTGTTCCTGGCTGGTAGGCACTTGAGCAGCCTGTCCGTTTAACGCGGCCTGACTCCCGGTTGGACAGTTGAGGCCGGCTATTGATGCTTCACCATGCTCAGATCTCAACTGCTGGCAATATTCACCAATTCGAAAAGTAAGATATAATATAAACTTCTCATAATCCTGCCGTTCTCTCTCTTCCAGGGTGGAACTCTGATCTTTTTGCCCCAGGTCATGGACTGCCCTGTGCCGGGCCCGATTCAGAGCTATTACACTTTGCCTCATTTCATCCTCAGGGGCAATAGTGGACATCGCTGAACCTGGCAGTGCAGAAAAAAGCAGCAGCAATAAAATTAATGTATGTAATACTCCATGTCGAATCATTGTCTGCAAATAGTACCACCTGCATTTAATTACTGTCAAGAATGACTCCCTCAGCATGTACACGTTAAACAACTTAACACAAAAGGGAAGATGTATTTATATACTCCCTTGCCTTTGACTTTTATTTTCGTTACCATCGAGGCTATTTTAATACTAATAAACATGAAGAGCCCTAGTGCCCAAACTTATTCACCAATTAAACAATTTGAATCATGAAAGATATTCCCCTTAATGAACGCATTATCCTGGCCCTTGATGTTGAGAGCCCGGAACAGGCCAAAAAACTGGTCCAAAAAACAGAATCCCATATAAATTTCTACAAGATTGGGCTGCAGCTTTTCATGGCCAGCTGGTTCGAAATCGTGGACTGGCTTTCTGCCAGGGGCCACAAGATCATGCTTGACCTCAAATTTTTCGATATACCCGAGACTGTCAAGCTGGCTGTAACTCAACTCAATAACAGGGGTGTTACCTTTGCGACCATCCATGGTAATGACCCGATTATCAGGGCCGCAGTTGAGGCCAAAGGTGATCTTTCCTTGCTGGCTGTGACAGTTCTGACGAGTTTTGGCCAGGAGGATATGCAGGCCATGGGGATGACAAAATCCATTGATGAACTTGTTTATTATCGTGCCAAAAGAGCACTGGAACTAGGCTGCGACGGCGTGGTTTCATCAGGACTGGAGGTCCCTCGGCTGCGAGAGGGCCTTGGAGAAAAATTGCTGCTTGTAACACCGGGTATCAGGCCCGGGGTAAATATCTATGACCAGAAAGATGATCAGCAAAGGATAGTCACAGCAAAACAGGCTATTGTTGATGGTGCCGATTACCTGGTTGTTGGCCGCCCAATTTCCAAGGCTGTTGATCCTATTGGCGTCATTACTTCACTTCAGGATGAGATCAGGCAGGGCTTGCCTGCCTCATAACCATTTCAAGACTATATATTTTCAGACATGCAAGGAATAATCGATTTTCACGCCCATGCCTTTCCGGACCAGGTTGCTGCCAGTGCAATCCCCTATCTTGAAGAAGAGGGTGATGTCAAGGCGATACATGATGGCAGGGTAGCATCTCTGCTCAACCTCATGGACAGGGACGGCGTTGAAAAAAGTGTCATATGCTCCATTGCCACAAGACCCTCCCAGTTTGATGCAATTCTGAGTTGGTCCCGCCAGATCAGCTCAGAACGAATCATTCCCTTCCCGTCCTTTCATCCAGATGATCCAGATGCATTGAAACACATAGGCGAAATAAAGGCGGAGGGGTTCAAGGGCATAAAGATGCACCCGTATTACCAGCAGTTCTTCCTCGATGATAAAAAGCTGTTTGCAGCTTATGAAAAGATCAGTGAACTGGGCTTGATTCTTGTAATGCACACTGGCTTTGATATTGCTTTTCCCAGAATCAGACGATGTGATCCCAAGCAGATACTTAATGTTTTGACACAATTCCCTGAACTTAAGATGGTCACAACCCATCTTGGAGCCTGGCAGCAATGGGGTGAAGTCGAGGACCTTTTGGCTGGTAAAAAAATTTACATGGATATTTCCTACACCCTAGATCAGATAGACCCACAGGCCGTCCGCAGGATAATCCTCAAGCATCCCCAGGAGTATATACTGTTTGGCACAGATTCACCCTGGTCTGGACCACAGGAGACCTACAAACATCTGCAGGCTTTAGAACTTGGGCCTGAAACAGAAGAGCTGATTATAAGAAAAAACGGCCTGGCTCTACTGGAGTCTGTTTAAATTCTTTTAAGTTTTTTGTTTATTGTTACAGCCGGGCTAATTTCTATAGCATCACTCTTCTGCCAGGCGGCCATATTCTCAGAAAAAATATTATCTTTTTACAAAGACGCCAGGTGTCAACATTGTGGCACTTGCTTAGGTCGTCTATAACTTATTATAATTAATCCAATATATCTCTTTCTGATTTAAACCTTTACAGTTAAAGTGCTCCCATGCAAGAGGTTCTCTTTACTCAGGAAATTGGTGTTACCCTGGCCGTTATGGCAGTTGCCATAATATTGTTCATCACCAATGCTGTACGGGTTGATGTGGTGGGAATAATTATGGTTGTCACCCTGCCATTGTTAAACATTATTGATGCTGAAGAGGCGATCAGCGGCTTTAGCTCAAACGCAGTTATATCTATTATTGCTGTGATCATAATCGGGGCTGCTCTGGATAAGACCGGGGTAATGAACATTCTGGCAAAGTATATACTCAAGCTGGCCGGAAAAAGCGAAACACGGATAATAGCACTGATCTCAGGTACGGTTGCCTTTATATCCAGCTTTATGCAGAATATAGGTGCGG
>CP070776.1:115047-121117 GCA_020346205.1 Deltaproteobacteria bacterium
TCAATGGCTACCCTGTTCAGCCTGCTTGCCCTCTACTCCTATGTTAAGGCAAGGCTTGCTGAAAAAGGCTTTACCAGGGCATGGCTTTTTGGGGCTGCAGCGCTTTTTGCCGGCATGGCCCTGCTCAGCAAGGAGAACAGCGGTATGCTGCCCGTGATAATTGCAGGCTACGAGTTCTATTTCCTGCCTCGTTCACAAAAGGGAAAAACAAATAACAGGAAAGCCTTTATTTTCTATACCGTTGCCCTTCTTGTTTTTATCGGTATCTGCCTGCTTTTTCTGGGCAGCAACCCCATACATAGCATTTTAGCAAAATTTTCCAGCAGGGAGTTCACCCTTGGCCAGAGGCTGTTAACCGAGACAAGGGTTGTTTTTCATTATCTATCACTTCTCATCCTGCCTCTACCGTCCAGACTCAACCTCGCATACGACTATCCGCTCTCCACCGGGCTTCTTGCTCCACCCCAGACCCTTTTGGCTATTCTTGGCCTGGGCACCCTGGTTGTTCTTATCTTTTGGCTGTACCGGAGGGACCGGCTGACATCCTTTGCGCTCTTCTGGTTTCTCACAAACCTGGTAATTGAGTCCTCTTTTATTGCCCTGGAAATAATATTTGAGCACCGCATGTACATGCCATCCATGTTTCTCATACTGGCAGCAACGGCATGGCTTTTTCGTCTAACTGCCAATAAGCAGGCAATGGCCAGAACTGTGCTAATTGCTGCAACTGTTATACTTGCCCTGTTCACCTGGCAAAGAAACAGTGTCTGGAAATCAGAAATCTCTCTCTGGACTGATGTACTCAATAAAGCTCCTAAGTCGATGAGAGCTCATGGCAACCTGGGAAATGCATACAGCAAGGCCTACATGTACCCGGAAGCTGAACGTCACCTGCTGCAAGCAGTTTCCATTGGCCATAATGACAAAAGCGGGAACTTCAGCTCTGAATACATGCAAAAATATCTGGCAAAGGTGCATGACAACCTGAGCCTGGTATACCGGGAAATGCAACAGTATAAGAAAGCAATTTTTGAAGCCAATTTGGCATTAGAGTTGGATCCATCCCGCCCAGACCCTCTGATAACACTTGGGATCGTCTATTCCAAAATGGGTCAGCATCCAAAAGCATATGATTACTTTTTAACAGCTGCCATGAAAGGTGCTGAAAGCGTTGACCTTTATAACAATTGGGCTGTCAGCAGTTACAACCTTGGAAAAATTGATCAATCCATAAATCTTCTCAAGAAATCTATAACCCTTGATCCGGATCATCCTGAAAGTCACTATAATCTTGGTATCGCTTACAGCAGTAAAGGCATGCTGGAGGAGGCGCAACGAGAGATGCAGATGGCTATGAAATTACGTAATAAGATAAAAAATTAGTATTTTCTTATTACTGTAACGGCATATTTTTACGTTGCATTTTTTGTCGGGCAAGTTCCAGGTTATACTGCACCTGCTCATGACCAGGATCATAAGACAGAGCCTGAGAAAAATGAAACACCGCTTTTTCATAATCTCCAAGCTGAGCATTCATAATGCCAAGGGTATTTTGCATTTCAAATCCATGGGGTTCAGATAATTCCAAAACTTTCTCGAAATGGGGAATTGCCTGTTTAAACTTACCAAGTCCGGCAAACAGATAGCCCAACTGTATATGGGTATTCACTTTTGTGGGATCAAGTTTTGCTGCCTGCAAAAAATAAGAAATTGCTTTTTCATTTTCTCCTTTTTTTCTGAAAAGATAACCGAGATTGTAATAGGTGTCCGGGAAATCAGGCACGGCCTGCAACATTATATTATAATGATAAAAGGCCTGTTCATACTCCTCTAGCATTGTATAGGAAAGCCCGAGATCCTGATGCGCTGATAAATGCCTGGGCTCAAGTTTTAACGTTTCATCAAACTGTTCAACTGCTTGTCTGTGCAACCCCTTTTTATAGAGTTCCAGACCATAGTTATAATGAGCTCTCCAGTTACCGGGCGCATTTATGGCGTTGCTTTTATGGAATTCAAGCTGGTCAGCCCAAATACTATTCCTCTCAAATGTCCAAAACGAAAATAGTATTGCGATAAACACCATAACTCCTAGAGCAAGCCTTTCTTTCTTTAAATATCTGAAAGAAATCACAGCAATATACAGGCATAAGAACATGGAAGGCATATACATGCGATGTTCAAAGATGAGCTCCAATGGTATTATGGTCGACTCAATCAACAGGTTACCGAAAAACCAGAACAGTGTGAAGGAAAACAGTCTCCGTTTTTTTGCCAGGAAAATTCCTGAAACCAGAAAGCAACAAATAATTATTACTGCTAGCAAAGTATCAGGTGGACTGAAAATGGAACGGGATATTTCAAGGTCGTGCTCTAAGCTGAGACGCGCTGGAAGCGGGAGAAAAAAAATCCCCAGATAGAGAAATATAACACGAGATTCTGTCAATAATCTTTGCAATAATGTGAAATCTTTGAATCTATATCCGCTGAGAATGCTCTTTAAAGGGGCAGCCCCAAGAAATACATAAACAGACAAAAGCAGAAAGACAAATAACCCTGCGAAAAAGAGCCAATTTTTTTTTAACCAGGCCACAGATAAATCCTGAAAAAAAAACCATTCCAAAAGCAACACAAAAAATGGCACCATAACTGCAATTTCTTTTGAGCCAAAAGCGAAAAGCCAGGCCATAGAGCTGCAAACGTACATAAAAATTTCCCGAGACCGCCTTTCAGTCTGTCGGCCCTTAACATAGAAAAGCAGTGACAGAACGGAAAACATTGCAGCCATGCCGTTCATCCTTTGCACCACATAGGTCACTGATTGGGTCTGTATTGGATGGACGAGCCATAATAGAGCACCAGAAAAGGCAATCAGAATTGGATTTACAATATCTTTTTTTTGAGCTGGGCTCGAAAGTAAGCCTTCAAAAAGAAAGAATAAAAAGATGGCTGTCAGGACATGCAAAGCTATATTTACGATATGGTAGCCCCTGACATCGTATTGATGAAAAAAATAATTCAATCCAAAACTGATATTGGCAAAAGGACGGCTTGCAACCGGGCTTTCCTTGACGGCCTTCATAAAATCAGAGATTGCCAATCCCTCAAATCTGATAGCAGGATTTTCTACAATATTTTGAATGTCATCAAAATAAAATGGGGCTTGTAATGTATTTGAATAAGCGAATAAACCTATAATAAGGAGAAGTAGGCATAAAACAATTTTTTTTATTGTAGCATTCCCGCTCATATTGACTGACAGCTCTTTCAGTTTCTCCATCAATTGTAGCTTCTAGATAAACAAAAGATTAAACGCATCCCAAATAAAGTTCCAGAATTTTAGGTTGATATTAAAGAAAAGCCTTGTGGAGAAATATGTTTAATTTGAGGGATTCCTGCTATTTGGAAGCAACATTTTTTCGGAGAAGGTCAATAAAATCTACCAACGCCTCACCTGCTTCAACGAGTAATGGATCTTCAACGTTTATTAATGATCCATGAGGGGTATCTTCAGTATCCTTGCTTTTTAAATCTTCAAGTTTTTCCAATAATGGCTCATTTTTAGCAAGCCGCAAGGAATTTTCCAGTTGTAATCGCCATTCATCAGACTCCTTACGCTCCTTTATTCTCTTCTCCTCTGACAATGACACTTCCTTCTTTTTCCGCATTTCTTCATTTCTTTGCCGCCTGTCCAATAAATATTGATAATCCAGGCTCATCCTGTTGCGGGCAGTATGCATATCCTTAAGCCAGGGCATAAGATTATCCATTTTGTAATAAGTCTGATATGGAATGGAATTGATCTTGTCCCACGGAAGTGCCTCAGGTAAGGAACTTTCGCCAATATCTTCAAAAGAATAAAGACTGGGATAATAAAGATCCGGTATAACACCTTTATGTTGCGTACTTTTACCAGAAATACGGTAATATTTTGCTGTAGTTGCCTTCAACTGCCCCTTTGGAAGCGGCAGTAATGATTGAACTGTTCCCTTGCCGAATGTCTGTTCACCGAGAACAAGGCCTCGGTTGTAGTCCTGGATGGCTCCAGCAAAAATCTCTGAGGCCGAAGCACTCATTCTGTTAACCAGTACAATGAGCGGTCCGGAATATACAATTTGGGGGTCATGGTCCCTAACTATATCAATACGGCCATCTACATTCCGCACCTGTACACTGGGACCTAAACCAATAAAAAGTCCTGTCAGGCTGTTTGCCTCTTGCAGGGATCCGCCTCCGTTATCCCTCAGATCAATGATTATACCCTCAACGCCATCCTGCTTTAATTCTGTAAGCAGCCGCTGTACATCTTTTGTTGTGCTCTTATAGTCTGGATTGCCGGCATGCATTCCCTTAAAATCCGCATAAAAAGTAGGAATATCAATAATCCCAATTTTATGGGTTTTCGTATCCCGCTTCACCTCAATAATTTCTTTTTTAGCTGACTGCTCCTCTAGTTTAACTTTGTCACGCACAATGCTGATTGTCTTGGTCTGGTGTTCGTCCTCAGCATCCGCCTGGATAATTTCAAGCCGTACCAAAGTGCCTTTCGGGCCACGAATTTTATTAACTACCTCATCAAGCCGCCAACCGACTATGTCAATCATTTCACCATCAGCCCCCTGGGAAACCCCCACAATGCGATCGGCAGCCTTCAGCAACTTTGATCTTTCCGCCGGCCCTCCTGGTATCAACCTTACTACTTTGGTATATTCATCCTCACTTTGCAGAACAGCACCAATACCTTCCAGCGAAAGGCTCATATTAATGTTGAAATTTTCAGTACGGTGCGGGGAAAAGTACTGGGTATGCGGGTCAGTGGAAAGGGCAAGAGCGTTAATATAAAACTCAAATACATCATCGCTGCTGTTCTGCTGTATGCGTTTCAATTGATTCCGATACCGCTTCAGCAGTATTTCCTGTATTTCCTCAAGGGATTTATCAGCTAGTTTCAGACTTATTACATTGCCTTTCAATCGTTTACGCCACAATTCCTTCATGGCGGTTTCCGATTTTGGCCAGGGAATATCTTTCCGGTCTACACGCAGAGTTTCGTCGATATCAAATTTCATATCGTCAAACCCTTTTTCAACATTTTCTATCATGTATTTAAGGCGGTCTTCTACTCGCATCTGGTACCTGTTGAAAATTTCAAATGCGGGCTTAAGGTCTCCCTTATTCAAAGCATCATCCAGCTTAAAGCGGTATTTTATTTCAAACTCCTTGATGTCATTCTCAAAAAAATAACTGTGACTTGGATCCAATTCATCCAGGTAACGATACAGAACTTTGGATGACAGCTGATCATCAAGACTTATTTTTAAGTAATGGCGGTGTTTAAGATAATCGACAATATTTTTATTTATTTTCTTCTGCTTTTTTGTCGAAGATAATGCAGTAAAATCTTTTTCTATTTTCTGAAGGGTTTCCTGGCTTAAAACTACAACAACTGAATACCAGCTAACACAGCAGATAATAGCTGTAAGAATTATTCCCTTGTTAAGCGTCTTCATAAAGCAACAATCCAAATTGATTCATTAAATTTAATTTATATAAAAAAGGCCCCTACCAGGCGGCAAGATTCCTTCATAGTATCAAAATTTATGAAGGTTAAAGTCTTTTGTCCCAAATATAAAATCTCTATGCCAGAACCACTCCAAAATTCTTAGCATCCTACTTTTTACCCCATATATATTAAAGAGTCAAAATTGACTTGTACACCTTAATTAAAATAACTTCTTTTAAAAAGACAATCTTTATCCTTATACTCAATTATTGTTTTGGACTTGCAGCAGATATGTCTCCTGGCGTATAAATAACTCTACGATTAATAAAATTACCCCATTCACATTATGCCTCAGACCTTCTGCCAACCCAAACAACCCGATACCTTTGATCTTGCCCGAAGCCCCCTGGGAGGCTTCAACCTCATTGATGCAAGTGCCGGCACAGGCAAAACCTATACCATTTGTGGCCTGGTAATAAGGCTTCTTCTTGAAAAAAACCTTACCATCGAGCAGATACTGGTTGTCACCTATACTGATGCTGCCACTGAAGACCTGCGAGACCGCATACG
>CP070776.1:121217-127200 GCA_020346205.1 Deltaproteobacteria bacterium
AATGCTATGATTTTGGTTGAGGATTGCCCCGGTCATCTCCTTGACCGTTGTTTTGCCTGAACTGCCTGTTATGGCTATGACCTGCAGTTTGTTATTCCAGTGGCGCAAATGACCAGCCAGTTGTCCTAGAGCAACTAAAGTATCAGGCACCAGCAGGACAGGGACGGTTGGCTGGAAGGTGAGTGGTGGTTCTTTTGATGTAAGTGTGTAATTAATGAGAAGTCCTGCTGCACCTTTCTCAATGGCTTTTTCGGCAAACATCCTGCCATCAAAGTTATCCCCTTTCAGTGCAACAAATAGGTCACCTGGTTGAATTGTCCTGGTATCGGTAGATATATTGCTGAAGGATACAGTATCCTTAACCGGAAAGAGAAGCTGGCCTCCGGTAACCTGTTGGATCCATTTAAGTTTCCATACAGGAGTTGAGCCTGCCCTTGCCTGTAAATGCATTTCAGCCTCAACCCTATCATCAAAGAAAATTTCCCCTTTTTTGCTTATCTGGTAATTTTCATGACCTTTGCCGCTGATAAGGATGACATCTTCAGGACTACCAAACCTGATAGCAGTACTGATTGCCGAATTACGCTTTACTAAAATATCGTAACCTTTTTGTTCTCTGTTTTGGAGAAGTTCGGAAGCTGAAACTTTTTTAATGCCAGCCTTGGTTAGTCCAAGCTCAATCTGTTTCAGTATTGTATCAGGTGATTCAGAACGGGGATTGTCGGAGGTTGCCAATACTATATCACACAGGTTGCCGGCAATTTCACCCATAAGAGCCCTTTTCCCGAGGTCACGGTCTCCACCACAGCCAAAAACACAGATCAATCTTCCCGGCCTGAGTTTCAGCAGAGTGTCCAGTACATTTTCCAGGGCATCGGGAGTATGGGCGTAATCCACAAATACAGTTGGGCAGGGTGTGTCCTTTATTTCCAGAGCAATCCTTTCAAGCCTGCCCGGTATTGTTTTTATATCTACCAGCCCGCTTTTTATGCAGTCAGGCTTTTCATCATGAGCAATGCCTATACCTATGGCGCTGAGAATATTACGAAGGTTGAACTCTCCTACTAAAGGAGTTTTTAGCGACATTGACCCAGCAGGAGTTATGGTTTCAGATGTGATGCCGTTAATGTCTATGGTGAAATTTTTGGGATGGATATCACAGTCACTGTTCATGCCACAGGTTATAATTGGAGGGGAATTCTCTCTATCCTGGAATAAAGTTTTCAGATCGTCGTGCATCTGTTTACCCCAGTTATTGCCATCTTGATGCGTTGGATCATTAGCCACTTTCCGGGAAATTGAGTCATCAAGTACAATTACGGTCCTGCCCCCGGGCTTTAAATAGTTGGTGAACAAAAGTCTCTTGCTGGAAAAGTAATGATGCATGTCAGCGTGATAATCCAAGTGGTCCCTGCTTAAATTGGTAAATACCCCGATATCAAATTCAATACCCGTAAGTCTTGATTGGGCCAGGGCATGTGATGATACTTCCATGACCACATCAGTAATATTTTCGTCAGCCATCTTACGGAGCAGTGCAAAGAGGGTGGGTGATTCAGGTGTTGTAAAGGGGGCCGCCAATTCAATGTGTCTGTTGTTTTTGTCATCATAGCGGTAATTTACGGTACCAATTACTCCGGGTCGTTTGCCGCAGGCCTTCAATAATGATTCAACCAGAAAAGAAGTGGTTGTTTTTCCGTTGGTGCCGGTAATCCCGATCATGGTGAGTTGGCGGTCAGGGTGATCATAATAATTAGCAGCGATATATCCCAGGGCAGTTTTTGTGTCATTAACTTCCACAATTGAAACATCGGGCCACGCCTTCTCGCCTGCTGCATGATCCTGCCAACCTCGATTCACCAGTAGGGCAGAACAGCCTGTAGCCACTGCCTGGTCTAAATAGTTATGACCATCAACAGAGAGTCCTTCCAGAGCTGCAAATAAGTTACCAGGCTGCACTTTTCTCGAATCTGAACAAAGCCCGGTGATTACTGTTTTCTCCATTTCTCCGATAATCTTGTAATCAATCCCTTCAAGTAAAAGTTTGAGCGGTTTTTTTTCAGTTGTTAGAGCCGACATTTATATGATCCCAAAAGCTGGCTTTCTTGTTTAGTTTAGTGTTCATATTTCCTGCTGCATTTCCAAAATACATTCATTCCCGTTTTTAAGCTCAGTGCCGGCAGCAGGATGTTGAGAAATTATTCTGCCGCTGCCGACAAGTTTGATATCCAGATTGAAATGCTGAAGCACCTGCAGTCCAGCCCTCAGACTTTTGCCGGTGACATTAGGCATGTTCCTACTGCTATCTGCCTCTTTTGCAGCAATATCGTTTGTTTTAGATGCATGAGGACTTATGCTTTTAGCAAGAACTGTCCCATTGTCGGTCCAGAAATCAGGGGAAGGAACCGGAGGAGATTGATTCGTTACATAAAGCATTTTTTTAATCATATCCTTATCAGGGCTCAGGAGTGCGAACTTGTTTCCAAGTGATTCCAGAGCGTCAGGATAAACATTATCGTAAGTATCCGGATAAGTGAGTAAGGCAATCATGGTCAGTTTGGGATTGTTACCTGGTATGGCTCCCAACATCACACTTTGTGCTATGCGGGGAGTTTGTTCCATCAATACGCTTTCACTATTTCCGACTTGGTCGTTATAAGAACTACCAGCCGTTGTTGCATACCTGTGCGCTTCAAAAAACATCGGCTTTTGTGATCTTCGGCCTCGGTTGCTAATTTTCAGCCATTTGGCAGCAAGGAAATTAATCAAATCTTCACTGGTATCAGGATGCAGGGCAGTATTTTTTTCAGGACCTGGCAGGGATGTCTCAAGCGGAGCGGGATTTGCTATTGGGTATGCACTGTGCAGCAGATGCGGGGTAACGATCCTGCCATTATTCACCAGTGCTGTGAAACCAGTCAGAAGTCGAAGGGCAGAGGAATTGAAAGAAGGATCAGTAATTATGGATGATGCAGAAAGCTGTGTTTCATCTTTGAGAGGTATATCTGTTATGGGTTTTTGAGCAAATCCTAATAAATTCGTAAAACGTAAAAAGTATTCTGGATCAACATCGTCAATTTGTGGTGCAACGGATAATTTTCTTCTTTTTAGTATTTCCGGTCTAATGACGAGTAAGGGTTCTTCATTATCTAATTTTTCAAGTGCCTGAGATTTTTTCTCATTGTTGAAATTTATTGCTGCAGCTTGTTGAAAAATTAGAGCTAGTTCTCCGGGATATACAGGTTCGGTTACTACATTATTGTTGAGTGCTGAACTGGAGAACTGCCAATAACGATTGGGGTTGAAAGCAGGATAGCTGGCCATGGCAAGAACACCGCCCGTGTTGGCATCCATCAGTAAAACAGCGCCACTTGCAGCCCCGGTAATTTTAATTCTTTTTTCCAGAAAGCGTTCAACTTTGGACTGGATCATCAGGTCAAGGGTCAGTACAAGATGGGTCCCGGTCTGATTGAATCCGCTGGCAGATTTAAAGTGGAGAGCTTCAAGTTCTGCCCTGTTTATTTCATCCCCACGCAGAATTGTGTTGTACTGAAATTCAATGCCGTCGAGGCCCTGGTCATTTTCGACAAATCCTACAGCATGGGCTGCTGTTTCATCGTTTGGATAAAAACGTTTCGTCTCAACAACCTGGTAAATACCCTTTATGTTGTGTTCATTTATTGTGTCTGCCAGGTCTTTATCTATTCCCTTGGTAACCCAGACAAATCCCCGTTCACTTTTTAAGCTTGCTAGAAGATTCTTTTGCTCTAAACCCAGGATTTCTTCCAGCAAGTTTGCAGATGCAACCGGGTCTTCCATTTCAAGGGGCCGGGCATATATGGCATAAGTCTCATAGGTGGCTGCCAGGGGTCTGAAATTGCGATCGTAAATTTCTCCCCTGGGAGACGCAGAAGGTGTTGATGCTAAAACTTCGCCGGATTTATTTTGCTTGAGCCATGTCAGGATTTCTGGAATGGCATAGAATTTCTCTTTATGAAACAAGAAAGCCCCAGATCCCAAAATGAGGACAAGGGCTAGAAGGAGGAGCCTTCTCTTCCTTCTTTTGTTTATGAGCAACGTTCGTCGTCGTTGCATTGGTTTCTTGGCATGATCAGTCATGTAGCATTAAAAACCCCACTGCACATCAGTAAATATTTTTGTTTCTAATAAATTATTGATCTCCCCTGTACCTGCTTCATCCTGCTTATTTACGGATATCTGAGTTGTTTTTTTGCAGGAGAGCTCAAGCCTAGTTTTTGAGCAACCTCTTCCATATGTTCCTGGGAAAGCATCAGGTCCTGTTGAGCTATCAATAGCTTGTTTTGGTTATGCAACTGATTATTGATGGCTTTGTTTCTACCAATTTGGTCCAGGGCCACCTGGACCTGCAGGCCATACCAAACAGTTGAGCTGATGCCAATTACAAGGGTTACAAGAAGCATGGCACCAATTGTTTTCCACATAAGTTTGGTTGTTGGAAAAAGTTCCTTGGAGGACGTGGTAGATTTTTTCTTGGAAGGTTTTATTTTGTTCCTACCGTTTACCATTATAAAGCTGCCAGAATAATCTTTGAACACTTTGAGGTCCTCCTTATTTCAACCTTTCATATATGCAGCCCGAAGCTTTGCACTTCTTGCCCTTGGATTTATCTTGATTTCATCTTCACCCGGGATAACAGGTTTTTTTGTTAATACATGCAACTCAGGGTTATCTTTGAATTTCCATTTGACCAGTCTGTCCTCCAGGGAGTGGAAAGTAATGATGCACACCCTTCCTGCAGGCTTGAGAATTTTTGTCGTGGTATCTAGAATGTCTGTCAAGTTGTCGAGCTCTTTGTTGACAGCAATTCTCAGGGCCTGGAAAACTTTTGTTGCCACATGGATTTTTCGGGGCTGAAATTTTTTGGGAACTGCACCTGCAACAATGCGGGCAAGCTGTGACGTCGAAGTAATCCTGTCCTTGGCTCTTTCTTCAATTATATGTGCTGCAATGCGCCGTGCCTGTCTTTCTTCACCGTAGTAATAGAAAATGTCCGCCAGTTCTTCTTTGCTGAAATCATTTATTATTTTTTCTGCGGAAAGATGCTCACGCCTGTCCATTCTCATATCAAGTGGTCCGTCTGTCTGAAAACTGAAACCTCTTTCTCCAGAGTCAAATTGCAAAGACGAAACACCAAGATCCAATAATAATCCGTCCACTTTGTGAATACCTATTTCCGCTAATCCAGCCATAATCTCAGAATAGTTTCGATGCAGCGCATAAAATCTCTTACCAAAAGGAGCGAGTCTTTTTTGGGCCAGTTCCAGGGCACTTGCATCCCACTCAAAACCAATTACACGACCTGAGGGACTGCAGGACTTTAAAATTTTCTCAGTGTGCCCACCAAGTCCAAGGGTGCCATCAACAAATATCCCACCATCTACCGGGGCCAGTAAGCGGATCGCTTCGTCGAGAAGAACGGGGATGTGGATTGAAAGGGAAGGATCAGGATTTGAGGATTGAGCCATGGGGGAGCAAGGTTTATTTTTTGAGAGATTGTTCCCCGCATGCGTCACGATATCCTCAATACTTAAAGTATGCCCAGGGCTGAAAGGCTTTGTTCGAAATCGCTGAATTTGTCTCTGGTCAGCTTTCTTTCCTTTTCCCAGGCAATTTTGTTCCAAATTTCGAAGTGGTCCAGCATACCGTTAAGCACCACATCTTTTTTCAGGTCAAAATCCGTCCGCAAGGTTGGAGGAAGAAGGATTCTGCCTTGTTTGTCCAGGGTGCATTCGGCTACACCGGAAATTACATAGCGCCTGAAAGAATCCATTCCAGGCTGTTTTTTACCCTGGACGAGCAGGGTCGTTTCAATCCGTTCCCAGACTTTTACAGGAAAAGCCTTCAGGCACTTGTGCCAGTTTGTGACCATTAACTGTTCATTGTTCTGGTCTTGAAGCACATCACGGAACCTGCTGGGAATGTTAAGTCTTCCCTTGGTATC
>CP070776.1:127300-132938 GCA_020346205.1 Deltaproteobacteria bacterium
GGTCTTTATCAATAAATGTGACCGCACAGGAGCCAATCCTTACAGGGTGGCTCAACAGGTAAGGGAAAAACTGGATCTGAACGCGGTGCTGCTGCAGATTCCCATCGGTCTTGAAGGGGACCTTAAAGGAATCGTTGACCTGGTGACCATGAAAGCCATCTACTTTGAAGGAGACAATGGCGAAAAAATCAGGGAGGCTGAAATACCTGCTGATCTTCTTGAGGAAGCTGAGGCCAAGAGGGAAGAGCTCCTTGATGCCGCCTCAATGTACTCTGAGGAGTTGATGGAGGCAATTCTTGAAGGCACCCCCACCGAAGAGATGATCCATAAAGCAGTCCGGGAAGGGACCTTGAGCCTTGAATTGGTTCCTGTGTTCATGGGATCAGCTTACAAGAATAAAGGGGTGCAATCCATGCTTGATGCGGTTAACTCATATCTTCCCGCACCCCAGGATATTGAAAATACTGCCCTAGACCTAGATAAAGATGAAAAAGAGATCACTTTAACCTCTAACCCTGATGATTCTCTCATATCCCTAGCCTTTAAGCTTGAGGACGGACGTTATGGACAGTTGACCTATATAAGGGTCTATCAGGGAACGTTGAAAAAGGGTGACACCATAGTAAACAGTCGTGATGGCAAAAAGGTCAAAGTGGGACGCCTGGTCCGTATGCATGCCGACGATATGGAGGATATTGAAGAGGCAACTGCCGGTGATATTGTTGCTCTTTTTGGTATTGATTGCGCTTCAGGAGATACCTTTACCTCCCAGGATATTTCAGTATCAATGAGTTCCATGCATGTGCCGGAGCCTGTTATTTCACTGGCAATACTGCCTGTTGACAACAAGGCCCAGGTTAATATGTCAAAGGCATTGAACCGGTTCACCAAAGAGGATCCAACATTCAGGACCTATGTGGACCATGAAACCAACGAAACAATCGTGTCAGGTATGGGTGAACTCCACCTCGAGGTCTATATTGAGCGCATGAAGCGTGAGTATAATGCCGAAGTCGAAGTGGGACAGCCGCAGGTTGCCTACCGTGAAACAATCACCCAGATGTCAGAGTTTAATTACACCCACAAGAAACAGACCGGCGGTTCCGGTCAGTTCGGCCGAGTTGCAGGCTTCTTAGAGCCCCTGGAAGAAGGCGAATACGAATTCGTTGATAGTATCGTTGGTGGCGCAATACCCCGCGAATTCATATCTTCCTGTGATAAGGGATTTAAGAAAAGTATGGCAAAAGGTTCCCTGGCAGGTGCGGCGATTACCGGTATCCGGGTAACCATCAATGACGGTTCTTCCCACGCAGTTGACTCTTCTGATGTTGCTTTTCAGCTAGCTGCAACCGGTGCCTTTAAGGAAGGTTACATGAAGGCAAAGCCTGTTATCCTCGAGCCCATCATGAAAGTTGCAGTTGAGGGCCCCTCGGAGTTCCAGGGAGCTGTGATGGGCAGTTTGAACCAGAGGCGCGGCATTATTGTGGGTACAATTGAGGAAGCAAACTATACTTCGGTTGAGTCCGAGGTCCCGTTATCAGAAATGTTCGGCTATTCAACGGTACTCAGGTCCCTCACACAGGGGAAGGCGGAGTTTACCATGGAGTTTGCCAACTATAAGCAGGTGCCTAAGTCTGTATCAGAGGAAATAATCAAAGCGTTTCAAGCAGAAAAAGACAAGTCATAGTAGTGACCTTAATATATCAATAGGTTTTAGGAGTTTTGTTATGTTGAAAGAGGATTTGATCAAGAAAAACCCATTACGTATTCTTAATCCGTTAGCCGCAGAATCATTGCCGGATCATCGCATGGGATTGGTCATGGCCCGCGCCGGGTTGGGCAAAACGGCCATTCTGGTTCAGATTGCCATGGACAGTATGCTGCGGGGCCAGAAGGTTCTGCATGTCAGTGTTGGTGAAGGGCTGGAAAAGGCCAAAGCCTGGTATGACGATATTTTTAAATATATAGCAGAAGGTTTTCAGCTGGAAAATGCATCTGAAGTTGAAGACGAGCTCATGCGCAACCGTATGATAATGACCTTTAAAGAGTCAGCCTTCAGCAGGCCTAAGCTGGAAGAGCGTTTAAATGACCTTGTGTACCAGAATATTTTTCGGCCTGACATTGTGGTTGTAGATGGTTATGATTTTGCCGAGGCTGATAGTGATTCTGTAATGGACCTGAAGGAGATGATGGCTGCCATGAACGTCCAGGGCTGGTTCTCGTCCCTTCGGCATCGGGATGATGACCGGGTGAGTGCAGCCGGTGTTCCTGCACCATGCCACGAGGTGGACGGTATGTTTGATACAGTTATCATATTGCAGCCTGAGCCTAATGCAATTCTTCTTAATATCATAAAAGATGAGTACGATGGGGCTGCAGGTAAAGTTCTGAATCTTGATCCTGCCACCATGATGGTCAAGGAGGCTTGATCGTTTCTTTATTTCGTGTATTGTAAAAAAGTATGAAATTCAGGCCCTGTATAGATTTGCATAATGGCAAGGTAAAGCAAATTGTGGGCTCTACCTTGAGCGACGATAGTCCGGAATCGCTTGAGACGAATTTCACCTCAGAGTTTTCATCATCATATTATGCCCAGATGTACAGGCGTGATAATCTGTACGGTGGGCATGTCATCATGCTTGGCCCCGGAAATGAATCTGCAGCCAGGGAGGCCTTTCAGGCCTTTCCGCAGGGTCTACAGGCCGGGGGAGGCATAACTCCTGAAAATGCTGCTTATTGGCTGGACCAGGGTGCCGGGGCTGTTATCGTCACTTCCTATGTTTTTAAAGAGGGTCAGATCCTTGAAGAGCGTCTCAAGGAAATGGTCAGCCTGGTAGGCCGGGATAGACTTGTGCTGGATTTGAGTTGCAGGAAGAAGGGCGATTCTTATTATGTGGTAACTGACCGCTGGCAGAAATTCACAGATACAAAGATAAGTCCTGAGGCTCTTGATTATTTTTCCCAGTTCTGCTTCGAATTTTTAATTCATGCTGCTGATGTTGAAGGGAAGTGCCAGGGCATTGCCGAGGACCTTATTGTTGACCTGGCTGCCTGGACCCAAGTGCCCACAACCTATGCCGGGGGGGTTCGCGATTTAAATGATTTTAAGCGTATCCAGGAACTTGGCAGCGGCAGGCTTGACGTTACTGTGGGCAGCAGCCTTGATATTTTTGGAGGCCACGGGATGAAGTACAGTGATGCAGTTGCCTTCAGCCGGCAGCAGGAAACAAGTTGAATTCTACCAGGCAGAGCAAAACGTAAAGGCCGATGCCAGAAAGCTTATTTCCGGAAAAGCAACCAGAGAACACCACCCAGATTCAAGGAATACTTGATCGTATTACTTTTCAGAACGAGGAGAACGGCTATACTGTTGCCCGTCTGCTTGATGATTCCAAGAAAAAAGAATTAATCACGGTAGTCGGTTTTTTATCCGGTGTGCCGGTAGGTTCTACCCTCTCCCTGACGGGCACCTGGATCAGGGATTCCCGATACGGCAAACAATTCAAACTGCAGAATTACGAGATTGTAAAACCCAATACCATAAACGGTATTGAACGTTATCTTGGTTCCGGTCTCATCAAGGGGGTTGGTCCAGCTTATGCTGCAAGGATTGTGGCACTTTTCGGCTTAAATACTCTCGACATTCTGGAAACTGACCCGGACAGGTTAAGAGAAGTAGCCGGTCTTGGGCGGACCCGGGTAGAGCGTATTAAAAAAGCCTGGCTGGAGCAGAAAGAGATACATGGGATCATGGTATTCCTCCAGGGTCATGGCATTTCCGCAACCTATGCAGTGAAGATATATAAAACCTATGGTCGCAAAGCCCTGGCAGTAGTGAAAAACAATCCCTACCAGCTGGCAGAGGATATCTGGGGCGTGGGTTTCAGAATAGCTGACTCAATCGCACTCTCCCTCGGGGTTCCTGCAAATGATCCGCGCCGGGCCAGGGCAGGCCTGCTTTTTGCCCTGGAGGAGTCAGCCGGTGAGGGTCACTGTTTTCTGCCCAAGGACAAGCTGCTTGAACAGGCAGTGTATTTGCTCAAATTGACAGGAAAGTCAGAAGAATTTCCTGAGCAGGAAAACCTTTACAGTGACCGTGATCTCATAGAGGAACAGATCAATAAATTGCTTCGGGATGATAAAATTGCAATGGAAGGTGAAAACATCGCCTTGGCTCCTCTTTATTTTGCTGAAAAGGGTGCAGCTGCTAAACTACTGGAATTATCCAGTGGCAAACCATTCCATAGCATTCAGAATGTTGACCAGGCAGTAGACTGGGCCAGCAACAAGATGGGACTGGAGCTGGCACCTGAACAGGCTGAAGCAATAAAAATGGGTTTATGTCAGAAGGTATCAGTTATTACAGGTGGCCCTGGGACCGGTAAAAGCACAATCCTTAAGGCCCTGCTCCTTATCCTGGCAGAGAAAGGTACAGTCGTAAAATTGGCAGCTCCTACCGGTCGTGCTGCCAAAAGGCTGTCTGAGGCCAGCGGGCGGGAAGCAAAAACAATCCACAGGCTGCTGGAATATGACGCTGCCATACATGCCTTTAAGAAAAACAGGGAGAACCCCCTTAAAGCCGATATGGTCATTATCGATGAATCCTCAATGATGGATATCACACTCTCCAACTCCCTGTTTAGAGCTATTGCTGACAATGCAGCCCTTGTACTGGTTGGTGATGTTGACCAGTTGCCGTCCGTCGGCCCTGGAAATGTTCTAAAAGATATAATTGATTCTAAGCAGATTCCCGTGACCCGTTTGCAGGCGGTATTTCGGCAAGGACCTGGAAGCCTGATAAGTCTCAATGCCTCACGTATCAACAGGGGAAAATTTTTAGAACTGTTACCCGACTATGAAGAAGACAAAGACTTCTATTGTATATTTCGGGATGAAGCGGAGGATATTGAAAAGGAAATACTCAGCCTCTGCAGCGGACGCCTGAGAAAAAAGTACAATTTTGACCCGGTTCGGGATATCCAGCTCCTAACCCCGATGCGCAAGGGCATCATAGGGACCGAGAATCTAAATTCCCGTCTGCAGGAAACATTAAACCCGAATGTGAAGCCGCACGACAGTCGCCAGCGTCGATTATACGTTGGTGACAAGGTCATGCAGATCCGCAATAACTATGATAAGGATGTGTTCAACGGTGACCTGGGCTTTGTTTCCTCAATAGATAATGATGAGGAAAGTGTGGAAATCAGCTTTGAGGGCAGAAATGTGCTTTATGAGGTCTCAGACCTTGGAGAGGTTGTCCTTGCCTATTCAATAACTGTGCATAAATCCCAAGGATCAGAATTCCCCTGCGTTATTATCCCAGTGCATACCACCCATTACCCCCTTCTACAGAGAAACCTTATATATACTGCGGTCACACGCGGGAAAAAACTCGTAATCCTGGTGGGCAGCACAAAGGCAATAAAAATTGCCATAAACAACGACAGGGTAGTAAAACGATATACATTGCTTAAAGAAAGACTCCAGTCCGGCTCCCACTCACTTCATTAATTTACATACCTTTTAAATCATCCTGAGCAGTGCCAGTACCACAATGTGACCAGCCGAGCCACTGTTTCAATATTGGGAATGGTCATGTTCTCCAATGTTCTTATTCCATAAAGAAATTTGAAAAATT
>CP070776.1:133038-138646 GCA_020346205.1 Deltaproteobacteria bacterium
GACATGGAAGAGCTCCTGGTTAACTTCTTGGAAGAATTTCTCTATCTCTATGATGCAAAAAGACTGGTCTGTACCAGATTACAGGTAGGTGATATCAGGGAGCACAGGATATATGCCAAGGCCTGGCTGCAGGAATTTAACCCAAATAGGGATAAAGAATTGCTGGGTGTAAAAGCTGTTACCTACCACCAGCTTTTTATTGGCAAAAAAAATGACACGTGGACCGCCCGGATATTTTTGGATATCTAGGTTTTAATAGGAAATTTCATGAAAGAACTGACCATTCATAATCTTAGACAGATAGATCAGTATCGCTGGCTGATTCCAAGACAGGGCAAAATGCGTACTGATGGCATGGTCTTTATGGACAAACATCTTCTTGAACATATTAAAAATGATAAAAGTATCGCACAGGTTGCCAATGTTGCATGGCTTCCCGGTATAGTTGGGCGAAGCCTGGCGATGCCGGATATGCATCAAGGATATGGTTTTCCCATTGGAGGTGTTGCAGCTTTTGATCCTGACCAGGGTATTGTTTCACCAGGAGGTGTGGGATACGATATCAATTGCGGAGTACGTCTTTTGCGTTCAACGCTTACAAAGTCTGAGATAAAAGATGAAATTCCAAATCTTGTCAACTGCCTCTTTGCAAATATTCCCTCAGGTGTCGGGTCCAAACAACCGGATTTAAAACTCAATAAAAAAGAACTGAAGAGAGTCCTGGAAAAAGGAGCGCAATGGGCAGTAAAAAATGGTTTCGGTATTCAAGATGACCTGCTGCACATTGAAGAGTCCGGTTGTCTCACATGGGCAGACCCTGAAACTGTTTCTGAACGGGCTCTGGATCGTGGCCAGGCACAACTGGGCACTTTGGGTTCTGGAAATCATTTTGTTGAAGTCGGCTTTGTTGATACAATTTTTGACGAGAAACTGGCAGAGGGTATTGGTCTTTATAAAGGGCAGGTCACCATAATCGTTCACACCGGTTCACGGGGTTTGGGACACCAGGTATGTGGTGATTATATCCGTCTGCTACAGAATGCTTCAAGGAAATATAAATTTGACCTGCCGGACCGGGAACTGTGCTGCGCCCCGGTTCGTTCCAATGAAGGTAAACAATATCTAGCAGCCATGGCTGCTGCAGCCAATTTTGCCTTTGCCAATAGACAGATTATAACTGAAGAAGTCAGAAGAACCTTTGAACAGGTTTTGGGGCTGGGAGCGCAAAAAATGGGCCTGCAGCTTGTTTATGATGTCTGCCATAATATTGCAAAGTTTGAATCCCATGAGGTCGATGGCAAAATTCGTGAGGTAGTGGTGCATCGCAAAGGCGCAACACGGGCCTTTCCTGCCCATCACCCAAAGGTGCCGGCTGCATATCAGGATACCGGTCAACCGGTGCTGATCCCGGGGGACATGGGGCGTTATTCCTATGTGCTTGTTGGAACCGACAGAGCCCTGAAAGAGACCTTCGGATCAGCATGCCATGGAGCTGGCAGATTAATGAGCCGTCATGCTGCTAAAAAAATGGCTAAAGGACATAATATTACAGCAGAACTTGCTGAAATGGGTGTTACTGTCAAAGGTGCCGGCCGTGCCACCCTTATCGAGGAAATTCCCCAGGCTTATAAGGATGTGGAAGATGTGGTACGGGTTGTCCATGAAGCGGGAATTGCGAGCAAGGTTGCTAGATTGCGACCGTTGGGAGTTATTAAAGGTTAGGTATATTCTATGGTAAATGTTTCGGAGATATTTGTCTGCCAACAGTGCGGATATTGCTGTCAGGGAGAAACCACGGTCTCACTTGATGAAAGCGACCAGGATAGAATGATTAAACATCTTGGCATGGAACGTGAAGAAGTCGCCCGGAGATATTGGCGCCAGAACGGCAATACCATCCAAATGAAAATAGTCGATGGCCATTGTATCTTCTATGATAGCGGTTGTACGATACACAGCGGCAAGCCATGGCGTTGCACGCAGTGGCCCCTGCATCCAAGCATGCTGGACTCAAAAGAGAATTTTGAGATCATCAAGGAGTCATGTCCGGGAATAAACCGGGAACTCTGCTACGAAGAATTCTGTAAAAAGTTCTCTACGCTACTCCAACTCAAAAAGAAAAAAAATGAGGCCAAACCGTTTTGCGTTTCGAAATCCTCTTTTTAGGCAAAACAAAGGAAGCATACCTGGCCGCTGGGATTGCAGATTATAGCAAACGCTTGGCACACTATATTCCTACGGAAATTAAGATTCTAAAAGAGAAGAAGATAAAAAAAGGGGATTCTGAAAAGGTTCTTATTGAAAAGGATAGCGATATCCTGCTGCAAAATGCAAAGGGCTCACATATCGTTTGTCTGGATCGAACCGGCAGGCAGATCAATTCATTGGAGTTGGCGGCTCTCGTCGGACGTTGGGAGATGCAGAGTCATAAAAAAATCACATTTATTATAGGCGGCCCTTTGGGATTATCTCCAGGGATCCTGGCAAAGGCTGATCTGGTACTTTCTTTTTCAGCAATGACTTTTACCCACGAGATGACCCGCCTGCTTCTGCTGGAGCAGCTTTACCGGGCCTTTACAATCAAGGCTGGAGAAAAATATCACAAATAATGATTCATTAAACAGATTCGACCGATACAATCTCAGGAATCTCACTTTTTACGAATTTTTCAATTCCTTCCTTCAGCGTCATCTGGGACATGGGGCAACCCTTACAGGCTCCTGTTAACTGCACCTTAACTATACCATCGTCTGTAACATCCACCAGGATAACGTCTCCACCATCCTTTTGCAGGGCAGGCCTTATTTTATCTATTGCTTCCTGTACTTTGTCTCTCATAAGAATTTACTCCTCGTCTCATCGGTCAAATGGTTCAAACTCATCAATAAAATTGGCTTCAACATATAGCACAGAGAAATCTACCAGACAAGACTGATCAATACCTGCCTATAAAAAATTTGAAAAATATATAGTTTTTGAAGCTTTTTTTCTTGACTTTTTATCCGTAATACTACCTATTATCTTAATCAGTAAAAATACCTATAAGCAAATTAGGGCTTTGATTATTCGTCGTTTTTGAAATTAATGAAATCCGGCCTTGAAAAAAAAAGAATATTTAGTTAGCTTTGTCGCGTCGCATTTTACCGATATCATTTTGTTTCTACCTGTTTTGTGAGTAAACGTTCATTTTTCTCTTGGCCAGAACTATGTGAAAAATGTAGCAGATATTTAGGTTTATTAATCATAATTAGATGCCCCAAGGAGAGACTTTATGAGTGCAAAACTGATCAGTGGAACCGAGATAAGAGAACAAATTCTCGAAGAGGTTGCAGCAGAGGTTAAGGATATAAAAGAGAAACATGGTATCGTTCCCGGTCTGGTAACGATCCTGGTTGGTGAAAATCCTGCCTCTATTTCTTATGTAACCCTCAAAATTAAAACAGCCAACCGTCTCGGATTTCATGAGGTGCAGGATAACCAGTCACCTGATATTTCCGAAGAAGACCTTCTTGCCCTAATCGATAAATACAATAATGATGATTCCATCCATGGAATCCTCGTTCAGCTTCCCCTGCCTAAACATATAGACGAGAAGAAGGTTTTGAATGCCATAGATCCTGACAAGGATGTCGATGGTTTTCATCCTGTTAACGTCGGCCGTCTGATGATTGGTGGCGATGAAGTGAGGTTTCCGCCATGCACCCCGGCTGGCATCCAGGAAATGATCGTACGCACAGGCGTCGAAACAAGCGGCGCTGAAGTTGTTGTTGTGGGCCGCTCCAATATCGTCGGCAAACCAATTGCCAACATGATGCTGCAGAAAGGTCCAGGAGCCAATTCAACTGTCACCATCGTTCACACCCGTACCAAGGATCTTGCTGGACACTGTAAAAGAGCAGATATCCTCATAGTTGCTGCCGGGGTTCCGGGACTCGTAAAGCCGGAATGGATCAAGCCAGGAGCCTGCGTAATCGATGTCGGCGTCAATAGGGTAGGGGAAAAACCCAGTGCCAAAGATCCTAACAGGATGGTAGCCATTCTCCGCGGGGATGTTGACTTTGATGCAGCCAAGGAAATTGCCGGCTCAATTACTCCGGTACCTGGTGGAGTTGGTCCTATGACCATCACAATGTTGATGAAAAATACCCTGCGGGCAATGAAACTGACAGCAGGAATTTCATAAATAAGTTGTTCAATAAGGAAAAGCAGTTAAAAAGAGATATTCTTTAAAATAGTTGATGCCGGTAAAGCTGGTAATGATTATCATTATTATATTAAGCAGATTATAATTTGTTCACTGGTTAACTAATAATGATAAACAAAATTTTGTGAGGAATTAATAATGGCTAGTTCAAGAAATGAATGTGATGGATGTCCTGAGATTACCTGTATTTCCACCAAACAAGTTTTACAGCAGGATATTGCAAAAAATGTTGTAACCGCCTACGACAGGATTCAAAATCGAGGCATGGCTGCATGCCTTTTTGGATCCGGCGGCACCTGCTGTCGTCACTGTAACATGGGACCCTGTCAGATCATCGATGGTGTTGATGACATGCTCGGTATATGCGGTGCTACTGCCGACACGGTTGCGGCCAGGAATTTTGGCAGAATCTGTGCTGCAGGCACATCAGCTCATACTGACCATGCCCGTGAAATGGTCAAGGGTTTTATAGCCACTGCCAAAGGCGAGACACCCCATGAGATAAAAGATGTCCGGAAACTCCACATGCTTGCAGAAATTTTTGGTGTTGAGACCGAGGGCAGGGATAAAAATGAAATCGCCGTTGAAATTGGCGAACTGGCCCTGGCTGATTTTGGCAGCCAGACTGATACACCATTAACTATGACCAAACGAGCCCCTGCCAAACGCCAGGAACTCTGGAAAAGGCTGAATATTTTCCCACGTGGCGTTGACCGCGAGGTCGTTGAAATGATGCACCGCACCCATATGGGTGTTGACCAGGAATACCACAACATCATGCTGCAGGCTTCACGCTGTTCTCTGGCAGATGGTTGGGGATCATCCATGCTTTCCACCGAACTCACCGATATTATGTTCGGTACTCCTGTTCCACGCAGGGCCATTGTTGATCTCGGCTGTCTGAAACAAGACCAGGTCAATATTACCGTTCACGGTCATGAACCGTTATTGGCAGAAGCCCTCTGCCTTGCAGCCCAGGAGGACGATATGCTTGCTCTGGCCAAAAAGGCAGGTGCAAAAGGTATCAACCTGGCAGGTGTCTGCTGTACCGGAAATGAAATCCTCATGCGCCGTGGCATCCCGGTAGCAGCCGGTTTTGTCCAGCAGGAGATGGCTCTGGCCACAGGCGCGGTTGAAGCCATGGTCGTTGATGTCCAGTGTGTAATGCAGTCAGTTGCTGAAGTGGCCAAAAATTTCCACACTGATATTATCACCACCAACTATAGGGCCAAAATGCCTGATTCCACCCATATTCAGTTTGAGGAAGAGACGCCCCTTGAATCAGCCAAGGATATCCTGAAAAAAGCTATCAGCAATTATAAAAAACGCGGTGATTGTTTTATTCCGGATGAAACCAAAGTGGACGTTGTCGTCGGCTTCAGTCATGAGACCATCAATAATATG
>CP070776.1:138746-144161 GCA_020346205.1 Deltaproteobacteria bacterium
ACCCGTTATTCTGTTAACGAGAAGCTAAAACCAAGCCTGGTGACTAAGCCACCATGTTTTATATTATCTTCCATAGCCGCCTGCCGGAGCACCATAGCCACCTGCCGGAGCACCATAGCCACCTGCCGGAGCACCATAGCCACCTGCCGGAGCACCATAGCCACCTGCTTCCGGGGCGGCACCGTAACCACCACCGGCAGCTTGCTGTTCACCACTGGGAGCTTTCTGCCTGCTTACAGGTTGTTTATATATTGCCGAACCATGCCGGACAGTTTCCACATCGGTTGGAGCAAGGCTATAACCAATAGTAAAACTTATAATTCCAACAAGAATCATAATTATTATTGCAAAATGTACCTTCATGTTTCCTCCTCGTATCAGGTAGCTACCTTATCAGAAGCAACAATTCTCTCTAAGTTGTACTTACCCCGCACCTGGTGCTCAGGCAGCTAGGTATTACAAGAGAGACTGCCTAGCCCTTTTCTATTTCCAGATAGATTTTGCCGCCCTCTGTTTTTTCTTCAATAATGTCATTACCGGCCGCATCACACATCTGGATTATGGTTTCCTTTGAAGAGGGGTTGTCAAAACAAAGAGTCAGAACATCTCCCTCCTCCATCTTCTCAAGGGATTTCTTAGCGTACAACTGCGGATGCGGGCAGACAAATCCACAAACATCAAGAGAGTAAGTACCGTCACCTGTTTTTTCAAATTTTACTTCAGCCATGTTTCTTTCCTCCTAAAGAGCTATTAATATTTTTATAATTAGAAGTCTGCCATTTGTTTTTGCATTCTTCGTTCAGTGAACCAGTTCAAAAAAGTAACGCCGACAAAGGCGCCGATTATCATACCGGTGCCATATACCCAACCGTTGGGGTCACCGCCCGCCGCCCTGATAAAAAAACCACCTATGTTGCAACCCAGGGAGGGCCGTGAACCGAAGCCCATTAACAGGCCGCCTGAAAACCCCCACATGATCAGCTCGGGTGAAGGTATCTTAAACTTATATTCATTATTCAACCTGGCCATGATCATGGCGCCGAAGATGATGCCCAGTGACATCCAGAGCGCAGGGTTGCGCCACAGTTCAGGCAGGCCGTTAACATAGCCGAAGAACATGTTATCGTGCATATTCCAACCGAATTTTTCCAGGATCCAGGCACCCAACTGTCCTTCCTGGCTGGTAATATACCAATAACCAGGATCAAAGACCGTGCCCTTGAGGGAAACATCGGAAAAATGCCCCATTCTTTTCAGAAGAGTACCGAAGTTGGTGACCCCGAATTTTTTCTGCATACCGGCCATGGTCAGAATATGCAGACCAGCAGTAATGCCAACCAGAATCCCCATCAGGCTTGTTCTTTTTGAAGCGGTGATCATGGCCCAGATGCCGGCAAATTCATCAGAAAGGCCTGTCACTGGTTCCTTCCCAGCCTTTTTCAGGGCCTTTTTTCTCCTTTTCATGAAGACCTTACGGGGATAAAAATAATAGATAATGCACATAATGACAATGGCCGGCAGAATGGAGTTGATCAGCGCATTGCCCAGAAAATAATGAATAGCGGTTGGGTGACCGCCAGAGATAAGCTTGGCAATAGTAAATTGAGGCTGGTGCCACACATAGCCCACGAGGTAATGATCAAACCATGAATTAACCGGGATGTTAATTCCGGTAGCCTGCAGAATACCCGCTTTGGTTGACATGGCCTTATCCACCCATGCTTGAGGCATCAGACTATTGAATGGTCCGCCGACATCGACAAAAATAGCCTGGCCGAGACAGAGGCCGAAGATAACCGCCAGCAGAGAGGTCATATTACCTTCACCAACCTTATACAGAGAGCCCGAGGCGCAACCTCCGGCCAGAACCATGCCGACCCCGAAAACCGACCCGGATATCAGCATATGGATACCAAAGGGTGCGGCGTGGAAGGTGCTCATGTTGAATGACTCGAGAATGGCCTGCACCACACTGAAAAAAATCAAGGCCACCAGAATACCCACCGCCATTCTGGGAACGCCGGCAGCGAATAGGTCCCTGGAAGCCGAAGCAAAACAAAACCTTCCATACTGCAGCATCATACCATAAGCAACACCGAACCAAATATATACACTTAGATATGAATAATACACATCTGAGGCCCAGTACAGCAAAGTGGTAAGAATAAGGGCGCCCATTACTATATACGCCCACATGACATTTCTTTTTTCTTCCATTCTCTCTGCCCCTCCCTTAAAAATTGTTTTGCATTAAAAACTCACAGGCTTCTTGATCTTATATTTAAACTATCCCTCAATCAAGCAAAGCCTCTATGGGGATTTATACCCATAAAAAAAATGAACCCTCACTCATTTTTATAAATTGGAGTACATAATTTGTCATATTGCAAATGTCAAGTAAAAAGGTTCACGGTCCAATCAATTCAAAACCTTTTGTTTTTAATAAATTTTCTTAGAAATGGACTATTCTTAGGGGAAAATGCCCATGGGACAGCAACCTGTCATTTGTGGTACACCGTCACAAACGTTTGGTGCTGAAAAATATTGGAACTCTGCTTAAATATTTTTTGAAAGGGATAGGGTAATTTTCTATTTTCCATACCTTCCGGCATTATATGCTCTGGATCATCAGAAATAATGACTAATGCATCTATTTTTTCTGTGCCGTCATTTACGGAATAGTATTCCGGCATAGGAAATTCCCAGGTGAAACGAAGCGGTGCTGACTTGACCCTTTCCAGCACCTCAGGACCTACAGGCTCATAGTCATATACAATATTCTTATTAGTATAAATATCCAGGACAGGCACAGCAGTGGCTGGATTGACAACCCCATTGTCGCTTCCAAGGCTGACAACCTCAATATTAGCTCCGGGAATCTTATCTAAATAGTGCCCGGCAGCTTGAAGGTTTTGCACCCCAAGGGTTTTCAAAAAAGGAAGAAAGCCCGTAAAGGCTATAATAAACGATGTACCCACAACAGAAAAAATCACCTGTTTTGCCAATTTTTTGTTTTGTATTTCTCTCATGCCGTAGGCAGCCATTAAGGCAAGCATGGGAAAAACCGGAATGGTATAGCGTATTCTTTTTACTTGCATGAACAAAAAAAGAAGCAGAAGGAAGCTGACAATTATAAACTTGAAATCCATTTTTCTGGCGGCAGCAAAAAACGAAAATACTGCTGCCGCGGTGACAAGGGGATGGACCTGATAAAAAAATGTTGAAATATAGCTTTCACTCCAGCGCGTTAACCCTGGTTTCTGGTATTCAATTAAAAAGTTTATTTGGGGCAGTAAAACATCCTTATATATAAGAAACAAAACCCCAACTATAAAAAGGGCCACCAGGGCCAGCACAATCCCTCTTCTTATAGTCCTGACAGGATTTCTAATTATAAAGTAGGCATAAATTACAGGAATTATGCTTAGCAGCATCCAGGTTGAATACTTGGCATAAAAAACCAGGGCCAAGGTGACAGCAGCCAGAACTATACGGCCCAAGCCTCCCTTTTCAAAAGCGTTAACGCAGGAGACAATGGCCAGCATGAGAAAAAACATGGTTGGCACATCTACCAGCATCAAGGGTATCTGGGTATATAAATATGGAAACCCAAGAAGCAACAATCCCCCCCAGTACCCCAGATCTTCGTCCCAGAGGGTTTTTCCCAACTGATAGGTTAAAACAACAGTCAACGCATAAAAAAGAGAATTTAAGGCCTGAAAGAATATTCTCTGCTCACCAAAAAGCTTTATCACCATGCCATACAGAAAAGGCACGAGCGGAAGGTCGGTCCATGCAAAAATCGCTTTGCCCCACTGTTCAAAATAGTACCCAATCCCATATACCTGCAGATGTTTAGCCTGGGTAAAATACCGGGAAGCATCTACAATAACCTCTGGTTCAGACCAAAAGGCTGATGACATCACAAAGGATACAATAAACAGGACCAGACCCTTTCTTTTTTCATAAAAGGTAGCCAGACTGAGCAGCCAGGCTAACCCAAGAACCATTATTAACAAAAAACAAAAGGTGTAGAGATTTGTCGCATCAAACGCCCAGCTCCAGCTGGTAAGCCTGTTGTCATCAAGGTGTCTGTTTAAATACAATACAAAGGGAATGGCCATGCATAAGATGAAAATAAAGAGATGCTGGTCCACATGTTTATCTTTCCTGTTGTCCATAATCCCAACTACTCAAACTCCAAAAGCTTCTTGTGTTCACTTTAATATTAGTCGGTTAGACTGCTGCGCTTTTTATTGAACCACTTTACTGTCAGAGTACACATCTACCGATACTTACTCTACATCTATTGTTTTTTAGACTTTTTTTTAACACCTTGACAAAAAAAGCGGATAGACAATATACATACCCTTTATAATTAATATCTAGGAAGTTGGGTCAAAGGAAGAACTTATGGCTGAAATTAAATTTCGTGTTGAGGGCATTGTCTGCACCGGCTGTGCCATGGATATGGAAAATATTATGCTTGATATGGATGGTGTTGAAGAGGCTTCCGTAAACTTTGCAGAAGGTGTTTTTTCCATTACCTATGACCCTGAAGAGATAGAGCTCAGGACCATAACAAAGAAAGTAAATAACCTTGGCTTTAAAACCAAAATATTAACTGAGCAAGGTTAAATTTGCCCTTTAATATCAATACAGTACCAACATTTCGCAAAAAAATATTTTTTCTTGACTAGCATACCACACTGTGGTATCTAATGCTACCTAGCTTCACTTTTTAACAACATAAACAATAGTTTGAGGCAGACCATCTTGCCGCGACCACCAAAGATGGTAGTTTGGTATTGGTTATATCTTTTAATTCTATGATATTAATCAACAAATTAGATGGTTAATGCATTTAAGACTTGTTTAAAAAAACTTGAAGCCAGCCAGGTTTCAACTTGAAGGAGAATTTGTGATGCGCAGACAAATTAATCTCAAGATTCCGCTATCTGCCTCCAGGGGGTTGCCCCTTGCCTTGGGGGCTTTTGTTTTGGGGGGGGGAGACGAAACAGTCAAGCAGTGAAAGCTGCTGTATAACTAATCCATGGCCAACTAAGTGGCCATAGACAAGGGAGGTAAAGTATGAAATTTTTCAAACCATTTCTCGTGGTCTTGCTGGTTATGATTCCAGTTGCCGCATTTGGCGAAAAAGCAAAGACCATTGAGGAGCTTGCAGCAATGTACGACTCCAGCAGTTGCAAGGAATGCCATGCAGAGATTTATGCCCAGTGGGAAAATTCTCACCATGCCCGGTCTTTGATGGGAGTGTTAGGCGGCCTGTTTATGACGCCTCTGGCGATGAAGGGCAAGACACCCTTTTCCCCAGATGACCCTAGCCAGGTAACACTGGATACATTTCCATGTTTCAAGTGTCATCTCCCACAGGCAGTGACTTCAGCTAGTGAT
>CP070776.1:144261-149634 GCA_020346205.1 Deltaproteobacteria bacterium
TTGCCATCAATCGTCAAAATCACCTTCCGGCCCCTTATCCGAGTCAATGGCAGCAGCGCGCTCCCTTATTTTTTCATCTGTCCAGCCGGCAGGATCCTCAATGCGTTCCACCTTGGGACCTAGATCATGTGAATTTGCTTTTAAAATTGCCTCAATGGCCAGCGGTGCAGTATCATCGGCATTGAACACATCAACCAGCAGCGTGAAGACAAAATCCTCCACCCGCTTGCACATTCTTTCCCTGACCTCCTGTGCCTGGCCGAGAAGTTTGGTTTCAAACGGCAGATTGAGTTTTTTATAATTACCGCCCTTCCATCCCTGTTGATCAGCATATTCAACCATTGCCTGCCACATTTCTTCAGTAACACCTTGGTCCGTGGTTTTAATGAAATTTCCCTGGGCATCCAGCTGGGCATTGCCGAAATCATTAACCTCAAGGCCCCATGAAAGCATCTGCAGAGCTGTGGCCACATTTGCCTTGGTCGTTCTTGTTTGGGAGGCAATTGCCCTTAAACGTTCAGAACTGTTTCCGGAAGTACCGTGCTGGGCTCCAGATATATTGTATCCTGCCAGTGATTCATGAATCGCAGATGTAAGCTCTACCTGTATGCCCTGGTCACTGGCTTCAATGCCATGGGTTGTACCATTATTAAGGGCTATCCAGTCAGGAAAAATATCATGGGCATTGAGGCCCTGGATAAGAAAGAGGGCCTCCTCAACCGTAGAAAGGCCTTGACTTCCTTTTATTTCACCCACCTCAGTTTCAAGTGCTGCCCATTTGGGGACATAGGGGTTTAAGGCGATATTTGCTCTCAGGTTCTGTTCGTCCGGTAGGTGCGAGGCATCAATAGCAATAGAGGTAATCCCTGCTTCAAACAGGGTCGGAATTTCAATCCTGGCAGCTGCTATATCCTGATCACTTTTTATACCATAATGGTCGGCATGGATGGCTACTGGAATTGTGATACCCAATTCGTTGCAGACAGCATCAACCTGCCTGGCAATATTCCAGTAGTTAACCGCACAATAGGCATTGCCCCCACCCTCTGATTTAGCAATTTCAATGATAATTGCACTATTTGCTCTCTGGGCTGCAGCCAGTGCCCCACGGATAACGAAATGGTTGCGCCCGTTAGCTGCAATTGTCATGGCCTTACCCTTGGTCAGCATGGCCCGGTCAATTACTTTGCCACTAACAATAAGGGCCTGGGAATGGGGGAAAAGTTTAGCCACATTGGGGGGCCTTCCTATCTCAACTGCCCTTTCAAAATCAGTCCCGGAACTCTGAGCCATAAGTATCCCTCCTCATAAAAACGATAAAAATAATTTTTAAGAATCTAAATCAATACAACTATGTTTGAAACGAAGGCATATTGTATTTAATACATAATATTATCAAAATTAACAGACAATATCATATTTCTATTTATACTTTTATTCTTCACTTTCTTCCGCGGAATTCTCCTGTACTCTGTCATACAATTTTTTCCTGCCGAATATCCACACACAAACTACACTTATTTCATATAAAACCAGGAGCGGGACACCCATGAGCAACTGGTTCACAATATCTGGAGTCGGGGTGAGAATTGCGGCAACTATAAAATTTATCAAGATAGCATATTTTCTATTTTTGTTGAGAAATGCAACATCGACAATGCCAATCTTGGCAAGGAAAACCATAAGGATTGGAAGTTCAAAAATAACACCGAATGCTAACAGCAACCTCAGTGATAATGAAAAGTATTCGTTTACTGCCGGCATTGGGTCAAGAAAATCGGCAGAATATCCCAACAGAAAATTAAAGGCCGGTGGAAAAACAACAAAATAGCCAAATGCCGCACCGCCCAAAAAACATAATGATGATAGAAATGAGAAAGGGAGAAGAGCTCTTTTTTCGTGTTTATATAAGCCTGGAGCCACAAATTTCCAGATCTGCCAGAATATGACGGGACTGGCAAGGAGTACACCACAAACAAGGGCCAATTTTAGATAAAAAAAAAGGCCTCTTGGTATGACATAAATATAAGACTCGTCTCGTCGGGTAATACCTTGAACAAAGGTTTGAAAAACCAGTTGCCGATCTGCTTGATGAAAGCATAGGAAAATGCAAAGCCGACTCCTGCTGCAATAAAAGAAGTTATGAGGCAGCTTCGAAGGTCAGTCAGATGTTCCGTCAGCACCTGTTTTTTAAAATCTTCCATAAATCCGGCTCAGATGACATTGGAAAAAGGTTTATTGTAATTAATTACTGAAGCGATGGTTACCATATATCGTCATCAACAAAACATCAATTTGAAAATTACATATTTTGTATGCTTTTGACCATGATGCCTTCAGCAAAATAAAAGTTGAAAATGCCTAAACATTATATACTGTTTGTTTAAAAGATATTATTTAGAAATTACAAAACTCTTTCACGTTGACAATAGTGTAAAAAATTTATTAATTAAGATCATATTTCAAAACATAAATAGAATTTTTATCAGTTAATATCCTCTCTTTTTATTGGAGTAGACATGGCCTCAATCCGCGACCAGCTTTTGGATTACTTTGAGCAATTTGCCAATGATGATGCCCGTCTCATTGAAGAAATCCATACTCTGATTGCACTCCAGGGCAAAGGGGTCTATTCCTACATTTTCCAAATCCTTACCAACCTCGATCTATCCCCGGAAGAATCTGAACAGCATTGGAATAATATCATTTCCCACAGCAAGAAACTTTCTGCTACCATGGGCCGTGAAGTAAATCTCAGAACCGCTGTCTGTGACTACTTCTGTTCAATCAACAAATCTTTACATAATCCAAAAATTATAGAAATTCATCTTTTTGAAAAGGCAGCAAAATCATCTACATTTGATAACCTGACCGGATTATTGAACCGCAATGCCTTTGATGAAATGCTGTCTCGTGAGATATCCAGAGCTAAACGCCATGATTCAAACCTGACTCTCCTTTTTCTCGACCTTGATGATTTTAAACGTGTAAATGATACCATGGGTCATATGGCCGGTGACGAAGTATTAAAAAAGGTTGCCCAGTTGATCATGGTAGAAAAAAGGTCTGAAGATATTGGGGCCCGTTACGGCGGAGAGGAGATTACAGTTTTACTTCCTGAAACAAGCAAGGAAGATGGTTGGCTCATTGGTGAAAGGATTCGCCAAAGTGTAGAAGAGGCTGAGATACGTTACGAAGGTAAAAATATAAAAATTACCTTAAGCGGCGGACTTGCATCATTTCCTATTGATGCAAGTGACGGTTTGACATTATTAAAAAATGCAGACAAGGCAATGTACCGTGCAAAAAGTTTCGGAAAGAATAACATTTCTTTCTATTCAATGGATAAAAGACGTAACATCCGGGTTGATTACAGCACATCTGTCGAAATTCAGGAGCTTGGTATACATAAAAAACCTGTATTAAAAGCTACAACGAAAAGTTTGAGCATTGGCGGTATATTGCTTGAAAGCAAAGACCCATTGGAGATTGGAGCCAAAATCCAGATTAATATCTCGCTCAACAAGGATAACCCCCTTCTTGTTATCGGCACAGTTGTCCGCTCAGAAGAAACAGACGAAGGCAATCATGAAATTAGCATTGCCTTTATCGATTCCGATAAAGTTATAAAGAATGAAATCTCAAGCTACCTGATCAAGCACCTCAAAGAGATCCCGGCTCATTCTCTCAAAGAGACTCAATCCCAGCAGTAAAATATCCCCACAAAATAAAAGGGAGCAGCCTTTAGACTACTCCCTAGTTGTACCTGGTGCCCGGGGCGAGAATCGAACTCGCACAGAGACAAGCTCCGAGGGATTTTAAGTCCCTTGCGTCTACCAGTTCCGCCACCCAGGCAACCTGTTTTTCTGCGACTCTATATTATCATTATCGAAATTGCAAACAAGATTGCAAGCTAATTTCACCTAAATTCATTTTTTTAGATTCCACGATCTTTCCCTGGAAATTGCTCATTATTAACGGGTAACTTAGCGTTATCATTACTTGTATAACTTCCCCAAAAACTAATTACTCTTGACAAAGCAATTATTTGTTTGTATCTCAATATGAAGTTAATATGCTGATTTCAAAGTAGTTTTGGGATCAGCCATTGTTGGCAGATACTGCCATTTTTTTATGCATCAATTTGGAGGGCGTTTGATTATGTCAGATCGTGAAACTGGGACAGTAAAATGGTTTAACAACAGCAAGGGGTTTGGATTTATAGAGCGTGAACAGGGGGATGATGTTTTTGTACATTATACTTCAATACGTGACACCGGAGATTTTAGAACTCTTGCCGAAGGCCAGAAGGTTGAATTTTCCATAACTGAAGGTCAAAAAGGATTACAGGCAAATGATGTAACTGGAATCGAATAGGTTGTATATATATAATAAATAAAAACCCCCGCCGGATTTACCGGCGGGGGTTTTTTCATACTATCTACTATTAAAATAAAACTAAGCAGCTTTCCCTTCAGCTAGTTTCTGCGCCTCAAGCTTTCCTAAGGTCCGAAAATTTGAAAGTGAGTAGAGGTGGCCATATATCCAACCCAAAAAGCCCCTGCGGAAAAGATCCAGGGCCTTTTCATCATCCAGTTCAAGGAGGGCTTTTTCATTAATCATCTTCATCCCCCTGAAACCAATTTTCTCACCTTCAGCCATGGTTATGTCTGCAGAAAAATCTTTTAAAAGATTATAGTCGACCAGTTTTTTTATAAATTCCTGAGTTAACATATTTTGTATTTGATACTGCTTTAAGAATTCTAAAACTCTGTTCAAATCGTCCGAAGAATTTCCTTCGTCATCAAAGAGAGACATCCCCTCTTCCTTATCAAATCCTTCATATTCAGCATCAACTGAAACAGCAAAACTCTCTCCGCTGGGGTCATTTTCAGCCAGGATAAAAGGATATCTCCTAATAAAAGCCGGCAAATATGAACCATCTTTCCATTTTCCTGCATCATCAATAAAAAGATTGCCCTTATCGCGTAGACCAAGAATTGCCAGGGGGACAATATCATTATTTTGGCCACTGACAAAAACAATGGGATAGTGCTTGGAAGCTTCGAGAAATTCTTGTCCAGTAACTAGAACTGAATTGAGATCCCGGGCAAAACTGAAGTTGTCAACTTTAGCCACTTTGACAGTTTTGTGAATAACCTGGTTGATTAAAATTGGATTCTTAAAAATGCCTTCCTGTGCCATGATTCATCCTTTTTGTTTTTTTTATCTGTACCCATTCCAACTTCTATAAAAATAAGGGGGGGGCAATTCACTTCAAGTGCAACTTCAATAAGAGGTCGTATGTTTACTTCATTTTCTCCGCTAACAAAACAAAAATGTCATATGCATTTTAACTAATAAACCTTAATT
>CP070776.1:149734-154613 GCA_020346205.1 Deltaproteobacteria bacterium
TAGCCAAAATCCTTGCGCTTTTAATCGGTCAGCATAATGACCCCAGGGAGTTGCGTATTCTATTGGGAGCACCTACAGGAAAGGCTGCATCCCGATTGCAGCAGGCAATTACCGATACCGGCTTATTGAAAGACAAGCCAGATTACATCCAGACCACAACCTTGCACCGGATGCTTGGCTATATCCCCGATTCTCCTTATTTCAGACACCATGCTGAAAATCCCCTTAGTGCTGATATTGTTATAATTGATGAAGCTTCCATGGTTGACCTGCCACTTATGGCAAAACTCATGCAGGCTGTCCCGGAATCAGCACGGCTTATTCTCCTGGGTGATCGTCACCAGCTGGCTTCTGTACAGCCAGGTTCAGTCCTGGGTGATATTTGCTCCACAGAAATAATGTCAAGTTTTTCAAATGAATTCTCACAGCTCTTATCAGAATTAACCAGTAATTCAATTTCGCTCCCGGTTCTCTCAAAACCCCGAACCGTTTCCTCTTCCCTGCAGGATTCATTTGTAGAACTTGTACATAGTTACAGGTTTTCAGCAGGAAGTGGGATTTCCCGGCTCAGCATGGCTGTTAAAGAAGGAGATGGGGATGGGGCACTTGACATCATGCAAACAGCAGGGGATGACTCAATAACTTGGTCGGAAATTCCTGCCCAGGCAGAACTTGTACAAAAACTACAAAGTTGTCCAGACGTTTCCCAATTTGCCTTCATGCAGCAAAATGAACAACCGGATTCATATTTTGCCCAGCTAGAAAGTTTCTGTATACTATGTGCCCTGCGCAGGGGACCATTCGGTATGCAAAGGATCAATTCCATTTTAGAACAGTTGATTGAGCAACAGATTTTAGGCGGACATAAAAAGCAATTCTCAGGTTTGCCGGACAAGAATAAAACTCACCTGGCAATCCGCCCGATTATGGTGACTCAGAACGATTATAACCTGCAGCTGTTTAATGGTGATGTTGGAATACTTCTGTCGGACCCGTACAATCAGCAGTCAACCCGTGCTATTTTCAGAGAAGAAAATGGGTTTCTGCGTGATATTTCCACAGCGCTTCTCCCTGACCATGAAACAGTTTTTGCTATGACAGTGCATAAGTGCCAGGGATCTGAATTTGACAGAGTTCTACTAATCCTGCCTGATCAGGACTCACCGCTGTTAACTCGGGAATTGATATACACAGCCATAACAAGAGCCAAAAAAAAGGTGGAGATTTGGGGCAGAGCGGAAATATTCACCTCTGGGGTGAAACGCCAAATCAAAAGAACCTCTGGGCTGACAGAAGCACTCCGGGCTGAAACCAGGTAACATTTATGCTCCAAGTTCATCTATAATAATATCGTGCAAAGGCCGCTTGGGAACATGATGGACCTGGTCTGTATCACGCCAGTATTTTATATCCTTTCCAGATTCTACCTCATAGAGAAAGACCGTTTCAGCGGGTTTTCCCAATGCTATAACCAAGAGAACCTGCAGATGATCATCGAGTCCGAGCACATCACGCAATCTGGGTGAAATAGAAGCGATGCGACAGCCACCCAAATTTTTTTCAGCAGCTCCAAGCAATATATTCTGTGTAGCAATTCCAAGGTCACAGTCAGCCTCACTGCTCAAACGAGTATCGAGCAAACAGACAATATAAGCTACCGGGCGCTCACCTTTTTCTGGTCCATGCCAATCCTTTAAATATCCTGCCCAGCCAAGATTCTGGAATATTTCTGCATTTACCGCAGGTGCATTTATCAGTACATACTTTAACGGCTGTACATTTCTGGCAGATCCTCCCAGGCGTGCAAGGTCAACGAGGTGTCTCAGGGTCTCCATATCTATTGGTTCATTTTCTTTAAAACGCCTGAAGCTCCTGGTCTTGCTGACTAAATCATAAAGCATATTTTTTCCTCCAAAACAGTTCCACCCAAATTTACATAAAGAATGCCTACTTTTCCTAGAAATTATAAACCTACGTAATATGACTTTTAAGCCACCTTATCACATGGCTTTTCCTGGAGCAAAAATGCCAGATAAGAAATTACATTAAAAAATTTTAAATATTTTTTTTCTTCTCTTGTAAAATTTCCTAATAAGTTGTTTTAATTAATATTGATACCTGTTTTAATATATGACTAACTGAGTCATTTTTTACAGATATCTCTCTTAAAAAATCTTTATTCATGCAACAGTAATTCAGAGTAATTCTTATGGGTGATGTAATACAATTTTTACGATGGCAGGATATAGTTGACATTCTGCTGGTATCATTCATCATCTACCGTACCATTCTTCTCATACGGGGAACCAGAGCCGTCCAGATGCTGGTTGGCATCGCTGTTCTCATCGTCATTTACTTCGGAGCCAGAGAGCTTGAACTTCTCACTCTCTACTGGCTGCTCCGCACCCTGTTGAGTTCCATTTTTCTTATCATTATCATCGTTTTTCAAAGGGATATCAGACGGGCACTCACACAGGTTGGTAAAACTCCTTTCTATAAAAGTTATGACGATGCGTTACAAAACACCATTCAGGTTGTCGTGGCAAGTTCACGCTATCTTGCCAGGCGAAGAATAGGCGGTCTTATAGTTATTGAAAGGGAAACCGGTTTACGGGATTATATAGAATCTGGGCATAAGGTAGACGGCAACCTTACCACTGAATTACTGGTAAGTCTTTTTCTTCCATCCTCGCCACTGCATGACGGTGGTGTAATTATCCATAACAACCGTATTCAGAATGCCGGTTGCCTGCTGCCTTTAACCAAAAATCCGTACATCAACAAACGTTACGGCACCAGGCACAGGGCCGCCATTGGACTTTCAGAGGAAACCGATGCCGTCATTGTGGTTATTTCGGAAGAAACCCAGGAGATATCCCTAGTTCAGCACGGATCCATAACTACTGTTTCTGATGAGACGGTGTTGTTAAATAAACTTGAAGAAATCTTCATTCCAAAGGATTATCAGCCGCACTTATGGAAAAACTGGTTCGCCAAATAATTGATAATATAACCTCTTTTCCCAGGCCAAAAAACTGGGTACTGAAGCTGCTTTCTCTGCTTTTTGCGCTATTCCTCTGGTATTTCGTGGTTGGTGAGGACAAGGTGGATATGAACGTCACCCTCCCAGTGGAAATTGTCAACCTGCCCCGCGAGCTTGTTATTTCCAATCAGTTTAAAAGACAGCTGGAGGTGACGGTCAGCGGGCAACGCAGTCTCATCCGCGGCATGGCCGAGCAGCATATCAGCAGGACAATTGATCTTTCAAAAGCCGCACCTGGAACAGTTGTTATCCAGAACAACCCCGATTCAATTTCTCTGCCCCGTGGTTTAAGTATTCTTCGAGTGCAGCCGCCGACCATTACCCTGCTGCTCGATCGTTTGATACAAAAAGAACTTCCGATCAAGCCCATACTCGTCGGTAAAGTTCATAAAGATTTCAGGTTGGATTCAGTGACAGCTGATCCTACAACCCTAGAAATAAGCGGGCCGCAATCCATTTTGGGACATGAACAAAATCTTAAGACCAGTAGTATTGACATCAACGGCCTGGATCAATCTGCAGTTAAGCAGGTTTCTCTTGCTTTAAAGTCTGAAATAGCAGACCTGATTGGCGAGCCGGTGGTTGCTGTCCGGTTAAATATAGTTGAATTAATAAAGGAAATGGAAATCTCTGCCTTACCGATAGAACTTGACATTGATGCAGGCAGGCAAACAGAGACAATTTACCAGCTGCTGCCTCCAACGGTAAGTATTACGGCTGAAATTCCTCAAACAATGCTTCGGGCAACAAATAATATCCGGAATCTTTTTCATGCCGAAGTTACTCCTGAAGCTCTCCAGCCCGGAAATACAAAACTGGAAGTACTCGTCGAATCTCCCGCCAAGGTAAAGATTCTTGCAATTAAACCGGATACGGTGACCCTGAAAATAAGCGAAACGAGAAGACTCAAAATCAAGCCATGAGAAAACTTTTTGGAACAGACGGGGTACGGGGAGTTGCCAATACCTATCCCATGACCACCGATATAGCCATGCAACTTGGCAGAGCAATTGCCTTTCTTGTCAAGAAGCAAGTGCCTGACAAGGAGCATAATCCAAGGATAGTTATCGGTAAGGACACCAGACTCTCAGGCTACATGATTGAAAATGCCTTAGCTTCGGGTATCTGTTCCATGGGTGTTAATGTGCTTCTGGTCGGTCCTCTGCCGACTCCCGGCATTGCCTTTATAACGACCGGCATGCGTGCCGATGCTGGTGTTGTTATATCAGCTTCCCATAATCCTTTCCAGGATAATGGTATCAAGATATTCTCCAACCACGGTTTTAAATTGCCTGATGAAGAGGAAGCCATTATTGAGGATCTCATTTTTTCCAAAAAAATGGATTCGTTGCGACCTGTGGCTGACGAGGTTGGTAAGGCAGCCCGTATTGATGATGCCCGCGGACGCTATATAGTTTTCCTGAAAAACACCTTTCCCAAACGCTACACTCTTGATGGCATCCATATCGTGCTTGACTGTGCCCACGGAGCCACCTATGGTGTGGCGCCACATGTTTTTGAGGAACTGGGAGCCAAAGTTACCAGCATTGGAGTACAGCCGGACGGCAAAAATATCAATCATGAGTGTGGAGCGCTTCATCCTGAAGTCATGGCGAAACTGGTGCGTGAGCATAGTGCTGATCTTGGCATCGCATTGGATGGAGACGGCGACAGGCTCATTGTATCTGACGAGCAAGGCACCATTGTTGATGGTGACCAGATTATGGCTATTTGCGCAGAAGAAATGATTGAGCGCCAAAAGCTTTCTAAAAACACCTTAGTGGCAACTGTCATGAGTAATCTGGGGCTGGATCTTGCCATGCAGCGCATGGGCGG
>CP070776.1:154713-159578 GCA_020346205.1 Deltaproteobacteria bacterium
GGATCTTTGCGAAAGGACTATTGTTTTGCACGATGGAATGATCATGGCCGATGGCTTAACCCAAGAAATATTCCAAAATGATGATTTACTGGCAAACAGTCATCTGGAAAAACCTTTTAAGCTTCAGGGGTGCCCAATTTGCAAGGAGCACTCCTGAACCAATATTTCTCTATGCTCTCCCCTGCTTTCAACCTTAAACCTTTCAACAGTCCAAAAGTAACTTGCACAATTCTACTCAAATTATCATTTAAGATTATTCTCCATATTTTTAGTTATCACTGTTGTATTGCAATCTTGGATAATCATTATTAAGAAAAAATCTTTCTTGATCGAACTACCACATTGTGGTAATTTGTGTCAGCTAATTAAAGTGTTTCAGGTGCCAATTTCCATCTTCTTCTGATTCTGTATCCACTTTTCCCAACCAAACGGCCCATAGCTGTACCTGAACCTGTAGATGACTTTCTTATAAGAATGGCTGTTATATTTTTTCCAGTAAATCAAATAATCTTCAAGGCTCAGATATCCGCCTATCTATATTCACTGTAAAAATCAAAAGAAAAGGGAAAAGTATGTTTGCTAACCTTAAAATCCGTGCAAAGATCATTCTTATCTGCTGTGGAATTCTGATCATCACCTCAACTATAACCTCGGCGCTCATCATTGTTAGCATCAAAAACAATGCCAATGCTGAAATTGCCCGTATCAAAGCTGAAGAAATTGAAAAGGTAAAAACAAACCTGCAAAGCTTTGTAGATATTGCCTACGAAACCATAGATTCAAACTACCGTAGTGCCCGTGATAACGAGTACCTCATTAACAGGTATGGTGATGAGTTAAGCCATGTTGTCGATGTTGCAAGTGTAATCATTGACAACCTGTTGGCTAAGGTCGATGCAGGTGAAATAACCACTGAAGAAGCCCAGCAACAGGCCATGGCAGCCATCAAGGAGATCCGTTATGACAATGGCACCGGTTATATATGGATAAACGATACTGGCAAACCTTATACTAAAATGATAATGCATCCAACGGTACCTGCACTGGACGGTCAGGTGCTGAACGATCCAAAATTCAACTGCGCCCTGGGCACCGATGAAAACCTCTTTAATGCTTTCAGGGATGTTACAGAAAGGGACGGAGAAGGCTTTGTCGATTACCTGTGGCCCAAACCAACCAAGGACGGCCTAACTGAAGACCAGCCTAAACTCTCATTTGTCAGGCTGATAGAAGAATGGGACTGGATAATCGGTACCGGCATCTATGTTGATGATGCAATAAATGATTCCATAGAGAAGACCAAGGAAGACATACGCAAGATGCGCTTTAATGAAGGTGTCGGCTATTTCTGGATCAATGATACGGGCAAACCTTTCCCAAAGATGGTAATGCACCCGACAGTCCCGTCCTTGAACGGTCAGGTACTTGATGACCCGAAGTTCGACTGCGCCCTTGGCAGGGATGAGAACCTCTTTGTAGCATTTGTCGATGTCACAGAAAGGGAAGGAGAAGGCTATGTAGATTATCTCTGGCCTAAACCCACCAAGGACGGATTGACTAAGGACCAGCCGAAACTCTCCTTTGTTAAGCTGTACAAACCCCTTAACTGGATAGTCGGTACCGGGGAATATATTGACAACATAGATGAGGCTGTTGCCCAGAAAATTGCCGATGTTGAAAACCAAATCAAAGATCTGCTATTCAATATCATCCTGATTACTTTCATCCTTCTCGGTATAGCCTTTATGGTTGTTTGGTTCTTATCAGGTACCCTGACAAGGCCATTGGAAAATACCGTGAAAATGCTGGAAGAGCTTCAAAAAGGACATATTGATCAGCGTTTGGACCTGGACCGTAATGACGAGATCGGCCAGATGGCCCACGCCATGGACAGGTTCAAGGACAGGCTGCAGTATATGTTTGTAGCTGCACTTGAAAAGCTTGCTGCAGGTGACCTGACCCATAATGTCAAAGCCTCGGATGAGCAAGATGTGATCGGTAATGCCCTGATCAAAACAATGACCGATCTCAACGACACGGTTTCCACTGCCCGTGTAGCATCAGAAAAGATCGCCATTGGAGCGAACCAAATTCTTGATACCAGCCAGTCCCTGTCCCAGGGGGCATCTGAACAGGCTGCCTCTCTTGAAGAGATATCAAGCACCATGGACGAGATGGCTTCCCAGACAAAGCGCAATGCTGAGAATTCCAGTTTAGCAAATGAAAAGGCAAATCAAGCCCGTTCGTCTGCTGAGGCAGGCAACCAGAATATGCAGAGTATGGTCACAGCCATGGGAGAAATTTCCGCTGCCGGTCAGAACATCTCAAAAATAATCAAAGTTATTGATGAGATTGCCTTCCAGACGAATCTCCTGGCCTTAAATGCAGCTGTTGAAGCTGCCAGGGCCGGCAAACACGGCAAAGGATTTGCTGTTGTGGCCGAAGAGGTCAGAAATCTTGCCGGGCGCAGTGCCCAGGCTGCCAAGGAAACTGCTCAACTAATTGAAAGCGCTGTTTCCACAACTGCCAATGGTACTGAAATTGCCGGCCTGACTGAAGAGTCGCTCTCCAAGATCGTTGAAGCTGTTACAGAGGTGACAGATCTTGTTGAGGAAATTGCCGAAGCATCCAAAGATCAGGCTGAAGGAATTACGCAGGTAAACCAGGGCCTGAACCAGATAGGCAATGTCACGCAGCAGACAACCGCTAATGCCGAGCAGTGTGCTGCTGCAGCTGAAGAACTTTCAAACCAGACAATACAGCTGAAAAAACTGATGGGCACCTTTAAGGTAAAGGATCAACATAAAATTATGACCATGCCTGATGAGTCTTTTTCAGAACCGGCCGAGCAGATTCTTCTTGATGAACCAGAGGTAATTCGATGAGTATAAATGCTTTGATCTCTATTCAACGAGCCCAAGCATTTCATTGATAATCTGCAGCCCGTCATTCCAGAATCGCGGATCATCAAGATTGACCCCAAACGGCTCCACTAGCTTGTAAGGTGTTTGGCTGCCGCCGGCGGAAAGCAGTTCAAGGTATTTGGGTACAAAAGAAGCACCCTCCTTTTTATACAGGGCATACAGTGCGAGGACCAGAAGTTCGCCAAAGGCATAAGAATATACATAGCCCGGCGTATGCAAAAAATGAGGTATATAAGACCACCAGATGCCGTAATTCTCTGACAGTGTGACTGAATCTCCAAACATGTCCTTCTGTGATTGCAGCCACATGCCGGTGATCTCTTCTGTTTTGAGCTCCCCCTTTTCCCTTCTGGCATTATGCACCTTGTCCTCGAAACGATTCATTGAGATCTGGCGGAATACTGTGGCAAAGATAGATTCCAGCTTCTGACAGATAAAGGCGTTTCTCTCTTCCTTCTTGGCAAGCAGATCAAGTTGGGAGTTAAAGACAAGGAGTTCTGCAAATACAGAAGCGGTCTCTGACAGTACCAGGGTGGTATTGCTGTTGTAATAACCCTGTTCAGCTGCCAGATACTGGTGTACACCGTGGCCAAGCTCATGGGCCACTGTAGAGACATCACGCAGGTTACCGGTATAGTTTACCAGAACATAGGGATGCACTTCAGGTACGCAGGGATGGGCAAAGGCGCCACCCCTTTTACCTTCCTGCAATGGGGCATGTATCCAGCCTTTGTCAAAAAAGAAACCGGCTATTTCTGCCATCTGCGGTGAAAACTCCCCAAAGGCCTTCAGCACCATTTCACGACACTCTTCCCAGGAAATACTGGTATCAGGCAGATGCGGCAAAGGTGCATAACGATCATAGTCAATCAGCTCATCCAGGCCTAGCATATCCTTTTTGATCCTGTAATACCGTGTCGGAATATCATAGCGCCCGGCAGCAGTTTCAATAAGTGTATTAACTGTTTTGTCTTCAAGCTCATTACCCAGGTTCATGGAACTGACCCAGCCGGGATATTTACGCAACCGGTCGCTGATCATCTTATCTGCAAGCAGAGTATTAAAAATATGGGTTAATAAGTGGCTTTGGCTGTTCAACCCTGAGGTAAGGTCTGATGCTGCCTGTTTTCTTATATCACGGTCAGGGTTGTAAAGGTCTGCCAGCACTTCCTCTTCGGTGCGCTGCTTCTCCCCGAATTTCTGGTGACCCATGATCTTTTCAAAAAGTGATGTCCAGCTTCCACGGCCAACAGGAGCACATTCCAACAATAGTTTTTCCTCAATCTGTGTCAGTTGGTGTGGCGCATATTTGCGCATATTCTCCAGGTAGTGGCGATAATGGGAAAGTAAATTATTCTGCAGGAAATTTTCAGCACTTTCTTCAGATATCTTGTTCCATTCCAGCTCAAAAAAAACTGTATCCTTACCTATACTGCTGCCGATCTCACGCATGCGTTGCAGAAAAGCACTGACCTCCTGGTCATGGGTATGCGTAGCAAAATTCAAAAAAGCAAAAGTGAAGAGCTTACCAAGCTTAGTTTCAAGGCTCTCCAGCCTCTTAACCAGGGCATATAATTCTTCAGCTCCAAGATTCTTTACCTTGTCAGCATATTCTCCGTTAACAGAAGCTGCCTCACTTTCGCAAAAGGCGATATCCTTTTCAATCTGTGGGTCGTCATAACCGCTGTAAAGATCGGTAAGGTTCCATTTTACCTCTGCAGTGCCCAGTGAGGAATTGAGGCTTTCTGACATACCATTCTCCTGTCTTACCTAAATTATTTGTTAATCTGGAAGGATATTTTCAATTTCAGCGAAGGCTTGCAATAAAGGGACCTACAGCTTCAGCTCCCTGTTCATCGACCAAACGGATAGTTTCTGTACCAATAACTGCAATGTCAGCCTTGCCTGTCAAATAATCAACATCATCTTTAGAGCGGATAC
>CP070776.1:159678-164479 GCA_020346205.1 Deltaproteobacteria bacterium
TATTTGAATATTCTCAATGAGTCCCATCCTGTTGACATGAGGATCAAGGCCACGCTGAGCAAGGATATGCTGCTCAAAGATTTTAACTTCCACTTCACCTCCCCTTTTTACAAGATGGATGCCGAGGGCAAAGTCGAAGGCAAGGAAGTCCATTTCTCTCTCAAAACAGGCAAAGAAACTATTTCCGATGTAATTCGTCTGCAAAAACCACCTTATCTTTCAACAAACAGTCGTTATTACCTCCTGGAACAGGGACTGCAACCTGGTGACAAGTTGAAGGTCCCCTATTTTGACCCCATCTCCCTTTCTGGGAAAGATACAGTTATGGAATACAAGGGACGTGAAAAAGTTCTCATCAATAAGCGTATCTATAACCTGCACCATTTTGTTGAAACATTTTCAGGCATAAGGATAAACAGCTGGTTGAATGATGAGGGTAAAGTCATAAAGGAAGAGTCCCCTGCAGGTTTTGTATTCATTTCGGAACCGGAATTCAAGGCCACTGATATCAAGGTCAAAGGCAAGGAAATTCTAAGCAGCGTCTCCATTCCATTAAGTGGCGGCATTCCCGAACTCTCAGGACGCGATGCGGTCAGCTATCGCCTGACATTACCTGCAGATACCAGTTTTGATCTTGATAAAGACCGCCAGAGTCTTAACGGTGATATTCTTACGATCAACCTGGAATCTTTACCTGACTCGAATGCTTCCTCCTGCAAAGATTATGCTGAAGAGCTTGCTTCCACACCATATATTCAGACAAAAAACAAACTCATCGCCAATCTGGCTCAGGCAGAAACTGAATATGCTACCAGCGACATAGAACGGGTGAAGATCTTATCTGAGTGGGTATATACCAACTTGGAGAAAAGACCTGTACTTGGAATTCCTGATGCCCTTACCACGCTGAGTACTAAAATTGGCGACTGCAATGAACATGCTGCACTTTTCGCTGCATTGGCAAGAAATGTTGGCATACCGACACGGGTGGTTGCCGGAGTGACATTCTTTGAAGGGGCATTTTATTACCATGCCTGGAACGAAGTATGCCTTGATGACAACTGGTACTCAGTTGATACAACAAAAAATCAATTCCCTGCTGATTTAAGTCATATTAAATTTGTCGAGGGGGAAACAAATGAACAGGTTAGAATTGCAGCGTTACTCGGTAAACTGCAGATTGAAATAGTTGATGACAAGAGAAACTGATCCATGACTGAAATAAACAACACAATAAACAAAACATCGCCTGGGCAAGATGATAGAGACCATGTTCTTGTCATAGAGCACCTGACAAAGACATTTGGCAAATTCACTGCAGTTGACAATATTAGCCTGCATGTCAACCGTGGAGAAATTTTTGGGTTTTTAGGCCCAAACGGGGCTGGCAAAACAACTACGATCAAGATGATAGCCGGTCTTTTGCAACCAGATAATGGTCAGGTATCAATCAACAATCGCAATCTGGCAATTGAACCCAAAAAATGCAAACTTGATACCGGTTATATACCTGACCGCCCTTACCTGTTTGAAAAACTTACCGGGTTTGAGTTTCTCCAGTTTATTGCCAGTTTATATAATCTGGCCCCTGAAGCCTTTTCCCGCAATACAGCCCATTATCTGCAACTATTTGACCTGCAGGACTGGCGTCATCATCTTATTGAGAGCTATTCACACGGCATGCGGCAGAAGCTAATTATCTCAAGTATTTTTATGCTCGAGCCCCCTCTCATTGTTGTTGATGAACCCATGGTAGGTCTTGATCCGAAAAGTGCCCGTATTGTAAAAGAATTATTTAAAAACCATGCTGCCAGGGGCACCTCAATCTTTCTTTCCACCCATTCCCTGGAAATTGCCGAAGAACTTTGCGACCGGATCGGCATCATCTTAAATGGCAGCCTGCGAGCAATTGGCAACCTGAAAGATTTACAGCATGAGGCCCGGCTGGAACACTCTGATCTTGAGGAGATATTCCTGGAACTCACCGGGGCCTACGAACTCCAGGATATAATAGCTGCACTGCGCTCTGAGTAAAAAATTATTTATGATGCCATCTAAGCGGAACATACTTTTGCAGCCCTTTCTCTTTTCTGCAAAAAATAAATTTTTCCCAAAAGACACGTTACCTTTCCGTACACTAGGGGTACTACTATTCAGTCTGGCAGTCTGCCTGGTGTTATATAGGATTGGTGTCAGGGTTATCACCTATTTTCACAGCCAGAACGAGCTTGGCATACTACTTAGTCTGAAAATATTCCAGATGGCCTGGATAACCATGTTCGCCATGCTGATATTTTCCTGCATGGTTTCTGCTGTATCTACACTATTTCTTTCACAGGACAATGAAATCATCTTTGCCGCGCCCGTGGACAAATCTGATATTTTCTTCATGCGTTACATTACAACATCAATTTATACCTCATGGATGATGATTGTTTTTTCTATCCCCATATTTGCTGCGTATGGAACCGTATTTGAGGCCGGCTTCCTCTATTGGCCAATTATGCTGGGAACAATTATCACCACTGCTGCTATAGCTACTACCTTCGGAATGGGATTTACGGTCCTGCTTGTCAACCTTTTTCCTGCCAAGCGCACCAAGGATATAATTCTTTACCTTTCTATATGTTTCGGTATCTTCATTTATCTCATTTTCAGGCTTATGCGGCCTGAAGACCTGGTAAATCCGGATAAATACGGCCACTTTATTGATTATCTATCATCCCTTGCCACACCGGCAGCTCCTTATATACCGGCGGCCTGGGCTTCTAATCTGCTTTCCTACTATCTCATGGACCGGGAAATTGACTTTCTGCTAGCTTCCCTGCTTATAATTACTCCCATCGCCCTTTTCTTTCTCGGCGAATGGGCCATGGAGCGTTGGTTTCTCTCAGGATATACAAAATCACAGGAGTCCTTTGGCGGCTATCGTAGATTTTTCAGCAGGGGCAAGTATCGGCGCAGTTCTCTACAGTGGATATTTCTCAAAGAATCCAAACTGTTCCTGCGGGACTCGGCTGAATGGTCTCAACTCTTTATGATTGCTGCCCTTGTTATTGTTTATCTGTATAACTTCAAAGTACTACCTGTGGAACGGTCCCTGTTTGAAGAAGAATATGTTACCAACCTTATATCATTTCTAAATATTGGCTTAACCGGCTTTGTCGTAGCGTCTCTGGCAGCACGTTTTGTTTACCCTTCAATCGGCGCAGAAGGCGGTTCTTTTTATATTATCATGTCATCGCCCCTTTCAACTGCCCGGTATATGCTGCACAAATATCTTTTTTATGTTGTCCCGTTTACCGGGCTTGCCCTTGTCCTGTTGGTTGTTTCCAACAACCTCCTCAATATAGAAGGGCCCATGTGGTGGATCTCTGTCATTACCGGCTTGATTATAACCTGGACGGTTCTTGCCATGTCACTTGGCTTTGGAGCAATCTACGCTGACTTCAAGGCAGAAAACAGGGCCGCAGCCCTGGGAGGTATAGGTGCCATTCTTTTTCTGTTTACCGCCATTGCCTTTGAAATGGCTGTTATTTTCCTGGGAGGAGCACCTGTCTACAGGGTGATGCGGAGTTGGCTGCGAAACGGGGTAATGCCGGCAAACGATCTGCTGACACTTATTGCGTGGATATTAATCTCTCTAGCAATTTCACTATTTCTCTCAATGTTTTTTATCAGAACAGGGATAAGAAAGCTGGAAGCATCAAGTACTTGAGTAAAAGCGCTCCAGAACATACACTAGCAAGTAAGACCAGGCTTCATTTGATAGGCCAGTAGTCAATCCTAGAAATTGTCAGGCAACTGGATGGATTAATCACCAGAAACATAGCCAGCCCCCTGGCATAAAGGGCAGATATCCTCATCTGTACATTGGCAGTCAATCCATGCATCATCTTTTTGAGTACCGCGCCACTCCATATCGCAGACACATGTTCCGGCAATCTTTTTTTCTCCATTGCACTCAGGACAGATCTTTTTGGTATCAGCAGTCATAATCGTACCTCCCTTGCGTTAAAGAGATTATACTATAACTTTCTATACTTATATAATATACACGAAGAAGTATTGCTTCAAGAAAATACAGTGGTGAAATGACTTTTGTTCAGCTGCGGTAATCAGCATTTATCTTTATATAATCAATTGAAAGATCACACGTATATACTTCAGCTGCTGCCTGCCCATTTTTAAGATCAACACTGAGGGTGAAGGCCTTCTGCTTAATAACATCAGTCGCCTGAGCTTCTGCAGCAGTTCCCAGTGCCAAACCATCCTGGACCAGGAGTACATCATCAAAGGAGATATCCACGTTTTCCTGTTCAAATGCTGCTCCTGAGCGTCCCAAGGCAGCTATAATCCTTCCCCAGTTGGCATCCTCACCAAAAAATGCTGTTTTCACCAGGGGCGAGTTGGCGATGGTGCGGGCTGCCTGTTCAGCATCATCTTCACTGGCAGCATTAATGACCTTTATGGTGACTGTTTTATTGGCTCCCTCTCCGTCAGCAACAATCTGCAGGGCCAGGTCTTTTAAAAGGTCAGCCAAAGCAGTTCCAAATATCGTGCTTTCACCGCTATCAATACTACCTATTTCAGGGTTGCCTGCTGTGCAGCCGGCCAGCACCAGAACCGTATCATTTGTGCTTGTATCACCATCTACAGTAATTCGGTTGAATGAAAGACGTACAGCCTTTGACAGATGCTGCTGTAAAATATCTGCCGCTATATCTGCATCAGTCATAACAAAGCTGAGCATTGTAGCCATGTCCGGCATGATCATGCCTGCTCCCTTTGCCATGCCAAA
>CP070776.1:164579-169153 GCA_020346205.1 Deltaproteobacteria bacterium
CAGCCTTACGCTGGATTATTTTGTTGCAATAAGTACAAAGTCGGGTATAGTGGGCCCGCACCTGACAAAAGGTATGTGCGCTAAGTGCCTGGCGAATTCTTCATACGTCGTTCTTCCCTTCCGAGACTTTTATCCCGTTAGATTAGAAGCCGTTATTTAATTTTCTGCTGATCACTTACTAATGGACAGCAGAGATACCCATGAGCTGACTTCAGTGTCCGCGACCTGGCTTTCTCTATTTATCCAAAAAAATAATTATCTGTTTCCAATAGGGAAGCAGTCGAACCAGTGGCAGAAACGCTAAATTGCCGTTTCGCAGGTGGTGCCTGTTTATGGATGGCACCAAGGGCTGCTACGGCTCTGCCACACAAATTCATACAGAGAGAAATAAATGAGTTTTACACAATTTGATTTTCATAAGAAAATTGAGGCAGGCATTCAGGCCTGCAACTACCAGACACCGACCCCGATCCAGAAAAAAGCGATTCCCTCAATCCTGGATGGCCGTGACATCATGGGCCTGGCCCAGACCGGCACTGGCAAGACCGCAGCATTTGTGCTGCCCATTTTACAGCATTTGCTTAAAGGCCCGCGCGGCAGGGTCCGGACCCTTATCGTTGCCCCTACCCGTGAACTGGCAGAACAGATTAACAGCGATATTACCAAGCTGGCCCGCCAGACAGGTATTCGCAGTGTGGCAATATACGGAGGGGTAAACAAACCGACCCAGGCAAGAAAGCTCAGGGCCGGTATTGAGATTGTTGTCGCCTGTCCCGGCCGCCTGCTTGATCATTTGCGCGACAGGACCTTCAGCCTTTCAAAGGTTGAGCATCTGATTCTTGATGAAGCGGATCATATGTTCGATATGGGTTTTCTGCCGGACATTCGGAGAATATTAAAGTTTTTGCCCGTTGAGAAGCAGACGCTGCTGTTTTCAGCCACCATGCCGAGTGAAATCCGCAGCCTGGCTGAAGATATTCTCGACAATCCGGTCAGGGTGCAGATCGCCCATAGCCGGCCAACTGATACCGTGTCACAGGTGCTTTATTCGGTGGAGCAGAACCGCAAGATGACCCTGCTGAAAGACTTAATGGCCAAGACTGATATGACATCAACCCTTATATTTACCAGGACAAAGTACCGGGCCCAGAGCCTCGCCCGGCAGCTGGATAAGGCCGGTTATGCCGCAACCTCATTACAGGGCAACCTTTCGCAGCAAAATCGTCAGAAAGCTTTAAACGGCTTTAAGCGCGGCCAGTTCAAGGTACTGGTAGCCACAGACATCGCAGCACGCGGAATTGATGTATCCGGTATTTCACATGTGATAAATTACGATGTGCCTGCCACGGTGGATGCTTATACCCACAGGGTGGGCCGTACCGGTCGTGCATCCTGTACCGGTGAGGCCTTTACCTTTGCCGGCCGTGAGGACAGGAAGATCATCAACCAGATCGAGCGTGCCCTGGGTAATAAAATTAACCGGAGTAAAGTTGATGGCATTACCATAGAGATTTCGGATCGCACCCCTGGTGCCGAAAGACCTGCCAGAAAATCGTGGAATAAACCGAAGAGAAATGGTCATTCTGCAGCACGCCGTAATGGACGCCCATCAGGCAGAGGCACAAAACCTGCCCAAAAATCTAACGGTGCGCAAAAACAAGAACAACCGCCAGCAAGGCAGCGCAAGGCAGGCAGCAGGCAGAAGAGGCAGCACCGCAGGGCAGCAATGATGGTCGACGGTTCCGGTAACCTGTTCCTGAATCCGTAAAAGCATGTTACTATGCAGGAAATTAAACATTTAAAAGGATAGAATATTGGCCAGAACAAATTATTCATTTGAAAAGCGCCAGAAAGAATTGGCAAAGAAAAAGAAGAAAGAGGAAAAAAGGCAGCGCAAGCTTGAAAAAAAGAAGATTGCTGCCGGTGAAAGTGAAGACCTTTCTCAGCAGGAAGATTAGTGGCTTAGAAATTATATTCTCGAAGTCTTCGCTTATCTGTTTTTTCTGCAAGCAAACAATTTCGTGAAGGTACTCACTTATACCTGTCAAGCGCGTACTGAATTGAGTCCCGTATGGGGTTTAGAACCTCAATTCAGGCAATAGCTTTAAACTCTTTTTTAAAAACCCTAAAATTATATGCCACGGGGAGTCTCCTTGTGAGTCTTCCTGTGGCTTTTTTCATAAGGATACCAAAATGATAACTGCATCTAACATTGCTCTTTCCTATGGCAAAAGAGTCATCTTTCAGGACGTTAACATCAAGTTCACTCCTGGCAACTGCTACGGCCTTATCGGGGCCAATGGCGCTGGCAAATCCACCTTCCTGAAGATCCTTTCAGGTCAGCTTGAGGCTGACCGGGGTGAGATCTCCAAAGGGAAGAGGGAGCGCATAGCGGTCCTCAACCAGGACCAGTTCGCCTTTGACGATCATACCGTATTTAATACAGTAGTCATGGGCCACAAGAAGCTCTACAGGGTGATGGCCGAGCGAGAGGCGCTCTATGCAAAGGCTGATTTTACCGAAGAAGACGGTATTCGTTCAGGGGAACTGGAGGTCAAGTTTGGTGAGATGAACGGCTATGAGGCAGAGGCAGAGGTAGCGGTGCTGTTAAACGGTCTCGGCATCCCGGAAGAGATGCGCCAGAAAAGAATGAAGGAACTTGACGGCAGCGACAAGGTACGGGTGCTGCTGGCCCAGGCCCTGTTCGGCAATCCTGATATCCTGCTTCTGGACGAACCCACCAACCAACTGGATATGCAGACTATCAAATGGCTGGAGGCCTTTCTCTCCCGCTTTCAGAACACAGTTATCATCGTCTCCCATGACCGTCACTTCCTGAATCAGGTTTGCACTCATGTGGCAGATATCGATTATGGCAAAATTCAGGTCTATGTAGGCAACTATGACTTCTGGTACCAGGCGAGCAAGCTCCGTTTTCATCAGAAGGAGACCGAGAGCAAAAAGGCCAAGGCCAAGGCAGAGGAACTGAAGGAATTCATCCGACGTTTCAGTTCCAATGCCTCCAAGGCCAAACAGGCCACCTCGCGGAAAAAGCTGCTTGATAAACTCACCGTAGAGGACATGCCGATTTCCTCACGGAAATATCCTTACATTGTCTTCAAGCCGGACCGTCCCTGTGGAGACGTCATCCTAGAGATTGACGGTCTATCCAAGGAGATTGACGGGGTGACCATGTTTGAGGATCTCTCCCTCACAGTCAACAAGGGTGACAAGATCGCCTTTGTCGGGCCTAACAGCCTGGCGAAAACAACCCTGTTCCAGATCCTGGCCGGGGAGCTTGAGCCGGACAAAGGCAGTTTCCGCTGGGGGGTAACCATGAAAAACGCCTATTTCCCGAAAGAGAATAATGCGTATTTCGATAATTGCGATCTGGACCTTATCGGCTGGCTCCGCCAGTATGCACCTCCCAAGGAGCATGAGAGTTTTGTCCGGGGGTTCCTGGGCAAGATGCTTTTTGTCGGAGAGGAGGCACTGAAAAAGACATCGGTCCTTTCAGGTGGCGAAAGAGTACGCTGTATGCTTTCCAGAATGATGCTTTCCGGCGCCAATGCCCTCATTCTCGATGAGCCCACCAACCATCTCGACCTTGAGTCAATCACCTCTTTGAATAATGGGCTGATGGATTTTCAGGAGGTGGTGCTTTTTGCCTCCCATGACCATCAGATTGTGTCCACCGTGGCAAACAGGATTATCGAAATCACGACCGAAGGTGTTATCGACGTAATGATGGATTTTGATGAATACCTGGCAATGAAGGAAGCAAGCCAGTCCGAAGATAAAGGTGTTTCAGAAGAGGATAGTGATTACATAGACAGGAAGGCAGCCTAGTGAAAGTCTGTCACTGCCAGCAGACAAGGGATCTTAGCTGACAATCTTTTTAACCCGCCCGACTGCACCACTCTGCAGCCGGACCTTGATCCCATGTGGATGCTTGGAGGATTTTGTCAGGATGTCTTTTACGATTCCCTCTGTCTGTTTTCCGGAGTGCTGGTCTTTTTTCAAAACTATATAGACCTCTGCTCCCGGTTTGATATCTGCCCTTTTAGTGCCATCCATAGTATGAAACAATAATTAAAAATTTAGAATTCCTGTTCCTTTATTTTTTTCAGTTGATCTGCCAGGTCATCCATTTCGATCTGCCAGTATTGCCTGGAACCGAAATCAGAATCCACCCTGGTTTCGCCGTCCTCGGCAAACTGATAGGCGCACCAGGCTGTGTAATGGATATAGCGCATGGCCCGCAGCGGCTCAATCAGGCGCAGGCTGGACCTGTCAAAATCCCTGAACATCTCGTAGCCTTCCAGGAATATCTCGATTTCGGCCAAAGATTCTTCCCGGTAGCCGGGGAGTAGCATCCAGAAATCCTGCACCGGCGGTCCCACTACCATATCGTCAAAGTCGATTATATAGAAAAATTCATCGGGCCGGTATATGAGATTGGAAAAATGGCAGTCGCCATGTATGCGGATCATTTCAACATTGTTGAAATGGGGGCTGATTTCCTTGATAAGGGTATCGGTTAGGTTTTTAAAACTGCCCAGCAGATCATCCGG
>CP070776.1:169253-173768 GCA_020346205.1 Deltaproteobacteria bacterium
AATAAGATTTAAATTTTTTTGAAAAACCAGCAGGAGTTTGAAACCCCACATCATAGGAAACTGACTTAATGGGACTATCTGTACTCTCAAGGAGAACAAGAGCTTTTTTCATGCGAATACTGTTCAAGTATTTATTGGGCGTCAATCCCGTTAATGCTTTAAACCTCCGAAAAAAGATTGGTCTTGATACACCAAGCTTCCGAATATATTTATTCCAGTTTATGGGTTTGTTATAGTTTGACTGAATATCTTCTAGCACTTGGAAGTATTTTTCGGACCATCCAGCATTCATTTTTTTTAAATTTGATTCCAGTAGAGAAATTAACAAGGCTTCAGTAATTCGTGCAGCCAATGCTTCATTCGTACCATTCCTCGAGCTTACTTCAGATAAGCAACGACTCAGCATCGACTGAGTTTTGTTCATGCTATTTTTCTTTAAATGCAGCAATTCCGGGAATGAGGAAAATAATTCTATCGTTGAGTAGCTTGAAGGTTTTATTTGGCCACAAAGAACTGAGGAGTCAATTTTCCCTTCATTTGTGTTTGCTAAGGTAAAATAATCCTCAGAACAAAATGTTGAATCATGGTTTTCGCTATGGAGTTCCGGTTCACTTGATAAACGGTGGTTGCCCTTAGAAATGATAAAGACTATATCGCCGGTTTCAGCGAGTACCGGTTTACTTGAGTTGGCTTCAAAAATAAAACAACTCCCCTTTTTGACAAAATGAAACCTAGCGCACTCCTCCTTCCCCAGAACATGAACATTCCATGGTTTTACCAATTCAAGCGTATAAAAAATGAAGCTTTCAAATCTGACGAAATCTATTAAGTGATACATTGACACTCCTTCGCTGTTTACAAATAGACAAGCCATTTAACGAATGAACAACTGAAACAGCTAGCATTATGCTTATAGCATACTATTAATATATAAAAAAATCAAATAATGCAATTTACAATTGGACTCGTTTGCTTGATTGCTATCAAACCACGAGATAAGCAGCAAATGAGAAGAGAAATAGGAAAATCTTTATAAAATCAAGATCAAAGGAGGAGTGTAATGAAATTAATAAATAATATTTTGTTATCCGTATCGGTACTGTTTCTTATTGTAGCAGTTAATCCTGCATTTGCCGGCAACTATAATATTAGCACTCCTGGAATCAGTGGCTATGACCCTGTGGCTTATTTTGATGACAACAAGCCAATGAGGGGGTCCGGATGGAATGTTACGGAACACAAAGGGATCACCTATGCGTTTGCTAATGAAATAAATAAAGAGAAGTTTGAAGCCTCTCCTGAAAAATATCTCCCAGCCTATGGTGGATACTGTGCCTATGGTGTGGCAGTGGGAAAGAAGTTTGTTGCTGACCCAGAAGTGTGGAAAATCGTCGATGGGAAATTGTACTTGAATCTGGATAAGGAAATTCAGAAAAAATGGGCTGAAGATATACCGGGCAACATCAAAAAAGCAGATAAAAACTGGCCCCAAATAAAAAATAAGGCCCCATCTGAATTATAAAGCTTTCAAGAAAGGGAGGTGATTATACGTTAATTGAAAAGAAAAATGAGATCAGTTTGCAGGCTTATATTAACTCTATGTTAGGAGGACAGAAAATGAAAAAAACTATATGTACTCTTTTTGTAATAATGGCTATTTTTACACTCAACTCAACCAACCTTTTTGCCAGAGGAAATAATCCCGGTCCAGTCATTTATGTAGTAAGCCAAGATTTATTATATGACTCAATTGTTGCGGCTGAAACTTTGCCAATGAAAGGTCCTTTCCAAGAATTATATCCATGTGAAGTAAGCGGCAGCACAGGACTTTGCACAGAATATGGGCCTGGTGATTTTGGTTTCTATGGTGGTCGCTGGTGGATTGATGCTAATGGTAATGAGGAAATGGACGAGGAAGATGTTTTCTTTTCATGTCCTCTGCTTGGTCCAGGGCGTGAATTACCTTAGAACTTACTGAATATTTTCTTATTTTATAATGGGGCTGTTCTGTAAGGGATAGTCCCTATTTTTTTTTAAATGAGTACCTGGAATGGGACCACAGAAAAAGGCAGAAACAAGAACCATGCAGGGCATTATTCGGATATGCATGCACTGCAAACAAATTTGTGATGATATGGGGTTCTGGCATAAAGTTGAAACTTGCATCAAAAACCACTCAGAGACTAAATTTTCTCACGGTATTTGTCCAGAATGTTTAAATGAGTTCTACCCTCATATTGCATCAATTTCAAAAAATAAGAGAAATTGAATAACTTTTTACTACTAATGGTCAATATTTCTGCTATAAATCTTTACTCGTGAACTGTTCTTATAAAGTTAAGGTTTCCACTGGATATGTTGAGTTCACAGGGAAGAGACTTTTTTATGTTACTGAATTTCTGGATTAGAGGAAATGTGTCGCTGTTTCTCTATTGTGTTTTGATCCCTAATACCTTTTCATAGATCATTTTTTTAGTGTCGTCATCAGGTTCAGGTTTTTCCCAATAAATGAACTGGACAGATATTCGCGAGTATGCCCCATTGTCCTCTTTGCACTTATCGCAGATTGATTCAGACCTATCACGGTACATGATTACCTTGCTCGCCGGTTCACCATCCTTACTTACAGCTGCCATCTTGCGACAGCCACAGTCCAAACGGATAACCGCAACTCCAATGGCATCAGGGCTTCCTTCGACAATGCCCTGAATCATTGCTTCCTCAGATTTTTCCGGGTTCCAATTTTCTTCTTGTTTCATGTTTTTATCTTTCAAATTTTGCTTCTATCCCATGCTTTTCAAGGAGTTTGCATTTTCATAATTCGCTTGCCTTTTACGGACTTGCTTCCATATATGTAATGCTTATTATTAGTGCTTTAGGCCAGACAATCTAATATGAAAGGAAATGCTAGGTCAACCAGTATTTACAACCCTTTGATCATCCTTAATTGCAACACATGGTTTCTCATACCCATTTAGTGGATTTTTTTATTGACAAAAATAGGGGGGTGAATTAGAGGGGAATAGTTTTTTGTGCTTGATAAGTCTTGATTATGAAGATTGTCAAATTTAGGTACAACTGGTCTTACGACTTGTTCTAATCAATAATTATTTACATGGAGGTTTTACTATGTGGGAAGTTGTCGTAGATAAAGACAAATGCAGTGGCGATGAAGAATGTGTTGATGCATGTCCGGCGCAGGTATATGAGATGGTTGACGGAAAATCCGAGCCTGTTAACATGGACGAATGCCTCGGCTGTGAAACCTGTGTTGAGGTTTGCCCTGAAGGCGCCATCACCGTTACTGAGGTATAATTTCTGTCTTAAAGAAAACAGACCGTAAGAAGTAACCCATAGGCCTGTTTCCTGCAAAGGAGACAGGCCTATGTTTTTTGTATATACTGAAAAATATACAACACGAGCATTGAGCCAACTCTATTGACAGAATCCATATGGATTTGAAAAGAAACCTACAACGCTATAAACCCGGGGTGTCAATCAGAACCCACCTGTTACTGGCGGGCCTTATCTGGAGTATTGTTGGTTTTTTTCTGCTTGCAAACGGTTTTGTCTTAATTTCATTGAAGAATCATTTCTGGTTTTCAATTCTGGGGATCGTTCTGGGGACAGCCAAAACTTTTTTTATCCTTGATCGTGTAGCTCTGAAGAACATAAAAAGGATCAAGGAATTTGGGGACAAGGTCTGTATCGGTTCCGTTTATTCCTGGAAGACATGGCTTCTGGTGGCAGGTATGATCGGGCTGGGCAGGTTCCTACGAACTACGGTGCTTTCTGGTGAAATTGTAGGGCTGATTTATATAGCAGTAGGTTGGGCCCTGATACTTGCAAGTAGATTAATGTGGAAGGAATGGACAAGGACAACTCCCTAACCATGGAACAACTTTCTTTTAACAGGATCGAAATTGATATAGCTGCTCTGCAGGACAACTTTCGAGCTGTTCAACAGACAGCAGGGCAGCAAGTCAGAGTCATGGCTGTGGTGAAGTCGGATGCCTATGGTCATGGCCTGCTTGAATGTGCCCAGGCAATTTATAGATCAGGAGGTAGAGTATTCGGCATTGCTGAAGTTTGGGAGGGGGTAGCACTGCGCCGGGCCGGTTTACAGGGAGAAATAGTCGTGCTCCTGGGAGGTTCCCAGGAAACGTATGGGGAAATCATTGAGTATAAATTGACACCGGTTGTTTACGATGTTGATTTTATTAGCGGGCTTTCCGATGAAGCTGTCAGGAAAAAGGCTGAAGTAAAGGTGCATTTGAAGGTTGATGTTGGCATGGGCAGACTCGGAGTCCTACCGACAGAGGTCGAATCGTATGTCTCTCTTATAAAACGTTTACCGGGCATAGAATTGTCAGGATTGCTGAGCCACTTTCCGGTTGCTGATGATATTGGGGCAGTGGAGAAGACCCAGGAGCAATTATTGCATTTTAGAAATGTGCTGGCTGAGGTGAAGACTAAAGAGGCGGGCTCAATTGTATCACATATTGCCAACTCTGC
>CP070776.1:173868-178383 GCA_020346205.1 Deltaproteobacteria bacterium
TTTCACATAATACTGCGCCAGGCTGCAGCAGGGCTTTTCTGCCTGCTCATGCTCCTGTCTTTTCAAATTTCCTGGGCTGCTGCAGGGACAACAGAGGAAATTGAATCCCTGCTCCTTTTTATTGAACAGTCGGAATGTAGCTTTATCAGGAACGGCAAGCATTACGATGCGCTCAAGGCCCGTGAGCATATTAAAAAAAAGTATGTTTATTATAAAGAGCGGATAACCAGCGCTGAAGACTTTATTTTATACTCAGCTACGAAAAGCAGTATAACAGGTGAATCCTATAGGGTGATTTGCAATGATGTGAATATGGCCACTTCGGACTGGCTGAAGGCTGAACTCGCTGAATTGCGGACACGCTGACATGGCAAAGGGAACAAATCTCTTTTAATCTTTACTCCCCATTGCTGCCTGCATCTTTCTCAGGACGCTTCTCATCACCGTATTTTTTAAGGCCCAGCCAGTTATTGAATATGGCAAACCTGTAGGTGATGATCCCCAGGCAAAAGCTCAGGATTGCCGCGCTTGCATTGGACCTGAACAGGAGAGCAAGAAGCACAACAAACGCTGAAAAAAAAGTGAAAATATTGAGGGATTTTTTCATCAGTTTCTTGATGAAATCAACCAGGTCCCAATAAAGTTCAGTGCTGTGCTCACTGGTTATGACATCATGGTGATTGCTGTCCCATTCCTTGAACAGCTTGTTGAGCTCCTGCTTGAAGGCACCGTTCAATAGTTCAAAGATCATGGTGCAGATCAGCATTCCCATAAACCACCAGAACGGCTGCAGAAGTTCTTTAACAGTCATTTTTTCTCAACACTCCTTTTATATTGTTTTTCTCATTTAACCATTATTGGGCGGGAAAAGGAAAAGAAAAGACTTGAGGCTGGAGGCAGATTGAAAAACAATTATCAGGGTTCAAGAGGTCGAGGAAAATAAAAGGTGCAGTTTTATTTAATCTTCCTCACTAACGATTGACTGGGGGAAGAGATAAACGTATAATGAATAAATAATGAATTGATCTTCTGTTTTTTGTCAACACCAAACCTAACCTCTATCAGGATTTATCGAAGTATGAATGAGGTTACCCTCAAAATGATTTTCTAAAGCCTCCAGGATGCTGAGTCTGCTGGAGGCTTTTCGTTTTCCCCCATATCTGAAACAATTTTTTTCAGGAAGGTTTTTTAATGAAAATTCTAATGGTGTACCCCGAATATCCAGATACTTTCTGGAGTTTTAAATACGTTTTAAAGTTCATTTCCAAAAAGGCCGCTTTCCCGCCCCTGGGCCTTTTGACCGTCGGCGCAATGCTGCCGGCCGAATGGGAGAAGAAACTTGTTGATGTCAATGTCGAGTCTCTGAAAGATGAGCAAATCCTCTGGGCGGACATGGTCTTTATCAGCGCCATGATCATCCAGAAAAAGAGTGCGCAGGAGATCATAGACCGGTGTAAAAGTCTCGGCAGGAAGGTAGTGGCCGGAGGTCCTGCCTTTACTACCAGGCACGAGGATTTTTCCGGTGTGGATCATTTTGTGATCAACGAGGCGGAGGTTACCCTGCCCCATTTCCTGGCTGATCTTGCAGCGGGCAGCCTGAAGCACATGTATGTGTCGCAGGAAAAACCGGCCCTGACCGAGACGCCCGTACCCCTGTGGTCCCTGATCAATATTAAAGATTACGCCACACTGGCGGTCCAGTATTCCCGTGGATGTCCCTATAACTGTGAATTCTGTGATATTATTGTCATGAACGGCAGGCGCCCAAGGACAAAGTCAGCGGTCCAGATAAAAAAGGAGTTCAAGGCCATATACGATGCAGGCTGGCGGAAATCCGTGTTTATCGTGGACGATAATTTCATCGGTAACCGGCAGGAGGTAAAGAAGATGCTGCCGGAACTGATCGACTGGCAGAAGGAGCACAATTTCCCCTTTACCCTGCTCACCGAGGCCAGCACCGACCTGGCCAAGGACCAGGAACTGATGCAGATGATGAGCGATGCCAACTTTTTCAAGGTCTTTCTCGGCCTGGAAACCCCGGACAATCAGAGCCTGAAGGAATGCGGCAAATATCAGAACGCGGCGCTGAACCTGGTTGAAGCTGTTAATACCATTCACCAACACGGCATGCAGGTGATGGGCGGCTTTATTGTAGGGTTTGACAATGATACGGAGTCCATTTTCGAAGCGCAGATAAAATTTATCCAGCAGATTGGCGTGGTGACTGCCATGGTCGGGCTGCTCACCGCCCTGCCCAAAACCCGTCTCTGGAACAGGCTGGAAACAGAGGGACGTTTACTCAGCGAGTCCACCGGTGAAAACACTGACGGGTCATTGAACTTTATACCGGTCATGGGCATGGAAAATCTCCAGGCCGGTTACAGGAAGATCCTAAAAACCATCTATTCGCCCAAGTGCTATTACCAGAGGATCAATACCTTTATTGCCAACTATACACCTACTGCGCGCTCTAAAATAAGGTGGCAAGACCTGCGCGCCTTTTACCGGAGCGCTTGGCGCATCGGTATAATCTCACGGGCCAGGTTCCGGTACTGGAGACTGGTCATAAAAACCCTGGCTAAGAAGAGAATGGCCCTGCCCATTGCTGTTGAGCTTGCCATTTACGGCCTGCATTACGACAAGATCACCAGGCGAATATGCAAGACCAAGTCCCTGGCAGTTAATGTGGAGTAGAGGAAGAAAGGTTTCGAGGGGTCAAGGGGTCGATGGGGAAAGGAACTTAGTGCCTGGAGACATGATAGTCGATCTGGCTGTTGATCGTAGTCTGCAGTTCTTTGGTGAGTTCCTCGCCCTGGAGTGTGGCAATAAACGTGATCCACTCGGCCCGACTGCGTCCGCCTTTTTGTACTCTATGGCGTTTTTGTTTTTTTGGCGGACCGTCAATGTGACATTTCGTGCAATCTTTCCTGTATAGCTGCATTTTTCTATCCTGTCTCTGGCCGTGAAAGGAGACAAGACTGTTGATATCCTTAATCTCAAAGCTGTCTCCGAACTCCTCGCTGGCAAGAACGATCACTCCGCCTAAATCAACACTTGGGCTTTCAAAGGGATCCTCACCTGCAGTGCCGTAATGGCAAAGCTGGCACTTGCCGGAAAAGATCTTAGCCATGGCAAGTTCACGGCGGTGGAAGTAGGCGGTCAGCAGATTTATCCTTTCATCAGGGATCAACTCAGGCGCCTTCTTCTGCATGCGCCTGATCGTTGCCAGCCATTGCTCTTCGGACATACTGCGGCTGTTGATACGTTCATCGTCATGGCATTGTGTACAGCTTTGCCTGAAGGCGTCAATCTCTCTCTGTTGTTCGGTAACGTGCAGCCTGACAAGTTCCTTTGCCTGTTGATCGGTGATCCCTCCTTTACTGTAATACTGCATTCTTTTAATGGTCTGATCCCATATTTCCGGATCCTTGATAACGGACAACGCTCTTGTAAGCACATGACATTCTGAACATTTTTCAGCGAACAGCTGCATGCCGCCCTCTAAGCTCATTTCTTTCTTCTTAACCGTTCTGTCACCCCGGGACCCTTCAAATACTTCAAGATTTTCCTTTAGAACATTTTTACGGGTCCGGGCATGATACTGGACAATGGTCTCAATATCTTCGTCTTCGATTGAGTTTCCGGCTTTTTGCTGCATGCGCTTAATGATTGCCCTGATCTCATCTGCACTCAAGCTCTTTTCCAGGAAAACCTTGCCGGGATGGCATTTCTCACACTTTTCCTTAAAGATTGTGGCTTCCTTTTTTTGCCTCTCCACATGGTAGTTAACCAGGCGCTCGGCCTCATCCTCACTGATTTCGGCACTGTGCTCCTCTCTCATCCTGGCTATAGTTTCCTGCCAGACCTCTGCAGAACGGTATTCTTTCAGGGCCACTTCAGGGTCATGGCATTTACCGCACTTAGTTTTAAAAAGCTCTGCCTCATCGACAGAAGAGGCCAGGGCCGTATTCTGGATAACGGGTTGCCAGGAGACGAAGCTGATGAACAGAACGAGAGCGGCAAGCAGAGCAGATAGGCAAAACAGGTGAGGAATCCTTCTGGTTTTAAGTAAACAGACAAACTTTTCTAATTTCATGTGCCGTCCTCGTATCACGGTTAAACAATTATATTCAGGTTCAGGCAATTAAACTTAGCCACAGCCGCAATCCAGTGATCAATAATCACTTATGTTTCTTAGCCATGCAAAATCCAGCAACTGTGGGGACCTAACCCTCTCAAAGACCAACTAACTTCTCTATATAATTATCAAATTTATCAGTAAACACAAAGCCAATTTTGCTGATTCCTTAATATCCCTGTCATTTATGGGGAAAAAGCTGCCTATCACTTCAGTGCAGTAAATGAAAATGCAATGTGTCTGGTTTGGAATAATAACAGGGGGCGAATTCATGAAAAATTCCTCGTTCCTTGCAATAGCTTAAAATATTGCCCAAAATCTTCAGCTAGCTCAGTCAAATGTCAAAAAAAACAAGTTATTTTTTCTGCCCTTTGTTT
>CP070776.1:178483-182695 GCA_020346205.1 Deltaproteobacteria bacterium
TGCCATTTTCCTTATCTAAAACAACGCGGTTTCTGCCGGTCTGTTTGGCTTTATACAGGGCGGAATCAGCTTTTTTTATCAGGTTGGCAATGTCATCTGCCCATTTTTTATTCTTGGTGCGGATGAATTTGGCCAACCCTATGCTTAACCCGGTACGCGGCAATTTTTTTTCATTAAAATTCTGGATAAAGCGCTCCGAGGTCTTTAAGGCCTGGTCCTGTGAAACCTGGGTCAGGATGACGCAGAACTCATCTCCCCCGTAGCGAAACGGCCAGTCAACATTTTCCCTGATGCAATGAGTGATAATGTCCCCCACTGATTTCAGAAGTTTATCACCCGCGAGGTGGCCGTACTTGTCATTTATCTCCTTGAGATTATCGACGTCAAGCACCGCCAGGAAGAGATCATGACTCTGGCGGTGAGCCCTGCGCGCTTCCTCTATAATCTTGGTATCAAAGTATCGCCGGTTATATAGACCTGTCAGTCCATCGGAAATAGAAAGGATTTCGAGCTGGCGCAGGAGTTCTATTTCCCTAACAAGCCTGTTGATCTTTGCTTCCAGTTCATCAGTATTAAAGGGTTTGGAGATAAAGTCACTGGCCCCGGCCCTGATTACATCAGTATAGGTAAAGGTGCGGTCATACCCTGTAACGACCATGATTTTAATGTTGGGGTAATTCCCATGGATATATTTCAGAAGATCCATGCCGTCCATACCGGGCATCATCATATCGGTCAGTACAATATGAAAAAAGTCATGTTTCAGTTTCTCGATCGCCTCAAGGCCGTCTTTGGCAGTTTCATAATCATGACCAAAGATGGCCATCAGATCTGCCAGGATCTCGAGTATTGACGGGTCATCATCAACAAGGAGGATTTTCAGGTCGGAGTCGGTCATGGGGAGTTGGTTTCTTGTTTTTCAGTGAAATAGTCAGTTAAAATTTTTTCGTGATCAAAAACCAGGCGGGGCAGATTATGCTGGCTGAAGATACCGGTCTTACCTGCGTCGTCACCTGCACAGGGCAATCCATCAGCTGTTGCTATAAAGACCGTGGAAATCGTGTGGTGCCGTGGATCACGGTCCGGGTCAGAATAGGTCTTCATCTGTTGAACGAGCGTAACATGAAGGCCTGTTTCTTCAAGGGCCTCCCGCACTGCAGCCTGCTCGAGGGATTCTCCGTAATCAACGAAACCGCCCGGCAGGGCCCAGCCTAAGGGTTTGTTCTTTCTTTCAATTAAAACGATGCCGCCCGTTGCCTCGATTATTATATCCACTGTTGGTAGCGGGTTTTTATAGTTCCTAAAATGGTGACCGCACTTGGGACATTCCATTTCAAATGATTCCTTGGACAGTAGTTTAGTAGCCAAAAAAATCAGAACAGACTGAATTTACTAACATATTGTTATTAATGTGTAAACAATCTGGTTAAAGAAGGATAATTATTATCGGAATATTCGCGTGGGTGGATCAGTCAAAACAGAGAGAGTGGATAGACTGCCAGTCATTAACTGTAGGTAGGTCATGGCCATTCATATTCCAGGGCTGGTTGTAGACAAGGGGTTTGATACCTTCCGGGATCAGCATCTTGCAGGTCTGCAGCCGGTCATCCACAAAGTATTTCAGGCCAAGATCTTTTATATAAGGAGCTTTATTGTCATGTTCTCCCATTGCAACCATCCTTGTTTTTTCAAAAATATCTGGATGTAGAAAATGTTTGAGCCACCGGGAGATCGGTTCTTCATCGGGACGGGCAGTGACAAATGTTAAAGGTGCATATGCTGCAAACCTGTGCAGAACGGATATGGCATCCTGCATGGGCTGCAGCCCTGCATTTAATGGGTCATCAAGCAGACGGGAGAAAATATCATCAATAATTTTCTGGTCCACATCAAGGCAGGCGGCTACATCGAAACTGGTGATATCATCAAGAGTGATGGAGTTTAAGCCATACTCCTCTTTGGCGATCCGTATAAAGGATCCGCCTGTATCAGCAACTACACCGTCAATATCAAAGCCTATTAAGGCAGGATCAATCTTGTCCATTAATATGTGCTTTCAATCTCCTGGACCTTGTGGAGCAGTTCCTCGTTTACTGGGGTTGGGATGCCGAGCTTTTTGCCTGCAGCCACTATCTGCCCATTAATCGATTCTATCTCGGTTGGCCGCTTGTTGTTAACATCCTGCAGCATGGAGGAAATGTTCTGGGCTGTTTTTTTACAGACATCAATGGTCATGTCAAGCGGGTCATCGGAAAACTCTATTCCCTGGGCCCGGCCCACGGCTTCACCTTCTTTGACAGCTGCAGCAAGTTTATCACTGGTTTCCTCAGATTCCAGAAGTTGGCCGTTGGGACAGCCGTGGATTGCAGTCAAGGCATTAATGCCGGTATTGACAAGAAGCTTTGACCAGACATAGTCAAGAATATTGTCAACGATTAAGGTTTCCAGGCCGCCGTCATTTAATAGATTGCAGACTTTTGCCAGGAAAAGAGATTTTGCAAAACCGGCAGACTTGAGAAAGCCGATCATTGTCAAACCGCTACCGGCGTGGCGTACATGTCCAGGCGCCACCAGGTTTGCTCCCTGGGCCGTGACCCCAAGGACAACAGGAGGCATGCCTTGCTTGGTTTTCAGAAGCTCAAGGTGTCCAATGCCATTTTGCATGGTGACCAGGAGCGTATCGGTCTGGAAAAGTTTTTCTGCCTGTTCAAGGGCAGCAGCTACACTCTGAGATTTGACACAGAGTATGATGATATCAGCCGGGCCAATATCTTTCGGGTTGGCAGTAGTCTTAACCTTGCAATGCCGTTCCTGATTATTTTCCTCCAGTATAAGGCCATGCTCGTTAAGGTGCTGAGCCCGGTCCGGCTTATAATCCAGGAGCCAGAGGTCAAGGTCCGGTATTTTCTTCTGCTTAATTGTCAGTGAGGCAGCCAGGAGGCAGCCAAGGGCGCCGGGGCCGATAATTGCAATTTTCATAAATTGGACGCCAAGTCAGTAAAAAAGTTTAATAGAAAAATATCACGGGCTCCGATGAATTGGAGCCCGTGAATTATATAAACCTTGTTATTGCTTAATATTTGCTTCCTCGATAATTACAACATAGGAATAACCGGAACCAAAATCCTTATTAGCTGTAAGAACACCTTCCATGGTGATGATGTCCCAGTCAGCTTCGGGGTCCTGTGAGGTAGTAACAACGAGATCATGGGTGTTTTCATCAGGGCTTCCGGTGCCATCCTGGAGATGGATCCAATTGCGTCCCATGATACGAGGGGATACTTTCATTACTTTGCCTCTGACCACAACGGTTTTGCCATTAAGTTCAGCAGCCTTGCTGAAAATTTCACCAACTGAATAGCTGTTTTCGCCGGGAGCTTTTTCTACATTGATCTCAGCAAAAGGTACAACTGCTTTCTTGCTGCCGGTCATCATTCCGGCACCTGTAGCTGGTGCACTGCCTCCCTCAGAGGTCAGGGCCTGAGAAAAGGATTCTGCGCCGGAGCCCTGAGGCGGCATTACCGGCGGAGCAGCGCCTTTGCCAACAAGACCACTGGAGAATACGATTTCCGGGAAGGTACGGTCCAGGGATTTGCTGAAGAAATTCTGCATAACCATACCGTCCATGAAGGTAACCTCTTCACCAACCTCTACAGCAGTTTGATTCACAGCTATCCATTTGGTTCCGGTATCTGTTTCTACATTCAGGTAAGTGTAGCCGGAGGCATTCATGGTTTCCAACACCTTTCCTGTAACAGGTGCTGGAGGTGCGGTTGCCATGCCGACATCTGGTTGCTGCTCAGTTACTTGTGGAGTGCTGGCCTGCTCCTTGGGTTTGTCCTGGCTGCAGGCGGTCAAGCCGATTATTAGTAAAATGCTGCAGCACAATGAAATAAGTTTATTCATGGAATATCCTCCTCAAAAATTATTAATACGCCTTTAATTTTATTTTTCTGTATTAGTCTTTTAGGCTCATTAAAAGGCCTGGAAAAAGTTTTCACTTCAAGTGCAATGGACAAGAATTTAACCGGGTGCGATTGCACAAACAAATTAACAACACAATAAGTGTTCAAGTTTCGAATAACAAGGGTCGGACTATAAATAATTATTCAGCTTTCAGCAAGGTCAAGTTGGCAAAACAATTGGCAAAAGAATGTATTGTGCAAAAGGGGTTCAAACCAGGGAAGGGAGAATCATATCTTCAAGCGCCCT
>CP070776.1:182795-186991 GCA_020346205.1 Deltaproteobacteria bacterium
TGGTAAATGCAGAACAACATGTGTCTGTCAGCCGTGTTGTTACCACAGAGGTTATTTTTGCCTCTTTTTCTCAAGAAGTCGCCGCTGCCTATGTGTCTACAGGAGAACCACTGGATAAGGCAGGAGCTTACGGGATACAGGGCTGCGGCGGAGTCCTGGTTGAAAAGATAAACGGCTCTTACAGTAATGTAGTAGGTCTGCCCCTGGTAGAAGTTATCCAGGAACTGCTGCATCACAGAATTATTGAACCTGAATTAATGTAGTTCAATTTAAATAAGAAATCAAAGAATTTACTGAACTCACTGAATATCATATTCTGCTGTTTGAGCAAAAGATACAGTGCAATATTAACTATTGAGGCTTATCCGCGAAATATCTGCGCCATAATGTTAGAAAGACTTCTTCAAGGTTTTCGGTAAATGAATGTGCATCACAAAGTGGCGAATTAATCATAGTATCTCTGAGTCTACTCCTTAGTTTTGCCAACCCTGTAACATCCTTAGCTAAACGAGATGCAATATGAACATACTCGATTTCGTTTTTTGCAATCAGTGCATCATTTAAGCCCAGTCGGTTAATGATACTTGCGCCAACCCGGCCCGCATGTCTCTCACCATACAATGTTACAACAGGAACACCCATCCAAAGCGCCTCGCATGTGGTTGTGGTGCCGTTATATGGAAAAGGGTCCAAAGCAACATCAATACGGTTGTATAGCCTTAGATGCTCTTCACGTCTGGCTAGCATGCCATGCAGCTCTATTCTGTCAGCTGATATACCCTCATCGGTAAACAATTGTCTGTATTTTGCCTGAGTTTTCTTGTCAGCCAGGGATTTGGATTTTAATATAATTTGTGAATCAGAAACGGTATTTAATATTTTACTCCATAGTTTAATGACTTCTGGTGATATTTTTGTCGTATTATTAAAACTACCAAAGGTTATATAGCCATTTTTTAAAAATGGTAAGTCTGATATTGCTGGTGCTGACTCGTCAGCCCTGTAACAGAGAAAACCTGTGATCAGTCGAATTAACTCTTCACTATGAAAATTATCTGCTTCGCCTTTGGGGTCAGCTATTGAGTCTGTTAAGCGGTAGTCAATAGAGCTAAGCCCGGTGGTATTTGGATACCCTAGCCAGGAAATTTGGATAGGAGACGGTTTGTTTGCGAGAACTAATAGCCTGTTATTTGCAGTATGGCCTGCAAGATCAATGAGAATATCTATCCTATGGTCTCTAATCAGCTTATCTACTACTTCATTGCTTTTGCCGTATATTGAAACCCAATGGTCGGCATATGATTGCAGGCGTTCCGTAACTGTATCAGTGTTTTTTACATCAGAATAACAATATACTTCGAACTTCTTGCTGTTATGGTATTTTAAGAGCGGTTCTATGAAGTAAGCTATCGAGTGTTCTCTGAAATCTGGAGATATGTAGCCTATTCTCAGTCGCTGCTTTTTCAGAGATTCATCTCTTGGATGCAGGTGTTTAAACTGCAGCTGTTTTGTATGTTGATCGTCAAATTTTAAAGATTCCCTGAAAATTTCCTCCTGGGAAATCTGCGGGAAATAATTTAAGACAAGTAAAAAGTTTGAGTGGGCATTATGATTGTCTGGATTAAGCAATAGAGCTTTCTGATAACATGAAACCGCATCCTGTAAATTCCCATAATCTGTAAATGCATTGCCAAGGTTGATCAAGGCGTCAATAAAATCGGGTTTGATAGATAAAGATTTTTTTGTATTAACGATTGCCTCACTCACATTCCCCATACTTAATAATGCTTCACCAAGATGATTATACGCGTCAGCATAATCCGGTTTAAGCATTATGGCTTTCCTGTAGCATTCTAAAGCAAGGTCTGGTCGCCCTTGCATTGATAAAGCATTGCCCAGGTTGTTTTGCATGGATGCATTTCCAGGTTCAATGGAAGCAGCTTTTTTAAAACATGCAGCCGCATCACCAAATAATCCTTGTTCTTTCAGTGAGTTACCAAGGTTATTGAATGCCCCGGCAAAATCCGGCTTAAGCCGGATGGCATCCTGATAACTGTTGACTGCATCTTTAAAAGCACCCATAACTTGGTAGGCATTTCCAAGGTTAAAGTGGGCCTCTACAAGATTAGGATTGATAGCGATTGCTTCCTTGTAAGATGTAACTGCAAGATGCAGTTGGCCTTTTCCTTTAAGCGCATTACCAAGAGCTATATGAGGCCATGCATTATTCTTGCTATGCTGGATTGATTTTTTATAGAGGTTAATAGCCTTATCAATCTTTCCTGTCTGACTTGCTATCAAACCCAGAAGGTAGCTAGCGCCAGCATTTCTAGAATCAACAGACAATATTTGCTGGCAAATTTTTTCTGCATTTTTATAATTTCCAGCTTGGTTAAGTTCAAATGCTGACTTGAGAGCCTTTGATATATCCGATATTTGGTTTGTCATCGAAGATATAATGATTCAGGGATATTTATAAATTTTCTTACTTTATCAGAAAGTACATAACTATAAGAAATTAAAGCAAAATTAAGATAATATTTAATGAGAGTGTAAACTGGTTAACTGCCACTCCTTTAAAGCCAAAACTGCCCGCTCGGCATATTTTTCACCGCGAAATCTTTTAGGTGTTTTTTGTTGCAACCTGGGAAATAATCCAAAGTTGATGTTAGAAGGTTGAAAACGTTTAGGATCTGTGGAGGTCAAGTGGTTAACCAGAGCGCCGAGAGCTGTTTCTGGGGGTGGCACAACAGTTTTTTCTCCAAATATAAGCCGTGTCCCGTTTATGCCTGCCAGCAAGCCCATTGCTGTAGATTCAACATAGCCTTCAACACCGGAAATTTGCCCGGCCAATAAAAGATCAGGTCGCTTTTTCATTTGCAGGCTCGGCAATAAGACCTCTGGGCCGCAAACAAAGGTATTGCGGTGAATAGAGCCGAGCCTGGTGAATTCGGCCTGTTCCATGCCTGGTATCATCCTGAAAATTCTTTTCTGTTCGCCATAGGTGAGCTTGGTCTGAAATCCCACCATGTTATACTGGCTACCCTCTTTATTCTCCATGCGGAGTTGAACTACTGCGTAAGCTTCTCTGCCTGTACGTGGATCAATCAGCCCCACTGGCTTCATAGGTCCAAAACGCAGGGTGTCAAACCCACGCTTCAGCATGACCTCAATCGGCAGACATCCTTCAAAATACTTCTGCTCCTCAAAGCTTTTAAGGGGAACCTTTTGAGCCTTGGCAAGCTCTGAGATAAATTTCTCATACTGAGATTTATCCATTGGGCAGTTTAGATAGTCGCCCGGGCCCTCATCGTAGCGGGAAGCCTGAAAGATTATCTTTTTGTCCAGTGATTCCGCTTCAACAATTGGGGCTATTGCATCATAGAAGGCAAGATGCTCTTTGCCAGTAAGTTGACCTAGCGATTTTACCAAAGCATCTGAGGTGAGGGGCCCGGTGGCAATTATTGTTGCAGAAGGGCCGGGTTGTTCTGCAGGAAGCTCTTTGACCTCTTTTTTGGTTAAGGTGATGTATTCGTTTTCAGAAATTTTTTTTGTAATGTATTGGGCGAATTTTTCTCGGTCAACAGCCAGTGCTTTTCCAGCAGGTACTCTAGTCTGCTCCGCTGCCTCAATGATCAGGGACCCCATGAGCCGCATCTCTTCTTTCAAGAGTCCTACTGCCGAAGTCTTCATATCGGAGCGTAAAGAGTTGCTGCAGACCAGTTCTGCCAGCAGAGGGGAATGATGAGCAGGACTGAAGACCAGTGGTTTCATCTCATAGAGAACAACCTGACATCCCAGTCTCGAAGCCTGCCAGGCTGCTTCACTTCCAGCCAGACCACCGCCAATAATTACAAGTTTATTCATAAATTAAATTTCATATTGATTGGCAGATAACGCCTTATGAACATTCAGAGAATAGTACTCACTGCCATGTTAAGTATAATAAAATTCAATTAGTTATGTACGGTGGAACCATTTTTTTATTTCAGCAGTTGAGAACATCTGTATCACGGGTCTGCCATGGGGACAATGGGTAAAAGCCTTACTTTCATGCATAAGTTTTAGGAGTTGCTGCATTTCCATTGCGCTCAGGTTTTGCCCTGCCTTGATGGCTGCCTTGCAGGCCATTGACGAAAGGATATCTTCGAGCCTGGTTGCATCTGCACGTTTGCGCCCCATTTCCTGCCCATATT
>CP070776.1:187091-191260 GCA_020346205.1 Deltaproteobacteria bacterium
GTTGATTGACCTGAAGAACTATCGTGAATAATTTTTAATTATGAAAGGTTATTAGCAAGAATAAATCTAATTGCAGCAACATATGGTGCAATCATATGTGGAGGTTTCCAATGATATTAGTCAAAGAAAAAAACGTTTCATTTGAAATAGACGAAGAGGGATTCCTGTCAGATCCTGATGACTGGAATGAGGAAAAGGCAAGAATTTTAGCAAGAAGAGAAGGGATTGGCGACCTGACTGAGGAGAAGCTTGCAATCGTTAAATTCCTGCGTGATTACTACCATAAATTCACGGCGTTTCCAATTTTGAACTATGTCTGTAAGAATCTTCAGCAGTCCCGAGGTTGTGTGAACGAGGAATTCATCGACCCTATGAAGGCATGGAAAATAGCCGGCCTTCCTAAACAGGAAGGTATTCATTTCGTGTCGGTTGACAACGGAAAGAACTATATTATGGAGGAATGCTGCTGACATAAGATATTAACTCGCAATTGAAGCGATGCTGAAAAAAACACAAGGCCTAGCAAAGGAGGTGATCATTATGTTGCGCCAGAAAGACATGGAGTCCAGTATGCTGGTAGCACATAGACAGTTTATATCCGGGCTCGAAGAATCTCTTGATATTCTCAGGGATGACATCAACGAAGTTGAGGGCATAAAAGGGGAATGCACAGATGAATGGTGTACGTCCAGGGAGGACTTTCTCGATTACCTACACAAGAGTATCTATGCGATCAGTGAACCCCGTTGGGCCGACAAAGAGGACTCGGAAAAGATCCATGAGTTAAGAAACAAGGTCAAGGATCTTTACATCCACTTTAAAGGGGCCAAAGCTTAATTTATAAATCCGAAATCCTGGTAATTCCAGTTGATGCAGAGTCATATCAGGCATGCTGTCCTTGGAATCCAGGATTACTATACGATTCAATACTTCGATAGTTCTCAAATCTAAACGTCAAGACTCCTTGTCCACATAGATACTTTATAATTCTTTTTAGGGTTGCCTTAATCAAAAGAAATCTTAATTTTTATAAAAGAAAAACTGGAAAGTTTTAATACTGATAACTCTCATCACTTCTGCATGGAAAAGCATGAACTTTGGGATGGAACTCAAAATGCAGAGGATAGATGGAGGTGGTATAAATGTTAGATAAAAATGCAGTTTGTCAAAAGGTAACTGAACTGAACCCTGATCTGGGTATCTGTGGAACTGATATTGAAACATTTTACAGCAAGGGAAGAGATTCCTGGGTTATTGCCTCGAAAAAGGGAGATCGTGTTCATTATCTTGACAAAGAGGATATAAAAAAATGCCTGGACGGCGTACAATGTTTTTCCCTTGGAATTGATATATCTGAAATTACGTAAGTGAGGAAAAACATTTGTAGTTTTTGGGCATAGTCCGCTTTATTGACCCTTTTCCATAACAAAGGGGAGAGGATAATTTCATGTATTTGCAGCCTAGACACTAATCGAGTACTGACCGAGGTACTCATTTAGTTTCATTTTATTCACTTCTGATATTGGTTTGCACTCTCCCGGACCATATACTCCCTCGGCTACAAGAGACGCAAAAACAATGCAGGTTTGCTGTCCGCATTCTTTGCAGTTCGTTTTAGGCAGTAATTTTAAAATTTCAATCACTTGTGGTTTTAGCGGCACGGAACAGCATGGTTCAATTTCTTCTCTACGATCCCAGGTCCTGTTTATTTCTTTGCACAACCAGGATGCAATTTTATCTGCTTCTTCTTCATCTTTCAGGGCATTAATGGCTATCTTTCTACTGTGTACAGCAATAAGTTTTCCGTGGACTTTCAACATCAAAGACGGTGGGTCCTGCGTATATCCGGAACCGCCAAAAACTGCATTCAGGTATGGCAGAACTTCACTGATATCCTGATCAAGGTGCAGAAAGCAATGCAATGATTGGAATTGAGGATTGCATTCAGGCCTGAATATTTCCTTTGCGTAATTTTTCAGCAACATAATATCACCTTAATGGCCTTCGTGAAATTGCAGTCTTCTCCCTATTTTTCAAACGGTGAGCGGCACCTCTTCTTTCCTCTGCCGGGATATGGGAATTGTCCTGCAATTTTCAAAGGAGATATTACACGGCAAATGGAACCTGAGTGTGGCGTTCATAATGCCGGTAACTTCCATGCCTTCTATCACTTTACAGTCAGTTGATCTGACTGCATCACGTACAGTTTCGGTCGCAGAATCGCAGCCAAGAACAATCACCGCTTCATACTGTTTCGCAGCTGCCTGCAGTTTTTTGCGTTGGGCTGAAGTCCACATGCACATAAACCACTGGTGGTAAAGATTGCTTCTGAAGACTTTCGTTTTCACACCTTGCTCCCTTAACCGGGACTGCAGTTCCCCTATGTACTGCTCGAAAGGAAGCGACTTCAGGATACTCCTGAAGAACTGCATGAAGGGTTTTTCCTTTCTTACGGCCACTGTCGCGGCAGGACACATATTGCAGGGAACGATCAGAGCGGATCTCAAGCCGGCTGCTGCTGAGACAATATCCAGATCATTGAAATGGATTGGCATATTCGCACCTCCAGTGAGAAGCTTGATTGAAAAATCTGTAAATAAATTATTAAATTTGAAGCAATCTTAAATTAATGTCATACAATATGTTAGGCATATAGTTGCAAGCAATGTCAAGTTATCTTTCCATTATAGTGAATGCTCACGGCATTTTTCTCTTGATTTAGCCTCATCCATGCCAAGGTTTTTCATCTATTTCCACCTGAAGACCATCCATTAGTTTGTTAAAGCCACTGAATAGGTCAACTACTGCCATCAACTCAACTATGCCCTCATCGTCCAAGCCAAGTTTCCGCACCGCGGAGGTATGAACTGACAGTCAATATTTGCAGCCCATTACAGCTGATACAGCTACGGCAATAACTTCCTTTGTCAGGCTGTCGAGTTTTCCAGGCTTCACCATTACGGCCTTAATTTTCTGCCAGTTGGCTTCAAGGAAATCCGGTTTTACTGCCATTACCTTGTACATGTTGGGAACAAAATCTATGCCAAGAGATCCCTTGATCTCATCGTAAATCTCTTTCACCTTTCCCTGGGCATCCTTTTCTGAAATCATCTTAACCGAAGACATTCCGACCTCCTGTTCTAAAAAAACTTATTACTGTGAAAGTGACTTTACCCCATACACTTTTGAATGTGCCGCCCAAGCCGGACACCAATTGCGATGCCAACGCATGAGCTTTTCAAAAGCCGTGCCTGGTCTTCTATTTGCGTAAGGACATATCTCACAATTATGGCATATACTTGCCAGGATATTTGCAACTATTCCGAACTGATCTTTTTTTTGTAAACTATGAGCTGCTGCCATCGTATTTTCTCCTTTCAAACAAATTGCAAAAAAACATACGAAAAAATTTGTTACCAAATTTAACACTGTGATAATTTACAGATGACTAACCACAGCAACCTTTTCTGTCTTCTGATGCTGCATCATCGGATTTTTGACTGCAGTGCTTATCCTGCTTCTCTTTCATCCTTGCTAAACATTCAGAATAACCTGCATCATCTGGGAAGCAGTCCTTCATCATTTCAGATATTCCATCAAAACTACAGCATGCAAAGTTTCTTTCCTTCCTGTTGCTATTCTTTTCTGAACTCATTTTAATCTCCTTCAATTCTAGTTGGATCGCTTACATGTTGTTTAATTTGCTTTTCATTTCCTCATATTCCCCTTGGTCGATATCACCCTTAGCATACCTTTTGTTGAGAATATCCATGGCAGATTCTCCGGTACCACTGTCACCGAATCCGCACATCCATCTGCTGCAGCCTCTTCTCATGAAAAAGAAACAGAAAAAGATCATCACCAGGGGAAATATCCACCAATAGACTCCGAAAAACTCATATCCAGTCATTTGAAAAACCTCCTTTTTTTGTCTTTGTATATATTGACGAGAGGAGGTTGTGATTGGATACACTTCAGCCTATTTTTTTGAGAAAAAATTATGGATTTCTCAAAAAGCCAAATGATTATGGAATGTTGCTACTTTTTTTTAGAGGAAAAGAAGTTAAATGCAGGAAGATTAATCCTTGTCAACAGGCTGTTTCCTGTCACAGGCAAGTTCACTTCCTTCATTTAAATAAAAGTCACAGCCGGATTCCAGACTCTTTTTT
>CP070776.1:191360-195485 GCA_020346205.1 Deltaproteobacteria bacterium
AAGAACGTATGGTGGTTTCTGATATTCCAGGGACAACAAGGGATACCATAGATACACTGCTGACTTCCAAGGGTAAAAACTACCTGCTTATAGATACTGCCGGCATCAGACGTAAAGGCAAAGTCAAAGAAAAGCTGGAAAAGTTCAGTATAATCAAAGCACTAGCCTCATTGGAACGGTGTGATCTGGCTTTGATACTGATCAATGCCGAAGAAGGCATAACTGAACAGGATACTAAGGTAATAGGCTATACCCAGGACCAGGGAAGAGCCTGTATTCTGGTAGTAAATAAGTGGGATCTTGTCAAAGGGCAGCCTAATGAACAAAAAAAAATCAGAGCAGAATTAGTAATGGCCACCCAGTTTGTGAGTTTTGCACCGATATTGACCCTTTCAGCTCTTACCGGCAAGGGAGTAAAAAAGTTACTACCGACAATTGATTCAGTTTACAAACAATTCTGCAAAACATTTCCCACCAACCGGCTAAACCGCATACTCCAGAAGGCTGTTGACTTACATCCCCCCGCGCTCCACAGAGGTAGGCGCATAAAGCTCCTGTACACAACCCAAATAACCAGCCAGCCTCCAACCTTTGCCATTGTCGCTAATTATCACAAGGAAATTCACTTCTCCTATCACCGTTACCTGATCAATACTTTCAGAAGGGAACTGGGACTTGATAAATGCCCCATCAAGATTGTTTTCCGGGAACGTAAACGAAGAAAGATTTAGTTATTGGCTGCGTGTCCTATTTACGCAACCACAGTTAATATTTAAAAGTCTCACGTAACTTCCTGAATCAGTTTTTCCCTGACTCAATTTTCTTCATAAAATCCAGCCAGATCGGAGCTGCTACATTTCCCCCGGAGGCATTTTTCCCCAGTGAAATATTATTATCATGCCCCACCCATACTCCGGTTAGGAAATCACTGGTGTAGCCAATGAACCATGCATCCATATTTTGGTCAGTGGTACCTGTTTTGCCGGCTGATTTTGCCTTCAACCCCTTAGCCCTGCTGCCAGTACCCTCGCTTATGGTTTCCTGCAGCATGAAATTCATTTGATTTGCGGTTCTCTCTGACATGACCCTTACTTTTCTGGGAGAGTTTTCCTCAAGAATATTACCTTGCCGATCTATTATCTTCGCTATGAATACAGGTGGCGTGAAGGTGCCAAGATTGGCAAATGCACTATAGGCTCCGGTCATCTCAAGAAGAGAGATGCCGGATGTTCCCAGTGCCAGTGTAAGGTCCGGCTTTATTTTTGAACGAATACCCATATCTTTGGCCATGCTGACCACACTGTCGACACCGACTTCCTGCAGGAGCTTTATAGCTACTATGTTGTAGGATTGAGTAAGACCTGTTTTAAGAGTTGTGGGGCCATGATAACGATTGTCGAAGTTTTTCGGTTCCCAGGTTTTACCACGGCTTGCCCCGGCAAGGCTTAACGGCTCATCCACAAGAATTGAATCAGGCGTAAATCCTTTTTCCAGCGCTGCAGCATAAACAATCGGCTTAAATGCTGATCCCGGCTGCCGCTTAGCCTGAATAGCCCTGTCAAACTGACTTGCAGTAAAACTGACTCCTCCGACCACGGCACGAACCTTTCCAGATCCTGTTTCCATGACAACCATTGCTGCCTGAGGACTCTTCTTTTTGCCTGCAAAAGTCTTTGAACCTCTTTGAATGGAAGTCTTGGCGCTATGCTGTATTTCCGGGTCCAGGTAAGTGTAAATTGTTAGACCACCGGTAGCTAATATTTCCTGCCCATACTTGTTACTCACATAATTGCTCACATGCTGTATATAGTAATCATTGCCACGGAGATTATCCCTGGGTTCATACAGTGCTAAAGGTTCTTTGAAGGCTTTCCTGGCAGCTTCAGCCTTTATATATCCTTCTTCCGCCATTCTGTTGAGCACATAAGCCTGACGTTTCTTAGCAAGGTCTATATTTTTTAATGGTGAATAGCGGCTTGGTGCCTGTGGTAAACCGGCAAGCAAAGCTATCTGACCAATGCTCAGATTCTTAACACCTTTATTGAAGTAAGTCCTTGCTGCAGCTTCCACTCCATAGGCTCTTTCTCCGAGGTAAATCTGATTGAGATAAATATAAAGAATTTCATCCTTGCTCATCACTGAATCAATACGGTATGCAAGGATTGCTTCTTTAATCTTGCGGGAATAGACTTTTTTGCGTGACAGCAGCAATGAACGTGTCACCTGCTGGGTGATAGTGCTCCCTCCCTGGGCTCTAGACCCTGCCCTTAGATTATGAAAAAGGGCACGAAAGATGGACCAGAAATCCACCCCCGGGTGCTCATAAAAACGTGCATCCTCAGCTGCGACAAAGGCTTTAGGCAGAAGATCCGGCATTGTTTCCATTGACACCAGCCGGCGGTTCTCTTCAAAAATTTTCTTTACAACCTGATTGTCACTGGCAAGAACCAGTGATGTCATTTTAGGTTCATAATCCTTGATGGATCTCAGATTGGGGATATCCAGTAGAATAAAGAGATACAGGGTTATGCTGATGAATAAGGTAAGCGTAAAACTGATCCCGACTAGAAAAAAAATGCATTGGACATGACTCCAGGGCTTTCTCCTTTTGGGTCGTTTTGGAATTTTCTTCTTCCCGGTTGGAGATTTTCTTTTTTTAGCTGAAGATTTTTTATTTGTAGTATGTAAAGGTCTTTCCTTACCCATGGATAGCCGAGCTTGTACAGAAAAAATTTGTGGTGTAATTTAGAACGCTGAGGTTTATTTACATCATGCAGACCAAGAACACAAATAACTATTGTTTGCCTAACTACGGAGATAACTTTGTCAAAAATTAAAATACTTTCCGAACACTTAGCCAATCAGATTGCTGCAGGTGAAGTGATTGAACGGCCTGCTTCCGTGGTCAAAGAGCTTCTGGAAAACTCCATAGATGCCGGTGCCCGCCAGGTACATATTGAAGTTGCAGGCAACGGCACAAAGCTTATTAAAGTAATAGACGATGGAACGGGCATGGATGCCGATGATACACTTCTCTGCCTGGAACGGCATGCCACGAGTAAATTAGGAGAAAGTTCTAGCGATAGCAATAGGCTAGCTTCAATCCGCAGCTTGGGATTCAGAGGTGAAGCTATACCAAGCATTGCTTCTGTTGCAAAAATGTCCATTGCTACACGAACCGAAAATGATCCCTTGGGTACCCGTGTTGAAATTCGCTATGGCAAAGTGTTGAAAGTCCACGAAACGGGATGCAATAAAGGTACTGTTATAGAAATTAAAGACCTGTTTGGCAACCTGCCGGCCCGTAAAAAATTCCTTAAGAGTGCACGCACTGAACTGTTCCACATTGAAGAAATTATAAAAAATTATTCTTTGGCCAATTATCAACTTGGCATGACTTATACTGTTAACAGAAACAGAGTCATCGACTTTGCGGCCCATACAGACACGATTGAAGAAAGGGTGAAAAAAATTTATGGCAAGAGTACTTCCGAGCCCTTGATCCCTCTCCAGGATCCTAGTGCCTCAGCCCCTGGGGCAAACGAAATTAATGTTACAGGTTATCTGTTTCCACCCGAGCAGTCTTTTCCCACCACTGCCAAGCTCAGGCTTTTTGTCAATGGCAGGGCAGTGAAGGATAGAATGATGGCTCACGCAGTGGCTGAAGGACTTTCCGGCTATCTCATGAAAGGCCGAACAGCAGCCGGTGTAATTTTTGTTTCAGTTCCCCATGAGGCAGTTGACGTTAATGTCCATCCAACAAAACAGGAAATACGCTTTCAGCAACCTAACCGCATACATGAAAAAATTGTTTTCACGGTTAGACTGGCTATGGAAAATTATCAGCATTCAACTAAAGAAGTCCTCTTTGGCAGCAATTTAGAGAAGAAAAAATCCCAGGTTGTACAATATTTCCCTACTGAGAAAACAAAAACCAGGTCTCAAAAAACTTACCAACTCTGGGAAGGGGCACCTGAAACTAGCCTACGAAGTGAAGGCATTGGTACCAAATCTTTTTCGACTTCCAGCAAAAAAACATCCTTGTCTACTATAGATGACGATGAAGGTATAACAACGGCTGAACCAATTGCTCCCTTTTCCAAAACTGCTGTGGACGAGGTTCTG
>CP070776.1:195585-199703 GCA_020346205.1 Deltaproteobacteria bacterium
TTTGGTAACCAGGCATACAACAACTTGAACTACCGCGAGCGTCCGAGCTTTGCAATGGTTGCTGTTGCAAATCCGGATAGTGCTGTTCTGGAGGATAATTTAGATTCTGCTCCTTATACTACTCTGACTAAAGACAAGATCATCCAGGCGATCATTGCCGCCAAAATACTGCTGCCGTCCAAACCAATGGATCCCAATGAAACAAACCTGCAAGATTCAGACGACCCTTTGCAGCACCGTTTCATTAATACATACATGGCTGATGGAACCAACAGCAACGCCAGAGTCATGGTTGACATTGCCCAAGCGTTAGGTTCTTTGGTTACCCCCGCGCCGGTCGTTGAGTCCGGCGTTATAAATGTTGCGCTTACCTGGGGATCCGCTCCTGATGTTGACCTGCATGTTTACGAACCAAACGGCACACACGTATACTGGTATAACCTGGACGGCACTTCCGGAAAACTTGACACAGATGATACATCCAGATGGGGCCCAGAACATTACAGGGTGCTTACCTGTGACAGGATTGAGGAAGGCTACTATGAGATTGCCCTGGATTATTATAAGGGAGACAATCCCGAAGTTGCAGTCGTGCAAATTGACGCTGGCCTGGTTTCCAGAACCTTTACTATTTCAATGGGGTCAGATCTCTATGGAACTCAAATCTCACCCGTATCTGTAGCCACTATATTTGCCCATAAAAACCCTGATAGTGGTTATGATTTTTTTGTATATCATTAACTGATACAGAATTATAATTTTTTCAAAGCCTCCCGGTATATTCATCTGACCGGGAGGCTTTTTCATACCCGCATTATATCTTTCTTCTGTCTTAATAAAATACACCTGTTTTTTTGCTTTTATCTCTTTAGGTCTTATAATAAAAATGTTCTGCTTTTTTGATACAAGCAGAGTAGTATAGTCAATCTGAGGTTTCTTGCGTTTAGGGTCAATTTATTACAGCGCAAATATCTGGCATCATACAAAACGGTTATCAAAAATGCCTTCAGGTAGTGATAAAAATAATCACACGCGCGTTACTCCTCCATATCCTTTATTTTCACATCAGAAAGGAAGGCTGCGCTTTTGCCTTACAGCACTTATTGCGATCTTTTTTGCTGAAGCAATACTTATGATAATATTCTCGCTATTACCCCCTATGCCCGTGATAGCTACAGCATTGCTGGATGCACTGCTGCTTGTTGTAATTATTTTTCTGTTGTTCTGGCCTCAACTGAAAAAGGAAATGGTGTTTCAAAACGCTCGTTTTACTGAGGCACAGGAAACCTTGCACAAAAGTGAGGAACGGTACAGAGCACTGGTTGAGTCAACTGAAGATTCTATCTACCTTGTGAACAGGCAGTACTGTTATGTTTTTATAAATCAAAACCATCTGGCCCGGCTTGGCTTTTCTGCAGAGGACTTCCTCAATCGTCCATACAGTAATTTTCATTCTGAAGAAGAAACACGTAAATTTGAAGCTGCAGTTGATGAGGTTTTTGCAACTGGGAAATCCATTCAGCAGGAGCATAAAAGTGTCCGGGATGGTCGCTATTTCCTGCGAACGTTAAGCCCTGTCAGAAAGGATGATGGGGCAATTTCAGCAGTAACAATAATTTCCAAACAGATTACTGAACGAAAAGAAATTGAGGAAGAACTGCGCAAGCTTTCCCTTACAGATGAATTAACAGGACTCTACAACCGTCGCGGCTTTATGACACTTGCTTCTCAGCAGCTTAAGATAGCAAACCGGCTGAAACGAGAGTTGCTAATTATTTCATCTGACCTTGATGACTTGAAGATTATTAACGATACAATGGGCCACCATGAAGGAGACAACGCCCTTGTCAATGTGGCTACCATTCTCATGGACACTTTCCGCTCCTCGGATATAATTGCCCGTATAGGAGGGGACGAATTCGTGGTGCTGCAGATGAAAAATCCCGAGGATCCTTTATCAACAAGTACCAAACGCCTACAGGAGAACCTGGTCAACCACAATCTGCAATCTCCAAAACCCTATGACCTATCCCTCAGCATTGGGGCTGTGATATACAAACCGGAACAACCAAAATCTCTGATGCAAATCCTTGCTGAAGCAGATACAAAGATGTATGCACAGAAAAAACTAAAAAATTCCAAACCGGAAAACAAACAAAATAAACCCAGACCTAACCTATAGAAGCAGTCTAAAAAATTATTTTGCAATTTTCCGATGCCAGTTCATAACAAAAATACTTCCTGGTTGTTTCTATGTACAGTTCTCCTTCTGTCTGCAATCCTTTTATTAACAAGTTGCTCACAAGAACCTGACGGTCCACTTTACAAGGTATCAGACAAGACATATAAATCGATAACTGATGCAGTGTTCGATACTATTAACTCTCAGGTATTTCTGGTCGGTGAACACCATAATAATCCACACCATCACTCAAACCAGCTGGAAATAATCAGGGAATTACACGAGAAGGCAGAGAAACCTTTAGCTGTAGGTCTTGAAATGTTTGGAACCGCATATCAGGACCAACTTGACAAATGGGTATCTGGAAATCTTCCTTTAGATGACTTTGTAAAAAGTTATTATGAGAACTGGGATCAGCCCTGGTTTTTATACCGTGATATTTTTCTTTATGCCAGGGAGCATCAAATTCCTCTCATTGCTTTAAATATTTCACGGAATATGATACGTAAAGTAGCCCGGAATGGTTTTGCTTCCTTGACAAGCGAAGATCTGTCACAGTTGCCCTATGGTATTACCTGTGATGTCACACCGGAATATGAAAACTTCATTCAAAGGGTATTTGGATGGCACGGTAAAAAAAAGGATGATTCATTTACTAATTTCTGTGAAGCACAAGTTTTGTGGGATACTGTCATGGCCATAAATCTCCTGAAATTCAATGGGGAAAACCCTGCCACGAAACTGGTAGTACTTGCAGGGGGTGGACACTCATGGAAACCGGGCATACCAAGGCAGATATCGTTACGGAAAGATCTGCGCACTACCGTTTTTCTTCCAGAAACCACAAAATTGAATCGCAGAAATGTATCGCAGAAGGACACGGACTATCTCTGGTTATTTAAATTTATTTAACTTTCAACTTTTTGGTGCGTTTTATGAAAAAAATTATCCCTATACTTTTTCTGGCTCTTTTCTGCTTAAGCGGGATCTGCTTTGCTGGCTCTCAAGAGGACCTATCAAAACAGCAAAACTCAAATGAACAGCTTTCAACTTCAAGTTCAGATGATATCGGTGTCCGCAAAGAGTATCTTGCTGAGCAAAAAGTTAAAATGCTTCCCTCAATACATGGAGATACAGTTGATTCATACTTGACAAATATGGCAAAAATTCCAATGGCTGAAGATCTGGGCTGGAAAGTTTATGCCATAGAAGATGGTTATGAGGTTGAACGTTCAATCTTGGTTAACAAGTCAAAAATGTTCCGATACAAATGGAAAGTATCAAATACTGGTGAAGTGACTCCATTGGACGATGAAGCCAGGAAGTTAACAAAATAATATTAAAATGCATCTTACTGCTATATCAGCTTTTAACTGAATTCTCTTACACAAAAACTCAACTTACCGGACATTAATTATGCTTAAGCACAAAAAATTATATCTTTTTCTTATGCTTTTCATTGTTTTACTTTTTCCAGCATGTACAAATAGCCCTCAATCTGCCCAGAAAAAAATTGAAAAGATAGCCCGGGACATGAAGGCAGAGCTTCCCAAAATGCTTGACCGTGACACCAAGCTTGTCAATGTACAAGCAAAAAAACTGGAACTGGTTTCCGAGTACGAGCTGGTAAACTACAAGCAGACTGAAACAGGAGACCTGATGACTAAAAACAAAATTGAACTGTATCTGAAAAAGCAGGTTTGTCCGGGGATTAAGAAACAACTACTCAACAAGGGCATTTCATCAAGATATATTTATAAAGATAACAGTGGCCAGATTATTGGAGATTGGCTGATCTCGCCTGGTGATTGTTAAACAAACAGAAACCACGCTACTGTAAACTGCAGGGGAATGCCTCTTCTAAAGAAATACTGACAGCCTCGCTTAAAGGAAGACTTTGCTGTTCAGGGTTCTTTCTTAAATAATTCAAAACAGT
>CP070776.1:199803-203876 GCA_020346205.1 Deltaproteobacteria bacterium
TCCCTAAGTTCCAGCAGCACATCCAGACAGATGTTTGTCTCCTGCAGCAGCCACTCCATGCCAGTTTCCTCAAGGGCTGCCAAAGTCGGGCATTTTTCCTGCACCTCCCGGGCCTTATCTTTTTCCAGGTTCAGATCCCGTTTCGTCTGCAGCCGCTGCCCGTCTACTTCAGCCATGACATTTTCAGCACCCTGGCCCGGTTTCAAGTAAGGGCCTTTTGGACCGAAAGGCTTGACAAACATGGCCAACTTGAAACCTGCGCCCAAGGGAATAAGCTGAATATATATCTGAGGATTGGCGACCACCCCTTTTATCAGGTCTGTTTTGCCGTTTAGAGTATTTATTGCTTCCGTGTCAACGGCAATGGCTGAATGCACAGTCATGAAGGAAGAAAGGTTTCCCACTGCAGCCATAACCTGTTTGCTGTGTGTTGCCGGCACCTGCAGACCATTACCGGAAAGTATTCTAGCAATATCCCTATGTTTTTTTGTCACTTCTATAATCTTGAAACGGGTGGGTGTTTCCCGGATAACCGATATACCCTCTTCAGAGAAGTCTTTTAAAAGCATTATATGCAGTTCATCCTCAGACTTTTCAACAAGAAGCTCCGGTTCACCCTTGACAAACTCAACAGAAATATCTGGGGACTCTTCCAGAAAGAGCAGGGGATGGCCTACCATAGCCGGTAAGGTCTGTTTAAGATCAAAACGGTATGTGACATTCTGATTGTTCTGTTCCCGTTTCAGCGTTTTGCAGATCCTGCGGTCAAAATCCGTCATAAATTCAAGCTTCCTGCCTGAATAGAGCCTGGAAAGGGCAATCGGCCTGCCCTTGCTCCAGCCGGTTTCTGCCCCTAGCCTCTGTTCCCTCGCTGATATGGAAACCAGGCCATCTTGATATTCAATCAGCCAGATCATGCGGCAATTGTTGGAGGATTTCCCCTGCAGCGGATCAGAATCTCCAGTGATATTGACCAGCGCCTTTAGCCTCCGCTTCCAGGGTTCTTCTAATACTATTGCATCTGCCAGAGACTCCATTCCTGTTTTTTTTCTTATATCTGCCACAGATTCCAGCAGCTTTTCATCCTGCTCAACAGTGCCTATAAGCTCGGCAAATATCATGGCAATCCACTGAAAACCGTTTTGCCAGGCCCTGGAATACATAAGCCTAAGAACATCTTTTCCTTCTAACTCAGTACCCACGTCAGGCAAACCGCCGCTTAACCAGAACCGTACCAATATCCCAAATAGTACTGTAATGCTGTTTGAACTAGATAGATTTGAATCCAGGGACAGATCCGTTGTGCCGCTTTCCTGGGCCACAAGAAAGTGATCCAGCATTTCATACGCACCCAAAAGCATATTGCCGGATTGCTGCGTGCGCACAGTATCAATAAATTTCCGGATCCTGCCGAAACAGTTTATATCTCCGGTTTTGATCAATGCCAGTATGAAAAAAAGCCCCGCAATACTTGGGAAAAACATTTTTCTTCTGGCTCCGATCCTCTTCAACTGCTGCAAATCCCTTTCGAACAGCAGCAGGGCCTTCTCATTGTTACCCAGCATAAAATCAATACAACCTTCCATACCACTGGCAACAAAAGAATCAGGATTTTCCCTGATTAGCCTTTTTACCTCTGAAAGGTTGCCGCGCCACAGGAGAAAACTTGCCAGCAGACGATGAAATGGCAATCTTTCTTCAGTGGGAATAGTTTGCAGTGTTACCTCACTGCTCAGGTAGGAAAAAGGTGTTTCCAGAAGAGAGAGATAATGGAGGGAATAGTTCATCATCTGGCTCAGAATATAAAACTGCAACGAAGGAGCCAATGTCTCCAGCCACTCAGGGTCGAACGGGTTGTTGCAGAATCGCACTGCCGGAAAACGTTTGACAACCTCATCTTCGCACTGTTTTTCGAGAAGGAGGTGCATATTTTCCAGCTGCACCATGTCACTGGAATAAAGACCAATACGGTATTCACGCATGGCACGTAAACACCGTTGCGGCCATTTAGACTGGTACTGTGAAAAGGGGATCTCTCCCTGGACAGCATCAGCCATTGCCCTGTAATTACCTGCTGCTACAGAGTCCCTGCTGGTAAGTTCAACAAGTTCATCAGGACAGCGGCAGCTATTATCAAGAAGTCCAAGATCCTGAAGCTTCTGGATATAGGGGCTGATGGTAGCTGAAGTGAGCCACTCGTCGTTAGGCCCTGTTATTCTGGCCCGGCGAAGACAGTTGGCAAAAGTGATGCGGTTAACAGGTTCATATATAATTGAGGCAAGCTGGAGAAGCGACCTCTCAAATGATGATAATGTTTGATAGGCAGCGGATAAAGTTCTTGTGCTTGAATGATTTGCTTTTACTATCATGAAGATATTAAGGCTCTGGTGTAGTGCCTGCCTTACAGCCTCTCCGGCTTATTAACGAATCCAGGGGCTTACTCTCCAGCCTGTGAAGTAAAATACTCCACAATATTGTCAACCAGCCCTGGAATTGTATACTCTTGCGGTTGCACATCAACGTGCAAACCAAATTGCTCAGCAGTTTTTGCAGTTATCGGCCCAATGGTTGCAACTGCAACCCCTGCCATGAGCTTTTGCATCTCATCCGGTGCTTTGATATCCAGTAGTGTCACAAAATTCCTTACAGTTGACGAACTGGTAAATGTCACCATATCAACACTTTTTTCCTGCAGTGCTTTAAGGAGCTCTTCTTTAAGCTTCTCCCCGGTGCTGCTCGTCGGTAATACATTTTGATATACAGGGGCTAAAGTGACTTCGGCACCAGCACTGTTCAATGCTTCAGGTAATGTTTCCCTTGCCTTCAGGGCTCTGGGGATCAGGATCTTTTGCCCTGTAACACCAGTTTCGATAAGTCTTTCTGCCAGGCCGTCACCTGTAAATTCTTCCGGCAACAGATCAGCTCTTATGCCTCTTTTAACCAAGGCCTCAGCCGTTACTCTGCCGACAGCTGCAACCTTTGGCCCCTTGAGATACCTGACATCCTTGCCCAGTTCAAACAAACGCCAGAAGAAATAATCAACAGCATTGATGGAGGTAAACAAAAGCCAGTGATAGGTTTCAATTTCTGCCAGGGCCCGGTCCAAAATATCATACGATTCAACCGGCTCTAAAGAAATGGTCGGATACTCAATACATTCAGCTCCATAATTTTCAAGAAGGTTCACCAGTTCACTTGCCTGGTCCCTGGTTCGGGTTACCACCACCCGCTTACTGAACAGCGGTCTCTTTTCATACCAGTTGATGGTATCCCTCAAGTTCACAACCTCGCCAATTACCACCAGCGACGGCGGTTTGATGTTATTTTTTCTCACAACTTCAGCTATATTTTCCAGGTTGCCCACAACCGTTCGCTGTTCAGAGGTTGAGGCCCAACGCACTACAGCAACCGGTGTTTTCGGGTCCCGTCCATATTTGATCACCTTTTCCGTAATGGACTGCAGGTTTTTTATGCCCATATAGACCACGATGGTACCGACCCCGGTGGCTAGTTTATCCCAGGCTATCTTACTGTCTGGTTTCGTAGGGTCTTCATGACCGGTGACAAAGGCTACTGTAGAAGTATATTGCCTGTGGGTGATAGGGATGCCTGCATAAGTGGCTGCTGCAGTAGCCGATGTAACTCCAGGCACCACTTCAAAGGGAATGCCTGCTTTTACAAGTTCCTCGATTTCTTCTCCACCACGCCCGAATATAAAAGGGTCACCGCCTTTCAGCCTGATAACTCTTTTCCCGGACAAGGCCCTATCAATAAGCATCTGGTTTATTTCGTCCTGAGTATGGGTGTGCTTGACCCCGCCACGTTTACCGGCATAAATAAACTCTGCTTGCCTGGGTACATACTTGAGAAGCTTTTTGCTGGCTAGATAGTCGTAGATGATGACCTCGGCCCTTTCCAGCAGTTGTTTGCCTCGGATAGTGATCAGACTGGGATCACCTGGGCCTGCCCCCACGAGATATACCATCGGGGCTGATCTTTTTCCTTTTTTAGTATTTTCCTGATCCATTACTGTCCGTAAACCTCATCAAGGATCTCTTTACCGCCCAAATCAA
>CP070776.1:203976-207898 GCA_020346205.1 Deltaproteobacteria bacterium
AAAACCGTAAGGGCCTACGGTGAGATGGGGCGGCGTATCAGGGACATGGGCCTTGTGCCAGGCACAAGAATTAAAATTCAAGGACGGGCACCATTATATGACCCTGTTGCCTTGAGGGTAATGGGTTTTACTCTGACCTTACGCAACAGTGAAGCAGACTTTATTGAAGTGGAGGCGGAATAAGCATGTCAGGAGCAACGTTCGCATTGGCAGGTAATCCCAATTCCGGCAAAACAACCCTGTTCAATTCCCTAACAGGCGGGCATCAACATGTGGGGAATTATCCCGGTGTTACAGTCGAAAAGAAAGAAGGATATTGCATCTTCAAGGGCCAGAAACTAAGGATAGTGGATATTCCGGGCACCTACTCTTTAACTGCATATTCCCTGGAAGAAAAAGTAGCGCGGGATTTCCTGGTTAATGATAAACCCTCTGCTGTCATTAATATCGTTGATGCCTCAAATTTGGAAAGAAACCTTTATTTGACGCTTCAATTCATGGAGATGGGTGTACCTATTATCATAGCACTCAATATGATTGACGTAGCCCAAAACAGGGGAATCAGAGTCGATACGGAAAAACTTACTCAGCTGTTGGGTGTGCCGGTGGTTACTACTGTTGCCCGGAGGGGTGAAGGTAAAGCTGAATTGCTGAAAAAAGTTGAACAAGCAGTAGACAACCAATTCGAACCACAGAAATTAAATATCTCCTATGGTGAAGATATTGATCTTGCTTTAAGGGAGATGGAGCAAACAATAAAGGAAAATAAATTTTTAACTGAAAAATTTAAGGCCCGCTGGGTTGCCTTGAAATATTTGGAAAATGATGAACAGATTCAAGCGATGGGTCGTAAAAATTTTCCCGACCTGGCTCAAAAACTAGAAGAGAGAGCAAATATGGTAGCTAGCCACTTGCGGGCAACAGTTGATCTCACCTCTGAAGCTATCATTGCAGATCATCGTTATGGTTTCATTAGATCAATTCTCCAACAGAAGGTGTTGACCGTACAGTACGATCAGAACAGGTTATACCTATCCGACCGTATTGACAAAGTACTGACCAACAGATTCATCGGACCCCTCATAATGCTTGCTGTTATTTGGGGCCTTTACCAGTTCACTTTCTCTTTCAGCGAGGTTCCAGTTGGCTGGCTGGAGTCCTTTTTCGGCTGGCTCAGCGGTATTGCTGAGATCTATATACCCGACGGCATGTTCAAGTCACTTTTAATTTCCGGTATCATTGATGGGGTAGGGGGTGTAATGGGATTTGTGCCGCTTATTATGTTCATGTTTTTCGCTATCTCTTTTATTGAGGATTCAGGTTATTTGGCTCGTATGGCCTTTATGCTCGATAGAATTTTTCGTTTATTCGGACTGCATGGCAGCTCGGTAATGGCCTTTATCGTATCCGGAGGAATAGCGGGCGGCTGTGCCGTTCCCGGGGTTATGGCGACACGTACTCTCAAATCACCTCGTGAACAACTGGCAACTTTACTCACTGTGCCATTTATGAACTGCGGAGCCAAGCTTCCTGTATTTGCTCTTCTGGTGGCAGCCTTTTTTGCTGCTAAACAGGCTCTGGTCATGTTTCTCATTACCATAGGTGCCTGGGTTGGCGCTCTGCTGGTTGCTAGATTGCTCAGAAGCACGGTTGTTAAAGGAGAGTCCACACCATTTGTCATGGAATTGCCTCCGTATAGACTACCGACATTCAAAGGATTGCTTATCCATACCTGGACCCGGACATGGCAGTATATCAAAAAAGCAGGCACTGTTATTTTAGGCATTTCAATTGTTCTCTGGGCCTTTATGACATTTCCAGGGTTGCCCGATTCTAAAACAGAAGATTATGCATTACAGCATCAGGCTCTTTTAGCTGCAAATCCAGTAGTAAGCGCTGAACTGGAGCAGCATCGAGCTGGGGCGGAACTCAGCCCTGATGCATCTATACTGAAAAGCCAATCAGACACATTACTTGCAGCCAAGGCAGAGGAAGCGCTACAGTTTTCCTTTGCAGGGCGCCTGGGCCGTGCTCTGGAGCCTCTTTCACGTTTCGCCGGTTTTGACTGGCGGACTAATATAGCCTTGGTTGGAGGTTTTGCAGCCAAGGAAGTTATTGTTTCTACTCTGGGAACTGCCTATTCGATGGGCGAAGTAGATCCGGAGGCAAGCGATTCACTGGCAAATAAATTAGCGACTTCACCTAACTGGCGTCCTCTAACGGCTGCTGCCCTTATCATTTTTATTATGTTTTATTCACCCTGCTTTGTTTCTGTAGTTTGTATTGCGCGGGAGGCCGGGTCATGGAAATGGGGTTTGTTTTCAATGATATTCAATACCATTCTGGCATCATTTTTAGCAATATCTGTATTCCAGGTTGGAAGATTTTTAGGATTTTAACCGGAGGTTAGTCATGGAAGCCACTTTAATTTTTATAATAGTTGGATTGGCATCAGCCTATCTTGTGAGAAAATTTTACCGCAGCTTGCAGAAAAATGATGAGACACAATGCGGGTGCGGCTGTACTTCCTGTCCTGAGGAACTTGACTGCGAGGAACCATCACCAAAAGCAATTCATCATATCAACTAGTTGGAGCAAATATATTTCTGCTTTTGGCGTACTGGAGTTCTTCAATAACAGGCCAACAGTTCTCTAAATAAAGTTCATAGACCGATCCCTTATTAAGCAAGTGGACATACTTACGGGCTTGCCCGGGATACTTTCGCTGTTTGTGCTCAAATATCTAATTTATAACTGAGAAGGATTTTGTATACCATGTGTAACATACTTAAAAGAATAGCATTGTTGTGCTTGCTGTCTGTAATCGTTTTAAAAACTGAAAAGGCAGCAGCTTATGAAGTTACTGATAAACTGTCTTTTAATGGGATATTAGCAGGGGCTTATCAATACCAGGTTCTGGCTGAATCTTCCCCTGATTATAATGACACTGGAAGGGGGGCAGTACCGTTTCAGGCGGAGATCAGTTATACCCCAACAGAGCAGAGTGAAGTATTTATCAAGTTCGGTTTTGCTGCAGGTAACGGTTTGAATGACGGGACTTCCCCCTTTTATCTTGCCCCCTGGGCCGCAACCCTGGAGGATGATGTCAAGGATATCAACGGCCGCAATCGTGATTATTTGTTATCAGCCTGGTATAAGCATAGCTTCAAATTTACAAATGGGCAGCAGTTGGCGCTGACCGGCGGCATCATCGATGCAACAGACTATCTGGACGAAAACGCATATTCCAATGATGAATTTACTCAGTTCATGAACGAAGCTTTGGTTAATGGACCGCAGGGTTTTCTGCCCTCCTATGATATTGGCGGAGCCATAGATTGGGAGCTCGGCCAGTTCGGGGTAAAAGGGGTTGTAATGAACGTGGGAGAGAATGATAATGGCAAAAATTATAACTACTATGGAGTCCAATTCAGTTACTCCCAAACATCTCATATAGGTGAAGGTAATTATAGAATTATTTTAAATAGCACAAGTGAGGATTTCTTTAATCCGGAAGGCACTCAAGTAGAAAAACTAAGCGCCCTTTTGCTGTCCTTTGATCAGGAGTTGGGCGACACCTTGGGTGCCTGGGTAAGGTTCGGCTGGGCCAATGATGATACTGCAGTTAAATGGCAAGGACTTTACTCCGGTGGAATTAACATTATGGGCAATCTTTGGGAAAGACCAGATGACAATATCGGTATAGGCTACGCTTATCTGGAAGGCGGCAATATGGGAATAGAAAACAGCCAGGTATTTGAGAGCTATTACCGATATGTGTTTAATGACTATCTAGCTGCATCGGCTGATATCCAATACATGAAAGACAGCATGGAACTAAGTGGCAACACAAACGGCTGGATTCTAGGTGTCCGTCTAACGGCTGAAATCTAATAACTGACTAAGCATTTAACAAATGCTG
>CP070776.1:207998-211899 GCA_020346205.1 Deltaproteobacteria bacterium
TGTAGGCCCTTTGACACAGGACGTAATGGTATTGTTGTATCTGAAGGAGCCTGCGTTTTTGTACTGGAGAGGCTTGATAAGGCCCTAGCCAGAAATGCTCATATTTATGGAGAACTTGTGGGCTATGCCATGAACTCCGATGCCAGGGACTTTGTCCTGCCCTATGGTCCAAGACAGGCTGAATGTATGCAGCTTGCCATAGAACGGGCCGGCTTGACTCCGGAAGAAATAAATATTATCAACACCCATGCTACCGGGACCAAGCAGGGAGACATTGAAGAGTGCAATGCCATACGCACCCTTTTTGAGGGCTGTCCTGATACCTATATAAATAATACCAAAAGCATTATAGGTCATGCCATGGGCGCTGCTGGAGTACTGGAACTGGCCGGCAACCTGTTGGCCTTTGAAGATAACAGGGTACATCCCACTATTAACGTGGACACACTTGATCCTGAGTGTGCCTTGCAGAACCTTGTAATTAACGAATCAAAGCAGCTTGACAAGGTTAATACCATCCTGAATAATTCTTTTGGAATGGTCGGGATAAACTCGGTGGTCATAGTCAAAAAAATGACTTCCGACTGATATGATTTTTACAGGTAAAAGGGCTGAAAATAAAATTTACCTGAAGATTCAATTGAAAGAAAATAATAATTTTTATATAGTATTTGATTCTTAAGGAGATATTCAATGACAATTGATGAAATTAAAAATGTAATCCTGGAGATTATCCAGGACATAGATGACGAAGCTGATCTTGAAAACCTGGACCCCAGTGAAGCGCTGCGGGACCAGTTAGACCTTGATTCCATGGACTTTCTTGATATCGTCATGGAACTGCGTAAACGCTATCAGATTCAAATCCCCGAGGCGGACTACCCCCAACTCGCCACCCTGGACAGTTGCGTCAGCTACCTCATGCCCCGCCTGCAAGCCGCTTAACAGGGTCGGTGAGAAGTTATCCCCTTTTGATCATTGGCGGCGGCCTGTCAGGATTGGCAGCAGGTATTCGATTCGCTCGTTTTGGTCAAAAAGTTCTTATCCTTGAAAAACACTCAAAACCTGGCGGTCTCAATTCCTATTACTATCGTAAGGGCCGGCTTCTGGAAACCGGCCTGCATGCCGTTACCAATTTTGCATCCCCTGAAGATAAACGTGCACCCTTAAACCGCTTGCTCCGCCAGTTAAAAATCCCGCGGCGCACTTTCAATCTCCGTGAGCAATACACTTCGGAAGTCCTTTTCCCAGGGAGATCGAGCCTCTGCTTTTCGAATGACTTCAACATGCTGCAATCACAGGTTGCAGACAATTTCCCCGATTCTGCCAAACAATTTACAGCATTGACTGCAGAACTTGATAAATATGACCCATTTATTCCACGACCCAAAATATCAGCACGAGAGTTCGTGTCATCTTTTCTGCAGAATAACTTACTTGTGGAAATGCTCTTCTGCCCCATGATGTTTTATGGAGGCAGTGATGAATACGATATGGATCTCAGCCAGTTTGTGATTCTTTTTCGCTCTATTTTTCAAGAAGGTTTTTTCAGGCCTGAGGGAACTATCAAAGATCTCCTGGACCTACTTGTGGCGCAATATAAAAACTTTGGTGGAGAGCTAGAGCTTTCCTCTGGAGTTAAGGAAGTTATTACGGACAATAATTCAATTACAGGTGTCCTTACAGATTCAGGTGAAGAAATCAGTTGTGATTGCCTTGTATCAACAGCGGGTTTACCTGAGACAAAAAGACTTTTTGCTACTCCCGATTCTGCTGCCAAATTCTCGAATTTAACCGAAGCAGAATCTTCAGGCCGCCTGAGTTTCACTGAATCAATTTACCTGCTGGACAAACCAGCACTTAGAAAATTTACCGAAAACCGCACGATTATATTCTTTAACCTGTCTGATAAATTCAGTTATCGCCGTCCAGATGAAGCAGTTGATCTCAACAGTGGTGTAATCTGTTTCCCGGATAACTTTCAGGGAAGTCAAAAATCAGATATCATCCAGTTACGCGTCACCCATCTTGCCAATTACGATATATGGCGCAATGCTTATGAAGCTGAAGATAAATCGCATTATAAAACTATGAAAAAACAGTGGATGGAACATTCGAAAGAGGTGGTTGGCAAAATTATTGGGAATTGTAGTAAAAACATTGTATATGAAGACACCTTTACACCTGTGACAATTGAGCGGTATACTTCCAGGACACAGGGAGCGGTTTACGGCAGCCAGCAGAAAATCAAGGACGGAAAAACAAACTTTGAGAACCTGTATGTTGCCGGAACCGACCAGGGGTATCTGGGGATAGTCGGCTCACTCCTCAGTGGAGTAACAATGGTGAACCAGCACATCCTTAATAAGATTTAACAGTACCTTATATATAAATACAAACACTCGTTATGCTACACAAATCCATTAATGGTGCAGATGAGCGCTACAATGTTGTGGTAATCGGCTCAGGCCTTGGAGGACTTACCTCTGCAAACCGTCTGGCCAGAAGCGGCCACTCTGTTCTTCTCCTGGAACACCACCATCAACTTGGCGGCCTGGCCACGTGGTTTAAGCGTAAAGGTCATATCTTCGATGTTTCTTTGCATGGTTTTCCGCACGGCATGGTCAAAACATGCCGCAAATACTGGAACCGGGAAATTATGGATTCCATTGTCCAGTTAAAGAATATCGTTTTTGATAATCCCCAGTTTTCACTGACCACCACATTTGACCGGAATGATTTCACCAATATACTCATAAGCAAGTTCAAAATATCCCAGGCAACGATAAATGACTTTTTCAATACCGTTGCAGGCATGAACTTTTATGATGATCAAAGCATGTCCACCCGCGAACTTTTTGAAAAATTTTTTCCCGGTCGTGAAGATGTGCACCGGCTGCTCATGGAGCCTATAACCTACGCCAACGGCTCAACCCTTGAAGACCCTGCCATCACCTATGGCATAGTCTTTTCAAATTTCATGAATAAGGGTGTTTTTACTTTCAAGGGAGGAACAGACCACCTCATTGGCATGATGGCTGACGAACTGGTTAAAAACGGCGTAACCATCTGCAAGAATTCCAAAGTGGACCGGATAGTCACTGAGGGAGGCAAGGTCCGGGGAGTCCAGGTAAACGACCGTTTTATAGAAGCTGACAGCGTAGTATCAAACAGTGGCATCCTCAACACAATCTATGACCTGGCAGGCAAAGATGCATTCCCTGCTGAATTCCTGGACAAGGTAAAAACCGTTCGTGTGAACACCTCCAGCTGTCAGGTATATATCGGTATAAAGAAAGAAGAAAAAATTGATGACATAGGGGACCTGCTTTTTGTTTCCTCTGCAGAGAAATTTTCTTCCGATGAACTTCTGGATATGCATACGAATAGCAGGACCTTCTCGCTCTACTACCCCAAAACCAGGCCGGGCCACAACCGTTATACAGTGGTTGCCTCTATGAACGGCAGGTTTGACGACTGGGACAGGCTCAATGAAAGTGAATATGAAGCTGAAAAACAGGCCATGATCGAAAGGACACTGGTTCACCTGGAACGTTATATCCCCGGAGTCGGCCAGAAAATTGACTGGCTTGAGGCGGCAACCCCGAAAACCATTCACCGCTATACCCTGCACACCAAGGGAACATCATTTGGAACAAAATTTGAAGGCCTGGATATTTCCAGGTCTATTTTCAAGGCTGTGCCGGGGCTTTTTCACGTTGGATCCGTAGGAATTATCATGTCCGGCTGGCTGGGGGCCATCAATTACGGAGTCATTGTGGCAAACGATGTTGATGGATACATACGTGGCTTGTAATTTTTAAAAATTAAACTGCCCTCTTCTTAGTATTTATCCAAACAGAGAAATTCAACAACCTGGAAAAAGTATATGAGTGACTTT
>CP070776.1:211999-215882 GCA_020346205.1 Deltaproteobacteria bacterium
CGGGGTAACTTCATCAGGAGCATCCCGCAGGTCATCAATAATCCTTATCTCAGACTGCAGGTCGGTTGTTGTCCATACTTTGGAAAGCTGCAGGGTGTTCGCCCGCCGGTCAACAGTTTCAGCCTGGAAGCCACGGTTATAGAGTGCAAGAAAATCACTGTTTCCCTGGTCAAAACCGATAATGCCTTTTTTGAATTCCTGCAGGTAATCACGGTCTGACACCAGATCTAAATCAAGCTTTGCAACCAGCCTGTTGCCGAAGTCATGGTCTGCCTTGCCCCTGATCCAGTAGCGTTTTGAGTTTGTGCGCAGATAACCATCTGACTTGAAATCGTTTTCAGGGGTATCTTCGAGCTCATCATCAAGATAATTGACCATAAAGGTGCCCCTGGAGTTGAAATCGGCAATGTAGCGGAATTCTCCAGCAATTAATGGGCCTCTGTCCGAGTAATATCCTGGAAAGAGCGTCATATCATAACTTGGTGAAAGATTGAAGAATACAGGGGCGATTATACCGATGCCGTTGCGGTCCGAAGAAGAGTATTCTGGAAAGAGGAGCCCGCTTTTCTTGTCAGTCCGGATGGGGATACGAAGGTATGGCAGGTAGAATACCGGTACATCCTTGATTCTGAAGGTGGCGTGCTTCAGCTTGGCATAATCGTCCAAGGTGATTTCCACGTCACGTCCCCAGATGGACCAGGCCGGGGCCTTATCATCGGATGGGGGGCAGGTGGTAAGCTTGCCGTTGACAAAATGGTAGGATTTTAAGTCTGTTTTTTCTATCAGCTCAGCACTGGCCGACAGGTTGGTGTCCTGCCAGAATATGGTAGCCTCTTTGAAAAAACCGATCTGTTTTTCAAGATCTATCTGTGCTTCTGAAGCACGTACCTCGTCGTAATGGTCACGCAGGTGGAGGTTGCCGACAGCATCAACAGAATTTACATCAACATTGTATTGGATCCTGTCAGCCTCGAGCTCAAGACCGGTGGGAGTATCCTCTTTGTATTGCTGGAGGAGAACCTTGCCTTCTGCTATGATCTTTTCCGGCTTACTCTCATGCGTAATCTGATCGGCGGAAACTTTCCAGGGAAGAGAATCCTCTTCAGCTCCATGGGCAAAGGGCAGGAGCGCCAGGATGAACACAGTGACCAGGCAGACATCTATGATCCTTTTGCGGTGTAAAACGGGTTTCAAACCCAATGCTCCATGTTTCATTCATCCAAAGTTATTTTCCAGGACAGTTGATTATTCCTTTAGAACTGCTCCGGTGCTGCCCGAGGTTACGAGCTTGGCGTAGCGGGCAACATAGCCTGAAGTTATATTCGGCTTTGGAGGCTGCCATTCCTGGTGTCTTCGTTCAAGTTCAGCCTTATCAACCTTGAGCTCAATTTTCTTAGCAGGAATGTCAATGGAGATAATGTCACCTTCCTGCACAAGTCCGATGGGACCTACCACAGCTGCTTCAGGAGAGATATGGCCAAGACAGGCCCCCTGTGTTCCGCCAGAAAAACGGCCATCGGTGAGCAGGGCCACACTTTTTCCAAGGCCCATACCAATGATCGCAGAGGTTGGCGAAAGCATTTCCGGCATTCCGGGCCCACCCTTGGGACCGCAGTAGCGGATTATAACTACGTCCCCGGGATTTATGTTGTTGCCAAGGATGGCGGATTGTGCTTCTGGCTCGGAATTAAAGATCCGGGCCGGGCCTTCGTGGGTTAACATTTCTTCGGAAACTGCGGACTGCTTGACTACGGCTCCGTCAGGAGCCAGGTTGCCATAGAGCACAGCAATACCGCCTTTGGCGTGGTAAGGATTATCAAGGGACCGGATAATTTCATGGTCACGGATTCTGACCTTGGCAAGGTTTTCACCAAGGGTTTTAGCGGTAACAGTCATGACGTCCGTATGGATGATGTCTTTCTTCGCTAATTCTGAAATGACTGCCGGGACACCTCCTGCCTCATCAAGCTGCTGCAGGCTGTGGGGACCGCCCGGGATAAGAGAGCAGAGATGAGGAGCCTTTTCGCTGATAACGTTAAAAAGACCAAGGGCAAGGTCAACATCAGCTTCCTTGGCTATTGCTGGTACATGCAAAACGGTGTTGGTAGAGCAGCCCAGGGCCATATCAACCGCCATGGCGTTTTCAAAAGCCTTGAACGTTGCAATATCCCGCGGCCTGATGTTTTTATCCAGCAGGTTCAGGACAGCCATGCCTGCCTGTTTGGCCAACCGTATCCTGGCAGAGGCCACAGCGGGTATGGTGCCGTTGCCGGGCAAGCCAAGGCCGATTGCCTCTGTAAGACAGTTCATGGAATTGGCTGTAAACATGCCGGCGCAGGAACCGCAGCCGGGACAGGCCGAGTCTTCAAGTTCACATAGTTCGTCTTCCGTCATGGTGTTTGCTTTCACGCGGCCGACACCTTCGAAAACACTGACCAGGTGGACATCCTTGCCCTGGAAGCGCCCGGTAAGCATGGGGCCGCCGCTGACCATGACAGACGGGATATTCACCCGCAGCATTGCCATGAGCATTCCCGGAGTCACCTTGTCGCAGTTAGGGATCATTACCATTCCGTCAAAGGGATGGGCCTGGGCCATGATCTCCACGGAGTCTGCTATGATCTCCCGACTCGCCAGGGAGTATTTCATGCCGGTGTGGTTCATGGCAATTCCATCGCATACCCCAATGGTACCGAAAGCAATAGGAGTCCCGCCCGCCATCCTGACACCTGCTTTGACCGCTTCCAGTATCTTATCAAGGTGGATATGTCCGGGGATGATTTCATTGTGGGCATGAGCTATGCCGATCAGCGGCCTGCTGATTTCTTCATTGGTATAGCCCATGGCTTTCATCAGGGAGCGATGGGGGGCTCTTTCAATTCCTTTTTTTATAAGATCACTTCGCATAATTATATTCCTGTTCTGCAGTTATTATAGTTAATAATTGTTTTAACCTATTAGAATGCATTAATAAATTGTTTATTTGGGCCCTGATCGCCAATGTGAAATCTTTTCAGACCAAATGACGCTGCTATCATTAAATAACTCATTAATCTTACAAACTAATTATCAATTTCATGATGTTTGCTTTCAGTGGAGGAATCTACGCAGAGCGGTCCCCGGTGTCAAGGAAAATGAACAATTGGAAAATTGGAAAAACCTTCCCTTTTTAAGACCTGTGCAAGGGTGATGCAGCCAAAATAGCCTTGATTATCATATAAGTATGAATTAATTTGTTAAATTTATAAATTAATTCGGTAAGTTTTTATGAAATTCAAACCGGTTCAGCAAGCTGGATCCGGACAACGTACTGCAGTCATTATATGAAACATCTATTTGGCCCGGTTAACTCAAGGCGACTGGGACTTTCACAGGGCATTGACCTGCTGCCGCCTAAAACCTGCAATTTCAATTGTATATATTGTGAAATTAATAAAGCCCCACAGCTCTCCTGTGAGCGCGGCGAGCATGTGCCTACAGAGATAATAATTGCGGAAATTGACGGGTTATTGGAAGATGAGGCGCGGGTCCAGGGCCTAGATGTGTTCACTATCACGGCATCAGGAGAACCAACGCTGCATACTGGAATCGGCAAAATTATTAGGCATATTAAAGAGAAGACCAATAAGCCGGTTGCCATTCTGACAAATGGTTCGCAGCTGCACCTTAAGGAGGTGCGGCAGGACCTGATGGCTGCTGACATCGTTGTGCCCTCCCTTGATACTGCAAGGCCGGAAAGTTTTCGCCGGGTGAACAGGCCGGCAAAGTGCAGTGCTGACCTGGAGACGATAATCGCCGGAATTGTCCAGTTCAGCCATGAATTTTCTGGAGAAATCTGGCTTGAGATCCTGCTTGTTGAAAATATCAATGATGCGCCGGAGGA
>CP070776.1:215982-219864 GCA_020346205.1 Deltaproteobacteria bacterium
CAGAGCGCGACTGCCGCAGCTCTTAAAGCCATTCAAGTGTTGAGGAGGTAGGTCAATGGATAAAAAATACAGTGCATATTTATGCACCGGTTGCGGCATTGGAGATGCCGTTGATATTGAGGCCCTCTCAGAGGTTGTCAGCGGTGAAATGAACATGGAGTGCAAAACACACCAGGCTCTCTGTAGCGCTGACGGGCGTGCTCTGATTGAAGGAGATATAAATGATAACGGTGTGAACACGGTTGTTATAGGGGCATGCTCCCCCAGGGTCATGCAGAATGAGTTTGATTTCGGCGATGACAAAATCACCATAAGGGCCAACCTCCGTGAACAGGTAGCCTGGTCCAATCCGGAAGATGCTGACAAGGAATATGTCCAGGAGCAGGCTTCAGACTATATGCGTATGGGCTGTACCCAGGCACAGAAGTCAGAGCTTCCCGAGCCCTTTCAGCTGGAAACGATCAACAAGAGAATCCTGGTCATGGGTGGCGGTACTGCCGGCTTGACTGCAGCTAAAGAAGCTGCAGCTGCAGGTTATGAAGTTACCCTGGTTGAGAAAAGTGATATTCTCGGCGGCAAGGCTATTAACTGGCGCCAGTCTTTTCCAACCGTTGCTCCCTGGACGGACATGGAAAACCCGATCATTAATGACCTGATCCAGGCTGTACAGGATGCTGACAAAGTTACGGTAAAAACCGGAACTGAGGTCGCCCGTATCTATGGGGCCCCCGGGGACTATGCTGTAACCTTTAAAGAAGGCGGCACTTCCAGTGAGTGGGATGCTCCAGCCAAGGTCGGAGTTGATGAGCAGGATGCAATTGATAAAGGTGAAATGGAAGATCCCAATGCCGGGCTGAAACATTACATGGAAGATAATCCTGATGCAGAAAAATTCGGCGCGGTTGTTTTGGCAACAGGCTGGATTCCTGCCGATGTATCTGAATATGAGCATCTCAGTGTTGGCAGCCAGAACGTAGTGACCAACGCTGAATTTGAAGCCATGGCAGGTAAGGGCAAGATCACCAGGCCATCTGACGGCAAGCCCGTTGAAAGTGTTGCCTTTGTTCAGAGTCCTGGCGGAGCAGAGCATGACAAGGATTTTCCTTACTGTAACTCTGTAACCAGCATGGTGGCATTAAAACAGGCTAAGTATGTTCGGGAAGATAATCCTGACGGCAAGGCTTATATTCTGTATCAGCACATGCGTACCCCGGGCAACATGGAATTGTTTTACAAGTCTGCCCAGAACGATGACGGTATCTTCCTTACCAAGGCCAATGTCATGAAAGTCGAGGAAGGCTCAGACGGTTCACTTACCGTTGAAGCAGAAGATACACTGCTGAATGAAAACCTCAGCCTGAACGTTGACATGGTTGTCCTGGCCGCAGGTATGGTACCGACCACTAAAGATGAAAATGTTATTAACCTGGCCTATCGCCAGGGACCGGCCCTGATTGATCTCGATCTTTTTGACGGCTATGCGGATTCACATTTTATCTGCTTTCCGTATGAAACAAGAAGGACAGGTGTTTATTCCTGTGGCGGTGTGCGCAAGGCTACAACTGTTGATGAAACCATTGATGATGCCACAGGTGCAGCTTTAAAAGCTATCCAGTGTCTGGAATCTTCGGATCGCGGTGTAGCTGTACATCCCCGTTCCGGTGATAAAACATATCCGGAATTCTTCATGCAGCGCTGTACCCAGTGTAAACGCTGCACAGAGGAATGTCCGTTCGGTGCAATTGATGATGATGAGAAGGGCACACCATTGCCGAACCCTACCAGGTGCCGCCGCTGTGGTACCTGTATGGGCGCATGTCCTGAAAGGATCATCGGCTTTAAAGACTATAATGTTGACATGATCGGCTCCATGGTCAAATCCATCGAGGTACCGGATGATGATGAAGACAAGCTGCGTTTTGTTGTTTTTGTCTGCGAAAACGATGCGTATCCGGCCATTGATATGGCTGCCATGCGCCGCTACGGTCTCAGCAACCTGGTGCGCATCATCCCGGTGCGCTGCCTTGGTTCACTCAACGTAGTCTGGATCAAGGACGCCATGTCCGCCGGTATGGACGGCGCCATGCTGTTAGGCTGCCAGTACGGAGATGATTACCAGTGTCATTTTGTTAAGGGCAGTGAACTTGCAGATAAGAGAATGGTGAACGTTGCTGAAACCATGGGAAGCCTGGGACTTGAAGTGGAACGTGTTGCAGTGAAACAGGTTGCAATTAATGAGTATCACAAGATCCCGGAAATCATTAATGACTTTGTTGAAGAGATTGTTGAAATGGGACCCAACCCATTCAAGGGTTTCTAAGCATAAATACCTATTTACAAGTCGTTTGGCAGTGTGGTATACGCTGCCAAACGACCTGCTTTAGAGTAGTGTTGCTCTATTCATATACAGGAAAATAATACCCTATAAAGAAAATACATATGGGTGATCTGGAGAGAAGACAGGAGGCTGAAGAATGACAATGAAAGTAGATCCTGATTTAAAATTTATAAAATACCTGAAAAGTGCAGGTGGCGATACCCTGAAGAAGTGCTATCAGTGTGCAACCTGTTCCGTTGTTTGCCCCCTGTCCAAGGATGGCAGCCCCTTCCCCAGGAAGGAAATGATCTGGGCGCAATGGGGTCTGAAAGATAAACTTATTGCAGATGTGGATACCATGCTGTGCCATAACTGTGGTGACTGTAATGCCTATTGTCCCCGCGGCGCCAAACCCGGTGAGGTCCTGGGTGCTATCCGTGCCTATGCCTATACCCACTATGGCTTTCCGCAAGGCTTGGCAAAACTGGCCAGTGAAGGCAAGAACCTGCCCATCCTTATAGGAATACCGGCTGCCATTATCCTGGTCTTATGGCTTATTTCAGGTGGAATGCATATGCCCGATGGTCCTGTTGATTTCGGTATGTTTTTCGGCCACTGGGATTTCCACTGGCTGACCAAAACCACCTTTTTTATCGATATAATCTTCCTGCCGGCTGCAGCATTCGCACTTTTTGCTGCCTACAGGGGTGTTTCTGCCATGTGGAACAAAATGGCGGAGAGTATGGAAGTAAGTTCCGATTACAGTCCATCAATCAAGCAGTTTACGATTGAGTTTCTCTGGCCTGCAATCAAAGAAACAATTCAGCACAAGCGCTTTAACGAGTGCGGTACCAATATTGACAGAGTGAAGGGACATTTGCCTTTGCTTCTGGCATTCATCGGACTGTTAATGGTGACTGGGTATTCTTTTGTCCGTAAGGACTTCCTTGGTTTAATATACCCTAGCCTGCACGGACCTATCCCGCTGTATGATCCCTTCAAGATCCTGGCCAATATCAGTGCCATAGCTCTGCTCGTTGGTATAGCCATTCTCTGGGCCAACCGCAAGAAGATGGAAACAGAGGGTAAGGCTGCTCCCACTTTTTATGACTGGTTTCTGATCTGGGAGATAGCTGCAGTCGGCATAACAGGCCTTGGTGCGCAGCTGTTACGATGGGCTGACTTTGGGGTCCTGGCGTATTTGACCTACTATCTTCACCTGGTAGCTGTATTCATGCTCTTCTTCTATATGCCGTATACTAAATTTGCCCATTTGGTATATAGAACATTTGCCATGGCTTTTGAAAAATACCGGGAAAGCAGTTTCGTTCAAAAGGAAGTTTCATAACATAAGCCATACATTGGTGGCGGGATAAAAAAAACGTAGTTGATTTTCCTGGGAAATGAGACTTTTTTCCTTGGAAAAAAAAGGTTGATTTTTACCAACGAACGGATTATCTTGTCACGCTTTTCTGCTGGCGTAGCTCAATTGGCAGAGCAGCTGATTTGTAATCAGCAGGTTGCGGGTTCAAGTCCCATCGCCAGCTCCAGATGAGTAGTCGCGA
>CP070776.1:219964-223827 GCA_020346205.1 Deltaproteobacteria bacterium
CAGGATTGCGGGAAAGTTTTTTATGAACAATAAATATCTTTATCACTTATCAAAGTATCAGTAAATGCTATCTTTTCTAACCACTGGGACCATATTGGGTCTATCGGCCGGATTTGCTCCAGGACCTCTGCTGGCTCTCGTAATCTCCGAAACCATGCAACATGATAGAATGGCCGGCGTCAAAGTTGCTCTTGCCCCTATCCTGACAGATCTGCCAATCATAATATTCACACTTTTTGTACTGGCAAAACTTTCACGTTTTCACTACGTACTTGGTATCATCTCAATTATCGGTGCCTGTTTTATCCTGTATCTGGGAATTAATAATATTAAAACAAAGGGACTGAATATTGATGAAAACACAAGCCCACGCAGATCCCTGCAAAAAGGCATCCTTGTTAATGCCTTAAGCCCCCACCCATATTTGTTCTGGTTCTCTGTAGGCGGCCCGACGACCATCAAGGCCATGAATATGGGATTGCTCTCTGCAATTTCATTTGTCGGCAGCTTTTATGTCTTCCTTGTAGGCTCCAAGATTGTTTTGGCTGTACTGGTGTGTAAATCCCGTTCTTTTTTACTGGGAAATAAATATATTTTCACCATGCGATTGTTAGGGATCATATTAATTATATTAGCAGGGTTTCTTTTCCGAGACGGTCTTCTCTTGCTCGGATTTGTTTGAAATTCAACAACCTGAATCAAAACCATTCTATTTTATGAGGGTCGTAGGAGATATTTACTTCTTTGCCGGGATAGAGCCTCAGAGCTTCGACCTTGTCACGATCCAGGCGTAAGGTTATTACCAGATCAGCAACTTTAATGGCTGTTTGAACCGTCTCACCATTTCTTTCAAGAAAAAGCCGGGTAACAAATCCACTCAACGTATTAACATTCCACTTCAACAGAGGATCCTTTCCCGGCAATGTAATTTTCAACTTGGACGGGTCAAGGACTGCCATATGTTTCCCTTCCTCAGGTTTTGGAGCCATCAGGACCTGTCCATCTTCCAAATCTTTTTGCAAAAGTCCCTTTTGGCCAATGCGCCAGGGGCCGTAAACAGTGCAGCCCAAGCCGCCTTTAAAAAGTTTGCCATGCAATAAATGAAGGACTGTGTCACAGGTTTCATACAGCCACTGCCAGTCATGGGTAGCAACCACCAGGGTGGTGCCCCATTCTTCCCGGGCTTTAAGGGATGCTTTTCTGATAAGTCGGGCACTATGTGAGTCAACACTGGCAGTCGGTTCATCCAGCAAAAGAACTTCAGGTTTAAGAACCAATCTGGCTGCCAGGGCTACACGTTGCGCTTCTCCCCCGGAGAGGGCCAACCACTTTCTCCTGGTAAAATTTTCCGGTTCCAAACCTACCTGGGACAAGGCTTCCCCAACTCGACTTCTCAGGTCATTGGTATCACCCCTGATCTTTAACCCATAGGAAACATTTTCAAATACAGAACGGCGCATGAGGTATGGTTCTTGGGTGAGAAGGGTTACCCTAAAACGGACCTCGTCGGAAAAGGGAACAACTTTTTGTCCTTTGAAAACTATTTCCCCATAGGTGGGTTCCTCTAAAAACCCAAGAAGTTTAAGCAGCGTGGACTTACCACTGCCGTTCGGACCTATAAGACCTACAATGGATGCAGATGGGATAGAAACATCTTCTATGGAGAGCGCCTGTTTGTCTCCATAATAATGGTCTATATCTTGGATCATATACATATCCACTTCAGATCCTCCTGCGAAGTCCTGCCAAGGAAATATTGACTGTCAGAGCAATCAGGAGCAATACCAGACCCAGAGCTATGCCCATGCCGAATTCGCCCTTGCTTGTTTCAAGGGCAATAGCAGTAGTAATGGTCCTGGTGTGCCACTTTATGTTGCCACCAACCATTAAGGAAATTCCGACCTCGGTCAGCACCCTGCCCGTAGCAGTAACTGCCGCTGCAAGTATACCCAACCGTACTTCCCAGAGGGTACTTGTAGCTATTTGTCTGCGATTTGCGCCTAAAGACATAAGGGTAATTTTCAAATTAGGATCCGCCGTCTCAACAGCGGTTGCAGTCAAGGCAATGATAATGGGCAGGGAAAGAATTGCCTGGCCGATGGCGATACCCGGTATGGTAAAAAGCAGACCAGTTTCACCTAGCGGACCGTTCCTGGTGAGTAGAGCGTAAATAACAAGGCCGATAAATACAGTGGGCAAAGAGAGAAGGGTATCAACAATTATGCGGATTTGTTTCTTAAGCCAGAAATCAAAATATCCCAGAATGTAGCCAATAGGAATACCCAACAACAGGCTGACTGACATTGCCAGACCTGAGGCTCTAAGAGTAGCTTTAATGGCCGAATACGTGGCCGGATCTTGGTTAACCAGAAGGATATAAGCCTGGAAAAAACCCTCTTGAATAAAATCCATAACTCTTACTGGTTTGCATTTGGGGTGAATAGCTGTTTGTCAAGCAGTCTGAATTCTCCGATTAAACTCTGTGCATCTTCTCCTGCCAGCCAGTCAGACAGAATTTGAGCCTTGTAATATTTAACATTCTTACAGTGTTGGGGATTAACCGTTATAATGCTGTACTGATTCAACAGTATTTCATCACCTTCAACCAGAATAACATGGGCAGGTTTTCCTTTGACTGCAGATTCATACTTTATATAGGTCCCGCGATCCGTCATGGTATAACCGTTCTGCTCAACTGCAATATTTATGGTAGCCAGCATTCCTTGACCGCTCTGCCTATACCATGGTTCCTGTTCCGGTATGGGAATATTTGCCAGTTTCCATAGGGACCGCTCTTTTTTGTAGGTCCCGGAATTATCTCCCCGGCTAACGAATACGGTATTTGAGGATCTTATTAGATGCAATGCCTCAGAAACCCTTTTGCCTATAATATTAGCTGGGTCTTTAGGCGGCCCGATCACAACAAAGTCATTATACATGATCTGCCGGCGGCCAATACCAAATCCCTTGTTAACAAAATTCTGCTCAGCCTGAGGTGCATGGACAAAAAGGACATCCACGTCACAGTTTTCGCCTAGTTTCAGAGCTTTTCCAGTACCGGTAGCTATCCAACGTATTTCTATTTCTGTTTTCTCGGTAAAAGATGGCATGATATAATCAAGTAGCCCGGTGTTATCTGTGCTCGTCGTGGTTGCCATCAAAAGATACTCCTCTTCTTCAGAAGCCTGCGCTGACTGCACCATAAAAAAATTACCGGTATATAAGACTGTTAGTAAAAGAATCAGTATAGATAAAATCTTACTCATTTTTCTACTGTATTTCATTTTTGCACTAAAAAAAAGGACTCAAGCTACCAGATCATTAAAGATCAAAATGTACATAACTTGAGCCCTTTGGACTTTAAATTTATTTTGATTAAATTATTCGCCGATGATTTTTATAAGGGCTCTTTTTTTGCGGCCACCATCGAATTCACCATAAAATATCTGCTCCCAGGTGCCAAAGTCAAGTTTACCGTCTGTGATTGCCACTACTACTTCACGCCCCATGACCTGCCTCTTCAGGTGGGCGTCGGCATTGTCTTCATAGCCGTTGTGCCTGTACTGTGAGACTGGCTCATGCGGGGCAAGTTTTTCAAGCCATACTTCATAGTCATGATGCAGCCCTGACTCATCGTCATTGATGAAGACAGAGGCCGTAATATGCATGGCATTGACCAGTACCAGGCCTTCACGCACTCCGCATTCCCGTAAAAACTCATCCACCTGCGGTGTTATGTTTATAAAGGCACGCCTGCTAGGGACATTAAACCAAAGTTCCTTACGAAAACTTTTCAAAACAGACTCCTCAATCAGCAAATAAGTACATGAGGCTCACGTATTATTTAGCTTTTTTCTTTAACT
>CP070776.1:223927-227701 GCA_020346205.1 Deltaproteobacteria bacterium
TCAGGTCCCAGAGATTATAAGTGCAGGTAATGGTTCTGGCGGTTAAAAGAAATTGTTGAGGCTGTCCTTTTTCAGGACGTATTGTGATGTTCCCAATGGTAGTTTCAGAGAAGGGATTACCGCCGATTGTACTAATATCAAGGTCAATTTGGGCTCTACCTGCATAGTGCTGTGCAGCTTTCTGAACAATAATATAGGTAAGGGACTCCCATTTCAGGAGTCCAATAAGAAAGAGTATGGTAACTGACAGAAGCAGGTACCCTGCCCATTTGAGAATTCGTTTCATACAAAAAAATATACGCTATTAGGCGATATAAATAAAGACATTACAAAGAGTTAAAGTAAACATGTTTTTATACTGACACACCTTATTTCTGGTAATTTTTATCAATAAATGATACGTATATTTTTTGTGTCAAATTCGGCACTAAGTATACAGTATTTATTGCCATTTCAGCCCAGGCGATTGAGGAGAGTCCCCGCATGTCCCCAAAAAAGATCCTGATAATTCTGATTTCACTTCTACTGTATGCAACTCCTACTTATGCACAAAAAACAATTCTCATTAACGGTGTCCAGGGGTCCGATGACTCATACGCTGTACTCGGTATTCTCAAGGAAGCATACAAACGGATCGGCTATGACATTGAGGTTACATGGGTGAACGGGGCTGAAGCACTGGAAAATTCCAATTCCGGCAATGTAGATGCGGAACTGCAGCGCATTGACGGCATCTCAAGAAAATTTTCAAACCTCGTCCAGGTAAGGATCCCGATCAATTATCTGCAGGGGGCTGTTTTTGTCAAAGATGTCTCCTTCCCTGTCACCGGGTGGTACAGTCTTAAGCCCTACCGCATTGGTATTGTCAAAGGCATCATCTTTGCCAAACTTGGCACTGACGGAATGGATGTAAAGGAAGCAGGTTCTTATGATGGACTCCTGACAATGCTTGATAACGGGGAGATTGATGTTGCAGTTATGCCCCGTATTAACGGCCTGGTAGCCATGCAGAAAGAAGGCTTCGAGGATATCAAAGAGCTTGAAGGGATCCTGGAAACACTCTTTCTCTACCATTATGTACATAAGAAAAACAGTGCACTGGTCCCAGGCCTGGAAAAAGAACTGAAACAGATGCTCCTGGACGGCACCACCAGACGGCTGCGGGATGCAGCATATGACGAACTTCTGCAAAGATAATAATCCAGTCATGGAATCATTAATAAGTAGAAAGCAGATTGAACTCCGCACCATAATCATCATGGTATCAATTGCCCTGATCGTGGCCATATCCGGTTTCACCTATCTCTATCACATGACCCTGGAAAGCAAGAAGACCCAACTGCTTGCCCTGGTCAAATCCCAGGCCCGGCTCATGGAGGCGGTGGCCAAGTTCGACGCCTTTTTCCAGAGCGGCAATGTGCCTGGTGCTGCCAGGTCAGCCACACTAAGCCAGATCAAAGAAAGCAACCGGATATATGAAGGTTTTGGCGAAACCGGGGAATTGGTCCTGGCCGAACGGAGAGGCGACCAGATTATTTTTCTGCTGCCAACACGAAAATCAAATTACCGGATTCCCAGCCCAATTGATATAAATTCTGAATTGGCCGGCCCAATGAAACTTGCTGTTTCAGGGCAGTCCGGCGTGATCATTGCAGATGATTTTACCGGCGTAGAGGTTGTAGCCGCTTATGAGTACCTGCCCTTTCTTGAAATGGGCCTGGTGGCCAAGGTCGACACCTCCGAGATAATGGCGCCCTTTTACAAGGCCGGTAGGGTTACTGGCATAATCGCCCTGATCGCCATTGCCATCGGCGCCTTTATGAACAGCAAAATGGTACGCCCCCTAGTACAGAGTGTCTTTGATTTTACTGAAAAAATAAAAGAACAGCAGGAGCAGTACAGCAGCCTTGTTTCAAATATTCCCGGCGTGGTTTACCGCTGCAACATGGATGAAGACTGGACCATGCTCTTTATCAGCGATGAGATTGAAAGGCTCTCAGGTTACCCTGCCTCAGATTTCCTTGACGGGACCCGTAATTTCAGTTCCATCATGCACCCGGATGATATTGACCGAATCTGGAAAAATACTGTTACAGCGCTGGAGGATAAGGCCTCTTACACCCATGAATACAGAGTAATTGACACCGAGGGAAAAACCCACTGGGTTCTGGCCAAGGGTAGAGCAATGTACAATGAAGAAGGCTTACCTGAATATCTTGACGGCACAATCTTTGATGTTACTGAAAAGCGTGAGGCGGAAGCCGGCTTCCGCAAGCTATCCCGCGCTGTTGAACAGACCCCGGCAGCAATTGTTATTACCGACACTGAAGGTACCATTGAGTATGTCAACCCGGGATTTTCAGATGTAACCGGTTATACATCTGAAGAGGCAATTGGCCAGAATCCCAGGATCCTGAGATCAGAAAAAAATCCGCATTCAATATACAAGGAACTCTGGGAAACCATTCTGGACGGTAGGACCTGGAAGGGTGAGTTGATCAACAGGATCAAGAGCGGCGACGAGATTTGGGAGTCTGTTTCCATTTCACCGGTAACCGACGAATCAGGTAAAACGTCCAACTTCGTTGCGGTCAAGGAAGATATCACTGAGCGTAAAAAAATGGAGGCTGAACTTCATGATGCCAGGGTCAAAGCCGAAGAGGCCACCAAGGCTAAATCAGACTTCCTGGCTAATATGAGCCACGAGATCCGCACACCGATGAATGCCATCATCGGCATGGGCCATCTGGCCATGAAGACCGACCTTTCCCCCAAGCAGCGGGACTACCTCGCCAAGATACAGATGTCTTCCAATTCCCTTTTGGGCATCATCAACGACATCCTGGATTTTTCCAAGATAGAAGCCGGCAAACTGGATATGGAGGAAACCAATTTCTATCTTGACGAAGTTCTCACAAACCTGGCCAACCTCACTGCCCTGAAGGCAGAAGAAAAAAGGTTGGAACTGCTGTTTAATGTAAACTCGGAAACTCCAACCGCATTGGTAGGAGATCCTTTGCGGCTCGGGCAAATATTGATCAACCTGGCCAATAATGCGGTCAAGTTCACAGAACAGGGCGAGATCGTCATCAAGGTCGAACCGCTTGAAGTAAGCGATTCGAAGGCAACCCTGCATTTTTCAGTACAGGACAGCGGTATCGGCCTCACCGAGAAACAGCAGTCCAAGTTGTTCCAGGCCTTTTCCCAGGCAGATACATCCACAACCCGTAAATACGGCGGCACCGGTCTTGGATTGACAATTTCCAAGCGGCTCTGCGAAATGATGGGCGGCAGGATCTGGGTGGAAAGTGAACCTGGAGTCGGTTCTAAATTCCAGTTCACGGCTGTCTTCGGGAGACATATAGAAAAGAAGATTCCTCTGTTGCCCGAGCCTGACCTCAGGGAAAAACGGGTCCTGGTTGTGGATGACAACCAGACCTCCCGGGATATCCTGCAGGACATGCTGGAATCCATGTCCTTCAAGGTATCACAGTCAGCCTCCGGGAAAGAGGCAATCACTGAGATAATCCAGGCCGATAAAAAAGGGGAGCCCTTTGAAGTAATTTACATGGACTGGCAGATGCCGGACATGAACGGTATTGCCACCTCAAAAAAGATAAAGGAACAGGGTCTTGCCAGGCAGCCCAGGATTATCATGGTAACTGCCTATGGCCGTGAAGAGATCATGCAGCAGGCTGAGAAGATCAACCTTGATGGTTTCCTGGTCAAGCCGGTGAGCCGTTCTCTTCTTTTTGACGCTACAATGCAGGCATT
>CP070776.1:227801-231561 GCA_020346205.1 Deltaproteobacteria bacterium
ATTTTTTAAAAACATATTTTTTTAGTGCTTGCAACTGACATAGCAAAGTATATTATTTCAACATCATGGATAATTCTGATTCAGCACCAAAAATGAATGGCTTGCTTATCGGGGGTTCCGGCCTCATCGGTGGTTATCTGCTGCATTATTTCAAAACCAAAACCCCTGAAATTGATGTCAGGTCTCCAAACAGCAAAAAGCTGAGCCTCAGGGAACTTAACGACATCACTACTTACTTTAAAAGGCAAAAACCTGATTTTGTTATTAACTGCGCTATCACGGCTATTCGAAGTGATGCCTTATTGTCATATGAAGTCAACTACCTGGGAAGTATCAACCTGGCCCGGGCAGCACTTGCCTTGGACATCCCATATATTCACATCAGTTCTGCAGCCACTCTGCCACCAGGAGAAAACCTGACCGAGGAAGATCAACTACCACTGGATCCTTCCTTGACAAACTATGCCAAGTCCAAATTGATGACCGAGATGACCTTGAAGCACATGCATGAAAAGCATGGCTTGAAGTACACCCTCATCCGAATGGCCATCGTTTATGGAGCCCATGACCATAAAATCCAGGGCATCAATCGTCTTTTGTTCAATATTGTTGACAGGGCAATGCCCTTTATGCTGACCAAGAAAAAGGGTGTGCTCCACTCATATTCAAATGCCAGCAAAGTTCCCTACTTTATCCATCATATATTAAAAAACAGGGCGGAGTTCTCAGGGCAGCATTACCATTTTGTCGACCCGGAACCAGTTGAGCTCGCCAAGCTCATCCTCACCATTAAGAAGTTCATGAACCTTAAAACCCCGCGTGAGATTTATATTCCTTACCCTGTCGCAAAATCCGGTAATAATTTCATGAACTGGGTTATAAAGGTTTTTAACCATATTGGTTATAAAGCACATATGCCGGCTGAGATGATCTTTCTGGAAAACTTTTACAAGACGCAGACCCTGTCCTGCACAAAGCTGAAAAACTCCAGCTTTGTGGATCCTGATCCCCAGGCTACTGTTTTTACGGAACTCCCCTCCCTTATTGAATATTACCTGGCACGCTGGGAGCACCTGAACCTGTTTTCCTCCTTCAGCAGCAAAGACTTCACTGCACCGCACACCGGTAAAAAACCGGTCGACCCTTCTGAACATCTGGCGGAAATGTTTTTGAATTCACCATCGCAACTGCTTGATACTATCCACAGTGAGGGTATCGCACCTATGAAAGATATCCTGTAATACAGTTTAATACTGATGAAGTTATTTCACTTTCTCCGGGCAATATTTGCTATCCCTTTCGCCTTATTTCTCACCCTTCTGATCAGCCTGATTACACTCTTTGTAACCCTGGTTTTGCGAAGGGGGGCAGATTCTGTGCAGGGCCTGGCTTCATGGTGGGCAAGCTCTATTTGCAAGGTAAGCGGTGTGGAAGTTGCTGTATCAGGAACCGAACAACTTGCCCATGACAAGCCATATATATTTGCAGCAAATCACCAGAGCCAGTTTGATATTTTTGTTTTGCAGGGATTTCTGGGAATCGATTTCCGCTGGCTTGCGAAAAAAGAACTCTTTAAAGTGCCCATCTGGGGACCTGCCATGCGCAGGGCAGGATATATTCCTGTTGACCGCAGCCATGGCAGAGAAGCCATAAAAAGCCTTGCAAAAGCTGCACAAAAGATTGCTTCGGGCACTTCGGTTATTATTTTCCCTGAAGGCACTAGAAGCAAAGATGGGAAATTGCATAATTTTAAGGCGGGTGCCATGGTCCTGGCAATAAAATCAGGTGTACCAATAGTACCGGTAGCCATTCTTGGCACTTATGAAATTCTGCCCAAGGGTAAGCTGTTGATGGCACCCGGAAAGGTAGAAATTAGGGTGGGTGAACCGATTGAAACTAAAAATTACAGCGCAAAGGAGAAGCACGAGCTTGCGAAAATATCGCAGGAGGCCGTGACCAGACTTTTAAGAAATAACTTTGGCGATAAAAAGGAATGACAGTTGACTAATGCCACTGTATACGATAAGGCTAACTCACCTGACAAAGAGCAAACCTTTGCAAATAATTGCAGAATGACATATTGTGACAATTTTATATTGAAATGAACGAGTTAGGAATATTTTTTGGTAAAGGATAAAAAGGCTGAAAAAATGAAATACATGCTTTTCAAGCGACTCTTTAAACGGAGACGTCTGAATATTTTTCAGCACGGCAATTATTCTGTCTTTAGGGCAGCATTTGCAATTATTGTTCTTTTGGCAGCTCTGCAGATAAATGCGCCTTTTGCCTCCCAGGCAGCTGATAAGCCCAATACCCTCGTCCTGCCTTTTAAAATAAATGCCCCGACCGATAAAGCCCGTTTGACCCACACCACTGACTCTGCCATGACCAAGGCTCTTGAGGGCAGTCCGGCGCGCATGCGGACTTTCAAGATGCTTCCCAGAATAGATGCGGAAAAGACTTTTGATTATTCGACAGCCTGGCCACCTTCCCACGATGCTTTGCAGAAATTCGGCAGTGAAGCTGCCACTGATGTCAGTTATGTGGCTGTTGGCTCACTTACCAAGCTTGGGGAAAGCGTCAGTATTGATATAAAGGTCTATGATCTGCTCGATCCGTCTTCCCAGACATTTTACTATCTTGATGGCCAGGAGCTGGAAAATATTGAAAGGTCTATGGATGAAATCTTCAAGGATGTTCTTGAATACACCGGCAGTTCCTTTCTGATAGCCAGCATTGCTCCGGAAGGCAATATTAGGATAGACAGCGGAGCAATTCTGAGAAATATTTCCAGCCGCGCCGGTGATATTTATGAAACCGAGCTGCTGCGCAATGACATGAAAAATGTTTTCAAAATGGGTTACTTCGATGATGTCAGGCTCAGGGTGGAAGATACACAAAGCGGCAAGGCCGTTATCTTTGAAGTAAAGGAAAAACCGGTCATCGGCCAGGTTACCATCAGCGGCCGGGATGAATTAAAAGAGGATGATATCAGAGAAGTCATTTCTATCATACCCAACACCATTCTCAACCCTAAAAAAATACGGGAGGCAGTTGACAACATCAAATCGCTGTATAAATCAAAAGGGTTCTATAACACAGAAGTAACCACGGAACTCACCTATCCAAAAGCCGACCGGGTGAACGTTGAGTTCAACATTAAAGAAGGAGAAAAGGTCTTTATCAAGGATATTAAATTTGCCGGCAATGAGTCCTTTAAGGACAGCGAGCTCGAAAAAGTCATGGGAACCAAGGAAAAAGGATGGTTGTCATGGTTTAACGATTCAGGGGTGCTGAAACGCGATATCCTTGAACAGGACACATCCAGAGTCACCTCTTTTTATCATCATCACGGCTTTATCGAAGCAACTGTAGGCATGCCTGAGATTACCCAGGAAGGCGAATGGCTCTATGTCACCATTAATGTATCCGAGGGTGACCGTTACAGGGTTGGCAGCATAGAATTGACCGGAGATATCATCGGTAGCAAGGAGGAAATGCTTTGGCTGCTTAGGACTCGCGAGGGTGACTATTTAAGCCGTAATCAACTCCGCGAGGATATCCTCCGCATGAATGATTTCTATGCTGAAAACGGATACGCTTTTGCTGAAGCCACCCCAAATGTCAAAACCAACAAAGAGGAAAAGCTGGTTGATATTGTTGTAGATATTAACAAGGGCGACCTGGTCTATATCAACAGGATAACCATCAAGGGCAATACCAGGACCAGGGATAAGGTTATCCGCAGAAAACTTTTGAT
>CP070776.1:231661-235346 GCA_020346205.1 Deltaproteobacteria bacterium
TCTACTGCTGGAGCGTAGTTAATTTTCTTGTCAGCACGGCCTATGAATTTTTCATTGAAAAAGATCTCGGCATTGAGAGGAATACTCTTCAGCATAATAGTTCCAACAGGCTTGTTTCCTACCATTGCTGAATCAATCCGCTTAACAGCATCCTCAATATTCATCACAGGTTCAGCAAAACTTAAACGCCATTCAATGGTCTGGTCATTTTCAACTACCAGTTGTGTTTCTGTTGGATTATACCCTTGCCTGGCAGCCCTGAGACTGTATTCCCCAGGTGCGATGCCCTTGATTATCAGGCCATTTTCTTCTTTCGTGGTTTTTCCCACATATTCATTATTAAGCCATATACTCACACCTGGCTCGGAACTTATCTGCAGGATTGATCCTGCAAGTATCACTTGTGGCAGCAGCAAACCCACTGCTAGTAAACTGCACAGCAATCCATAAAATATCCCTTTCATTTCCCGCTCCTCACTACTTTTCTTACATACAAAAGAAATTACCAATCAACTATAGACTACAGCTATGGATATAAACTTGCCAGAATTATTTATTTTGTTAAAAAAATCATTTAGATTAAATTAACAAAATAATGCTGCCTGTTTCATGAAGTTGAATACCCTCATATGAATCCCATACTTACAGAATCTGGAATTCTGCCATGTACATGCCAACCAGGATCAGATCATTATTAGTAATAACTGCTCTTCTTTTAGCAATTCCGCTTTCATCCTGCAGTACCATCAATACAATACCGCCTGAGGTCAACCTCATGAAGGTTGATGTCCAGGATGTAACATTAAGCCATGTCAACCTCCTGGCTGATCTCAGAGTCTTTAACCCGAACGAAAACGCTATTACAATTCAAGGGGTAGATTACACTTTGCATCTTGAGGGCATCAGGGTCTTTTCAGGCAGGAGCAATCTGGCTCAAACCGTTGAACCCCAGAAATACGGCTTCCTGACCTTGCGACTATCAAGCGCCTATTGGGACATTATCCAGTTGCTTAATAAGGTCCCCGACAAAACAGATGTTTCTTTTACCATGCAAGGTTCTATTCGGGTGGGAGAAAGCGGCATGTTTGCCAAAAGTTATTCATTTGACAAGGAAGGGGTCATACCCCTGCAAAAAGCCGGCCAGTAACCCATTCGAGATATTAATTCATGTTAACTTAACGTTAACCTGTTAACCGATTAACACATATTTTCACTTAACAACTGTTCCCTCGTTTTTTATCCTACAAAAAAAATCTTTTTTTTGTTTCTTTGTTTTTGTCGCTCCTATCACAGACAATATCATTTTTTTTGTTTTCTGCAGAGGGTTTCCAACCATTACACTATAGCCAAACAGGCTAGCTCCATCCATAAATTTGCTCATTAATTTATTAAATATGCCTGTACAGAATTGAGTGGCACACCTTTTGCTGAATGTACAGCAGCAAATAACACAAGACCAACTTGTATCTTCAAAGATTAACAGTAAATGGAGGAAATAATGATAACAAGAAATAAAACATCACTACTTCTGGCATCCCTGGTTGCAGCAACGTTCTGCACAGCAGGGGTAGCAGATGCAGGCAAACCGACAATAGGCGGCCCCTGCACCAAGTGCCATACTGCTGAGGCTGATGCAGTGCGCGGCAAGCTCGGGACAGTTTCCGAAAAGCTTAACACCCTTCAGGTCAAGGCAGGGAAAGTTGTTTGGATTGTAAATTACGACGACAAAACCAGTGTCACCCAGGGTGATAAAACATCCGGTGCAGATGCCTTAGCAAAACTGAAAAAGGGCAAAGAGGTCCTTGTCAGCTTCAGCGGCGGCGAAGCAAAACCCGTGGCAACTGATATAGCGGTCAAACAGCCATACAAAGTTCCGGAAGACCAGAAAATTACCAATGATGAAGTAGCGGCAATAGTAGCTAAAGGCAGCGGTTATACCCTGGTAGACTGCAGGCCCCCAGGTGCATACCTCGGCGGCCACATCCCCACTGCCATCTCACTTCCCTTTGACAAATTCAAGGAAAAATACGCTTCCATGCTGCCGGCTGACAAAGACAGCCTGCTTATCTTCTACTGCGGAGGCCCCACGTGAACCATGAGTCCTCTCTCTGCCCGTGAGGCAGTAAATAACGGCTACAAGAATGTCAGGGTTCTCTCCTCAGGTCTTCCCGGCTGGAAGAAGTCAAAAGGTGTTGTTGTCATGCCCAAAAATGGCATGAAGAAGATGATCCACGACCAGGCATCTTATGTACTCCTGGATCTCCGCTCAAAAAAAGCTGCAGACGCCGGCCACATCAAGGGAGCGTTTTCCCTTCCGGCAGATCAGCTCGCTGCTGCCAAGGATAAATTCCCCAAGGATAAATCCGCTCCGATCATTCTTTATAATGATGGACAGGCATCAGCTGAGGCCTTTGCTGTAGTCCGCGGCTGGGGATACAAGAACACAACTGTCCTAAACGGCGGCGCCAAGGCCTGGGACGGCAAGTTCTTCCCCGGCGACACCCCGACCAAGATTACTTATGTCAAGAAGCTCAAGCCGGGTGAGATTACCATTGCTGAGTTCAAAAAAGCTGCTGCAGGTAAATCGGCTAACACGGTCATTCTTGACGTACGTGATGCCGGGGCCGAAGGAACCATTCCAGGAGCCATTAACATTCCGCAGGAGGAACTTGCAGACCGCGTGACAGAACTCCCCAAAGACAAAGAGATCATCATCCACTGCAACACCGGTATCCTTGCCAGTATGGCATACAAGACCCTGCAGGAAAAAGGCTACAAAGCCAGGTACGTTGATGCTGTTGTCCAGGTGGCCGCTGACGGGTCCATGGAAATATCACCGAAGTAAACTGGCATTTTCAACTTTATAGAGCTTCCCCTCGAATGCGGGTCGTTGGTCTCCGGACCTCCGGCCCGCTTCTTATATAGGGGGTCCGAGGACTCATAGGGTCAAGGGGTGAAAAATTTAAAATTGTCTTTTCCCCTATTCATCCTTAACAATCGTGCACACCACTTTTCGTTCCGCTCGGGGCCCGTCAAACTCACAGAGAAAAATATTCTGCCAGCGTGAAAGACCAAGTTTGCCGTCTATTATAGGGATTGACTCAGAAGGACCCACCAGGCCGGCTTTCAGGTGGGAATCTCCATTACCGTCCTGTTGGTCGTGCAACCAGACTCCCCTGGGAATAAGCTTTTGCAGCAGGTTCACCACATCCGTCTGTACGCTCTCGTCCCAATTCTCCTGAATCATCAGCGCTGCTGTAGCCCCCTGGACATAAAGGACAATCAGGCCATTATCGACTCTAGAATGTGTGACAACATTCTGGACCTGTTTAGTTATGTCCACCAACTCTTCACGCCAAGAGGTTTGCACGGAAATACTTTCACGCATAGCTCAATTCCTCGTAATAAAATTTCAGGCCGGAAAGATCTAACCGGCTATAGCTCTTTTAATACGCTTCAAAGCTTCCTGTAAAAGTGACCGCCGACAGCCGAAATTCAATCGCACAAAACCGGGACTGCCAAATTCGCTTCCTTCGGAAAGACCAACACCAAAGGATTCAAAAAAGCGGCCCGGGGAAATCTCTCCTAAATTACGCGTATCTATCCAGGCCAGATAGGTTGCCTCCACATGGTGCATGACAAGATGATCCATAGAGCCGATCTCTTCTTCAACAAGCCGGCAATT
>CP070776.1:235446-239122 GCA_020346205.1 Deltaproteobacteria bacterium
CAGCAGGGTACAGGCTTTTACCGGTCTTCTCATTTCCAGATTGCCGGTTGGTATTATTGCTACGGATCAAGATGGAAAAATCAGGACATTCAACTCTACTGCTGCTGCAATGACAGGCAGAGATGTTGACTCCGTCAGTAATGGTGAACCACAAACTGTACTGTCACCTGATGTTGCCAGGTTTTTTGATTTGCAGGACCAAAGGGATGAAAAGACTGAAAGGGATATAACTTTAACCGGTGCTGACGGTATCCAGTATTCTCTTCACCTGAGTTCTCTGCCGGTCTATAACCAGTATTCGGATTTTATGGGAAGGGTTTTGCTTATGTATGACCTGTCGGAACTCAAAAGACTTGAAAGGGAAGTACAGCGACATGACCGTTTGGTTGCGCTTGGTAAAATGGCTGCAGGTGTCGCCCATGAGGTAAGGAATCCCTTAAGTTCCATAAAAGGTTTTGCAACGCTTCTCGGTTCAAAATTCAAGGACGGCAGCCAGGAATATGAGGCTGCAGATATATTGGTGCAGGAAGCTGAAAGGTTGAACAGGAGTATAACAGAACTCTTGAATTATGCCCGGCCAACTACTCTTCGTAAAGAACCTGTAAATATTGGCGAGATGGTCAAATTGTCCCTGAAATTAATAAGCAGCGATGCTCAGGCCCTGGGGGTTAAAACCTCAATGGATATTGAAGCAGACCTTCCCTCTATTTCAGTGGATAAGGACAAGATAAACCAGGTTTTGCTTAACCTTTATCTCAACGGTTTACAGGCAATGGAACAAACCCTTTCTGCCAAAGAACTGAAGGTTTCTGTACATCAGGATGAAACAGGGGAATTGATTATAATTGAGGTGCAGGATACAGGAAGCGGAATCCCGCAGGAGGATCTTGACAAGGTACTTGATCCATATTTCACTACAAAGCCTGAAGGTACGGGATTGGGTCTTGCCCTGGCTTACAAGATAATTGATGAACATAAGGGGACAATACGGTTTACCAGTGACGAAGGGGAGGGTACGACCGTATCAGTTTCATTCCCAATACAATAATATTACTGAATGCATCCTTAAAAAGTTTTCATGTATTCTCTTGAGCTTTCATCTTTGGAACAAACCGAAACGTTTGGAAAAGTCTTGGGTAAAGTTGCAGAACCCGGGGATGTCATTACCCTGGAAGGCCCTCTTGGAGCAGGCAAGACCGCGTTGACCCAGGCTATTGCACGTGGCCTGGGAGTAGACCCGCATATTTATGTTACCAGCCCAACATTCAGTCTTCTGCATGAATACCAGGGAAGGATCCCATTATACCACATGGATCTTTACAGGCTGTCAGGAGTGGATGAGATTGAATCACTCGGTTTCGCAGAATATTTTTACAGCAACGGCCTGACTGTTATCGAATGGCCTGAAAGGCTCGAAAATCTCATGCCCACTGAACGCTTGCACATAGAGCTTGCCATATCAGGTGAAGCTGCCAGAACTGCAAATCTGACTGCCCATGGTGATCTTTGGCAAAAAAAGCTAGCTGATATAGTTTCCATGGTGTAAATAGGTTCCTTTCCGGATCAAAATCTTATACCACATTGTGGCTTGCGATCCACTGTATTCTTCCAAAGCAGTATTTTGGTAATGGCAACGATATTACGCTTTCATAATTTTTGTTGGAGATGAGGAGATGGAACAAAAACCGATTCGTTTACAGGACTGTTACAAGACATATACCTACGACCAGGACAAGGTGTTTACACCTGAAGAGACCATCAGTCGCTTTAAGGAACGGCTTGCAGAGGTTGATCTGGACATATTAAAAGAAGTGCGGCGCATAGATAACGGTCGGCTTGATATTCCCATTTATTTCAGTATTACTGGTAAAGACGCCAGGGAAGTCATCGGCAATAAGAAACAGATGGGGAAGGGCAGTACCCCGGAGCAATCCCAGGCCAGTGCCTGCATGGAACTTGGTGAACGGTTCAGTTTTTTCAGTTTTATGAAAAATCCGGATAATTTTATAACCGGCACTTACCCTGAGCTGCAGGCTGCAGGTTATAATCTCCTGCCAATTAAAAGGCTGTTGCAGTCTGTTCACGATGAAACCATGCAAGAGGAAATGCTTGCCAAGCTCCTGGCAGATATTCCTATCAAGTGGACATGGGCAACCAATCTGAACCGGCAGGAAGAGGTGCTGATCCCATTTTCATGGTTCTATGCCATTAATGAGTTCAACGGTCCTTCAAACGGCAACTCTTATGAAGAGTCCATCTCCCAGGGAATATGCGAGATAATTGAACGTCATGTCTGCGCCGTTGTAAGTCATGAACAAAGTCAGGTGCCCCGCATAAGGCTGGAATCTGCCAAGGATCCAGTTTCACGTGAACTGATAGAAAAATTCAAACGCAACGGTATAGAGGTATATTTGAATGATTTTACCCTGGATACCGGGGTGCCGACGATCAGCGCACTGTGCATTGACCCATCAACGTTTCCTGTAATGAGTGAGATCGTCTGGACTGCAGGAACAACTCCTAATCCTGAAAAAGCACTTATTAGAGCACTCACCGAAGTTGCCCAGCTTGCAGGAGACTTCAATACCCATGCAAACTATGTGGCCAGCGGTCTGCCTAAACCACTAGCCATGGACGAGGTTGATTACCTCTTGAGCGGTCCTGAGATTGACCTGCAGGACCTTCCTGACCTTACCAATGATAATATGAAGACCGAGGTGGAAAACTGTCTCGCAGCCCTTGAAAAACTCGACATGGAGGTCTTTATAGTCAACACAATGCACCCAGAGCTGAAAATGCCATCAATCTACACCATCATCCCGGGTGCCCATTTCCGCGAGAGGGCTACAAGTAAAAATGCTGGACTGTTTGCAGCTAAGCTCATGGCTGAACTGGTCGAAGATCCGCTAGAGTCTAATTTGCATCTCCACAACATGCAGAAACTGCTGCCAGATGCGTATTACATTGAATTTTACCTGGGCCGCAATCTCCTCGATCTTGGGCAACAGGACGAAGCCCTGATGCATTTCAATAAAGCACTTGATATGAATCCCAGTGAAGAGGACCTTCCCTATATTTATTCCTATATAGGCAATTGCCTCAAGGACCTTGAACAGTACAGGGAGGCCATTGTCATCCTTGAAAAAGGTGCTGAGATTGATAACACAAGGCCTGACATCCATAACCTGCTGGGCTTCTGTCACTTCAAGCTGGAAGAATATGAAAATGCTGTTTCCCACTTCAGCAAGACCATTGAATTGAACCCTGCTTCGGCTATTGATTATGCCAACCTCGGAGTGAACTATCGCAGGCTTGAAAAAAATGAAGAAGCTATCAAGTATTTTGAATTAGCCCTGTCACTTGATCCGTCCATAGAATTTGCAAAAGATAACCTGGACCAGCTCACAGGCATGGTCTCATAAAGTTACTGTACGGCCGCAGCTTAACCCTTCAGCAGGCTGCGGCCGACTCCTTCCTGCCAATTGCAAATTGTCGTAATCCAGAGTAATTATAGCCATATTTGCATGTTTTTTTATTAATCTAATTCTGCTTCTTTTTTGATATGAAGCAGGAGTTTTTGGTCATAGATAGTGAAAAAACATTCTGTAAGTTCAAAGAATGACCAATTTTAAAAGAAGTTTGATTATTTAGAAACAGAGGGTGAAGCATGAAGCCA
>CP070776.1:239222-242886 GCA_020346205.1 Deltaproteobacteria bacterium
GCTACATTGCTCGTACGCAAAATCAATTTGCCTTCAAGTTTTTCAGCTTTTTGAATAGTTTCCTCTATATCATCAACCTTGATATAGGGCAGCCAGTTGGGCTCCACCTCCTCCCAGCGGAGTTCAATTATTCCTGCATAGGCTCTATTGCCGCGTCTAAGCAAAGTAATAAATTCTTCATCTGCAGCAGGATAGGTTTGAGGTGTATAACCTGCAACTGCTCCATAAAAATCCAAAGCCTTCTGAGTATCTTTACTGAACAGATCTACCCACAGCCATTCACCGGTTTGCACGCCCGCATCGGGTGGGTCGCCGCCCGTCGATCTGATCAGAACCAGTTCAGCGCCTTCCTGATCCCTGATAACAGCTATTCTGCCTCGGTTCCTGACATCCATTGGCCCGTTTAGCACTTCACCCTGACGGGCTTTGACTACCGATACTGCCCGGTCGACATCCTCAACGGAAAGCGACACCAGCCACATGGATTCGGTTTTTTCGGGATCCTTATCCTCATGGGGGACAATGGAGCCGATCTGCTTTTCTCCATTGTAGATCATGATGCGGTCAGGAGCACTCCTGTCAGCTGCAAAACGCCAGCCGAAAAGCTTGCTGTAAAAGGGCTGCACAGCCCGGGTATCTTCGGTAAGCAGGTCGAACCAGACAAACTTGCCGATATGGTACACTTCGGCCTTGGGTGATGATGCAGGTGTAACTCTGGTCGCCGTTTCAGATACACAGCCGGTGAAAGCCAGTAATGCAGCAGCCAACAGTATCAAAATTGCAGGTAATTTTTTATACATTGGATCCCTCCAACGGGGGTGATGGAGCAATGGAGTACCGGAGTGTTGGGATTAGTCCCATTACTCCAGTACTCCAATACTCCAGTTTTTTCACTACTGCCTCGCTGCCGGGGTCTCAAGCGACTTGATAACGCCGTCGATACCCAGCGTGTTGCCACGGACCGGTGGGAACTCTTTGAACGATTCCAACCACTGTCTGGTGAAAACCTGGGCAGGTACGAAGATCCACATGTTCTCAGCCATCCAGCGGAGATACATTTCCGACTCGTGCCAGGCCCTCTCAAAGGGGTCGGCCCTTAAGTTGATGAGCTTTGGCCACGCCGGCTGTTCGCGGACAGCGGAGGCAATATTGCCTTCAAGAATTGCGAAGTGGGCCTTCCAGTTGTTGTAACGGATGGCGTTCAAGTTCCCTGCCTGGTCAAAGTACATGATCTCCTTCCGGGGTGAATCTGCAACCTCTCCCTTGAACCAGGGAAGAAGGTTGTAACCGTCAAGATGAACCTTGTACGTTTTGCCATCAATGGTGTGTCCTTTCAAGAGCTTCTCTTTGATGTCGGGCTCTCCTACTGCTGCCAGCAGAGTGGGAATCATGTCCTCGTGGGAGGCAATGCCGTTGAGCTTTGTACCCGGTTTGATAACACCCGGCCACTTGATAAAAGCCGGTACCCGGAAGCCGCCCTCCCAGGTCGTTCCCTTCTCGCCGTGGAAGGGGATGGTGCCACCGTCAGGCCAGGTAAAGGTCTCGGCACCGTTGTCAGTGGAGTAAAAGACAATGGTGTTGTCGTCAATGCCGAGTTCTTTGATTTTGGCAAGGATACGGCCAATGTCGTCATCATGTTCAACCATACCGTCTGGATAGAGGCCTATACCGGTCTTGCCTTCCCATTCTTTGCTGAGGTGGGTCCAGACATGCATACGTGTGGTGGTCACCCAGGTAAAGAAGGGCTTGCCATCCTTATGGGCCCGTTCGATGAAATCGATGGCTGCGTCGGCAAATTCGTCGTCTGCTGTTTCCATGCGTTTTTTAGTCATGGGTCCGGTGTCCTCGATCTTCTGGCCGCCTTTACCGTCAGCCCAGGTGTGGAGCACACCACGAGGCCCGAACTGCTTACGGAACTCGGGATCTTTCGGGTAGTAATAGCCTTCGGGCTCTTCTTCTGCGTTGAGATGGTAGAGATTGCCGAAGAACTCGTCAAAACCGTGGACTGTCGGCAGGTGTTTGTCCTGGTCGCCCAGGTGGTTTTTACCGAACTGACCGCTCGTGTAGCCGTGCGGCTTGAGAAGCGTTGCCAGGGTGACCATGCCGTCCTGGATCCCCTGGTCCGAGCCGGGCATGCCGATGGTGAGCAGACCGGTGCGGAAAGGATGCTGACCGGTGATGAAAGCCGCCCGGCCGGCAGTACAGCTCTGCTGCGCATACCAGTCGGTAAAAAGTGCTCCTTCTTCTCCAACGGAGTCAATATTGGGGGTTTGGTAGCCCATCATCCCCTGGTTGTAGGCACTGACGTTCCAGTAGCCCACATCATCACCCCAGATGACCAGGATGTTCGGTTTTTCTGCTGCCATTGCCGATCCTGCCAGCCAGAATACTGACAGGCAGACAGCAAGAAAACCAATAAGTTTGGTTCTATGTTTCATGGTAACCTCCTTAGGTTTTTTGTTTAACTTCCAGCACGGGAATTCCGATCTTCCTGAGTCTATTTCTACTGCCCCGCAGCCCGTACAGCTTCGAGCTGCCGCATAATAGCATCTGTACTGAAATTACCTGGTTGCTGGCGCTGCGGAAAGTCCAGGAAGGTCTTCATGAACTCAGTAGCAATAACAGCAGCCCCACTGAGTGCATACATGCGTCTTGTGGTCCAATCGGCCCAGCCTATCGACTCGTGCATAGCACGTTCGAATGGGTCAGCGCGAAGGTCAACCATAGATGGCCACCCCAAGGGAGTATAAGGATTCTTCCAGACGTCGAAACCATGCGCTTCCTGGATCATGAAGTGCACCTTGTAATCTCCGTGGCGCACTGCCGCCAATTCTCCGACGTCGGTGAAATAGAAAATCTCATTACGTGGGCTTTCGCCTTCGCCACCACTCATGAAATAATCGAGCATGTTGTACCCATCGAGGTGGACCTTGAAGGTCTTATCCCCTGCCTTGTGGCCTTTCAACAGTTTCTCCTTGATGTCAGGCACGCCAGCAGCAGCAAGCAGGGTCGGAGTCCAGTCCAGGTGTGAAACGATACCGTTGACCACCTTGCCAGCCGGTATTTTACCTGGCCAGCGCACAACGGCAGGTACCCGGAAACCACCCTCCCAGGTCGTCGCCTTTTCGCCGTGGAACGGGGTAGTTCCGCCGTCAGGCCAGGTGAAAACCTCAGCACCGTTATCAGTACCATAAAAGACAATGGTGTTGTCGGCGATACCCAGCTCGTCAAGCAGGTCGAGAAGTTCACCCACATGGCCGTCATGTTCGACCATCCCGTCCGGGTAGAGGCCATGACCGGTCTTGCCCTTTGATTCTTCTTTGAGATGGGTGAAAACGTGCATGCGTGTTGCATTGAACCAGACGAAAAATGGCTTGTCGTTTTTGTCGGCCCGCTTGATGAAATCCTTTGTTGCAGCCAGGAACTCTTCGTCTACCGTCTCCATGCGCTTCCGGGTCAGTGGGCCGCTGTCTTCGCATACCTGTTTGCCCCAGGCCCCGAAACGCGGAACTTCAGTCTTGTCGTCCTTATCTGATGCAACGCACTTAAAGACGCCCCGCGGGCTGATTGCTTCTGCAAGTTTGCCCTTGGGGTAATCCGGCAGTTCCGGTTCTTCTTCGATGTTGAGATGGTAAAGGTTGCCGAAAAATTCATCGAAACCGTG
>CP070776.1:242986-246615 GCA_020346205.1 Deltaproteobacteria bacterium
CATATACTATTGAGTGCACTAGTGTATGAGAAATTCGCATAATTTCTAATCCTAAAAAAATGATGTTAAATTAAATTTAAAAAAATATTTACAAATTAAACCAATTACCCTAGTCGCATTATAATACTATTCTATAACTTCTGATCAGCAAGTCCTAAAAGAATCATCATAAATAATTAAGCAAATCATATGCCAGGAAGGAGTTTTTTAAGAATTAACTTGCAGTCATTACCTGCCTGATTTTTGCAGCTATGTTATCCAGGCTGTATGGTTTCTGTATAAAACCGTGGGCACCTTTGTCTAGAATTTCTTTCACTGAACCATTCATGATGTAACCTGAAGCTACCAGGACTCTGATATCGGGTTTAATTTTAATCATTTTTTCATACGCGGCCTTACCGTCCATAACCGGCATATTAATATCGAGGATAGCTACATCCAGCTCATCTTTATGCTGCGCTAAAATTTCAAGGGCCTCTTCTCCGTTGCTGGCGTGGTATGTAAAGCAGCCAAGGTTCTGCAAGTGTTCGGCAAGCATGGAGGCAACGAGTTCTTCATCGTCAACTATAAGGATGTTGGCCTGCAGCATCTGGTCTGAGATGACGGGCTCGATTACCTCGTCCTGAATTAATCCTGCCACAGGAAGGTAAACAGAAAAGGAAGTACCCTTGCCAGGCGCATTGGCAACAATAATGAACCCTTTATGGCTTTTGGTAATGCCATAAACCATGGCAAGTCCCAGACCGGTTCCTTTGCCGAATTCCTTGGTAGTAAAAAAGGGTTCAAATATGCGCGGCAGAATCTCCTTGTCAATGCCTTCTCCCTGGTCTGAAACTGTAATTTTGATATATTCGCCGGTCTTGGCTTCCGGATGCTCATCGCAGAATTTCTGGTCGACAGTAACCTTTTCGCTTTGGATCAGGATCTTTCCACCACCCGGCATGGCATCACGCGCATTGACAGATAGATTCATTACTATCTGCTCAAGCTGTGCAGGATCACTTAGAACCTGAGGCAGAGGGTCTCCAAGTTCGAGCTTAATTTTGATAAGTTTGCTTATGGTATTTTCCAGAAGTTTGGCAACGTTTTCAATGTGCTGATTTACTTCAATGGGCCTGTGGTCCAGGGCCTCCTGGCGCGAGAAGGTGAGAAGCTGTTTGGTCAGATTAGCTGCGCGGAAACCAGCCTTTTCAATGGTATCGAGCATCTTGAAATCTTTTTCTTCTGGGTCATGATTTCGTTTCAGCAGGGCAACATAGCCGATCATACCACAGAGGATATTATTGAAATCATGGGCAACACCACCTGCTAGAGTTCCTAAAGCAGTGAGTTTTTCCGCCTCAATCAATTGGCGTTGGGTGCTTTTAAGTTCCACCATATGCTGCTGAGCATCTTTGATCAGTCTGATATTTTCAAGGGCCACACTCATGTTATTGGCTAAAATACTAAGGATTCTTGAGTCCTCCTCACTGAAATCCTCATCTTTTTTATTAATGGCAATAAGGCAGCCATTTATGTTGTTTTTTGTCAGTATCCAGACAATGAGGAGTTTCTCCAATTTCACTTTTTCAGGTTGCTCAGCAAATGGCCATCCCTCACTCTGCAGCCCATTATTGAGTAAAGGCTGTCCGCTGTTTTCCTTATAAACATTTAAAAGTGATGCTCTGGACATCATTATAGGAGCTCTTTCTGTCTTCTCTACTCCTGTATCATAAAGGTGCATGACAAAGACATCATTATCCTCTTCAGGCAAAATAAATCCAATATGTTCTACGGCAAAGAGAGCATTCATGCTCGAACGCAGATGATTGTGGATAATGCTCTTATCATGGGCTGAATGCAGCGGCAGGGTCATAAGATTAAGCTGATTCAATTTCTGCATGGTAGACTGGATCGTGTCCTCTTTTTGGGCCAAAGAAGCACTCATTGTATTAAAGGTTGTGATAAGTTCTTTAAACTCTTCACGGCCTTTGAATCTGGTTTGATATCCCAGTTCACCTTCGGAAATCTTTAATGCGGCAGTGTGTAGTTCATCGATCGGCTTCGTTATGCGACTGGCAAGATGCTGCGCTATGATTAAGGCTGCAATGAATGTGAGCACCAGTGTAGTTGCCAGTATAATGTAAGATTCTTTAATCTTTCGCATGGCTATAGAGGTCTTGAGATTCAGGCTATTTGATGCCCTGCTGACCATGCCCTGCACTTGGTTAAGAATAACACTGCTTTGATCTATGACTTTAAGTTGATAGTTACGCCGTCTTTCACCTTCAGTTACTGTGGTGATAAGATAAGATAGTTGTTCCTGGTACTCATGGAACAATGATTCCACCCCGTTGAGTTCTGCTTCAATTTCAGGCTCATGGTGACATTCATGGCATCTCAGCACCGTTTGATGGGCTACGTTGGCATTGTCAATGATCTCATCAAGGTTTTTGGAAAAATATGATGCTGATGAAAAGGCATAGTTTTGTATTTTCTGGAGGTTGAATGAGAGTTCTTGGCGAATGTCTTCAATTTCATGGAGGCTTATGAGATAACGCAGGTTAGAAGTCGTGTTGAGGAGGTGGTAGACAGTTACACCAGAACCGATCCCGAAAAGAATAAAAATGAGTGTAAAAGAAACAATAATATATTTTCTCATCGAATTAACCGGTTGAGGATAGGGCCTGAATAAAAAGCTTGTTTAGTGAATCAAGGATTGTAGTAATCATATTTTTTCATTTCTATACCAGCTTCTTCAGCAAGATCAAGCACAGGCTGGTAATCTTCGCTGCTGGTCTCCACAAAACGTTTTGCACCCAGTTTTTTAAGTACAACATTGCCTTCTTTATCCTGGTGCAGATTTAAAAGCAGGTCTTTCAATTTAACTTTGTGTTGCTCAGAAAGGTTTTCTCGCACACAAAGACCGTTGGAAGGGACCCTGGGTGAGCTGGTCAGGATAACAAGTTCTTCAGCTATTCGAGGGTATGATTCCCGCATGCGTTCATAAATAGTGTTTTTTGCAGCCCCGATATCTGCCTTGTTATTTAAGACTGCATCAATTGCTCCGTCGTGACTGCCGGTAAAAAAATGATCGCTGAAATATGTGTTGATATCATCAACTCCCTGCCTTTTGAACCAGGCAAGTGGAAAAATATACCCTGCGGTAGTGGCTCTTTCCACCAGGGCCAAAGTTTTTCCCTTCATGTCAGCCACTGTCTTAATGTTGCTGTTCTTCTTTACAAAAATATGCCCATAGTAGGTTGATGTGCCGTCCATATTGATGGGCCGGGCCAAGGGTTCAACACCCAACTGGCTTATGGCCAGGGCCCCGGTGAAGGAACCAAGAAAGGCACCGTCAATTTTCTCTTCTTTTATTCTCTCGATAATGTTGCCGTAGCGACTCAAAATAGTAAGGTTGACTTCAATTTCCATGCGCTCTGTTAAATATGCAGCAAGAGGGTCAAAACGTTGTTTTTGTTTGAATACATTCATTTCAGGAAGAAGGCCGATAACTAAACTTTCTTCCTGGGCGTCAATGTAAGACGGGCAGAGTATATGAGAGCTGAATAATAAGAACAGGGATAGAAGTACAGTTAAAGTCTTACGTATGAGTAATGTAATCATAAAAAATATACTCCTGAAGCAGG
>CP070776.1:246715-250330 GCA_020346205.1 Deltaproteobacteria bacterium
AATGATACAGGAGATTAAGATGAAAGATTTCAGCGGCCAGGTATTGTTTCTGGACAGAAGTGACATCAATACCGATGAAATTATTCCGGCAAAATATCTTACCGAAAATACCAAGGAGGCATTAAGGCCTCATATCCTGGAAGATCTTCACCTGGAAAGTTTTGATGCGGAAAAAGATATTGCCGGGAAAAACATCATTGTCACTAAAAGCAATTTCGGCTGTGGGTCCTCCAGGGAGCATGCTGTCTGGGTTTTTGAAATAAATGATATCAGCGTTGTCATTGCAGAAAGCTTTGCCAGAATTTTCAGGCAAAATATGTTCAACTGCGGCATGCTGGCCATTGAACTCCCCAGGGAGGATATTGATTCAATTTTTTCCCTGGGACCTCATGCAACCATCAAGGTCGATATGGAACACAACCTGATCTCGGCGGAAAATGAGCAAGGCAAAAGCCTTTCAATAACCTTCTCCATGAATGAGTTTGACCGTGATCTGGTATTGGCTGGAGGATGGCTAAACTATGCGGATCAGAAATACTAATTCTGGAAATCTATAAAACTCATCTACTACGTTACGCTAAATTTCTCTTCACTGCGGCGGACCAACTGTACGCCTCATTCCTCAATATTTGCGTTCCTTGTATCTGAAGATTTCTAAATTTCCAGAAAAGTTTAATGTCAGAAGGCATAGAATTGAATTCTGACCCCTGGTGCTGCTTTGCTCCTTGAATCCTTGACCCCTTGGCCCCTCGAACCCTTGTCTATAACCCTTTCTCCGCCAATTCCGCGATAAGCTTCTTCTGCTCATCCGTCAGGTCCTTGGGGATATCCACCGAAACTTTCACATAAATATCTCCGCGTCCGCCTGTTTTCCCTGCAGGCAGGCCGTGGCCCTTGAGGCGTAGTTTTGACTGCGGCTGGATGCCGGCCGGCACCTTGACTTTCAGTTCCTTGCCCTCGAGCGACTTGACCGTAATATTCGAACCGAGACAGGCTTGGGTAAAAGGTATGCGTACCTCAACATTCAGGTTTTTACCATCCCTGGTAAAAACAGGATGCGGCTGTTCTGAAATGATGAGAAAAAGATCTCCCGGAGGACCGCCATACGGAGAGGGAGCACCCTTGCCTGCCAGCCTGAGCTTCTGGCCGGCCTTAATGCCCTTGGGAATCTTGACAGAAACATTTTCCGTTTTATTCTCAACCCGCAAAGATATGGTTTTTTCCGCACCGGTGAGTATCTCGTTTAATGAAACGGCAAGCTCATAGGTGAAATCGCTGCCCTTGACCTGCTGCTGTGCAGCCCTGTGCGAGGCATGTCCGCCTCCAGGTCCACCACCCTGGAAGAAGAATGCTTCAAATGGACTGCCCTGTCCTCCTGTTGCCCTGAAGTTGCCACCCATTCCACCCAGGCCGAATTCTTTCAGAATGTCACCAAGATCAAAGCCCCGAAATATATCTTCCTGGCTGTAGCGCTGCTGAAATCCACTTTCACCAAACGTATCATACTGCTTACGCTTTTCAGGGTCCGACAGGACGGCATAAGCCTCGCTGATTTTCTTAAATTTTTCCTCAGCTTCCTTGTTCCCTTTATTGCGATCAGGGTGATATTTCATGGCCAGCTTACGGTAGGCCTTTTTTATATCCTGGGATGAACCGTCTTTCTTGACACCCAGGACTTCATAATAGTCCATAACTTTCAGACACTAATGTTTTATATTATTTTATATTTAGAACGGCACATCATCTTCCATTGGCGGCGCATTAGGTATCGGTGGTTCTTCTTCCTTATAACCACCACCCTGGCCCTGATTACCAGCACCCTTCGGAGACAGCATCTTCATTTCGCGAGCCACAATTTCGGTCGTATAGCGAGGATTGCCGTCACGGTCTTCCCATTTACGTGTTTGGATCCGCCCTTCTATGTATATCTTGCTGCCCTTGGACAGATATTCCCCGCATATTTCAGCCAGGCGCCCGAAGGCTACAACACGGTGCCATTCGGTAAGCTCTTCTCTCTCACCTTCTTTCTTCCATGTTTCCGTTGTAGCAAGCCGTAAATTTGCAACCGCTGCTCCACTCTGGGTATAGCGAATTTCTGGATCTGCGCCGAGATTGCCAATGAGGATGACTTTATTAACCATTCTTTCTCCTACGTATAAAAATTTAAAATTTATATGCCCCGTATATCACTTATTTTGAACACAATAATCCTGACTATGAAAAAATAACAATGAATAAAAAAAAATCCACTGTATCAGCAAAAAAAATTGGTGCGTTCAAGTTAAACAGAAAGCGCAATTGCATTGGGGTGAACAGTCATGGAGTACCCAATTTAAACAGGCAATATGCTAGCAATAAATTAATATTTTTGTATTTATAAAATTCTGATTCTTTACGCATCAATAACTTTAGGAGAAAGTTTAGCCCACTTGCCCAACTGCATTATCCAACATCCTTGGAAGCCCTCCTCTCTCCTCAGGGGCAAACCCGAAGACCTCCTTCCAGATCTCGTTATTTTCCATGCAAAGATATATACAGGTTCTGGGGTCAACGTGTTGCAGTAACTTCTTATACAGATGCTGATACATCTCCACCCGCAATGATCTGAAGTACCTGGATTTTCCGTCAAGTCCTTCGATAAATTCTTCATGGAAAAACCGTGAATTGGGAAAACGCAGGCCGGCTATCTTCTTTAGTGGAGGGAGATAGCGCAAACAACCCATACTGATCCAGGCAATGTTCTGCTTTGGAACTGTTGCAAACAGCTGTTCAATAGTTTCTGCATAGCCCTGCTCCCAGTCTGCGTGATAGATAATGGGATCAAAGTGAAAGGCAAGTTTATAGCCCCAGGATGCACACCTGGCAGCAGCAGCAAGTCTCTGCTCAAGCGAGGCTGTTCTGAACTCCTCTTTTGCCACAATTACCGGGCTGTTTAACGACCAGGCTACAATTGTCCTGCCGCCATGATCAAGACCCTCAAGATTTTCAATAACAGCTGTCTTGGTTTTCAGTTCCAGCACTGCAAATTTCTTATCCCGCATGAAGTCAACCAAAACCCGGCTTAGTGCTGTCAAACTGTCTAGGGCAAGACTGTCTGTAAACTCACCTGTTCCTATGCGCCAAAAATGCTCTGGGGCTTTATCAAATGCCTCTGTTAATTCGGCCAGCAAATCCTCGATATTTACAAAAAAAGAAAGATACGGATTATTAAGGTATGCCTGCAGGATGCAATAGACGCAGTCCATGGGGCAGTTCATACCAATATTCAGCACCTGATAATCACAGCAGATGTATTCCTTTGTACCGGGGCAAGGTTTTAAAAATTTGCCACGGTTTCTGGCAAGCAAAAGGTGGCGTTTGCCACCCGTTAAACTCTTTGGGTAGATGCCAAGGTCAGGTATGCTGGATTTACCAGCTGATACCACTTCAACCGGAATATTTTTTGTTCTGGCAAGTATATCCCTGGTTACCGGATGGTCAATACAATCAGTTTCAACATGGATCGTGGATATATGACTTGCCGGATCAGATGATCTATCTTGTTTGCTGTCCGTCATTAGCTTTTCTGGCTCCCGACCGTCTCCGGCAAATTGAGGTAATACGTTCCCTCTTCAA
>CP070776.1:250430-253874 GCA_020346205.1 Deltaproteobacteria bacterium
TTTTTGCGCATTTCGGACAGATACTATGAGTAAACTCAGCTTCTGAATGGTCACGTATATATGATTCAATCTGGTGCCAATAACCCCCAACATCTCTAATTTCTTTGCAAGAGGCACAAATCGGCAAGAAACCTCTAAGTATTTTTACTTCTTTTTCCTTTGCTCTTAATTCATTTTTTATATGCGTAATATCCCTTTCTGTTGTGGCTATTGAATCAATGCTACCAGAAGCGTCTTTTAAACATGTTACTATAAGCCATACATCTAATAAGTTGCCACTTTTAGAGATGCGTTGAGTTTCGAATGATTCTATAATGTTACCCGAAGCAATTCTTTTTAAATATTGTTCTGTTTCTTCTTTTTTGTCTTGAGGTACAAGTTGTAGGATGTTCATGCTTAAGGCTTCAGATTCAGAGTATCCATACATTTTTTCTGCCCCATTATTCCAGGCAAGGATGTTACCCTGTAAATCTTGTAAAGTAATGGCGTCAATTGAATCTTTGATAATTATAGCCAGTCGGCGGATTTGATGTTCAATTCCTTTTTTCATATGACACCTCGAATATTTTTGTGAGTACAAAACTTATTAGATATCGACTTAGCAGTTATATGCGATATAGAGGTGGTATACTGCAGAAATGATTATTTTGTCGGTTGCAATTATATGTAGCATTTCAGAAACTTACTGCATGAATACTTCTCACCATTGGTTTAATTTGTGAAACGCCTGAGTCAGTGAACAATATGTCACATTATCTTAAATTCTGAAAGTTACAATGTCTTGCAAACATCTACAGTTTTGTCATATAAAATCTGATTCAACATGTACACTGGCAATGTTGACGTAATACAAAGCCAGTTTTTTCATAAAAACTTACTTGTTAGGTTCAGGTCTGTTGCAAGGAAAATATTCTTGAAATGCTTCATAAACTGATAATGAAGCAAAACCCTGCAATTTTTCAGGATGCTCATTTAAATATTTAACTACTATCATTACGAGGAGTTTATCATCTAGCCCTGAAGGAATGCAGATAGTGCGTTTATCATTGTTGACCATTATTTCATACATATCATTTACAGCACGAATGTATCCCAAACAATTGCCAGCCATATAAGGATCTGCTTTATCACGAGAAGCAAAAAATTTAATAGCTTCAATACAAGTTTCTTGAAGAACCTTTCCTTCTGAATAATGATCGGCAGCAGTAATAATTGGAAATACAACATACAAAAATGTAAGAACTAATAGCAGAGTAATTTTCTTCATAAGAGCCTCACCTTTTTTGCGTTTGGATTTAAAGTCAGTCAATTTATATCAAAACTAAACATAGCTTGCCAACATCTACAGTTTTGTAATACAAAATATGACTGAATATATCCACTGTACATCATGAAAATTTAAGAACCATTCACGACTGTAAATGTATAGCAGCAGTTGGAGTTGTCATCTGACGTAACCGACTACAGAAATAAAATGAGAGATGGAACCGACAAGAACAAAAAAATGCCATATACCGTGAGCATGGTTAAGCCAGTTCAGTTTGTCGAAAACATAAAAGGCAATGCCAGCTGTGTACGCTACACCACCTGTCAAAAGCCAAAAAAATCCCATCCCCGGCAATGACGCTTTGATATTGCCAATATCTAATGAACAAGCCCATCCCATGCAAAGATAAATTATAATCTGGCCAACCTTAATTGCTCGACCTGATAAGAATATTTCTGAAAAAATACCTATCACGGCAAGTGCCCATACAATGCCCAAAATTAGCCAGCCATTGACATTTCGCATGCTTACTAACATGAATGGTGTGTAGGTGCCTGCAATAAGCAAATAGATTGAGATGTGATCCAAAACTTTGAAAATACGTTTGAGCTTTGGTGAATTAAAACTATGGTAAAGAGATGACATGCTATAAAGCAGTACCATGCTAAATCCAAAGACACTGAATCCTATGATGACAACAGGCTCACCTGTCTGAATGCTAACGGTTAATAGAGAACCAAATGCAATTAATGCAAATACAGCACCAACCAGATGACTGATACTGTTGAGTCTTTCTCCGTAATACATTTTTATTAACTACTCCGATTACGATTTCATAATACATTGAATCAGAAAAGAAGATGTCTTGCCAACATCTACAGTTTTGAAATACAAAATCTGATTCAACATGTCCAGTGGACATCTTGACTTTGTCAGACATATCAGCAGCAATTCGGACCACTCATCACTATATTTGGGAACTATACATTATAAGCAAAATCGTTATAAGCCATTAACGTCAGAAGAGTTGAAATGCGAACTCGCCGGCTGAATTCGACAGATTGACATCAGTCCTGCCACCAATTTCAATCTTTTCTATGTCATCGGTCAAATCATTCTCCCCGCCCGCAAACCGCATACCACCTACCTTTCCTTCCATTTTAACCTTTCACCCCAGCTAAAATAAAAGAAACTTATTGATTTTTTTAAGATATTCGGTTATTGTTTTAATAATCGTTGTGTAGTATCTATTTGTAGTTTGTAAATTACGAAAAAGCTAGCCGCACAAACCTCAGGACGAGGGTGTGCGGTTTTTTTGTTTGAACACAATGAATATCGACTGGGTTATATTTCATATCCCGGCAATTTCTAATCAGGCGGTTCCAGATGAACCGCGAATAGCAAGGAGCAGTAAAATGGTAGAAGGAACAGTAAAATGGTTTAATGATGCAAAGGGCTTTGGTTTTATCGAGCAGGATGGTGGTAAGGACGTATTCGTTCATCACACCGCGATTAAGGCCGAAGGCTTCAAATCCCTCCAGGAGGGAGCTCGGGTACAATTCGAGATTGTTGACGGTGCTAAAGGCCCGGCAGCAGAGAATGTTACCCAGCTTTAAGCAAAAACATAAATCATTGCAAAGACCCCGCACAATGCGGGGTCTTTTTTTCTCAGTCTCTTTTCGCAAATACTAAACATTCATCAAGGACGGATTCTTGGCAAGAACAAACTATTCATTTGAGAAGCGCCAGAAAGAATTGGCTAGGAAGAAGAAAAAAGAGGAAAAAAAGCAACGCCGTCTGGAGAAACATAAAAAGACGGTCGGTGAAAAGGACAGCCTTTCTCCGCAGGATGATTAAGAGCTCAACGTCTCACTTTTTCTGACCCGGAATAACTGATGCCGCGGGGAATGTTCCCGTGGCTTTTTTACTATAAGGAAACTACAATGATAACTGCAACCAATATTGCTCTCGCCTATGGTAAGAGAGTGATCTTCCAAGATGTTAATATCAAGTTTATCCCTGGCAACTGTTACGGCCTGATCGGCGCCAATGGCGCTGGGAAATCAACCTTTCTGAAGATCCTGGCCGGTCAACTTGAGCCGGACCGAGGCCAGGTCAGCAAGGGTTCGAAACAACGGATTGCCATGTTGAATCAGGACCAGTTTGCCTTTGATGAG
>CP070776.1:253974-257320 GCA_020346205.1 Deltaproteobacteria bacterium
CTTGTCAGTATTGCAGCAAGGTCGCCCTGCCTTTCTATGACAGGGCCTGATGTTACCTTGATGTTTGATTCCATTTCATGGGCAATTATATAGGCCAGAGTAGTTTTACCCAGCCCTGGGAGCCCATGAAAAAGGACATGGTCCAGCGCCTCTTTCCTGCCTTTGGCAGCCCGAATGAATACATCGAGATTTTTCTTTACGAGTTCCTGGCCAATATAGTGCTTAAGCTTTTTGGGCCGCAAGTCCTTATCAACCGTAAGGTCTTCCGGTTCAGCCTGGCCGCTGACAATCCTTTCTTCTTCTATCATGCCAGTGACCTCAATGTTTCACGAATTAAATCTTCAACGCGCATTTCAGCAAGAGACTCCGGAGAAAAACGCCGTTTCACCTCTGACAGGGCAATATAGGCCCGACTCTGTGGATAGCCGAGATTTACAAGTGCGGAAATGACATCCTTTTCTTTACTGCCTTCCGCCGGTGCACCTGCAGCAAAATCAGGAAGCTCTTCATCCCCTGACACAATAAATCCAACTTTATCCTTCAAATCAAGGCATAGCCTCTCGGCAGTTTTCTTGCCAACTCCTGATAGTCCTGTCAACCTGGTTACATCTTTTGTGGCTATGGAACGTGCCAGATCCAAGGGACTGATGCCTGACAGGATAGATAAGGCCAGCTTTGGTCCTACGCCTGATACATTTATGAGCAGCAGGAACATTTTCTTTTCATCTGTATCTGCAAAACCAAAGAGGGTCAGGGTGTCTTCACGCACATAGGTGTAGGTGTGCAGAAATACCTCTTCACCCAGCTGCGGCAGCTTTTCAAGACTGGCCGATGAAAGAAATACTTCGTATCCCACACCGTTAACAAGAATGGTCACCTTTTCGGGCGACTTATAAAAAAGTTCTCCTTTTAGACAGGAAATCATAATTTTGCAGGTCCTTGGCTCCGGTGTCTGGATTATAATTATTGTAAATTTGAGAAATTGAAGATTAACAGAATAAAAAAAAGAAAAAATAGAGCCTTAAGTATTCATTTTTTTATATTTCAGATCTTCAATTCTTAATAACTTCCCCATCGATTATTGTCTGATTTGCATGACACATGGCTACAGCCAGGGCATCTGCCGCATCAGCGCTTGGCGAGGCGGACAGTTGGAGGAGCACCCGTACCATTTGCTGCACCTGCTGCTTATCAGCATTACCATACCCAACCACTGCCTGTTTCACCATCCTTGGAGTATAGTCATGCGCTTTCAAACCATTATGTAAAGCTGCAAGAACTGCTACTCCTCTAGCATGACCCAGTTTAAGCGCCGTACGCGGATTTGCAGCAACAAATACATCCTCAATAGCAGCAACAGACGGTTTATGGGTTTCTATCACCTCACATAAGCCGTCAAATATTACTTTAAGTCTCTCAGAAAAAGTATATTTATCACCAAGCCTTATAACCCCGCAGGTCACATAGTAAAGGCGATTTCCCTTTTTCTCTATAACTCCGTAGCCGGTAGCGCGAGAACCGGGATCTATCCCTAAGATGCGCAGGCTATCATTTTTTGCCATTCAATAACTTTTTATGCAGCAGTTTATTAATTTTCAGATGACCAGATATCAGGATAATTCTTCCATCAATTCATCCGGAATGTCAAAGTTTGCAGATACACTTTGTACATCATCATGGTCTTCAAGGCTTTCCAGGAGTTTTAAAATCTGTTTGGCCGGTTTTTCCTCAGTTACCTCTACAACATTCTGCGGAATCATTGAGACTGAAGCCTCAATGAACTTGACACCGTCTGCCTCAAGTGCCTCACGTACTGCTTCAAAATCATCTGGAGAAGTTACCACCTGGTATACATTATCTTCTTCAACAACATCCTCCGCACCGGCTTCCAGGGCTTTATCCATCAACTCCTCTTCGTCAATGGTTTCTTTATCAACAAGTATGGAACCTTTTTTATCAAACATCCATGATACACATCCAGACTCTCCAAGGTTACCGCCACTTTTACTGAATGCATGCCGTATATCAGCGACCGTCCGATTCTTGTTATCTGTCATGCAGTCAACAAGTACAGCAACACCACCGGGACCGTATCCCTCATAGGATATCTCCTCATAAACCGCACCTTCCAATTCACCGGTTCCCTTCTTGATTGCCCTCTCGATATTATCTTTGGGCATATTTTCAGACTTGGCCGTGGCAATCGCAGAACGTAGCCTGGGGTTACCCTCAGGATCACCGCCGCCCATTCTTGCTGCCACAGTAATTTCTTTGATAAGCCTGCTAAAAATCTTGCCTCTTTTGGCATCGGCTGCACCTTTTTTTCTTTTAATGGTGCTCCATTTAGAATGTCCCGACACTTCCTCATCCTCCAGTTATAATTTCAAGGCTAAACCTTAAATTAATTTTGAATTATGAATTCTAAATTTTGAATTATTTTTTATATCCCATTCCCAGGACAAAAACCTCACGGCTTTCACTCCGGGAACTTTTGGGTTTCACGATCTTAACCGTTTTAAAATACTTTCGCACTGAATCTACAAACTCCTTAAAATCTTCACCTTCAAAAACTTTAACATAGAAATTCCCGCCGTTTTCGAGCAATTTTTCGGCCAGTTCAAGGACACGTTTTGCAAGGTTTATAGACTGTTGCTGATCCACCCATTTGTTTCCCGAAGTTCGAGGAGCTATGTCACTGAGTACTGCACGAAAAGTCTTTTTAATTTCCTGAACCTTTCCAACAATTTCATCGGACATGATATCATCGCAGAGCCATATAATTTCTGCTGCCTTGGCAATGCTTACCTTTTTGCCCTCCTGCAGATCGACACCAACAACAAGCCCTTTGGGCCCCACAACTCTGGCAGCATAGATGGACCAACTGCCCGGCTGACAGCCAAGATCAAGTACAGTATTCCCGCTTTTCAGAAAGTGATACTTTTGCTGAGCTTCTTCCAGTTTATAAACGGAACGGGCAGGATATTTCTCCTTTTTTGCCTTTTTAAAATAATAGTCCTGTACTTTGCGCACTCTTTAGCCCATTTCCTCAGCCTTGGCAAGATATTCGCCTGCATGTAATATTAGTGAAGATTTTCTGTTTTCTTCTTTTATCTAATTCTCTACTTTTATTCCCCAGATATCTTCGGCATACTCACGGATAGTCCTGTCAGTGGAAAATTTACCTATCCTTGCTACATTAAGAATTGATTTACGCCACCAGCTTTTCTTATCAAGAAATGCCTGACTAACCTCTTCCTGGCAACGCACATAGTCCTCAAAATCCTTAATAAGCAGATAGGGGTCATTTGGGTCCAACAAACCGTCTGCCAAAATACGGAATAAATCT
>CP070776.1:257420-260731 GCA_020346205.1 Deltaproteobacteria bacterium
ATAAGGGCAAGCAGACGGGGAAGCACCAGAAAATCCATGGGTGAGATGCCCATGGTTTTCAGGGCATCTATCTCTTCATTGACCTGCATGGTCCCCAGTTGGGCTGCGTAGGCGGCTCCGATGCGTCCGGACATGATTATTCCGGTCATAAGGGCCCCCATTTCCCGAACCATGGCAATACCGACAAGGTTTGCCACATAAATCTGCGCACCGAACATTTTAAGCTGTACTGCGCCGACAAAGGCCAGGATCAAACCGACCAGGACACTTATGAGAGTAACTATGGGGAGAGAGTCGGCCCCGCAGTCTTCAATAAATAGCAGAAAGTCAATACGACGGAAACGGGCCTTGCCGAGGAAAAAGTTTACAAGGGACTGGCTTGCTTCACCAATGAAGCTGAGCATTTCAACTGTTGACTTTGCAAAATGGACAGCGCTTTCACCAACAATATAGAGAAAAGGTTTACATTTTTTTTCCTGGCAGGCATCCTTTTGTTCAGGGACCTCCGAGGCAAGATGCAGCAAGCGCTTAACACCTTCAGGCAATCCTTGCATCTCAAGGGCAATGTTTCTTTTCTGGCATTCATTAGTAATGGTGCGCACAAAGGTAAGAAAGCTGCTATCCCATCCAGCCAGCTCACTGGTATCAATAATTAGGCTATTAATTATGGTATCTGCTTCGAGTCGACTGAGTACTGTTGACGGGGATGGAAGTTGAATACCGATTTGCCAGGCTCCTGATATAGATGCAAACAGGGTATCCGGTGACGGTTGCTTGAAGTCAATTTTGCCTTGTACTTGCATTTCTTCCCAGAACAATTGAGCTGATATTTCAGGGGAAACCTTAGGCGGAAACCTAGCAACTCTTAGGCAGTTTATCAATAACTTCTTAGTATTTTTAAAATTTTTCCCTGTTTATCACCAAGTTTTTAACCATTCTTCTAAAAAATGGGCATGGTTTTAAAAAAGTTGTTGCAAAATACCCGGACCAGACCCTGAAGGTTTCTAAAGATTAACTTTGCCAACCCTCTCCTCCCCGGCACGGATAAAATAAAAAGGGTTCCAGCTTTACTGCAGGAACCCTTTTTACTTGTTAGGTTTTTTAAAACCTAAGCATCTAACTATATGTTAATGAAAGAATAAATCTATAGATCTATTTTGTGGTGTCAGTTTATAATTTTATCTGTAACAATTTTTGTATTTGAATCCAGCTCAACTCCAAAGGGAGGCACTTCTTCTTTCTGTTCAAAACCTGGTTCCAGATGAGTTGATTCCGGTTTATCAGCTGGCTCAACAGATTCTCGTGGTATCTCACGAATTCCGCCGCCAACCCTGATTATTATGCTGTCTGCAATCTTTTTCTTACTCATCACAGTCCTCCTTTGATGGCGCCTGGTAATTCCCTTTCAACACCCCAAATATCTGTCTTCCGGGATGAACCGTCACAGGAAATTACAGGTCGTCTCAAATTTACAGGGAGATTACAGGCTCCAACTGAGGCAAAGGCCTGCTCATTTTCTGTTACTGCAAACAGAATCCCTCATGAAAATCAGGCACTAGCAAGGCAGCTACGATTCTGATTTAAATAGTCTTGGGCTTTCAGCTGGTTTTATTGCCAAAACCGGCTTCCAAGTTCAAAAAACACATAACACATTGTTATTATTACTTGTTTTGAAAACAGCAGTATATATACTAGTTTGAGAATTCCAATATGTCAAGGGAGCTAGGTATAATAATCCTTATTAAATTAATGCAAAATACCCCGTCATTTTTTTTCCGTAGTAATTGCAGTGAAATATGATGCAACTCAAGGTAAGATAAAAAAATGGTAATTGAAATATTTTCCTGCAACCATTCAATGAGTTGAAAATAAAGAACTTATGAAACATGATCCCCAGGTGTGGTTTCGCAAGCTGAAAAGCCATGTAGGAAACCGCCGAGCATCAAACCCTATCCCTAACCGTGAAAATTTATCACGGTCCCAGGTGTTACAACTCCACATAATCAAAGGCTCTTTGCTCTCCCTGCTGAACAACTTATCTGCAGCTTTATCATCCCAGAGTGGCTTTAGACGAGAAGTTCCCTGCATTATTTTTACTTCGCATGATGCCGGGCTTGCTGCTGCCAGCGAAATTAAACAGGACAGGAAACTTCCCTTAATTTCTCTTTATCCAGATGAAATGAGTAGTTTCTTGCAGGTATTCCCTGACACTAAGCATAAACATCATATCCACATATGGTCCCATTTTCTGGAAGACCTGGACAATCATACACCTTTATTAACAGAAAACTATCCCATTGCTGAAAAGGAAAAATATTGGCTCCATGTTGAAGGAATAATGTGTGGGCCCCAACTGGGAAGAGGCACGGAACATCTCTGGAGATGGGATGGTAACCAGCTGAAACTCCTGAAGAAAAACTTTCATCACTGGGCTGCCTGAAATAAAAAAGGGCTTAACTCAAACGTTAAGCCCTTAATACTTTAAATGCTCTCAAAAACTTTTCAGTCGACAGATTCCATCACCTTACCGCAGCAAAGAGGCACTTCCTGGCCTTTTTTGACATTCATGTACTTGTTGCAAATCTCACAGATATAGGTGCAGTCTTCAGGGGAAACCTGTTCTGATGTAACGGTTTTGCCTCCGGGCACTCCCTCAATGACAAATCTGGCAAGGTTTTCTTTTGTCGGTACAAACTCGCCAATAGGTGTAATATTTTTCGTCTCATTCACACAGTCAATTAGTATCCTCCACAATGTTTCCATTGAAGACGTTTCACCTGCACTTTCCGGAACAAACTCAACAACATTTTTATCAATCGTAATCTTCATGCGAGCACCTCATCTGTAGGAAAAATTATCAGATAGCAACTACCGTCACTCTAACTAAAAAATAATAACCATTCTTGACAGCAGATACTATTCAACACGAAACGGCCTAGGTCAAGTCTTATCTGTATAAATACCTAAAAAATTATTTTTGTTCATGCATCACGCTTTCCCGTGATTTTTGATCAATTTACCAGGTCTTGATTAAACAATAGCCAGCAACGCACCGGAATATATAGATAAAAACAACATCAGGCATAATATAAAATCTCTGAGCAACGAGGCCTGTAAACCCTCATAGACTAAAATTCTTGATCTTCCGGTACACAGCAACCACATTAGACATATTGGACTAACTTTAGGCAGTAGCTGCAATCTTTGATCGAGATTTAAGCCTGCTTTTTCCTTGACATATCTTGAGAGCTATTTTAGACATCCAGACCAGTGCATATTATCCATATTATTCTATAATCTTGAGTTGTGAG
>CP070776.1:260831-264102 GCA_020346205.1 Deltaproteobacteria bacterium
TTAGCTGTTGCCCTGCTATGCGCAGTCCTCTGGTATAAAACCCCAAAAGACAGTTATTACGAGACGGTGGAAATGGAGATCGTCTCGACAAAGAGGGTATTTCTTATCCTGGCGATTGTTTTTTTCGGGGCGTGGCTGGCGTTGAATTATTTTTTTTAGACAAACCAATATTGTTCAGCCCCAAACTACTCCTGCCAATTAAAGCCTTTCCTGCTATCCATCAACTCCACTCAAAATGGAGTAATTCTTGATCAGCTCCGGTGTGTACACAAAGACCCTGTTCCCTTCTAGAAGCTTCACTGTTTCATAAGTCTCTGAATACCATATACCTACTCTGTTGCCATTCTGATCAAGGATGTAGGCAGCATAATAACCGCCTGACCTTAAAACCTGACCATTACCTATGCTGGAAACCCATTTTCTCACCTGGTTATTATCAACATAAGGAATCGGCACCCAAAGCCTTCCCGGGTTATCCAATTCATAATCCTTGTGTAACAACAGAATTCCACTGGGTGCATCATACCCACCACTTGTAAAATAATTGTAATCCTGCATTACTTCAAAGTTTTGAAACATGTTGTCAAGGTCTCTATCTCTGTCAAATTTTGCGTAAACAGTACCTGCTGCTGCATAACCTGCGAGCAGAAAAATCATAAGAACTGATGTAAGTAAAGTGAATAAGCTATACCGCCTGTTCAATATATCATATATTTTTTTAGTCATGGCGAGTTCCTCCATATATACTGTCATCCAGCAATTTTACTCATTACCGCATGATAATATTTGTTATTACTAAATAAGATAACCACCTTTATCGTTTTTGCCACTGAATCAAATCGGTTTTCCCTCTGGGTCAATTGGCTGCCGAAACTAAGATAATTGGACCGACAATGTTTCTAATGTGTCAATATTTATGGCTTTTTTTGCAAGTTAAGAAATTCTTTCCCAGTATGAAGAAACAATGATTATAAATAAGAGATAGGGCTATTCCCTTTTGGAGAGTCAAATGATTGAGAGAATTTCCAATATACCCGATATGATCCCATGCAGAGACGTTACATACAGGGAACTCATCTTTACAGAAAACAATGAAATACACCTCTGGCGGATAAAACCCGGTGAATGGATCTATCCGCATATTCATCCTGACAACGATGACATCTGGTATATTATCGAGGGGATGGGGGAATATTACACATCCTCACAGGAAAAAAGAGCTGTCCAGGCTGGAGACGCAGCAATAGCATGCCCGGGGGATGTGCACGGTATATTCAATTCCGGGCCTGATGATATGGTTATCCTGTCTGTGCTTTCGCCGCTGCCGATCGATGTAGAAACGGCCCCTGGTTTTGAATATCCCGAATAATTACAACTTTTTGTTTTCATTGATATTTCCTGGTTGGCGACATTGAGGGTAGCGCTTTTTGCCCTCGCTTAAAGCAATCAACATGCCAGTGCCCATGTATCTTTATCCATATGCATCCACCAATCTATCTATTTTAAATCAGTTTTTTACAGGTGAAATGGGTTGACTTCCTACGGCCTATATCCTAAAGACTTAGCTTCACCAGAAAATTTTCATCATGACCATATTTTGAATGGAGAAATCGCTAGTGTCAGACAAAAGCTATCTGGTTAAAATTATAACAAAATATCAAACCAATGAACTTGGGGCAAAAGCTCAAGTCAATGCTATTTTTCCAATCTTAAAACGTTGGGCAGGCAGTTATTTCAAAGAAGCAATTTATACTGGATCCATAGTTAAAGGCACAACTATATCTTTATCTGCAGATGCAGACGTCTTTATTTCATTAAGCCCTGAAACACCAAGTAATATTCGACAAATTTATACTACCCTGTTTAACACCTTCACCCAAAATGATTACCCGGCTCGTATGCAGGATTTCTCAATCGGTGTTTCTGTGGAAGGTTGCAACATCGACCTTGTACCAGGAAAAAGGTTATCCGAGCAGAACTATGATCATATTTTATATAATAAAAAGACCAACTCCCGGTTAAAAACAAATGTCAAAACCCACGTAAAACACGTTACTGAAGCAAACCGGAGTAACGAGATCAAACTCACCAAAATATGGAGTCATTTGAATAAGTTGCAATTCCCCTCATTTTATCTTGAGATGGCGGTTATCGATTGTTTGTCAGGACGGCCCGGTTCTGACCTGGACGCAAACTTCTGGAGAGTTCTTAGTTTCATGGGAAGCAAATTTGAAAATAAAAGCTATGCTGACCCATCCAACCCCAATAACATTATTTCCGATAACCTGACAAAAACTGAGAAACAGGCAATTCAAAATGCTGCGAAACTCGCCCAATCTCAACCAAACTGGGAATATGTAATTTGGTGAGACCTTATAAAGCTATAAATTGGGAGTTTGATGAAAGCGATTCTGAGAAAAGAAGGATTAGAAAAGGTGACAGTAGAAAAGGTGACAGAACTATTTTAGCGGAAATAAATATAAGGTATTTCATTCACCTCAACTCCACCCCAAGGTTTAAATAGGTCAAAATCAGGACGCAATATACGACCCTGAAGGAAGCAGGTCCAGCAAAGTGGGCAATATCCAGGTTAAAGTGTTTTGTCTTACAGTTTCGTAAGTTCAGCAACATCAATGCCAAGGGAAAAACACTGTACGTCGTCCAGACATTTCTTTATATCCTGTTTGTCAAGATAATGAACTATATCATGATCCCCTTTCTGGGATCTAATTATCCAGGATTTTTTCGCCGCACTGTAATAAGTATCAATATCAATATCACAGGCACCTAAATCTGGATTAAGTTCTGTTATTTTTTGACAAACTTCATTTTTATTAAACATATATTTCACCTCCCTTTCCTGTCTGCACTTTTGGGTTGCCTCGTGAAGTTTAGAAACGTCCCGGTGCAGAAGTCATGAGGATTGTAAGCATTAATTATATCTTATGTATCTTATTCTTTAAAAATTAAGACGTCCTTAGAATATGGCAACTAAAAAGAATTTATGGAAAGGTGACTGGAAAGGAGACAGAACTATTTTACTGGCAAGGTAAATAAATCTATCCCTGTTTTCAGTATTTATAGAAAACCGGGTCAGGCCCCGGTTTCGTTTCCCAGAGATTTTTTTTGTTTTTATATATGTTCTTTTATGTATGTTCCTTTTCTTTGTCGGCATACGAACCTGCCTACGATTATCAGGTAACGTGTCAATCGTTGGTTTGTTTTGATAACCAACAAACAACCTGATGATTGTCGTTTAAAGAAACAAACG
>CP070776.1:264202-267410 GCA_020346205.1 Deltaproteobacteria bacterium
ATTCGTTTTTAAGGGTTTGATAAAGATATTGTTGAGATTATTTGTAATCGAAAAATTATATCATGGTCAATTCTGACTAATTTATAGTCTGACTGGCCTTCAGGGCAGAATGTTTCCCAACTAGCAAAATTTTGATAGGGGGGTCTTGTTATGAAAATTGGTAAAGTTTTAGGCATCATTGTCTTACTGGTTGTTGTAACAGTTGCAGGTCTCATTGCAATTGTCCATTTCTATCTAACTGAAGAACGCGTCAAGGCCCTTGTTATACCGCAGGCAGAAACTGCACTCGGCAGAGAGGTGGCTATTGGTGATATTAAGATCGGCCTGCTGTCCGGCATTACCATCCGTGATTTTTTAATCAAGGAAGCTGACGGGAAGGATAACTTTGTCAGCACCAAGGCCTTTGTTTTAAGCTATGAACTGTTGCCTCTTCTGCAGAAAAAGCTCATCATCAGTGAAATTCGTTTTGATGAACCTGCTGTACAGGTCCTTCGCGACAAGAACGGCCAGTTCAATTTTTCTACATTGGCACTTCTATCTGAAGAGCCTACTGGAAAGAAAACAGAAAAGCCCGGGGCAGCTACCGCGGCCATGCCGCTGGCATTGACCATTAATCAGATACGATTCAACAAGGCCCAGATCAAAATTCATGACCAGTTAAATGAGATCCCCTCGGTTGACGCCACTACCAGTGCCAAACTCAACGTGGCCCTGGGCCGTACCATTTCCGATCTGCAATATAAAGGTTCATTTGATTTTGATGCTGACATTGCTCATGGTGAAGCTAAAACCAACGTGAAAGGCAAAGGCAATATAAGTCAGAAGGATATGGATATTGTCCTGGATACAAACCTTGAAGGTGAACAGGTTCATGCTGAGGCAAATGTAAAAAGTTACATGCAGTCTCCTAATGCAACCATCAATATCAGCAGCAATTCCTTAAACATAGATAAACTCCTGGGAATTGTAGCCGGATTGCCCAAAACAAAAAGAGACAAACCACAGAAGGTAAAACCGGCAAAAACCGGTTCCAGTGATGTCATTGCCGAATCACTACCCTCCGGCTTGGTCGCCCAGGGAAGTGTCAATGTAGACAAGGCAATGTATAAGGGTTTGACAGCCAATGATTTTGTTCTGGCTTTCGATTTGAACAAGGGGATCCTCACTGTAAAAGAGCTTTCAGCCCGGGCCTATGGAGGCCAACTTAATTCAAATATGAACGTTGACCTGAATCAACCCGGCATGGCCTATGAAGGAAAAATGGGTTTGCAGTCTGTACAGGCCGGTGACTTTAGTGCAGCTCTTGTCCAGAAACTTGCCGGTATGCTGAGCGGCTCTCTTGAGTCAGCTGTAACTTTCTCCGGAGCTGGAACAACATGGAAGCAAATAAGCAAGGTCCTTACGGCTGATGGTACATTTGCTCTTTCAGATGGCGGCATTAAAGGCACACCGGTGTCTAATTCAATTGCTAGCCTTTTAGGCCTGGAGGAGCTGAGGAATTTCAGTTATAAAAATATTGCCGGTACCTTTACAATTGTAGAGGGGGGAAAGGTCAAGATCAAAACGAATATGCAGGGAGCTGATCTCGATGCTGAAGCAGAAGGCTTTATTGGACTGGACGGTTCTCTGGATCTGCCTCTTACTTTTCATCTTTCACCGGCCCTGGCCGACAAGCTGAAATCACGTGCATCCTTTGCCCAGTATCTGGCTGATGACCAGGGTGGAGCAACTCTGAACCTGAAGTTAGCCGGCAGCCTTAAGAATCCGCAACCCACTTTGGACATGAAAGGGGTTCAGGAACAGGTACAGAAATCATTACAGAAGGAAGTCTTCAAACAACTGGATAGTTCCGGGCAGGATACAGGTGAAAAATCATCACCTGAAGATATGATCAAGGGGCTCTTCGGCAGGTAAAAACTGGCACGGATATATAATTATATGACGAATAAAAAGACCGGCAGACAGGAAAAATATTCCAGTGAACTCCATCCGCTGGACCAGATCCAGGAGAACTGGAAAGCTTTTAAAAACTGGATATGGAGAGATTCCACGTCTGATGACCAGCCTGGTCCTAGAACACTGCGTGCAGTCTGCCGCATAATATTTATCGTAACCCGTGAGGCCCAGGAAGACAGGGTTACCCTCAGGGCCAGTGCCCTGACCTTTACCGTTGTACTCTCCTTAGTGCCTATGCTTGCCTTGGGAACTGCTGTTTTAAAGGGATTAGGCGCAGGTGATCAGATGCGTGTTGCGGCTTATAAATTAATAGATCAGTTTGAATCTGCCGCAGACACAATCAACTTTACACCAAATGATGACCAGCAACCTTCTGCTGAAAAACCTGAAAATGCTCCGGTCATTGAATCGGACAACAAAGAGTCGGCGGCTGAGGAAGAATTACAATCCAGCAAACTCACCGGCCATCTTCATCAGGCGGTTGACAAAATTTTTGACTATGTTGACCGGACCAATTTCGCCACCCTTGGAACTTTTGGTATCTTGGGAATGGTGCTGGCAGCTCTGGGAGTTCTGGGCTCTATTGAACAGTCCATGAATGCCATCTGGCAGACCAAGAGAGGCCGATCACTTGGGCGTAAAATCATAGATTACATGGCTTTAATGATTTTGCTGCCAATCAGTGTGAATTTGGCACTGGCCACGTCAACCACCGTACAAAGCACAGCACTCTATTCCAAAATCCAGGATATTTTACCCATTTTCATGTATGGTTTTTTCCTGAAGCTGCTGCCCATCCTGGTTCTTGTTTTGACCTTCTCATTGCTCTACCGGTTTATTCCCAATACAAAGGTAGAACTTGTACCTGCCCTTGCCGGCGGAATTTTCGGTGGTTTCAGCTGGTACGCAGTACAGATCATCTACATTAAACTGCAGATCGGTGTGGCAAAATACAACGCAATTTACGGCTCATTTGCGACCCTGCCCCTCTTTTTCCTATGGATATATGTTGCATGGCTGGTTTTTCTTCTTGGTGCTGAAGTAGTTTATGCATTCCAATTCTGGAGACAGTATCAGTGGGATAAAGTAAGGCTATCGCCTGTTGTACGGCTGGCCATGGCCTTTGATATCATGGAGGCTGCCTTAAATGACTTTACAGCTAGAAGAATAACAAACAAGTCTTCATTGGCCCATCACTTAGGTAGAGCTGATAATTCTATCACTGTTATTGTTAATGAGCTGGTGGAGGGAG
>CP070776.1:267510-270696 GCA_020346205.1 Deltaproteobacteria bacterium
TACACAACCGCACGGTCCACACAACATGCTGTTTATTGTTTCCAGTTCCCGGCTGAGAATCTGCTGCTTGATCCAGAGTTCAAGGGCCTGGCGCTTGGCCACGGGTTCATCCTTTTCATTCACTATGAACGGAAGGCTGACCGTGAGCTTTTTCTTGCCCTTAATTACTTCAAATTCTTTGAGAAAATCTGCATAAGGTTCTAGCATCTGCTGAGGGTTCTTGTAGCTGGTCCCCTCAAGTTCTACTGGTTTTGTTAAGCGATTCAGCACCTCTTCAATAGTTGCAAACGGGCCTGTGAGGTATAAAAACTGCACCATATTAACCAGGGGCAAAACCGGCTTTTCCAGCCTGGACAGGCCTTTATCAAATATTTTATCATTTTTTGAATTCATATTTCACATTTCCATTTAATAAGCTTATTTTCCACGAAGCAGCAACCATACTCCATAAGGATTATGAACACAATAATTGCACTCTATCTTGGTATTTTCATGGTATCTCTTAAATATCTGTTTTTTTATTGGAATATGAGCTTATTAATTATTATTGTTAAGAATTATAATTAACTAATCATTACAAGAGTTACATAATGGCTATTAAAAAGATTCTCACATATCCCAATCCTGTTTTACGGCAACGGGTTGAAACCGTTACCAATTTTGACGATTCTTTAAAGGAATTGGCCCGCGATCTTGCCGAAACAATGTATGATGCACCCGGTGCAGGCCTTGCAGCCAACCAGATCGGTGTGTGTCTGCGCGTTGTTGTTGTTGATGTTTCTGAAAGCGAAGAAGAAAAGAAACCCCTAGTCCTGGTTAACCCGGAAATTATTGAAAAGGAAGGATGTCAGGTTGATGAGGAAGGGTGTTTGAGTGTTATTGACCTGACTGCAAAAGTTGAACGATACAGTAAGCTGCTGGTCAAGGCCCAGGACCTTAATGGTAAGACCTGGGAATTTCCTGCTGAAGAATTTTTCGCCCGGGTCATTCAACATGAACTAGACCACTTGAACGGCATTCTCTTTATTGACCACCTGAGTCCCCTGAAACGAGCTTTATACAAGAAGCGCCTAAAAAAAATACTGCGTGAACAAAAGGAAGGATGATCCTGATATGGTTGCCATAAGCCGTATTGTTTTCATGGGGACACCTGAATTTGCGGTGCCTTCATTAAAGGCTCTTCTGGATAATAATGAAAATGTTGTCTGTGTGGTCACCCAGCCTGACCGACCCAAAGGCAGGGGCAGAAAGGTCGTGCCGCCTCCGGTAAAAGAGCTTGCCCTCCAGGCTTCCATTCCTGTCCTGCAGCCTGAACGCATCAGGGGTGATGATTTTCTTGCCGAGTTGAGGAGCTATGAACCTGATATCATCGCACTTACTGCATACGGCAACATTCTTCCGGGTAGCATTATCAATCTTCCCCCTTTGGGGACTATAAATGTGCATGGTTCTCTCCTTCCAAAGTACCGTGGCGCTGCTCCTATTCAATGGGCCCTGATCAAAGGTGAAACTGAAACAGGCATCACGATCATGCAGATGGATGAAGGAGTTGATACCGGCGATATCCTGCTGCAGGAAAAAATACCCATTGCACCGGCAGATACTGCTGGAACGCTGTTTACAAAACTGGCTGAACTCGGAGGAGCAGCCCTTGTGAAAGCGCTTGATCTTCTGCGCCAGAATAAGCTGCAGCCAATACAGCAGAATGAAGAGCAGGCAAGTCTTGCACCAATGCTAAAAAAAGAAGACGGGCTGGTGGACTGGTCGCAATCTGCTGTAGAAATAAGCGGTCTTATCCGCGGCTTGGATCCCTGGCCGACCACCTATACTACCTTACAAGGAAAACGTCTGCGTCTGTTTTCTCCCGAGGTAATTGAAAAGAGCAGATGCAATAACATGTCTTCCGAACCAGGGACTGTTAAAAAAGCAGATAAAAATGGACTCCTGGTAACTACAGCCGATGGCTGTCTTCTTATAAAAGAAATCCAGGCTGATGGCTCTAAACGCATGGGTGTTGGTGCCTATATAAGTGGCAACCCAATAGAGCCTGGCACTTTACTAGGGCAATGAAAAAGCAAAAAGCCAGAATCCTTTTCTGGGGTTCATTCCTCATACTGGTCATCACCGGACTGATCCTCCATTTTATCTGGGGTGAAAGCTTGCTGACCCAAGCTATCTTTCACCTTGAGGACGTCATGACAAACAGCAGCAAAGCCAGGGAAGCCATTCTTTCCTTTGGTTTCCTGGCACCGCTCATGTTCATGATCATGCAGATACTGCAGGTTCTCTTTGCTCCTTTTCCCGGTGAGGCCACAGGTATTCTTGGCGGTTATCTCTTCGGGGCCTGGCCCAGTTTTATCTACTCCAGTATTGCCCTGGCAGTCGGTTCCGCTCTTGCCTTCGGGCTCGGCCACCTGTTTGCCGATGCTTTCCGGGACCGGTTTTCAAAAACAAAAGTGTACCGCAAGTTCAATCATCTTGTATTCAAGGGGGAGTTTGTGATCCCATTTGTACTCTTCCTTTTCCCTGGTTTCCCCAAAGATTCCCTTTCATACCTGCTCGGGCTCAGCACCATGCCTTTTAAGGTCTTTATTTTTATTGCTACAATTGCACGCATGCCGGGAACACTGGTGCTTTCTTTCGAGGGGGCCCAGGTCTATGAAAGAAATTATCTCGAATTATTGCTTCTCCTTGCGTTCTCTGCCATAGTGGCAGTACCGTGCTATATTTACCGCAGGCAAATCCTTGAAAAGCTGACACATTACAGCAGCTCCAAAAAACTTGAGCAGGAGACAGAGCAGGAAGAATGAGTACTACAGGACAAATGCAAATAGCTTATGCAGACTGTTTTTCAGGAGTAAGTGGTGATATGTTCCTTGGCGCCCTGATAGATGCCGGCCTTGAATTGGAGCACCTGCAGACAGAACTTGCAAAACTGGACCTGGAAGAATTCAGTATCCACTGTTTAAAAGAACAGGATCAGGGCATAAGCTGCACACGGCTGCAGATAGAATTCAAGGAATCTGAAACGGTTAGAGCCTGGAAAGATATCAGAAGTCTTATTGTACAAAGCAGCCTAAGTGAGACTGTAAAGAAAAAGTCCCTGAACGTATTTGCTTGCCTTGCAGAAGCAGAAGCCAAAATTCATGACAGTCCTGCAGATGAGGTTCACTTCCATGAAATTGG
>CP070776.1:270796-273969 GCA_020346205.1 Deltaproteobacteria bacterium
TTGGTTTGTTGGAGCTTTCAAGGATATCATCATCTGTCTTCCTGGGAACAAAATCCATGTTGTAATTAGGTCCCTTACGGTCATAAATGTTTTGTTTTTCTTCGACAGCGCATTCCGGGTTCATCTGGAGTTTCTCCAGCTGGAAGCTCGTTTCTTCCCAAGTCTGGCGGAGTTCCTGCATGCTTCCTGAAAGCATAAGATCGTTATTAAAGTGTATCTTTATTTGCTTTTCTGGGGTTGTCCGGCCAATTGTTACAAATGGAACCTTTTTATCAGAAAGTATTGCCTCAACTTCTTTAGCTTTTTCATGAGTGCATTCAACCACCAGGCCCAATTCTTCAGAAAAAAGGTGCTCCACCGGTGACCCAGGTCCCTCGAGTTCAATATCAAGGCCGCTGTTGCCTGCAAATGCCATTTCAAGCAGGGTGGTTATCAGTCCTCCATCACTTCTGTCATGTCCCGCAAGAATAAGCTCTTTGTCTATGCACTCCTGGATGGCATTAAAGCCTTTTTTAAGCAGGGCCGGACTATCCATGTCCGGGGAAGCGTTGCCGACCTGTTTAAGTGTCTGGGCAAGAGCTGAGCCGCCCAGCCGATTTTGTCCCTGGGCCAGATCGACAAACAACAGGACACTTGCGCCGGGCTTCTTTATGTCAGGTGTGACAACCCTGGTGATATCCTCCATGGTAGCATAGAGGGAAATGACCAGCTCCCTGGGAGACTTTACAGTTTCCTCGCCAACACGAGTAGCCATGGAAAGGCTGTCTTTGCCTCCATCAACAGCAACTCCCAACGATATCATGGCATCACGCATGGCACAGGCTGCATCATAGAGGGCAGCTCCCTCTCCGGGAAGCTTTGGAGCCCACATCCAGTTTGCAGAGCACTTTACACCTTCCAGAGTATCAATTCGGGCCCAAACTAGATTGGTCAACGCTTCTCCAACTGCCATCCGGGCCCCTGCCCTGGGGTCAACCAGCATCTTTATTGGCTGCTCACCAATTGCTGTGGCTGCACCGCTTAAACCAAAATGGCTCTGGGCAATAACTGCAACATCGCCAACAGTTGCCTGCAATGGCCCACAGCATTGCTGCTGGGCAATCAATCCGGTAACGCTCCTATCTACCTTGTTGGTTAAAAACCGCTTGGAGCCTACTGATACAAGACGCAAAACATTGTTCAGGGCATCATCCACCTGCAGGTCTTCTGGTAATTTCAGGGGTGCGAGCGGTTTCTTTTGGCGGCTGTCATAAAATGTCTTCTGGGGAATGTTGCCAAGAACTTCATGCAATTCAAGGTCCACGGGTGTGGTATTGTCGTTGCCATCAAAAACAACAAAGCGGCCATCACCGGTCACTGTTCCAAGGACCTCACAGTTTACCTTTTCCCTTGCACATATTGCCTCAAATTCCCTGATATTCTCCTGGCGGATTAAGAGGCCATTGCGCTCCTGGTATTCCGCCACATATATTTCAAGGACTGACATGGTGGGATCACCGACCTTGATTTTTCTGATATCAATCTTGCCCCCTGATTTTTCAACCAGCTCCTTGAGAACATTTCCAGGCCCGCCGGCTCCCTGGTCATGGATGACATCAATGAGAGAACCGTCCCCCATCTCGATGCAGGAGCGAATAGCACGGTTCATCTTCTGCTCCATTTCTGCATCGCCTCTCTGCACCGCATTAAAATCAAGGTCCTCAACATTATCACCCTGCAGCATGCTGGACGCAGCGCCACCGCCAAAACCTACCCGGTAAGCCGGCCCGCCGATCTGGACAATGATCATATCCTTTTCTTCCGCTGCCTTTTCTATATGCCGGTCATCAATCTGGCCAATGCCTCCTGTGAACATAATCGGCTTCAGAAAGCCCCAGCGCTCCCCGTTGGACAGCCGCATATCGAAAGACCTGGTAAAGCCCTGGATAACAGGCTCGCCAAACTTGTTTCCATAATCAGAAGCGCCATTGCTGGCCTCAATCTCAATTTCCAGACCACTTGCCAGGTTGGAAGGGCAGATAAAATCTTTTTGCTCCCATGGTAGATCATAGCCAGGGATTTGCAGGTTGGCGACACAGTAGGCTGCTGTGCCAGCTACCACCAGCCCCCCCCTTCCGGTTCCCTGGATATCCCTGATCCTGCCGCCTGTTCCTGTTTCAGCGCCTGGAAACGGAGCAACTCCTGTTGGGAAGTTATGGGTTTCTGCTGTAAAGATTATGTGATAGGGCAATTTGCGCTTGGCAAAAGGTGATGGGCTTCCGGGTTTGTCCGGCAGGATGGTAAAAATATCCCTCCCGCGTATACCGCTTGAGTTATCCTTAAACGCTATGATGCTGTTGGTTGAGTTGGCATCCAGGGTGGACTTGACAATTTCCATTAATGTCTCTGGTTCTTCCCTGTCATCGATAACATGTTTTCCCCTGAAGAAGCCATGGCGCGAATGCTCACTGTTGGCATTATTCAAGTCCATAATTTCAACGATGGTCGGGTTGCGGTCATGCTTTGTAACAAAGTAGTCATGGTAAAAATTTCTATCCCACTCATCCATTGAAATACCGGGAATCTCCTGAAGTGCCGCAGCGCCCTTCTCCTTGAGCGGAACCTCATAGGCCTCTTCGGGTGTAATTCCTGTTTCAAAAGTGGAAAGCGGTTCCGGGTAAAGGCATTCGGTCATGCGGTCATGGTGCTCAGCGATAAACTGGCTTCTATCTGTAGTGTCTTGAACAAGATATCTTCTTGAGCGTTCCATGCGGGTAACCTTGTTAAGGCCGGTGGCATGACAGATTGAAACCATGTTTGAAGACCAGGCAGTTGCAAAGTTCAACCTGGGGCCAAGCTCCACCACGTCCTTTTCAGCTGCTTCAAAATTTGACCGGGAGCTAACTGTCTCTTTAATAAATCCGTCTGCCAGCAAAAATTTAAGCTTGGCAATTTCCTCTTCAGTCAAAGGCCCTGTTGATTCAATATTAAAACAGAGCTCCAGTTCGTGGTTTACCTGCCTGTATAAGTGTCTGATGTGCATCACTTTCCTCACATGTTCTTGATATAAATACAAAAAAATATAGCAAAATTAGGGTGTTAGACAAAGGCCGCATGCATAAAATATGCCTTTTCAGTTTGATGCATAGAAGATAGCGCGAGACAGCAAATAGAACAAGTGTCTTTCAACAGAA
>CP070776.1:274069-277232 GCA_020346205.1 Deltaproteobacteria bacterium
TTTTCAGCATGCAGGCAGCTACCGCCAGCCGTGGCCGTACCATTCTGACACTGCTTGCCATGGCTATCGGTGTTTCTTCTGTTATCCTGCTGATCTCACTGGGTGATAGTGGCAGGCGATATGTTATAGACCAGTTTGCCTCACTGGGAACCAATCTTCTCATAGTTATTCCCGGTCGTTCAGAAACCACGGGAGGGCCGCCTCCACTTCTGGGTGAAACACCTCGTGACCTCACCCTGGATGATGCCATTGCCCTTACACAATCCACTGCCATACGCCGCGTGGCCCCCATTATTGCAGGTTCGGCACCGGTTTCCGTTAAACAGCTTGAAAGGGAAATGGTCATCCTGGGTTCTAGCGCTGATCTCTTTGAAGTGCGACGTTTGACAATGGGGCAGGGGTCATTTCTTCCGGCTGGTGATTTGGACCGTGGTGGAAATGTCTGTGTTATAGGATCAAAAGGCAAGAAAGAACTCTTCGGCAACCAGCGGGCCCTCGGCCGGTGGGTCAGGATAGGTGATCGCCGTTTCCGGGTAATTGGTGTTCTGGCTGATACCGGGGTGTCTCTTGGCGAAGACATGGGCGAAGTGGTCATAATTCCCGTGGCAACAGCACAATCGCTTTTCAATAGAGTTTCTTTGTTTCGTATAGTGGTTGAAGCAATCAGTGAAGATGCTGTAGCACGTGCCAAGGGGGCAATATTATCTATTATCCGTGCCCGGCACGAGGGAGAGGACGATATCACAGTTATCACACAGGATGCTGTACTTGCCACATTTGACAAGATATTCAGGGCGCTTACCATGACTGTCGGTGGTATCGCAGCTATCAGCCTGGTTGTTGCAGGAATCATGATCATGAATATCATGCTGGTGGCCATCTCCAACCGGCGTTCAGAAATCGGTTTGCTGAAAGCCCTGGGGGCTCCACAATCGCAGATTATGGGACTGTTTCTGACAGAATCAGCTCTCCTGTCAGTTGCCGGCGCATTTTTGGGTTTTATACTGGCTTTTGGCGCCATGGAACTGTTGGCTGGTTTCTTCCCAGAGTATAATTTAGCACTTGAGCCATGGTCGCCATTTATAGCTTCAGGCTTGGCACTGGGAACAGGGATTATTTTCGGGGTTTTGCCGGCACGACGGGCCTCAATGCTGCAACCGGCCCTGGCTTTGTCGCGCAGGTAAGACTGAAACGAGAGGGAACATGCAAATACAGGATTTTATCCAACTGACTACCAATGCTGTAAGCTCTCAGCGTATGAGAAGTTTTCTCACCGCATTGGGTATAGCTGTCGGTATTGGTTCAGTTGTGATGCTTACCTCCCTCGGTGAAGGCCTGCATCGGTTTATGCTCGCTGAATTCACCCAGTTCGGCACTAACCTCATTGGTGTCAATCCAGGCAGGGTAACAACACATGGTGTTTCCGGCGCCCTGATTAGTAATGTTAGACCGTTAAGTATCGAGGATGGGCAGGCACTTAAAAGGATTCCTCAGGTGGTGGATGTGGTTTCTGTTGTCCAGGGCAATGCAGCTGTTAAAGCCGGCAAGAAACAAAGAAGAACAACAGTGTATGGTATTGACCCGGCAGCACCTGAGGTTTTCAAACTCCAGATGGCTGCAGGCCGATTTCTGCCTGATGATCCTCCCCGTGCTGCACGTTCATTTGCTGTCCTGGGGAGCAAGGTAAGGGAAGAGCTGTTTGGAACTGGCCAGGTCCTTGGCAAGCGTATTCGCATCGGTTCAGAACGTTTCAGGGTTATCGGCTCCATGGAATCCAAAGGCCAGATGCTTGGTTTTGACTTAGATGATGCAGTATGGATACCTACGGCCAAAGCCCTTGCCATGTTCAACCGGGAAAGCCTCATGGAAATCGATGTTCTCTATAAAGAGGGCAGTTCAGCAAACGAGGTTTCGGAGCAGATCAAAAGGATTTTGATTGACCGTCACGGGAGTGAAGATTTCACTATTACCACCCAGGAAAAAATGCTGGAAATACTTGGCAAGATACTTAATATCCTGACCCTGGCGGTCGGTGGCCTGGGAGGGATTTCGCTGCTGGTTGGCGGTGTGGGGATCCTCACAATTATGACTATTGCAGTTAATGAGAGAACAAATGAGATTGGTCTGTTAAGGGCGCTTGGCTCAGAAAAGAATCAGATCCTGGGAATCTTTCTGGGGGAGGCAGTGATTTTGGCATCCATTGGCGGCCTTGCCGGTCTGATGCTTGGTGTTGGCGGGGCGTGGCTGCTCGGGTTCCTGGTACCGGCATTGCCCACTCACACATCACTGACCTATATAATCGCCGCTGAATTGCTTGCTGCTGTAATAGGTCTGCTTGCAGGAGTCTTGCCTGCCCGCCGCGCAGCTTCACTTAAACCGGTGGATGCACTGAGGAGTGAGTAAGAATAATTAAGAATTATGAATGTTGAATTCAAAACTCAAAACTTATAATTGTTTTTATAATTATACATTAAATCTGAACTCTATGATGTCTCCATCCTGCACCGGATAAGTCTTGCCTTCTAGCCTGGTGGTACCTTTTTGCCTGGCATCCTTGTAGGAACCAGCCGCCATAAGGTCGTCATAAGCCACTACCTCGGCGCGGATAAAACCCTTCTTTATGTCAGAGTGGATTACCTCAGCAGCATCAACAGCCAGCGTGTCTTTTTTAATTGTCCAGGCCCTAACCTCATCAGGTCCAACTGTAAAGAAAGATATCAACCCAAGCAGTTCATAGGAAAGGGAAATCATCCTATCCATGGCAGAGGTTGTGATGTTAAACTCTGTCAAATATTCTTTGGCTTCTTCCTCTTCCATCTGGGCCAGTTCATGTTCCAGGCGGCCGCGGATTGGAAGATATTTTTCGTCGCTGAGTGCGTCATCAATTTCCGGCAGCCCTTCATCATCATCATCGTTGTTAAAGAGTATCAGCATCGGTTTGCCGGACAGAAAAGTAAAACCCCTGAGCTGGGGTGCTGATGCCAGTTCTGGATTATGGCGCAGGGGGTTTTCCAACTCAAGCATTTTCATGCACTCTTTCAATAATCTGAGCTCTTCAGGATCAGCTTTCTTGCCTCTTTTTTTGTCAAGTTCAAGGCGTTCGAGACGTTTTTCCACAACAAGAAGATCTGAAAAGATCATTTCTTCGTTTATCCTGGCAAAA
>CP070776.1:277332-280484 GCA_020346205.1 Deltaproteobacteria bacterium
TACTTTGTGGCACTTTTCATTATACATAGGAAAGGATGTGTTTTTTTGCATATGCTCCATTTTTCTGCCAGGAAAAAGCCCCCTGTTTTCCAGTAGAAGGACCTAGTTGATACTATTGGGTAACACTTAACTTGGAAAATATTGCCTGTGCAAAAAAAAATTATTATTTTACAGCCCGAGCAAAAGTAAAGACTTCTACCTCGGATGCCTGTTCTCTGATCAGAATTCTAGCGCATTCATTAACTGTCGCACCGGTGGTGAAAACATCATCAACCAGGAGTATCTTTTTGTTTTTTATTTTTTCAGGCCTGGGAACATTGAAAGCATTTCTTACATTTCTGCGCCGCTCTTCACTACTCAGCCCGGTTTGGGGTTGGGTCCATTGATGTCGCTCCAGAACATGGGGATCAATTATCTTTCTGCTCTCTGTAAACAGTTTTCTGCTGAGTACCAGTGCCTGATTAAAGCCTCTTTTGCGCAACCGTTTTGGATGAAGCGGAACCGGGAGGATAACATCAGGTTTCGGAAAGGAATTGTGCTGGTAGTATAGGTGAGTCAAAGCCGCAAAAGTTTCAAGCCCGTACATTTTCCCACTGTATTTGAAAAGCTTTACAATTCCGGATACTGGTTCCTGATAGAAAACCGCAGCACGAGCCCTGGCAAAATACCATCTACTCTTCAGGCAATTGGAACAGAGATGGTTCACTCCTGCACTCTTCACAAATGGCTTACCGCAAATCGTGCAAAATGGTTCCTGCAATAAACGGACACCCCTAGTACATGTTTCACAAAAGGAAATAACCTGGTACCCTTTCAACCCTTTACCACATCCCAGGCACTGTTGCGGAAAGAGAATATCACGGAGAGACTGCCAGAATCCAGTTTGGGGAACATTGCCTAATTTCCCATGTTGCTGACAAAACATATACATATAGATATTGCAGCCTGCGGTTCCTTTCATCATAAAAAAATACCAGCATTATGGTAATTGCAATCCAAGGTTGTATGTGCTAATTTTTGCTGCTCTTCCGGTACAGAAGTATAGTTTTAAATAACTATTACAATAAAGAGGAAAGTACTGCTTTATGATCTAGCAATGAGCAACTTAATAATTCCTTGCCCAAATATTTCACAGACATAAGGAAAGAACATGACAGCACAAACCATAATATATACAGAAATCGATGAAGCCCCTGCCCTGGCCACCCATTCTTTGCTTCCCATTCTCCAGGCCTATACAAAGGGCTCGGGAATTGTCTTTGAAAAAAAGGATATCTCCCTGGCTGGAAGAATCATTGCAAACTTTCCTGAATCCCTGACAGAACCCCAGAGAATCCCTGATTTTCTGGCTGAGCTCGGTGGTCTCGTCAAGCAGGCACAGACTAATATAATCAAACTGCCGAATATCAGTGCTTCCATCCCCCAATTGAAAGCAGCAATTAAAGAGCTGCAGGAAAAAGGCTACTCCATTCCAGACTATCCAGAAGAGCCCCGATCTGAAGCAGAAAAAGAATTGCAGGCACGATATGCCAAGGTCCTCGGCAGTGCGGTTAATCCTGTTTTAAGAGAAGGGAACTCTGATCGCCGGGCAGCTGCATCAGTTAAAATGTTCGGCCGCAAGAATCCGCATCGTTTAATGAAAGAATGGCCTGAGGACTCAAAATCACGTGTGGCTCATATGACTGATGGGGACTTCTATGCCAGTGAAAAATCCACAACGGTAAAAGATGCGTGCGAGGTTCGGATTGAGTTTGTTGATGACGATGGTCAGAAAACCCTGCTCAAGGAAAAAATAGCTTTAACGGCCGGAGAAGTTCTTGATGCCTCGGTCATGAATGTCCGTGCCCTGCGCGAATTCTTTGCAGAACAGATTAAGGAAGCCTTAAGTGACGGAATACTGCTTTCATTGCATCTCAAGGCAACAATGATGAAAGTCTCAGACCCCATCATGTTCGGTCACTGTGTAGCTGTTTTCTATAGAGAAGTTTTCGAGAAACACACTTCTCTCTTTGAAGAGCTGGGGGTTAATGTCAACAATGGCCTGGGTGATCTCTATAATAAACTCCAGAGCCTACCGGATTCAAAAAAAGCTGAGATAGAAGCGGACATTAATGCTCTCTACCAGACGCGCCCTGATCTGGCCATGGTTGATTCCAGCAAGGGCATCACCAATCTGCATGTCCCCAACAACGTTATTATAGATGCATCCATGCCCGTCTTCATTCGTGACGGCGGCAGGATGTGGGGACCTGACGACCAGCTCCATGACTGCATAGCCATGGTGCCTGACAGGTGCTATGCGACAATCTACCAGGAAGTAGTTGAGGACTGCAAACGGTACGGAGCCTTTGATCCCGCCACCATGGGAAGTATCTCAAATGTCGGATTGATGGCACAAAAGGCAGAGGAATACGGGTCCCACGACAAGACATACCTGGCCCCGGGCGACGGCTCGATCCGCATTATTGACAGCAACGGCATGAGCCTGCTGGAACAACATGTTGAAAAAGATGATATATTCAGGTCGTGCCAGACAAAGGACGCCCCAATCCGGGACTGGGTCAAGCTGGCGGTGACCAGGGCCAGGGCAACCGGAACGCCGGCTATCTTCTGGCTTGACGAGAACAGGGGCCATGATGCCGAGATTATTGCCAAGGTCAAAACCTATCTGCCTGAACACGACACATCGGGACTGGATATCCGTATCATGCAGCCGGTTGAAGCTATGCGCTTCTCCCTGGAAAGGATCAGAAAGGGTGAGGATACCATTTCCGTGACTGGCAATGTCCTGCGTGATTACCTCACCGACCTGTTCCCGATACTTGAATTGGGAACCAGTGCCAAGATGCTGTCAATCGTCCCACTCATGAACGGCGGCGGACTTTTTGAGACAGGGGCTGGGGGTTCTGCTCCCAAGCATGTCGAGCAGTTTCTTCAGGAGGGCCATTTGCGCTGGGATTCTCTTGGTGAGTTCTGTGCACTTGTCCCTTCGTTTGAACATATTTTCAGTACATTCAATAATGAAAAGGCCCGGATTTTTGCTCAGACTTTAGACCGGGCCATAGGCCGGTTTCTGGAAAATGAGAAGTCACCTTCCCGCAAGGTGCATGAGCTGGATACCCGTGGCAGCCATTTCTACCTGGCGCTATACT
>CP070776.1:280584-283709 GCA_020346205.1 Deltaproteobacteria bacterium
TAGTTAAATGGTGGAGGCGGCGGGAGTCGAACCCGCGTCCGAAAATACTCCCCTCAAGTTTCTACATGCTTAGTTCCAGTTTAAGGTATCGCCCTGCAGAATTCTCTGGAACACGCTTTCTGCAGCGCTATCCTGCTAAAATTTCGCTTCCGGTCCCGCAGGCACTGAACAGAAACTACCCTGCTGAGTCGACGCCCTTTGCTGATCCCGCAGGGGAAAATCAGCAGGACGGCTGAGCAGTTCTATGCTGCTACAGCGTATTTATAATCGTCGGCGATTATAAGTTTTCCATCTGTTTTACGAGCAGACAGACCTCGGCATGCTACTTTGAGCTTCTATATCCCCGTCGAATCCGTTTCGCCCCCCTTTGTTTAATTGAAGATTTGAGAAATTTAACAATGAAAATTATTGTTCTAATATTTTAATTATAATCACTTCTCAATAAAATTGTCATTTCGAACGTAGTGAGAAATCTGATACCTTTCATGCGGTTATAATGCTTTAAGATTTCTCCCTTCGGTCGAAATGACAGCAAGGCTGCTCCTCATGTCTTCGAAAACAGCACAGTAGATAACCTTTAATTGACCTGGTAAATACCTACCGGGTTTTGTATTCCCGTTCTATTTCCCTGTCACTTTGTTTCTTTTTCAAATCCGCCCGCTTATCATACATCTTTTTACCGCGGGCCAGCCCAAGTTCTATTTTCACTTTACCATTCTTTATAAAGTAAATTCGAATGGGTATTAAGGCAAATCCTTTTTCCTTCACCTTATTTGTCAGCTTTTTTATCTCCCGCCGGTTGAGCAGCAGTTTCCTGGTGCGCAAAGGGTCTGACGGAATATTTGTTGCATGGGAATATGGCGAAATGTGGACATTATGCAGCCAGACCTCATCCCTATCAATGGCTGCGTAACCATCCTTCAGGTTGGCCCTACCTGCCCTCAACGACTTCACTTCCGGGCCGGTAAGCACAACACCTGCCTCAATGGTAGACTCAATCGTATAGTCGTGAAAGGCTTTCCTGTTGGTACTGACAACTTTCTTTGACACCGTTTTCTATATAACTATAACTGGTTAAACTAAGTACCACTAACCTGCATGTCTGAAATTTCCTCGCCTGTTGCCCGGATAACTTCCTTATAGGTTGTGATCCCCTGCAATACCTTGTCCCAGGCATCCTCCCGCAAGGTTTTCATGCCCTCCTGTTTAGCAACCTTAATGAGTTCTGAGCTGGCCTCATTGGCCACCACCATTTTTTTCAACCTGTCAGACATGGGAAAAATCTCAAAAATACCGCAACGACCCAGATAACCTGTACCCCTGCATTCCCGGCACCCCTTGCCCTGCTGCAGGTTATATTCATCTTTTGGCGCTGCAAAGCCAAATCCCCGCAGTTCTTTCCCAGACATAGTAAACTTTTCTCTGCAATGGGGACATATCTTGCGCACCAGGCGCTGTGCCATGGCTCCAAGCAGAGTCGAACTGACCATGAAAGGCTGCACCCCGAGATCAACCAGCCGGGTAATGGCAGAAATGGCATCATTGGTATGCAGCGTTGAAAAAACAAGGTGCCCTGTTAACGCTGCCTGGATAGCATAGGCTGCTGTATCAAGGTCCCTGATCTCACCGATCATTATGATATCAGGATCCTGGCGCAGTATATTACGTAAAATGGTGGCAAAAGTTACATCAATTGCTGACTGTACGGCAATCTGGTTGAAGTCCTCATGTACCATTTCCACAGGATCTTCCACAGTTACAACGTTTTTCTCCGGGGTGGCGATGCTCTTCAGGGTGGAATAGAGGGTAGTTGACTTACCGCTGCCCGTAGGGCCTGTCACCAGGATTATACCATGGGGTGACCCAACAAAATTATTATAGGTTTTAAGGCTTTCGTGAGAGAAACCTATGTTGGTGAGATCCTGAAAAATGATATCAGGGTCAAGGATACGCATGACCACCTTCTCACCAAATGCCACAGGAATTGTAGAAACCCTGATCTCGGCTTCCTTGTTCTCATGGCTCACCTTGATCCGCCCGTCCTGTGGTCTTCTTTTTTCTGCGATATCCAAGCGGGAAAGCGTCTTCACCCTTGATACTATGGCCGGATGCACCACCTTGGGCAGGTTGTATATGGTATGCAAAACCCCGTCAATGCGTAGACGCACCATACAAGTAATCCGCTTGGGTTCAATATGTATATCACTTGCACGCTGTTCAAAGGCATAGGTGAACAAATGATCCACCGCACTTTTTATATGCTGATCCGATGAGGTGATCTCCTTGGCAGATGATATCTTTACATACTGCTCCAGGTTGCCGAGGTCCACCATAGGACCTGCTATACTTGTTTCGGCAGCAGAAATAGATCTCTGGAATCCGAAAAATTCAGCCAGCATCCTGCCGATGTCTGACTTAGTGCTGAGGTAGGGTTTGATCTTTATCTGTAAGGCCCGCTCAAGGTCTTCCAGGGCCAACCTTTTAGCAGGTTCATAAATTGCGACCTCGTAGACTCCGTTCTTGATGTCGAACGGCAGCAACAGGTGTTTCAGGGCAAACGACTTGGGAATGGTCTTGGTAACAAGGTCCAGGTCAAGTTCAAGGGGGTCCAGCTTCTTAAATGGCATATTCAGGTCTTTTGCCACTGCCCGTATTATATCTTCCTCTGAGAGCACCTGTTTTTTCTTACCAGGAATCTCAAATTGCAGGGAAACCAGGATATCAAAAGCGTCTGGCTGGTTCAAAGATGACCTTTTCCTGTCATTTGCCCTGCGGCCGCCAAGCTTTCTGATGAGCAAATGTCGCTGCTGCTCCTTTTTCAAAACAAAGGTCTTCACCTGCTCTTTGTTCAGCAGTTTATTTCTGGTCAGCAGATCCAGCAAATATTTCTCGTCTTCAAGATAATTCATAAATCATGTATGCAGGGGAATTTGAATGGTTAAAGCAGCCAAGCCGCCACAGGTTTTCTGCAGCGGCTTGACCGGGATGATGCAGGTGCATCTCCACGTTGTAAGGTGTCCCCGGCAAGCTTTTGTGAAGATAGTATAAAGAGGTAATGATTACAAGTTCTCTTCACAGCCAGGGAATTTTCATCTTGAGCCAACTCAAGCTCTATTCTTTAACGT
>CP070776.1:283809-286913 GCA_020346205.1 Deltaproteobacteria bacterium
CAGCAGAAAACAAGAGGAAGAAACGTACTCAACGTGATTACACTATGGGCTTTAAATTGCAGGTGGTTGCCGCAGTAGAAAAAGGCGACATGACCTACAAGCAGGCCCAGAAGATTTATGGTATCCAGGGCCGCTCGACAGTGTTAACATGGTTGCGGAAGCACGGAAAGCTGGATTGGACCCAACCTGTGAGGATCACCATGCCCAAATCTCCCAAAGCGCAAGAAACCCCTGCACAGAAAATCAAGCGACTCGAGCGCGAACTTGAAGATGAGCGTCTTCGAAATCTGCTGTTAAATGAAGTGGTTGATATCTTGGATGCAGAGCACGGAGCTGGCTTGAGAAAAAAGTATATTGCCAAGGAGCGAGACGCCTTCAAAAGGAAAAAGGCATAAGTTTGAGTCGTGCCTGCAAGCTTCTTGGCATCACCCGTCAAGCCGTTTATCAAAGAGAAAAACGCATTGAGCAGCGCAGTATAGAGTTGAGCCCCATCAAGGCAATGGTAATGGAGGTCAGGCGTTTTATGCCGAGACTTGGTACTCGTAAACTCTACTTTTTACTGAAGCCCAAGCTTGTCGAACAGGGTATTAAATTGGGACGAGATGCTCTTTTTGAATACTTGAGGGAGCATCAATTGTTGGTGAAGCCGGTCAAGCGCTACACAAAAACGACGCACAGTAAGCACTGGATGAAAAAATATCCGAATCGTTTAAGTAGCCAGGAAGTCAGATATGCCGAACAGGCATTTGTGAGTGATATAACTTACATTGAAACGGATGCAGGTGTTTACTATCTTTCTTTAGTCACAGATGCTTATAGCCGTAAAATTATGGGTTATGAAGTCAGTGACAATATGCGTGCTGACAAGGTCGTAAAAGCTTTACGCCGGGCAGCTGAACAACGCCAAACACGTAGAGAGGTCATCCACCATTCAGACCGTGGCTTACAATATTGCTCAACAATCTACCAACAAGAACTGAAGCGTCAGGGTATGACACCATCAATGACAGATGGCTACGATTGTTATCAGAACGCCTTGGCAGAAAGGATGAATGGTATTTTGAAGCAGGAATTTCTGATAAACAGGTGTCGGACTTTGAGTGAGCTTAAAGTCTTGGTACGAGAATCCGTCGATATTTACAATCGTCTGAGGCCACACCTGAGCTTGGATATGAAAACACCGGAAGAGGTAATCGAGTAGGCGGCGGGGTCTCCCCCGCTGCCTCTCACACCACCCGGCATACGGTTCCGTACCAAGGCGGTTCCTGTTAATGGTTCGACCCTTAGCCATACCCACTTTTGTCCTATAAGCACCCAGCCTTACCTCACGGAAACCGTCCGCTACTTCCCGGCTTGGCCCTCTTCCGAGGCTTCTGCTCAGTACAAACAGCAGTATGGTCTTAAGACCATATAACAGGTTCAGCCCTTCACTGAGTGGTTAGCTCAGCTACTATGGCCTCTGCTGACTTCTGCCAACCCTTCTTAGTATCTCACGATACTCGTAGCCATGGGCCGGTTGACAGATCTCCCAGGGTAAGACACGCGACCTTCACACTTATGCCCGCCGCATCTACGTCCGTACTTTCCGTACAAGTATCGGGCTTTGAAGATAATGGCCTCCTCACCCAGTACGACCGCCTAATATGCGATTTCTGTTCGTCGAGCCAGTGCTTTGCCTGCAGCTTCCTTCAGCCAATATCTCACGATATTAACCTTGCCGTCCGGCTAGCAGTTCCCCTTGTCGGGCCTGCAGAGGACTTTCACCTCCAAGTCTCCAATCTGTCACCACAACAAATCGGATAGTGCCTGTCACGGCACTGCGTGCCATGCCTGGCACACCATAAAAAACGGAGCCATTTCTGACCCCGCTTTGGAAACAACTTTAAAGCTGCTTTGGAATAATCATTTTGAATCCAGTTGAACGGAGACAGGTACTGTTTTCGTGATGCTATTGAAAACCGGAGAGTATTTCTTAGCCATCTCAATGAGTTCATTTTTTTTATCTTCATCAAGATCCGCATCAATTTTGAAGTATACACTGATATTTTGATATCCCACAGGAACGTCCTCCGATATTCCAAGAAAGCCACGAAGATCTAAATCACCCTCAAACCTAGATTCTACTCCCATTATTTCTATTTCCTTTGCAGCAGAATGAGCTATAAGGCTTGTTGTCAGACAACCTGACAATGCAACAAGAAGATACTCTACAGGATTAGCGCCCAAATTGTTGCCGCAAAGAACAGGTGGTTCATCTATTTCAAATACTATGGGGGATCGAGTATTGTCCTCTTGGCCAGCTCCATAGAAGTCTTTGATTGTGGCACGATTGTATGTGCCGTTTATCCATTTATTAGTAGCTCGAAATTTAAACTGAGCAATTTCTGGTTTTTCTTTAATTAGCGTTATCGTGTCAAATATTTGGGTAATGTTTACACCATTTACTTCCCTTTTCTCTGCCATCCTGTTTCCTCCAAATTGGTTAGTTTCTGTTATTTTAATTAAATGTTTCATTGACGGCGATATTCTCTTGATTTTTTAAGGACTGTAAGCGGAGTCAACCTTGTGCCAATATTTGCTCCAAAGCCTTCTGGTCAGGTGTAATAAAAGGCTTAGAAGTTGGAACTTTTGCAAGCCATTCTAAAAAATGCTCCATCTTTCCTTGTGCAGGGAGCATATGTGCCGAAAGTATCATTTTAGGGGCAAGTACACGAATTTTCTCCAGTGCTTCAGCAAAAACTGTTGGTGCTACCATATGAAGCCAGGGGCTATCCGCACTGGCCCAGCTGATCATGCCCTGTTCGAGATCAAGCTCAGTAACCTCATCAATATCTTGTACCGGAGAAGGGATGATAGCGCCAAAGCAGTCGGCAGAAAAAAACGTTGCCGATTTACTGTCGTATACTCCAATTGTGGTGGGATTATCAAAAAGGGGCGGCCTGACAGCGGTAAGTGTCCGATCACCTACACTAATACTGTCACCTGAATTTAGCCAATGTACCCGCTGCATGGGAACAGGCCAGGTTGTGCTCATCCTCAGAACTGCCAGTGAGTTCGCTACCAGTTTTGCCTTTGGTGCGGCTTCAAGTACTTTCCGGATGCTT
>CP070776.1:287013-290107 GCA_020346205.1 Deltaproteobacteria bacterium
GGCGATATGATCACCTTTTTTGTTCACCAGCAGAATAAGAAAGTGCCTGTGTGTGACAATAAATATGTCCAGGATACTGTCAAGCTTGCTTTTAAGGCAGGTGATTTCTCCGGCAAGGAAGAAGAAACCCTATTATTTTACCCCCCTGGCAAGGGTAAACTGCTGGCAAAAAGAGTCCTGGTGGTGGGCCTGGGTAAAGCAGAGAAAGGTAAGACGAATAATGGTACAACTCCAGAAGATGTATGGCGGGATAATTATCGTAAGGCAGGAGGTAAGGTCTCTGAAACGGCACTGAAGACCAAGGCGGAAAGAATACTGGTTGTGCCTCCGGCACCCTTTATTATAGATAATTCAGAAATGACTGAATGTTTAACCGAGGGGCTTGTACTTGGTTCATATCAGTTCAAAAAGTATAAGAAAGCCATGCAGGAAGATGAGTCGTGGGGCGACATTAAAGAAATTCAGCTTTTCACAGAAAAGGCAGCAAAACCAATACTGCATGGTTTGAAGAGGGGCCGAATTGCTGCTTTGGCAGGCTGTACAGCTCGAGATATGGCAAATGAACCAGGCAATGTTTGGACTCCTACCCGGTTTGCCGAGTTCGGACGAAAACTTGCCAAAACATATAATTTAACCTGCAGGGTCTTGTCCAAGGCTGATATGCAGCGCTTAAAAATGGGCGGTGTTCTCGGGGTAAATAGTGGTTCTTCACAGCCTCCCAAAATGGTTATCCTGGAATATAAGACTGCACCACGGAATCCCACCTTGCTGCTGGTAGGAAAGGGGCTGACCTTTGATTCAGGTGGTATAAGTTTAAAGCCACCCAAGGGTATGGATGAAATGAAGTTTGACATGTGCGGCGGGGCAGCAGCATTGAGCACCATGCAGGCTGTAGGTGAGGAGAAGCCAAAAGGCATCAATATTATTGCAATCGTCCCTGCCACTGAAAACCTGCCTGGTCCAAGTGCATTGAAGCCCGGAGATATCATAACAATTTATGGAGGTAAAACTGTTGAAGTGCTCAATACAGATGCTGAGGGCCGCTTAATTCTGGCAGATGCACTGGCTTATGGAATTAAGAAATATAAACCCAAGGCTGTTGTGGATCTGGCAACTCTCACCGGTGCTGTGGTCATTGGTCTTGGACACCACAGAACTGGTCTGATGAGCAATGATGACGAACTGGCGCAAAAGGTTATAACTGCGGGTAACAGAAGCGGTGAACCCCTTTGGCGTCTGCCGTTGGGTCCAGAATATTCCAAGCAGATAAAATCCAAAGTCGCGGATATTAAAAATATTGGCAACCGCTCAGCTGGCACTATTACAGCAGGGGCTTTTCTGCAGGAGTTTGTGGGGGAGACGGCCTGGGCCCATCTTGATATTGCAGGGACTGCCTATAATTTTACTGATAAAACGTATGCCCCAAAAAATGGTCCATCCGGTATAGGTGTACGAACTCTGCTGGAGTTGATCCGTAACTGGTAGCGAAGTGAAGCCGGGAAATTTCTTCCATTCCAGAACTAAATAGCAGGGTCTTGGAGCAAATTCTTTTGGAAATATTAAGTTCAGGGCTCCAGCCTTTTACTGTGCCTGTGTAGAAAGATCAAATGCAGCGGCAAAAAGGCTTTTGGTATATGGATGTTGCGGGTTGTGGAATAAATTTGCTGCAGCGCCTGCTTCCACGATCTTGCCGTTTTGCATCACAGCCACTTCATCAGCCATGGCTTTGATGACTCTTAGATCATGGGAAACAAAAAGATATGTTATCCCATACCTTTTTTGCAGGTCTTTCAGCAGATCAATAATTTGAGCCTGGATCGTCATATCCAGGGCGCTGGTCGGTTCATCCAGCATTAAAAATTTTGGTTTTAATGCAATAGCTCGTGCTATGGCAATTCTCTGCCGTTGTCCGCCTGAAAATTCATGTGGATATCGACTTGCCATCTCTTCATCTAGGCCGACTTCCTGCAAGGTTTTGAAAACCATGCGCTGCCGGTCTTTTTTATCTCTGCCGATATTATGTACCTTGAGTCCTTCGCTAATTACCTGTTCAATGTTCAAGCGTGGTGACAGAGAGGAAAAGGGATCTTGGAAAACAACCTGCAGTTCTTTGCGAAGTGGCCTAAGCTTACTTCTTGATTGATGTACAAGGTCTTTGGGACTGTCCTTTTCACCATTATAAAGAATTTGACCCTGGCAATCTGTGAGGCGGAGAATACACATACCAAGGGTGGATTTCCCTGAGCCTGACTCTCCCACAACGCCATAAGTTGTACCTTCCCTGATAGTAAGGTTTACACCATCAACAGCTTTAATCTTACCGATAGTGCGTTTGAAGAATCCTGCCTTGATGGGAAAATGGCATTGCAGGTTAGTAATTTTAAGGAGTTGCTTACGGCCTGTTTTCGGTTCAGGTTCTCCCTTGGGCACACTGTTTAGCAGATGGATGGTATACTGATCCTTTGGATTGGAAAATATTGACTCGGTTGGCCCATGTTCAACAATTTTGCCGTCGTGCATGATATGCACTTGATCTGAAATTTTGTTTACCATATTCAGGTCATGGGTAATTAATAGAACTGCCATATTTAGCTCTTTCTGAATATCTTTCAGCAGTTCAAGTATCTGGGCCTGGATAGTGACGTCAAGGGCAGTTGTCGGTTCATCCGCAATGAGCAGTGCGGGTTTGCAGGCAAGGGCCATGGCAATCATGGCACGCTGGCGCTGTCCACCTGAAAGCTGATGTGGAAAGCTTGCGAGCCGCTGTGCAGGATCAGGAATACCGCACCTGTCAAGAAGATCGATGGCCTTGGTCTGGGCTCCTTGAGTAGAAAGATTCTGATGCAGCATTAATGGCTCGATCAGCTGGCTACCGATGGAGTAAACAGGATTCAAGGAGGTCATGGGTTCCTGGAAGATCATGGCAATCTGGTTGCCGCGAATATGGCGCATCTTTGCTTCGGGCAAGGCCAGAATATCCTGTCCCGAGAAATTGATAACACCTGTACTGGTAACAGTGGCGGTTTTTTCTAAAAGACGCAGTACGGACAATGCTGTAACCGACTTCCCGGAACCTGATTCTCCAACCAGGGAA
>CP070776.1:290207-293297 GCA_020346205.1 Deltaproteobacteria bacterium
CTGAAATTGGGCCCAGTAATTCATATCAACCGGTTTTATAATTAATGGCATTCAAGTCATCAAAAAAGAAAAGAACGCTTTACTACTGGCTCAATATCATATTCGGGCTTTTTACCATATTGCCGGTTGCCGGCTTTATTTATCTCGGTATCAAGTACGGCTTTTTGCATGACAAGTTTATCAAGCCGTTTCTTCTTGGCGTCCTCCTCTACTCCCTTGTCGGTTTTACTGTACTAAGGAAAATTTTTGATAAGATAACAAATATTTCAAAGGAATTTTCCAGGAAGGTGGTATCGGATTTGCCAGGCACCGCCTTTCAGGATGATAATGACGAAATAGGCAATATAGTTGTCTCCTTTGAGACCATCGAGGCCCATTATAAAGAGGCAAATAAGCAACTGGAATCAAAAGCGCAATTACTTTCCCTTTTAAAAGAGCTTGCCGAACTCTGCTATATCACCAGTGACCCCAATGAGATTCTCTATTTCACCCTGGAACGGGCTCTTAAAATGGTAGATGCGGATGTCGGTTCTATCCTAATCCTGGATGATAATGAATCTAAAAAGTTTATCATGCGGGCGAGTACGGGCCATGGTGATAGGGTCAAAATTGGAGATGAAATCGATTTTGAGTCAAGTATTGCAAAATATGCCGTGATTAACAAATCGCCGCTGGTTGTTGAAGATATAGAAAAGGAAACCCGCATAGGCAGGTCTAACAGTGAACGCTACTCAACAAAGTCTTTTATGTGTGTACCGCTCAAGTCGGTCCAGGATATCCTGGGTGTTATATCCATTTCCTGTAAAAAGTCTGATAAGACTTTTATGAAAGAGGATGCCGAAGTTCTGGCACCTCTGCTCACCATAGCTTCCTTTACCTATGAGAATTTACGCTACCAGGTGGAAACTGCTAAGTCTCTCCAGCGTTATAGATCAATTGAAAGGGTATTTAAGATACTTAATTCCAGTTTCAAGGGTACCGAGCTACTTCATGCAATATATATGGAAGTTCAGAGCGTTGTTCCATTTGATATTGCTTTGGCAATGCAGAAGGAACAGAACTGGCCTGGACATATAAAACTTGCAGATCTTTTTTCCAACGATGCGCTTGGAATATCAGTTGGCGAAAGGTTCAATTATGAGGGGTCCACCATAGACCGCGTTATGAAGCAGAACGCCAATCTGGTTATAGATAACACCTCAGATCTGACAAATGAAACTGACCGAAAACTGCTTGTTGAGTTAGGGTATAGTGCTTGTGTGCTGGCACCGATGACAATTGACGGCCAAGTAAGCGGGCTTCTGGTTTTTGCATGCCGAAATGCTGAAATCCTTCATCAAAATCATGATTTCGTCGAGTGGCTTGGACAGGTCATATCATTTGCCATTGAACAAACGAATCTCTCTTCAGCGGTGCTAAAAAGGGACAAGGAAATGGCCACCATCAAGCAGATCGGTGGGGCGCTTGCATCTTCAACCTTCGATATCGGGTCAGTCCTCAATTATACCATGGAAATGATCAAGGAGATCATGGATGTCGAGGCAGGTTCACTTCTGCTGGCAGAAGATGATGAACTTTATTTTGCCACAGGCTTTAATGTGAACCCTGAAGTCGATATGTCCAGCCTGGGTAATTTTTCACTGAAGTTCGGTCAGGGCATTGCCGGTTCTGTTGCAGCCAGGGGTGAATCCATCATAATAAATGATATAGATAGTGCGTCCAATTTTTTTGGCGATGTAGATAGTTCAACAGGATTTCAAACCAAGTCAGCCCTTTGCGTGCCGGTTATTTCACAGGGTAAAGTTGTTGGAGTCATCGAGGTAATGAATAAGATTGACGGGGTTTTCGGGCCCAATGATGAGGATTTACTTCAGTCAATTGCCTCTTCTGTGTCCATTGCCAATGAAAATGTCAGGCTTTACGGTGAAACAGTTGCCATGGCCGAACATGAGCGTGATATCCGACACATGTTCCAGAAATTTGTCCCCAAGGAGATCGTTGACCAGATTGTCCACGAGGGTGATTCAACTACCTCAAGGGTCGAGGAGTTGAAAACCCTAACCCTGATCAATATTGACTTGCGGGGCTTTTCCAAGCTGGCTGTAAATATCGGTCCCCAGAAAACCATTGCAGTCCTAAATCATTTCTTCTCTGTTATGGGCGGAATTATTTTTAAACACCACGGGATAGTGGATAAATATCTCGGGGACGGCTTTCTGGCATTGTTTGGGGCTCCGGTCTCCAGCACCATGGATGCAGACAACGCGATTTCAGCCGCCCTGCAGATGCAGGCATCGCTGCCTGAGATCAACAAGTACCTGGGGGAGGAGCTTGATGCTGAGATCCATATCGGCATAAGCATCCATACAGGCGAGGTGGTGGTCGGCAATATCGGTTTTGAAATGAAGATGGACTACACGGTAATCGGTGACCCGGTAAATACCGTATTTAGGCTACAGGATATGACCAAGCCATACATTGATGGTATCCTGCTCAGTGAAAATACACGCAAGGCAGCTCGATCAGCCCTCGATATTAAAGAGATTGATGAAAAATATGGGGGAATGAAGGTTTATGAGCTCTTAGGGCGTAAAAAAGCCTAACAGGAACTCCCTTTATAAATTATAAAATCATTTTACGTTGTTTCTTTTTTCAAACGGGCTGAGAGAAAAACTGCCAGGGCTGCAAACAAGGCAGCCATCAGGAAACTGCTTGAAAAACTGCCATACTTTTCAGCCAGAAATCCCGCAATGGCAGGCCCGGCTATCTGTCCCAGTGCAAATATGAAGGTTATAAAGCCAAAAACCCGGGCCGTGTTTTGCGGTCCTACGTAATCCCCAACCAGAGCTGCCATGATGGAAGGTATGGACCAGGCTACTATGCCATAACAGCCAATTGAGAGATAGAGAAATTGTATGGGCAGTGAAAATGCAACAAGCGTATAAGCGAACATCTGTATGGTAAATACGATCATCAGGCCGGCCCGTCTTCCCAGCTTATCTGAAAGTGTTCCGAAAACAGGTCCTGAAAAGAGGCTTAAGAATCCGACCCAGGACCAGAAATTTCCTGCTACTGCTTCCGTAAAACCCC
>CP070776.1:293397-296376 GCA_020346205.1 Deltaproteobacteria bacterium
GAGTCGGGAGATGGCGCGCAGTGTTGTGCTTTTACCGGCACCGTTGGCACCAATGATGCAGACAATCTCCCCCTTATAAATGGAAAAATCTATGGCATGAAGGGCCCTGATATTGCCATAGGAGACATGTAGATTTTTAATTTCCAGCTGCATCAGTGGATGTCCTCCTTGCCAAGATAGGCCTCGATAACATCCGGGTTGTTTTTTATCTCCTCCGGGGTTCCTTCGGCAATTACTTCTCCGAAAACAAGAGTCTGGATTCTCTCACACAATTCCATGACAAATTTCAACCGGTGTTCGATTAGAAATATTGCCACATCAAAGTCTGCATGGATTTTATTGATAATGGCAATCATACGGTTCAATTCATCAGGGGTCATTCCTGCCGTGGGTTCGTCAAGGAAAAGCACCTTGGGATTTGTCGCCATGGCTCTTGCCATCTCAACCCTGCGTTGGGCACCGTAGGGCAGACTGACGGCAAGCTGGGAGCTGAAGTGGGCAACGTCAAATGTTTCCAGAAGGTGCATTGCTTTGGCGGTGAGCCTTTTTTCTTCCTGATGGCAGAGCCTGGAACCCAGGAAAGCCCCCCATATGCCATATTCCAGCTGTGAGTAGCATGCCATTTTTACATGTTCCAAAACTGTCATATGCCGCCATAGGAGAAGGTTTTGAAAGGTGCGACCTAGACCCATTGAAGCAATCTCATGGGGGTGGTGGCCTATGAGATTATGCCCGTCCAGTTCAATATTGCCTTCTGTTGGAGTATGGATGCCTGAGATCAGATTAAAGATCGTGGTTTTGCCGGCACCGTTCGGTCCGATCAGCCCTACAATATGACCCGGCTCAAGAATAAGGCTGTAGTTGTGAACAGCCCTTAATCCCCCGAAATAATGAGTCATGTTGTCAACCCGCAGCAGTGCCATAAAATTATTCCTCAAGCTTTTTCTGTTTGGGTTTCATGAGCTCTTTGGGCTTGAACTCGGTAAAGGCAATAAGGCCGGTAGGCCGGAAAAGCATAACAAGGATAAGCAGCAGCGGAATGATTATCCATTTGTATATCTCAAGGGGCCGTAAGGCCTCACTTAAAACGTTAATACTGACCGCACCAACAATAGAGCCGGTAACTGAATTAAGACCTCCGAAGTACACCATGGCCAGTATTTCAGCCAAACGCTGGATACCAAAGGATCCCGGGTTGACATAGCGCAGAACATGGGCAAAGAGACCGCCTGCCACTCCGGCCCAGAAGGCCCCGAACATAAAGGTTATTATCTTGGTCTTGCGGGTGTTGACGGTCATAGCCTCTGCTGCCAGTTCGTTGTCGCGCACGGCATTAAGGGCTTTGCCCATGGTGGAACGCACAAAGTTGTTGATGATCCAGATACACAGGACCATGACGGTAAAGACCATAGGCAGGTTGGAATAATTGGGCTGGCTGGACATGCCCCGGGGGCCTCCGACAAATTCAAGATTTTCTATGACACTTTTTACAATAAAGAGAAAGGCCAGCGATATGATAGCCAGGTAATCCCCACGGGTACGAAAGGATGGTATGGCAATAACCAGGGCTCCTAAAGCTGCTGCAATGCCGCCGGCAATGAGTGCGAGGGGGAAAAAGTAAAAGCCAAGGGCTTCCGGCAGCAGTGCGTCACCGAAAAGTTTATCATTGGCAAAGAGCAGCAGGGTAAAAGTGGAAGCAGTATAAGCTCCTAGTGCCATGAAGCCCGGATGCGAGCAGGAAAATTCTCCCATGTAGCCATTGATGACATTGATGCTGAGCGTCAGCATAATGGCAATCATGGTAAGTTTTAGAACCAGCAGTCGGTAATCGCTCATGTCGGCCCAGAGATGCAGGGCCCCGTAAAACAAACCCAGATGGACAAGGGCGGCAACTGTTACACGGCGCTTGTCAAGAAATCCGGCCAGCTTGTTTGCCGGTTTCTGCAGGGACTTGACAATTATGAGTATGGGCAGCCCGTATACCAGGATGAGATAACCAAGGGTCCCGGGTATCAGCAGCGGTTTTTTAAGTACTGTGAGAAAACCGAAAAGCACCGGTATTTTTGGAAGGCCTAGATAGTAGGAGATAAGGTCCCCCAGAAAATATTCCAGCAGAACAGCACCCAGTATTCCGAAAAGCCAGGCGATAAGCGGAATGGGGGCAACAAAGCCTTGCAGCCAGGCTTTGAAATCTTTTTTTGTTTGCTGCGAAGTGTTGTCCCTGGAGTCCATTTCAGTTTGCGGTTTACTGTGCCGGTTAAAATTAAAACTTTAGAGTCTGAGCTGTGTAGAATGCGCCTGGCCGAAGAAACCGTGCGGCCTGAAAGTCAGAATGAGAAGAATTATGGAGTAGGCAATGACATCGCGCAGGGTTGATGGGAATATCCAGGCAACAAAAATTTCTATAAAACCCAGCAGAAATCCGGCCAGAGCAGCACCGAGAATTGAACCCCGGCCTCCTAAAATTGCTGCGACAAAAGCCTTCCAGCCAAGCAGTATACCCATGTAAGGATCAAGCACCGGGTAGGCCATACCGTAGAGAATACCTGCAGCAGCAGCAAGAGATGAGCCGATGGCAAAGGTGAGCGGTGCAATCTTGTTGATGGAGATGCCCATGAGGGGCACTGCCTGAAAATCAAAGGACATGGCCCGCATGGCCATGCCCCATTTACTCTTCTGGATGAAGCGGTGCAGCAAGTACATGAGCCCCAGGGAAACCCCGACAATGAGAATTTTCTTATTGGTCACATATACTCCGCCGAACTGGTAGGTGGTCGATTCAATGAGCTGGGGAAAACTGAGCCGGCGGGCGCCGAGAATGGCAAGATTGCCGGTCTCAAGGATTATTCCGATCATCAGGCCTGTAATGGCGGCAGAGGCCCGGGGGGCATCACGCAGGGGCCTGTAACCAACCCGTTCAATGAACATCCCGACAAAGGAGGTGAAGAACATGGAGAAGAGAATGGTCAGGATAAGAAT
>CP070776.1:296476-299434 GCA_020346205.1 Deltaproteobacteria bacterium
TTCTGCTGGATGATATTGGCAGGGCAATACTAAATTACCGCAGGGCAGAGCAGTATATCCCCAATGATCCAAACCTGGCGAAAAATCTTTCCTATGCCAGGAGTAAGCGTCAGGATAAGCTGGAAACTAAGGATCAGAAAAGAATTCTCCAGACCCTGTTTTTCTTTCATTATGACCTAGGGGTTCATGTCAGATTGCTTCTTTTTGGAATTTTTTATGTTTCCCTCTGGTTGTTTGCTGCTATAAAGATTTTTTCCAAGCGTCCCTTTACGTCATGGGCTCTCAGTTTAGCTTTTATTTTTACTCTTTTGTTCGGAGGCTCCCTATTTATGGAAAAAAGGCAGTCATCTATGAATACAATCGGTGTTGTCCTGTCCCCAGAAGTCATCGGACGACAGGGTGATGCTGAATCCTATCAGCCGAGTTTTGAGGATCCTCTGCATGCCGGCACTGAATTTCTGCTATTAGAAGACAGGGGTGCATGGTGGCAGATTGAGTTGCCCGACGGCCGCAGCTCCTGGATACCGGAAAAGACTGGAGAGCTGGTAAAAGGACAATTCTGAATATAGCATTATGAATTGATTAAGATTTATCAGTATACGGCACTGCTGCTGAATGATATAAAATTCAAAACTTGATATTATAATTTTCCTGTTTTTTCCCAAAATTTCATCCTTTCTAAATATCCTGAACTAAAATTTTTCCGAAAAAAAAGTATCCCTTGATATAAGTCAAGGAACCTTCCCCTTTTTTCATATAGTCTGCCCAAAACGCAAGGAAAAGAAACCATCAGTTTCTGGTTTGACAAGTTTTGAAGCAAAATGAATCATTAAATACTAACTTAAGGAGAACACAATGTTTTGTAATCAATGCGAACAAGCGGCTAAGGGTGAAGGGTGTACCAAAATCGGAGTATGCGGCAAGGAGCCGGACCTGGCAGACCTGCAGGATCTTTTAATTTATGTTCTGCAGGGTGTTTCCCAGGTTGCAGTGGAAGGACGCAAGGTCGGAGTTACTGACCCTGAAGTAAACCTGTTTGTCTGTGAGGGAACCTTTTCAACACTGACCAACGTCAACTTTGATAATGAGCGTTTTGTCTCACTGATCAATAAGGGCGTTGAGTTAAGGGAATCTCTTAAGGCACAAGTAAAGCAGGCAGGAGGAAATGTTGACTTCCCCGGTTCACCTGCAGAATTTATCCCGGCTGATACACTTGAGGGATTGGTTAAACAGGGCGAGGCTGTTGAGTTGAACAAGCACCCTGACGAAGATCCTGATATCTTGTCCTTGAAGCAGATTCTTCTCTATGGTCTCAAGGGTGTTGCAGCCTATGCAGATCATGCCAAGATTCTCGGCCGTGAAGATGAATCAGTTTATGCGTTTGTCCAGGAGGGTCTGGCAGCCATGCTGCAAAAGGACCTGACCGCTGATGAATGGGTAGGACTTGTCTTGAAATGCGGTGAGGTAAACCTGCGGGCCATGGAACTCCTCGATGACGGTAACACATCAACCTATGGCCATCCGGTTCCAACCCAGGTACCCCTGGGCGCCAAAAAAGGCAAAGCCATTCTGGTATCCGGCCATGACCTGAAAGATCTTGAGGAAATACTCAAGCAGAGCGAGGGCAAAGGTATAAATGTTTATACCCATGGTGAGATGCTGCCCACACACGGTTATCCTGAACTTAAGAAATACGCACATTTCTATGGTCATTACGGTACTGCCTGGCAGAATCAGAAAAAAGAATTCGACGAGTTTCCTGGACCCATAGTCATGACCACCAACTGTATCCAGAAACCAAAGGATACCTATTTTGGTAATATCTATACCCGCGGCTTGGTTGGTTGGCCCGGTGTAACCCATATCAAGGACCAGGATTATTCAGAGGTAATTGATAAAGCCCTTGAAATGGAAGGTTTCCCTGAAGACACGGACAAAGGTTCTGTAATGGTCGGTTTTGCCAGGAACACAGTTATGTCGGTTGCTGACAAGGTAATCGGAGCGGTCAAAAACAATGATCTGAGACACTTTTTCCTGGTGGCTGGCTGTGACGGTGCCAAGCCGGGCCGTAACTACTACACAGAATTTGTTGAGAAAGTACCTTCAGACTGCACGGTACTTACTCTGGCCTGTGGTAAATTCCGCTTCTTTGACAAGGATCTTGGTGATATAGGCGGTATTCCGAGGCTGCTGGATATCGGGCAGTGCAATGATGCCTATTCTGCCATCCAGATCGCGGTTGCTCTGTCCAAGGCCTTTGACTGTGGTGTGAACGATCTGCCACTGTCAATGGTACTTTCCTGGTACGAGCAGAAGGCTGTGTCAATCCTGTTGACTCTTTTCCATCTCGGTATTCAGGATATCCGTTTAGGACCCAGCCTGCCTGCATTTATCACACCGAATGTTCTCGACGTACTGGTGAAGAATTTTGCTATTAAGCCAATTTCAACTCCGGCAGAGGACCTGGCTACAATTCTCGGTGAGCCTGTGGAAACTTTTGAAAAAGTAAAAGCTGCATAATCGATTGGTATAGTTAAGAAAGAAAACGCTAAATATGCAGATTAACAAAAAATGACTATATTAAAGAAAGTAGTTTAATAACAATTATTAGATAAAGACCCTGAACAGGTGGAATGATAGAATATCCACCTGTTCAGGACATGAGACATAAAGTGAGGAGATAGCCATGCAATGCCCCGGACAGGACAGCCGATATTGGGATGGTGAATCAGTTTTTGAGGCAAAATGCCCCAAGTGTGATCATATTGTCGAGTTTTTTAAAGACGACTCGACCCGCAAGTGCAGTAATTGCGGGAATAAAATGATCAATCCCAAGATGGATTTAGGTTGCGCCTCATATTGTCCCTATGCTGAGCAATGTTTAGGCTCCATGCCTCCTGAACTGCTGGCCAAAAAGAAGGAGTTACTTGTTGAGCGTGTACCAATAGAAATGAAACG
>CP070776.1:299534-302491 GCA_020346205.1 Deltaproteobacteria bacterium
GTATGATCGGTATGGGGTATAAAGCGGGAACCTGAAAAGCGGATCATAAATTCCTGGTTAACATTCAATTCAATATAGGTGACCTTTGTCACAATCTCCCGGCATCTCTCCCGAACAGATTCATCGGTCAACATCAATTCAGCCCCTGCCAGGGAGCTGTTGCCAAGGGGCTTATAAACCTCGAGGGGCAAGTCCGGCAGCATGCCGAGCACTATTGCCTGCCTAGGGGAAATATGCTTGCCAAAGGCCCCGGCCACATAGATTTGATGCAGGTCTTGAAATGAAACATTCACCTGGTTGGTAATGGTGGTAAGGATTGAATACATGGCAGCCTTGGAACGCATCAGGGCATCAATATCGACCTGGCTCAGCAGAATAGGCTCCCCCGCATCAGTTTCTTCTGCAGGTACAACAATATAGGCAAGACCATCTTCGTGTTTGAGCAGGCGGCCTTCTGCCTGGGGCTGCCTGGGTCTGAATTTACCACGAATATCAATGATCCTGGCAAGATAGAGACCTGCAACAAGGTCGATAACACCCGAGCCGCATATTCCCCTTGCAGGAGCATTACCTATGGTCTGGTATTCTATCTTACCGCTTTCTGGATCTATGGAGCAGTGCTCAATGGCACCTGTACCAGCGCGCATACCCATGCGGGCAACTCCCCCTTCCAATGCCGGACCAGCAGCACCGGCACAGGCTATGAGCCATTCCCGGTTGCCGACCACCACTTCAGCATTGGTACCGACATCGATCAACATGCAGGTTTCCTCCTGCTGGTCAAGACTGCTGGCTATGATACCTGAAATAAGATCACCGCCAAAGTAGCTGCCAACACTCGGCATAACCAAGACTATGGCTGCCGGATGCAGATCAAGGTCCAACTCGGAGGCAAAAAACGGATCCGGATCGTTGACCACCGGGATATATGGTTCACGGCAGAGATGATAGGGATTCTGCTTCAGAAAAAAATGCGCCATTGTTGTATTGCCTGATACACATAGTGCCATTATGTGCTTTGGCTTCAACGTGATGCGCTCGGTTAACTCAGCAGCCAAAATATGAATGGATTCCAATACACGCTCATGCAACAGGTCCAATCCCCTTTGTTTGCCGACATCCGTAGCTGCAAAATGAATCCGGGCCAGGATATCAGTGCCGAATTCCAGTTGCCCGTTCTCCACGGCAGACCTTTCCAGGATTTTGCCGCTCAATAGGTCAACCAGTGATGCCTCAAGATGTGTTGTACCAAGATCAAGGGCCATACCGACCAAGGTTTCTGGAGCTTCTGCAAAAAAATCTACAAGCTGGGGGCCTTCTGGAAAATTCATAACCACTGCATAGCCTTTGAATCCTGATTTCCTGAAAGCTTCTGCAACAGGTGCAATACGTGAAAAAGGCACTACAGGGTTCTGGTCCTGCAGATATCCGGATACTACTTTTTTCAGTCGATCCAAATCGCCCGTATTATCACCCAGGCTGGGAGGCCTGGTTTCTATGTGATACAACTTCAGCAAAGATTGCATTTCATTTCCTATGGTGCCATATTAATACCGGTTGGCATAGCAACAAGGCTTTTCTTGACGCAAAAGGCACTGAATGGTATTTGTAGCTCCAACTTTCCATTAACTTGAATTTATCCAACAACAAGAATTCTTATGCTCAATATCTTAGCAATTATGGCAGGAGGATCCATCGGTGCCGCATGCCGACATGGATTGTTTCTCTTTGTGCAGCGTTTTGCCGGACCCGTCTTCCCTGCTGGCACACTTGCCGTTAATCTACTGGGCTCATTTCTTATTGGTTTTATCTGGTGCCTGTTCGATGAAACCCACTGGTCCCACGAATGGCGTCTTTTTGTATTTACAGGTCTTTTAGGCGGTTTTACAACTTTTTCCACTTTTACCCGGGAAACATATCAGCTGTTCAAAGTCGGCGATTGGAAATCTGCCATAACTTATGTAACAATCAGCAATGTTTTAGGCATATTGCTGGTTTTCTGCGGCATTATACTCTGCAAGCGCTTAATTATTTTGATGCGGTAAACACCTGATTCAATCCTGATCTTCATCTCTATACCAGATTTTATTTTTTAACTACCACTCTATAAAAATGGCGGATAAACGGCATACAATGTCTTTGATCCAATGTCAAGTTCGGCTTCGATCTATTGCCCTGTTCACAGTACTCTGAACCCCATTATGCTTGCACTGGCCTGCCCGCCCTGTTACAGTATTTCAGCAAATTGTATCAATAAACCTGCGAGGTTATAACGTAAACAACCAATAAATTTTTGATGCATTATTTTATTAATGAGACAATTGCTCTATAGCTCACGATTTCCTTTAGTACTATGCCCAGACTGCTCTATACATACCTGATCAATCAGGTCCTGGCTCCTTTTTATGCCAGTCTCGTTATATTAACCAGCATTCTCTTTCTGAGTAAACTCATTCCCATACTCGATATTATACTGGATTATAACATTGCCCTGGGTGATTTTATCAGATTATATGCCTATTTTACCCCGCAACTCCTGCTTTTCGCCCTGCCGATGTCAAGCATGATGGGTGTTATTCTTGGAACAACCCACCTTAATAACGAAAACGAGTTGATGGTTTTAAAGGCCAGCGGTATCAGTATTTACAGGATGCTGCCACCGGTTATGCTCGTTGCCCTTAGCACTGCCATACTTACCGGACTTTTCTCCGTATACTTGATTCCAGCAGGCAACAGGGCTAAACTAGAACTAGCCTTTCAACTTGCCAAAGAGAAAATTGAACGGTCCATGCAGGAGAAGCGTTTCAGTGAAAGTCTAGGCGATATTGTTCTTTATGCGGATGACATCGACCAGAAAACCCAGACCTGGAACGGCGTGTATATTTCGGATATGCGGGATTCCAAGCATCCTGTCACCATCATTTCTGAATCTGGCATTATTTCTGCCGATGCCACTG
>CP070776.1:302591-305525 GCA_020346205.1 Deltaproteobacteria bacterium
CAGATGACATTGCCAACCTGATAAAAAAAGCTGATTCCGCCCTGTATAAAGCCAAACAGACCGGCAGAAACCGCGTTGTTTTAGATAAGGAAAATGGCAAACGCCAAGAAGAGCAATAAGACAAACAAACCGGTGGAATTAAGCCGCCTTCTTTCTTCTGTTTTTGAAAACAAAAATTGGCGCTCCAAGCTGGAACTGCACAGAGTTTTTGAGTTCTGGAATTCAACTGTAGGCAAGGAGATTGCTGCCGTGGCCCAGCCCTCTCTTATCCGTGGTCATGTCCTCTGGGTCAAGGTGACTGATTCGGTCTGGATGCAGCAGCTGCATTTGCAGAAAATATTATTGCTGGAAAAGATAAACCAGCAGTTTCAGGAAGAAAAAATTAGCGATATCCACTTTCAGCTCAACAGCTCTCTGTCACCGCCGCCCGAACCTGAGATCAAGAAACCCAAGCAAGTCTTCCTCGATAAAAAAGAAGAGCAGAAATTTGACAAGCTCATCAGCTCCCTGGAAAACGATGACCTCAAGGTCTCGCTTAAAAACCTCTGGGTAAAGATGCAAACAAAGGGGAGAAAGGACTGAAGGCCTTTTGAGTTTAAAGTTAATTTAAAATTAAGAATTCAAAATTCGCATCTGTCAACGAGCAGCTAACAGATGCGTGGCAACGGTTCACCGTGCAGCATATCGACAATTCGGGCTGAGCCGATAATGGTTTCCAGGACCACCTGTCCGGGATGGTCGACAACCGCCTCACCGATGATGCATGCATTCTCCCCGTATTCCATTTTCTGCATAACAGCCAGCAGGTCTTCTGCAGCACCCGGCTCCACAAATGCCAGTAATTTTCCTTCATTGGCCAGATAAAGCGGATCCAGTCCCAGCAATTCACAGGCACCCATAACATCATCACGCACCGGCAGCCCTTTCTCCCGGATGCGAATACCAATCCCTGATGACAGTGCCAGTTCATTCAAGGTGGTACCCACACCGCCCCTGGTCGGATCACGCAGGATATGTATGGAGTTTCCGGCTTTCTTGATCATGGCTGAGACCATATGATTCAATGGGGCAGAGTCGCTTGTAAAACCTCCCTTGATCTGCAATCCCTCACGCTGACAGAGAATAGTGGCTCCATGGTCTGCCATGGTGCCGCTCATGATAATCATATCTCCAGGTTTTCCGTTTCCGGCTGAGATATCAAGTTCCTTATCAAGTAATCCTATACCGGTTGTGTTGATAAATATCTTGTCCGCCTTGCCGGACTGGACAACCTTGGTATCTCCAGCAACAATCTCGACCCCTGCCTTGTCTGCGCCGGACTTCAGCGAACGGACAATAGTTTCCAGGTCCTTAAAGGCAAATCCCTCTTCTATGATCATACCCACAGAGAGGTACATGGGGTGTGCGCCCCGCATGGCAAGGTCATTAACAGTGCCATGGACAGCAAGTGAGCCGATATCGCCCCCTGGAAAAAAAATAGGATCAACCACAAAAGAATCTGTGCTGAAGGCTATTGTCTCGCTTCCTGCCTGCAGGACAGCACTGTCCTCCAGGGCAGCAAGAGGTTTACTTCCAAAACCTGCGACAAAGAGTTTTTCTATCAGTTCATGGGAAGCCTTACCGCCGCTTCCATGAGCTAAAGTTATCTTTTCTGCCATATCTTATTTTTTCCTCTAAACAGAGATGCATCCTGCATCCCATGGATTTAAATATAAATTACCCTTGAATCATCAAAAATTACACATTATCTTGCCACCCGATTCATTTCGCAGTATTTGTTAACAAGTTTGGGTGTACAGTAATTAAGGTTCCTGCCAAAAGTGCCAGCCAGGCAAGGCTTCATATCTTTCCGGGAACCAATACCATTATAACAGCAGCATTTAAAGCAATCTCTTCGTTTTGCTTAATTTTTTTCAAAGGGTTTCTCTCATGGCCTATCAAAACATTCTTGAAAGAATCGGGAACACTCCCATAATCCTGATCAACCGACTCAACCCGTCCAAAAAGGTAAAGGTTTACGCCAAGCTTGAATCATTTAATCCAGGCGGCTCGGTAAAGGACCGTATCGCTCTTTCCATGATTGAAACAGCGGAAAAAAACGGCGAGTTGACACCGGACAAAATTGTCCTGGAGGCAACCAGCGGCAATACCGGTATCGGCCTGGCCATGGTCTGTGCAGTAAAAGGATACCGCTGCCAGCTTGTCATGCCGGAATCTGCAAGTATCGAACGACGTATGATCATGGAGGCTTACGGAGTGGAAATCCTTCTCACCCCTGCAAAGAGAAGCACGGATGGAGCCATAGAGCAGGCCTATATCATGGCCCGGGAACATCCTGACCGCTACTTCCTGACCGATCAGTTCAATAACGAAGCAAACTGGCAGGTCCATTACCATACAACAGGCCCGGAGATATGGGAACAGACCAAGGGCAAGGTAACCGACGTGATAGCAACCCTTGGGACAACAGGTACGGCCATGGGCCTCTGCAAATATTTCTCTGAACAACATCCCAAGGTAAGGGTGACAGCGGTTGAACCGTTCCTTGGCCACAAACTGCAGGGGCTCAAAAACATGAAAGAGTCCTACAAGCCTGGAATTTTTGATAAAAATTTACCATTCCAGATTATCAATATCCCGGATGACGAATCATTTAAGATGGCCAGGGAGCTGGCTCACAGGGAAGGCATCTTTGTCGGCATGAGCTCCGGGGCAGCCATGTGTGCTGCCCTGACCAGAGCTGAGCAGATTAAGAACGGGTTAATCGTAGTGATCCTGCCGGACGGCGGAGAAAAATATCTGAGCACCACACTTTTTTCGGCCAAAGAGGAAGATATAAAAGAACCACTCCCTGAAGAACAACTGAAATTCTACAACAGCCTCACCAAAAAGAAGGAAGTCTTCCGCCCCATCTCCAAGAAAAAGGTGACCTTT
>CP070776.1:305625-308554 GCA_020346205.1 Deltaproteobacteria bacterium
ACTCCTGGTTGGCCTGAGTATAGATCTGGACAACAAGGGAAATGTCCTGCAGCTTGAGGCAAGCCGCCGGCTAACAGATAATATTAAGGTCTTTTTAGAAGGCTGGGCTTTCTTCAACACCGATCCCGGTGATTATTATCTCTACAGTATCAGGGATGATGATTTCATTAGACTGCAGCTGTTCTACTATTTTTAGTGCCAAAACTTCTTCACTTTCCCCTTTTTACAGTGCCAGCAAAAAGAGAATACCCGATCCAAGAAGGAATACATAGGGCAGGCCGTAAAGCCTGAGTGAAAAACGCTCACTTCCTATATAGCGCTTCGTAATACGGTACGTTGCGTAGAGACTTGCCAGCAGGCCGCCTGTAATAATGAGATACTGTAAGGTTTGGGTGGCCTCCCTGCTCAAAAGCCTATGTCCAGCTTCAAGAGATGCGCCGAAAATTGACATAATAAGCGGTATGAGGTGCCAGGCACCTGCCAGAAACATCTCAAAATAAACTGCCAGGAAACCACCCAGCACCAGAGGGATAAATCCATAACCGGTGGCGGCATAGATATAGCTGAAACCCTTATCTGTAATTCTTGCCTGCTGCCAGGAAAACAAAGAATAAATAGCCAAAAAAGTTGCAATAAGGCCAAAGAGTATCAGGCTGCCAGCCAGATGCGGTGAGGAGTATGCTGCAGAAAGAGCAAGAAATTCCTTGTGAAGCAGTAGGGGGAAAAAGATAGCTGACAGAGAAACCACCAGAAAACTGTCCGCAACTCTAGGTGACTGGATATGCCAGAGCTCAAGTGGGGCAATGCGCATGTTCACCTGGATTGAATCATGGGGACAATTTTTGATGCAATTCCCACACAGAGTACAATCCCGGTTATTATCCACCAGAAAAGGATGACGGAACATGGGACAACCTTCATGGGACTCATCACCCTGGTAGCACAAACGTGACTGGCAGGTATTAACACAGAGGTGCCTGTTTGCCCGCAATTCCATAATTGACGGCATGGCAAAAACAGCATTCAGCCCCCCCAAAGGACAGACATAACGGCACCAGGCTCTTCTCTTGAAGATTATACTGAATAAAAAAGAACCAAGTATGATTCCCAGAATTATGTAGCCAGTTAACCAGGTATCCCTGTAGGCATTCCAGACCAGTTCAACCCAGAAAACGATAATACAGAAAACAGCCATTATCCAACCGGAATAGTCCTTCAAAGCCTGTGGCACATTAAGCTTTGGTTTGACTAAAAGCTGAGCCAGATTTCCTGGCAATGAAAGTGAACAGACGGAGCACCAGATCCTGCCCAGAAAAAAGAAGGAAAAGAGCATGAGCGGCCAGCCAATGGACCAGCTTAAAACCAGCCCAATATTACGTTCCGGATCATCTTTCGGGCCAAAAAACAAGGCCAGCAAACCTGCAAAAAAAACTATTGAAATCAATATGCGGGGCAATACCGGAAAGAGAGAGCTGTTGAATATCTTCCTGAATAAAGGCCAGCGCAGGATGTTATATTCAAGCTTGCCTTCAGGTTGAGGGAGCCCAAGAAGGATCTGCTCGGAAAGTATTTCTCCTTCCTCAGCCAAAAGAACAGCCCTCTGTATCACATTACGCAACTCGGTCATATTGCCGGGCCAGTCATAGTTCATGAGAACGCCCAGGGCCTTTTTGCCAATATTCTGGACATTGCGATTATATTCCTGGTTGAAATAATCGAGGTAGTACTCAACCAGTCTGGGAATGTCACTCTTATGGGCACGCAGGGGGGGCATGTTCAGTACCCTGTCAGCAAAAAAATCGTGCCCGCCCTGAATAAAATGACATGTATTGTCTTCAGATGTTGGGGTTGTACCGCAGATGAAAATAAATCGGACCTTGAGACTCAACTTTGTTTTACCGCCGATACGGTAATAAAATCCAGCTTTAATGGCATCGAAAAGCTTATGCCTTATGGCATCCTCGAGAACTTCGGCATGATACAACACAATTGTACCACCTCTGGATTGCTCAAGGATTCCCGCTTCACTGAGTTGCGAAAATGCTAAAGAACCTGGATCATGTCCATAAAGTTTTCCTTCCAGGAGTTTCGTTTCAAACTGGCGTAAATCTATGACACCATAAGGTCCCTCGCTATGCACACTGCCATTGTGAATCTGTCTGGCAGCAGATTTACGGCCTGTACCTGACTCACCGATAATAACCAGGGGATCCAGGTCTGCGGCAAACTTTTTAATGTTCGATTGAACATTCTTCAATGACTTGGGAACAGATTCTTCCAGTCCTGCATCAACTTCACCCCCTGCCTCAAAAAAAGGATACAGGTCCGAATTTTCAGGCTGGAGAAAGGTTCGTTTGTGATCAAAAATTGTCTCAACATGATCACGCATGGCAAAACTCAACCTGCTGGCCAGGGCTTTATCCAGTTCCTGATGAAAAAGGGTATTTGCTAAAAGGAATTCATGGAAGAATGCAGCGGTGAATTTACCTATCAAGACATCTGATACTGCCCTGACACTTAAAGACCTTAGGTTGCCTGTCAACAGGGAACTCTCTCCGAAATGTCCACCTTCACCAATACGACCGATCATGCAAAAGGTTCTCTCATCTCTTTTGGCAATGAGCTCAACTTCACCTGTCAAAACCACGTAAAAAAAATCGCCCCGGGTGTCCCTTTTGTAAATGTATTCTCCGGCCTCTAAAGTAATGGACTCACAGGCTGCAGCAATTTTGTCTAGTTCATCAGGAGACAAAACTTTAAACAGAGATGATTTAAGTAACAGTTCTTTATCAAACATGCCGCGTTACACAATAGTACTTCTTACCGGAAGGTTCATCCTGAAAAACTCAAAGAGAAGCCCCGCGCAGCTCCTTAGAGGGTGGTGAATTGGCGTTCGTGGGGGGAACCTTGCAGGGCTATATCATCTTCC
>CP070776.1:308654-311554 GCA_020346205.1 Deltaproteobacteria bacterium
GTACAAAGGTGTCTTCTGAAGAAGAGGCAAAGGCAATGGGTATTACGGAATTTATCATGAAACCTGTGGACATGAAAAGTTTGGTCACTGTTGTGAGAAAAGCGCTTGACCAAAGGCCGGAGAAAGTTACCTGACAAACTTTATACTCCTGTATATTTTTATACTCCCGGCAATTATAACATAGATAAAGAGCGGCGGACCAAGCAGGAATAAGACTGCAAAGCCCGTATAAAACAGCACCAGCTTAATGATGCCCCGTTCCCTGGCCTGGATGCGGTGATCTTCAATCTCCTTTGCCTTTGCCTCCATAACGTTTACCGGCCAGGAAGTACAGGCATCCTCTTGCCGTTCACCCCGCATCGGCACTTCTTTACGGCATTCGGCGGTAAGTTCTTCCAGGGCTCCACTCTTAATGCTTTCTGGTTCAAGCTGCTCAACCAGCCTACTGTACTGGCTGTTGATCCTGTCGATTTCATTGCCGCCCACATGAATAACCCAGCCTATATAGAGGAGACAACATATCCCATAGATGATCTTCCAATGACGGAATATTTTTTTCATGTGGATTTCAGCTTTTAACCTTTTCTGCCAGGGAGATCTTCCTGGCGCGCGGTAGCTTTTTTATCCGGTATTCAAGCCTGGCAGCAGCAGATCTAGATCCTGCCTTTTCGGAATAGACCAGCTTCACAGGTCTACGGGACCTGGTGTAACGGGCTCCTTCTTTACCGGAATTATGCGCAGCGATTCTCTTATCCAGATCATTGGTGATCCCTGTATACAACGTCCCGTCACTGCAGCGAACCATGTATACATGCCAGATGTCACTGCCTTCGTACTCCACTGTTAGTCCTTTCCCCATTGCTCCGGTTTTATCTTTCGGCCTTCAGCCTGAATACTGCAGGAGCCGGCTGGGAAACCCCCCTTGTCGCCTTGACATGCAGAGCTCCTTTATCATCAAACCAGACAGGGTCCAGGCAAATGATGCGGTTCCACCCCCGTGTGCTGTTTTTCTGCTGATGGTAGACCATCCATAATTTTCCATCCGGAGCCTTTATCACCGAGCAGTGCCCCGGGCCATAGATATTGCCCCCCTTTTGCATGATCGGGTTACCCGGGTATTTTGTAAAAGGTCCAAGCGGGTTTGTGGAGGTTGCATATCCGATTGCATAATCCTGGCTGTCCGCACCGCCGGCAGAATACAGGAGAAAGTAAAGACCGTTGTGTTTCAGCATCCAGGGGGCTTCGGTGAGTACCGCGGTTTTTCTTTCCCAGGACTCGGTTGCATGGATAATTAGGTCAGGAGCCCCCTTTTTTTGCACCGGCGAAGCCATCGGCTGCACATGGATCCTGAAGCCCGGATATTCAACGTAGTAGAGATAGAACTTACCGTCTTCATCAACAAACATATGCGCGTCAATGGCATTGTCGATCAATGTACCATGGTCTTTAAATGTCGCATCAGGCTGTTCAGCCACAGCTACACCGATGCGGCCGTTTACCGTGTAGTAAAGGTAAAACAGTCCGTCCGTGACGTTATAAAAAACATCGGGGGCCCAGGCACCCGGTTCAGATGATCGAAATATCCTGGGACCTTTCTGCCAGTTTACTAGGTCATCAGATATATATACATCGTAGCCGCGGTTGTCCCCGGTTGGATACAGGTAGTATTTTCCGTTATGGAACAATACGGCAGGATCCCCTATGCCGAGCACACCGTTAAAATTATCAGGCTTCTCCCTGCTGATGACAACAGTCTCAACCAACACCGGGTTTGTATAGGTGTCCCCCTCCCTTGCACCAGTGGCGGCAAGGATTATGAAACCAAGCAGGCATAACGCTGCACCGCTTATGATATGAAGCGTAGTATTTTTTTTACTCATCATTCCAGCCATTCTGTTTCCAGCTGGAATTATAACAAATCCGGGGAGATATTACTTATAGATAAAAAATGAACTGATCCGGGCTCCTCTGGTTTTACTAACTCAACAATACCTTCTGGGCTCGTGTGCTAATATCCTGCACTGATGCAGGAAGATCCATATACTCGATATTAAATTCCTTAAAAAATGAAAGCTTGTCAGGCGAAAGATCTCCTGAAACAAACATGAATCTTTTATTTATATTCGGAAAGAGCTTACTTGCCTGGTTGTAAAGCTCTATGCCGTCCATTCCAGGCAGTTCTATGTCTGAAATTATGAGTTTGTAATATTTTTCAATGATCTTATCCATTCCGGCTTTGCCGCTTGCAACAGTATCAAAGTGCTTTTCGGCGCCCAGCAATTGCTTCAGTATCTCCTGCAGCAGCCCGGCAACTCCTTTTTCATCCTTTACGATTAATATGTATTCACCGACAATTGCGGGAAGTTCATTTAAACTCTTGAGTTTTGCAAGGTAACCGCGCAGCCAATCCAGGGTGCTGATATAGCCTTCACCAGGAAGGTCAAACTGGATAATGCTTTCAGAATGAGACCTGCTTCCCATGGCATACCGGGTATGACTTTCGCTCATTGATTTCTCAATCAGCAGAGCAGTCTCAAATGTTGTTGCCCGGTCCGGAGGATCGATGGAAAATTTTGCAATAAGGGAAAACAGCCAGTTTTTTGTATCCATCAATGACTGAAGGTCTTCTGAAGCAATCCCGGACGGTATCTCTGCTGCGGGCATAATTATATTCCTGCCGCTTTTCAGCAAAGTGACATGGCTGCTTTTCTCTCTGGCAAGCTCAGCCCAAAAGAAATAATCCTCAGGTGCTGCCTCGGAGAAAATGCTATAGAGCTCTGCAATGCTCAGTTTTATCTGAATCATTGCCTCAATGAGACGCCTCTCTATGTTACCCATGTCTTGTAATCAAAACTATTTCATGTAAAATTTCAATAGGTAAAATATTTATATTTAGAAAA
>CP070776.1:311654-314533 GCA_020346205.1 Deltaproteobacteria bacterium
CATCAAGGGCAAAGGCCTGGCGATGACCTGCCTGCCCTCCCTGCTGGCGCCGGATGCCGGCACGGCTCAAAGTTGCAAGGCTGCAGAGGTGGTTTTGCTCCCTCTCATCAAGCCTATCCTTTAAATCTAACAGCTTTGAGAGTTTATTGTTTTCAGTATTCACTTTATTGCCCTGGAAATTTACAATTTGACTGCAACAAATTAATTACATTCAGATACTCTGGCTTTTATCTATATTATTAATTCTCTGATGTTTATAGACTAAAAAAAGCTGAAGGCACACCATATACTTCCTGTAGAGCTGCAGTGCAAATAAAAAATGAATTTGAGGTAAGCAATGACAGGCGTGGGTTGTAACCAAGTCCAGATTTTTTTCATCTCACATCACACTTTACACCCCAGTTTATTTTCATTAACCTATATATATTCAGGCATCAATTTAATACAGGAGGATACCCCCTTGAAGATATCAATTAAATATTGCAAACAGTGAAATTACCTTCCCAGGGCTTCCAGTATGGGAGACGAATTAAAGAAAAATCTTGGGGCGGAAATTGAACTGATTGCTGGCGCTAACGGAATTTTCGATATTAGTGTAGACGGCAAAATGATTTATTCAAAATTCGAAAAGGGTAGATTTCCACAGGCCGATGAAATTATAAGCCTCGTTCAAGATGGATAAAAAATAAGTGGGCTTTGTCAGAATAATCGCTGCTTCAATTTGCTATGACACTTTTAGCTGCATAATTATCAGCGCTAAACATTAGTCACAGTTTCTCGTAGTCTTGCCCTTTTCACAGTATTCGGAAAATTCTTTAATCAGGTCTGCACCGCCGCGGGGGCATATTTCTATAAATTTAACAAAACGGATCAATCGATCAATGACCTCTGGCGGAGCAGCATGTTCAATACGACAGGCGCTTTCTTCGGCAATGGTTTCATCAATAGCCAGGACCTTGATAAAAAATTCTTTGAGTGCCTCGTGCCTCCGAATGACATCCTGAGCCACCTCCTTGCCTTCCTCAGTCAAGGTGATCACTTCATAGGGTTCATAGTTAATCAAACCTTTTTTGGAAAGAGAACGCAGGGCCTCTGTAACTGAAGCACGGCTTACATTCAATCTCTTGGCTATTTCTTTGCCCCTGGCCACCTTTTTTTCATCAACAATGTGGGCAATGGCTTCGATATAATCTTCTAAACTTGCACTGAGGCTGATTAATTCACTCATCTGCTCTTTTGGTTGTTTTTTTGATTTGTATTTAAAAGACACTTTTGGGTTAAAATATCATGCTTGCCTGGCATCTTTTTTATTGTAATTCTTACTTTTTACATTAATTTCTTGACGAGTCAAGTTCTATTGCATTCTCCAAAAACCTTGCTGTAGAAAGATTATGCTTCGAGAATTAAAAATAACAAACCTTGCTCTTATTGAATCGCTGCACCTGATTTTCAGTGGACAGGAAACAAGTTCAGCTTCATCGTCTCTTGTTGTGCTGACAGGTGAAACCGGTGCAGGAAAGTCCATAATTCTGCAGGCACTTAATCTGTTATCTGGCTGCAAGGCTTCTAATACCTGGATCAGGACAGGAGCTGATTCCGCTTCTGTGGAAGCCTTCTTTGACATACATCCGGACAAAAGAATCCTGCTTGATGGACTCCAGGAAAAGGGCTTCGAGGTTGAAGACAGCCTGATACTGAAGCGCGCATTAAGTAGACAGGGAAGAAGCCGTTATTACATTAACAACAGTATGGCAACTGCTGCATTAGTGGGGTTTGTCTGTGAAAATCTGTTTTCAGTCGCCAGCCAGCATGAACACCAGGTACTGCTTAATCCTCGCAATCATCTTAATTTCATAGATTCAGTAGGGGAGCTATGGTCTAAACGCGATAAATTTGAAAAACTCTTTTCCAACTGGACCGATTTGAAAAACCTGCAGGAGAAACTCCAGCAACAGGAACAGGATAGGGAGCAGCGGCGTGATCTACTAACCTTCCAACTGCAGGAAATACATGACAGTTCCATCACAGCTGATGAAGATGCAGAACTGGCAGCAGAGAAAAAAATTCTCAAGTCATCTGACACGCTCATGGAACTGGGTCGGATAAGCTACGATATTTTATCTGATACAGTTGTTTCCAACCTGGGACAGATCCGCAAAAACCTGGAACAAATGGCACAATATGACCAGGCAGCCAGTGAAATATCTGAAAAAATATCAAACAGCAGCTATGAGTTGGATGACCTGGCCCGGCAGTTAAGCCAGTACCTTCATAACATCCCAAGTGACCCCATGCGGCTGGATGAGATTGATGCCAGGATTGACCTGCTGCAGAAGCTGAAAAGAAAATATGGCGGAATGCAAAACGAACTGGAAGAAGTTTTGCAATATGCTGATTCAGCTGAACAGGAACTGACAGAGCTGGATACCATGGACCAGAGGCTTGCTGATACTGTGAAAAAGCTTGTAGACTTAGAAAAGGATCTGATGACTCAAGCTGATTCGTTATCTGAAGCCAGAAAAGAAACCACCGGCCGACTCGAAAAAGCCATCACCCAGGAATTAAGTTCATTGAGTTTTGCAACGGCTGAATTCAAGGTTGATTTCGAGCCTTGTGAAAAAAACCTGAATGAATTGACACCGTCTGGTTGGGACCGGGTAGAATTCATGTTCTCTGCAAATCCTGGAGAGCCTGTGAAATCTCTGGCAAAGATTGCTTCCGGTGGAGAATTATCAAGGCTATTGTTGGGCCTCAAATGTATCCTGGCCAGGCGGGACCAGGTGGAAACTGTAATATTTGATGAGGTTGATGCAGGCATTGGTGGCCAGGCAGCAGAAGATATTGCTCAAAAAATAAAGCAGCTTTCCGGCCACCACCAG
>CP070776.1:314633-317507 GCA_020346205.1 Deltaproteobacteria bacterium
ATGCTCTATGATCACGCAAAAAAGGTGGTTGGCATAGCCCATGCAGGCTGGCGGGGAAGCGTGGCTAACATTATTGCCTCGACTGTTTCTGCCATGAGCGATGCTTTTGCAACAGACCCTGTTGATCTCATCGCCGCGATTTCTCCATCTCTGGGACCCTGCTGTGCTGAATTTGTAAATTATCGTTCCGAGCTTCCTGTTGCATTACATGACTACCAGGTACGTCCAGACTATTTTGACTTCTGGGCTATCAGCCGGGACCAGCTCTGCAAAGCCGGGTTAAGGCTGGAGAATATCCATATTGCTGGAATCTGCACCTGCTGCAGCCATGATTATTTTTCCTATCGCAGGGATAAAAAAACAGGACGATTTGCATCTGTAATAGGACTTAAAAAAGACTGAAGACTGCTGTAAACACAATCAACTATAAATACAGACTAAAAAATATTTATATGAAAAAAGCGAGCCGAGGTGCACGGTATATTGCTATTGAGATCCTTTGCGGGTGGGAAGAAAGCCGTCTCCCCGTAGACCAGCTCATTGAACAAAATATTCCCCAAGAAAAACTTGCTGATCCCCGTGACCGGCAATTAATACTATCTCTGGTTTACGGAGTTATCCGTTGGCGTGGATATCTTGACTGGGTCATTAGTAAATATTCAAAGCACCCATTATCCAAAATGAAAAGCAGAACTTTGCAAGCCTTAAGGGTAGGCGTCTTTCAGCTCCTTTTCCTGGACCGCGTTCCTGATTCTGCCGCAATTAACGAAACCGTACAGGCCCTGAAGGATATGAAACAGCCAAAATGGCTGACAGGGTTTGTCAACGGTTTACTGCGAAGTGTAGACCGTGAGCGCGAAGATATACCTGGCCCCTTAAAAACTAAAACTGAGGAAACACTGCCTGAAGCAGCCCTGTTGAGCCATCCGGAGTGGCTTATCAAGCGCTGGAAGCACCGCTACGGTCAAGCAGAAGCACATAAAATCTGCCAGGAAAACAATAAACGGGCGCCCATATGCCTGAGGGTTAACACTAAACTGACAAGCTCCACTGCATTGCTGGAAAAACTAAGAAATCATGGTCTGAATGTTGAGGCTGGAAAATTTAGCTCCCTGGCTTTAAAGCTTCATGATTATAGAGGATCAATTACTACAATTCCAGGTTTTGCCGCTGGACTTTTCCAGGTGCAGGACGAGGCAGCTCAACTCGTATCCCTTCTCCTTGGTCCACAGCAACCTGGCAAGTCATACCTGGACGGTTGTGCAGGGCTTGGAGGCAAAACCTCACATCTGGCCCAGATGCTTGCTCCAAATAGCAGACTGGTTGCCGTAGAGCCAAACCCTGGACGCATAAAAAAACTGCAGGAAAACCTTGGGCGCTTGCAGCTCGACACGACAGTGACTATTGTTGAGGGAACGCTTGATTTGCTTCTGCATGATAATAAAGGAAGATTTGCAGGGGTGCTCATAGATGCCCCGTGCTCAGGGCTGGGCGTCATACGGCGTCATCCTGATATCCGCTGGAACAGGAAGCCGGAGGACCTGTCCCGTTACCAGGAAATGCAGGTTGAGTTACTCAAAATTGCTGCGGAACTAATCGCTACACAGGGTATTTTAGTGTATGCAACCTGCTCTATGGAGCCAGAGGAAAATGACGAGGTTATAGAACAATTTCTTGCCAGTCATAAACAATTTGCCCTATCGGACTGTAGGGATATGTTGCCTGAACCAGCTGCCTGCCTTGTAGATTCACAAGGCTTTTTCCGGACACTGCCAGGCAGGGATGATCTTGACGGTTTTTTTGCAGCAAGACTCATTAAAATTAAAAATTAAAAAGTCAGAATTATAAATGTATAAAAAACAACTATCGACTGTTATTCAATTTTGTCTATTCTTCATTCTGAAATCTGAATTCTAAATTTATACAATGGAACCAAAATATATTCGCATCCGTGGCGCCAGGATGCATAACCTCAAGAATATCAAGGCTGACCTGCCGAGAAACAAACTTGTCCTTTTAACAGGTTTAAGCGGCTCTGGAAAATCTACCCTTGCCTTTGACACCCTCTATGCTGAAGGACAACGCCGATATGTGGAATCGCTTTCCACTTATGCCAGGCAATTCCTGGGCCAGATGGACAAGCCGGATGTTGACTCCCTGGAAGGATTATCACCTGCCGTATCCATAGAGCAGAGGACAACCAGCCGTAATCCCAGGTCAACGGTGGGGACAATCACAGAAATTTATGATCACCTGCGGCTACTTTTCGCCCGTGCCGGCAGACCGTATTGTCCTGATTGCGGCAAGGAAATACGCTCGCAGTCCATAGAGGACATGGTCAATTCCCTGACGCGCCAACCTGAGGGCACCAGGGTTGTCCTCCTGGCTCCGCTTGTGGACGGTAAAAAAGGTGAGCACCGTGAATTGCTTGAAAATTTAAGAAAAGAGGGCTTTGTCCGGGTAAGAATCAATGGTGAGATAATAAGCCTTGATGAAGAAATCAACCTTGTTAAGAACAAACGGCATACCATTGAGGCAGTCGTTGACAGGATAGTCATAAAACCTTCTGCGGAACAGCGTTTGGCTGATTCGGCAGCAACTGCAGTAAAACTTTCCAGTGGATTTCTGCTGGCAAACTTTCCGACTGAAAACCAGGAAATTCTTTTCAGCGAAAGAGCAGCTTGTATTGAGTGCGGCAGAAGCCTGCCGGATCTTACTACCCAGCTTTTTTCATTTAACAACCCCAAAGGAGCCTGCTCTGAGTGCAGCGGCCTTGGGGTCAAGCAGTTTTTCGATCCCCAACTTGTTGTGCCGGATAGAAGTCTGAGCCTGAGCCATGGGGCCTTAGCTCCCTGGGGATACCGCTCCCTTGAC
>CP070776.1:317607-320472 GCA_020346205.1 Deltaproteobacteria bacterium
TGTTATTAGTGTATTAATAAGCTTGTACAATCGAATAGGGGTTGGTGGCTTGTAATTTTTATTTTATAGCAGGAGGGATATATGGGGACCGGCACAGTAGTAATGCTTGTAATTTTGGCCATCATAGTATTTGTAATTTTCTTTGTTATCTCAATCTACAACAAGCTGATCCAGTTGAGGAATCGTTTCAAGAACGCCTTTGCCCAGATTGATGTGCAGCTTAAGCGCCGTTATGATCTGATCCCAAACCTGGTTGAGACTGCGAAAGGATATATGAAGCATGAACGCGAAGTCCTTGAGGCAGTTATCAAGGCCAGGAATCAGGCTTCAAGTGCCATGGAAAAGGCTTCGGCAGATCCGGGTAATTCCGAGGCGATGCAGGGTTTGATTGGGGCTGAGAGTACTTTGACCGGTACACTTGGACGCCTGTTTGCTCTGGTCGAGGCATATCCGGATTTAAAGGCCAATCAGAATATGATGCAACTCAGCGAAGAGTTGACCACAACGGAAAACAAGGTATCGTTTGCCCGGCAGGCATTCAATGATGCTGTTATGGCTTATAATACTGCCCGGGAGGTCTTTCCCAACAATATTATTGCCAATATGTTCGCCTTTCTCGAGGCGCAGCTTTTTGAAATCAAGGTTGAGGAAGAAAGAGAGGCTCCAAAGGTTTCTTTTTAATTGACGCGCAGCCAGTTTTGTAATCCATGGATTTTTTTGCCAGTCAAGATAATGCACGCAGGAAAACCAGCCTGCTGCTTTTGTACTTCGCCCTGGCTGTCTTTCTTATCATTATTGCCATTTACCTGGCTATAACGTTTCTTTTCGTCTACCAGCAAAGTAAGACCGGCCAGTTTGATCCAAGACTTTTTTGGAATCCGGAATTATTTGTTGCTGTGGTTAGTGCTACCCTCATCGTAGTTATCAGCGGATCGCTTTATAAAATTGCAGTGCTTCGGTCCGGAGGAGCACGTGTGGCAGAAATGCTAGGTGGAAGGCTGATCCCTGCCAGTACTGCCGATTTTTTAGAAAAGCGCTTGCTGAACATTGTCGAAGAAATGGCCATTGCCTCGGGAGTACCTGTCCCGCCTGTCTACCTCATGGAAAAGGAAAAGGGTATAAATGCTTTTGCCGCAGGATTTACACCGGATGATGCCGTGATCGGCATAACCAAAGGCACTTTAGAAACTTTAGACCGGGATGAGCTTCAGGGGGTTGTGGCCCATGAATTCAGCCACATTTTGAACGGTGATATGTGGCTTGATCTGAAACTTGTGGGGTTTTTGCACGGGATACTGCTGATCGCCCTTATTGGCAGGTCGATCCTGCGGGGCTCGAGTCGGAGCCGCAACAATAAGAATAGCGGCGGAGCAGTTCTTTTTGGCCTGGTTTTGCTCATCCTCGGTTACATTGGCGTCCTGTTTGGTAAACTCATTAAAAGCGGGGTGTCCAGGCAGCGTGAATACCTTGCCGATGCATCGGCTGTACAGTTTACCCGCAATCCCCAAGGTTTGGCAGGCGCACTGAAAAAAATTGGCGGCCTGACATCAGGTTCTTTAATTAAGCACAATAAGGCTGAGGAAATAAGCCATATGTTTTTCAGCAATGGCCTTAAATCCAGCTGGATGGGAGCATTTTCCACCCATCCTCCCCTTGCTGAGCGAATCACCCGGATCGATCCTGCTTTTGATGGCATCTACCCAAAGGTTATCAAAAAACAGTTAGGAGCTGCAGATACAGGTACTATTAAGGAAAAGGACAAGGAGCCTCTGGAGCAAATTCCCAAAGGGGCTGCAGTTATTGCCCTGGCAATCCTGGCATCTGATCCTGAAAATATTACCAGGGATATTGGAGCCCCTGTTCGGGAGCATATGGAGTATGCCCGCAGGTTGCTTGATTCTCTGCCGCATCAGCTTAGTGATGCAGCACGTGATCCGTTTGGCGCCCGTGCAGTAATTTATGGGCTTCTGCTTGATAAGGACGAGGATGTGCGTGCCCTCCAGGTTGAGCAGCTGCAAATTTCTGCAGATCATGCGGTATTCGAGGTAACTAAGAAAATTTTTCCACTCATGCTTTCGCTGGATGACGATGCAAGATTGCCCCTCATAGACTTAGCCATGCCGTCTTTACGTTCTTTGTCTTTGCAGCAGTTCAGGAGGTTTGAGGAAAACATTAACAGCCTAGTTAGAAGTGACTCAAGACGCAGCCTTTTCGAATTTACTCTGCAGCACGTTATTGTCAGAAGGCTGGAAAGAAATTTTGTTACACCACAGCGCTCAGTGAAGGAAATTGATACAATTAATGATGTTGCGGAAGAAATTTCCTGCATTCTGTCTCTGCTGGCAAACATAGGGCATGAAGATGATGAGGCAGCCCTGGCTTTTTCAGGAGCTGCAGCAACTTTTGGAGATCAGGGCGGCATATTGCACTACCTGGCTAAAAAAGAATGCCGCGGCATAAAGCTTGGCAATGTTTTAAACCGGCTGGCGCAACTCAGACCCAATGTGAAACAATCCCTTATCAGGGCCTGTTTTCAATGTCTAGTCCATGATAAACAGATTACCATGAAAGAGGCAGAATTTTTCCGACTGCTGGTTTATGCCCTTGATACCCCTTTACCTCCATGGGTGAAGATATAACTTTACCTGTCATCAGGTTGTAGGTTTTACTATAAAGCAAGTCAGGCTGATCTAGTTAATTTGTTCATCTTCCCATAGTAATTTTTTTTGTGATACTACTTTAAGGTGTGGCATATGCATTGCATTAATTACAGGTGATAAAGCTGATGATTGGCTTGATCTGTAAAAATCCAGTTAGCAAATTATTAATTTTGAATAATGAGGAGTTGCAATGAGAAATAGCAGA
>CP070776.1:320572-323428 GCA_020346205.1 Deltaproteobacteria bacterium
ACCTGTGAGGCGCTGGGAGAGCTCGTTGGCATATATGATAATTTTGAACTGGGCATCAATACCGTTTTCTGCCAAGCCAACCAGGATTCCATAGATGAGGTCATCGACCTGGTTCAGACACTTCCGCAGATCAAAACCCACACAGTTTCTCTTATCCGTGGAGAGGTTTTCCGGAATGACCTGAAACAGGTTGACCTTGAAAAATATAAAAATGTCATTGAGCGGCTTGAGACAGACCTTAAAAGGAGACTTGCCTCTGTATACAGCTTCCGGGGGGCCAAACTCAAGGCAGCCCAGGATATTCTTCAGCGCAGGCTTATCTACGCAGCGGCCCGTGAGCCCAAACGTACATCTCCCTGCTACGCAGGAAAACTTAACCTGGTGCTGACGGAAACAGGAGACCTTTATCCCTGTGAGGATTTTTCTGAAATTATGAAATTCGGTAATATCCGGGATGCAGGATTTGAACTGCAGATGCTGCTAAAATCTGATCGTGGCAGAAAGGTTCTTGAATTCATCAATAATAAAGGATGTCACTGCACGCACGAGTGTTACTTCATGACCAATATTCTATTTAATCCCAGTCGTTTTCCAGCCCTATTAAAAGAGTATATTCAGCTTTAAACTACTCCTTGTTGCGCTTAAACAGGTTCTCTTCTGTTTGCAGCCAGAAAAGACTTTTAATACCCTGCCAGGCAGCAAGAAGGTCGTTTAAGCTTCTGAGAGCCAAAATTCTGCGCCAAAGAAACTTCGGCCGGGAATAAAATTTTTTCAGAGCCAACTGCCTCAACTCGGCAATTTCATCCCGCGTCATTGTAAATGGAATAAAGGCTGCACCCTGGTAAGTATAGTCTGACAAATCCTCTGACATTGTCCCGTATTGTTCAATATTATCATAGAGTTCCGTGCCGGGAAACGGGGTGATGGCATGAAAGTTGGCAATATCCGGATCAAGCTCCAGGGCAAACTCGATGGTTTTCAGGCCATCTTCATAGGTCTGCCCAGGGATCCCAAAGAGAAAAGGGGTATACACGGTTAAACCTACTTCTTTTGCAGTCCTTACCGCTTTACGTATCTGACCAGGCGTAATACCCTTACGAATGGCATTTAAGTCTTTCTGCACCCCGCTTTCTGCCCCGAAGAGGATCGCCCAGCACCCGGCCTCCTTAAAGGCCTTGAGCAAAGGCTTGTCTACCTGGTTCACTACGGCTGAGGCAAACCAGGTGAAGTCAAGACCCCGTTTTTTTATCTCCTGGGCTATTGCCATGGCCCTGTTATAATCACCTGCCAGTGTATCATCAATAAACTTAATCTCCCGGTAACCCTGATTCAATACCTGTTCAATCTCCGCCATGACATTTTCAACTGAGCGGTAGCGTATACCGCTCTTACGGTGTTTATCTATTTGAAAACAATACAGGCAATGGCGGTTACAGCCCCTGGCAGTCATTATGACGGCAACGGGTTTTCTCTTATAGGTAGCTGGTGGCGGTATATATTTTCCTGCCTCTCCCAATAATTCTCGGGCAGGAAAGGGAAGAGAATCCAGGTCTGCAATCAATGGTCGGGGAGGATTTGTTATTATCTCCCGGCCTGAGCGATATGCTACCCCTTCTACCGCCTCAAGGTCTTTGCCTGAATCAAGGCTCTCCAGCATTGCTACTGTGGTTATCTCGCCCTCACCCGTAACAACGGCGTCAATATCCTGGCAATCATGAAGGCATTTTTCTTGAAGGGCCACCGGGTAGGGACCGCCTACAGCTATAAAAACTTTACCAAGAGCCTGCTTGAGAGCTGCTGCCGTCATCTTTGCCTTTTTCCAGCCAAAGGTGGTGGAATAAAGGCCGACAAATTCCGGCTGATACTCCTGAACCTGAGCCATTATCTCATCATGGCCCATAAAGGCGCCATTATAAAACCTCACCTCATGGCCAGCCTGTTGAAGAGCTGCGGCGACATATAGTGTTCCGAGCGGCTGCCAGTAATTGATCTGAGAGCCTGCAGTTTTTGAGGAAAAAATATCCTCCGGAGCCCAGGCGGGTATGATGAGTGCGGATTTCATTTTTTATCTATTCAAGGAGTTCGGTCAAATTCGCTCAGTGATGCCTTTTTTCATGTTAGCTGGTCGAGAAGATAATATATTGAAAAACATTGAACTCCAAATAAAAAAACCAGGAGAGCTGCCTTTCGGTGACTCTCCTGGTTAAATTAGACCTGTGGCGAATAGACATTCGTGCCCCAGGGATATATTTTAAAAAATTTAGGTTAAAAAGCTAAAAATATTATTTAACAATAAGCACCGGACGGTCGGCAGTATTAGCGACCTCCCTGCTGACACTTCCCATTAAGAAACTTGCTGATGATCTTTTTCCTTTTGAACCAATAAGAATCATGCTGACATCTTCTTTCTGGGCTGTTTCTAATATCATTTCAGCCGGATGACCAGTCCTCACCATTGTTTCAACATTTGGAACAGGCGAATTTGCTTGCAGGGCATCCTTATAATAATTCAAGATTCCATCAGCTTTTTGATCCATAGCGGCCTTGTACTCAGTTCCCTCAAGAACCTCCCGCAAGGTTGACATCTCTGCTTCTCCGAGCATTTCGTCCATGAGAGAGCGGCCTGCAAACTTTTCTACATACAACAGGATGATCGACTCAGGGGCCATGCATTTGCAGATTTGCGTACACTTAGAAAAAATTTCTTTCGAGCTCTTTGTATCGTCAACTGCAATTAATATTTTTTTCATAATATTCACCCGTTATTCTGTTAACGAGAAGCTAAAACCAAGCCTGGTGACTAAGCCACCATGTTTTATATTATCTTCCATAGCCGCCTGCCGGAGCACCATAGCC
>CP070776.1:323528-326320 GCA_020346205.1 Deltaproteobacteria bacterium
CTTGTTTTACCAGGGCTTAAATTCGGACAAAGTTTGGTCTTACCCAGCTTACGGCCGGTATAGTAAGCTGCAGTGTCAGAAAAAACTGTAATAGCAGTTAGCATCAGCAACCAAAAAATCCCATTTGGCAGCGAGCGCAACAGAATCAGATGAGCGGCACAAAAGCCGATATAGAAAATACCAAACCACTGACTGCATAGAAAGACCAGTCCATTATCCAGGGAGGAGTAAACTGAAACTGTCAGAATAACCAGAATGATAAAGGCCAGGAAAAGGCTTAAGGTCATGCCGCCACTTCCCCAGAGCGAGGCCCCAATTAATGGTAAAAGCCCAACTGCAAGAACCGGGAAGGTATATTTGGATTCAGCCCCAGACAAACTCATGCGTAAAAACTCATAGAGTGCGACTGCTCCACCTGCCGCTATTAACAGACTGAATAGTGGGTAGGTTCCCACAAACAGCAATAAAAGCCAGCCTATAGCAAGAATAAGGCCAGTAACAATTCTGCCCATAAATCATTCCGCCTGCAACTGTTCACTGGTTTGGCCAAACCTTCTTTCCCTGCTCTGAAAATCTTTAAGAGCCTCAATGAACCTCTCATTATTGAAATCCGGCCACATGGTTTCAGTAATATAGAGTTCAGCATAGGACAACTGCCAAAGAAGAAAATTGCTCAGGCGAAACTCGCCTCCGGTCCTGATGAGTAAATCAGGGTCAGGAAGCTCCGCAGTATACAGATGGGAGGCAAAAAGCTTCTCAGAAAAATCATCCGGATCAAACTGACCACTGACACATTTTTCCGCCATGATGCGCGCGGCCCTTACTATCTCAAAACGGCTTCCATAACTGAGAGCCAGATTAAGAATTAATCCTGGCTTTTCCTCTGCATCCCGGGCTGTATCTTGAATGACTTCCTTTAGAATTTTCAGGACATCGGGAGGCAGCATTTCAATTTCTCCTACACAGCGCAGAGAAATATCGTTGGCCAACATGTTTTCAAGTTCAGATTTAAGAAAGGTCTTGAGCAAGGTCATCAGACCCTGGACCTCAAAGGATGGTCTTTTCCAATTTTCGGTTGAAAAAGCATAAAGAGTGAGGACCTCCAGATTCAGTTCTCTGGCGCTTCTCACTATATTTTTGACAGATTCGGCTCCCGCCTTGTGCCCCATAATTCTTGGCAGGTTGCGCTGCTTTGCCCATCTGCCGTTGCCATCCATAATAATGGCAACATGCCGGGGAATCCTTTCAGGATCCAGAACCAAATTATCATGCATAACAGGTTATTGCACTCTCCAGATGATGAGCTAAACTTCCATTACTTCATTTTCTTTTTCAGCAGCCACCTTATCTATCTTTGCAATATAGCTGTCAGTTTCCTTCTGGGCCTCATCCTGAAATTTAAACTGCTCATCTTCTGAAATTTCTTTATCTTTCTTTTGTTTTTTTAAGGTGTCAATCGCATCCCTGCGGTGATTACGTATAGCAACACGGTATTCCTCGGCAACTTTTTTTACTATCTTTACGAGTTCTTTGCGCCGTTCTTCAGTAAGCTGAGGGATATTAATACGGATTACCTTGCCATCATTTACCGGTGTCAAACCAAGATCAGATTTCAAGATAGCCTTCTCAATACTTGACATCACTTGAGGATCCCAGGGCTGAATCACAATCTGCCTGCTCTCGGGTATTGTCAAAGACCCCACCTGGTTGAGTGGCATAACGGAGCCATAAGCATCAACCTTAATTCCATCGAGAAGTGACAATGAAGCCCGGCCTGTACGGATCTTGGTCAATTCGTATTTAAAAGCCTCCAGGCTTTTACCCATTTTTTCAGCCACTTCAATTATAACTTCACTACTCATCATACTCTCCTTTCGGTTTTTCACCGGCTGTTAAGTACTTAGTCCGTCTTTGCATATCAAAAATCAAACTGTTTCTTATTGCTGCACAATTGTACCGACATGTTCACCTGTCATCGCTTTCTTAATATTACTGGGTATATTCATATTAAGTACAATAATCGGTATATTATTATCCCGGGATAAGGATATTGCTGCTGCATCCATAACTCTGAGACCTTTTTGCAGGACTTCTGAATATGTTAAAGACTCAAATTTAACAGCTTCAGGATTCGTGAGAGGGTCCATATCATAGACACCATCTACGCGGGTTGCCTTGCAAATAAGATCAGCCTCGATTTCCAAAGCCCGGATGACTGCTGCCGTATCAGTAGTAAAATAAGGAGTGCCTATCCCTGCAGCACATACAACGACTCTTCCCTTCTCAAGATGGCGCATAGCACGACGTCGGATATATGGCTCACAGACACTGGGCATAGGAAAAGCAGACATCACTCTGCTGACTATACCATTGCGTTCCATGGCATCCTGCATAGCGAGGCTGTTTATCACCGTTGCCAGCATTCCCATATTATCCGCAGTACTTCTATCCATCCCCTTGGAAGCACCAGCAACCCCTCTAAAAATATTGCCAGCCCCTATAACCAAGCCCACCTCCATACCAAGTTCCACCACCTTCTTTACTTCACCTGCCACATAGTTCAAAACATTGGTACTGATGCCAAAATCAGTTTCACCCATCAGGGCTTCACCACTGAGCTTCAAAAGTACTCTTTTGTATTTTGCCGCCATATGTTTTTCCCTTATGAGTTACAGACTATTATTTACAGGGCGAATACCTTTTTAGGCTTCGGCACCCACTTGAAAGCGGACAAATCTCTTTACACTTATATTCTCTCCCATCTTTGCAATCAAGTCATTTAACAGATCCTG
>CP070776.1:326420-329186 GCA_020346205.1 Deltaproteobacteria bacterium
TGCAGCTCCTTTGTTGAAGGAAGGCGCAAATCCAGTGGTATTTTATGAGAGTATTGGCGGTAACAGTTAACGAATCAGTGCAGTTGGTATCCTCTTTTTGTAAACAGATCAATTGAAGCATCCACTACATCGGGATCATACAGTCGCCCCTTATTCATGGTAATTTCCTCGAAGGCGTCGTCAATGCCAAGCGCAGGCCGGTATGGACGATGGGAGGCCATTGCCTCAATAACATCGGCAACCCCTATAATCCTTGCTTCAAGAAGAATTTCTTCACCCTTGAGACCGTAAGGATAGCCTGAACCATTAAGCCTCTCATGGTGTTGCAACACGATATCGGCAACGGGCCATTTAAAATCGATCCCCTTCAATATGTCAAATCCTGCCTGGGGATGCTGTTTAATCAAGGAAAATTCCGTTTCATTAATCTGCCCAGGTTTGCTTAATATCTCTGCTGGTACTGAAATTTTGCCAAGGTCATGAATGGCTCCTGCCATGCGTATACCGCCTATCACCTGTTTGGACAAGCCCATTTCATAGGCTACTGCTCCTGCTATTTCAGTAGTGCGCCTCTGGTGGCCTGCAGTATAAGCATCTCTTGATTCAACGGTCCTGGCAATTGCCTGAATCGTACCATCAAGATTCTTGCGCATCTGCTTCATATTGAGGCGTAATTCCTCTTCGGCCAGCTTGCGCCCGGTAATATCCTTGTAGATTTTGACTACCATGGACGGCGTTTCGTCATTATCCCATGAGACAACCCTGGCGGTCCCCTCAAAGTACATCCCGTTTCCATTTTTGTCCGTCATCTCAATGGAATGACGCTTGGTGGTGCTGCCATTATGAAAGGCTTGCCGGGTCAGGCAGGAAGAAGGATTACAGCAAAGTTCCTTTTTGCCGTACAATGCCTCGCAGCAGGATTTTCCCACAATATTCCGGCCAAAAATCTTCTTTGCCTTCTCATTGGCCCATAGAATTTTTAAATTCCTGTCGACGAGTGTCATGTATTCATCTACTGATTCCAGCATAGCCTGGTACTGTGCTTCACATTTCCTCACATGTTCATGGGCAGCAAGCTTGCACTCGTACTTTTCCTGTTCCAGCTGTGCAATGCGCCTGATCAGCGCCCGATGCGATACCTGCTCAGTCTCTGAAAAGCTACCAGGCTGTTCATTGGCGATATTTTTCATCGTTTTTTTTTCCTTTTTTATACACCGGTATTTATTGTGCCTAAATCTTGTACTGCAGGGCTTTGGTATACTTTTTCCTTGATCTCTGTAATCGGAAGCCCGGCAATAGCAGATAAATGGCGGTAATGAACATCATCTTTGTTAATGATATCGCTGATCCTGGAAAAGGAATTACGGATAAAAGTCCTTCCAGTAAGGTTTTCCTGATGCACCCCAAACCGGATCATATTTCGTTCATCCTGTGTAAGACGGCTGATAAGATTCTTGGTGGTCCAGATATCACCATTCTGAGCAAGGTCTGAAAGCCGGGCGGCGATATTTATGGTATCGCCCAAAGCGGTAAATTCAATATTATTTGATGAATGAATGGAGCCAAAAAACTCCTGACCTTCATTAATTCCGGTATTTAAATACAGTTCGTTGTTCCAGCCCTTACGGAGCTTCCACTTACTACTCAATTCTTTCATAACTTCACGTATTTCGAGAGCACAGTTAACAGCATTCATCAAGTAATTAACACCAGGCCTATGAAGAAAATAATAGAGCATTCCGTCACCTGCATGCTTACCGTAAATACCATTATATTTTTCAAAGGTGGGTCCAACCGTCTGCCACAGTTCATTGATCAGCTCGAAATAGTGGGCTGGAAGCAGCTCAGCACTTATTTTCACTGAATCCTGAAGGTCTGCTATAACCACGCAAAATGAAGCAAGGGAAGGCATTCTGTTTTTCAGAAGCTCATTAATTATTTTGTCCCGCTGGGATAGCATATCCAGCAAAGCTGTATTGACACTGTCTGTCGGCACATAAACAAAGAAAGTCCCCTCACGGAAAGACATGGTATGAACCCAGTAGGAAGAACTTGAATCTTCTGATTCCATAATAGTTACAGGGAGATGATAAAGATTATCACGGGCAGAATTACTCTTCTCAGCAAATAAATCCGTCAGGATATTTACCTCTTTTTCCTTAATGCCTTCATACAATGATCCTAGGGTGTTTGTGGATATTCGGTTCTGTAAAACAGTTAAATGAAGTAATAGAATTTCCTTCCAGTTACTGACGCCCTTCCGGAGTTCTTCATTGAGCAGCAGGCGAAAAATATTACGAGAATCAACATCGACTATCTGCCTTATATTACAATTAAAAATGAATTCTTCTGCTGGTGTGTTGATCCATTCAATTTCAAAATTATGATTGACCAGGTAAGCAGGTGAAGATATATCAGCAATAGTTACCTGCAGATCAGTATCAGAAACTGTACGTTGAACCTTCGGAGGAGTAGTTTTCTCCGGACGGCTCATTTCAATGTAGGGATCCTCTTTTTCTGGTATTTCATCAATTTCTCCGGCTGATGTTTCCTGAAACATGTTAGCAATTTCATCCATGGAGTTGCCTTGCTGTTTTAAGAGTTTAACCTTTAAAATACTTTCTAAGACACTTAATGGGAAATAGCCGATTTGCTTTACACCTTTTTGCTCTGGACCTGGGCGCCTCACTATGGGCTTAGGCAGTATGCCCAACTTAATATAATTATTGAGGGTTGCTCTTGAAATACCTGTTTTTTCGATTATAT
>CP070776.1:329286-332035 GCA_020346205.1 Deltaproteobacteria bacterium
TATGTACTGAAGGCTCAACTTTCAACAAACGCTGAAGGTTATTTTCGCATCTCTTGAATACACGAACAGCGTCCGCATTACGCCCCATACGGTTGTAACAGATCATAAGTCGCTGATAGAATTCTTCCATCAAGGGATCAATCTCAAGTGCTTTATGGTAATGTAGAACAGCTTTTTCACGTTCACCAATTTTTTCCAGATTGCGGCCAAGAAATATTACCCCACGCAGGAATCTACTTTTAAGTCTTTCCCGCATGTGTATACTCCAATAATCCATATTGTTCTGTGGCAGAAAACTCCCCTTATAAAAATTAATCCCTCTCTCAGCATATCTTGCAGCAAAATATGGACTTTTCTCCTCACCATTTCCAGCTTCGGTTTCAGCCTGACTTAAAAGACGTTCAAAGGCCCAGATATCCACCCAGGTATATCGTGCGTTAATGCTGAGATGACCGTCCTGATACTCAATCATATCCTTTTCACCAAGGATGCGCCGCAGACGGTACAAAGTTGTTGCCAGAGATTGATGCTGCATATCGCCGTCAGCATCGGGCCATAATGCTTCTGCAAGTTGAAATTCGCTGACATTACGCCCTCCCAGGGCAATTAAGACTTTAAACATTGCAAGTGGCTTTTGCTTGGCTTTGCCAGTAAAACGCAAAGGAGTATTTCCTTGAACTATTTCGAATCGCCCCAGGGTGTAAATTTTTATAGGCCAAGGCCATTGCTCGATTTCAATGGGAGAAGAAACAGGTGTTAGTCCCTGCTCGCGAATCAATTCTGTTACATATGGAGTCTCGATTTCCCTTTCAAGGGCCTTCATGCTCAGGCGTGTCAATAATTTCGGATTCCACCAGCACATCAGTTTTCCATAGTTCTTTTCCCGCCCCAGTTTCATTGCCTTTTTCAAGTACTTTATACCAATCTGCTCTTTGCCCAGGTCTCGTGAGAAATATGCCTTTGACAGAAAAAAGAAATAATTTAGCAAAGAACTGTTTATCGGGCGGATAATTTTACCAAAAGTATTCAAATGGCTTGCAGCTTCACGGAAATCTCCCTTTTCAAAAAAACCATGGGCTGTAACGAAGTGGGCCAGCATTTTATGCAGTAAATGCCCTGATGCTTTGGCTGTATTAAACGCATTATGCGCAAACTGTAGACCTTGCTGGCTATTCCCCCTAAGTATGTATATCCAGGCAGATAGATAATAATACCAGAAATAGTTATGCTTACTGTCAGTATCAATTTGCAGCTCAATTTTCTTTAGAAATTTAACCGCCCCGGTTAAATTATTATTAACCAGACAACCAAATGCACCCAATGCATTAAGCCTATGTTCGACAGAATGGACACCTGTTGATTTGGCAATATCCAGACCAATCTCCACTGTCTCTAAACATTTCTTGGCATCTGCCAAATATCTGGCATAAATCTGGGCTTCCAAACATTTTGTTATCAATACAGACAAAGGAGACACTCTGTGTGAACGGGACAGTTTTAGCGCTTTCTCCAAAAACAGAAGGGCTTTATCATGATCGCCCTGCCACAAGTAATAATCAGCAGCAACATTATAGGATTGCATTCCCTGATCAGGGTCAGTGGAGCTTATGGCATCAGCAGTAGCATATTCTATCCATTTCAAAAGATCCTTGCTCTGGGGTTGGCGGATCATGAGTGCCTCAGCCATGCAAGCGCTCACTGATCTCCGCAAATCGCAGCACAGGTTTTCCATTTCATCATGATATCGTGCCTCAAGCCAATCAATCAGGGAATCCAGCTGTTTAAAATCATTCCATTCAGTGATGATTGACCTTACCAGGCTGGCCCATGCTGTAAACGAACCTCTAAGGTTCTGCAGTTCACAGGAAGCCTCAAATGCATTTTTAAAACATTTTTGTGCCTCGACTGGATTTTTATACTGCTGGCAGATCCCAAACCAATATTGCAGCCACGGATCCGTTTGGGCTTTATCTGCAGGTATCCTGTTAAGCAGCACATGCAGGAATTTATTTCTTTGTTGGCTAATGAGAACCGGTGCATGCTGGTTTATAATATTTATCAAACCATCCCAGTCTTTTGATCTGAGTAGTAGTTCTGCTGATTCTTCGATCTTGTTTTCCGAAAGTAAAATATTTGCAGCCTTGCATTTTATTTCATTGAGCTTTTCCGGAGGAGACGATTCTTCCAATTTATTCAGCAGAAATTCACGAAAGATGGGCACATACTGGAAAGTGTCATTTGCTGTAAGAAAAGATTTTTCAATAAACAGATTAGAACGGTTAAGACAACCCAGAATTTTTTCTGAATGGCTTATTTCGCTTAGTTTTTGAGCCAGATGAGGAGTTATATTTGGCAGTAATGAGGTAGTAAGAAGGAAATATTTCAACTCTTTATCCAAATAATCGTAAACCTCCTCTGAAAAATAATTAAATATATCTTCCAGGACCCCAGCCCCTAAATGCATAATACTCGTGTTGTATCTGTTTGCACCGTCAAGCATAAAAAGAAGCCCTCCGATCCAGCCATCAAGCTTTCTATAAATCTCTGATAGCAAACCTTCAGGAATTTCCTCGAAGCCCCAACTATTTATAACCTGCAAAAATTCCCTGGGGGTAAAACGCAGATCCTGCCAACCTAAAAAACTCATCTTGCGGTTAACACGAATTCGACTGAATTTAATCAGGGGGTCTTTGCGGCTGATTATAATTATCCTGATATCATCCGGCAGCACATTGAATGCTTCAAGGAG
>CP070776.1:332135-334878 GCA_020346205.1 Deltaproteobacteria bacterium
TCGGCAAATGCCACACCGATGGCTCCGAACAGGGCCAGGGCAAAACAGGTATTAAAACGGGTCTGGGCATGCTCATGCAGGCCGCGCATGTAGCCCATGGAGTAAAACACCGCGATGATCCAGAGAAAAGACGCAGCCAGGGCAAAGATCATGGAGAATGCGTCAACCCTGAAGGTAACGCTCAAACCGGGAAGGATATCAAAAACAGTGCACTTCAGCATTTTGCCGGCCAGGACATCCGGTACCATTGATGCAATGATTAAAAACATGATCACTGCCGCAACGGTTGACAAACCCTCCCGAAAATTGGGTTTCCGTCCTGCCATGCTTACCAGGATCGAACCGATCAGGGCCGCTAGAACGGCATACAGAGGTTTACACGAAGCAATTTCCATGATCTGTTTCCCTTCTCCTCAATCTATCCTTTTAGATCAGCAACATCTTCAACATCGATGGTGCGGAAATCTCTGTAGACAGCAATTATTATACTCAGGGCAATTGCAGCTTCTGCCGCAGCAATACCCATAATGAACAGGGTGAATATCTGCCCCACTGTTGGATCCGGTGACAGGAACCTGTTGAAAGCCATGAAGTTGATTGAAGCTCCGGCAAGGATCAGTTCACCGGCAATCAGCATGCCGATCAAAGTCCGCCTGTGCACCAGGCCGTAAAATCCGATGCCAAACAGCAAGGCTGCTATTATAAGGTAGGTTATGAGGCTGTCGCCAAATGCAGGGATACTCATGACTTCCCTCCTGTTCTGGACCTGCCCTCGCGGGCAAGTACCAAAGCCCCGATAATCGCCACAAGGAGAACGATCGAGATCAATTCAAATACCATGCTGTAGTTGGTCAGCAGCGACCTGCCTACCTCTTCTAAAGATCCGTCATTCAGCCTGGCAGACGGCATCACCCATGCGGTTTTACTTCCCAGGGCTGCCAAACCCCAGAACAGGGTTATGCCAAGGACAAAGCTCAGCGGTCCGGTAAAGACGTTACCCTTGTCGGCTCCCTCTTCGGGCTTAGGATCAGCAAGCATGATTGCAAAAACAATGGTTATACACACGGCTCCGACATAGATAAGCATCTCCATCATGGCAACAAAGGGACTGCGCAGGTAGTAATACAGGCCGGCAACACCAATACAGGTAATGGCAAGACCTGTAACAGCCCTGATTAAGCGATCCGAATGCGTGGCAATAACAGCACCCAATATCGTTGTCATGACTATGAAAATGAATATCAGACTTGAAAGTCCTTCAGCTGAGAACAGAGGCACCATCAATTTTTTTCCTTTAACCGTTTAATAAGATCAAAAATAAAATCTTCTTTTCTCGGGCTGGCGAGGTTGTATTCCTTTGAAAACCTAAGAGCCCCGAACTTACAGCTTTCAACACACTGGCCGCAGAGGCTGCAGGTGGTAAAGTTAAGGATATACTTGGTCACAACTTTGCCTTTGACACCTTCTCGTTTTTCACCTTTAACAGTGATGCAACCTGTGGGACAGCCCCTTTCGCACATACCGCAGGCAATACATTTTGGTTCACCTGTCTCCTCATTGGGGATGAGCTCGACATGGCCGCGGTATCTCGGCGTCATTTCCACATGCTCCATCGGATACTGCATGGTGACCACAGGCTTAAAAAAATACTTGCCGGTGATCCCCAGCCCGATGAAAAGGCTTTTTGTACCGTTTATCAATTCTGTAAAATAACCGCTCATAGCTTATAAACCTTTCTATTACAGCCAGGGAAAAATCTTTATCTGCAAAGCTGTCAGTATCAGGTTAAACAACGAAAATGGGATCAACACTTTCCAGGAAAGGTTGAGCAATTCATAAAACTGGGTACGCGGGTAGGTCCAGCGGATCCAGATAATTGTAAAAATAAGGGCATAGAGTTTAAGAAAGAACCAGAACATGCCCCAGAGAACTCCCAAAAAGCCACCGAAATTCAATGGGATCGGCGCCTGCCAGCCGCCCAGGAAAAGGATGGCGGTCAGGGCACAGCCGATGACAATATTTGCATACTCACCCATGAAAAATACCCCGAATCCCATACCCGGGTATTCAGTATAGGCCCCGGCGATCAATTCACTCTCCGCCTCTGCCATATCAAAGGGCGCCCGGTTCGTTTCAGCCAGGGAACAGACAAAGAAAATAAGAAAGGAAACAGGCATCAGCAGACTTATATCGAGGCGGAAAAGGTGCCAGTGAAAAAACCAGCCAGACTGTGCCCGAATAATTTCATTCAGATTCATGGAATTGGTAACCATGACTATGGTAATTGTGGTTATCAGCATGGGGATCTCATAGGCCACGTTCTGGGAAACACAACGCGCCCCGGCAATAACTGCATACTTATTGGCTGACCCCCAACTGCCCAGCAGCAGGCCTAGCACGTTGACCGAGGCAAAGGCAAAGATCATCAGCAGGCCGATGTTAATATCTCTGCCCACAAAGGTCTCGGAGAAGGGGATCACCAGAAAGCTCATGATAGCCGGTACCATGACCATCAGGGGAGCAACCATGAAGAGAATGGGATCAACCCCTTTGGGCAGAAAAAGCTGCTTGCTCATCAGCTTGGCACCGTCAGCAAGAGGCTGAAGGAGACCATATGGACCAACCTCCTTAGGACCGATACGCCGCTGGATATGTCCGGCACCTTTTCGTTCACACCAGACAAGGTAGGCCGCGTTCAATCCGGCAAAGGTCAAAACGAAAATAATAAAAAGGATAACTCTGA
>CP070776.1:334978-337721 GCA_020346205.1 Deltaproteobacteria bacterium
TGGGAACAGTTTTTGTCGACATTGAGTTGCCCTGTGGCCCTCCAGTAGAAAAAAACTATTGCGGTGATTGCCAAAAATGTGTGGAGGCATGCCCTGCAAAAGCCTTAAAAGGAAACAAGTGGTACCCTGGGTTGGCCCGAGAGGAAATATTAGATGTTCAGGCTTGTGATCAATGGAAAAAAGAACACTACTTTAAATATCACAAAGGGCATAACTGTGGCATATGTTCAGCGGTATGTCCCTATGGGCAGAAAGTGTTAAAAAGGATAGCCAACGCCAACTAATGATAACTAAAAAATGGCACTATCATCTTACACAGGATGAATTAGCTGCAGAGTTACTATTGCCAGTGTACACCTTAACTGGTAATCCTTTCTTGAAAACTGTAGATGTTGGCAAGTAATCTTAACTCTAAAAAATAATATTTTACCAGACGTATGATATATCCTCCTTTGAAGGGTTCATTGATATTAATCTGTTCATTCATTTTGTTATTGCTTTTTCAGTAAATAAATAAGTAAAATTGCAATAATTTAGTTTAGTTAGAAATTGTCTTCACTTGTATAAGTCTTAAAGCGAGGTGCATGTTGAATCTTAATGGTTTTCTCAAACATGTAGCCCAGATATCTTCTAAGCCTCTTTTCACCCTTTCCGGTACAGAAGTTACACTCCTATCTGTATTTATATTCTTTTTCATAATATTTGTTTCGTTTGTACTATCACTCATTCTCCAAAAGGCCCTTAATAGAGCTCTTGCCAGTAAGTTCAAGAAACGTGAGGGTACACTTGCTGCTCTCCTGAGGCTTGTCCATTACTCGATCATTATCATAGGTTTCGGTATTGCCCTGCAAACCATCGGTATTAACATCAGTGCTCTTTTTGCTGCCGGTGCAGTATTTGCCATTGCCATCGGGTTTGCCATGCAAAACATTGTTCAGAACTTTGTATCTGGCATAATCCTGCTGGTCGAGCGTAGTATCAAGCCCGGAGATGTCCTGGAAGTCGAAGGTGTGGTTGTCAAGGTTATAGATATGGGCATCAGGACTACGGTTGTGAGAACCTGGCGGGAAGAAGAGCTCATCATGCCCAATTCAATTTTCTCCCAATCAACAGTAAAGAATTATACTCTGCGCGACAATGTGTTTAGACTCGGAGTCGAGGTTGGTGTCCACTATAATTCTGACATGAAGAAGGTAATAGAGGTTCTCGAAGAAACTGCCAGAAATATACCCTGGCGGCTACCCGAGCCAGAACCGCGAGTGCTTTTACAGAATTTTGGTGACTCTGCAGTTGTGTTTGGGGTGTATCTCAATGTAGATGAACCCTGGAAGCAAAGAGTTTATATGTCTGATCTCCGCAGTGCCATCTGGTTTGCTCTGAAAGATAATGACATTACCATTGCTTTCCATCAGGTTGATATACACCTTGATCCTCCTGTAGCAGAGGCTATTACTGCTCTTAAAAAATATGCATAATAGAATTTGAATATGACCACAGAAAATGAAGGACTAATTCTTGCCTATATTCTGGACGGCACTGGCGGTGGCAGGAAAGCTGGGTGGGAAGAAATTAATAATTGGCAACGGGAGCAGGGAATACTCTGGATACATATCGACTATAGCAATGAGGTCTCCCAGGATTGGCTTTATAATAAAAGTGGGCTTGAAGAGGTAATAAGTGATGCGCTGACAGAGGAAGATTCCAGGCCGAGATGCACACTTTTTCAAGATGGATTACTGCTTGGTCTACGAGGCGTTAACATGAATCCCGGTTCTGACCCTGAAGATATGGTTGGAGTCAGGGTATGGCTTGATGATAATCGTATTATCAGCACACGTAGGCGCAGAATTCTATCAGTCTCTGATATACAAAATGCTTTAGAACAGGGTGATGGCCCTGATTCAATGGGGGAATTTCTGGTACAGCTTGCAGGGCGGGTAATGGAGCGTATGCGTCAGGTGATAGATGATCTGGAAGATTCAGTGGCTGACCTTGAAGATAAGGTGCTGACAGCAGAAAGCCGTCAACTCCGTACACAATTGGCAGATTTGCGAAGACAGGCAATTAGTCTCAGGCGCTATCTCGCTCCTCAGCGAGAAGCATTGTCCAGGTTGTTAACCGAAAAGATTTCATGGCTTGATGATGATTCAAGGATTAGGTTGCGAGAAGTATCTGACCAGTTAGCACGCTATCTGGAGGATCTTGATGAGGCAAGGGATAGGGCTGCAGTTACTCAGGAGGAATTGGTCAACCGGCTGTCCGAACAGATGAATAACAAGATGTACCTGTTGTCTATTGTTGCAGCCATTTTTCTTCCTCTTGGCTTTCTTACAGGGCTCCTAGGTATCAATGTTGGTGGAATCCCAGGGGCTGAAAGTAAATTGGGATTCTCAGTTTTTGTAATTTTGCTTGTGATAGTAGTTGTATTTCAAATTTGGTATTTCAAGAAAAAGAAGTGGTTGTAGTATATAAAATCAATATCTGCTATATATCTTAACTCGTGAATGATTTCTATAATGTCAAGATGTCCAGTGGAAATGTGAACTTAAAAGACCCATCTTGCAAACTACGGAAATTGGTTGCGTATAGGTTGCAGAATGAGGCAAAATTTTAGCAACTTTGGGCATCGGGAGTATAATGATTTCAGGTATTTAGCTGCTACTTTTTGTATCCGGCCACCGGCACCACACATAAATAAGGGGCTGTAATCTTAATGGGTTACAACCCTTCCATTTTTCGTGGT
>CP070776.1:337821-340549 GCA_020346205.1 Deltaproteobacteria bacterium
GGAGTTCCCTGGTCAATTCTCTGTCAGGTTGTTCCCGGGTAATTTCCAAAAGCAAAGAACTCATCAACTCCTGGGTGGGAGCCTGGTCAAAAAAATTATTAGCACGGCAAAGGGATAAAAGTGATTTAAAAAATGCGACAATATTCACATTGATATTAAGCAAATAATTCCAGAAGTCTCTGAAATAACGATTATTGAAAAATGCCTCTACACACTCCCCAAACCAAAACAACTCTGCAAGCTCTTCTGCATCAAGCCATCTATTTGCCAAAACCTCATAAGGAGGGAAATCACATACCACCAGTCCATATTCTTCAATGGATTTGCTGATAGGTGTATCTGGCAGGACCTTCAACAGTCCCATCTGGATGTAGTGCGGCCTTAGCTTGAATACATCTCTAAAAGACCTAAAAAAGGATTCCCTGTCCTCATGCGGCAGGCCCAGGATAAGGTCCAGGTGAACATGAATTGAATCCAGGGCAACGAGCTTTTGTACATTTGGTGCAAGTTTTGCCAAATTGCATTTCCGGTTAATTGCTTCCAGAGTTTGGGGATTGGTGGACTGGATACCGAGTTCAAATTGAAAACGACCAGGTTCGACCTGTTCCAGAAACTGAAACATTTCATCTGTAAAGCGGTCCGGGGCCATCTCAAAATGAAACAATGTCTCTCCGGGCTGCTCTGCCAAAAACTGCCATATTGCCAAGGCCCTTTCCGGTAGGTCATTGAAGGTCCGATCAACGAAACGAATGACCTTTGGATTATGGCGCAAAACGCCCTTGAGTTCTTCAAACACCTGTGGATTGGAGAGATGCCGCACTCCCTTCTCAGATGCAGAGAGACAATAAGTACAGCCAAAAGGGCACCCCCGGGATGATTCATAATATATATGCCTGTTCTTAAGAGCGCCTTCAAAATCATCGGGCCTGTATGGATTTTTAAATGTTTTTACCTTTGTGTAACTGTATTTATTCTCTAGTTTATTCTTTACCAGGTCTTGATAAAATGATTTTTCAACCCCTTCTATTTCCCCCTGCACAACTGTACAATGCTGTGAAATATCTATGGATAATTCCCGGACCAGTGCTTCTGCCTGAGGACCTCCTAATACAATTGGTGTGGAAGGAAGCAGCTTGACAAGGTCCCCAAGCAAGCGCTTAATATATATACTGTTCCAGATGTAAACTGAAAAAAAGAGGGCCGACTGCTCTCCGGACACAATCTGCCTCAATGTGGCATAGTACGGATCATTGATTGTATACTGTATAATCTCTGCCTTGCAGTCCGGCAGGTTTTCCTCCAAGGCAGCCCTGACATAAAAAAGTGCCAAACAGGAATGTATAAAGCGGGCATTGAAGGCTATTAGTTTATAGTACTGAGAATTCATGGGGAAAGAAGGGAACAATTCTTACATTTATATCTTTTTATTTTATGCACTTTTAATTTGCCCTGAGCATGTTTACTATAAGAAATCAAACATTCTTTTTTTCATTAATTCAGCAACAGGATTGGATATGACTGCTAAACATACAAAATTCTTGTGTTCTGCAATATTACTCATTCTATTTTTTAACATAGTACTTTTCAAGGCCCAGACTAATGCGGCCAGCCATTCTACTGCCCCGGTCCATTATATTTCAATGGAATTTAATCTGGAGGCAAATACTCTTAAGGCGACTTCCAGCATAGACCTGCCGGCTGGAGTGAACCTTCACCTTGAGCTCTCCCACCTGAACGTATCCCAGATCAGCATAAATGGTCAACCGGCAGAATTGGGACAGGATAATAAAGATCTCGATATTCCCTCTTCTCCAAGAGATCAAAAAATCTTACTTACATACAGTAAAACGGTAAAACCAGGTTCATCAGGATATAACCTGATTAGCGAGGCAGGAATAACACTTATTGACAGTTGGTACCCGGTTGCTGACCAAGAAATGTTCTTCAAGTTGACAGCCCATTTACCTGCTGATTTTAAAGCTGTTTCAGAAGCTAATGAGATCATTGCCTCTGATATCAATAGTAATAAGCAGGTAACGTTCCGTTTTCCGCATCCCCTGTTTTCCATTAATTTTATAGCAGGACCATATGTTGTGACAAAGGAAAATTTTGGCGAAAAAAAAGAACTTGTTGCCTACTTTTTTCCTGAAGATCAGCAATTGGCAAACGAGTACCTTGCAAAGGCAAAACAGTACCTGAAACGGTATGAAGAAATGCTTGGACCTTACCCCTATGAGCGTTTTTCTATTGTGGAGAACAGGCTGCCCACGGGTTTTGCCATGCCTACCTTTACCCTGCTTGGTCAATCTGTAGTCAGATTACCCTTCATTGTAGATACTTCTCTGGGTCATGAAATCCTGCATGCCTGGTTTGGTAACGGAGTTCGTATCTCGCCTCAGGAGGGCAACTGGGTAGAGGGCCTGACAACATACCTGGCCGATCAAGCCTTTGCGGTAGACGCCGGGAGGGGTTCAACTTACAGAAAAGAACAACTGGTTAAGTATCAGAGTTATGTCAGGCCTGAAATGGACCTTATCCTGCGCGATTTCAGCAACGTTGGCCATGGAAGCATTAAGGGCCAGCCCATACGTGCTGTTGGCTATAATAAATCCTCAATGTTCTTTCACATGCTGCGCAATAAGGTTGGACCGGATGTATTTACTGAGGGTCTGCGTAACTTCTTTAAACGTTCAAAGTTTAAAGCAGCCGGCTGGTCTGACCTGCAAAT
>CP070776.1:340649-343373 GCA_020346205.1 Deltaproteobacteria bacterium
AACCTTACCCCAAAGCGCAAGTCTACAATCCGCGAGTATGTCGAAGCCATCCTCATTGCGCTACTGCTCGCCCTATTTATCAGGACCTTTGTGGTCCAGGCGTTTAAAATCCCATCAGGGTCTATGCAGAATACGCTTCTGATAGGAGACCACATTCTTGTCAATAAATTCATATACGGTGTAAAAAACCCTTTTAACGGAAATACCTGGATTCCATTTAAGAAACCGGAAAGAAGAGATATTGTTGTCTTCAAATACCCTGTAAATCCAGCACAGGATTATATTAAAAGAGTTGTTGGAGTGGAAGGAGACACCATTGAAATCAAAAACAAAAAAGTTTATGTCAATGGTGAACTTCAAAACGAAAACTACGCCATTTTTCTTGACAATAAAATTCTCCCGGCGAATGTACAGGGACGAGATAATTTGGGGCCAGTAACTGTTCCAGAAGATTCGCTCTTTGTAATGGGGGACAACCGGGACAACAGTTACGACAGCAGGTTCTGGAATTTTGTCAATTTAAAAGCTGTTAAAGGGAAAGCCTTTATTCTTTACTGGTCCTGGGATAAAGAAAATTTTTCAGTACGGTGGGACAGGATTGCCAACATCGTACGTTAAATATTATTTAAGGAAGAATAACTAACTCAAATTATTAAAGAGGTTTTTTGTTTCATTTACTTGACTTTTTTCCTCTCTTGTTATCCAATTATTTAGTTTAGGATTAAATCAAATTATGGATAAGGCATGAATAAAGGACCAGCATGAGCAGAGAGTACCTTTTTGCCCATAAGCACATTCTCGGCCTCGATCACCTTTCTGTCCACGACATCGAGCATATCCTCAATACAGCAGAATCATTTAAAGAAATTTCAGCCAGAACCATTAAGAAGGTACCTATCCTGCGCGGTAAGACCGTTGTTACCCTCTTTTTTGAACCCAGCACTCGGACGCGCCTTTCATTTGATATTGCCGCCAAAAGAATGAGCGCTGACACCTTCAGTATCTCTGCCTCAACAAGCAGTACTACAAAGGGCGAGACCCTTGCTGATACAGCAAAGAATATCGAAGCCATGATGCCTGACGTTCTCATCATGCGTCATCCAAGCTCCGGTGCCTCCCATTATCTGGCAAAACATATCAAGACTTCTGTGATCAACGCAGGTGACGGTACCCATGAACACCCCAGCCAGGGATTGCTTGACCTCATGACAGTGAAGGAAAACAAAGGCAAGATCTCCGGGCTCAAGGTTGCCATCATTGGTGATATCAGCCACAGCCGGGTAGCACACTCGGACATCATCGGGTTTTCCAAAATGGGAGCAAAGGTCTTTGTAAGCGGCCCGGCCACTATGATCCCTAAAAGAATCGAGGAGTTGGGAGCCACTGTATGCAGCTCTGTTGGCGATGCAGTCAAAAATGCTGATGTAGTTATGCCTCTGCGCATTCAAAAAGAACGACAAAATGATCCATTAATTCCCTCTTTTAGAGAATATGCCACGTTTTTCGGCATCAACCGCAAGGTTTTACAGGCTGCCAAGCCGGATGCACTGCTCATGCATCCAGGCCCCATTAACAGAGGTGTTGAACTGGCACCGGATGTGGCTGACAGCTCACAATCAGTAATTCTTGAACAAGTGACCAACGGGGTAGCCATCCGCATGGCCTTGATGTATCTCGTTCTGGGAGGCAATTAGATATGCCTAAGCCACAACCAACACTCCTCAAAAACGGCAGGATCATTGACCCTGTAAATAAACTGGACAAAAAGGCCAGTCTTCTGGTTGAAAAAGGCAAAGTTAAAGCAATTTTTACATCCCGTCAAAAAGCTCCCGTCCTGCCCAAAAAACTTCTCACTTTTGATCTGCAGGGAAAATGGGTTGTTCCCGGTTTGATAGATATGCATGTGCACCTGCGCGAGCCGGGTGAAGAACATAAAGAAACAATAGAAACAGGCACCAGGGCTGCTGCTGCAGGAGGCTTTACAGCTGTCGCCTGCATGCCGAACACAACTCCGGTAAACGACAGTCAGTCAGTAACAAGGCTTATTCTAGAGAGGGCTGAAACTGCTTATGCCAGGGTTTATCCTGTGGGAGCAATAAGCAAAGGTTCACTCGGGAAAACTCTTGCCGAGTTTGGCGATATGAAAGAGGCGGGCGCTGTGGCTGTAACAGATGACGGCATGCCGGTATTAGACAGCCAATTGATGCGCAGGGCTCTGGAGTATGCCTCAAACCATAAGGTGCCTGTTATTTCTCATTCTGAGGATGCCAGTCTCAGCCGCAACGGTGCCATGAATGAAGGTTTTATCTCTACAAGCATGGGCCTGCAGGGAATTCCCCATATTGCCGAAGAGATCATGGTATATAGGGATCTTGCCCTGGCAGGCTATACCGGCTGCCACATTCACCTGGCCCATATAAGCACCAGGGAGTCAATCAACCTCATCCGGCAGGCAAAGAGAAAGGGGGTTCCAGTAACTGCAGAAACAGCACCCCATTATTTCACATTGACTGAAGAAGCTGTCAAAGACTACAACACCAATGCAAAGATGAATCCGCCACTCCGGACGCAGAAAGACCGCAAGGCAATCATCGAGGCGATAAAAGATGGCACCATTGACGCTATTGCCACTGACCATGCCCCCCACTCTATACTGGAAAAAGATATTGAGTTTGACCAGGCAGCAAACGGTATCATTGGGCTGGAGACTGCTGTGCCCCTTGC
>CP070776.1:343473-346191 GCA_020346205.1 Deltaproteobacteria bacterium
TCAATGGTTATATACAGAAATTTGTCGAGGTTTTTCAGGAGGCGAAGCCCAAAAGTATCAAGCTGGCGATCATGGAAGTGCCCTGCTGCGCTGGTATGCGTATGATTGTTAAGGAAGCTCTCAAGCAGACTGGGCAAGATATTCCTATGGAAGAAGTTATTGTAGGCGCGAGGGGAGAGATAAAGAGTTAGGGTTCAAGGGTTCGAGGGATCAAGGTTTTAAGAGAAACACTATTTAATCTTAATGTTTTCCCCTGCATCTTTGCGTCTCTTGTTTTTTGCTTTCTTTAACTCCTCACTCAGTGCACTTCACTAAAAACTCTTGTCAACTTGAACAGCCTCAGGTTGGAGATATTTAATTCATCTTTTTTCAAAATAACATTGCACCAGCATCCAACGATTAGCAGCCATTACTAAGTCTTTAATCTTTATCCTTTTACACATACTCCTCGGAACCTCGAACCCTTGGACCCTTGGAAACTATTATTTTTCTCCTTGATATCATACGGTTATTCTCCTATTTTGAGTTTGTTAATACTTATGTGGAGGAAACTTTATGCAAATAAAGGGTAAGGTTGCCCTGGTCCTTGGGGCCAGCAAGGGAATAGGGGGGGCAATAGCCCGTGCTTTTGCTGACCGAGGGGCAAAGGTTGTACTGCCGTACCATCATGACTGGCCTGATGAATCAGAGGATATGCAGAAGGAGTTTGCCCGGCTGGGCGAAAATCACCTTGCCTTCCAAACAGACCTTCGCGATGCAGAACAGGTGCAAAGCCTTATTGCCCGGATCCAGGAAAAATTTGGTGCCCTTCATATAGTTGTTAATAATATTGAACGCGGCGGCATGCCTGTTGTGCATGGCTCCTATGATCTTGAAGCCAACAAAGAACAGTGGGACCTGGAAATGGACACAACCCTTAAAGCCAAATGGCTGGTTGCTCACAATGCGCTACCGCTCATGAAAAATTCAGGGCAGGGTGTGATCATCAATATATCATCCATTGCCGGGCTAGTCGGACGTTCAGGACCTGCCGGCTTGATATTTAATGATGGCTATGCAGCAGCAAACAGGGCGGTTTCATCTTTTACCCAAACCTGGGCCAGGCAGGCTGCACCAGACATCAGGGTTAATGAACTGATGCTTGGTTTTTTCGAGAAACGACATGGGGAAGGCACCAGGGGTTGGGACTTATTAAAAGAGTCCGAACGACAGGCTATACTTGAGCATACACTCCTTGAGCGCACCGGGGAACTGGATGATATTGCAAAGGCAGTTTTATTTCTGGTCGAGGATGCGCCATTTATGACAGGGGAAGTGCTGCGGCTTGATGGAGGCTATGTTCTGGGTGGAGAAAAAATTCCGGAAATGCCCGAAGGCATTTTGGATTAAACTGAAAAGCCAATAAGATTGTAACAGGAACAGTTAAGTAGCCAAGCCGTTGGAATCAGGACCAGTCAGGAATATGGTTTAAAATGTAATCTTCCACCAGGGGCTGGACATCCGCTTTTTTGGGACTTACTTTACCGGGTGCAACAATGGCAATGGTATCTTCTGCATCAAACCAGCAGACTTCCTTGCCGCTAATATCATACACAGTAAAGATGCGTCGGTTGAGTTCATGTGGATGCTCTTCTTCCTGGATAGCTCCGACGACCTTTATTGCCTGATCATATGGAAGGTAGGATATTTGCTGGTCTGACATGGGGGAATTGCTTACAGGATATAAAAGAAATTCTTTCTGAGTAGCAGATTATACTAATAATAAAAAGTTATGCCGGCTTGACAACTGCACCTGAACGGAGGCATCGTGTACACACACGTACATGAACAGAGTTGCCACTCTCCGTGGCCATTCTGACCCGCTGCAGGTTAGGAAGCCATCGCCGCCTGTTTTTATTATGGGCATGGCTCACATGATTGCCGGTCATTGGCCCTTTGCCACAGATTTCACATTTTTTTGCCATGATAAAACTCCTTATATTAAAAAACTATCATAATGGTTTGAATGAAAACGGGTTATATACATGTTCTGGAATAAGAAGGCAAGCTTTTTCTAAAGTAATGTTATTGCCTTGTGTTGACAGTAAGGGATGATTATGTTAGGTAGTGCTGCCTTGTTTGAGTGAATTTCAGCCCTTTATTTTTTCAGAGGAGCGCGGCTTTTGAATATCCTTCAGTACATGGAGAAATATGAAAAAGAAAAATAGCTTTTGGGAGTTTTTTTCTTCCGTAAAATTGGCCTTGTTCTGTTTTTTTACGCTGGCCATTGCCTCTATAGTAGGCACCATCATTCCGCAGAAGGAATCACCTGACGTCTATATCCAGAAGTATGGTGAAAGCACAGCCGAGATCTTCAGGCTGCTCAATATTCCAGACATGTATAATTCCTGGTGGTTTGTCAGCATTCTCAGCCTTTTCAGCATCAACCTGATTGTCTGCAGCATAGACCGTTTACCCACTGTATGGAAACTGGTGACCATGGACAATCTGGCGACCAAGCCCGGTAGGCTGGAGAAGATGTTACCGCGAATGCTTTTTGGCAGTTCCAAGCCGATGCAGGAGATTACAGCTGAGATGGAGCAAACCTTAAATGGTGCAGGCTGGAAGCCAAGCCGGAGAGAAATTGAGGGCGGCATCCTGTTTTTTTCCCAGAAAACCCCCTGGGTCAGGTTTGGTGTTTATATCGTCCACCTGAGTATTCTTGTGATATTTGCCGGA
>CP070776.1:346291-349005 GCA_020346205.1 Deltaproteobacteria bacterium
TATGCTCTTTTAGCTTCAGTTGCTCCTCCAAAGCTTTGTTCAAGGAGGACTCATCACATATCTTATTATTGATTAGATAATTGCCGATCTTTTTCATTCTATTTCCTGCTTAAAAATCAACTACATCAAAATACTCAGTAATTTTATAATACATTTTGTTTTTTAAAATCGTTTTCTGCCAGCTCTAAGAAGCGGGTATGCACCAGATCTGCCAATAAACGGTAGAATCAAAAGCCATGGCAGAGTCAGCCGTTTCTGGTCACGGAACTGAGAAAGCCCTATAGTCATATCTTCATGACCAGCTGCAGGCTGTGCTCTATATGTACCAAAGAACCTGTCCCACCAGGGAAAATTAAAGCCGAAGTTACTGTTAGTTTCCTTAATGATTACAGAATGATGTACACGGTGCATGTCCGGGGTTACGACAATCAGCCTGAGCATCCGGTCAACACCGGCTGGCATGCGGATATTCCCGTGGTTGAACATTGAGGTGCCGTTTAGCAGGATCTCAAAAAGAATTACAGACAGAACAGGTGGTCCAATCATAACAACAGCAACAATTTTAATCCCCATTGACAGCACGACCTCGATGGGATGAAAACGCAGGCCTGTTGTTACATCAACATCAAGGTCTGCATGGTGCATCATGTGAAGACGCCACAATATCGGGACAGAATGGAATGAAACATGTTGAAGAAAGATGATGAGATCAAAGGCCAGGATACCGATAAAAACCTTGAGGGCAAAAGGAAGAGGGACCTGGTTCAATATTCCCATGGTAGTTTGATTTGCTGCCAAGCCAACTGCAATAACTGGAAAAATTCCCCTGACAATAGCTGCTCCAAGCATGGTAATGCTTATATTGCTGATCCAGCGCAGAGGCTTCGAAGTGGTAAGTTTGCGTCGAGGCGTCAGAGATTCCCAAACAGCCACTGCTGCAAAAATACCCAGAAAGGCCGTAAGCCTTATGATTGCTTCATGAGTCATGATTACAAAATAGCCGAACCGTATTTTGCTGCAATACAAATTACAAAGGATTTTTGTTTAAGCTCAAAAGCGTTCGACTGGGGCCGCTAGCCTGGCATATACTTGAAGTCAAGGTTTGTGTATAAAGCGTTCCTTGGGATTAGCTGTAGAAGTAATTCCTATCTGGGTGGTGCTTATAATTTCCCCAGGTACCACAATGTGGTAAATCTTGTTATGGGTGGCTCTAGCCCTTAATTCACTTCTTTTTAAGAGTCTTGTGTTATTGGTGTTTTAAAGCTTTGTAACCGAGCGGTAACATTGAGGTTAAAATGACGTTACCTTCTGGTAGCGTTTTTGTTGCATTTTTTTGCAACTATACGATTTAAAAGGATATATTTTCTGGCACAGTGTTTGCTTTTATAAAAATACAGACTGATTATTTATGCGGCTTGAAAATTTGAAGGACAAGACTGAGCAAGTTTAAAATTTTTGTATGTTGCTGGGCGGTTTTACCTGGAACAAAACTTAAGAGGTCAAATATGGAAACAAAAGACATGATGAAATATGTAGCAACTCTTTCGGTGCTGGCAGCGGTCGGGATGTTTGCCTATGTGGTGCACGCTTCCAAGATGTTCTCATATATGTCGGAAGACCCGAAGGTATGCATCAATTGCCATACCATGAACACCGAGTATGCCACCTGGCAGCACAGTTCGCACAGGGAGTGGACCACCTGTGTGGATTGCCATCTGCCACAAGAGCCTTTTGTTGACAAGATTATCGCAAAATCCCGGGACGGCTTCAATCATTCCTATGCCATGACATTCAAAACCTATCAAGGTGAGAATATCAGGATAAGCGAAAGCGCCAGGCAGCGGATACAGAACAATTGTATTTACTGTCACGATGAAATTGTCTCCCAGATGCTCGAAAATAGCAAATTGTACACGACAGAAGCCAGTAGTGAGAAGTTCGACCGCAAATGCTGGAGTTGTCACAGGACAGTACCGCATGGCACCACCAGAAGCTTGACCACCACTCCGGATAATTTGGGGGTTAAAGAAATTTAGTTTTTTAAAAACATTACAAAGAGGAGGGTAGAATATGAAAAAACCTACGATTATTACCATTGTTTCAATAGCTGCCATTGTACCAATGCTATTATTGGCAATCTCGATCAATGGAAACAAGGCGGAACAGAAAACCATCACTACCGCAGCCCACGCAGCCCAGACAAAAGGCGATGTTGTACCCCAAATTAAAAAGTTTGAATCACGAAGTTCTGAATGGGGCAAATATTATCAGCGCCAGTATGATTCATACAGGCAAACCAGGAAAAGCGACAAGATTACCGATATGTTAGTCGAATATCCGGCTTTGGTAGTGATGTGGGCCGGGTATGGTTTTTCCAAGGACTACAACGCGCCGCGGGGCCATTTCTATATCCTTGAAGACAATATAAATACCCTAAGGACCGGCGGCCCCGTGGATGCTGCAACCGGTCCCATGCCAACCGCGTGCTGGACCTGCAAATCACCCGATGTGCCCAGGCTGATTGATAAGATCGGCGAGCTGGATTATTTCACCGGCAAATGGGCAAGGCACGGCAGCGAGATTTCAAATCCTGTAGGTTGCGCCGATTGTCATGATCATGAGACAATGAGACTTACGATAACGCGCGATTTTCTCAAGAGGGGGCTGGATGCTGAGGGAAGCCTGAAAGCGGCAGATGCTACGCATCAGGACAT
>CP070776.1:349105-351819 GCA_020346205.1 Deltaproteobacteria bacterium
CATAATTTATAATTCAAAATTGTTTAAAAATGATTCTCGGAGATTTCGGCACTTCATACAGCAAGTTCATTGACCTTTCCTCGTCATCAAAAGAACCCTATATTGTCCCGACCAAGGAACTCACCGCTGAGCACAGGGTTGCAATTGCAACAGGTCATAACGGCAAGCGCTTCTCAGATAAATATATCAACGAACTGACTGTACTGGCCCGTGGCGGCGAACAGTTAATTGCTGAGGAAGATTTTGTCCTGCTTGACTGCGGCAGCCGTGACATTAAATTCATCCATTATAACAACAGTCACCTGAATGACATGGGCTGGAACAGTGAATGCGGGGCCTCTATGGGTTTCACCATCGAGTTGCTCGCACGGTACTATGATCTTGACTACAATGAACTGCCGGTCCCGGAACGTCCTTTTTCTGTAACCTGTGGAGTTTTGGGCATGAGCCGTATTTTTGATGCAGTTGTATCTGGAACACCTGATTCTGTGGCGGTAGCGCGTTTTGTCATGGGAATTGCCATAAATGCATACAGATTTGCAGGTTCACCTTCAAAACTGTATCTTTCAGGAGGGCTTTGCGACAATCCTCTTTTTGTGAAAAGCTTTCCCTGTGAAATTGTTCCCCTGGGACGCTTTGTTCTGCTCAAGGGACTTGAAGCAATAGCCTCCCAGACCGATAGATAATATATGCAGAAGCATCATCAGAATATATAATTTTAAATGGTAGAATTTAATAATAACAGCACGGTATATACTTCCAGCTTTACCTCTTGGCAGGAAAGTGTTCCCCGTGTACTTGATGCAGCCGGCCTGATTAGCCGTCTTGATCCTGAAAAAAAAATTATCATCAAGCCAAACCTCGTTGAACCGCAGAACCCCCCAATTACCACTCCAGTGGAACTCATTGAAGCTCTGGTTGACTATATACATGCATCTTATCCCGGACTTGAAATAATTATTGGTGAGGGATGCGGTTCTTCTTCCAATGATACCTGGCAGATATTTGAGGCATTGGGGTATAATCGACTTGCCAACCGGTCTAATGTCGACCTCATGGATCTCAATGACGCCCCTCTTGTGCAAAAACAAAACAGCAAATGCAAACGCTGGCCCGAAATGCACCTGCCCAAAGTGATCTTTGAAAGCTTTCTGATTTCAGTCCCGGTGTTAAAAGCGCACAGCCTGGCCGGAGTAACGCTGACAATGAAAAACATGATAGGTCTGGCCCCGCCATCACATTATCAGCAAGGCGGTCATTGGAAAAAAGCATCGTTTCACCAGGGAATCCAGGAAGCTGTTTATGACCTGAACCGCTATAGAACTCCTGATTTCACCCTGCTTGATGCAACAGTCGGTATGCAGGAGGCGCATCTCTGGGGTCCCATCTGTGATCCGCCGCCCAACCGTCTTGCTGCAGGTTACGATCCAGTTGCCATAGATTCATATGGCTGCAGGTTATTGGGAGTCAACTGGAAAACAGTTGGTCATCTAACCATGGCCCACGATACACTTGGCACAGCTGACCCCATAACAGTTTCTGAAATCTGATAGCACAGGACCCGGTTGCATAAACCCAATGAAGCACAATAACTTTAGCATATCAAAATATGTACCTGTACTTATCCTCCTTGTTTTTCTCAGTTTTTTTGCACATTTAGGAAACACACCGCTTTTTGATGCAGACGAAGGGGCATACAGTGAAGTCACCCGTGAAATGATAACAAGCCGGGACTTTACCACCCCCCAGTTGAACGGCATCCCTTTTTTCCATAAGCCGCCCCTGTTTTATTGGGCCCAGGCCGCAAGCATAAAAATATTGGGTCTCAATGAGTTGGCCCTGCGGCTTCCTTCAGCTATTGCAGCACTTTTCTGGGTTGTCTCAATCTTTCTTTTTACCAGACGCTGTTATGACACCAGAACTGCCTGGCATGCTGCCCTGTTCATGGGCGCATCTCTTCATGTCATCCTTGTCGGTAGGGCTGCTACACCGGAAGCACTGATCAGTCTTTTCCTGACTCTGACACTTCTGAACATCTACAGGTTTTCTCACACAGGCAACAAAAGGCACATTTACTGGTCTTTCATGTTTGGAGCCTTAGGCGTTTTGACTAAAGGCACTTTTGCCATACTGCTGCCAGCTGCTGTCAGTATCGCTTTCTTCGGTTTAACAAGAAGATGGAAAGACATCATGGCACTGTTTTTTAACCCGGTGGGTCTTCTGGTTTTTGGGCTCATCGTCATCCCCTGGTATCTTGCAGAATTCATGCTGCACGGAGAGGCTTTTTTAAGTGACCTTTTCCTGCTCCAAAAAAGCGAACTCAATCAATATAATTTCATTGGGGAGTCCCTGCCCTATTACTCTTACCTGATTTTTATTTTCGTTGGGCTGCTGCCTTTTAGCGGCATGTTCATAAAAGCTGTTGTTCTTATCAGGAAGTTAGCGTCAGACAATTTAATGAAATTTATGCTGCTCTGGTTTCTCCTGGCATTTTTGTTATTACCTTTGGCACAGCCTAAATCGCTATTCTCCATAGCCTATTGCTTGCCGCCACTATTCGTTATCATGGCCAGGGTTGCTGATATTGATACTCAACCCATCACACTTTTTATTTGGCCGCTTTCGTTTATGACCCTTTTATTGCTTGCGCCATTCATGGCGCCATATATTGCCGGTTCCATAGAAAATGAAATTGTCCGAAACACTCTGGCAAG
>CP070776.1:351919-354609 GCA_020346205.1 Deltaproteobacteria bacterium
ATTGAAACCAATATCAGTCATTTTTATTCCATGAACAATAAGTTGCCGGGAAGCTCTGATATAGCAGAGATTCTTAAAGATATTGATTCTGAAAATCTTGACATCGTACTCACCAATGGCACTATAGCAATGACTATCAAGGCTGGGGAAAAAGGATCGAAGCTGAGTATACTTGATGGAAATATTCTGGTAGCGTCTCCTGTGTTAACAAAAGACAAGATAATAGGCTGGCACCTTACCGGTGAGTTGGCTGACAGGCTGAAAATAAACTATTAGCTTTCAGCCTGATGAATCCAGGTGATTAGCATCTGAAGGATAGTTTAAGCAACGGATGATTAACGGGAGCAGACACTCATGACCTGTTTCATGTCAGTCTTACCAAGGAATGTATTATGAATACCGTCCTGGAGCAGGGTTGTCATGCCGCCCTTAATTGCAACTTCACGAAGATCATCTACCAAGCACCGTTCAATGATCTGGATTTTCATGGGGCGGTCGCCAATGAGTAGCTCATAAAGCCCCATTCTGCCCTTGTAGCCCACATCGTTGCATTCCTTGCAACCCTTGGGCTGATAAAACCTTAAATCATCAATATAGGGCACATTCAGCCTCTCATCAAAGTATTCACCATAGAGGTTCTTGATATGGTCGTACTCAACTTTATCTGGGTGATAAGGTTCCTTGCACTCTGGGCAGAGAACTCTTGTAAGGCGCTGGGCTAAAACCCCCAAGAGAGCATCGGCGAAATTAAATGGGTCCATACCCATATCAATCAAGCGGGTGATGGTTTCCGGGGCAGAGTTGGTATGCAGTGTACTGAAAACAAGATGGCCTGTAAGGGATGCTTCAATTCCCATCTTAACAGTTTCATGGTCCCGCATCTCGCCCACCATGATAACATCCGGATCAGCCCTGAGAAAGGCACGCATGGCCTGGGCAAAGGTGGGGCCAGCCTTAACGTTTATCTGAAGCTGGCGTAAACCCTGCTGCGTGATTTCCACCGGATCTTCGGCAGTCCAGATCTTTCGCTCAGGCTTATTGATGTGGCCAAGGGCTGAATGCAGTGTTGTTGTCTTACCGGAGCCTGTTGGTCCGACAACCATGACAATGCCGTACGGCTTTTCGATGATATTGACAAACCGGTCATAGGTATCTTTACGCATCATTTTATCAAGAGGTAACGGTTCGGCAGAAGCAAGGAGACGCAGGACAACATCTTCGTTATTGTTGGCTGTTGGAATTGTGGCTACACGGAGTTCAATAATTTTGTTGCTGGTTGTTCTAAACCTGATCTTTCCGTCCTGGGGTTTTCTCTTTTCAGAGATATCCATCTTTGCCAGAACCTTAATTCTTGAGACTACGGAACGTATATAGGTGCTTGGAACTGTTAGTGACTGCTGACAGCGGCCGTCAATGCGATAGCGTATTATAGCATCCTTTGCACCGTATGGTTCAATATGTATGTCCGATGCCATTTGGTGGTGGGCATCCTCAATTATTTTCCGGACCAAGAGTACAACTGAATTATCGTCAACATCAGTATCTTCATAAATATCATCTGCTTCCAGGGATGCGTCTCCAATGTCCTGTCCTTTCAGCTCAGTAATTAAGTCATCTACCGACTTGCCGCTTTTTTTGCTCCTCATTGCTCCCTGGAAGGATTGCAGGTACTGTTCGATGTCCTCCTTAAAGGCAAAGCGCAGTTCCACCTGGGGAGTACGGTACAACTGCTGCACCTCCTGGATTGAGCTTTTATCACGTGGGTTGTTTATGGCCAGTATGAGTTCACCACCGTCAACATGCAGCGGAACCAAGAGGCCGCGAAGAAAGAAGTCAATGTTTTTTCCTTTTATATATTCTATGGGGTTATAGATGGTAGTCGTAAGATCTTCGAAGCGGATACCGTAAAATTTAGCAAGGGCCTTTCCAAGCTGTTTTCGGCTCAGATTAAAATCGTCAATGAGTATCTGCTCCAGTCCTTTCTCACCTCCTTCAGCCTTTTTGATAGACTTTAAGACGTCTTCCTCTGACAAAATGTTGCCATTGATGAGAATAGTGTATGGAGCAGGGATTTTACCGCCTGTAGGAAGCTTCTGTACTTTTTCTGTCTGGCTCCTTTTGGCACTGGGAAGATGTTCAACTATGAAACGCCCCATGGCGTCTGCAATTGCCTTAAGATTATCAACATCTTCACTGGTAAAACTATTATTATTTTTTTTATTGAGGAGTTGGATAACACCAAAGAGGGTTTTCCTGCAGTAAACCGGTGCAGTCAAAACCTGTTTGGTTGTAAATTTGGTTTGGTCGTCCCAATTACGGTTGAACTTGAGCTCAGGGTCTATTTTCTGTAATTCATCCTGGTTATATGCATCAACAACATTGACAATTGATCCGGTTGAAGCAACGTAGCCTGCAATACTGCTCTTATCAATGGGAAGGCGGATTTCCTTGCGCAGGCGCCCTGCCTTCATTTTAGAAACTATCTGATTTTTCTTATTATCAGCAAAGTAGATAGTGAAGGCTTCTGCATCAAAATAATCCCTCATTTCCTTTTTCAGGCCACTTAAAAGTTCATTGACGCTTGCAGCAGATCGGAAAAGATTGGCAAGCTTAATTTCATCCTTGTAACGATTATTAAACGATTCACTTCCAGAAGATGAATTCTTGTCTACTTGCACTTGCATAACTCT
>CP070776.1:354709-357388 GCA_020346205.1 Deltaproteobacteria bacterium
CCCACTTCAATCCACGAGGAGCGAAGATTGTTCTATGTTGGGATGACTCGGGCCCAGAACTCGCTCATTCTTACTTCTGCTGCAACGCGGCCAATTTACGGTATCCATAAAAAACGTCCTACCTCCCAGTTTGTTGCTGAGATCCCAACTACACTTTGCGAACAAATAGAGCGCAAGAAGCCTAAAAAGAAAAAATCTGCCGCTAAACAAATGAAGCTCTTCTGATCCAAAGATATATCAAAAAGTTTGGGTGGAATATCTCATTATTTTGTGTCTTTTGGAAGGGTTTTATCGTTTGAAAACGGGAATTTTAGGTAAAGCGTATTGTCACTGATCCTTGGGTTTTCTGCCGGCCTCATTTGAATAGTATTTCTTGAACGGGCTGCCTTCAATCTTACCAGGTTGGCGAGTATTGCCGAAATTGTCGTTTTTGTTGAACAGGTAAATAATATCGTTTCCGGTATTAATCCTATAGGCAAAACATACTATCCAGATGATAATAAAGACGTACAATGCCTTTTTGGTTTTGGATGAAATTTTTTCTTTGGTAGGTAAGAAAACAAGCAGGAGTAATGCAACCCCTGAGAATAGATAAATTTTATTATATGTAAAAAAATGTATGAGGTAGTCTATCATATAAACGCTTTAAGAATTATTGCCTGCCTGGATTGCCATGGAGCGGATAATGTCACTTTTGCCGATAACACCCACTAGCTTATCATCTTTTAAAACAGGCAGGGTGTGTACTTTTTTCTCTGACATGATGGTGGCAATTTCATCCAGACCTGTATCTTCTGTTACGTAGACTAATTCCATTGAGCAGATGTCCTGAACAGTATTGCCGGCCATTTTCTTGATCTCTTTTTCAGTTTTTTTGGAACTCTCCAGAAAGATAACCGAGTCAAGGATGCTGACCATGGTGGGGATATGCACTTTTTTATTTTGATCAATTAAATCGCTTTCCGTCACTACGGAGACGACATTACCATCGTCGTCAAGTACAGGAGCACCACTGATCTTGTTCTTCCAAAGAATTTCAGCCAGTGCAGTTACCGTTGTATCTTTCTGGACAGAGATTACTTTTGTTGTCATGATATCTTTTGCTGTGACCATGGATAATTTCTCCTTAGAAGTTATGTGGTAGTGGATTAAAAGTTTGTGTTGAAGTAACTACTATAGTTCGTCTCTAAAGCTTTCCAGCACATGGGGTAGTTCATGTGCTACTTCAGAGGCCAGATAGCCGGCGCTGCTCTCTTCTGCCAACCAGTCTCCCGCCAGTCCATGGCTATATACACCAAGGCAGGCAGCCTCCCATGCTGAAAGCCCCTGGGCCAAAAAGCCACCAATAACACCTGAAAGCACATCTCCCATGCCTCCGCAGGCCATACCCGGATTGCCGCTTGGATTAATGGCCAGGTTGCCGTCCGGGTCACATACAAGGGTATCCGCTCCTTTTAAAACCACATGTACATTATGACTAACAGCGAAATCCCGTGTTACTGCAATTCTGTTGTTCTGGATTTCATTTGTTGCAAGTCCGGTAAGGCGTGACATTTCGCCAGGGTGCGGAGTAAGAATTCTCGGCCCAGGAGCATTTTTTATGAGACTTGTATCCTGGGCAAGAATGTTGAGGCCGTCTGCATCAACCAGCATTGGAGTTTCTGTTTCACTGTAAAGATTAAGCATCAATTCAGCTGTTTCCTCAGCAGTACCTATTCCGGGGCCGATGACTAAAGCCTGTTTGTCAAGCAGTGCATCATGAATGACTTTGTAATCCTCAATGGAGAAAAAACCATGGGCAGCAGACTGTAGTGGTATGGTCATAACCTCCCACAGACTGGATTCAATGATGTTGTTCAAATCGTATGGTACACAGAGCGAAACAAGGCCTGTTCCAACCTTTAAAGCTCCCAGCCCGCAAAGAAGTGCGGCACCTGTTTTACCGGTCGAGCCCGCAGCGATGAGCAGGTGACCGTAAGTGCCTTTGTGTGCAGACGGGTCCCTCGGGGGCAGCCATCTGCCAACTGAACTGTCGATGAGTTCCTGGCGGAGGTCTGCTGCAGTTACAGCCTTTTCAGGGATACCGATATCAACTACATTTATAAATCCGGAATATTCACGGCCGGGATGAATTACCTGGCCGATCTTTGCCTGGCCAAAGGTGATCGTAACATCCGCACGCACACAGTTTCCCAAGATCAGGCCGCTGTCGGAATTGAGCCCTGAAGAAATGTCCACAGAAACAACCGGGCAGGAGGCTGCATTTATACAATCAATGGCAGCAGAGAAAGTGTCTGAAACTTCCCGTGTGAGCCCTGTACCGAATATTGAATCCACCACGGTCCAGCATCCATCAAGAATTTTCGGGACCTGTTCCAGGTCAGTCTCATTTTTTATTTCGATAATTTTGACAGGCAGACCCTGGAGTTTTGAATAATTATGGGCAGAATCTCCTTTGAGCTTTTCCGGCGGCATAAGCAGGAAAACTATAGGACGGGCCAGCCTGGAGGCAAGGAGCCTGGCAATAACGAGTCCATCTCCACCATTGTTACCGGGACCCACAAATATTGCAGCCGTTTTGCGCAAAGGATCACCGAACATCTCCAGCATAACTTCAACAGTGCCACGGCCGGCATTCTCCATAAGTTCAAGTGAAGGAATATTGAACTTCTCTATAGC
>CP070776.1:357488-360133 GCA_020346205.1 Deltaproteobacteria bacterium
GGCTGTTTTGGTTTTTCTTCAAATTCAGTAACAATCCCATGGGCATTTACAGATACAATTCCAACACGTTTCGGTTCAGATGCCTTGTAAACCCTCATGGTAAGCGGTAGACCATATTCATTGTGATGAGCCAAGAGCCGGTTCAAATCGATATTGGTGAGATTATCTCCGTAAATAATGAAAAACGGGCCCTTGCCTGCCCAATTCCTTTGGGCCTGTATGGTGCCCGCACTTCCAAGCAGGATTGGTTCATGAAAAAGGTCGATTTTAATTTGATCATGTTTGGCGGTCCATTGCTTCACAAATTCTTCCACCAACTCATGCAGCCAATGGGTATTGATCAGGATTTCATAAATTCCTGATCTTTTCAGATGTTCCAGCCATATCTGCAGCAGGGGGACTCCATTTATCGGCAGTAAACATTTTGGCGTAGTGTCGGTCAAGGGCATCAGTCTTTTACCCCGGCCTGCTACGAGCAGGAAAGCTTTTAATTGTTGCTTTGGTTTTCTATGCTGTTGCATTATCTAATAATAATTATTTCGTGTTTAACTATACTTTTTTAATAGTGATTAAATAATATTAGTTAATAATAAGGATTTATGAAATGGAAACAATAAATCCAATAGTAAACACATAGTTGATCTACGAAATGACTTCAATGACTGGGCCGTGCATTTAAAACCTTGGTGTTCAATGTTTATGTAAACCTATCTTTATATTTTTCTGGAATATTCTTTACGAAATTCCAGAGTTACAGTATTTTCCAAGATTAATCTCTACCTGAAATCCAATGCAAAAACCTATCAGAGAAAAAATACTGCAGGCCTTGAGAATTGACAGAGCCGTCCACCTTGTCTGGCAGGCAAGCCCCGGCTGGACTCTGGCCAACCTCATATTGCAGGTTATCCAGGGCATACTGCCCCTGGCAGCACTCTATCTTATGAAACTGATTGTTGATGCTGTCACTTATTCCATAAATGCTCCTGACAAAGCTCAGGCTTTCAAACAGATTATACTACTCATTATCATTGCCGGCGGAGTCGCACTTCTCTCTGCTCTCTGCCAGCTTTTAGCAAATATAATTAACGAAGCAATGTCACTGACTGTTACTGATCATGTTTTTGACATTATGCATGCAAAGTCTGTCGAAGTTGACCTGGAGTACTACGAGAATCCTCAATATTTTGACACTCTACATCGCGCCCAGCAGGAAGGCCCCTACCGTCCGGCAAACATTGTGAATGACCTGGTACTGCTAACACAGAACTCTGTCACTCTGCTTGCCATGACCGGGCTTCTCCTCTCACTGCACTGGGCTGTTGCCTGCATCCTTTTTCTGGCAGTAGTCCCTGGAGTGCTTGTCAGGATAAAATATGCCAACAGGATGTATCAATGGCACCAGGAGCGCACCAAGACGGAACGGCAGGCCTTATACATCAATTGGGTGCTCACCGGTGACATCCATGCCAAAGAGGTCAGGCTTTTCGGTTTGGGAGACCTGCTCATTGAGCGCTTCAGCAAACTGCACTCCAAGCTGCGCCATGAGAAACTCACCATTGGCAAGAAACGTTCTATGGAAGATTTTCTGGCCCAGGCAAGTGCCACGATTGCAGTCTTTGCTTCTTTTGCATTCATTGCCTATAGAACGGTGCAGGGCAGTATTACACTGGGCGACATGGTCATGTATTTTCAAGCCTTTCAGCGGGGATTGAGCTCCATGCGTGATCTACTCGGCGGCATGGCAGCCCTGTATGAAGACAACCTGTTTCTATCCAACCTCTTTGAATTTCTAAAATTAAAGCCAAGGGTTATTGAACCGTCCAAACCCCAACCGGTACCGCGCCCCATACAAAAAGGAATCATTTTTGAAGGTGTAAGCTTTCAATATCCGTCAAGCAAGCGCAAGGTACTGGAAGACATTACTTTTGCAATTGCACCTGGTGAGACTGTTGCACTGGTTGGTAGGAACGGCTGCGGGAAAACCACCCTGGCAAAACTTCTGTGCCGTCTGTATGATCCTGATCAAGGTATAATAACATTGGACAACATTGACCTGAAACAGTTCGAAATCCTTTCCCTAAGGAGAAGCATCAGCATGCTTTTTCAGGACTTTGTCAAATATTACCTGACTGCAAAAGAAAACATCTGGTTTGGTAATGTGCAGCAGCCTCTTGATGAGGAGAGTATTATTGCATCAGCACAAAAGGCCGGAGTACATGAATTGATCGAATCTCTGCCTACCAAATATAATACTGTTTTGGGCAAGTGGTTTGAAGACGGCGAAGAGTTAAGCCGCGGTGAATGGCAGAAAGTTGCCCTGGCGAGAACATTTTTAAGAAAATCACAGATAATCCTGCTTGATGAACCGGCAAGCTCGCTTGATCCAAGGGCTGAACATGAAATTTTCTGCAAATTTAAAGAACTGACCCACAGGAAAACCTCATTATTTATCAGCCACCGCTTATCCACCGTAAAAATGGCAGACCGGATAATAGTCATGGACAAGGGAAAGATCGTGGAAAGCGGGACCTATGATGAACTGATGCAGAAAAAAGGAAGTTTTACTTATTTATTTGATATACCCAATTAAGTTGATTCTGGTTTTTCTTTAACTGCTGTATTTCTGTGACAGTTCCCCTACTCGT
>CP070776.1:360233-362850 GCA_020346205.1 Deltaproteobacteria bacterium
GTGGTTAAAGATTTTGCGGCTTGCATCTCAACATCTTTAAGCACAACAACCTTTTCGCCCCCCATCTTGTGCAGCTGGATGCCAACTACACGGTAAAAAGTATCCACCACGATGTACATGATGACAAACAGGGCAAGGAGATTAAACAATATGTGGATCTGTCTTGGCATTTATTTATTATCTTTCCAGCGTACTTTTTACCAATGTTGCGCCATTGGCCTGTATCATTAATCCTTTACAGCAATCTAAATCTTGGAGCTCCAAGCGTTCCGGTAACGGCAAAGAAGTATTGCCCCCTCTTCACCCTTTTCTTCATTGACTTCAACAACTCCCTGATCTCAGGATAGTTCTTATAAAATTCAGCCAAAGGCTCAAGGGTTCCCTTAAGGTTGAGCTGACTGAGTTTTATATCCGTCTGTAACTGGATAGATCCTGTCATAGAAGCCTTCACTTCTGAACCTGCCAGTTCAGCTCTAACAATCGTAATTTCTCTATTATGTAATTCCACTTGCAGATCTATGTTCTGCAGGTCTACCGAAGCAATACCGAAGATGGGGGCCTGGAACTGCAGTTGCCCGTCAGTTAACTGCAGTCCAACCTTGCCGTTTCCTCCTGTATTTGGGGAATCCTTGGCATAATCAATGTCACCGCTTAACTTTCCTATTATTCGATGTTGCAACTTCTCAGACAGGAATTCATATTCTGCCAGGTCAAAATCTTTGAAAGACAGCTCACTTTCAAATGCTTCCCCATTTCCATCTTCTGTAAAAAGTGAGCCGTTAATTTCGCCTTTGTATGCCGTACCTGACATATCTATGCTGTACACCCCTCTTATGAGCTTCAAAAGCTGCGGCCCAAAATACATACTATCGGCCTTAAATACTGCGGGTGCTGAACTATCCGTCAAGTAAATCTGGCCTGTATGTATCCTCAAACCCGCTGGTATCCAAGGACCTATCTTATCCGCCTTAAACCCCAGTTGAGGGTTAATTCTGCTGATGCTGTTATCAACAAACTCTTCAACTGCTTGTGCAGGAAAAAGGTAATAAAGCAGTGCCAAGGTAATCAGGACAACGTATAGGGTGTACCCCAGCCACTTTTTATTTTTTGGTGTTAATGCCATGATTAAGTTTCAGTTTTTAAAAGCCTCTACCTGCTGTTATTGATCCTGCTAATTAGTAAAGCTTTACTACTCGGTGAATGTCAAAACCTGCAATATTGCATCAAGGAACTGAGTTTCCTTTTTGTTTGATTGGATGGAAATCCTTTTAATACTCACCAGTTTCCCTGGAGATTCAATAAGTTTCAGATAACCGACCATCTGTCCCAGGGTTATTCTCTCCAGTTTCATTTCAACAAGCGACTCTTTAAACGGACCTGTGCCGGTTGAAGCAGATGGTTTCATATACTTGATATTATTTTTTACCCCGGCGTCTCCTGCGGCCTTTTCCAGAAATGAAAACAGGGTGAAACTTTTCGGCCTGCTAGTAAGCGTTTGGGCCAGGGTGTCAGAATCCTTTTGCAGTAGCAGGTATTCCTGGCGCAAGGCAACCATTTGCTGCAGGTTATTCTGCTTGGTAGTCACATTGTTTCTATATCGTTCCCTTTTTTCAAAGAAGGGCATGACCGCAAGCTGAATAATCACTGCAAAAACGATGATAATGACAGCCAGAGCAATAAGATATTTTTCCCTTTTTGCAAGTTGCATAGATTCTTTCTAATGGTTCTTTTCCTAAGTGCTAACAGGTTTCAGTAGTAAGAGTTTATGTTCTATTTATTATTGAGCCCGGTCCATTTTTATTTCAAACTTTACACTTTTACTCTTCTGATCAAGATTTGCTGAGGCAATTACCACATCTCGGTACATCTCCGAGGATTCCAGGCCTTTCTTAATGGAGTCAACTGTATTGAAAGTATCGGTAGTTCCCCTTATCTGAATGGTGTCTTGATCAACCACCATTCTGTCAACCTGCACCTCCAGATTCTTCGGGACCCGTCCGGATATATCATTTAAAATCTCCAAGACCTTTCTGCTCATATGCATTCCCGGCCCGGTACCCGGCGCATTTTTCAATTCATTTATCTTGGTATTCATCTGGTGTATGGGGTCGACAATGTTAGTGACCTCAGGGAATGTCTGGGTAAATATGCCCTTAATCTGGCTGTCCAGTCCAGCGTTTCTCTTTTTAAGGTCCTGGTAGTCCACCATCCAGTTTATTGCTAGTAGAATTAAAATAATGGATAGGTAAATTGAGGCATGGGTAAGTTCTTTTTTGATCTTAACAAGTTGTGTCTTAACCTGGAACTCTTCACGCCTGAAATTAAAGCCTTTTACCTTCTTGCTTTCCCTTATTGCCAGGGAAAGTGCGTTGTCCATGAGTGCAGGGTTATAGAGACCGGCCAGGTGCTCACTCAGCTGAATGTTTGCGGCAGTGGCCTGCAGGTTTAATAAAGACACAGGAAGTGCCAATTTTTTGCCTACAAATTCGGCTGTTTCCGGAATTAACCCAGCCGGGCCTGTAATAAACACTTTTTCTGGTTGTGTGTTCTTTCCCGTCTCAACCTGAAAACCACGCAGTGTGAGACTGATCGACTTACATAAAGTAGTTAAGGCTGC
>CP070776.1:362950-365558 GCA_020346205.1 Deltaproteobacteria bacterium
CCCTGGAACAGGAAGTGGCGGTCAACCCGACAAATGTTGATGCCTGGACACAGTTAGGCAATGTTTATTTTGATACCCAAAATTTTGCCAAGGCCATACGGGCATATGAAAAATCACTTGAACTGAGTCCTAACAACCCCAATGTCCTGACCGACCTGGGCGTTATGTATCGTCGCACAGGCCAACCGGAGAAGGCTGTGGATGCTTTTGACCGGGCTATGGCCATTGCACCGAATCATGAGCAGTCACGTTTTAACAAGGGCATCGTGTTGCGCTATGACATGAATGACACGGAGGGTGCAGTGAAGGCCTGGGAAGAGCTGCTTAGGGTAAATCCTAACGCTGTAGCTCCAAACGGTCAGCCTATCAGTGAGGCCATAAAAAACCTGTAGCGTGTCAGTCAGCTGTTTTCAGCTACCATCCATACAAGATTGCCAGCCGGCTTGATCCGGGCTGCTGGATAGAACTCTTCAGCCTCTTTCGGTTTAGAAAGGATGGTATCTAGTATTTTTCTCTTTCCGCTTCCTGAGATAAGGAAAAGAACGTTCTTTGCCTGATTGAGAATAGGAAGGGTAAGGGTAATGCGCGCAACCGGAGGTGAGCCTATTCCTTCAGACACTGTAGCCACCCATTTCTTTTTTTCTTCCAAGATGTTCGACCCTGGAAACAGGGAGGCTGTATGTCCATCCTGACCCATTCCCAGTAATACCAGATCAAAACTTGGAATACTTATATCTTCTGCCCTATTGCCTTTTTCCTCCAGGGGCAGTGAGTAAAAAAAATCATGCAGGTGTCTTTCATATACCTTTGCGTCATTTTCAGGATCATTATGTCCGGTTGCAATGTGGTGAATATTTTGTAGGGGGACATTTACTTTTGAAAGCAGAGCATTGTACGCCATGGAAAAATTGCTGTCCGGATGTGTCGAGGCTACCAATCGTTCATCACCCCAGAAAAAATGACTTTGCTGCCATGGCATCTGCGTATCATAAGGAGGCTTACTCAAAAGCTTATAGGTCTGCTGCGGTGTAGATCCACCTGCCAGTACAAAGGTAAAGAAACCCTTTTTCGCAACTGCTTCTGAAGCAAGATCTAATATATGCTTAACAGTAGCAATACTGGCCTGTTGGATATCTGTAAATTCCCGAATCATTTTTTTAAGAAAACTGCTATTTTACCAAAAGCAATTTTGGCGAAATGTCTTGCAACCAGAAAATATATTAAAAAATATTTTGCCTGGACCTCAGGCACTGATAGAGCCGCCTCAGGTAAAACCTGACCCGGCGGTACAAGTATAGCAGTGTTCAGACACAGCAATACTATCACCAGGACTTGGCAGATCATACAGCTCGGAAATATGTTTTTTCCTGCCACCCAAGTAAAGCTCCAGTGATTGATTAAAGTCACAGTCAAAAAGGTAGCCATTCCAGGATACTGAAACAAGTGAACGGCACATTAAGCCTTCCAGGGTACAGGGATTGAAGTTCGAAGCCAGCTTGAGGATATAGGTGTCCAGATTGTCGGTTTTCTCAAGCCAGGCAAGAAACCTGCCAAGTGGGACATTGGCAAAGGTGTAGAGGTTGTTAAATGATATATCCCACTTGTCGGAGAGCATCTGACGAAAACGCTTCTCAACCTGCTCCTGGGATGAAGGCAGAAAAGCACCTGTCGGGTTACTGACCAGATTGAGTTTCAGTTCTGAACCCGGGAGACCATAACCAAGTGAGTTTAATTTCTTGAGGGTGCTAATTGAGGTTGTGAAAGAGTTCTTGCCCCGCTGCGCTTCTGATTGGGTCTCATTTAAGGAGGGCAGGGAGGCTATGATCGTGACTCTGTTATCGGCTAAAAGTTCGAGAAGTCCTCTTTGTTTCTCCTCTGCTATGGCGGTAAGGTTTGAGCGAAGCATCAATGTATTAGTCAAGGGTGCCAGTTTGCTGATCAGCGTCTGGATGTTCGGGTTCATCTCCGGAGCGCCACCGGTTATATCAATGGTATCAAACATAAACCTGCCTGCCAGCTTTATGACGTCTGCCACGGTCTTTTCATCCATGATCTCTTTGCGGGATGGGCCTGCATCAAGATGGCAATGCTTACAGCTTTGGTTACATAGCAGCCCCACATTTATTTGCAGAGTGGTACATTCTCCTCTGGCAAAATCAATACCGTGGTTGGCAAGATTATTTTTAAATGTCTCCAGGTTAGTTACCTGATAGAGATTACTGCTAAGATTTTCAGCTGTTTGCAAATAAGACATAATACAACAAATTACAGAGATATTTTTCCTGCGACGTTACGCATTTGGACACCATGCACCAGAGATGCTCCACCCCGGATAGCTGTTGCTACATGGATTGCTTCGGTCATTTCATGAACGTTTGAGCCTTTTTCTAGACAATCCTGGGTGTACGCGTCTATACAATAGGGACATTGTACAGCATGGGCCACTGCTAAGGCAATGAGGGATTTTTCCCTCTGGGTCAGTTCTCCTTCGGCAAAAACCGCAGAATAATAGTCAAAAAACTTTTCGGCAAGTTCAGGCGCCCCTTCACTTATTTCAGAAAATTTTGGTAAATCCTTTGGTTGGTAATATGTATCCATTCAATACCTC
>CP070776.1:365658-368261 GCA_020346205.1 Deltaproteobacteria bacterium
TATAGAGAAATGGCATCAGGAAACAGCGGTGAATCCTCCTCAATAATTAAAGAAAGGGTGGAGCAGGCAAGAGAGGTTCAGAAAAAGAGGTTTGCAAAGCGCAAGAATTTTTACTGTAATGTACAGTTGATGCCAAAGGACCTCAAAAAATTCTGTCCACTGGACAAAGCATCTGAAAAACTGATCGAAGATGCAGTTGAACGGTTGGGCCTTTCGGCACGTTCCTATCATAGGATTCTTAAGATTGGGCGGACTATTGCTGATCTTGATAAAAGTGAACATCTACAGAAAAAGCATATTGCTGAAGCAATTCAATACCGTAGACTTGACCGTGTAAATATTAATTAACTGGAAAGTGTAATGGATAAAATAGTTAATGATCTAAAAAAGCTGGTGCCGTTCAAGGAAACTGTTGAAGTTGGTGATATTGTATTGGTAGCTGCCAAGAAACCGCAGATGTTAGTATATGGACTGGTAAGTGATATTATACGGGATGATACAAAACGTGATGAATGGTGGCATGTGAGCATGCACATCCTGTCATTGCCTCCCCGGAAGGTTACCTGGATATTGCGCACTCCCCAGATGACCGGGCAGGAGATATTTAGCATGGATGGAGAAGAACGTTTCATGAAGGCTGTAAACTTCGATAAAAACAGTGAGCCTAAGAAGAAAGATACTGAGCAGGGAAGCAAGGATAAACCTTCCTTGCGCCGTATAAAATAGTTGTAGATATCGGCAACAAATAATGATGGATATTAAGCAATGATCTCAGAGCGGGAATGCATAAACCTGATCCAGAGTTTTACCCATAGCCAGGATGATGAGAATCTGGTCATGGGGATTGGAGATGATTGTGCTGTACTTAAGAAAGATGAAACAAATTACCAACTGTTGACCACAGATACCCTAGTAAGTGGTGTGCACTTTGACCTGAATTGGCACCCTCCCCATTTGCTTGGAAGAAAGAGTGCTGCTGTAAACTTGAGCGATATTGCGGCAATGGGTGGTGATCCACGGGTTTGCCTGCTGAGCGTTGCTTTCCCGGATGAGATACCATCCTGGCTTGAAGAGTTCATGTCAGGGTTTTCATCTGTTCTTAAGGAACATGACACCCGTTTGGTTGGGGGGGATACGGTTAAAGGGAACCATGATATTGTCATTACTGTCATGCTCTTAGGAGAGGTGTATGAGAAGCACATATGTTACCGGGCCGGAGCATTGCCAGGTGATCTGATCTGGGTGTCAGGTTCCCTGGGAATGGGGGCAGCCGGCCTGGAGCTGTGCCGCAAGGGCATGTATAACCCTAATGAAGCTGGAGGCAAATGGCAGCAGCTTGCCAAGGCCCACCTGGACCCGGAGCCATTAATTGGCCTCGGAAAAGTACTTGCAGCAAGTCGACTTGTAAACGCAATGATGGATATATCAGATGGACTGGCAACCGACCTTGCTCATCTTTGTAATGCAAGCGGGGTAGGGGCAGAAATTCAGCAGAACCTCCTGCCGGTTTCAGAACAGCTTGAAAAGGCAGCACAGGAACTGGGTACAAATGCCTTTGACTGGATGCTGAAAGGAGGTGAGGATTATCAATTGCTCTTCACAACAAAGCCATCTGATGAAAAGAAGCTGCGGCAGATTGTTGCTGATTATTCCGGAAGGGAGATTTCTCCAATTGGGCGGATTATAGATGGGGAGGGAGTCTATCTCTTTGATAATGAAGAGCGCCAGGAAATCAGTTACCAGGGATATGATCACTTTGCAGATTGAATTATTGGTTCAACCACGGACAGTAATAACTGAGCATCGAGTTACCTGAAGCCCACATTCCGGCAGGATTTATAAAATAGGTTATTGAAAATGGCTATTCAAATAAACTATCTGGACAATGGTATTGGAATTGAAATAATTGCAACAGGAATAGTTACTGGTGAGGAGATTATTGAGGCACATAAAGAGATTTACAAACAAGAAAACTTAAAAAAACAAAAATACCAGATCATAGACAGAACTAAATGTCTGAAATACCAGGTAACCTCTGAAGAAATTGAAATAATTGCACAGATAGACAACAAAGCTGCAGAAATAAATCCAAATATCAAAATTGCTCTTGTCTCAACAACATCGCTGCAATTTGGCATGTCAAGGATGTGGCAGGCTTACATAAGTGATAATAGTTTCGTGACAAAAATATTTCAGGACCGCAAGAGTGCTGATGAATGGATAATGTCACAGCTTGAAATTGATTAAGATATATTCAGAGACGGCTGAATACAATAGGTCTGAGAACTTAACAAAAGTGTAGTTTACTAATTATTAATTTCCAGCCTGCTATATAGAGCCAATTGTTAAACTTAACTGAGAATAACAGGTGATCATGACTGACAAAACCAATGATTTTTTCGGTAGCCAGCAATATGTGCTGGACAGTGAACTTGCCAAGATAGTCAATGTTTCCATGGCCCTTGAGATGCCTCTGCTGCTGAAAGGTGAACCTGGCACCGGTAAGACCATGCTGGCCCATGCCATTGCCGAAAACCTGGAGATGGAGCTTATCGTCCTCAATGTAAAATCGAGCATGAAACTCATAGACGCTCTTTACCAGT
>CP070776.1:368361-370908 GCA_020346205.1 Deltaproteobacteria bacterium
GACAGGGTTGTAATAGAGGTTAAAGGACAAAAGCAGAAGATTATTGTACCGCTTATTGAGTACTGAAAAGGATAATCAGGGGAAATCAGCTATGGCTCCCAAAAAAGAGACATTGAAACGAGGCATGTATGTGGTTTTGGCAATTATTCTCAGCATTGTTTTTGCCGGCTGCAACAAAGAAATAGAAGTGCCGCAAGATACCTTCTATGATGAATGGAGAGCGTTGGCCAAAACATCTCAGCCGTCCTCACCGCCTGATACAGAGGTTAGCGTTGAGCTGCCCCAAAAAGAAGAGGAACTGAGGCAGCAAGTTGAAGAGGAGGCAATGAAGAAGCCTGCCCCTAAACCCCTGCCTAAGAGCCCGGTGAGTATGACCATGCGCGATACGGACGTAAACGTTATCCTGAGGGCGCTGGCACGAATCGCCGATCAGAACATCATGATGAATAAAGAGGTGAGCGGTGTTACAAATATAAACGTAATTGAAGCCCCATGGGACGAGGTTTTCCAGGGTATCCTGCGAACCCGCGGACTTACCTATACCTGGGAAGGTAATATTATCAGGGTCATGACACTGGCAGACATGCAGCATGACAGCGCAATTGAGTCAGCCCTCCAGGTTAAGCAGGCCCAGTCCATTGAAAGGAAGCAGGTAGAGCCCCTGCTGACCGAGGTAATTCCAATTGATTATGCAGATGCAGAAGCACTTGCGGAAAACCTTAATGCTCTTCTTACAACAACAGGGGAAGAAGGCAAGGAAGGCCAACAAGCCCGCAAAGGCTCAATAACTGTTAATAAGCATAACAATGCTCTCATTATTGAGGCAATCAGTGACGATATTGCTAAAATTGTCCCCCTGGTAAATAAGCTGGACCGTCCTACCCCGCAGGTTCTCATAGATGCCAAAATAGTTGAAACGACCCGGGAGACGGCCAGAGAGCTTGGCGTAAAGTGGGGCGGCTTGTACCATGGCACCTCAGGCGGGGATAACTATTTTGTAACGCCAGGAGCGAACGCCGTAGACTCTGAGGGTAATTTTCCAGTTGCAGGGCCAGTTGCAAATTTCCCCGCTCCTTTTGCATCAGAAGTTCCTGTTGGGCAAGGCTTCACCCTGGGATATTTGGCACTAGGGGCGGATTATGTCTTGGATGTCGAGCTTTCAGCCCTGGAAAAACAGAATAAGTTGAACATTCTATCCAGCCCAGCCTTAACTACCCTGGATAATCGATCGGCCTTAATTTCCGCCGGCGAAAAAGTACCCTATGAAACATTCAATCAGCTTGGTTCTTCGAATATTGAGTGGGAAGAAGCTAACCTGAGCCTTGAAGTAACACCGCATGTTATTGATGGTAAGGCGTTGCGTTTGGAAATAGTTGTACACAAAGACGAGGTTGACTTTACCAGAGAGGTCCGGGGGCAGCCAACCATTATCACCAAGACGGAACAAACAACTCTTATTCTCCTGGATGGTCAGACTACTGTGGTTGGCGGCATAAGCAAGGATAGTGATGCCGAAGGAGATGAGGGTGTTCCTGGCCTTAAAAATATTCCTGGGCTTGGCTATCTTTTTAAAGGTGAAGCTAAAAGAGCCAGGTTGGAAGAAATGTTAATTTTCATAACACCACGTATTCTGAAAGAAAAAAACCCGGAAAGTCCAACAGTAAGCGTTTCCCCCTGATCCGTGAAATTTGCCACGGAAACCGGTCCTTTTATAGGTTTTACAGTGCAGGCATAGATGGAATACTTTAAAATCCTCAATTTTACCAGAGAACCTTTCTCGAATTCTCCTGACCCAGAGGCCTTTTTCCAGTCTCGACAGCACATGGGATGTTTGCAGAAACTGGAGCTCGCCATCCGTATGCGCAGGGGGCTGAATGTCGTTATCGGCGATGTCGGCACTGGTAAGACCACGCTATGCAGGCAGCTCATTAGGCTTACAGCTGATGATGAAAAAATTGAATCCCACCTGATCCTTGATCCAAATTTCAGCTCTGAGGCCGAATTTATACAAGCTGTGGCCAGGATGTTTCTGGGACAGAGCACATCAGACACCATGAGCGAATGGCAGCTCAAAGAGGAGATAAAACAGTATTTGTTCAATCGCGGTGTTGATGAACAGAAAACTGTCTTGTTTATAATTGATGAGGGCCAGAAGATTCCAGAATCATGCCTGGAAATTTTACGGGAATTCCTCAACTATGAAACAAATGATTTTAAACTTCTGCAGATTGTCATCTTTGCCCAGAAGGAGTTTTCCGCCAAGGTTAAAGCCCGGCAGAATTTTGCAGACCGCATAAACCTTTATCATACCTTGAATCCTTTAAGCTTCCAGGAAACTAAGGCCATGATCCGATATCGTCTGGATCTTGCCAGCGCTGATACAATGGGTGAAGCGCTTTTTTCTCTGCCGGCCCACTGGGTTGTATACAGAGCCACCAGGGGCTATCCCAGGAAAATAATCAACCTCTGTCACCGCATCATCCTTACCATGATTATCCAGAACCGTAATAAGGCAGGGTTTTTCCTGGCCCTTTCCTGTGTAAAGAG
>CP070776.1:371008-373553 GCA_020346205.1 Deltaproteobacteria bacterium
CCAAACTGGCCTGCAACTATTGAAACGTCATCAGGGAAAACTGCAGAGGTCAGTATAACCAGTATTACTCATGGCAGTGGCTTTATAGCAGGTACTCTGAAACTGCCCATCGGAGAAAAATTTCAACTCACCATTCATTTGCCGGACAGGTCTCCCTTACAGTTAAGGGCTGAAGTTATCTGGTCCAATCTGCACCTGCCGGTTGATAAGGTGGTGAAACAGGGTATGGGCATTCGCTTCATTGAGGCCGGTGAAGATGCTATCTGCCTCATCGACGATACTCTCACGCAACACGCAATGACTATGAAAGCTGAAGAGACTGTTCCTTCATAAACGCGGTATAAGGTGCAAGGTGTGCAGTATACGGTACGAGATATATTTATTTTTTAGCTCAATACTTTCCGTAAACAGTAAATCTTTAATCTTGTCCCAAGCATCACTTCTTTTTCCTTTTCTCTTGACCCCTCGACACATTGTGCCTGTCAATCATCGTTTGTTTTGCAAAACCATAATCGTCGGCAGTTTCTTATGTCGACAGACTTCGAACCCTCGATACCCTAAGAACCAGATTCCCTCTTTTGAAAAATTATCTGATTACCCTGGAGGCCAGGTAAAAGAACGGCCAGCCAGAAGGTGAAAGTGCATGTGAAAGACTTCCTGACCGGCACCGGCACCATTGTTAAGCACCAAACGGTAACCATCTGCGACCCCTTCCTTTTCAGCAACCTTATGGGCTACAAAAATCAGGTGCCCTAAAAGCTCCTGGTCGGCAACCTCCGCATCATTTAATTGCCTCATCGGTTTTTTAGGAATTATAAGAATATGGACCGGAGCCTGTGGATTGATGTCCCTGAATGCAAGGCTTGAATCATCTTCATAGACAATATCTGCTGGAATTTCCTTATTGATTATCTTTGTAAAAATCGTATCCGACATATCTCTCTACCCTCCTGTTTTTTTATCCTTTAGCTCAAATCAAAATATATATAATCCTGATTCTTTGCAAGGCATCATGACAACCTTTACTAAAAAATACTAAGATTTTTACATTCTCGATATAATTGCCAATCCCCTACAAAATAAGGAGGTGCAACTTTGTCAGACACGTTATTTTATCTCCCTCCCAGCTACTTTTATTTTCAGGAGCCTAACAATCTCATTGTTATTTGACCCGACACCCATATTTAAAGTACAATGGCATTATTTTAAAATTTCTCTTTCGTTGGAATTCTTCATTTCAATACATTCATGGAGGAGCTATGAATACATTATTTGACCGGTCAACGATTAACAGTATGACCTTGAAAAACCGCCTTACCCGCTCGGCGACCTGGGAAGGGATGTGCGATGCTGATGGCAAACCTGGCCCAAAACTCATTGCTTTTTATCGCGAACTTGCCCGTGGCAATGTAGGACTTATCATAACCGGCTATACATTTGTCAGCCCTGAAGGAAAACAGCTGCCAGGTAAAATGGGAATTCACTCTGACAATTTTGCAGATGCCATGAAGGAGATGACCGGGGCTGTGCATGAAGATGGTGGGAAAATATGTATCCAGCTTGTGCATGCAGGCGGCCAGACCGATGCAGCCAATGCAGGACAAACACCCCTTGCACCTTCTTCAATAGCAACCGGCCAGTACCCTGAAGTGCCAATAGAAATGACCAGAGATGATATTGACAGAATTGTAGATGCTTTTGGCAGTGGAGCCCGGCGTGCAAAAGAATGGGGCTTTGATGGAGTTCAGCTCCATGGGGCACATGGATATCTCATTAACCAGTTCCTTTCACCTTTAACAAACCTAAGAGAAGATGAGTATGGAGGTTCCATTGACAACAGATGCCGCTTTCTTCTGGAATCTTACCGGGCAGTCCGGACTGCTGTAGGGCCTGATTTTCCGGTAATGATAAAGCTGAACGGCTCAGACAATCTTGCTGGCGGTCTCACCATTGAAGATGCTGTTTTTGCGGCAAAGGCCCTTGATAGAGAAGGCATCGACTGCATTGAGGTAAGTGGAGGCACTCCGGCTTCGGCTGACCAGAGCCCTGCACGGACAAAAATAAACTCTCCTGAAAAAGAAGCGTACAACCTTCAACTTGCCCGCCAGATCCGGGCTGCTGTCAAGTGTCCGCTTATGGTTGTAGGTGGATTCAGGAGCTTTGATGTTGCAGAAAAAACAATCCAGGAAACTGCTGATTACATTTCCATGGCACGTCCCTTTATCCGTGAGCCCGGCCTGGTAAAAAGATGGCAGGAGGGAGACAGGTCACCGGCCCGTTGTATCTCCTGCAACAGCTGTTTTATGCCAGGGATTAAAGAAGGCGGAATCTATTGTGTCGTAGAAAAAAAAGAGCAGGAGAAAAAACAAAAAAACCGCAAGTGAAATGAATCACCTGCGGCATGGGGAATTATGAAAACCTATTAACTGCCAAGCTGTTAACTGGTCTATCATTTGGTTAAATGGATAAGCACCGATGTTGAAACCCAGATCATCCATAATGCAGCTAATCCTATTACCGCACCATTAAAGACATCTTTCATTTT
>CP070776.1:373653-376185 GCA_020346205.1 Deltaproteobacteria bacterium
AGTAAAGGCAATTGTTTCTAGTGGATATGCCAATAATCCAATAATGTCTGACTATAAACGCCACGGTTTTAAAACAATAGTAGCCAAACCTTATAAGATTGAGGATCTTGGTGAGGCTTTGAGGAGTATTGTTAGTTAATTTTATCTTTATCATAAACGCTGCTATTCATTGAACTGCATGAATATTTTATAGGAATTAATAAATGGAAAAAATAAAGGCCCCTCCCAGGTCATCGGGAGGGGCCTTTATTATATGCACTGTAGTTTCAGTAATCAAACAAAGAGTACCAGGCTGATAGCCATAACAGCCATACCTGCAACAACACCATACATTGCTACATGATGTTCTCCGTATTTCTCCGCAGCTGGCAGAAGTTCATCTAAAGAGATAAAAACCATGATGCCGGCGACAACCGTAAACAGAATGCCAAACACAAAGTCATTGAAATATTGAAACAGCAGAAAATAGCCAAGCATTGCACCCAGCGGTTCTGATAAGCCTGACAAAAAAGAAAAGAAAAAAGCCTTCTTCCTGCTGCCGGTTGCGTAATAAAGAGGGACTGAAACGGCAATCCCTTCCGGTATGTTGTGGATGGCAATAGCAACAGCAATACTTAGGCCAAGAGCAGGATCCTGCAAGGCACCGACAAATGTGGCCAATCCTTCGGGAAAGTTGTGTATGGCAATTGCCAGAGCAGAAAAAATTCCCATTCGATGCAGATTTCTTCTTTTTATTGTTTCCGCCTCACCGGCTTCCAGCATCTCATTTATATCGTGGATTTCATGGGGGTTTTCAAAGGAAGGGACCAGCTTGTCGATAATTGCGATAAATAAAATGCCACCAAAAAAACCCAGCGTTGCATACAGGTATCCTAATGAAGGGCCTACTGAAGACTCTATTGCATCTCTTCCCTTTGCAAAAATTTCAATCATGGAAACATAGATCATTACCCCCGCAGAAAATCCCAGAGAACCGGTTAGAAAACGGGTACTTGTCTGCTTTGCAAAGAAGGCTAATGCACTTCCAATACCGGTTGAGAGTCCAGCAAAAAGTGTAAGAGAAAAAGCAAATAAAAGTTCACCTGAGGTATAAGTCATGGATCAATGTTTTTTTATTGCAATCTTTGTTGTGTCATTTCAAAAAAATATCAGCCAGAAGTAAAGTTAGAAACAAGATTCAGAAGAAAGACTACTTCCTACAAAATTGATTTAATCATGCTAAATATGAATCAAGATGTCCAGTGGATATAAAAAAAAGCCCCTCCAAGCCAGCTGCGACAATTTGCCCCATTTTATTTTATCGAAAAGACAATATTTTTTATTTCATCAGTAGTTGTGATACTGCTGCTAATAAATGCCAAATGGTTTTCACTTAATTCAATGCGATAGGAGAGTAATTATGAAAAAACTTAGTGCAGTATTTACTGTGTTTTTTGTATTGGTTTTTGGGGTTAATGTTTTACACGCTGGTGGAGTTTTTACTTATAAGAAACCGAAAGTTTCCCATCCTGGCAAGGAAGTTACACCTATGGATGCGTATGCAATGATTAAAGAGGACCCTGCCCATATGATTATTGTCGATGTCCGCACCCGGGCGGAATACCAGTTTGTTGGTCATCCTGAGGGGGCTTACCTGCTCCCGTATCAGTTCATGGGAACTGTCTTTAAAGAAAAAAATTATGAAATGATTGAAAATAAAGATTTTGCGTCATCAGTTTTCAAGAAATTCGATCCCAAAACCGACACCCTCTTTTTCCTTTGCCGCAGTGGTACAAGGGCGGCTATAGCCCTTTCGGAAGCTGTCACAGCTGGTTGGCCTGCTGAAAAAGCTTATGTTGTTCTCGGTGGATTCCAAGGAGATAAAATGAAGGATAAAAACAGCGCCTATTATGGACAGAGAGTTGGTGGGGGTTGGAAAAATGAAGGTCTTCCCTGGACCTATGTAATGCATCCTAAACTTGTATATTAAAAGCATTAAGAAAAAGGGACATAATCTATCATATGCGTTGACAAAAAAGGCTCCTCCAAACCAATGGAAGGGCCTTTTTCAATGTGCACTGATAGTGTAACTATTATTTATACCGCAAGGGCATAAGTTTCGTAAGAGCAGACAAGCTGCTCAACTCAGCTAGATCGCGTCTCTATGCCTTTCTCACGCATGTGATCCTTCACAGCTTCAATAGGAACTTCTTCCCTATGGAAAATCCCAGCGGCAGGGGCATTTTTCCAAAAAACAAAAAAATGCTTGACAATATTGTTTAGCTGCTATACTATCTTGCCATGGACAGGAAAAAGACATGTGAGGAAATCGAAGAACTGTTTATCAAGCTGGCAAATAAGTATCATTCACTGGAAAAGATCCCGGTGGATTATGGAGTAGGGCAAGACCTTTATCATTCAGAGAGACATTTGATAGAAAAAATTGGTGATTACCCTGAGAAAAACATAACTGAACTTGCTCAGTTTTTTGGTGTAACCAAAGGGGCAATATCGCAAACAGTAAAAAAGCTTGAGAATAAAGGGATTGTAACT
>CP070776.1:376285-378804 GCA_020346205.1 Deltaproteobacteria bacterium
CACCGTGTTCTGTAAAATCCTCCTGCGTGTAATCAATGACCTTATCGGCTCCAAGGGATTTCACCATTTCTAAATTGGTGGTGCTACATACCCCGGTAACTTCTGCTCCATAGTATTTTGCTAACTGTACCGCATAGGTGCCTATAGCACCAGAAGCACCATAGATAAGTATTTTATATCCGTCCTGTATATTCCCTTTATCCCGAAGGTAAAATAAAGCGGTACTTGCCCCAAGAAAAATGGAGGCTGCTTCCTCCCAAGCCAGGTTCGCGGGTTTTATCGTCAACACCCCGTCTTCCGGCACACATGTGTACTCGGCATGAGCACCAAAAGTTATTCCAGGTGTTCCAAAAACCTGGTCACCTTTTTTAAATCGTTTAACATCTCTACCTACCGACTCAATTTCTCCAGCCAGATCAATCCCCAATATATTTATTCTTGGTTTGAATACACCAAACATGAATAGTCGCGCGGGGAGCTGGAACACTCCAGGGACAAATGTAAAATTACGAACGTTACAATCCGTGGATGTTACTGTTGTAGCACGAACTTTTATCAATACCTCATTGTCTTTAGGAACAGGTTTTTCTACCTCTTTGAGCTGAAGTTCATCCGGTGGCCCAAATTTTGTGTGTAAAATTGCTTTCATCAAACTCCCATTTGATTACTTCATATAACTTACCAACATCTTTACTATTGAGAAAGGGAAGCTGAGTAAGATTGCCACTAGATATCTTTACTTATCATTTTTTAAAAATTAAAAATTGCTGACTGCATCTTTTTTATGCCTCCAAGAGATATCGGAGTGACATTCATATAAAATAACTGTTTACGGGTTTTCTTTTGATATTCTCTTGCATCATCTTCTGACCAGAAGAAAAGAGACCTGCGTCAGAAAATATCTACAATACTTAGCTCTTTCATTTTATCGGTATTTATCAAGGCCATGCTGTAAAAGGGGTCGGAACCTTCAGCCATACCAACAATATTCAAATCACTGTCAAGCTTGATCTGTATCTGCTTATCGCTATTGGCACATTTTGAATTGATCGTAAAAGTCAAATCCCTATTCTGTAATCTCCCATACACGAAGGGAGTCGCACAAGCGTCTAAAGCTCAGGCTGCGAAAAACTTCTCTCCTGTACTACCGGTCATCTCATGACCGGTATTATCAAGCGAAAGAGGATATGCCCAGTTTATCTCCTTGCCACCACTTCGATACAGAAACGTTTTCAGGCTCTCAAGCTTATCAATAATTTCCTCAACCGTTTCTAAAGATAATCCGAGTTCCTGACTGATGAGTTCTGCTGTAATAGGCTCTTTGGCAGCGGCCATTACTTTCACAACAAAATGATGCACCTTTCGTTCATCTTCTGATAAAAGCCTGGCTTTTGCTTTAGCTCCTGACACCCCCTTTTTCAACCCTCTGTTAGAGATCATCAAAGGAATCGGAACCATAAATTTCCCGATTCCCATAAACATTTTACGTTTCACATTAATTTCCATTTATTTGCTCTTATTTGATATTATTAGGATCTTGGTCTTCTTTTATAGCCCACATTACTTGCCAATATCTTGACTTTTGGTGAGCTTATGGTGAGTTGATGTACACAGGACATGCTAACCCTATAATAATGATTTACAAGTTTAAGGGGAGGGCGAGAGGCTCTAATTAAAAGATTTTTTTCTTCCACCAGCTGGTTGGAGCTTGACCAGCAGCAGAAAGCTCTTTAGCCAGTTTTTTAATTTTCTTGTCTCTCGGTTTCAGGAGAAATTTAACACCAAGCAAAGCTCTTTTCTTCTCCCGAAATTCCTTGTCCCGGTCGTACCAGACGGGCTTAGCAGGAACATCTATAGCTACTTCCGGGTCGCCTGGCATTTCAAAGTCGATTCTGAGGATGTGGGAAGGGTTGTCCTGGCAGGTAAAAAACAGGTGGTAATTGTCAATATTGATGTTATCTAGAGACAGGGCCAATCCCATTGGCGAGAAATTTCTTGCCTCACCTGGCACAGGACCTGCCAGCACCGTATCGGTCTTTTTGTCCAGCAGCAGCACGGAAACCGGCAACTTGATTGTAATTCTTTCTGCGTGTCGCTTTTCTTGGGCCATATGTAACCAGTTCACCTATAAAACAGACGTATCACTATTCCTTTCTGCCATAGACATCATCAAAACGGACTATGTCATCTTCTCCAAGGTAGCTGCCGTTTTGCACTTCGATGAGCTCAAGTGGAATTACACCATCATTTTCCAGCCTGTGTTTCTTTCCTGCCGAGATATAGGTTGATTCATTTTCATGCACCAGGAATATTTCCTCTCCGCAGGTGACTTTTGCAGTCCCTTTTACCACCACCCAGTGTTCAGAGCGGTGATGGTGCATCTGCAAAGACAGTTTTGCTCCAGGATTTACCGTTATGCGCTTGATCTTATAGCGCGGCTGCTCTTCCAGTACAGTATAACTGCCCCAGGGACGGTAGACCGTCCTGTGAAGCCTGTATTCTTCTTTCTGGTCTGCCTT
>CP070776.1:378904-381355 GCA_020346205.1 Deltaproteobacteria bacterium
AAGCTGTCAGGAAAAAGGCTGAAGTAAAGGTGCATTTGAAGGTTGATGTTGGCATGGGCAGACTCGGAGTCCTACCGACAGAGGTTGAATCGTATGTCACTCTTATAAAACGTTTGCCTGGCATAGAACTATCAGGATTGCTGAGCCACTTTCCGGTTGCTGATGATATTGGGGCAGTGGAGAAAACCCAGGAGCAATTATTGCATTTTAGAAATGTGCTGGCTGAGGTGAAGACTAAAGAGGCGGGCTCAATTGTATCACATATTGCCAACTCTGCAGCGCTTATTTATTTTCCGGATGCACACCTTGATATGATCAGGGCTGGCATCAGTCTTTATGGATGTTATCCAGATGGTTCGCCTGCAAGGGCTATTACTGCTGCACCAGCCTTGAAACTGCAGCCGGTGATGAGTTTCAAGACGAATGTTGTACAGGTAAAAGAGCTCGATGCAGGCTGCGGTATCAGCTATGGTCATACCTTTGTGACAAGCCGCAAAAGCAGGATTGCAGTATTGCCGGTCGGGTATGCTGACGGTTATCTGAGGAAACTTTCCAATAAGGCAGAGGTTTTGATAGGTGGCAGACGGGCACCTGTCTGCGGCAGGGTCTGCATGAATGCCACCATGGTTGATGTTACAGGTCTGCCCCCGGTTCATGCCGGTGATGAGGTTGTTCTGCTTGGACGCCAGGGTGATGCAGAAATTACTGCGGATGAAATTGCTCAATGGATGGAAACAATCAGCTATGAAGTTCTCTGCTTGTTCGGCACTTTTAATGAAAGAGTTTTTATAAACTCCGACAATGATAACTGATCTATATTTACTAAACGATATAACTGCTGGAATGTACTGACACGATGATAAAAGAACGTATAAAAAAACTTCTGGATAAATATTTTATTGACGGTGTTGAACAAGGTCTGTGGACTGCTGCAGCCGAGGATTCATATACAGTAGAGTTGCCTAAACATGCATCCCATGGAGATTTCTCAACCAATATGGCCATGCTTATTGGAGGCCGCGACAAGAAAAATCCACGGGAGGTCGCAACTCAACTTGCTGAAATGCTGAGTGAGCATACTGAGTTGTTTGCTAAGGTAGAGATCGCAGGGCCTGGTTTTGTTAATTTTTTTGTATTGGAAGCGGTTTGGCAATCTGTGGTGCAGCCGGTCTGTGTGCAGGGATATGAATATGGGCTTTCTCAAGCCGGGCAGCAAAAAAAGGTATTGGTGGAGTTTGTCAGTGCCAATCCTACAGGACCGCTGTCCATAGGCCACGGCCGTCAGGCTGTTCTGGGTGATGCGATCGCCAGGCTTCTGGAGGCCACCGGCCATGCTGTAACACGAGAATATTACTACAATGACGCCGGCCGGCAGATGCGTGTTCTTGGAGAGTCCACAAGGGCCAGGTATCTGGAACTCCAGGGATTTGCGTTTGAGTTCCCAGAAGACGGCTACCAGGGAGAGTACATCTATGATATAGCCAGAAAACTGTTGGATGAAAAAGGTGATTCCCTGAAAGATGCAGATGATTTAACCCCTTTTAAGGAAAAGGCGGAAAAGGAGATATTTGCCAATATAGCTGAAACACTTGCACGTCTCGATATCAAGTTTGACAATTATTACAATGAGCATTCCCTATACGAAAAAGGTCTTGTAGATGATGTGGTAAACAGTTTGCGTGAAAAAGGCTTTGTGTATGATCATGATGGAGCGGTCTGGTTCAAGACCACGGAGTTTGGCCAGGAAAAGGATCGGGTCATTATCAAAAGCACAGGGGAGCCCACTTACAGGCTTCCTGATATTGCCTATCACAGGGAGAAATTAAGACGTGGCTTCGAATGGCTGGTCAATATTTTTGGTTCAGATCATATTGCCACTGTCCCGGATGTACTCGCAGGCATCAGGGCGCTTGGCTATGATGATTCTAAAGTGAAGGTTGTCATCCATCAGTTTGTGACCCTTACCCGTGAAGGTAAACAGGTCAAAATGTCAACCAGGAAGGCTAATTTTGTTACGGTTGATGAACTCTTTGACGAGGTTGGCCCTGATGTGATCAGGTTTTTCTTTTTAATGCGCAAGGCGGACAGCCAGTTGGAGTTTGACCTTGACCTTGCAACAAAGGAGAGCCAGGAAAATCCTGTATTTTATGTGCAGTATGCCAATGCTCGATTGCGCAGTATTCAGAAGAAGGCTGTAGAGAAAAGCATTGTTCGTAGCCCCCTGCAGGATGTTTCTTTGGAAGGGTTATCGCTGCCTGAGGAGCTCAACATGCTCAAGGCGCTAGCCTCTTATCCGGAATTAGTTGAAAATGCAGCCCTTGACCTGTCTCCACATAGGATTATCTTTTTCCTCATGGATCTGGCTGGCCAGTTTCACAGTTACTATAACAGCCATCTGGTGATTTCAGACGATCCTGAACTCACCCAAGCCAGGTTGTGGCTTGCTGAAGC
>CP070776.1:381455-383903 GCA_020346205.1 Deltaproteobacteria bacterium
AAGTATGATTTCTGCGCCACTGAAACCTTTACACCACTTTCCACCAGCAAGGACGGAATTCTGGTAGCCGGGGCTTTCAATGGTCCAATGGATATCCCTGAGTCCGTTACACAATCAAGTGGTGCTGCAGGAATTGCTGCAGGACTCATTAAAAAACAACGCGGCAAAGGTATTATCCATAAATCTTATCCTGACGAGAAAGATATTGGTGACGATGTTCGTATCGGCGTCTTTGTCTGTCATTGTGGTATTAACATCGGCTCTGTCGTTGATGTACCGGATGTAAGCACCTATGCCGGCGATATGGAAGGGGTTGTATATTATACTGAAAGCATGTACAGCTGCTCCCAGGATGCCCAGGATGTTCTCAAGGATAAAATCAAAGAACATGATCTCAACCGAGTGGTGATAGCAGCGTGTTCACCGAGAACACACGAACCGCTTTTCCAGGAAACATTGAAAGACGCGGGCTTAAACCGCTCTCTCTTTGAAATGGTAAACATCAGGGATCAATGTTCATGGGTACATGCCAACGAACCTGAAGCAGCTACCGACAAATCGAAAGATCTTGTCCGCATGGCTGTGGCCAAGGCAAGGCATATTCAGCCATTACCTGAACAAACTGTTCCGGTCAATAAATCAGGACTTGTTGTCGGCGGTGGTATTGCTGGAATGACTGCAGCCATGAATCTGGCAGACCAGGGTTTCAGCTGTTCTCTTGTTGAAAAGGAAGCCAGTCTTGGCGGCAACTATAAGAAGTTTGCTCATACTAAGAAGCTTATCGACCAGGTAAAAAAGAACAAACTTATTTCAGTCCATACAAATGCTGAATTACAGCAAACCAGTGGTTTTGTCGGTAATTTCACCTCAATAGTATCTTCAGGCAAAGGGAAAAAAGTCAAAGAGGTTACTCTTGACCACGGTGTCATCGTCATAGCCACCGGTGCTAAAGAGCACAGGCCTGAAACCGTTCTGGGTAATAAAGTTAAGTATTCAAAGAAAATTGTCACCCAGAGTGAATTGACTGAGCAGCTTGAAGGTAAAGGCAAAAGCCGTGCTCCCAAATCTGTGGTTATGGTCCAATGTGCAGGTTCACGCGGTGATGATCTGAATTACTGCTCAAAGACCTGTTGCACCACTGCAGTTGAAAACGCACTTAAGATCAAGTCAATAAATCCTGACTCCCAGGTAATTATGCTCTACAGGGATATCAGGACCTATGGTTATGCCGAAGATCTCTACCAGGAGGCTAGAGAGAAGGGTGTTCTCTTCATACCATATGATATGGATAATAAACCGTCATTCTCGGAAAAGGGCGGTAAGCTAACGGCTTCCTTTTACGATCCGATCCTGCAGGACGATATAACCATGAATCCGCAGATGATAGCCATGAGTGTCGGTATGGTGCCTGAAGAAACGGATACTTTGAGCAAACTCCTGAAAGTACCGGTTACAGCTGACAGTTTCTTCCTTGAAGCACATGTCAAACTTCGCCCGGTGGAACTTCCGGTTGATGGTGTTTATGTCTGCGGTCTGGCACACTCTCCCAAACCTGTAAATGAAGTTATTGCACAGGCTCAGGCTGCATCAGCCAAGGCAGCCATGCCATTGGTCAAAGGGTATGTAACCGTTGACCCGATCGTTTCAAATATTAACAAAGAAACCTGTATTGGCTGTAGGCTTTGTACCAGTCTATGTCCATATCAGGCCATCCAGATGGTTAAGGATGAGAATAACAGGCCAAAAGCTGAAACAATTGTAGCATCGTGTAAAGCCTGCGGTATTTGTGCTTCACACTGTCCAACCTTTGCAATCTCCATGGGCGGATTCACTAATGAACAGCTCAATTCACAGATTGAAGCGTTTGGTAAAGAAATTAAAGAGAAAGAAACCGAGGCAGCTTAATAATTGAGTCATAAGCTGTTTAGAGTGCATCATCTATAACATGATTAAAGGATAGAAAATGAGCAAGGAAGAGTACAACCCGAGGATCCTTGGATTTCTGTGCAACTGGTGTTGTTATGCTGCTGCTGATGCCGCAGGTGTATCACGTTACCAGTATCCACCAAACCTGCGTACAATCAGGGTTATGTGCACTGGCCGGATTGATCCCTCCTTTGTCCTAAAGGCGTTAGTGGAAGGGGCGGACGGCATTTTCACCGGCGGCTGACAACTCGGTGAATGTCATTACCAGGTAGGTAATTACGATGCAATGGGAATGAATGCTTTGGTTCATAATGTTCTTGAGGGAGTCGGGGTCTACCCGGAAAGGTTCTCGCTACAGTGGGCCTCAGCTGCAGAAGCACCACGCTTTGTCAAACTGATAACCGAATTCACAGGCAAGATCAAAGAGCTTGGCCCGCTGGGAGAAGCAGAAGGTATTGAACCTGATGAAATGAAAATCAGGCTGGATAAAGCCTTGGCTGCGGTTAACAGTCGCAAGGTCAG
>CP070776.1:384003-386441 GCA_020346205.1 Deltaproteobacteria bacterium
TGCAGCAGGAAGGCCGTGACATTTACATCCGGGAAGGCTGCAACAACTGCCACACCCAGACAGTGCGGCCGCTGGTTGCAGAAGTAATCCGTTACGGTGATTATTCAAAAAGCGGCGAGTTCGTCTACGACCGCCCGTTTCTTTGGGGCTCAAAACGGACCGGTCCAGACCTGGCGCGGCTTGGCGGAAAATACCCGGACGAGTGGCATTACAAGCATATGGCATCACCGCGGGCCATGGTCCCGAAAACAAACATGCCCGACTACGGCTGGTTGTCTGACAACAAGCTCAACCCACAGAAGATTCAACGCAAGATGGATGTGCTCGGTTTCCCTTACACCAGTGACGAGATAAATGCACTGGCAGGGCAAAACGAAATGGATGCCATCGTCGCTTACATGCAGAAGCTCGGCTCTGATATTCCATGGCGGGAAGCCGTTGAGACTACCATTGTCGGCGACCTGGAGAATCCGTTCAAGGAAGATGCGGCAGCTATTGCTGCAGGAAAGCTGCTCTATATCGAGAACTGTGCCCAATGCCATGCTGAAGACCTTTCCGGTGACATCGGCCCGGAACTGGATGGGGCAAGTTACGATGAAGCCGAACTTTTTGAGTTAATCTATTTAGGCATACCGGACGGCGGCATGCCACCCTACTCGAAACTGGGGGCCAAAAAGGTCTGGCAGATGGTCAACTTCCTACAGGGAGGACAATAGATCATGGACCTGGCTTCAATACTCTACCTTGGCGTAACTTTAGGACTTTTTGCGGTCTTTGTGCTGATTGTCATTCGTACTTACAGCAAAAAACGTAAAGATCAGGGAGAGATTGCCAAGTACAGGATGCTTGACGATGATTAGCGCCTTAGCGCTGAAATTATGCTAAAAAAACAAAACATTATTTATCAAGCATATTGGGCGCTACTGTTAAGGCGCTTATCCCCGAAGGGGGCTAATTTTTTCGGAGACAGAACATATGACAACTCAAGAGAACATACACAGCGACCAGGACGAACCCTTTGACGGTATAAAGGAGAACAGGGAAAACAAGCCGCCCCCATACTTTAACATCCTTTTTTACGGCCTGATAATCTGGGGAGTGCTTTTCATGGGATACTTCCTGTTGAGCGGCTGGAGTTCAGACAGTGAGTTCCAGGAAAAAATGAACGCCCACCAGCAGAAGTACTCACAGGGTATGCAGGGTGGAAAGTAATAAGTCGTTTGAGGGATGATTTTGAATAACTTAAAAAATGAGGATTTTCGTTCAAGGTCAAGGTAGAGCAGCTATTAAAAAGCGAAGCATATTTGATATGTTTGAGCACTTTTCATTTGCTCTGATGAAGAAATTGGGCGAAAAAACCATTTTAAAACTAGAAAGTATGGTGCCGGGCGGGATCTTTCCCGCCCGGTTTTTTCATGAAGAATAAAAAGCTCATCGGTCCGCAGCGTCGCCTAGTTCAATGGGCGACCACCCTTCTGCTTCTGCTCCTTCCCTGGTTTGAAGTTGACGGCAAGAGCCTGCTGCGCATCGACATACCCGGCCTCAATCTCTATATATTCGGCCAGGTCCTGCGGATCCAGGAGCTCTACCTTGTCCTTTTGGCTACCCTGATATTTACTCTCGGCTTCCTTCTTGTCACAGTCGTGCTCGGCCGGGTTTGGTGCGGCTGGCTCTGCCCACAGACCACCCTGTCTGATATAGCTGAATGGATGGCCCGACACCTCGGCCTCACTGTAAAGAATAACCGGTTGCACGGCCAACTCACGAGCAAGGTTATACTGCAGGGGATCTATCTTTTTCTTGCTTTCCTCGTGGCTTCCAACCTGCTTTGGTATTTTATGCCACCGCGCGTTTTTTTTGCCCGTCTTGTAACGCTTGACCTGCATTACGCCACCTGGATCACCTTTATTGTGACAGGGTTGCTGGTCTACCTGAATCTGGCACTAGTGCGGAGGCTGATGTGCAGCGACTTCTGCCCATATGGGCGTATCCAGACCGCCATTGTCGATAAGGCGACCCTGACCCTGCACCTTCCGGATAATGAGCTGGAACGCTGCATCGAGTGCGATTCGTGTCTACGGGCATGTCCAATGGAGATCGATATCCGGCATGGCTACCAGGTTGAGTGTACCAACTGCGGACGCTGTCTGGATGCCTGCCGTCAGATAATGACAAAACGAAGCGAGCCGGGTCTGATCCGCTACACTTTCGGTCTGCATGGAGAAGGAGCTATAGGGCTGCTTAATCCGCGTGTTCTGCTGCCTGCTACAGCAATTCTACTCATGCTAGCTCTTCTCGGTGTTGCTCTTGTTAACAGGCCTGCCGCAACATTAAAGGTAGCCGTCTCGCATACGGCCGCTTCCCGCCTGCTCGCAAACAATCAGACCGGAACCTTTTTCAACGCCTGGGTCAACAATCGCAGCCAGGAGACTGAAGCT
>CP070776.1:386541-388943 GCA_020346205.1 Deltaproteobacteria bacterium
CCGCCAACCCTTTCAAAGGATCCATCCTGCAGAACCCTTAAGAGCTTTGTTTGTACCCCGGGTGGCAGTTCGCCAATTTCATCAAGAAAGATAGTCCCCTTGTCGGCCCGCTCAAATCTACCTGGTTTTCTGCGGTCGGCTCCTGTAAATGCCCCTTTCTCGACGCCAAAAAGCTCACTTTCAACCAGATTTTCCGGCAACGCGGCACAGTTTACCTTTATAAAAGGCTCTTTTCTGCGATCACTTTGATAATGAATTGTAGAGGCTACCAGTTCTTTGCCGGTACCGCTTTCGCCAAGAATGAGAACAGTTGAGTCAATTTTTGACACCTTGCCAATGAGCTCGTACACTTTGTTCATTTCCGGGCTGTCGCCTATGATGTTCGGAAAACTGAAGCATTCAGAGAGAGATTTTTTCAGCCTTACGTTTTCATCTCTAAGTTCTCTAACCTCAAGAGCCCTGTCTATGATCAGGCTAAACTCCTCCAAAGAGAAGGGTTTGGTTATATAATCGAAGGCCCCTAATTTCAAGGCCTCAACAGCGTCTTTTATTGTCCCATACGCTGTAATAATGATAATTAATGCATGTGGGGTCTTTTCTTTAATTTTTTTCAGGATATCGAGGCCGTTCATATCGGGCAACATGACATCAGAAATGACCAGGGAAAACTCATCTTTATTAAAAGCGGTTATACCATCTGCTCCAAGGGAGCAGGCAACAACCTCATACCCTTTTGTTCTGAGAAAGTCTGTAAGCGTAACCCGCATGATTTTATCATCTTCGATTATGAGCAGATTGTGTTTCATGTTGTCTCACATGTACAATTTAAGATTATCGAAAAAGTTGTACCTTCGTTTTTTCTGCTTGTAACTGAGATAACACCGCCATAGCTGTGTACAATCTCATAGGTCAGCCAGAGACCAAGACCTGTTCCCTCACCCGGCTGTTTTGTGGTGTAAAAAGGATCAAATATTTTTGAAATGTCTTCCTTATCAATACCTTCGCCGGTGTCACTGACCTCAAGTATAACTTTTGATCTCTTGCAGAAAGCATTTATAGTCAGTATTCCGCCTTCTGGCATTGATTGAACAGCATTGATCATCAGGTTGATCAGCACCTGCTGCAGATCATATGGGTCAAACCAGACAGCAAGTTCGGCCTCTATGTTTTCCTTATAACTTATACTGCTTTTCTTCAGTTTGTATTCAACCAGCCCGAAGGCGTCAGACAACGCCTGCTTAAATTCAATATCCTGTGGTATTTTCTCGCCTGTGCTAGACATCCATAATAATTTGCCGACCGTGTTTTCAATACTGCCCAGACCGTCTTTTAATAGATCAAGATAGCGCTGCCTGAAATTTTTATCCTCCCCCCTCTCCTCAAGCATATCTACACAGTTAAATAATCCCCCGAGCGGATTATTTATTTCATGGGCCACTCCGGAGGCCAGAATGCCGAGAGAAGCAAGTTTCTCGGCCTGGAGAAGTTTTTCATGGGTGCTTTGCAACTCCAGGTTCGACTGGCGAATCCGGTCAATCATCTGGTTAAAACTCCGGCAGAGAAGGTTTATCTCCTTGCTTCCTTCCATATCAACCTTTACATCGAGCACATCGTCTCCTGCTTTTTCAATAGTTGAAACAAATTGCAGGAGTTTATCATGGGTGTTTTTGATTTCGAGATTAGAAAGGCGTATTCGATCAATCATACGGTTGAAACTCTTACCCAGAAGGGCAATCTCATCAGTTCCGCTTTTGGTGACAACTTTAACATCCAGCTGGTCGCCACCTGCCTGTTCCATTGTCCTGGCCAGCTCAGTAATGGGTCTGATAAATCTCCTGCTTAACATGATGATAACAATCAGGCCGCTGGCAAGCATCAGGATGGTAGTGACGACAACTACGTATATGGTGGCCTGCATCTCCTTTTCAAGCATCTTCAATGACACGCCGAATTTTAGGGTTCCCCAGCGTTTTTTGCCGATGGAGAGCGGAGTTGCGAAATCAAGGGCGTTGGCATCAATATCCGCGGCATAGAATTTCTGAACTACAGTATTATCTGCTGTCAGAGCATTTGCGGTGATCGGATCATCATAAACCAGGCCGTATTCACTGAAATCATTATGGGATACCACCCTGCCATTCGTATCGAGCACTGTTATATAAACGAGATCGACGACATCTTCATTGAATATTTCCGTGATGTAGTTGTCAATCAGGCCCCCTTCTTCAACAAGGCCGAGCCGTTCATAAATAAGATCGTTCATGACCGGAATGGCAAGAGTCTCTGCCAGGAGTCTCCCCTGTCTCTCAATATCCCTGTACATAATCATATTATTTCTTTTGGTAACCAGGAAACCAACCAGGACCATAAAAAATATGCCTGTTAAAAAGGTAATAGCTATA
>CP070776.1:389043-391398 GCA_020346205.1 Deltaproteobacteria bacterium
GGCACAACCCTGATTCTCATTACCCAGGGAGTCCTCAACCTTAATCCTTGGTACCTGCCAAATTATTTCATCCCGCTTGCTGGCATGATCTTCGCCAATGGCATGAACTCCATTAGCCTTGCAGCCGACAGGCTGGAAGCAGAACTTGGTAGGGATATTACCTATGACAAGGCGCGCAATATAGCATTCAGGGCCTCTCTTATTCCCATTACCAACTCATTGTTTGCCGTGGGTCTCGTCTCCATTCCCGGAATGATGACAGGCCAGATCCTGTCTGGTGTTTCACCGCTTATAGCTGCAAGATACCAGATCATGGTTATGTGCATGGTGTTTGGCGCTGCGGGTATATCTTCTGCCTGTTTCCTTAGCCTGGTCAAACCACACTTTTCAAAAGAGTCCGCCATATGAAAGCAGTTATTATCAATTCATACGGCCCCCCAGAACTTCTACACGAGTCAACTGTTGCAACGCCGAAAGTGGGTCCAAACCAAATCCTTATTGAAGTAAAGGCGGCAGGAGTGAATCCAATTGACTGGAAAATCAGAAAGGGGAATTTCAAATTCATAACAGGTTGGCGTTTTCCCAAGATCCTGGGCACTGACATTGCAGGGATAGTTAAGGTAACCGGTGGGAAAGTAACAGATTTCCAGATCGGCGATGAGGTAATGGCCATGATAAATGTCATGACTAGCCAGGGCGGGTATGCAGAATATGCAGTAACTGCTGAAAAATATGCTTGCAAAAAGCCAACAAGTCTTTCGTTCATAGACGCTGCCGCAGTACCAGGTTCTGCCATAACAGCACTCCAGGTTCTGCGCAACAAGTCCGGCGTCAAAAAGGGTCAGCGCATTTTGCTAAATGGTGCCTCCGGTGGGGTAGGGACCTATGGGATCCAGATAGCAAAAATTTTGGGTGCTGAGGTAACAGGTGTTTGCAGCACACGGAATAAGGATTTGGTGGCTTCATTGGGAGCCGACAGAGTTATAGATTATACGGAAGCGGATTTTACACGGCAGGATACTAGCTATGATCTAATTTTTGATGCTGTTGGGAATTTAGATTTTGCTGACTGCAAGCGTATACTTTCTCCTGGAGGCACTTTCATAACCATTGTACCAAATGCTAAAAAAATATTGCTCAGCCTGCTCACCGCTTTCATGCCCGGCAAAAAATGCAGGTTCGTTTCTGCCATGCCCAATAAGGATGACCTGATATGGCTGAAGGAACGAATCGAAGAGGAAAAAATCAGGGTTGTTCTTGACAGGACCTATCCTCTGAAGCAGGCTAATGAGGCACATGCCTTTATGGAAAAAGGCCATGCACAGGGAAAGGTGGTGCTGACCTTATAAATTTTCAAATAGTATTTTACCTGTTTAATGGTCTATATTGAGGATCCCGTTGAGATGATCTATTTCATGTTCCACTAAGGCAGCATTATCATCTTTCAATTCCAGGATTTTTTCTTTGTTTTCCAGGGTATTATATCTAACCTTCACATAGGCGGAACGCCTGATAACCGTTTCCTTGTCCTCATTTACTGACATGCAATTATCTATATCAACATAGGTGCCTTTTCTTTCCAATATTTCCGGGTTGATCATTACTTTAATTTTACCGTTCAAACCACAAACAATCAGCCTCTTTGAAATGCCTACCTGGGGTGCAGCCAAGCCTCTTGGAACAGATCTTTCAACAAAAAAATCCACCATTGTCTGATAGCGTAAGGTTGAGATAATATCATTCGTTAAGGAAATTATTGAAGCATCAATATGAGTTACTGGTTCAGACACTTTACGCAGGATAGGGTCTGGATGCTCTACGATTTGCAACACATTCATGTTCTTTTTATAGAAACCAGTAATTGCCATGATGCCTATAACAATCAGGGCTGAATACAATCCACCCATTAGAAATTCTTTTTTATTAAGCAATGGGTCTACTCCGCTACTTTTTATTAGCAATTGCAATGGCAGGCCAAGACAACATCTGACAAACCATAGCTCATCTCAAGCATCATAACAAATGATAACAACATCAGCAGCCTTGTCGCGAATGGGGATCAGGTCCTGATACTTTTTTGAGTAATACCAGTTTTGCAATATTTCCTGCTCGGGAAATTGAATGACTACAGTATTCTCGTATGTATGTTCACCTGTTAAAACTTTTGCTTGCTTGCCCCGGAAGATAATTTGAGCTTCATAGGGCTGTAATGACTTTTGCACACCCTCAACATATCTATCCCAAAGTTCTGCATCTTTAACAGTTATATGCCCAATTAGATACGCTGCCATACTCTCACCCATCCTGAAAATTTAATTTTTTATTGTTTCATTGAACTGCAATGTACATTATAAG
>CP070776.1:391498-393849 GCA_020346205.1 Deltaproteobacteria bacterium
TCCTGCCCATTCTGGGTAACATTCTGCAGCAGCCTATAAAATCTGCTGCTCTTCTGGCAAAAAAAGAGAACCTTAAAGTTGTCACCTGGAGAATTAATCCTCCATCATTCAATGTTTACGCAGAAATGCTGACCGAGGAACATGAACCCAAGGCAGGAGAAATTGTCCTTACAAAATCTGATTTGAAGGGAAGTGAAGTAAAATACAATATACTTTTTGAAAAACACGGTGTAATTCTTGCGAGAATTTTAGAAACGTCTGCCAATAATATAAAAAAATGAATTATATCAGGATATCAGGGACATTTATTTAAATTCTTTGTGGCACGCCTTCATACGGTACTGTAGGTCCCGAATCTCATGGAGCATAAGTTCGAGCTGTTGTTCTTCCACGGCACGGATAAAATTTTCCAAATGATCCATATATTCATCCATTGCATCACTCCATTCCGGATCCGCTGATTCGGCAAAGATCCTTGAAGTTGCAACAAAATCCTCGATGGATTTATTTTCAGGGAAAGCCCCCTTTCCAGCCGCTTTGGTTATCTCCTTAAAAGATGAACCCATTCTTTTTTTGACTGATTTCATTGATTCATGCCAGTCAGTAATCTGGTCTCTGTCCTGCTTGGTATAATCTCCAAGAGTTGACCAGCGGCAATTAAGCTTCAATTCAATACGCCCTTTTTTTTCTTTGAGTTGAATTTTCGCTCCAAAACTTTCCGGTACGGTCCACATGCCTTTCTCAGAGGAGAGCTTCCCGGCACGGATCTGTTCCGCCATATTTGCCAGATAATCAGCAAACTCATTTCTTCCGAATTTCTTTTCTATCTTGTCAGCCATTAACTTTCACCTCTGACTAATTTATATTCTTTATATTTTAATAACTCTTTGGGGCATGGTTATTACATATCTATTCCACAGTTAGCAGGAATTGCAAAGAGTAGAGATTCTCTTTGGCAATTATTGGCCCATGCAATAACTTCATCGGAGTATCTGCCATACCGAACCAACTCATCCATATAGCCGTTACATTCATCCAGGGAGATGTTGTTGCTGAAAAATAGTACACGGGGAAATAACAATGCATTGATAAAGTCTATGTTATTTTTATAACAGTATTTGGCAGCCGGACCGTCATCAATGATAATAAAGTCATGTTTTCCTGCCTTAAAACTCCTGATGGTATCCAATTCTCCCTGATCAAGTGAATGGAGTGACTGATCGCATGTCTTAGCAGGCCTTGGCCCATTCTCTACATCAGTTACTTTTATTTTCTTTTCAGCCGTGTATTGACGAAATATACCTGCTCCGTACCGATCTTCCATAGTAAGTTCAAAGAAAACGGATTGGGTCTGTGATACCTGATAAAAATCGGACAGCTTTGCCAACAGGTCAGCTTTTAAAAGAAGAATTGCAGAAGATGCATCAAGAAGAACCTTCTTCATTTGATCTATATTGGTTTAGGAAATATTAATTGCAAGCAATTGCTCTGGCATAGCTTTTAATCTAAAAGCTTTCTCATTTTGCGCAACAGAGCATTGGGAGTAAAGGGTTTCTGGATGAAAGCATCAAACTTTTGTTCCGGATCATTGTGGGCCATAGATGGGCATAGATACCCAGACATAAATAAAATATTAACATGGGGACAGCTATGCAGCATTTGTTTTGCCAACTCCTGCCCTTTTATTCCGGGCAGTACAACATCTGTTAAAAGCAGATCAATTTCATCCCGGTGCGATTCTGCCACTTCAAGTGCTTCTTCTGCGCTGGCAGCTGAAAGGACATTGTACCCCAAAGGCTTAAGCACTTCTTCCAATAGATCAATCATAGTAGGATCATCATCAACAGCCAGAACCGTTTCAGAACCACTTAAGCGCATCTGTTATTAACCTTGTTTTAAAATTTACCTATCTGTCAACGTGAACGTAGATATGTTCCAACCAATTCAGCCTTAGCCAGGACATGTCCCTCACATGCTTTTTCCAACTCTGCTTTAGTTGGCTGCTGAAGATCAGCTAAAACCTTATCCAAGGCATAAAGTTTAAAAAAATAACGGTGCCTGCCAATGGGTGGGCAAGGCCCTCCATAACCGGTGCGGTTCCAGTCGTTAATCCCCTCTTTTGTACCAGCAGGAAGAGACGCGGTCGAAATATTTTCCTCAAGCCCGCCAGCATCAACCGGAATATTGTATAACACCCAGTGCACCCAGGTCATTTTCGGTGCCGCTGGATCCGGCGCATCAGGATCATCAACGACTAAAACCAGACTTTTAGTGCCTGCCGGCATGCCAGTCCATTCCAAATGAGGTGAAATGTCCTGCCCATCACATGTGTAACGAGCTGGAATCATCTC
>CP070776.1:393949-396260 GCA_020346205.1 Deltaproteobacteria bacterium
TCGGTGATCTCATCCAGGCTAGTGGGATCATCAATTGTTGAAGGCATACGCCATTCCTTGCCATTGGCAATAGCCCGCATGGTACCGCGCAGGATCTTGCCGGAGCGGGTCTTGGGCAGCCTGGCAACAATAGAGGTCTCTTTGTAACAGGCAATGGGACCGATCTGGCTCCTGACCATTTTAATCAGGTCTGTCTGCAGTTCTTCCAGGTCCTGTTCAACACCTGCTTTCAAGACCACCAGGCCGACGGGCAGTTGGCCCTTGAGCTGGTCATCGGTGCCGAATACAGCGCATTCTGCTACACTGGGATGGGTGGCAATGACCTCTTCCATAGCACCGGTTGAAAGACGATGACCGGCGATATTGATGACATCATCCATACGGCCCATGACAAAGATATAGCCGTCTTCATCCTTGTAGCCTCCGTCACTGGTTTCATAGTAGCCCGGGAACTTGCTCATGTATGAACGCTGGAACTTTTCGTCGTCCTTATAGAGGGTGGGAAGGGTGCCCGGGGGCAACGGCAGCTTGACGACCACGTTGCCTTCCTCGTGCGGACCTACCTCTTTACCTTCGTCGTCCAGGATCTGAACATCGTAACCGGGAACCGGAACGGTTGGTGAACCGGGCTTGATGGGCAGCTGTTCTATGCCCATGCAGTTGGAGGCAATGGGCCAGCCGGTTTCTGTCTGCCACCAGTGATCGATGACCGGCCGGTGCAGGATCTTGCAGGCCCAGTGGTAGGTATCAGGATCAAGCCGCTCTCCGGCCAGGAACAGGTATTTGAAGTCGGAGAGGTCGTATTCCTTGGTATAGGCGCCGTCCGGATCTTCTTTCTTGATGGCCCGGAAGGCCGTTGGTGCCGTGAACAGCACCTTGACGCCGTGCTGGGAAATAACCCGCCAGAAGGCACCCGGATCAGGCGTGCCGATGGGCTTGCCTTCGTAGATGATGGTGGTGCAGCCCCTGAGCAGCGGTGCGTAGATAATATAGGAGTGGCCAACTACCCAGCCGACATCCGAGGCCGCCCAGTAAACATCGCCGCCCCTAACATCATAGATGTTTTCCATGCTCCAGTTGAGAGCCACGGCATGACCGCCGTTGTCCCTGACCACACCCTTGGGCATGCCGGTGGTGCCGGAGGTGTAGAGAATGTAGAGAGGATCGGTGGCCAGCACCGGCACGCAGTCAGCCGGTTGGGCTGCTGCAGCCAGCTCATCCCAGTCAAGGTCCCTGTCCTCACTCAGCGGGGCTTTGATGATGTCGCGTTGATAGATGATGCATTTTTCCGGTGTGTGGTCGGCAATTTCAATGGCTTTATCGAGCAGAGGTTTGTATTCAATAAGCTTTTTTCCTTCCACTGCCCCTGAGGCGGTAACGATCACCTTGGGTTGGGAATGGTCGATACGAATGGCCAGCTCATTGGCAGCAAAGCCGCCGAACACTACGGAATGGATAGCACCGAGACGGGCACAGGCCAGCATGGCGATGGCGGCCTGGGGGATCATCGGCATATAGATTATCACTGTATCACCCTTGCCAACACCTTGGCCTTTCAAAACTCCTGCAAAGTTCGCCACCAGGTCACGGAGTTCCCGGTAGGTGAACTTCTGAATGGTGTTGGTCACCGGGCTGTCATAGATGATTGCCACCTGGTCAGCCCGGCCGCCTTCCACATGGCGGTCAACAGCATTGTAGCAGGTGTTCATCTCACCACCGGCAAACCACTTGTAAAATGGTGGATTCGTGTCGTCCAGGACCTTATCCCACTTTTTGTACCAGTCAATGGACTCTGCCGCTTTACCCCAGAAGCCATCCGGATCCTCAATGCTTTTTGTGAAAATTTCTTTGTACCTCCCCATCCTTATACCTCCATTTTATTTTTCTTTTAATTAAGTCTTTCCGGAAAACGAACAATATCCTCGTGAAAATGTCTTAATTGCATACTGTAAAAAAAGACATTAGCAGCCACATTGTGGCAGTTTTATCAACCTGAACTGTCAATTTCCTGAAAAGTTCAATATCTTTGCCAGTCAGTATTTATACCTAAAGCGCCAGTATTACTTACTTGGCCGAACCTGTCAACCTGTTCTGATATTAAAAACAGGTGGATCAGGCACCTCCCGCAGAAACCCTGCAGGCATTAACGGATATCCTGCACCATCATGTTCCGCAGAGCTGCCAAAGGAAATGCTCTTTGGCAGGATACCCAGCAACCACACCAAGCAAAATTTCCGGGTCAGGTTTTCATGTAACTTACATGAATAAAGTAAATTACGAAGAAATCAATATAAATAGTTTGGCAGGTTAT
>CP070776.1:396360-398652 GCA_020346205.1 Deltaproteobacteria bacterium
AACTTCGGTTCTGTGGACGGTGACTCACCGGCAGCGATGCGTTATACCGAAGCGCGGATGACAAAACTAGATCAGGAAATTATTGCCGACCTTGATAAGGAGACAGTTGACTTTACTCCTACCTATGATAACAGCCATATGGAACCGGTGGTTTTTCCAACCAAGGTTCCCACCCTGCTTATTAACGGCTCTTCAGGTATTGCAGTGGGGATGGCCACAAATATCCCCCCACATAATATCACTGAAGTCGTGGATGGGCTGATCACCCTGATAGAAAACCCCAGTATTTCCATCCACCAGCTGATGGACATCATAACCGGACCAGACTTTCCAACCGGGGCTTTTATCTGTGGACGTGCTGGGATCCGGGAAGCTTATGAGACCGGGCGCGGATCTATCCTGATGCGCTCCAAGACGGAAATTGAGCAGAGCAAAAAGGCTAACCGTGAATCGATCATTATCACAGAGATTCCTTATCAGCAGAACAAATCAAGCCTTATAGAAAAAATCGCCCTGCTGATCAAAGACAAAAAGATTGATTCCATCTCAGAGGTTCGTGATGAGTCCGACCGTCGGGGCATGAGGATTGTACTCGATTTAAAAAAGGATGAGATTGCCGAGGTCGTCTTAAACCAACTTTACAAAATGACGCCTTTGCAGAGGAGCTTTGGAATAATTTTCTTAAGCATTGTTAACGGGCGCCCGGAGATCCTCAACCTCAAACAGATCCTCCAGCACTTCCTTCTGCACCGAAAGACAATTGTGTATAGGCGTACAGCCTATGACTTAAGAAAAACAGAGGAAAAGGCCCACATCCTTGAAGGACTCAAGGTTGCTATCACCAACCTTGATGAGGTAGTTGAGTTGATTAAGGGCTCACCAGGTCCCAAGGAGGCCAAGCAGGGCCTGATGAAAAAATATGAGCTTTCAGCCATTCAGGCCCAGGCGATTCTTGATATGCGCCTGCAGAGACTGACAGGTCTTGAGCGTGATAAGATAGTTGAGGACTATGAAGAGCTTATGGTCCAGATAGCCAGGTTCAAGGAGATCCTTGCTGATGAGAAATTGGTCCTCAAGATCATCAGGGAGGAGTTTGAAGAGATTAAGGAAAAGTACGGCGATGAAAGGCGTACTGAAATAACAGAGGCACCGGATGAGATCCTGCCCGAGGACATGATTGCCCAGGAGGAGATGGTGGTCACCGTATCCCATGAGGGCCATATAAAGAGGAACCAGTTGGATCTTTACCGGGCCCAACACCGGGGCGGCAAGGGTGTCAAGGGCATGCAGACCCACGAGGAAGATTTTGTCAACAGTCTCTATCTGGCGATCACCCACGACACTTTTCTGTTTTTTACGAACCTGGGTAAGGTTTTTCACCGGCGGGTCTTTGAGATCCCGCAGGCCAGCAGGACAGCCCGCGGTAAGGCGCTTGTCAACCTTCTGGACCTGACACCCGGTGAAAAGGTGGCAGCGATCATGCCGGTCAAGAGCTTCGAGTTAGTAGAGGGTGAGGAACGTTACGTAATGATGGTCACCAAAAACGGCATTGTCAAAAAGACCAAACTGAGTGAATATGCCCGCTCGATGCGGCGAGGCAAGATAGCCCTGAAGATCAGGGAGGGCGACGAAATAATCTCAGCAGTTATGACCAACGGTAATAACGATATAATGCTTTTTTCAAGCAACGGCATGTCAGTCCGTTTTAACGAGCAAAGGGTCAGGCCCATGGGCCGATCAGCCTCAGGAGTCAAGGGCATGACGCTTAACCCTGACGATACAGTGGTCGGGGTGGTGGTTGTCGATGAAACCACCGAATCCATTCTCTCTGTAACTGAAAACGGTTTTGGTAAAAGAACATCGGTTGATGACTATCCGGTAAGAAACCGTGGCGGCAAGGGAGTCTTCACCATCAAGACAAGCGAACGGAATGGTAAGGCCATTGGTGCACTACAGGTTATAGACGATGACGAGATAATGATGATCACCAACGGCGGCAAGATAATCAGGACCTTTATGAAGAATGTCAGAGTTATTGGCAGAAACACCCAGGGAGTTAATCTTTTTGATCTCGGCGAAGGTGAAAAGGTAGTTGCCATGGATCGGGTGGCATCTGAAGAGGGGGATAGTGGTGAAGAGATTGACCTGGAGGAAGGTCAGGAGACAAACTGATGGCAGTTGAAAAGATAGCTGTCATAGGAGCCGGAAGCTGGGGAACAGCCCTGACAAAACCCCTTGCCGACCTGGGACAGACCGTATCCCTTTGGGCTCATAGCAAGGAACACGTTGAAG
>CP070776.1:398752-401042 GCA_020346205.1 Deltaproteobacteria bacterium
TATTGTCAACTAATTGTCAACTAATTTTTTATTTTTTTGTCAACTGGATGGAGAACTTTTTAGCAACCCTGGAAGACAGTGGCGCACTTGAGGAACTGACCTGGGAGTGGTTTGAGAATGCTGACTGGATGAAGCTACTGCGGTAGATTTTTCTTAAAAATAGAAGTTTAAATAGGGGCTCTGCATGTTTTGCTAAGCCCCTTTTTTATTTTGTAGTTTTGGTCTTCTAAATTTAAAAAATTTCTACTCAGAAAAACAGGATAACACTGCCGGCGATGGTGAGCAGGACATTGGCAAAGGCATAGGCGCCGGTGTAGCCCAGTGAGGGCATATGGCTGTTTGCCGCCTTGGTGACCACGCTCAGCGAGGCGCCGCTGGTCATTGATCCTGTAATGCCGCCAAGTAATAATACGGGATGAATTTTCAACACCTTTCTGCCGAAGAAGTAGCCCACCAGAATAGGGGTAATAGTTACGGCGATTCCGCAAATTACCAGCAAAGGCCCGGCAGCCAGAAATGTTTCAATGATGTCACCACCGGCCCGCAACCCAACGCCGGCCATGAACAGCAGCAGGCCGAACTCCATGAGTATCCAGCGGGCCGCATCGGGCAGGCGACCGAAGGTTGGATGAATGCTGCGCAGATAGCCTATGGCCAGCCCGGAGGCAAGCAGGCCGCCGGCCGAACCCAGTCCGATTGAAAGCTGGCCGACACTGATGGCGAATAAACCAATGACAACTCCAAAGGCAATACCAAAGGCAAAGGTGACCATGTCTGTTTCAGCAATATCCCGCTCTACATGCCCGAGTTCCAGGCCAAGAAGGTCAACGTTGTCGTGAGGGCCGACAACAGTAAGAATGTCACCTTTGCGCAGTTTGATTTCAGTGGTATGAGGTACTTCCAGGCGCATGCGCATAACGCGTGTAAGCAGCACACCGAATTTTCTGGCAATATCCAATTCCTGCAGGGTTTTACCGATGGCGTTTTTATTGATAACTACAATTTGTGCTGACTCAGTGAATGAAGCAGTGCTTGAATCAGGTGTTACTTCCTCACCTATTTTTGCTTTAGATAAAATTTTTGTATAATATTCCACTGGCGCCAGAATGTGTACTTCGTCATCCAATTGCAGAAAACCTTCCGGATCTGACTCAAGAATCTCGCCGTTCCTTAGAACTCTGACCACCGAAGTTTTATCCCAGTATAGTTCAGCCAATCGTTTACCGGGAATTTTGGTAATTTCTTCGTTGGTTACCCGGTAAACCCGCGCTGCCACAATTGCCGGCTGTGAAGCAGCCCCTGATCCATCTTCGGCTTCCAGTTTTTTTGATTCATTTGCCAGATCAAGTCTCAGTATCTGCGGCAGCAGCTTGATGATAGCTATCAGGCCGGCCAGCCCGAATATATAGGTGATGGCATACCCTGTCGCCACATTGCCGATCATTTCATCGGCTGTTATACCCTCCGGCGGTTTGACCTGACCGCTCCGGATTGCTTCCTGGGCCGCAGCCAGAGTGGGCGAACTGGTTAAGCCACCGGATAAAAGTCCGGCGGATGTTCCCGGTGCCAGTGCCAGTAATTTAGTGGCAACTACCGCAACGCTGAAACCCGTTGCAGCGATTACCACTGCCAGCAGGAAATATTTGAGACCATCGGTTCGCAATACATCGAAAAACCTCGGTCCTGCCTGGTAGCCTACTGAGAAAATGAATAACGCGAATCCTACCGATTGGACGCCAGCAGATATACGAAAACCAAAATGACCGAGAAAAAGGCCGGCAAACAGGACACCGGCTACCGGGCCAAGTGAAAAACTGCCAATACGGATGGCGCCAATAAGATATCCCATGCCGAGAATTAAAAATAGCGTGAGCACCGGCTGCACGCGGAGGAGGTCGATAAAGCGGTAAAATATTGTCAGATCTCCCATTGATGGCCTCCATGTATTTATTAAAAAATTCTCATGCTGAGGATGTCGGTTAAGTTTAATCCGACTATTTCAGATTTTCACGTTCTTCATCATGATCTGCATGCTCCAGGGCGATTTTACGGAATTCATCCTCCAGTTCCAGGAATGCCTCGACCATGTCAGGATCAAAATGGCTGCCTTTGCCTTCAGAAATTATTTCAATCGCAATTTTGTGGGGCATGGATGCTTTATACACCCTTTTACTGATCAGGGCATCGTAGACATCGGCAATGGCCATTATTCTTCCTGAAACAGGAATTTCCTCACCCTTGAGGCCGTCAGGGTAGCCAGAGCCGTCCCATTTTTCCTGGTGTGTTTGGG
>CP070776.1:401142-403429 GCA_020346205.1 Deltaproteobacteria bacterium
GTTTTTCTTGTGTCACCATGGCAATTCTCACCACACGTCTGCTTGATACAAAAAAAGAAAAGAACATTGCCACCTTTCTTCTGCTGCTTGGTATGCCCTGTGCACCACTAATAGCAGTCATGCTCATCATTTTGGATAAAATGCCTTTTACCGCAACCCTTACTGTTTTTGGGATAATTTTTGCCCAGACATTTGTTGCCGGCTTTGTAGCTAATAAAATAATTCCGGGACAGGGATCCCCTCTTATCTTCGAAATCCCGCCCATGCGTTTTCCCAAGCCTTTACAGGTAATTAATGCAGCGGCTAAAAAAACCTATTTCTTTATCAAAGAAGCGGTACCTGTCTTTATTTTAGCCTCACTCTTTGTTTTCCTTTTTGAAAGGGTTGGCGGCCTTGAAATTGCAGAAAATTTACTCCGTCCAATCATCAACAACCTTATGGGCTTACCGGAAAGAAGTGTACAGGTATTTATCAAGACTATTATAAGGCGCGAAGCAGGCGCTACAGAATTGGATCATTTAAGTGGGATCTACACCAATCTTCAGCTTGTGGTGAATCTTTTGGTCATGACCTTCCTGACTCCTTGTATCAATGCCATACTGGTTCTCTTTAAAGAGCGGGGGCGGAAAACTGCTTCCTTGATTGTTGCCACAGTACTAATTTACGCAATCCTGATGGGCAGCCTTGTAAATCATATTTGCCTTGCCCTTGGAGTTACTTTTACTTAATTTTTTATACATGATTTACATGTTCCACTGAACAGGATTTATATCAGGAGAGATAGCATGCTGAATGAAAAGCAGGAAGAGATACTGGAATCGATCTGGTCCGTTGGTGACCGGCAGAACAATACCATTGATGCGGTTAGGAAAAGATGCTCCGTGGATTTTACTGATGAGGACCTTGAAGAGCTTGAGCGCCAGGAATTAATTATTAAGGAGCAGAACAGCATTACTCTGGCCGATAAGGGTAAATCAATTGCTGAGATAATTATCAGAAGACACAGGCTGGCAGAGATACTTGTGTCAAGTATTCTGAAACTCAAGCAATCGGATATGGAAGATATTGCCTGTAAAGTCGAACATAGTCTTCTCCCCGAGGTGGAGGAGTCTATCTGCACCCTGTTGGGACATCCGGAATTCTGTCCTGACGGCAAAAGGATTCCCAGGGGGAGATGCTGTTCAGGCAAAAGCAAGGTTATTGACAGCAGCGTTGTCAGTTTAAAGGAACTGGCTCCGGGAGAAAGCGGCAAGATCACCTATATAAAACCTGATAACCACTCAAGCTTTCATCAGCTCATATCATTTGGACTCCATCCCGGGGTGGTGGTTACCGTACACCGTAAAAACCCTGCATTTTGTATAAAGTTCGAAAACACCGAACTGGCCCTGGATGAAAACGTTGTTGAAAGTATCTATGTTTGGAAGCTTACTAACGGAGAATTGTAATAAACACCTGATGGTCATAGTAAATAAAAAATCCCCGGGAAAACTCCCGGGGATTTTTTTATTTATGGAAAAACTTAACTTGTCAGTATTACTTGGCTTCTTTGGCTTCTTTTTGGCGAGTATCAAGCTCTTTTTTTACAATTTCACTGATATCAAGAGCTTCATCCACATAGAGGAGTCCCGCCCGGGAATCGATAATCATTGCATAACCATTTTTCTCACCTACTTCGGCAATGACTTTCTGGAGTTCATTCAATACCGGTCCCATGACCTGCTTCTCAAGCTGCTGTAATTCAAACTGGGCGTCTTCAGATTTAAGCTGCAACTCCCTGACCCTTTTCTGATAATCTCTTTCTTTCTCCTCTCTGACCTCCTGGCTCCAAACCGAACTCTTTTTTTCAATTTCTGCCCGCAGAGCATCAACATCTTCCTGCTCCTTCTGGAACTTCTCCTGGAATTCACCGACTTTTTGTTCCAGGACCTTTTTTACTTCCATGCCCGCCTCAGAACCCAGAAGTACATCCTGGATGTTGACAGTAACAATCTGTTTACTGCCTTCTGCAGCGACTGCTTGAGAGCCTACAATGCCTGTAGTGCCAAGCAGCAGCACAACGACAGAGAAAACAATTAAATTCTTTAAACGCATATGCTTAATACCTCCAAAATAAGTAAGTTATCTGAAAAAATTTTCTTTTTCGTTTACCGGTTAAATGTCAAAATAAAAATTCAGCCCTGCTACCTAGATAAACAAGCCGGGATGAGAACGATCCGACATGCGTTCCCATCCCGGCTTAATAGTTCAATTATAATGCAGGATGATTAGTAGTGCCAGTCCTTAC
>CP070776.1:403529-405760 GCA_020346205.1 Deltaproteobacteria bacterium
TCAATATCACTTTAATTTTACCCCTGAAAGCTCAAGAAACGCCTGAATCTTAGCCTTGGCACTGCCGCCTGCTGTGACATCACTGTCAAGGTAGAGCGCATGAGGATGTTTTTGGGCCAAATGCCGGGCAAGGGCTGTTTTCGCGCAAAAAGACTGGGCATAAAAAACCGTTGGGATATCAGGATCGTAAATAAGTTCCAGCTCATGGTTTGCTGGGGTTTTATTCTCCATGCACCTGGTCCAACCGTAAACATGGGTTGTATCCGGAAAGAGATCAAGTATGGAAAAATCCCTGGGCGGCACTCCCCAGAATCCAGCAGTTGGTTTACAGGCAGGAGTTGACTCGCTTGGCTTTTCAGCGTTTTTTACACCATCTGTAATTTTTTCAAATTTTTGCATGAGGCCCATTCTGCTTTGGCTTACAGGAGTACCAAAACCTGTCATATCATCATTTTGGGTCCTTATTACCGGTACGTCAAGCATATCCTCCAGAACTGTTGCAACATGCAGGGCGCAGTCGCATTTCCCGGGCCCGACATCAACATAGATGGCATCGAGGCTGAGATGCAGAGCATTGAGGATAACGGTTCGCAGTATGGCACAGTAAACCCTTGGCAGGTATGGAGCTGTCATTTCCATGTCTGCCTTGATCATCGGCGTATCAAGGTCATGTATTGTTACTTTATTGACGTTTAATTCCTTGATGATAGAAAGCGGCGGCATGCCGACTATACCGACTGTTTTGTAATCCATACCAATCATTCTAAATTCTTAATATTTATTTCATAATTTGAACTCACCTGTCTTCCTGCAGTATCAAATATGTGCCGATAGCAGCGATCAGCAGATGCACTGACCAGGCAGCAAGATGAGGATTTAAAATATCAGCCTTGGCCAAGGACTGCAGAACAGACCATCCTCCCCAGGCTCCAAAGCCCAGTCCACAGCTTAATGGTATGGCAATGGATAAATCCCTGCCCCATTTATGATGCGCTATTAACAAGAGGGGAAGTCCAAGCATGAGCAGCGGGATACCTAAAAAGATAAACGATATCCGTTCAAGCAATTTCAGCCAGGCCTCGTCTCCTCGCGGGCCCTTATTTTCTCTTGAGAGTGCGAAAAGATCTGAAAGCGACAGCTCATTGATTTTATATTCTGGTATGAAAAAGTCTCCAGGTCTGACTTCCAGGGGGTATCCTGTTTCAGTATAGGTAGTCACCCGGTATTCTCCATAAGCGGTTCTTTGTTTTATGCGGGAGTTTGTAAATGTCCACACACCATTATTCCAGAAAGCGGAATCTGCAGTCAGGAGGGTCTCCAGGTTATAATTTTCATCCCAACTGGTAAAGATGAAATAATCAAAACGATTATCGGTCTGTTCGGGTTTCTCAAATGAATAAAATCCCTGTTCGTCCTTATAGTAGAAACGGTTTTTCCTGAGGATCCCTCTAGGTTTTTCCTGTCTCACCTGCTCATACAATATCGTATTGGTATTAGCTGTTGTCGGGGGCACAATCCACTCTGCAAAGCCCAGGGTCAGCAGCGTGAAGACAACAGCTGTGCCGGTAATGGGGAAGGTGATACGGAACGTATGGATCCCAACCGCCTTTAAAGCAAGGATTTCTCCGTGGTGGTTTAAAAGACCCAGCACAATAATGCCGCCCAAAAGAATGATGATCGGTGTCAGCTGTTCAATTATCAAAGGAATTTTTAGTACAAGGTATTTTACAGCAAGGCCAAAACTTTTCTGATTTTCAACAAAGTCATCGATCCTTTCAAAAAAGTCTATCAACAGATAAATGGTGACCAGTGCTGCCATAACCAGCACAAAATTTTTTGAAAACTGCTTTAAAAGGTAACGGTCAAGGAGGATCATTCTATACCCCCTTTACGCCTGCGGAATTTGCTGAAAACAGCGAAGGTAAAATCGTAGAATTTTTCCATGTAGACAGTATATGACTCTCTGCCCACACTTTGGATGAACAGCGTTGTTAGGACCAGAAATATAAGGTTTGGCATCCAGATGGCTATTGCAGCTGGCATTACCAGGGACTCGCTTACAGTCTTGGCCCCGGTCAGTAAGACATAATAGAGAATGAAGGTAAAAAGCCCCAGGGGAATTCCGATGGTCTTGTGTCGGGGCCCTGAAAGAAATCCCAGAGGAAAACCAAGGAGTGTCAGGATAAAGCAGCTCACCGGCAGGGCCAGGCGTTTATGGAATTCATTCAAAT
>CP070776.1:405860-408082 GCA_020346205.1 Deltaproteobacteria bacterium
GAAACAGAAGGTACAATACTTGTGGTTAGTGATAGGGTGGCACATTGCCAGAAATTGGCCAAGCTGCTTGCTGAAAAAGGGGTACAGGCAAGTATTCTAACCGGTAAACAGCCTACTTCAGAACGTTCAGCAATTGTAGAGGCTGTTCATCGGGGTGAGGTCAAGGTCCTTGTCTCAACCCTGCAGTTGGTGGGCGAAGGCTTTGATGCTGCAGGGCTTACGACTCTTTTTCTCACCACGCCGATCAAGTTCACCGGCCGGCTCCGGCAGGTTATAGGTCGCATTCTTAGGCCAGCCTCCGGAAAACAACCAAAGGTTATCGACTACGTTGACGAACATGTTGGGGTCTTGAAAAATTCAGCAAGGATAAGATATCAGGCTTATGAATCGGAATCAGATGCGGGCTAGGATGAAGGTGAGTATCGCTTGCAACTACTTGATTATAAGGGTAATGGTAGGTTTACATTAAATGACAGGAAATTTGCCAACTGGGTGACTGCTGTAGTATATTGCAGTGAAATACCTGAAAGTATGTGGGACTGTGAGGACAAAAGTATTCTCATCAGCAGTTTTACTTAAAATAAGGATCACCGGGGGTGACAATGAAAGACGAAAAGGCTGCCAAGGCCCTTATAAAAAAACTGGATAAGCTGCTGCGAAGTAGAATGACACCGATTTACAAACGCTATGGGGTGTCAATGCAGGATGTGCTTACACCGCTTATGTGGAAACCACTGGTCCTTGTCATTGGCAACTACTCTTCCGGTAAATCTACTTTTATTAACGAACTCCTCGATATGCCTGTGCAGAGGACAGGGCAGGCGCCAACAGATGATTGTTTTACCATTCTGACATCTCCTGATGAGGGTGAAGCAGAGGAGGAGATCCCAGGTGGCACTATAGTTAATGATGAACGCTTGCCATTTGCACCGCTCATGCCTTTTGGTGAAAGACTTTTCTCACATCTGCGTATGAAAAAGGTTAAATCTCCGATCCTGGAGAATTTTGCAATTATTGACACGCCCGGCATGCTCGATTCAGTAACCGAAAAAGATCGGGGTTATGATTATCTTGGTGTAGTGGGAGAACTGGCAAGGCTGGCTGATTTGATAATACTGATGTTCGACCCGCACAAGGCAGGCACGATCAAGGAGACATACCAGGCAATCAGGAGCACACTTCCCGGCTCAACTGGTGAGGACAGGGTGCTGTATGTTATGAACAGAATTGACGAGTGCGATAATGTCCCTGATCTGGTCCGCTCCTATGGAACCCTTTGCTGGAATCTCTCACAAATGACAGGCCGCAAGGATATTCCCAGGATTTACCTTACATTTGCAGCAAGGGAAGGTGATGCACCCCCTCAAGGTGTGGAATCGTGGGTCAGTGAACGGGATGAGTTGAAACGTGCTGTTGAAACTGCACCTACAATGAGGATCAACCATGTTTTCCAGGAAGCAGAGCGGGGAGTACGGGAACTTGATTTGCAGGCCGAAGCCCTTGCCGCTTTTAAAACCGGGTTTGGAGTCCAGGTGCAAAAGGTTTTGAAGGTTGGCTTATTGCTTTCCCTTTTGGTTTTCTGGTTCGGTGACCTGCTGCTTAAACTGGTTGCCGGTTTTCCCAAGGCAACCCTGATCGGTTCGTTCTTCTCAGGGTCTTTTGATGACAGGGTTCTGGTGTTTCCATCACTGGCAGCCCTGCTTGTACTCGCTCTGGCTGGTATAATCATAAACAGCATTACCTTCCCAAGATTTAAGAAGAAAACACTGGAAAACCTGGATGAGCTCATTCCTTTTGAGACCGCCTATAAAAGCGATCTTTGGCGTCGGGTCCGTGAACGGGTTTCAACACGCATTGAAGAGGAGGGCTATAAACAACTCTGGATAAGTCATTCCTGGTACCAGAAGCGTTTGAAGAAATTCCTGGATAAGGATATCGGACGTTTGAAGAGCAAGTGGTAAATAGCTGACAGCATTCTGCAGTCAGCTGCGAAATTAATTTCAAAGGTAGGGTTCAATGGCCTTATAAAACTTTTGGGCCATGATCTCATAACCTGCAGCATTGGGATGTATGGTGTCATGCATCAGTTCATCATTGCCCATGAGTCCTCCTAAGATATTGGGAACAAGAAGTGCTCCAGTCTCATCAGCAAGTTTTTCATATTCCTCTTCATAACCCCGGTCCCAGAAAAGGAGCTTGATGCCCCCGATAATAACCAGGGC
>CP070776.1:408182-410404 GCA_020346205.1 Deltaproteobacteria bacterium
ATTTGCAGAAACCTGGAACGGAAATTGACCAGCCATTCTATAACACGCAAGCCAAAACCCTTGCCGTCTATAGCCAGACGGAATGCGCCTGCTGCAACTCCTGGCTGGCTCAGGGTATATCGGACCTGATCCGCAAAGCCAGGCTCCAGCCGGGTATCTGCATGCAGAAACAGCAGAATATCACCATGGGCAGCTGCAGCCCCGGTATTCATCTGGACCGCTTTTCCGGGAACGGAGCTTATTACCTGAACACCCAAAGAATTTGCCACTGCAACAGTTTCATCTTCACTGCCCCCATCTGCAACAAGCACTTCAACTCCGGGGGCGGAGATCAGTTGCGGCAGGAACTTGCCGAGTGATTCTGCCTCGTTACGGGCTGGTATAATTATTGATATGTTTGAGGTCTTCCGGTCGGTCGACATCGTGCAATTCTTCCAGGATTTCAATTGTTAAGCAAAGCTGTTGCGCCAGGGAAACGGTTGCCTCGAATACCCTGTCAGTGCCCCAGGGTATATTTTTAAATAAATCATCAATAGGGCGCTTTAAGCCGATGAGATAATAGCCTCCGTCAGTGGCCGGCCCAAGGACGAGGTCTTTGAGATAAAGGGCGTCAAATGCTCTGTAAATGTGATCTTTGGATAGGTCCGGACAGTCACATCCAATGGTGACCACCCTTTGAGCTCCTGCAGCAAAGGCATCATCAAATGCCTCTGTCAGTTTTTCCCCCAGGTCACCATTCGCCTGCTCTTTATATTGGCGTTCCGGGCCAAGCCAGTTTTGCATGCTGGCCAGACCGCCACCCTCAAAATAGATGATCGGTTCAATAGTGCTTGTTTTTAACAGCTTGTCAATTTTTTGAATGGTTTCTTCGGTCAGTTTTTTCTGCAGGGCTGCCGCACCATCCTCCCCCAGGGCATCTATGAGTCGGGTTTTGGTCTGCCCAGGTTCCGGGTATCTTGTGAATATTGTAAGCTGGTCAATCAAATGCATGCTTTTCATCCTGTAGTCATTAAGGTATTGTTTCTTGCCGATGCCTAATTTCTGATGCTGCAAAGGTTATGTACCATGAACAGGAAAAAAAGAAAAAAAATCTCACCTGCTGACTATAAAAAAAGAAGCTATCGCCAGGCAATTGCTGCTGATGGTCTGATTTCATCCTTTATCACAGTTAAAGAAACGGACCTGCATATCCTGGCTGCAAGAAATGTCGAAGAGGAGACTTCCAATTTTGTGCACCGATACCGGAATCAACTGGAAAACTATATCAGTACGCATCAGGATTTTTTAACAACCCTTGTCCCCCTGAATGATGATATCCTGGCCCCTCCAATTGTCAAAGAAATGCTGAAGGCTGCTAAAGCAGCTAATGTTGGTCCCATGGCTGCTGTTGCAGGAGCCATGGCGGAATATGTGGGCAGGGATCTTCTGGATGCCGGCCTGCAGGAGGTTATGGTTGAAAACGGTGGTGATATATTCCTGGCCAGAAAAAAGGAGTGTGTGGCAGCTATCTTTGCTGGTGAGTCTCCACTTAATCAAAAAGTGGGTGTCAGGATACCAGCTTCCCAGATGCCGGTAGGGCTCTGTACCTCATCGGGCACAGTCGGTCATTCTCTCAGCATGGGGAAGGCTGACTCTGTCACCGTGCTGGCCCCGTCTGCACTTCTGGCCGATGCAGCAGCGACCCGGCTTGGCAATGAGGTTTCAGCAGCCGGCAAAGACAACATCAACGATGTACTTTCAGTTGCCAGAACCATTCCTGGTATTCTCGGTGTGGTCATTATATGCGGAAAACATATGGGAGCCTGGGGTGAAATCGACCTGATAGGTCTTGATTGAAAAAAGCTGGCAAAACATGCTATATCCTTCTAGTATTAAATAAATTTTACTGAGGATGCCGATGTCACATATACAACCTGTAATACTAGCCGGTGGAACCGGAACCAGGCTTTGGCCCCTGTCAAGGGAACTATACCCCAAGCAGCTGTTGAACCTGACCGAGGACGTTTCGCTGCTGCAGGCTACCATCAAAAGAATTGTCACCCTGCCGGATATGCTGCCACCACTACTTGTGGTCGGAGAGGAGCATCGGTTTTTGACACAGACCCAGATAGACGAGCTGGGCCTTGAAGATGAGATCACCATCATTCTTGAACCTGTTGGGCGCGATACTGCTCCTGCCATATGTGCAGCAGCAGTTTATGCCCTTGCAAAGCATGGCGAGG
>CP070776.1:410504-412652 GCA_020346205.1 Deltaproteobacteria bacterium
ATTGCAGAGACAGATTCGGGACATTCAGAATAAGGTCAAGTATGCGATCGAATTGCTCCTCAAGTGACAGCGACTGCAATGAAATTTTGAGCATCGAATTTGTCACCTTTTGAATATAATAGTTCAATTCAATCTGCTCCTCTGCCTCTCTTCGTTTGGTAATATCACGGACTGCTGCAGTGACAAGGAGTTCTTCATCTGTCTGTAAGGGACTTAAGCTGATATCTACAGGAAATTCATTGCCGTCCTTTTTTTGGGCATATATTTCAAGATGTGATCCCATGGATCGTACATTGGGATTCTCAAAAAACTTTTTAACCATCTTGGTGTGATTTCTCTTGTAACGTTCCGGCACAAGAATATCGAGTTTTTTGCCAAGGATCTCTTCCTGATTGTAACCAAAAGTCTTTTCAAATTGGGCATTAACCAGGATTATCTTATTCTGCGTGTTGACAAAAAGCATTGCATCAGGAGTTGAATCAAGAAGCTTTTCATATTTTTCACGGGCCTTTTCAAATTCATCCTGGCAACTGTTTAATTCCTCAACCTGTTTTTTTGTATTTTCGAGTTCCTTGTAAAGCTCGGCTTTTGTTTTATCAATTTTTCTCATTTAATCACCCTTTCCAGCATGCTCTGCTACTCCATTTCATAAAGTGTTTGATCATGAATCGGAGGTTTTGGCCTGGCCCCTCGCCTGGCCTGCTTAAATTCAAAAGGCAGTGCGTCATCCCCTTCAAACACATCTCCCATTTCCCTTTCAATCTGTTCAGGATCCTCCCCTGCTTCAAGTCGAGATAATGCTTTTTCCATATTTTCGTTCAAAGCAAGACCTGTTCTTTCTGAAAATTTTCGCATTAACCGTGCCATGGACTTGGGATCCTCTTCGTTCATTTTTTCTGCTTCCTGAGCAAGCTCCCCCAATGCCCTTTCCATTTTTGACTCGTCGAAGCCAGGCGGCAAATCATCATTGCCCGGTTCTTTGGCCTTGCCGACAGTGGCGAAGGATGACAATAATTTTTTTAGTGTCCTGCCGCATCTTGGGCAATCAGGAACTTTGTTTGTATTGATACGGCGCGAAAAAAAATTAAATATCGTATTGCAGTCCTTGCAGAAAAATTCGTATATCGGCATTTTCATTTATTCCAAGCATTTTCAAATAATTTACAACGGTTAGGATACCATAATTAGTTATATTTGGAGTAATGGATTATTTGAGTTAGAGACTGTTAATATTCTTTTTCTCAATACTGCAACTCTTCAGAACTTCAATAAATAGTATTTAATTCTTTGAAACTTCATATCCCTGAACCCATCAATACTTCCTTCACGCAAATATACTCTATCCTATGACATCTCTTCCACCTTTAGATGTTAACCTGAATGGATAGATTACTGCGGCAAGTATATATAGAATAAGCGCTGTCAATACAACTGCAGCAAAACCAAAATGAATTGCCATTAAGGTTGCAAGCACTGCTGCAATGACCGAGGCGCAGCCGTTCACTGCCCATGCCCATGGGATAAAATCCGGCACATCTCCACCAATTTCTGTCATTGCAAGCGGAAATGGCATTCCCATACAAAAGGCAAGCGGCCCAAGTATAAAAATCGCTACACATATTTTTATGGATATTGGCAGCCAGTTGAACATACTGAACATCAGATCTATGACGAATAAATCCACTGTTCCCAATACCAGGATAATTGCTACAGGCCATATTGCATGAAACCGTTTTGCCTGTCCATACTGGCTGCCCAATCCAGCAAAAACCAGAAATACTGCCAGGACAACTGCTGCAGCATAAAGTGGATGACCAAGGTAAAGAATAAACTTCTGTATAAACGCAATTTCGAGAAAAAGAAAACCAAGACCAATGGCAAAAAAATACACTCCAACCCGTAGACGACTCCAGGCTGTCTCTTTAGCTCCTGTATAGGGCCTAACTATTACAGGCAAAAGAATAAGAACCAGGCTGGCAATTACTGCCTGGAACAGGGTAAGTACAAGGATAAGGTAGCCAGACTCAAGGAGCACCATACCACCCTGCCCTTTCAACTTGAGGAGCTCCGGCAGGGTTTGCCATTTAAAAAAATTGGCAAAGTAAGGCTTGTCATCTGTACTCGGTTTAATATTAAATTTATAGCTGT
>CP070776.1:412752-414897 GCA_020346205.1 Deltaproteobacteria bacterium
GCCTATTTCTGTCCTCTCTTGCAGGGACTGTCCCGGGGGAGGAATGAGAAAGCTCAAGACAAAATTCCGGTTGCCAAGGGGCAGGTAGTCCGTCTTGGGCATCAGCACCAGCACGGAACCGGCTGCCAGCAGAATCAGCAGCGCCACCGTTGATATCCTGGTAGCCCAGTTCCGGGTGGCAAAGCTGACAAGATGCATCATGCCTTCGGCCAGCTTCTTGCCCAAAGCGCCAATGACACCCTCTTTCTTCTTAACTGTCTTAATAGCTGAGAACAGTTTGAAAGATAACATCGGGATAACAGTCATTGAAACAACAAGGCTTAAACTCACTGCTGCAACTACGGCGATTGCAATATCCCTGAAAAGCTGGCCTGCCTCTTCCTGAACAAAAACAACCGGCAAAAAGACTGCAACTGTTGTCAGGGTTGAGGCAATAATTGCACCCCACACCTCTCGCGTTCCGTCATAAGCTGCCTCAAAGGGAACTTTGCCCATCTGCCGGTGTCTGTCAATATTTTCAATGACAACAATGGCATTATCGACCAGCATGCCAACAGCAAAAGCAATTCCCGCCAGGCTGACCACATTGAGATTCCTTCCCATGACCGCCATAAAAATAAAAGTTCCGACAATACTGATTGGAATGGCCATTGCCACCACAAGGGTAGAGCGTATTGAGCGCAGAAAAAGAAGTAAAACCCCAATTGCCAACAGACCACCGTACAGGATATTCATCTTGATAAGGTCTATAGCTCCCCTGATATAGCGGCGCTGGTCATAGACCCAATGAAACTGGATATTCTCAGGTGCAAGCTTCTCGGTGTTCAGCCAGTTAACGCGCTCCTGGACTCTGTCGGTCATCTCCAGAACATTAACACCCGGCTCAGGTCTTATGCCGCAGGCAATACCGCCTTTCCCGTTATGAATTACCGTCCCGGTGCTTTTGGCATATCCGCGTTTGACAGCGGCCACATCTGCAAGGTGTATCCTCTGCTGCCCGGTGGACCTGAGAACAACATTGCCGATATCTTCAGCCGACGAAAACTCTCCTATTGTCCGGATCCTGTAGTCTCGCCGCCCTACACCAAGATTCCCGGCAGATACATTGACATTTTCAGCCTGTAATGCCCCTATCACATCATTTATTGTCAGACCATACGCAGCAAGAAGTTCCGGCTGAACGACAACATGCATCTCCTCTTGGGTGCCGCCTGGAACAAACAGGTCCGCCACTCCCTCAACCCTTTCAAGATGCTGGCGCACTTCATTTTCAAAAAATGTTAAATAGGTTTCCACCGGCCGGTCATTCTCCGGCAGGGTTTTTAAAATGATCCAGATAACCGGCGAGGTTGTGGCACCTGTGGCGCTGATCACCGGCCGGTCAACATCTTCTGGATAGGACGGCACCTCGTTTATTTTGTTGGAAACCCTGAGCAGGGCCTCGTCCAGGTTTGTTTCAATGGTAAAACGCAGGGTTACCTCACCGCGGCCGTTCTGGGAGTTGCTCTCCATTTCAACAAGACCGGGGATGCCCTTGAGGGTCTTTTCCTGTTCCTCGATAATTTCACGCTCCACCTCATAGGGCGTGGCCCCACGCCAGGTTGTACGAACCGTTATGACCGGCTCCTCAACCGAGGGGCTCAGCTGATAGGGCAGTTCAAAAAGGCTGATTACCCCGAACATCACCACCAGTATTATCCCAACGATAATCGTTACCGGTTTTTTTATGGAAAAACTGACTATATTCACGCTATCAATCTTGAACTTTGGTTTTAAGGTTTTCCATTAAAAATTAAATCAAAGTTTTAAAAATTATTTCTTTATGGCAAGCTGTTCACCGCCAAACAAACGTTCATTGCCTTTGACAACCACCTCTTGCCCTGCCTCAAGTTCCAGCCCTGCTATACCGACCATAAGTCCACTATACCCCTGCACTGCCACAGGAACCATTTTAGCCTTGCCGTCATCTACTACAAAAACAACATTTTTCCCAAACTTGACCACCAGTCCATCACGAGATACCAGGAGGCTGTCCTTACGGCTTGAGGTCGGCATCAGGGCGCTTGCTTCCATGCCTTCAACCAGACCGTCAGAATTTTTCAATCTTGTTTTCACGCTGAAAGTCCGGGTCGCAACATCTCCTTT
>CP070776.1:414997-417138 GCA_020346205.1 Deltaproteobacteria bacterium
CTCTGCCCGTGCTGCTAACCGGATGGCCCTCTGGGCTTGGGCGTTGTGTGTCACCGAATCTCTTAAAGGGGTTCGGCTCCAGAGGAGGGAATGTGATGCCCCCTCAGCCTGGGACAGCTGTTGGGATAAGGGCATACACAGGGCAGAGATTTTTTAAATTTCATTGTATTAATTCTCAGAGCAGGAACCATCTTTGACCATGATTGTCCTGGATGAGTGTTTGCATGCTTCCGGATTGTGGGTAACCATGATGATGGTCTGTCCCTCACTGTTCAATTCTTTAAGCAGGTCCATAATTTCTGCGGCGGTTTTGCTGTCCAGGTTGCCTGTGGGTTCATCTGCCAGGAGAATTGGCGGTTTATTGACTATGGCCCTGGCAATGGCAACCCGCTCCTGTTCACCGCCGGAAAGTTGGTCCGGAAGGCGGTCCGCCTTGTTTGCCAGCCCAACCCTGTCTAGAACATCGCGTGCCATCTTGTCCTGCACCTTGGCTTTCTTTCCGGTAATAGCCATGGGCATCTTTACGTTTTCCAGTACGGTCAGGTAAGGGATGAGCTGAAAAGACTGAAAGATGACCCCGATGTACTCGCTCCGCAGGTCAGCCCTCTGTTCACTGGAAAGTTTGTAAATATCCAGAGTATCAAGAAGGACTTTTCCCCGGGTTGGATGATTGAGCCCACCCAGGATGGAAAGCAGGGTGGATTTTCCTGAGCCCGATTGTCCCATAATGGAGACGAACTCCCCGTCATCTATGAAGAAAGTCATTTCCTTAATGGCCTGGACGGTGCTGCCTTCACCTTCAAGGTAGTCCTTGCCGATATTCTGGATTTCAATAAGGTGCTGTGCGTTCGTATCAACTGCAGGATTATGGGTGATATTCGTATTCATGGTTATTTCCTATTATCCTATGAAACTTTCTAGTTTTAGTTCTATTACAGTGCCCTCAAAGCTTCACTCGGGTCAAGCTTGCTAGCTTTCTGGGCCGGGTACAGGCTGGCAATCAGGCTTAAGGCTACAGCCAGCAACAGCGAGATACCGCCCAGGTTATAGTTTAATCCAGCAAATGAACTGCTTTTTATAACCAGTGGCAGGGATGCCCAGGCAATAGCGTTGCCTCCCAGGTAGCCCAGCAGGCCGCCTACCAGTCCAACCACCATGGCTTCGAGCAGGATGATCTGCATAACATGGCCGCGCCTAAACCCAATGGCACGGAAAATGCCGATCTCACGGGTCCGTTCGTTGACTGAGCCCATCATGGTCACAAAAACCAGCAGAGAGCCGATGAAAATGACCAGGATGGCTATGCCGTAACTGAAGGTCTTAAACATTTCAACAGTCTGCATTTTGGACATCATGGCCTGGCGTAAGCCGGTCACCTTGGCTTCGGGAAATTTTTCACTGATTTGCATAACCAGCTCTGTAATGGGGCAGTCGCGGCAGAATGCCTGGATTTCCACCATGGAGACCTTGCCTTCCTTGCCCAGGATTTCCTGGAAGGTTTGCAGATCGCCAATGATCATACCGTCTTCTGAAGCGCCTGTGGGCTTTAGTACCGTTGTAACGGTAAAATCCCGGTTGTCTATTTTCAGGGTGTCGCCAAGTGCCAGATTAAACGTTGCAGCGGTTTGGGAGCCGATGAGTAGCTCATCGGCGGCTGCCGGGGGAGCACCTTCGAACTGCCACCAGTTCTTAAGCTGCATTTCGGTTTCAAAGTCGACCCCCATGAGCAGGACATCCTTACCCCTGACTGTAGCGGCACCAAGTACCTTGGGAGCTACAAGCCCCAGGTTCTTGGAATTCTCAATGGTCCGGATTTCAGGAATTTTTTCCTCGGCAAATTCAACTGTTTTGTAATTGACGCCGCCCATGGTTATACCGCCGTAAGACAGGGCCAGGTTATCGCTCCTCGGCACCATGACTATGTTGGCACCGTACTGGTCCAGCCGGTCCTCTATATCATGGGTCATTGACTCGGTGATCGACATCAGCGTAACGATAGTAGCAATGCCGATAAAGAGTCCGAGAACCAGAAAGATCATTTTGCCCTTGCGGCGTTTCAGGTTATTGAATGATATATTATGTAGTTTCACTTTGTTATCCCTCAAACTTTGATTCTTGAGCCAGGGTTTCCAGGCGTTGCG
>CP070776.1:417238-419365 GCA_020346205.1 Deltaproteobacteria bacterium
CCCTTGCGCACTTCAACATTGGTCACCCCTGCAGCTTTTATGTTCTGCCTGGCGCGGCTGATCATCGCGTCGGTCATATCGACACCTATAACTCTGCCTGTGCTGCCCACCTTTTCACTGGCCAGCAGAAGATCGAAACCGGCCCCGCTGCCGAGATCGAGGACAGTATCACCTTCCTTGACACCGCTGAAGGCAAGTGGGTTGCCGCAGCCAAACGAACTAGCTGCTGCTGTTGGTTGTGATTCTATCTCGGCTCTGTCATATTGAATCAGTTCTGCGATAGTACTTTTTGTCTCTGTATCTGGACTGCAGCAGGATTGGGCCGGCTTGCAGCATGAAGGCGTTGTAGTTGATATTGCCTTGGCATAAGCCTCTGATACACTTTTTCGGATCTTTTCCACACTCATGATGTTCTCCTTTTTAATAGTAATATGTTTGAGTGCGTCCTTATGCACTCTTTTTGTTAAAAAAATAGCTCCTTACAAACTTTCCGGGCAGCATTCTGCCATGCACTTTCTGATATTGCCTACAATTGTCTCAAACTCATTAAGAAAAGCAGCGCCATTGATAGTATAGAACCTGTGCCGTGTTTCCTTTTCTGCTATGACAATACCCGCCTCAGCCAACATGTTCAGATGCCTGGAAATGACGGATCGGTCCTGGGGCAGGGCCTCTGCAATGGTGCTGATATCCGAGCGGCCGTTCAGCATGAGGAATTTTAAGATCTGCGCCCGAGCCGGTTCGGTAAGGGCCTTGATCACTTTTGAATCCAGGGCCTTGACCAGATCATCCACAGCTGCAGGTACTTGATTTGCCATTTTTATTTCCATGATTAATACATTAGTGCACACGCATGCACATGTCAAGAGGTATTTTAAAATTTTCAAAAATAAAACCTTTCCCCTTTTTCAGCCAAAAAATAATTGCCATGTTAATATGCTGCCAGATAACAAGGTAAGGGTTTTATAAAAAATAAAGATCTGGAGAATGTATGTCTGATTACTATAAACCGGTAAGGACCAGGAACCTGTACGATCCAAATTCACCCACCCCGTTCAAGGTCAGCCGGAGCAAGATCGAGTTGTTCATGGAATGTCCCCGCTGTTTTTATATCGACAGGCGTCTTGGCACCGGCAGGCCCCCGGGTTTCCCGTTCAACCTTAACAGTGCTGTGGACGAGCTTTTGAAAAAGGAGTTTGACTCTTATCGGCTGAGGGGCGAAAAACACCCGCTGATTAATAAATTCAATGTTGATGCTATTCCCATACCCCATGCGGATCTTGATAAATGGCGGGCCAATTTCACCGGCATCCAGTACCTGCACCAACCCACCAATCTTCTGATATTTGGTGCTATTGATGATCTCTGGCAGGATTCTCATGGAAATTACATTGTGGTGGATTACAAGGCCACCAGCAAAAATGAAAGCATTACTGAACTGAACAAGGCCTGGCAGATAAGCTATAAAAGGCAGATGGAAATTTACCAGTGGCTGCTGAGGATGAATGAATACCAGGTTTCTGATACCGGGTATTTTGTTTATTGCAACGGAGACAGGAGTAAGGCGGATTTCAATGCCAGCCTGGAATTCGAGATCAACCTGATCCCATACACCGGTAATGATAATTGGGTAGAGCAGACCATCTATGACATTCACACCTGCCTGAACCATGATGAGATCCCGGAGTCAGGCCAGGGCTGTGATTACTGCGCCTATGTGGATACAGTGAGAAATTTACAATAAAAAATGAGTCTGTTCCTTTATTAATGACCCCTGAGGTCTTATTATCTATGATCAAGCAATAGATGATGCCCATAAAATTGTATGCACATAAAATAAAGCGGATCTGCAATAAATGACCAAAGATATTCCCGAAAATATTAAAAAAGACCTGGAAAAGGCCTGTACCCTCCATGAACGTGCCACTTCAGATTATGAGAAATGTATAGAATTCAACAAGTTGATGTCAGACCTGTTGGGGAGACTGGAAGATGAAGGTCATTACAGACCGGCAGACAGGGTGATGACCATTCTTCTTGAATGTAACCCCAAAGAGGGTTCAAGCTGCGATAAAGCTTCTATTACCGGGGAGAGGGTCAAGAAGTTCTGTAAATCATAAATTTAGT
>CP070776.1:419465-421580 GCA_020346205.1 Deltaproteobacteria bacterium
TTTAACGGTACATGCTTTTTAGAGTTTGTCCGTTACAATTATGGAGAACCGAAATATACGGTTGAGGAATGCGTTGAACGAGGCATGACCTTTGATGTGCCCGTTAAGATCACCGTGCGGTTGGTGACATATGATATTGACACGGAAACTGGAGTCCAAAATATTAGGGACATCAAGGAGCAGGAGGTATACCTGGGTTCTGTACCATTGATGACCAGAGATGGCGTTTTTGTCGTTAATGGAACTGAAAGGGTTATTGTAAGCCAGTTGCAGAGGTCTCCCGGACTTTTTTACGCCCATGACAACGGTAAAAGCCATTCCAGTGGTAAACTCCTTTATTCTGCCAGAATTATTCCGGTTCGTGGGTCATGGATTGATCTGGAATTTGATGTCAAAGATATACTCTATGTCCGCATTGACCGGCGCAGGAAATTTCCGGTAACCACTTTGCTTAGGGCAATCGGATACGATTCTGAAGAGCTTCTAAAGCTTTTTTACAAATCAGAGAAAATTTCTATTAAACGTAAGAAGTTTAAGAAGGAATTTGATCCTGAAATTATGCTGGGACAGCGGGCCTCACAGGATATACCCGGGCCGAAGAAGGGTGAGGTGCTGGTCAAAAAGCATAGAAAGATCAGTAAGGCCCTTCTCAAAAAGATGGAGGAAGCAAAATTAAAGGAATTTGATGTGGAGCGGGAAGAATTGCTGGGTAAATATCTGGCCCAGGACATAGTGGATCCTTCTTCCGGTGAGATTATAGCTCTGCTTAATTCTGAAATTACCGAGTCCATGTTGGATTCCATGCTGGAAGCCAAGGTAAAGAATTTTGAAATTCTCTTTATTGACGGCACCCATGTAACGGATTCATTTCGAAAGACACTTGCTCTTGACAAGGTGACAAGCACCGATGAAGCACTGCTTGAAATTTACAGGCGTCTGCGCCCGAGCAGTCCTCCTACGCTGGAAGTGGCTACCTCCTTTTTTAACAATCTATTTTTCAATTCTGCCACCTATGACCTCTCCGAGGTAGGAAGATTCAAGATCAATGCCAGACTCAAGATCGAGACTGATATTTCTGTAAAAACCTTGACCAAGGAAGATATTGTCGAATCCGTACGATATCTTGTCCGCTTGAAAGATGAACAGGGCAAGGTCGATGACATTGACCATCTGGGTAACAGGCGGGTACGAACTGTAGGTGAGCTTGTTGAAAACCAGTACCGTATAGGCTTGGTACGCATGGAACGTGCAATTCGTGAGCGTATGACCCTTCAGGAAGTTGAAACTCTCATGCCTCATGACCTGATAAACCCAAAGCCCATAACCTCGGCTATAAAAGAATTCTTTGGTACGAGTCAGCTTTCACAGTTTATGGATCAAACCAATCTTCTGTCCGAAGTGACACATAAACGAAGATTATCCGCTCTGGGGCCAGGCGGTTTATCAAGAGAGCGTGCTGGCTTTGAGGTCAGGGATGTCCATCCCACCCATTATGGCAGGATATGCCCGGTAGAAACGCCGGAAGGCCCCAACATCGGTCTTATTGTTTCACTGGCAGCTTACGCCCGGGTCAATGAATACGGCTTTATTGAAACCCCCTACCAGAAGGTGGTTGACAGGGAGATAACCGATGATGTTGTCTTTTTAAACGCCATGGCTGAGAAAAATGAGTTAATTGCTCCAGCCAAGGTTGAATTGGACAAAGAAGGTAAAATTGTTGACGATAATCTCATTGCCCGTGAAGAGGGGGAAGTTGTTATCACCTCTGGTGACCAGATCTCATATATTGATGTGGCGCCGAATCAACTTGTCTCTGTTGCTACTGCCCTGATTCCTTTCCTAGAGAACGATGATGCTAACCGGGCCTTAATGGGTTCCAACATGCAGCGTCAAGCTGTGCCGCTCTTACGTACATCAGCTCCCTTGATTGGTACCGGCCTTGAAAAGGTTGTTGCCAGAGATTCAGGGACTTGTTTGCTTGCCGGCGGGGAAGGTATTGTAGAGGAAGTTGATGCCACCCGTATTGTAGTGAACTATGACGAGCCTGGGACAGATGGTTTTATGACCGGAGTCGGTGTATATCGTTTGAGTAAGTTTAAAAAATCGAACCAGAAC
>CP070776.1:421680-423778 GCA_020346205.1 Deltaproteobacteria bacterium
TGTAGAAATAAATAGTTAACCTTACTCATCTAATGCCAAAGGATTTCTCTTTGCCTCTCTTTTTGTAGAACCTGACCTTTCAGACTCACCGCAGCAAATAGCTTTGTCTGCTGCCAAACTTATGTCGAATAAGTATTGTGGCTGATCAAATCGCTTCTGGTTTGGTTCAGTGGTTTTGTTTGGCTAAGAATTTATACCTTTTTGTAAACTTTTTAATGAGCAGAGACGACTTAAGAAGTAAAGAGCTCAGGTCGGGATATCCTGCAATTTAAACGATCACTAACAAAAAAAATCAATAAGTAATGAGGTGCATAATGAAACGAATAACTTTTTTGACAGCAATACTGGCCTTTGCAATAATAATTTCAATGATTGTATCAGCCCAGGCTGAAACTTTTGCGGGGGGAAAGCGTGGGCATGGATTTGGTGGGGCAGGACATGTCGGCATGCGTGCATTGATGCAGCTAGACCTGTCACAGGATCAAAAGCAAACTATTTACGATATCCTGCAGAAGTATAGTGATGAGCAGCAAGCAACTCGGATCAGCATCAAAGAGCATAGAAAAAAGTTCTTTAACATGACTTCGGATGGCAACTTTGATGAAGAAAGGGTACGGCAGGCATTTCAAGAATCAGTCCCTGCCATTGAGGAGGCATTTGTCTTACGGGCAAGGATTAAATCTGAAGTAAACGCTGTACTTACTCCTGAACAGATTGAAGAATTGCAGCAGGTAAGAGCTGAAAAAACTAGTAAAAAGCAACGCAGGAATAATAATGAATTTAGGCGTGCCATGCTTGAAACATGGTTACTTATGGACAGCGAATAAAGAAAGTGCTGACGGTCCGGAAATAAAACTAATTTTCGGACCGTCACCCAACAATTCTATTGGATATGAAAACCGCAAATCCTTTTTAAATAATTAATATTGTGGCGGGATGTATAGACTTTGCAGCATATTCCATGCCTAACACTTTGTGGCACTTGATTAGTCCTACCCTCACTCCTTATATTTTACATATATTTTAGGCAGAACATTAAAAACTCTTAAAGTGAGGTTATCATATGCAGTATATTGCAATATCGAGAAAGCTAAAATACAATCTGTAAGTATTAAAGAGGCTGTAAATATATCTTTCCGATTCCATTTAGCATGAAGGGGGATACTCATGAAGAATAAAATCTTTTATTTAAGGAATATATGGACCGGGTTGATAGCTTCATTAGTTATATATGCAGTTGCTGGATTGCTTACCGGTTGTGCAACCAGCGGCACCAAAGGGACTATGCAGTCCAGCCAGGAATTGAACCAGAAATTTCTAAACTATGAGGTGGTGCAGGGTTACAATTACTACTACAGTGGCAGCTTTGAAAGACCAAATGCAATACTTGGCATCCATAAGGATTACCAGCTTACATCTCAGCTTTGGAAGCCAGCCCAGGTAAGCTCGGCTCAGCTGGCGAAATGGATAGGGTCTATTGCACCGGAAGAATATCGGGGGCCTTCCGGTTATTCAGCTGCCTATATTCTGGACCCTGAGGGCAAAAAGGTTGGTATTTGGTATTCAATTCTGAACACCACTACAATAAAGTTTTTAGAAGGAAACAAGATCGAGGTTAATTCGCCCGATCTGTACCCGCCATCTAAACTTGAAAAACCCACTGGCATAAATATCGGCTCGTGAATGATGCTTAAAGAGTCAAGATATCCACAGGACATATTAACTCAATATAACTGCAAATGGTATTAAGCAGTTATAAACGAAAATCGTTAAAGATAATAACTAGGATTGTTAAGTTAAATTAATCTGATAAAGAATAGGACAGGGCAAGATATATGTACTTTTAGAAAAAATAAATAATATACTTCATACCTAATAGGCCGGGGTTAATTTCATTTCACTTTGTAAATTCTTGTTTACCAAGAAGAGATACATCCAAAGGACTGCATTTCTTTCAAACCTGACAAATAAATACTCCAGAAAATACTCCTGCGGCCCGATTGTTATTTTCTGACAATAATCTATAATTTCATTAAATTACATCCTAGGGATAGAGATAACTGGGTTTGCAATAGTAAATCACTTAGGGCAAACTTTC
>CP070776.1:423878-425970 GCA_020346205.1 Deltaproteobacteria bacterium
AGATGCATTAAGGCCATTTTTTCCTCCAGGACAATTTCCTACACCTTGTTTTTTTTACTCTAATTACTTTATACCGACAGAATAAAAATGCAAGAAACAAGAACTTAAGGGTTTATAATCTAACAACTTTACATACTTCAATAATTTAATCCTTTTGATTTTATACGCCCACAGTGGTAGAGAAATACAATCTACACTTATATAATTTGTAATTTACTTAAACTTTGGAGTGTCATAATGGCATATTCAACAGACTTCCTGATAATCGGTACCGGCATCTCCGGGCTGTCATTTGCCTTAAAAGCTGCAAGTATCGGCAAGGTTACAATTGTAACAAAAAAGGCCAAAGTTGACACAGCAACCAACCTTGCCCAGGGAGGGATTGCTGCGGTCCTCTCTGAAGAGGACTCCTTTGATCTGCACATTAAAGATACGCTGAACTCCGGGGCCGGACTGTGCAGGAAGGAGGTGGTCCGCATGGTGGTTGAAAACGGCCCAGATCGCGTACAGGAGCTCCTTGACATCGGGGTGCAATTCAAAACCAGGACAAATGATACCCATCATCTTGACCTGGGCCGCGAGGGTGGCCATTCAGCCCGGCGCATTGCCCATGCCCTGGACCTTACCGGAAGAGAAATAGAAAATGCTCTGCTGCACAAGGTCGCAGAAAACCCTAACATTCGTTTACTTGAAAACCATCTGGCCGTTGACCTGTTGATTGGGTCCAAAGCCGGAGTAAAGCCCCCTGAAAAACATTTTGATGATCTCTGTCTGGGAGCATATGTACTTGAACGGGAAAGCGGCAAGATCGATAACTGGCGGGCAAAGGTAACAGTTCTCTGTTCAGGTGGTTGCGGCAAGGTCTATCTTTATACCACAAATCCGGATATTGCCACCGGTGATGGAATTGCCATGGCATACCGCGCCGGGGCCAGGGTAGGCAACCTGGAATTCGTCCAGTTCCATCCAACATGCCTTTATCACCCCAAAGCAAAGAATTTCCTGATCTCAGAAGCCGTACGGGGTGAAGGTGGACGACTGGTTGATGAAAAAGGGATGCATTTCATGGAGAAGTACGACCCAAGGGGAGATCTTGCAACCAGAGATACTGTAGCCCGGGCAATAGATACAGAGATGAAAACCAGTGGTGATGACTGTGTCTATCTTGATATCAGCCACAAGGACTCAAACTTTATCAAGAACAGATTTCCCAATATTTATCAGACCTGTTTTTCTTACGGTATAGACATTACTAAAGAACCAATTCCTGTTGTCCCGGCTGCCCACTACATGTGCGGCGGGGTAATGACTGATATGTGGGGCCGAACAAACATTAAAAATCTTTTTGCCCTTGGTGAAACAGCCTGTACAGGCCTGCATGGCGGTAACAGGTTGGCCAGCAATTCGTTGCTTGAGGCTGTCGTTTTTGCGCACCAGGCTTATCTGGCCTGTGATCAGGAAAAGGACAGAATTTTAAGCACAGAATTCCATGAGTCCCCTGAGTGGTCAACAGGCAAGGCAAGGATGATTAATGAAAACGTACTGGTCAGCCATAACTGGGATCAAATCCGCCGCCTTATGTGGAACTATGTCGGAATTGTGCGGAACGAAAGACGCCTTGAGCTGGTCAAAAAACGGTTGGCACCAATACTCCGGGAAGTTGCGCACCATTTCAGGGATTACTTTCTGACTCCCGACCTCGTTGAATTACGTAATATTGCCCTTGTAGCTGAACTCATCATTCAAAGCAGCCTTTACCGCAAGGAGTCCAGGGGGCTTCACTCAATTGTCGATTACCCAAAACAGGATGATGAGAACTGGCTCCACGACACCATTCTGTCCCGCAGTGATAAAACAATTAAATCATTTCTCCTGGACCCTGAAGGACATGAATAAACAGAATTGTCCCCAAACCAAAAACATCCATATCTCCCGGGGTTTCACCTCGTCTTTTCTTTTTTATGGAACTTTCAACCGGCATGGCGGTGTCAGTCCATCCCCCTGGGATTCAAATAATGTCTCTTTCGGGCTTGGCGACAGTTCCGATAATGTGCACACCAACAGAAACCAGATAAAAAAAGCTGTCGGCTTC
>CP070776.1:426070-428139 GCA_020346205.1 Deltaproteobacteria bacterium
AAGATCGTCCGGCAACGGCGCTCCCTCTTCAAGCAGTTCGATATTCTCACCGAAACCTACTTCTATAAAAGGTGGGACGCTGTACCCGATCATGAAACCGACAAAGCCGATCACAATAACATTCACCAACCACAGTGTATTTTTTCGCATTGTTTTTATCCCTTTTGAATCTCAAATATGAATATGGCACCATCTCTTTTTTTCTCAAGAATAGGGTTTCCTTCAGAAGCACACATAGCAGATATGGATTCTGCCGAGGAGGGATTGTCAAAGACCAGTTCAAGCCGGTCGCCGCTCCCCAGTTTTTGCATAACCTTTTTTGTATAAAGCTGGGGGTGGGGGCAGACATAGCCGGTGACATCAAGTGAGTAATACCCTTCCTCTTTTTTAGTTACGTTCATTGCCATGATATAAATCTCCAGTATCTAATTTAAAAATCAAAATCGAGATCAGCCATTTCCTTGGCCATCTTCCGTTCCGTGTACCAGTTGAAGAATTTAACTCCGATATAGGCGCCGCCGATCATGCCCACACCAAAGGACCAGCCGGAAATGTCGCCATTGGCAGTGCGGACAAAGAAGGCTCCGACATTGCAACCCAGCGCCAGCCTGGAGCCGATGCCCATCAAGGCACCGCCTATCAAAGCCCATATTGCCAGTTCTTTTGTTGGCATTTTCCACTTAAACTCGTTATTCATCAGGGCCATGACAGCAGCACCACCTATAAGGGCCACAGACATCCAGTCAGCCGGGTTGATGGCCGGGCTTGGGATACCGTTCACCCAACCGAAATAGATATTATCCATGTTGTTCCAGCCCAGTTTCTGGAACATCCAGCCAACCCATTGGGCTTCCTGGGTGGTGACGTACCAGTAACCGGGATCAAAAACCGTGCCTTTAGCAGAGATACCGAAATCAAAGCCTATACGCTGCAGGATTGTACCGGCATTCTTGACACCGAACTTCATGCGCAGGCCTTCAATGACAAACATCTGCAGACCACAGGCGATACCCAGGAACAGGCCGGCGATGGCAGTGCGCTTTGAAGATGTTATCATGGCCCAGAAGCCCCGAAGGTGGTCAGCAAAACCTGCTGTGCGGCCCTCGTTGGCCTGCAGGTCCATCACGTACCGTTTGCGCGACCAGAAAATGTAAACCACAGTCAATAGTAAAATAGCCGGCAGGACAACTCCTACAAACGTATTGCCCACAAAGGCGCCGACCAGGGAATGGTCCTCCATACCGAAGAGTCTGGCAACGGTGATTACCGGCTGGTTCCAGACATAGCCGGCCAGGTATTGATCAACCCAACCGTTTGACACATCTATAGAGCTGGGAAGGCCCTTCGTAAGGGCTGACTCGGCCCACGAATCAGGGACTAACTTGTTGAACCAACCGCCTACATCAACAAATACGGCCTGGGTGACACTGATCGACAAAATGACCAGCATGGAAACACCGTTGCCCTCACCGGCTTTATAGAGTGAACCGGAGGCACAGCCGCCGGCAAAGACCATGCCTACCCCAAAGATGATGCCTGCTATCACAGCATGCATGGACCAGGGAGCGGCATGGAAGGTGGACCAGCCGGTAGATGCAACCAGGGAAGAGGTAATGGAAAAAAGTACAGTGGCGATCATGATACCCACAACCATCCTCGGTACGCCGACAGCAAAGAGGTCCCGGAATGCGGATGCAAAGCAGAACCGGCCGTACTGCAGGCACATACCGTATATAAAACCGAACCACATGTATGCAGACAGGTATATATAATATTCGTGCATCGCATAGGTGCCGACACTGATTAAAGCAAAAAATCCTATAATTCCCAGTGACCAGAGGACATTCTTGCGGGGCACATCCATGATCATGTCAGTACTCTTTCCACAGCAGTCAGTCCCTGCTAAAGTTTTTCCTTGAGTTACAATGGCCTCCACCTGCTACCTCCTTTTTCAGTTTCTTTTTTTCTTGTAACGGACAAACATTTGGGTACTGTTTTTAAAAAAAACTGAAATAAGTCTTTGCAAGGTGTATGCCACATTGTGGTATATGGTCCTGGCATATCCACCC
>CP070776.1:428239-430265 GCA_020346205.1 Deltaproteobacteria bacterium
CCATCACCTAAGCGGATGACTCCGCCGGAGGTATTCCTGTTCTCCTGGGTTACAATATTCTGCAGAGCAAAAATCGGGATATTGTAATAAGCCAGTTTTTCAGGAAAGGCCTCAACTCTGATCTCTCTTTCAATTCCACCGGTGACCTCTGCCTCAAGTACTCCCTGGATTGCTTCAATATCATCCTTGAGATCATCTGCAATATCCTTCAGGCAGACAATGCCACAGGTACCTGAAAGAGAAAATACAACAATGGGCAATTCGGAAAAGTTTACCTCGAAGACGGCAGGATCATCTTCAAGGTCGGCTGGCAGCTCGTTCTTGGCCTCATCCACCCGGTCCCGGACCTTTTGCAGGGCATCATCAATATCAGTACCGGTGATAAATTCGATATTGATGGAAGAAAGACCCTCGGAACTGACAGAATGGATTTTCTTGACACCTTCAAGCCCCTTGAGCTTTTTTTCTATCTCAATGGTAATGGAGGTTTCAATATCCTTGGAAGCTACCCCTTTATAACTCGTGGAAACAAAAACATTGGGAATGGTAATGTCTGGATCGCTTTCCCGAGGCAGAACCCTGTAGCAGTAAGTGCCGATGATCAGGATAATGACAGCCAGGACCAGGACACTCACCCGCTGGCGAACAGCTGTATCAGATACTATCACCTGGTGATCTCCGCAGGGTTGTCTACTGTTTTCACCACGTTAAGCTTCTGGCCGTCATCCACGCTTCTGTGGCCTACAACTATGACATGCTGACCGGAAGAAAGCCCTTCGATTACCTGGATCTGCCATCCTTCAAGAATACCCAGTTGCACTTCCTGAAGCCTGGCAATGCCATCTTTTTCAAGGTAGACATGATGTTTCTCGTCACGGGAGATGACAGAATACAGTGGGATTGCCAGGGCATCCGGGAATACCTCTTTGATGATCTCCACCCTGGCGAACATACCGGGAAGGATCTCCCCTGATTTATTGGGCACTTCAAGTTCCAGCCTGTAAACCTGGGCTTGGGATTCAGGTGCTACAGCCAGAAAATACTTTGTAGCGGAGATGGTTTTATTGTTCAGGGCTTCAATGGTCAGTTCAAACATGTCGATCTTCCGGACTGCATCCACGTCTGTTTCAGGGATACCGACAATTACCTTCACCCTGTCAATATCCAGCACCGTTGCAACAGGATCTCCAACAGCAAGGTACAGGCCTTTTTTAGCAGGCAGTACGTTCACTATTCCTGAAATTGAGGACCTTATGTAACACCTCTCCAACTGCAACTCTGCAATGGCCAGGTCTGCTTCAAGTTTCTGTACCTCAGCATTTATTGAATCATATTCAGATTGGGCAATAATTTCCTGTTCGTGCAGAGAAGAAAGGCGGTCCAGGTTTGTCCGGGCCAGGTTGTAGGCAGCCTTGATGGAGTTAATTGTATTTTTGTAATCGCTGGTATCAAGCCTGGCTATAAGATCACCTTCTTTAACGTGGTCGCCTTCCTCTACCGGAACCTCCTCTACCATGCCTCTGACCTCGGCAAGTATGTCTAAACTCTCCCAGGGTTCAACCATGCCGGGCAGGTTCAACCTGTCGCGTAACTGACCCGGTATCATCTTCTGTACTATGACATTAATTGCAGGCCTCTCCTGTACAACTGCATTGTTTTTTTCATCTAAAAGTCTGTTTTTCTCACTTTTGACCATTGCGCCAAGGCTGATAGCAAAAAGTATTAAAACCAGAAGTATGATCAGTGGCAAAAATCTGGTCAGCTTTTTGGCACTATTCTGCTGTATATCTTTATCTTGCATGAACTATCCCGCATGAAAAAAATTAATTTATGATTAGTCGCTGTTTTACATTTCTTATGGCCAGACAACATCTTGATGCAGCCAGCCCTCTAGACCTTCAGGGTTACTTACCTTTATCCAGTCTCCTCTCGTTTCATCAACAAACATGACTATGCTGTAATCCAGTTTGGCAACAATATCTTCTGTCAGGCCGGGGCCGCTGCGCAGGTTACCTTTTCCCACCTT
>CP070776.1:430365-432365 GCA_020346205.1 Deltaproteobacteria bacterium
CGATAACCTTGTATTGCCACTGACAGGGATAATCGATACGTACCTTGCACATGTTATTCTTTTGCTCTGCGCTCATCACATACTTTTAAAGCCGTAAGCATTCATCAAGGCAGTAATGGTCTTTACTTCCTGGGAAGATATTTCCTTGATTTGGTAACCGGATACATAGAAATCAGGATTGAAATCTTTTTTGCACCAGAGGCAGCGGGCGCTGAACTGAATTTCTTCACGGCCGGTGATAGTGGCGGGTAACTGCATTCTGAAAGAAAAATCCTCCCCTACGGGAACCTTTTCTTCGCTGATCATCATGATGCCCTGGGTGGTAATATCGACCAGGTGACCGACATTTACTCCCGTATTGCTGTCAAAAATCCGCAAGTAATATATTAAATGAACTCTTTTGAGTTGCCTCTTGTCATGGTGCATAACTTATTTTGCCTTTTAAAAAATATTTTACTGCAGGGTCTGACACAATTATTAAAAAAGAATTATAATAAAATATATAATATGAAATCATAACAAATAAAACTATCTGCAGTCCAGTTGGAAAAAAAGATTTTTATTTGTTGAGATAACTGGTAAACCCATATATCAGTAAGTGTATATAAATTTTTGGTAAAAAATCTTTCAGAATTCTGCTTCTTAAATCTGGTCCTTCTGAAAGAAGCTCAAGCAGCCAAATGGTTTAATGCCAAAGCTGATATGGTAAAGCTGCCTGCTTCGGCAGATTTTGAAAGAATTGAATAATGAAAGATATGCATCGTTTCCTGAAAACAATTTTTTTTCTTCTTTCTTTTTTGACTTTGTCTGCATTTTTAAGTCATGCAATAGCAGAAGAACATCATCCTTTCCAACCTGGAGAGAAGATGAATTTTATTTTGAAATATGGTGCCATACCTGCTGGTATGGCCACTCTTGAAGTGCATGACATGGACGAAATACAAGGTGTGGAGGCGTATCATTTTGTTATGACCGCCCGCTCAAACTCATTTATTGATATTTTTTTCAAGGTCAGGGACCGAATCGATTCATATGCTGATGCAGGCATGAATCATTCATTGTATTACAAAAAGGATCAGAAGGAAGGCAAGACGAGAAGAAACATCAAGGTTGACTTTAACTGGGAGAAACATGAATCAACTTATGTCAATTTTGATACTGAGCCTAAGGTTATTAGTCTGCTGCCAGGGACTTTTGACCCGCTATCTGTATTTTATTACACGAGATTGTTTGATTTCAAAAAAGTAGAAGAAATCGAGCATCCGGTAACAGATGGCGAAAAAAATCTTATGGGTATTTTGCGTGTCATAGGCAAGGAAACAATCAGTGTTCCTGCAGGTACCTTTGAGACGTTGGTCCTAGAGCCTGACCTACAGAATGTGGAAGGTGTTTTTTCAAAAAAGCAAAGGGCCAAGATTAAGCTTTGGGTAACTAAGGATGAGAGCAGGCTGTTAGTTCAGATGAAGAGTAAGGCAAAGGTCGGCAGTTTTGTTGCAGAACTTGTCTCAATTGAAGGTCATAATCCTGTAAAAGTAAGTAGTCTGAAAGAGAGTAAATAATTTATGCATTGGTAAGAGGGGTAATATGCAAGAGCAAGCAGCAGGGGATGAACAGCAGGGGAATGAGATGGAATATGATGATTCCACTGATTTTGACGGTTTTAACACCTATGTCAGCAAGGAGAACAGGCTGGTAGTGGTTAAGACAATAGACGGATCTATAATTCGGGGCAACATCAACCTGAACAGTGAGTCATTACCCATGGACAGGGTAAGCGATCTTCTCATTAAGGGCCAGAACAAGTTTCTCATTATGTACAATGCCTCCCTGGGTGAAAGAAAGGACGCTGCGGTTATTATCAATAAATCGCAGATTGTCTGGGTCATGGAAGAGTAGAAGAAGCAGGAAATTGATAAGAGTAGCAAACTATATTGGTTGGAATGTTTGCAGTACAGACCATTGCAGCCTAAAGAAACAGTAAGTATAGAAAATAAATTAGC
>CP070776.1:432465-434458 GCA_020346205.1 Deltaproteobacteria bacterium
ATCAAGTAATTTTTTATGATTCCTGTGCTTGTTTTTTTAGGCGATTAGGTATAGAGAAGCATATTCACTGGTTGCTTGAGTATGGGATATAGTTACAGAGTGTTATATATAATCAACGTAGTTATAATTAATGACAGGAAACAACCATTACATAAATGAGCAGGAAGACGTTAACCGGGTTTACCCTGATGATGTCGAACTCCTCACCATAGATAAAAGGGAGATATTCCTGGTGGGCACAGCACATGTGTCCCAGGAATCAGTTGACCTGGTAAAGAAGGTAATTGCCACGGAGAAACCCGATTGTGTCTGTGTCGAACTTGATGAAAAACGCTATAAGGCACTGTCAGGGAGAAAACGCTGGGAAGCTCTTGATCTGAAGCAAATTATCAGGAACAAGCAGCTTTCCACCCTGCTTGTTAACCTGATTCTTTCATCCTACCAGAAGAAACTGGGCATGCAGTTGGGTGTTATGCCGGGCTCGGAATTACTGGAAGCTACCCGTGAGGCAGACAAACACTCCATACCTATCTCACTGTGTGACAGGGATGTCAGGGTAACACTGCGCAGGGCCTGGCATAAAACTTCGTTCCTGAAAAAGGGATATCTACTTGCGACTTTACTGGTAAGCCTTTTTGACAGGACTGAAATCACTGAGGAGAAACTTGAGCAGCTCAAAAAAAAGGATGTATTGTCTGAATTGATGTCCGAGCTGGGTGAAGCCATGCCGGAGTTGAAAAAAGTTCTGATAGACGAAAGGGACATATATCTGGCAGAGAAAATCAAGATGTCAGAGGGTAAAAAGCTGGTGGCAGTTGTAGGAGCAGGTCATGTGGAAGGTATTAAGAAAAAGATACGGGAAGACCATAGCTCCATTCTGCCTTCAATCAGCACTTTTCCCCCTGTCTCTTCTTCAATTAAGGCCCTGGGCTGGGCTATCCCTTTGCTTATTATTGGTTCGCTCATTGCTATTGGTATCCAAAAGGGCAGTAGTGCTGCCGGAGCCAATCTACTTTACTGGATTCTGGCCAACGGTATTCCTTCTGCCATTGGCGCCACGCTGGCTTGGGCCCATCCGGTTACCATAGCCAGTGCCTTTGCAGCTGCCCCTGTAACCAGCCTGACCCCGGTAATCGGAGCCGGTTATGTCACCGCCTTTGTACAGGTATTGGTTAGGCCGCCTGTAGTTAGGGAGTTTGAGACTGTAGCCGAAGATATGTCCACATTCTCAGGCTGGTGGAAAAATAAACTTCTGCGAGTATTCCTGGCATTCCTTTTGCCGGGTTTTGGAAGTATGATCGGCACCTGGATTGGTGGCGTGGAAATCATTTCAAACCTATTTTGATAGATCGAAGTATATGAGGCAGTACATTGAAGCTTAGAGACCGATTTTGGATAAATAAAAAAAAGCAAACAATTAAGATATTATGAAAACAGAGCAGAAAAATAAAAAACTTTCAGGTAAGCAGAAGCGTTATCTCAGAGGCCTGGGACATCATTTAAAGCCTCTTATCATGCTTGGCCGGGAGGGAATAACCGACAATGTCGTCAGTGCTGCTAATGCAGTACTGACTGCCCATGAACTTATAAAGGTCAAGATAGGCAATGGTTGCCTTCTGGAAAAGAGGGAGGCCGCTGATTTCATAGCTGCAAGGACCAGTTCCGAGGTAGTCCAGATTTTAGGCAAAACTTTCCTGGTTTTTAGAGAAAATCCTGAACGGGATAATGAGCACAGGATAAAGTTACCGGCATAGCGACGGATTGCATACTGAGAACAAGCCAATGAAGTCAAGAGCAGCAATAATTAGAGAGCTTTTGAAACAGCCCGGACTGTTACTCATGCCCTTTCTCCCCAATAGATCCATAAAAATGTTCAGGAAACAATTCTATGGCACGGGATACTCTTTTTGACACAAAAGCATCAGCAGAGAAGTTTGAATTCAATGAGCGGGTGGCTGAAGTTTTTGACGACATGCTTGACCGTTCAGTCCCT
>CP070776.1:434558-436518 GCA_020346205.1 Deltaproteobacteria bacterium
GGTAAGGCTAATAAAAATATTACGCTGCTCAGCGGATCTGCCGTTGGTTATTACGGTTTCAGGGATGACGAGGAACTTGATGAAAATTGTTCGGCAGGAGATGATTTCCTGGCTGGGGTAGTAAAAGACTGGGAGGCCGAGGCGAAAGGGGCAGAGGAATATGGCGCACGGGTTGTTCTCTGCCGCATTGGGGTGATATTGGGACGAGATGGCGGGGCATTGAGTAAAATGCTTTCAGTTTTTAACTGGGGCCTTGGAAGTCCCCTGGGAAACGGGTCACAGTGGTTTTCCTGGATTTCCCTCCATGACTTGGTCAATGTTTTTTTATACCTGATGTCAAAGGATACTATCTCTGGACCTGTCAACTGCACCTCGCCTCATCCGGTAACTAATCGGGAGATGACTCAAGCCCTGGGCAAAGCGCTTCACAGGCCAACAATTCTGCCTCCGGTTCCTGCTTTTGCGATCAAGGGAATGTTGGGCGAATTCAGTGATATATTTATCAAGGGGCAGAAAGTCATGCCAAGAAAACTTCTTGAAGATGGGTTTGTTTTCGAATTTCCCTACATTGAAGAGGCTTTCGCTCACCTTTTAAATTGAAGAATGAAGAGTGAAGAATGAAGAATTAAAACATACCTATAAACTGTTTCACTCAGCACCGGATGCCATCTCTTACCTGAAAATTGTTTGTACCCATTTTATTTATGGAGAAATCGGCAATGCCTGACACACGATGGGAGACTTTGGAGGTTCAAGAGTCTTTCGATTTGCTTGTAACTTCGGAATCCGGTCTTACTGGTGATGAAGCCCAGAAGCGTCTGGCAGAAATTGGCCCCAATGTTCTGGCTACTGAAGAAAAAATCAAATTTTTCTCAATAATACTGCATCAGTTTAAAAGTCCCCTTATCTATGTGCTTCTTGCTGCAGCCACAGTAACCTTTTTCCTTGCTGAATTTATTGATATGGCAGTTATCCTGGCAGTTGTCATTTTAAATGCTGTCATCGGCTTTATCCAGGAAGTGAAAGCTGAGCGAGGAGTTCGCTCACTGAAAAAAATGGTGCAGGTAAAAGCAAGGGCACTGAGGGACCGGCACGAAATAGAAATTCCCGGCAGTCAGCTGGTACCTGGTGATATTGTCTATCTGGCTGCAGGTATGCGGGTCCCAGCAGATATCCGCTTAATCTATGAGCTTGACCTCAGGGTTGACGAATCCATGCTCACAGGTGAATCATTACCCGCGGCTAAAAATACTGAGAAAATTACAGAGCAGAATCTGACACCTGGGGACATGAAAAATATTGCCTTTATGGGGACAACGATTGTCTATGGCAGGGGCAGGGGTGTTGTAGTTGAAACCGGCAGGCAGACAGTTATTGGTGATATTGCTGAAAAGATGCAGGAGGTTCCATTCGGCAAGGCACCTTTGCAGAAGAAGCTTGATAATTTTGCCAAGTTTCTCAGCTGGACTGTCGGTGTGATATCTGTATTCATTTTTGGGCTTGGTATATTTGCAGGTGAAAAGCTCAGCGAGATGTTTATAGCCGCGGTGGCTATAGCCGTATCTGCCATTCCAGAGGGATTGCCTGTTGCCGTTACCATTGCCATGGCCATTGGTGTAAACCGTATGGCACGCCAAAATGCTATTGTGCGAAGGCTGCCTTCAGTAGAGACTCTAGGAAGCACTACCATAATAGGATCGGATAAAACAGGGACGCTGACAAAAAATGAGATGACCGTAAGACTTGTGTTTGATGGCCTGAGGACTTACGAAATTTCAGGGATTGGTTATGAGCCGTCCGGTTCTATAACCCATGACGGACAACTTGTAGATATGGCTGAATGTGGGGAGTTTAAGCAGGTGTTGAGGATCGGCATGCTCTGTAATGAGGCAAATCTTTACCAGGAGGATGGTGAATACAGGATTGAAGGTGATCCAACCGAGGGTGCTCTTATCGTGTC
>CP070776.1:436618-438568 GCA_020346205.1 Deltaproteobacteria bacterium
GTTTTGAACAAGTATATTGTGCCTGTTGGCAACTGGGTACTGTTTGAAGGTACTTTACATGGATTGCAATCCTATATGGGAGAAACACAATTTAAGCTTAAGTCTGAAAGTGAGCAGATTGAGCTTGTCATTAAAGACAGCACACCACTTCGTTTCAACAAGGATGAAATTGATACAAATGCCATTGAACTTGTTGAAAGCCTTTCAAAAGTTTTTGATACTGTATTTGTACGGTTTACAGATATTGACAAAGACCGTGTAATCAATGCCGCAATTGCAGGCATGGTAGCCACCCTTGAGCCAAACTCTTACTTTATCGAACCAGAGGATTTAGAAAGGCTGCAGGCTCAGAACAAAGGTGTTTTTGAAGGTATCGGCCTTGAGATAACAACTAGGAGTGGAATCATTACCGTTGTTTCACCTTATGAAGGTACTCCTGCTTTTCGTCAGGGTTTGAAACCCAAAGACATAATATTGGCTGTTAACGGTATACCCACCAAAGGCATGCGTATCATGGAAGTGTCCGAAAAAATAAGAGGCGAGAAAGACAAACCGGTAACACTCACCATTGAACGCCAGGGCTGGGAAAGACCAAGGGATATTATCCTGATACGAGATACTATATCACACAGGACAGTGAAATCTTTTCAACTGGAACCTGGGTTCGGCTATATACGCATCATCAATTTTTTGGGTACTACCGATGATGATTTTGCTGCCGCATTACAACACCTTGCCAAAGAAACACCACTCGAAGGACTTATTATTGATTTGCGCTACAATCCCGGTGGACTACTCAACCAGTCTTTGAGCATTGCCGATTATTTCATGAATACAGGGGTAATTGCCTCCACTGATGGCCGTATTAAATCTGATAATAAAACTTATTATGCCCGGCCGGGTACGCTACCCTCCGACTATCCTATAGTTATCCTTATCAACGAAGGCAGCGCAAGTGGTACAGAGATTGTTGCCTCTTCGCTCAGAACCCATCAACGTGCAGTACTTGTTGGGGAGAGAACTTTTGGTAAGGGATTTATCCAGACTATCTTCCCAGTGCAGACAGGGGGAGCAATCCGGCTGACGACTTCCATGCTCATAACCCCTGACGGTGACAAGATCCAGGATGTAGGCATCAATCCAGATTTGCATATAAATCCATCACTGCTTGATTATGAAAAATCAGGAAAAAATGACCCATCACAATTGCCGACTTTAGAGATTGGTGCCACAAAGGAGGATCCCTCTGTTCAGCTCAGTCTTGATATCCTGAAGCGCTCCCTGCTTCTCCAGGACATGCCGGAAGAAGAACTTGAGGGACTTACGCCGGAACAGGCTACAATCAAAAAACGGTTCAATGGATTGAACAAAGCGGTTAAAGAGGTTTCCTATCAAAATAAAATCCAAACTTTCTAGTTCCGCAGTTCTCGCATTGATAACTCAGACCAGTCCTTGACACCACAGTAAAATATGATGCTGACTCTTGTACGGAAAATTTTTTATATTACTTGAAAGAGTAGAACTTATTCTTTTTTTACAATTGCATTACCTTTCAGCAATTGAACCGCCGGGAAGATAGGATTTCAACCTGCTGCGTAATACAGCCAACTTCCCCTTGCTTTCTTCGATGGACACATACAGAACCGGCACCACCACGAGGGTCAGAAAGGTGGCAACCATCAAGCCGAAAATAACCACTATGGCCATGGATCTCCACCACTGGCTCGATTCACTTACCCACGAGATTGCCAGCTTGTGAAAATCAAATGATACCCCGGTTACCATGGGCAACAGCCCCAGTATAGTGGTCACTGCTGTCAGCAGAACAGGCCTTAGCCTGGTTGCACCTGCCGCTACGACAGCTTCCCTGAGCTCAAAGCCCCTATTACGCAACTTGTTGATATAGTCGATCAAGACAATACCGTTGTTGACCACAACCCCGGCTAAAGA
>CP070776.1:438668-440609 GCA_020346205.1 Deltaproteobacteria bacterium
CTGCCGCCCCTTCCAGGAACAAGTTCAAAGGTCAGGGTGAATTCATCAGGGTCCACAAGAGAGCGCCGCAGCCTTGAATTATGCTCATCCATGAGAAAATTTTCCACTTGGCCGGTTACGATTAGAGCTTGAACTTGATGCGTGATTCCAGTATTCAGTTGCTAATTACCAGGAAAGTCTCTGCTAAAAGTTTCCAGGTAAATATTTATAAGTATATACTAATAATATTTAAGTAAAGATGAAACATATACTCAATAAAGGATTTTAATTCTCTTGGAACATCAATTAGTTGCCCTGCTGATAATATTTCTTGCAGTTGAAACGACAGAGCTTTTTCTTCTTCAGCTCAATCTCAAACATCTTCTAAAATACGGAGCTGAAGTGCCACCTGGCTTTGAGGAATATGTAAATTCCGAAACATTAACCAGAATGCGGGATTACACAGTTGCTCACGGCCGCGTGGACAGAATTGCGGCAGTGCTTTCAATGAGTATCACGCTTTTATTTTTATTTGGCGGACTGATGAACTGGCTCAATAATTTCATAGCAGCACAAAGCTGGACACCGGTTATTTCAGGCGTTGTATTTTTTATGATACTGATCTATGCAGACACACTTATCAAAATACCTTTTTCTCTTTACAATACCTTTTCCCTTGAAAAACGTTTTGGCTTCTCCAACCAGACATTTGCTCTCTGGATTCAGGATTTTATCAAGTCATTGCTCGTCAATACCTTGCTCTTGGGATTTTTACTCTACTGTATCCTTTGGCTTGTCTTTGCCCTGCCGGAAATGTGGTGGCTTGCAGGCTGGTTTTTTGTTCTGCTCTTCAGTATCTTTCTGCTTTACCTTTCACCGTATGTTATTGAACCTCTTTTTAACAAGTTCAGTCCCATAGAGAACACTTCCCTGGAAGAACGCATCAAGGAGATCATGTCCAGGGCAGGTCTAACAATTAACAGGGTGTTCACCATGGATGCTTCCAAAAGAAGCAGTCACAGTAATGCCTATTTTACAGGAATAGGGCACGTTAAAAGAATTGTTCTCTTTGATACCCTGCTGGCAAACCATATGGATGATGAGATAGTAGCAATATTGGCCCATGAAGCAGGGCATTGGAAGAAGAAGCATGTTCTTAAAATGCTTTTGTTCAGCCAGGCAGTTGCACTTATCGGATTTTATTTTGCCTATAGACTTTCTGCAGGGAATGTTCTTATCGAGCTATTCAGGCTAGACATATCAAGCATGCATGCAAAACTTCTGCTAATCGCCTTTATAGGCTCCCTGGTGCTGTTTCCATTAAAGCCCCTGATGGCTTATGTTTCACGCCGTCATGAGATAGAGGCTGATAATTTTGCATTGCAGTTGACGCAAAAGCCGGAGCCCATGGCAAATGCCCTCATAAAACTGGGAAAGGACAACCTTGCCAACCTGTATCCTCATCCCTGGTATGCCGCGTTTTACTATAGTCATCCACCATTGGCGCAGCGGGTTGAGAGAATTATTAATGCGGAGAATAATGCTCCTGCATGAGAGAAAATTTGTTGTTGTGAACATGCATGGCTTAGAAAAATCAGCAGAGAAGCTATTTGATGAACAGGCTGTTTTTGAGTTACCGCAGTGAGGAAGGGACATGTCTAGGATTATTACGCTGACCACTGATTTTGGATTGGCAGATGAGTATGTTGGAGTAATGAAAGGAGTAATACTTTCACGTGCTCCAGATACAGCAATTATTGATTTAAGTAATGCAATAGATAGGCAGAATATCCGTCAGGCTGCTCTGCTTATCAAGTCAGCCTACCGATTTTTCCCGACAAATACAATTCATCTTGTGGTTGTCGATCCTGATGTGGGCACCAAACGCAAGCTTATCTTGTTGCAGGCAGATGACCATATTTTTCTGGCTCCTGACAACGGAGTATTGGGGTTGCTGTTGGA
>CP070776.1:440709-442646 GCA_020346205.1 Deltaproteobacteria bacterium
TGGTTGTCCTGCTGTCAGGTTATATTATCAGACAGGGCATTCATACTACCCGGAAACGCAAACAGGCAGAAGAGGCCCTGAATAAATATCATTCCCAGCTTGAAACAATGGTTGTGGAAAGAACTGCAGAACTTAAAAAGGCGTTATCTGAAGTGAAAAAGCTGAGTGGTCTGCTGCCCATCTGTGCCTCATGCAAAAAAATCAGAGACGGTAAAGGGTACTGGAACCAGATCGAAGAATACATCAGAGAACATTCAGAGGCAGAATTCACCCATTCAATATGCGAGGAATGCGCCAAGGAACTGTACCCTGGACTTTTGCAGAATAGTTTCCAGACAAATACCGGGAAAGATTAAAGTCTGGCTATTAAATTTAAATCCTACTTGCACTGCCCCTGAAGAGTTCTTTTACAATTCTTTCTCCTCATTCAATACTTCAATATTCCTTGAAATAATTTTCCCGCTTCCAGACCAGAATTTGGGAAAAAATCACCTAACCTGTTTTATTAGTCATACGAGTTTGATTACTAGCCTATGACCGTAATGAGTACTGCTGGTTGCCTGGTGTTTTTCTATCATTTTTTTTCATTGAAAATAAATAGTTATATGCATTACAAGATAACATACACATGTGCATAAAGAGTTATCTAAATCATAAAACTACTAAGCTTAGTGTGATGAGCGGAGGAAAATTAATGAAACTGAGACAGAGAATTATACTTGCAGCATCATTGTTGCTGCTTGCATCTTCCAATTGCTGGGGAGGTGAAAAGGCAAAACTTGGTCCATGCGTTCGGCAGTGTGTACAGGCCTTCAACCCTTCCCTGGCAGATTCAGGAGCTGATGAATTTATGGCCGACGACTTCAGGGCCAAGGAATGCGTCCGCCTTTGCAAAGAAAACCTTTACAACGGGGAGTGTTACAGCACAGCTGACGGATGCTGTCATCCGGATTATCTTGACACAGATCCTGATTGTCAGGGTGAACCGCCGCCGGACCCACCGGATCCTCCAGGGGATGACCTGCCTCCGGATCCCGGCGAAGCAGGCAAGGCAACGCTTGAAGGCATTGATTCCGATGGTGACGGCATACGCGATGACATCCAGCGCTATATTGCCCTGACCTATACCAATTCCCAAAAGACCCGTGCTGCACTGAGACAATTTACCCATGCTTTGAATAAAGCAGTCCTGGAAAGCCCTGATGAGGTGAGTGCGCTCAACAACACCGAATATATGCATCGGGCACATGAATGCGTTTGGTACATCCATGATGAACAATCAATTCAAATTTCTGATTTATTAGTCGCTGAATACCTAAATACTGTTGAACGCAGCCGAGCCTACCTGGACTACAATGACAAGCTGGGAGGCCATGTTTTCGGGGGCAAGGATTTTGATGAATACAAGGGTTCCTGTACCTTTGACCCAGATGCCATGGAGGACTGAGCATGAAACAAATTATATATATACCGGTTATATGCATTCTTTGGAGTATGCTTCTGGGCGGGACATGTGCAGCATCAATATGCGATAACAAGGAAACCGTGATCTTCTTTGGCAACGGGATTAAAACCTCAGAAAAAAATGCCTACGACTCAAGAAATACACTTAAACGACGTTTACAGGCAAATTTGTCTCCAGAAGATTTTGAACTGCTGGATTTCAAAGTTTCGTATAATAAGACCGGCGGTGCCATGCGTGACCTGTTTGAATCAAGCATCCAGAGCCTGACCATGGATGCCAGCAGGTTCTGGCGCATTCTTTTCGGGCACGAATTCATGCCGGACTGGTTTGCCGACTACGTAATGCTCCTTGCAACCGCTCTTGACAAAAGCGCCCTGTTGGCCACGGACAGTCTGCAAGACCATATCAGCACTTACAAGGCAAAGATTGCAGAGGGCAAAAAAATCCTCCTGGTGGCTCATTCCCAGGGAGT
>CP070776.1:442746-444604 GCA_020346205.1 Deltaproteobacteria bacterium
TGACCCTAGCCAGGTAACACTGGATACATTTCCATGTTTCAAGTGTCATCTCCCACAGGCAGTGACTTCAGCTAGTGATGACTTTGCAAAGGATTATGCAAAGGCCCTGTTGGCCCAGGATAAGAAAAGGATAGGCCAGCTGAGAATCACATGTATAGTGTGCCATAATGCTAAGGCCATTATCCACAAACGCACTGAGGGACATCCAGAAAAAGGTGTTCTGTATGGTTCAAAAGATGTTGCCAATCATGAGGATGCACGTTTCAAGAAAGTTAAGAAAAGTGCCATCATGGACCATGCCATCATGTGCGGTCAGTGCCATGGCCAGGGCCCGAACCTGGAATTTGAGAATCCTGTCCAGTGCGCGACCCTTTACGGCAGTTATCAGCATAACTACCTGTCAAAGGGTGGACAGAAACAGTGCCAGGAATGCCACATGAAAGAGGCTGACGGTGTTGCCGATCATCTGTTTGCACCGAACTGGAATGATGTCGAAGGCACAAAGAAGCTTCTCCAGAGAGACATAACACTGGATATCGATACAGTTGGCTATGACTGGCTGTTGAAGTCAAAAAATTACGTGCCAATGGTCGTGGTAAATGCCAGGATTAATTCGAGTGCGGGACATCGCATTCCAGACGGCTGACCTTCCCATAACCGAGTGGTCCTGGAAGTGACCGCAAAAACAGCAGACGGGAAGGAAGTTTACAATTCAGAAAAACACTATCATCCACAAGCAACATCTTGCAAAGACAACAAGATGATATACGGCGCCCAGGTGAAGACGCAGTATATAAGAGACACCTCTTTGCAGCCTTTGGAAACAAAGAAAGAATCCTTTGAGATCGAGCTGCCGAAAGGCGTGCGTACCGTTGACGTAACGGTTTCACTCAGGTATGAGATATGGAAACCTAGTCATATGATCGAAATCCACAAAATTACCAAAAAGGTTTCACTCGATCGCTAGCAGCTTTATTTCATGAACCACAAAGGCGATGCTTTCACCGGCATCGCCTTTTTTTGTAAGAGGGTGCTGATAAAATAAAGCAGACGCGAAAAAATGTCAGAAGATGGGTGGCCTCTGGGCTTAAGACACACAATCCCCAAGCAAACCTGTTTTGCTTGCAAATGTTCATTGTGGATGCAGGTTTCCATGAAAGAGGAAAATCTTGACAAGATGCCTGCATCCACAGTTACTGCAAATTTACTTTTCATCCCACGGAGCCATAAGAGCCAAAGAACATGGCCCCGAACCGCTTGATTTCCCCCCATGACTACACGTAAATCATTCAGCTTTTACTTAACAGCTTGCACCAGGCTAGATTCTGTCCAGTAAAAAGGTGCCCGAAGATGGTGCAGTAAGCATCTCTGACAAGACCTGGCTTGATTTATATAGTGACAAGTAATCCGAGATTTACTAAATCCGTCCGCATGCTTGCATCTATAAATGCAATGTCTTATATTCTCACAAAAAATTGGCAATATCCTATTTTCATTTCGGGTTTCCGAAATGTTCTAATAAATAGCTAAATACCCCGATTGGGCAATATTTTATACAACAAAACAAAAAAAAATTTTGTCGTAGTTTGTTTAATGTAAACTTTTTTTCTACTTATAGTGTCCTATATAATCGAGCGATGGATTAGACAATATTTTTGCAATAAAAATAGTTGTGGTCAAAGTAGTTCACAGAAAAATACAAAACGAGGAAAAATATGAATAAAACATTATCAACAGTCTGGATTTTGTCCTTGGTAGCTGGTGCGTACCTCTCACTCAGCCCCATCAACGCTAATACACCCGTTGCTATTGCAGCAGAAGGAAACAAAGTATTTAACGGTACTCTTTATGTAGCCGG
>CP070776.1:444704-446542 GCA_020346205.1 Deltaproteobacteria bacterium
GGGCATTCACGCAAATCATTTATCGGTAAGCTGTTGGGCACGGAAGTACATGAAAGGGATGTTGCAACAGCAGCAATCTCAGCACTCTGTGTGCAAAAAGGTGTGTCAATTCTGCGGGTCCATGATGTTGAAAAGACGGTCCAGGCCGTGCGCCTGGCGGAAGCTATTAACGGGGCTGAGTGATATTCTTACATGTGGTGCGGTTTTTTTGCACTTTTCAAAGGGACATCAATATCAAGCTCTTTGAAACCAAACGGAAAAGAGCGGCGTCTGACACGCACCGTGACCGAATCGCTCTTAACCTTATAAAGCATTTCAATCTTGACGTCTTCCATGTCATTGATCGGTTCAGCATCAATGGCCAGGATGGTGTCTTTTTCCCTAATACCGGCTCCTTTTGCCTGTCCTTTTGGATTAAGTGCAGTAACCAGGACACCCTCTTCATCTTCAGTGTCCTCAAGCATGACACCAAGCAGTGGAAAGGGGCTAAGGCCAGCTGGCGGAGAAAAGAAAACAAAATCTGCAGATTCTGATTCTGATGCGGACCCGATACTGTTAACCACAACAGCTTGGGAAACTGGCAGACGGCGGGCTACCCGCGGAGGGATGGCATTTATCTTATCAACATGGCCGCGACCGGCAATGATCACCAGGCGCTCCTCAGGATGGGCTTTCAGATATTCGACAATAGTTTCGGCCATGGTTTCGTCCCACAGGGCCTGGGCCTGCAAGAAACCGCTGAAGTCCCCATTCTGCTCCTGACCGGCATGCATCATAAAGGCAGACTCAATTCTTTCACGGTAACCAGGCTCATCAAGTTTTCTGTCAGCAGGTAAAAGGTTTGCGTCCTCATCATCAAGACTGTTTGGTCCACCGTTTTTGAAAACCTGGCTGACAATATTTTTTTCCAGGTTCAAGGCAATGACCGGTAGATGGTTATGCTTTGCAAAATTTATGATTTCTCTGTACAGCCTGTAATCAAAGCGCCAGGACTTGAAATAATGTGATTCTTTGAGAAAGGACTTTTCATCCAGTTCCCCGACCAAGTATCGATCAATGACTGATTGCTTTGGCCTGGTGAACATTTCCATGCCGATGGCCAAACGCGGATCTTGTTCATAGAGAGCCCTTATTATCTCCAATTGCAGTTGATGGTCTTCATAGCTGGTATGGCTTTCACCTATATATATCACTTGATAATTCGATAATTTGGCAATGATATCATTAAATGTTTTAGATTTGCTAGTTTCTATTCCGCTGGGAAGGTTGACCAGTTCGACACTGAGACCGTAATCGGTTTCAGTTATTTTTTTATCTCTTATCCGACCGTCCTTGAAAGAAAGGTAGCTGTATTTCCCGTAGTGGCGAAGTTTACCTGCTGCCATTTCCACCTGTTCAATATTTGATGCAGATACAAGTACAGCAACCTGCTTAGGGCTTAAAGGATTATTTCTAATATCCAGGGTAAAACCACCTGCAGGATGATCCGGCAGGGCAAAAAGCGATCTGCTTAATCTGCTTTTAACTCCCAAGAATAGCAGGGAGTTATCAGCCAGGTCCTTATCAGTGACTTCGTCCTGCAGCAGGATACGGAAGTCGGTATTCTCAAGTTGCTCCAATAATGCAGCGTAAAGATCCCGATATTTTTCCTCCGGCAGGATTGCAATCTTGTTTGAAGCACCTAAAAACTGAGACCAAGTTGGCGGCAGTTCGGAATGTGTCAGCTCACGCATAAGGTCGTATTCCGGGTCAATAACTAGGGTGCTTGGAATTGTCTCCAGGGGGATTTCAAAGAGAGACCGAGATTCGGCTAGCAAGAGAGTTTTGCGTATTTCTTC
>CP070776.1:446642-448423 GCA_020346205.1 Deltaproteobacteria bacterium
TCAGGACATTGTCCGAGCGGCAATAGATTTTCAAGTAGTGTCAGGCTGCTCTCTCCTACACCCGGAAAATTTCCCAAGAGCTGTAAATATACTTCGGTTTCAGATCCACCCTGTTCGTATTCCGCAGCAACTCTTGTCCAGTAATAAAGCGCCCTGATATCCCTGTGCATGAAAAAGGGCCTGACATTTACTATCTGGAATGGTATGCCCCTGCGTTCAAGTGCCTCCCGAAGATACCCTGCCTGTTGAGACAGGCGGTAGAGGATGGCAAAATCTTTGAAACTACGTTGAACTGCATCATTACTCTTACTGCCACGTCCGGAATCAATTGAGAAATGACTGATACCCCCGATAAGTTCTTCGATGCGCTGAACAATAAATTCAGCTTCAGCCTGGGGTGATGGGGCCTGGTAAATTTCAATGACTCCAGGCTCTGTATGCTCTGGGATGAGTTTTGCAGAATGTTTCGTATCAAGGTTATGATTGTTTGCAATGACTGCAGTTGCTGCTTCAAGAATTTTCGATGCAGAACGGTAATTTCTTACCAGGGATATTGCTTCTGCTCCAAACTCATTAATAAAATCATGAAAAAATTCTGAGCTGCTGCCACGGAATCCATAAATAGCCTGATCAGGATCACCTATAGCAAATACAGAAACCTTCTGGGCCAATGTCCTAACAAGTTCATACTGAATCCTGTTTAAATCCTGGAATTCATCAATAAGAAGAAATTTTGCAGCAGCACTTGTTTTAAGAAGTAATTCATTGTCAGTTTTCAGACGTAATACAGCCTGAGGTATGACTCCATTAAGATCAATACCATGCCTCTTATCAAGTTCTTTGAGATATGCTTCAACACGGGGAATGACTTCCTGAACAGCGCTCTCACAATCCTTAATGGCAATATGCAGGTAATACGATTCAATATCCTGCTTTATCTCTTTAAGTTCTTCAGGTGACAAATCAGTAAACAGTCTTTTAATTATTTTATCGCGCTGCTCTTCAGCTACAACTGTCAGGTCTTTGTCATAATCTCTCAGCAGTTGGAGGCAGAAGGCATGAAAAGTCCCAATAAAAATCTTTTCAATATCCACATCAGGCATGGAACCCAGCCGCTCTCTCATTTCCTCAGCAGCACGGTTGGTAAATGTAATTGCTGTAATCTCTTGGGGATGTACGTAAATTTCTTTCAGGAGTTGTTCTATTCTGGTTACAAGAGTGTATGTTTTTCCGGTGCCAGGTCCTGCACTTACAACAATGTGCCTGGCACTTGAAGTAACTGCAGCCAGCTGTTCTTTATTGAGTGACTTTTCAAAAGTCTTTATACTCTTGATCTTCCTGGTTGAAGCAAATTCAAGCAGGGACGGCTTACGGGAAATATCAGTTTTTTTTTCCGGTTTATTTGTTTGAAACAGAGAGTGCTGGCCGATCAGTTTTTTCAATTCACCCTCATCAAAAACCTTTATAACACCAAACTCTCCGTCAAAACCGGCCCGCCGGATAACCCTGCTCTTGCGGATACGATCAACGGCCTCTCCCAAAACAGGAGAATATCGCTCACTTATCTCATCCACTGGAACATTAAGCAGGAGATTAAATTCAGAGTCAAACAACCGGATTAATTTGCCATACTCCTGCATTACTGTCTTGGTAGCCGGCCCCCTGGAGAATATTTCACCAAGCACTTCGGCAAGGGGGATGAGGCTGTAATATCCAGGAGAATTTGGAGGGTAATATGGTGTTTCCCTGTCAGCCAGTTCCATAACCCTGTGCATAACCCC
>CP070776.1:448523-450303 GCA_020346205.1 Deltaproteobacteria bacterium
ATCACTAGCTGAAGTCACTGCCTGTGGGAGATGACACTTGAAACATGGAAATGTATCCAGTGTTACCTGGCTAGGGTCATCTGGGGAAAAGGGTGTCTTACCCTTCATCGCAAGAGGCGTCATAAACAGGCCGCCTAACACTCCCATCAAAGACCGGGCATGGTGAGAATTTTCCCATTGGGCGTAAATCTCAGCATGACATTCCTTGCAACTGGAAGAATCATACATGGCTGCAAGCTCCTCAATGGTCTTCGCCTTTTCGCCAAATGCGGCAACTGGAATCATAACGAGTAAGACCACGAGAAATGGTTTGAGAAATTTCATACTCTACCTCCTTTTCTATGGCTGTTAACTTAGCCATGGAATAAGTTTAGAGCAGTTGCATGGGCAGTTCCCATAAAGAGATTTTTTGACTTTAAGGGCCTGCCAACATATCTAACCGCTTACCTTTAGCAATCCCCCCTAAAAAACACAAAAGCCTCCAAGGCAAGGGTTAGACCCCTGGAGGCTAAAAAAGGAAACTTGAGAGTAATTTGCCTATACATAACAAATCCTCCTAAAGGCTGTGCTGCCTGATTTTAAGGACTTTTCAATAACTAATCTTAACAGTATTACCTAAAAAATTACTGATGAATCTATCATAATTAAAAGCTATAAGCAATAATTTATGAGTGAAAAATCAAATAGGTATAAATGTATATAATCAAGATATTGTATTGGAGAAAAACTGCTATGAAGTAACGATAAAAAATCTTTTTTTTGTTAGGGCTTTATCCTTTTACTAGGCAGGGCTCACTCTCACACTTTTGCACTTCCACGGTTACATGAGCAGCACCGACAAATTCCTGCAAAAGCGACTTGTAGTGATCCGGAGGTTGAGGAAAATGTGTTACAACCGTTAGAACAACCGAGAGGTGATGTGGACTGACCTGCCAGACATGCAGATCTGCAACAAGGTTATCTGCATCAGATTCTATGGCAGAACGAATCTTTTCAACCAAGTCAGGAGAGGATTCTTTATCCAAAAGTATTTTACTTGTGTCTCGAAGAAGCCCATAGGACCAACGGGTTATGACAAATGCTCCCACAATACCCATTACCGGATCCATCCAGACCCAGCCGAAATGTTTACCAGTCAAAAGAGCAAATATAGCCAGAAAAGATGTTAAGGCATCAGCCAACACGTGCAGATATGCTGCCCGAAGATTATGGTCATGGTGATGATTTCCGTGGTGATGGTCATGCCCGTGATCACTCTTGGCGTGCAGCAGATAGGCACAGACCAGGTTTACAACCAGACCCAGAACTGCAACCCCTATTGCTTCATTGAACTGAATTGGTACCGGGGCATACAGGCGTTTTAGTGACTCTCCGCCCATGAGCAATGCAATAACACCTAGTACAACAGCACTGGCGAAACCTCCCAACACTCCAACTTTTCCTGTACTGAAGGTAAATTGGGGATTATCAGCATGGCGTCTGGCATATCTATATGCAAAGACAGTAATTGAAAGTGCAGCTGCGTGGGTGCCCATGTGCCAGCCGTCGGCCAGCAGTGCCATCGACCCAAACAGGTACCCTGCTCCAATCTCAATTACCATCATTGATACAGTGATGATAATGACCAGCAAGGTTCTCCGTTCACCCTGGCGGTTCTCAATTTTAAAACTATGGGGATGCTGCCATTGATCAAGCGTTGTACTGTGCATTTTTCATATCTGAAATTGTTTTGCAGGACCTGACCGATCCATTAACTGCAGCCTCAGGAAGGTGCTCGGCA
>CP070776.1:450403-452173 GCA_020346205.1 Deltaproteobacteria bacterium
TGAAATTGGCGATATTTTGACCGAGGAAATACTCTTCGGCAAACTATCCAAAGGCGGGAAAGCCCTTGTTGATTCAAAGGGCAAAAAGCTTGTATTCTCCTACAAAAGTGCTTGACAGCTTTTTCAGCAAAAAAATGACATCTTCTCATTTCCCCCTAAAAACTTATTGCACCTTGCAGGGCTAAATTAAGTATACACATATGTCAAAATTCAGGATTCTCACCATTCATATACTGATATTGCTGGGAGGGATTCTCTGGGTGGCCACTGTTAATGGAGCACCGAAAGCGGATCTTTGGCCCCGCTGGCAGAAGCATGACCCTAATTCATTCATTGTCGTTGACCATATTGACTGGGATCTCATATTGCAACGCTACGTTAATACAAATCACCCTTCCAAAATCAACAGGTTTGCATACAGCGAAGTGACTGAAAAAGACCGCAAGACCCTGAAACTGTATCTCCTACAATTGCAAGATGTTGAAGTTTCCAGTCTCAACCGTTCAGAACAAAAGGCTTTCTGGATAAACCTTTATAATGGGCTCACTGTCAATCTTATTTTGGAGCATTACCCGATAAAATCCATTCGCGATATAGATTTATCTCCTGGATTTTTTTCCAAAGGCCCCTGGGATGCAAAATTAGTAACAATTGAAGGACAGGATATCTCACTGAACGATATAGAACACCGAATACTGAGGCCAATCTGGCAGGACAACAGGGTTCACTATGCTCTAAACTGTGCCAGTCTCGGCTGCCCCAATTTGCAGCCAATGGCATTTGCCCCGGAAAACCTTGAACCCTTTCTGGAAAAGGCAGCCCGCGATTACATCAATCATCCACGCGGTGTGACAATTGACGGAAACAGGCTCAGGGTGTCAAGCATCTACTTCTGGTTCCAGGAAGATTTTGGAGATTCAAAAAAGGGGATTATCCAGCATTTAAAAAAATATTTATCTCCGGAAAACCTGAAAAGACTCAGGGCCCTCAAGAAAAAAAGCATTACCCACGAGTACGATTGGAACCTGAACGAGTAATTTTTTTGTAACCTTATAAAATTCCCTGATTTTCCTCCTTTAGATACTTGGCATCATCGAAAAAGACTGTCTGTGACTTGTAATTCTCCCGGTCTAATGCTGTTTCCTGAAGCTCTTTTACATTGACATACTTACTAAGCCATTGGTAGATTGTCGTGTTTAAGGAATATAATCGGTATTTCAAATTTAAATAATTCATATCTATTTACTGAGGAAATTAATGTCTATTCGTGAAGATGCAATAAACAGGATTAAAACGCCCATGTTCGAGGCGTGCGCCCATAATGAATCACTCCCTCTTGACCAGCTCATGGATGGCATTGCCAGAGGGGAATTGGTCATAACTAAAAACAAGAATCATCATTTTGATAAAATTATAGCTATTGGCAAGGGTACATCAACCAAAATCAATGCAAATATAGGGTCTTCAAAAGATATGCCGGAGCTGCAATCCGAGCTGCAAAAACTTTGTGTGGCGGTCAAAGCCGGTGCTGATACCGTTATGGACTTGAGCATGGGTGGTGATCTTGATGCAGTACGCAGAGGTATCCTTGAACAATGTCCTGTGCCGCTCGGAACCGTCCCAATCTACCAGGCAGTGGCTGAAACTGTTGAGCAACAGAAGAAAGCAATCGTTGATGTCGAGGTTGATCATATTTTCAAAACAATTGCAAAGCAGGCAGAAGACGGAGTGGATTTTATGACAATCCACTGCGGCATAACCAAAAACACC
>CP070776.1:452273-453950 GCA_020346205.1 Deltaproteobacteria bacterium
TTTTTTGCTTTTTGGGGCTGCTTGGCCTGCTGGGGTTTTTGGTTTGTTTTTTCAAGCCTTGGAAAAAGTGAAGCGCCAAGCTTTATGCTGGCTCCTGGTTTAATAAGACCCCAGCGCCCATGATCGATAAGATTTTGCCTTTCGTGGGCCTCAGGCGTTAATCCCAAGGCGGCGGCCATCTTCAAGCCGGTCTCAGGCATGACAGGCGTCAGGGCCAGCCCAATAAGTCGTAAAGTCTCAGCCAGGCAGTAGAGTACAGTGTTGAGCCGAGGGGCCTTATCCGGATCCTTTGCAAGAACCCATGGTTCACTTGCAACGATGTACTTGTTTGCCAGGCTGATAACAGACCAGACTTCCTGCAGGGCACGATTAAAGGCGAAGCTGTTCATCTTCTTCGTGTATTCCTCTACCATGGCAACTGCAGCCTCAGCGAGTTCACTGTCTTCGGGTTCAAGCTCGGCAGGGGCTGGGATCGCACCCTTGGCAAATTTATTGATCATGGTTAGGGAGCGGCTGAAAAGGTTGCCTAGGTCATTTGCCAGATCGGAATTCTGGCGGGCAATAATACTTTCATCGCTGAATGAAGCGTCCAGGCCGAACGACATCTCACGCATGAGAAAATAGCGCACAGTATCAACGCCAAAATCCTGACGCAGAGTTTCTGGACGTACAACGTTGCCTATGCTCTTTGACATCTTGGCTTCATTAATATTCCAGTAGCCGTGAACATGGAGGCGTTTATATGGGGCAATCCCAATAGCCTTGAGCATGGTCGGCCAGTAGATGGCATGCGGCTTCAGGATATCTTTGGCAATGATATGCTCTGCCACATCCCAGAAATGGCTAAAGTTTTCCCCATCAGGATACCCGATACCAGTAAGGTAGTTTATAAGGGCATCAAACCAGACATAGGTTACAAACTCATCATCAAATGGCAGGGAAATTCCCCAGTTCAGGCGGCTTTTAGGCCTTGAAATGCATAAGTCCTCAAGGGGTTCACTCAGAAAGGAAAGCACCTCGTTTTTGTAACGTTCAGGAGTTATGAACTCAGGATTATTTTTTATATGGTCAATGAGCCAATCCTGGTACTTGCTCATTCTGAAAAAATAGTTGCTCTCGGAGATTGGTTGCGGTGCGGTCTGGTGATCCGGGCAATTGCCCTCCACAAGCTCCTTTTCAGTTAAAAAGCGCTCACAGCCACGGCAATATAAGCCTGAGTAACTCCCCAGGTATATGTCTCCCTGGTCGTGGACTTTTTGCAAAATTTCCTGGACGGTCCTGATATGCTGCTCATCGGTGGTGCGGATAAAATTGTCAGGCTTGATGTTCAGCGGCGGCCATGCCTCCCTGAAAAGGTTGCTTATGCGGTCTGCATACTCCTTGGGCGGTATGCCGGCAGCCTGGGCCGCCTCGGCAATCTTATCGCCATGTTCATCCGTCCCTGTCTGGAAGCGTACATCTTCCTTGCAGAGTCTGCGGAAACGACTGTAGGTATCAGCCACAATGGTTGTAAAGGCATGACCAAGGTGAGGCTGGGCATTCACGTAATATATGGGTGTAGTGATGTAGAGGCTCATTTATCTTTTGAGGTTGGCTGGGCAGCAGTTTGCCACTCTTCTCTGTTAAGTGTCAATTCCTGTCCTTCATCATCAGCAATCACAATTGATTCATTTAATA
>CP070776.1:454050-455721 GCA_020346205.1 Deltaproteobacteria bacterium
AGGTGAAGGAGATGACCAGGAATTTAGCCTCTGTTTTGGCAAATGCTTCAACCTCTGAGCCACCGCCATGCTGCCTGCGTAAATCAAAATAGTCTGCAGCCTTGGTGATATACAGAAATGAATTTGCATCAAAGCGGTCTACAAACTTCTGGCCCTGGTAGCGCAGGTAGCTTTCAACCTGGAAATCAGCATCAAAATTAAAGGAAAAATCGCTTTTATTCTGCAAGCGTCTCCCGAATTTATTTCGCATTGCTTCATCAGAAAGATAGGTGACATGTCCGACCATCCTGGCCAGGGCAAGGCCCAGGTTTGGCTTGTCAGAGTCGTAATATTTCCCCATGTTCCAATTGGGGTCGGCCATGATGGCCTGGCGGGCAACTTCGTTAAAAGCAATGGCCAGGGCAGAATGCCTGGTTGTTGTGGCGAGCGGGATGGCAGAAAATACTATACCGGGATAGCGTACTGCCCATTCAAGCACCTGCATTCCACCGATTGAGCCGCCGACAACTGTCAGGATTTTTTCAATACCGAGATGGTCCAGTAATGCTTTCTGGGCCTTTACCATATCTCCTATGGTCACAACGGGAAAATCAAAACCGTATGGTTCGCCTGTTTCCGGGTTAATGGAGGATGGTCCGGTTGAGCCCATACAGCTACCGATGATATTGGGACAGATGACAAAATATTTATCCGTATCAATGCCCTTGCCCGGGCCAACCATAATATCCCACCAACCGGGTTTCCGGTCTTCTTCACCGTAATATCCTGCTACATGAGAATCACCGGAAAGGGCATGTAAAACAAGTATAACATTGCTCTTGTCCTCATTGAGAGTTCCAAGTGTTTCATAGGCAATAGTAATTGGACCGAGCCGGGCATTGCTCTCCAGGACCATTGAGTCAGGAGGTTCTGCAAAGGTGAAGTATTTCTTTTCTACCAGCCCTACAGAGATCCCATTTTTATCATTTTCAATGTATTCGCTCATATCAATATAGCTTTCAGCGTATAATCATTGAAGATTTGTTGGCATATGAAACTGTCAACTATCAATCATATTAATCTTCACTATTCAATACAACTTAATGTAATGTCTAAAAGACAAAAAATCATATTTATCTTGTACTGGGAAAATTATATAGCTGACAGCTGCAGCTGAACGCTGACAGCTATAGATTGTCCAGGGCCTGCCCCAGGTCATCACAAATATCTTCAACTGCCTCTATACCAACTGAAAGCCTGACAAGATCCTCAAGGATCGACAGGTTCTGCCGGGTTGGCTCATCAAAGGAGAGATACTGGGAGGAGTATGGATGGATGACCAGGGATTTGCAGTCACCAAGATTTGCAAGATGGTAGATCATTTTCAGGTTATTGATGAACCTGAAACTTCTTTCCTGGTCCCCAAGACCAAACGCCATCAGGCCTGAAAAGCCTTTGCCATCGAACTGTTTTTTTGCAGTTTCATGTGAAGGGCTGTCTTCAAGGCCCGGATAGTTGATCCAGGATAGCTCGGAGCGATCGCGCAGGAAGCGGGCGACAGTCATGGCGTTTTCCATATGCCTTTCCATGCGCAGTGCCAAGGTGTCCAGTCCGATCATGGTCAGGTAGGAGTGAAGCGGGGCCTGGGTGGTTCCAAAATTTATATGATGTTCACGCCAGACTTTATCCGTG
>CP070776.1:455821-457485 GCA_020346205.1 Deltaproteobacteria bacterium
ACTGTCCAGGTAATAATCAACCCGGTAATTATCGATATATACCACATTGGGCCTTCAATATTGATGAGACGGTTGGATACAACAAGCAGTATTAAGGTGAGCCCGGTGAAAGGAACTACATAAAAAAGATATTTATGCAGGATATACCTGAAAGTTGATAAAGGAGAGGACATTATAATATAAAATGAGCCACCTTCAGCCCCTATGGAAGGATAGACAAAACGTGCAGCCAGTGACGCTACAACAAAGCCGGTAAGCCCGATGTTAAGAAATGATATAAGGTTGGTAACGTATTCTTCCTGAAACATTGAACGATCAACGGGCAGGGCTTTGAAATTATACAGATACACAACAACCAGGGCTGCAATCATGAAAAGCTGGGACCATTCAGCTGAATCCCGCAAGAATAATTTGGCTTCTTTACGAAATATCCATTGCAGGGTGCTGCTGTTATATTTGCCAAAAGTGAAAAATTTCCGGTATCCCCCAAAAGACTCCTGGGATTTTGTAAAACCTGACAGGAACCAGCGTTCCATGGCCCATTCACCCAGGAAGAAAAGGGCAATTGGAGTAATGCAGAGCAAAGCAGCAACCAGAAAATCAATTTCCCGATCAAGAAGATAATAGGAAAGAAGGTTGGAAGCCCATGCAGCAGGAAGATAGGGGGCAGCCGGGGTTGCAAGAGATGACAGATAATCAATGAAATGGCCATACTTGTCCGGGTTGACCAGGTCTTCCGGTCGCATTAGCCGGAAGATTATATAAATAAAGATACCGAAACATATTGAAAGGTAGAGGATAATATCCTTGGTGCGCCTGGCAGGAAAGAGATTGACCAGAACCACTGTAAATCCCATACCGAAAGTTGTGGCTATGGCAGCAGTGGCGATTATGGTTCCCAGCATAAGGGGCCAATAGAGTAACCCTGCCTGGAAAACTGTGCCGTAGGCGGCAAAAATCGGGATTGAAAAAATGACCATCATCCAGGAGGTGTATATTGAGGTTGTAACGTAGCGCATGAAAAAAATATTTGCTGTCGGGACTGGAGCTGCGAAGACAATCTCATTGTCCTGGGAGAGAAAAAGGGTTGATACTGCTGAGACCATACAGGAAAAAATCAGCATGGCAAACATGGTTATCCAGCCCATCTGGAAAATCTTCAGGCTGAGAAGTATGCCAAGTTCATTCTGGCTGTGAAAATAGGTGACAACCTTTACGACAATTTTATACAGCACCATACAGACCGCTAAACTGAAAACCAATACTCCGACGGCGGGGAGCGGCAGCTTGTTTTTCGGGAAAAATCTGTTCTTTGCAGAGAAGAAGAAGGGCTGCAGAAGAGTTGTTCGTTTTGAATGTAGCATTTTACAAATATGATAGCTTGTTCATGGTGAGTATAATTATTTTACTTCGTCCGATCTCAAGGCTGAAATTATCTCCTGCAATTCATAGGCGCCTGTGAGCTCCAGAAAAATTTCTTCAAGGTCCGAGTGTTTGGTTTTGGCTTCGATCTGCAAGTCTTTGAGGTTGCCAATTGCCCGCAGGCTTCCATTTAAAATAATGCCAATCCGGTCGCAGAGTTCTTCTGCAATTTCCAGGGAGTGGGTTGAAAGGAAAATAGATGTGCCTCGGGCGGCGTGATTTTTAAAAAGTTCTTTGACGAT
>CP070776.1:457585-459230 GCA_020346205.1 Deltaproteobacteria bacterium
ATAATTTTTATTTTATTAAAGTGGCCAAGGGCAAGCGTAAGAAAAAAAAGAAAATTAAGTTTGAACTCTCTTGGGGAGGGTTGCTTGGCATAGGAGCGGTATTGTTCTGTATTTTTCTTTGGATGTTCCTTTTAGGCATCTGGACCGGCCAGACAGTTCTGCTTCCACCCGGTTAATCCTGTTAATAATAATCACTCTACTTGACCCTGACCTGCTGGCGGAGTAAGATGGCGCGCCATGAATAGTATGTAGAAATAATTCATGGGTTGCATTGATAAGAAAGTGAGGAGAAGCAGCAATGATACGTAATGCCCGTATGGGTGACATAAAAAAAATCTACAACCTGCTGCAGTATTTTGCCGACAAGGATCTCCTTCTAGGGCGCTCATTAAGCTCTCTGTATGATCAGTTGCGGGATTTCAGTGTTTATGTAGTGAAGGATGAAGATGATCCGGACCAGGAAAAACTGGTCGGGGTATGCGCTCTGCATATATGCTGGGATAACCTTGCTGAGATCAGATCGCTGGCAGTGATTGACGAGTATCATGGCAAAGGTGTAGGACGTGAGCTTATCAATAAGGCCCTTGAAGATGCTGATTTCTATGGCATTACCAAGGTTTTCACACTGACATACCAGCCGGACTTTTTTAGAAAGCTCGGTTTTAAAGATATTGATAAGTCAGAATTGCCGCATAAGGTTTGGAGTGACTGTATCAATTGCTCCAAGTTTCCGGATTGCAACGAGGAAGCCCTGGTCTGGGAAAAAAGTAAATAACATTTTTGTGGCTCCATCTTAATTTATTTTGGGATTTAGGCTTTGGACCGGAAAAGTAAAGGTGAAGTGTGTCACAAATTTTAATAAAGATATATAAAGACTGCACTAAGGTCATCAAATACGGAGTTTTAAGTAAATGATAGGTTCAGCACTAACAAAAATATTCGGCAGCAAAAATGAAAGGGTCCTGAAACAGATCCAGCCGCTGGTAGAAAGGATAAATAGCCTTGAGGCTGATATCCATAAACTGGATGATGCGGCCCTGGCTGCCAAAACTGTTGCCTACAAGGAAAGAATTGCCAAAGGTGAATCTCTGGATGACTTACTGCCTGAAGCCTTTGCCGTTACCAGAGAAGCTGCCAAAAGGGTGATTGGTGAAAGGCATTATGATGTACAGCTTATTGGCGGCGCCGTTCTGCACCAGGGCAAGATCTCCGAGATGAAAACAGGTGAAGGTAAGACCTTGTGTTCAACCTTGGCTGTCTATCTGAATGCCTTATCAGGAAAAGGTGTGCATGTTGTAACGGTCAATGACTACCTGGCCCGTCGTGATGCTGAATGGATGGGTGCTATATACCATTTTCTTGGCCTGAGCGCCGGTACGATCCTGCATGAAAAAAATGACCAGGAAAGACAGGAAGCATATAATTCAGATGTAACCTATGGTACCAACAATGAATTTGGTTTTGATTACCTGCGGGACAATATGAAGTTCGATATCAAGGACTATTGTCAGCGGGATTTCAATTTTGCCATTGTGGACGAAGTTGACTCCATACTCATTGATGAAGCAAGGACGCCTCTTATTATTTCAGGGCCGGCTGATATTTCAACCGAGCTCTACCATCTGGTTGATAAGGTGGTCCCCCG
>CP070776.1:459330-460926 GCA_020346205.1 Deltaproteobacteria bacterium
AAAAAACTTTAGATGTTGGCAAGAACTATGGATTTTGAGCTAATTAAACAATAGACTGAGAAAGCATAAAATAAAATTAGTCAAATTTATAAATAAAAGAGAAGGGATGGTTCATCCAATGATCGTTATTGATAAAAATGGAATAAAGGGGGATGAATTAAACAACCTTGGATATATAAAGGGAAGATTTGGTATTGGCAGAATAGTTTTACCTATTACTCGTTTCCTTCGAACTATTAATGCAGAAAGCTATATAAACGATGGTGAACGTTTATTGGATATTGGTTGTGGTGATGGATATTTTATTAAACGCTTAAAAATTAAGGAAAGGTATGGCCTTGATAAACTTTTAGGGGATGAAGTAAAGGATAAGTTAAACTTCCCAGATAGTTTTTTTGATTATGTCACTATGCTTGCAGTCATCGAACACATAGATGAACCAGCTGTACTATTTAAAGAAATTCATCGCGTACTAAAGCCAAATGGTAAATTTGTTTTTACGACACCCAAAAAACAGGCAGAGTTACTTTTTCGTTTGTATGCGAAAAATATTGATGAGGAACATGAATCATATTTTGATCACGATAAGGTAAAGGAACTGGCACGGGATATGTTTACAATTGTAGACTATAAAACTTTTATTCTGGGGTTAAACCAGGTTTATAGTCTGCAAAAGACATGATTTTTTTGTAGGCAATTTCTGAAATACAAAAAGGCTGCAATATGTCTGTCTTAAACAGTTGCAGCTAACATCTAATTAAATTTGATAAAAAATTTTAATCTAATGCGAGAGAGCCTTTTAAATTTCTTTAAAAAAATTAACCGTGCGGAGTTAGTAGCTCTGGCTCTCTTGATAATTGTGACAGCTGGTGTTTATTCCAACACCCTGAACAACAGCTTTCACTTTGACGACCGAGCTGTCATATGGGACAACCCACATGTTTCCATACGGGAACTTACCTTTGAAAGCCTTTACGGTGCAGCTTTTAAAACCAAAGACTATAATAGGCGGCCTGTGGCACTTATCACATTTGCCTTGAACTATTACTTCCATGATGTCAGCCTGCCAGGTTACCATATCATCAATATTTTTATTCACATCGCAACCGGAATCTTTCTCTACTTTTTGCTGAAGGCCACCCTGAGCCTGCCCACTTTAAGGGATAAATTCGATAGTAAAGGACCTGTGATCATCTCCTTTGTTGTAGTTGCTATCTGGCTTTTGCACCCGCTAAATAGCCAGTCTATCAACTACATTATGCAACGTATGAACTTAATGTCTGCAATGTTCTATATCCTTTCAATATTCCTCTACGTCAAAGGCAGGCTTACAACAGGAACAAAAAAAAGGTGGTTTCTCTATGGAGGGTGTTTGCTTTCCTTTATTCTGGCCTTGGGCTCTAAGGAACTGGCTGCCACTCTCCCTCTATTTATCTTCCTGTATGAATGGTATTTCCTGCAGGATCTGCGTTCCTTCAGGTCACCCAGCAGGCGTCTATGGTTCATGCTGGCTCTTGCTCTGCTCATTTTTATATGTCTGGTTTTCTTCTACGCTGGCCGCGAACCGATTAAAATATCCCAAAGAGAGTTCACCAG
>CP070776.1:461026-462594 GCA_020346205.1 Deltaproteobacteria bacterium
GATCCATATTAAGAAGGTGCTCTTTCCAATAAGTATCGACCATCTGCAGAAAAATCACCCTTTCAAGGTAACGCATACCTTCAAGACCGATTTTTTCTTCCTGGGCCTCATAAGCCTGCCGGGCAACATGCAGCAACTTGTCAACAAACGTATCCTGATCCAGGTCCTGTTTGTCCTCATCGGCCCATTCAGGTATAAACCCTATGATTCCCTGTAAACGCTCATTTATTCCATCCCAGTCCCAATCCGGTGACAACACTTTCTGCTCAAAGAATTCTTCAGCAATGGACTCCATCTCTTCGTTGAAAATCTCTTCGATGACGGGTTTTATATTATCACTTTCAAGCGCTTCGCGTCTCTGCTGGTAAATAACTTCCCTCTGCTTGTTCATGACATCATCATATTCAAGCAGATGTTTACGGATATCAAAGTTATGGCCTTCGACTTTGCGCTGGGCGTTCTCAATTGCCTTGCTGATCATATTATGTTCAATCGGGTCATCTTCATCCATGCCAAGTTTGTCAAGAATGCCGGAGATTCTGTCTGAGCCGAAAATGCGCAGCAGGTCATCTTCCAGGGAAAGGTAAAACCTGGATGACCCTTGATCGCCCTGCCTTCCAGACCGCCCACGGAGCTGGTTATCAATACGCCGTGACTCATGCCTGCTAGTCCCCAGAATATGCAAGCCTCCAAGATCAGGGACACCTTCACCAAGCTTTATGTCCGTTCCCCTTCCCGCCATATTGGTAGCAATGGTTACCCTGCCCTTCTGGCCTGCTTCAGCTACAATTTCAGCTTCTTTCTCGTGATGTTTTGCATTCAGCACTGAATGCTTGATGCCTTTTTTCTTGAGCATGCCGGATATCTTCTCAGATACATCTATGGAAATCGTACCCACCAGCACAGGTTGTCCCTTCTCATGCAGCTCTTTAATCTCATGGGTGATAGCTTTGTATTTAGCCTGGATATTCTTGTAGATCGCATCAGGGTAGTCATCACGTATCATTGTTTTATGGGTCGGGATTATGACCACGTCAAGGTCATAGATTTTCTTGAATTCTGCGGCCTCTGTATCTGCTGTACCTGTCATGCCGGCAAGCTTGTCATAAAGGCGAAAATAGTTCTGGAAGGTAATGGATGCCAATGTCTGGTTTTCGCGCTCAATCTTTACTTTTTCCTTGGCTTCCAGCGCCTGGTGTAAGCCATCACTGTAGCGGCGGCCCGGCATTGTGCGACCGGTAAATTCATCTACTATCAGCACTTCACCGTCCTTGACCAGGTAATCCACATCACGCTGAAAGAGAAGATGGGCTTTCAGGGCCTGGTTTAAATGGTGCAGGTATTCTATATTCTTGGGATCATACAGGTTTTCAATCTTGAGTAATTTTTCACCCAGGGCCACTCCTTCCTCGGTCAATGATACGGCCCGGGACTTTTCATCCAGGTTGTAATGTTCATCCCGCTTGAACCGGGGGACCACCTTATCAACCAGATGGTAGAGCTCGGTTGAAATATCAGCCGGCCCTGAAATAATAAGAGGCGTCCTTGCTTCATCAATGAGTATGGAG
>CP070776.1:462694-464252 GCA_020346205.1 Deltaproteobacteria bacterium
CAATATGGATTATTGGAGTATACACATGCGGGAAAGACTTAAAAGTAGATTCCTGCGTGGGGTAATATTTCTTGGTCGCAATCTGGAAAAAATAGGTGAACGTGAAAAAGCGGTTCTGCATTACCATAAAGCACTTGAAATTGATCCCTTGATGGAAGAATTCTATCAGCGACTTATGATCTGCTACAACCGTATGGGGCATAATGCTGACGCTGTTCGTGTATTCAAGAGATGCGAAAATAACCTTCAGCGTTTATTGAAAGTTGAACCTTCAGTACATACCGTAACAATTCTTAAGAATTTACACGGCAAGACACTAAAGCAACAAAGCAACTAATCCGGGTTCAGATTTTTTTAAAAATTGTAACTCATTTGTAATTCTCTTTAGTTTATCCTTTCAGCCAACAGTCAAATTTTTCTGAAGGGATGCTGATAATGGAAAATTATGTTGTACGTATCTACAGACGTTCCAATGACAATCCGGAAAATATTACAGGTGTTGTCGAGAAGCCCGACAAGGGTGAAAATAAAGCATTCAACAGCAAGGAAGAATTTAATAATATTTTCTGGCCTACTCTGCATAGTAACAATTCCACTAAACTTAAAAGAACTTTGGAGTTTAGAAAATACAGACGCTTCATCATAAACAAAGGGACACTAATATTTGATTCGACAACTGATATAGGAAGGATTATAGATATAAGCATGGGAGGTCTTGCCTTTAAATGTCCTAACATACCAGTAGATCCAAAAGAGTTGTTTCGAGTAGGTATTATTTTCGGAAATAATCAGTATAATACAGAAAAAATTCAATGCAGGCTTATCAGAAGAGATACCCGTTCAACAATTATTGATGCTGCTGGTAAGGACTCCATAAATAGTTACAGTTTAAAATTTGAGAATCTAACACCTTACCAAACCTCACAGATTAGATATATTATTCAGAATTTCACCCTTGGTAATGTGTAAAGGCCATTTAAGTTGAGTTAATGCTGTTTAGTGTACTTTTTAAGCAGCCTGTATTTTTGATTTCTTCGATTAAGAATTCTGACAAGATAAATTCTCGTTTTATCAAATATTTTTCCAAAAAATATCAATCTGTAACCTATCTGTAATTTAGGTCATAGTAGATGTCATAATGTGGCAGTTTGTGTTCAGTGAAGAAGGGAGATTGTTTAACCTGCAACAGGCCGCAGATTCAGCTGTTTCTGGGACTTGGGTATTCTTCAGACGGGAGTGGTTGAAAGCTGCACGGCTGGTAATAAAAAGGAGTTTACTCTATGAAGATTAACAGACACTGTGACTTGGGAAAAGTTTTATTCAGGCTGAATTCACTTTACCTAGGGAGGGCCATAGCGTTTTGTTTTCCGAAAGTCTTGCGCCTCTTAGTAATGATGGTTGTAGTATCCGTAGCACTTGTTCCGTTGAGTGCAACCGCGAAAACCTGTGAGCAGTGGGTAGCAAAAATTGCTTCAGTTGAGGGCAGGGTTGAAGCCAAAAGGGCAGGTGATGCAACCTGGCAGCAGGTTAAGCCTGGAGAGACATTTTGTCCCGGCGA
>CP070776.1:464352-465893 GCA_020346205.1 Deltaproteobacteria bacterium
GATGTTGAAATCCGTCTGCTCGACATGGGAGCTTTGCTCGCCGGAACCAAGTACAGGGGAGATTTTGAAAAACGGATCAAGGCTGTAATTGACTCCATCAAAAAAAAAGGTGACAAATCCATACTTTTTATCGATGAGATACATACCATCGTTGGTGCTGGGGCAACAAGCGGCGGCAGTCTTGATGCCTCCAACCTGCTAAAACCTGCACTCCAGGCAGGAACTCTCCGTTGCATTGGCTCTACTACTTATGAAGAACACAAAAACCATATTGAAAAGGATCGCGCTCTTTCAAGACGTTTCCAAAAAATTGATATTGAAGAACCCTCTGTTGAAGAGACGGTTGACATCTTAAGAGGCCTGAAATCCAGATATGAGTCTCACCATGGTGTAAAATATACACCGGCTGCGATACTTGCTACTGCAGAACTTTCGAGCCGCTATATTAATGACAGATTCCTGCCTGACAAGGCTATTGATATTCTTGACGAGGTTGGAGCTGCCTTCAGGCTTTCTGAAACTATCAAAAAAAGAAAAAGTGTCACTGTGCGCGATGTTGAGTCGGTTGTCTCACGTATGGCCCGAATACCTGCTAAAAGCAGTTCCAGATCAGAAATACGCCAACTGAAAACTCTGCAGGCCAATCTAAAAAAAGTCATCTTCGGCCAGGATCAGGCCATTACGGCTTTAAGCAATGCTGTCAAACGTTCCAGGGCAGGCCTGGGTCAGCCTGAAACCCCAACAGGGTCTTTTCTCTTTGCAGGACCAACAGGTGTTGGAAAAACAGAGGTGGCGAGGCAGATGGCCAATGCTCTTTCCGTCCATTTTGAACGCTTTGACATGAGCGAGTACATGGAAAAACATGCTGTGGCCAGACTCATCGGAGCTCCACCTGGATATGTGGGTTTTGACCAGGGAGGGCTTCTGACCGATGCCATCAGAAAACATCCCTACAGTGTGTTGCTCCTTGACGAGATTGAAAAAGCCCATCCAGATGTATTCAGTATACTTCTCCAAATTATGGATCATTCAACACTTACTGACAATACGGGCAGGCGAGCGGATTTCCGAAATGTTATCCTAATAATGACAACAAATGCCGGTGCACGGGAATTAACCGAAAGGGCCATAGGATTCATGGCCGACAAAAAAGGTGACGCCCAAAAAGCTCTGCATAATCTTTTCTCCCCTGAATTTCGCAACCGTCTCGATTCGGTCATTACCTTCAATGCCCTGGAAAAACCAATGATCGAAAAAATTGTCGATAAAATGGTGGCCGAACTTGAATTGCAGCTTAACGAAAAAAGGGTCTCCATCAGCCTTTCAGCCAAAGCACGCTCCTACCTGGCATCCAAGGGCTATGACCCTGATTATGGGGCCAGGCCACTGCGACGGCTTATCTTGACTGAAATTGGCGATATTTTGACCGAGGAAATACTCTTCGGCAAACTATCCAAAGGCGGGAAAGCCCTTGTTGATTCAAAGGGTAAAAAGCTTGTATTCTCCTACAAAAGTGCTTGACAGCTTTTTCAGCAAAAAAT
>CP070776.1:465993-467500 GCA_020346205.1 Deltaproteobacteria bacterium
ATAAAAGAACCACTCCCTGAAGAACAACTGAAATTCTACAACAGCCTCACCAAAAAGAAGGAAGTCTTCCGCCCCATCTCCAAGAAAAAGGTGACCTTTTATGCCTGTGGTCCTACTGCCCATGAGCATGCAAATCTTTCGCACTGCAGGCGTTTTATTGTTGCCGACCTCATAAACCGCGTCCTGGCGAGCAAGGGATTCAATGTACAATTTTATATGAATTTCACTGATCTGGACGATAACACTATACTCGGGTCTGAAAAATCAAAGCAGCCCCTGCCTGAATTCACAGAGTCCTATATCCGGGAATTCAAGGCAGATATGGATGCCCTTGGGGTCAAGAACGCTACCGGTTTTCCCAGGGCTTCCCAGCATGTTGACTCCATGATAGATATCTCTGCCCAGCTTATTGATAAGGGGTATGCCTACGAAAAGCACGGTTCCATCTATTTTGATATCTCAAAATTCAAGCGTTACGGCAAGCTCTCAGGAATAGACCTCAGCAAGATCCAGGTGGGCAAGACAGTTGATCTGGATGACTATGAAAAAGAAAGCCCGGTGGACTTCACCCTGCTTAAACGCTCAACCCTTTCCGAGTTGAAGCAGGGGATATTCTATAAAACCGAGTGGGGCAATATCCGGCCCGGCTGGCATATTGAATGCGCTGCGATGTCTACCCACTATTTAGGTGAAACCATTGATATCCATACCAGTGGCCGTGACCTCATCTTTCCGCACCATGAGAATGAGATTGCCATTGCTGAGGCTCTCACCGGCAAACCACTTGCAAACTATTGGCTGCATTCAGAACAACTCCTGGTGGAAGGGAAAAAAATGTCGCAGGAAAGCAAAAACCTTCTCACCCTAAAGGATCTGCTCAACAAGGGATATAACGGCAGGGAGATAAGATTCCTGCTCATATCAACACACTACAGGAAACCCCTGCATTTCTCCTTTAAGAAACTGGATGAAGCCAGGAAGAACTTAAGAAAACTTGACGGATTCACCCAGAAACTTCTCTGCCTGCCCCCGGGTCTGCCCCACCCCAAGGTGGCATCCTACCTCTCAGACATGGAAGAAAAATTCTGTGGGGCACTGGCCAACGACCTCAACATGTCACGGGCACTTGGTGCTATCTTTGATTTTATCAAAAAGATCAACCCGATCCTGTCCCAGGGGCAGCTGGACCTGGAGCAGAAAAAGTACATCCTGGAAACCTTTGAAAAGATCAACTCCATCCTTAACCTCCTGAAGCTGAAGGAATGTCCCCTGGCACCGGAAATTGACCGACTTATCAAAGATAGGGAGGAAGCCCGCAGGAATAAGGACTGGGAACGGGCAGATACTGTTCGCGACGAATTAGCTCAAAAGGGTTTTGAAATTGTTGATACTGCCAAGGGACCGGTCTGGAAGGAAATAGAAAAAGTAGAGCAGTAGTTTTTCAGCCTGAAGAAGTCTTGCCGTATGCATTTTCCGCAGGTGGCGTACCCCTTTTTTCCAGAGAAAT
>CP070776.1:467600-469095 GCA_020346205.1 Deltaproteobacteria bacterium
ACAAAATAATCAGCTCCGTCATGAAATGGAGCATACCTTAAAACAAGTTTAATTTTCCCGTAATTGGTAGCTACCAACTTTTTTACTAACGGAGAAAAAGCTGCACAGGTTTCACAGGCAGGATCCATAAATTCAATGAGAAAAACTTTGGCGTCATCACTGCCAAGTGTCTGTGAATGGTCCCGGACAAATACTTCAGCATTTTCCTGGGCCATGAAACCGATTCTTTCGGCCTGTTTTCCCTTGTAATAAGAGCTGCCGACTACAAATGCAATGATCAGCACAATAACTGTGAGCCCGAATATTATATGTGTTTTCATTTGGATAACCTCCTCATCAAGATTATTAAGAGCGCTATTATTGTCGTAAATGAAAGCAAAGAGAGCAAGGGAATTGACAGGAAGCCAAACAGCTCAATGTACTCTTCGGTACATGAAACTCCCTGGCTGCAAGGCTGTATACTCTCAGGTATGATCCCTGCATACAGCAGGTTGTGGTATGCCGCCGTCAGCCAGCCTGCAATAGCTAAAGGCAGCGCATACTTCACTACACTTTTATCAAAGGGAAAAAGCCCTACTGCAAGAATAACAACTAAAGGGAACAGGAATATTCTCTGGTACCAGCACAACACACAGGGAGCAAACTCCATAACATGGCTGAAAAAGAGGCTTCCCAAGACCGAGATACTGACTATAATCCAAGAGATAAAAAGAATGTTCCAGTTTGTGTTTTTTTGATTTAGTTGCGTCATAATTACTCCAAGTTAATAAACTGTGCGATGCACTCAACATATGTGTGCGAACAGATATTTTCAGAAAAGGGGCAGAGACCTCAGAAAAGAAGTTAAACTGTCAGATCAACAGAACGACTGTTCGGTGAGGATCAATTTGAGGCCAGATAAATAACGGTTGAGAAAGTGCAGAAGAGTAATATCCTAAAACTCGTTGTTGAAAACTAACAAGTTCATCAGGAAGCGTATTAAAAAGAATAACCTTTGACGAGGTAGGCAGTATTATTTTTGAAGGTCGGTTTAATTTATTTGCATTAGTTAAAGAAACATCGGCACAGTCATTTTTTTCCCCCTTGTCAAGAACAGAAAATTGTTCCTCAGAGAGAGTTAGGGGAGTCTCTATAGCGACATGGCAGTTCGCAAGATAGAAATTCTGGCCTACAACATGGTTTTCCCGCTCATCTAAACAGAATGCCAAAGCTTTCGCACCTGTTGGAAAAGTTGACAAAAAAACTGATACCAACAATAAACAGACAGTACGGTTAAATAAGTTGTCAGAAAATATTTTTATCAAAACTATTTATTCCTAATTGGGTACAATGTTCTGGCTACTAACAATAAGCAGTTTGAATCGAAAAGCAACGACCTACATATTATTAGTTATACGAGTCAAACTTCCTTCTATCTATCACAACCAGATGGACTGTTTCACTATTTAACATTACCACCACACATCATAATTTTCATTTTGCCTGAAAATAGTTT
>CP070776.1:469195-470687 GCA_020346205.1 Deltaproteobacteria bacterium
CCGGGGCGCATTATCAGGGCGTTCACCTGGTGGGTGGGTAGGACAAAGGTATTAGAAGCTGCAACACCAACTGTCAAGGCTGCTATCTGGGGATCAATACCCGTACTCATAGCCATGTTCATGCATAAAGGCACCAGGAGAACGGTAGCCCCGACGTTGGAAGTAACCAGGGTGAAAAAAGAAGTAAGGGCGCCGATTACCGCCAGAAGGACAAGCGGGGAAACATCGCCTATCAAATGCATGATATTTAAGGCAATGTAATTGGCGGCACCTGTATTCTGGAATGCAATGCCCAGGGGAATAAGTCCTGCCAGTAAAAAGACGGTCATCCAGTCAACCGACTTATATGCCTCATCAATGGTCAGCACCTTGCTTAATATCATGAATAAGGCCCCGGTCATCAGAGAAATTGAGAGCTGTACTTTAAAGCCCAGGGCCAGAGTCAAGGCGAGAACCAATCCGGTCACAGCAAGTTTTGCCTTTTCAGGATAGATGAATTCCCCTTTAACTTCCTTGGTATATACAAAATCTTTTTTGTCTTTGAGGATATGAAATTGTTTCCAGGTCCCCTGCAGGAGCAAGGCATCTCCTGTGTGGATTTTCATAGTGGATATGTTATCGAGCTTGAGCTTGCCATATCTGAAAAGTGCTAGGGGATTAACACCGTATTTCTGCCTCATGCCTACCTGCCTGAGGGTCTTGCCGATCAGGCTCGATCTTGGCGGGATCATTGCCTCCATGATGCCGCTGTTATCAAGGGATAAATCTTCTGCAAACACCTCGAGGTCGTACTTGATCTGCATGTGAAAATTTTCAGCCAGTTTTTCAATGTGCTCCGGCGTACTGACCACGGCAATGGTATCTCCTGGTTCGATTGAATCATCCCATATGGGGGTCAGGATCTTCTTGCCGCCTTTGCGCTCTATGCCAATCACAAAGGAAAGGTAATTCTCCCTGATTTTTAAATCCTCAAGCTTCTGGGGCTGGAAAGTATCCGGCACTTCCAGCTCGAAAATTTTACCAATATGATTGCCGTAGGTACCTGTAAGATCTGCGCTGATAAAAGTTGATGTTTCTTCAGCCTGTTTCTTCGGCAGAATAAATTTACCGAAAAGAACAAAGTAGAGGATGCCTGCCGCAACCAGGGCAATGCCCATTGGGGTAACAGTGAAAAGCCCGAATGGTTGAAAAGCTTTATCTGTCAGAGCAGGGTTTTGGGCATTACTGACATACCATTCTTCCATCAGGTCATTGAGCAGGATCAAGGGGCTTGAACCGACCAATGTCAGGCAGCCGCCGATGATGGCGCAAAAACCCATGGGCATCAGTACACGGGACACCGGGAAGTTCAACTGCCGGCTGATCCGGAATGTTGCCGGCATAAAAAGCGCCGCCGCACCTATATTCTGCATAAAGCTGGATATAAAGGCAACCGTACCTGAGATCAGTGCTATTATCCGTGTTTCGCTTTTTCCGGCCAGCTTGAGTATAT
>CP070776.1:470787-472221 GCA_020346205.1 Deltaproteobacteria bacterium
GTTGCCAGAGATTCAGGGACTTGTTTGCTTGCCGGCGGGGAAGGTATTGTAGAGGAAGTTGATGCCACCCGTATTGTAGTAAACTATGACGAGCCTGGGACAGATGGTTTTATGACCGGAGTCGGTGTATATCGTTTGAGTAAGTTTAAAAAATCGAACCAGAACACCTGCTTTACCCAGAAACCTCTTGTCTATCCGGGACAGAGGGTTATCAAGGGCACCGTCCTTGCGGATGGTCCCTCCTGTGATAAAGGTGAATTGGCACTGGGAAAAAATGTGACCATAGCCTTCATGAGCTGGCGTGGATATAACTTTGAGGATTCTATCCTTCTAAGCGAAAGACTATTGAAGGATGATACTTATACTTCCGTTCATGTTGAGGTTTTCGAGACCATGGCCAGGGATACCAAGCTGGGCAAGGAGGAAATTACCAGAGATATTCCCAATGTCGGGGAAGAGGCTTTAAGAGACCTTGATGAGAGTGGTATAGTCAGAATTGGTGCTGAAGTGAAGCCGGGTGATCCTCTGGTTGGCAAGGTGACTCCCAAGGGTGAAACCATGCTTTCCCCTGAGGAAAAACTTCTGCGGGCAATTTTTGGCGACAAGGCTGGTGATGTGAAGGATTCTTCCCTGCGGGTGCCTCCAGGGGTTGATGGTGTCGTCATTGACGCCAAAGTATTCTCCCGAAAAGGAGTTGATAAGGATGAACGTTCCCTGGCTATTGAAGATATGGAAGTTGATAAGCTCACCAAAGATATGGAAGATGAGATTCGCTGTTTGAAAAAGGGTGTGCGTGATGGACTGAGTGGGTTAATTGTTGGCAAGGTAGCTAAGGATACCCTGAAAGGAAAGGACAACAAGACGCTTCTGGCCAAGGGTAAGAAATTCACCAAGGAGATTGTTGACGAGGCTCCATTTGCCAAACTGCATGAAATTGATTTTTCAGGTTTGAAGAAGGCGGGCGAAAAGGCTGAGTCTTTGTTCTCGCAATACCGTGAACAGTCCAAGCTTGTCCGGGAGCGTTATGAAGGTATCATAAATCGCCACCGTAAAGGAGATGATCTTCCTCCGGGAGTTATCCGCATGGTGAAGGTTTATGTCGCTGTTAAGCGTAAGCTGGCAGTTGGTGACAAGATGGCTGGGCGTCATGGTAACAAGGGCGTTGTCTCCCGAATTCTGCCGGTTGAGGATATGCCCTATTTTGCTGACGGAACACCAGTGGATATAGTACTCAATCCTCTTGGCGTGCCTTCACGTATGAACGTTGGGCAGGTGCTTGAAACCCATTTGGGTTTTGCTGCCAAGAAGCTGGGTGAACAGCTGCAGCAGCTTGCAGAACGCCATGAACTTGCCGAGGTGAAGAAAAAACTTAAAAAGATCTATTCGGCTCAGGAATATAAAGAATTATTTCAGGGCCTCTCCGATGAGGAGCTT
>CP070776.1:472321-473754 GCA_020346205.1 Deltaproteobacteria bacterium
GTGGGCGGTCCTTCCTCCTGTTCAGCAACTGTAATCTTAGCTCCCGGGATATCCTGCACACGATCACGGATAATTTCCATGGACTTGGAACTGGGTGTCACCCTGTCTTCCAGGTCTATGAACTGGATACCGACATGGTTCGGTGCATTTGGGTCAAACATCATGCCTGGCCCCGATGTGACAACCGACTTGGCATAGATATACTCAATATTTTCGATATCGCTGGGGCCTAAAAACTTGGCTCCACCGATCTTCTGATGCTCTTTGGGCTCATATGAGATCCTGTACTGTTCAGCCGCAGGTATGGTTGCCGTTTCTGTATCCAAACCGTTTACCGAAACCTCAACCTGACGTACCACTGAATCAACGTAATCCAGGTCCGCACCTTCCGGCGTATCAAGGTTGACGTACATTGCCTTGGGCTCAATATTGGGGAAAAATTCCACAGGCTTTTCCAGGCCGATACTGAGAAGCCAGATCTGTATCAGCAGAACGAGGATACAGACTGCGATGAGGCTAACAGCTATTTTATGGCTCAGGGCCTGCTGCAAAAACTTAGCATACGGTGCAAGAATAGGTCCCTCGATGGCAACCGGGCTTTCACCTGCCCGGGCAATATCTTCGGCACTCGCAGCTTCTTGTCTGCCGGCCGATCCTATGCTGCTCCCGGGCCTGACTTTCATGAAAATCGACGCCAGGGCTGGATTAATGACCATGGCAACAAAAAGGCTGGAAGACAATGTGACGATCAGAGTCAGAGGCAAATATCTCATAAATTCGCCCATGATGCCTGGCCAGAAAAGCATGGGGAAGAAAGCAGCCAGGGTGGTCATTGTCGAACCAATGACCGCATATGCCACTTCGGATGTTGCTCTTTTGGCCGCTTCAAGACGCGGCACTCCCTGCTCGAGATAACGGTAAATATTCTCCACTATGACAATGGCATTATCCACCAGCATGCCCAGGGCCAGGGTCAGGCTGAACAGGACAACCATGTTCAAGGTTATACCCAAAACATAAAGTACAGAAAATGACAGGAGCATTGAAAATGGAATGGCAAGGCTGACCAGTACTGCATTCCTGATCCCCATAGCAAAAAGGATAACAAATACGACCAGGACCAAGCCCGAAAGAATATTATTCTCAAGATCGGCGACCATGTTGCGAATATCCTTGGCCTTGTCCATGAGCTTAGTGATCTCGGTACCCTTGGGCCAGGTTGGTTTGACCCTTTCCAGAAGCTCATCGATGGCATCGGTGATTGCAATGATGTTCTCACCGGCCCGCTTCTTGACCATGATGTTGACTGCTTCCCTGCCGTTCAACCTGGACCGGCTTGTTTCATCCTTGAAACCGTCCACAACCCTTGCCACGTCCTTGAGATAAACAGGCTGGCCCTGGTGAGTGCCGACAACAAGATTGTATATCTCATC
>CP070776.1:473854-475264 GCA_020346205.1 Deltaproteobacteria bacterium
GTATTAAGTATAATATGTGAGTCTCCCAGCATGGAGGTAACGGTTGGTGTACCTGTGCTTCTTCCATAACCCCTGTAATCAACTGCCAGGAAATTCATGCCGTATTTTGTATACAGAGGACCAATGGTATCATAATCGCTCACAATTTCACCGTTGCCATGAAAAAAAAGAATATTGGGTTCTTCTTTTGCAGCCAGGTGAAATCGTGCATGGAGGTGCACTCCATCATCTACGTTTATATCTACATCAACAGAATTGGAAGGAAGTGGGGAAGTATACTCTTCCCTTCGGGGATAAAATATTGTTTGCAGGACTTCCGGCTGGTCAAGTTTGCTATAGTCCAGTGTTGAATCTGTCATGTTGTTCTCCAGAAAAGTGATACAAAATAAAATAGAAGATCGGCTGATATTTTTCTTGCAAATTTTTTTAAATATGGCTGAGTTATTTATACACACACTTTAAAAAGTATTTACAAGAATTTCACAATTATTTAATGCCTATGAAAAAGGCTAGGGAAAAGCTTTTCTCAAAATTCTCCATTGGAGATATAAGTTTTTTCATACTCCGGCTAGCAACAATTGTGGGCGGTATAGTCTGGCTCAGTCTGGCGCCTCTTTCCCCGGAAGAATCAGCAAAGCTCATCAAGGCACTTATCGCCTTTTCCGCTTACAGTATATTTCTTTATATTTTTATATTAAGCGGAACAGTAAGGCTGGCCACTATTTATATCATTTCACTTGTGCTTGATCTCCTGTTTGTGTTTACACTTGTCAACCTGCAGCCTGATTTCAGCAACAGCTTTTTTCTCGGTTATTATATGCTCACCGCGTTACACTCTTTTTATTTTGGTGTTGGTTTCGGCCTGTTTGTTGCCATAATCTCCTGTGTCCTATATTTTTTGAACATTCAACCTGTATTGGGACATATCCACTGGACTGATCTTGGTTTGCGTATGGTATTTCTTTTTCCCATTGCAGTTCCACTGGGATTGATTTCACAGAATTTACGTAAAAAAACTACTGAAATAGAACGGCTCAACCTGGAGCTTGAAAACTCTCTAAAGAATCTTACCCGCATGCAGGGAAAACTTGTTGAACATGAAAAACTCTCTGCGCTCGGAAGGTTTACAGCTGATGTGGCGCATGAGATCAGGAACCCCCTAACTGCTCTTGGCGGTATAGCCCGACGTCTTGAAAAGCGGTTGCCTGACGGAACGAAAGAAAAGAATTATAGTGATTTGATAGTATCCGAAACAACCAGACTTGAAAGCATATTACGGGATGTCCTGACCTATTCAGAGAAAGAGCAGAATCAAATTGCAAGGCATGATCTAAATAAATCAATAGCAGAGGCAGCACCTTTTTTCTGTGATACCTGCCAGGAAAAGAAGATAGAACTTATAGAAAAATA
>CP070776.1:475364-476756 GCA_020346205.1 Deltaproteobacteria bacterium
GTTTCAATCTTCTTCTCGTAGTCCTCTCCCCTATAAAAAGAATATCCCATTTCTTCCCACACAGGCATACCCTCTGCATAAACCCAGATATTACTGTAACCAAGCTGTATGGCTTTTTGGGCCGCTTTCTTGCTTTTTCCGCACTTCACTCCATTGCAGTAAAAAATTACCTGGGCACTTTTGTCAGTCGGTAATAATCCCAGAAGCAGGTCCATTTTTTTCTGCGGAATATTAACTGCACCGGGGATATGTGCCTCCCGGAACTCCTCCGGATTCCTGGAGTCCACCAATAGAAAATTACGCAAGTCAGCATCTGTTTTAGCTTTTAACTCAGCATGTCCTATAATCTGGTGCGTCTCATCCCTGGCAACTGCTTGAACTTGCAATCCCAAAACGATAAAAAACAATAAAAGCAATCCCGTGACCTTTTGGATATTATGCATCTTTATTTTCCTCCTCGTTTAATTTTTTAATTTCCATAACGCCCCTAAATATTGACGTTGAAAACTTATATTGATATAAACAATTAAACAAATAGATAATACCGATTACTAAAACCTTGCTTATAGAATAAAATAATCTGCCGTTTGTATAATTAATTTCAAAATGCCCCATAAGCACGTAAGGAAAAGCCATGGATATCCATCACCTGAAAATATTTGTTTCAGTTTACAAAAACAAGAGTTTCACAAAGGCGTCTAAAGAGCTGCATATCAGCCAGCCAACCATCAGCGAACATGTTAAAAATCTTGAGAATTCACTTGACTGCAAACTTTTTGACAGACTGGGTCGTTCAATCATGCCGACCAAGCAAGGAGATATTCTCTATCCAAAAGCATTGCAGCTTCTTGACGATCTGGACCTGATCCAGGAAGAGATCACAGCAGCAGGCACCGGGATCAAAGGCAAGCTTGTCATCGGGGCCAGCACCATCCCGGGCACCTATATCCTGCCACGTGTAGCCTGTTCTTTTAAAAAACAGTTCCCGGATATTGCCTTTGAAATACTTATGGAGGATTCCGCCAAAATCAACAACATGATCCTGCAGCATGAACTTTTATGCGGGATTGTCGGTGCGAGGATCACTTCTGATAAGCTGGACTACTTTCCACTGATTGAAGATGAAATTATCCTGGTTGCCGCCCCAGAATTACAACCTTCGAAATCAATCTCCTTGGATAAATTGGCAACCATGCCCTTTCTGCAAAGGGAAAAAGGATCCGGTACACGCCAGACATTTGAGAATTTCCTTGCACAAAAAACAGCAACTTCAAACTTTAATATCGTTGCAACACTTGGCTCAACAAGCGCCGTAAAACAGGCTGTAAAGGAAGGTCTAGGGGTCTCAGTCATTTCTCGGATTGCTGTTCAGGAGGAACTTGACAGCGGCAT
>CP070776.1:476856-478246 GCA_020346205.1 Deltaproteobacteria bacterium
TCAGTTCCTCAAGTGCGCCACTGTCTTCCAGGGTTGCTAAAAAGTTCTCCATCCAGTTGACAAAAAAATAAAAAATTAGTTGACAATTAGTTGACAATAAATAAAATACTCATATGGAAATGAAAGAAAAAATACTGGCGCTGATTAAACGCAAAAAAGAGTTATCAGGCGTTCAGCTTTCTAAATCGCTTGGTATTTCGAGGCAGGCTGTTAACAAACACCTGAAGCAATTGCTGCAAAACGGCTCTCTAATTAAAGAAGGTGTTACTAGAGGAGCTGTCTATAAAATTGCCACTGCTGAAAAAAAAGTAAAAAAATCGTTCAAAAAATCCTACTTCCTGAAAGGGCTCGAAGAAGATAAGGTCTTTCAACAAATAGACCTTACACTGAATTTGAGTCGATTAATCAGTCCAAAAGCCTATGAGATTGCCCGTTATTCTTTTACTGAGATGTTAAATAATGCAATAGATCACTCGCATTCGGGAAAAAGCCAGGTTGAAGTAGTTGTTGACGAGTTCAATTTCCAGTTCAGGATTAGGGATTATGGTATTGGCTTATTTTTTTCTATCTATGACAAATTTAACCTTCCAGATGAAAACAGTGCGGTAGGAGAACTTATAAAGGGCAAAACAACAACAATGCGGGAAAAACATACTGGTGAGGGGATATTCTTCACTTCGAAAGTTGCGGATAAAATGTTTTTCAGATCAAGCAAGATAAAACTTTTATTTGATAATGAAAAAAAGGATATTTTTATTGAAGAGCTAAAAAGTATTCAAGGCACCGAAGTTTTTTTTAGCATAAAAAAACGCACTCGCAAGAAATTAGAAGATATATTTTCAATTTTTGCCCCTGAAGAATTTGATTACAAATTTGAGAAAACCCGAGCAATGGTTAAGCTTTTTCAAAAAGAATACATATCCAGATCAGAGGCCAGAAGACTTTATCACGGTTTGGATAAATTCAAGGTAATCACTCTCGATTTCAAAGGGGTTAAAACATTGGGACAGGGTTTTGCAGATGAACTGTTCAGGGTGTTCATGCAAGACCACCCACAAATATTTTTTGAATTAGTAAATCTCAAGCCCTCACTGCAGACGATGATAAATCATGCTGTTGACAATAAAATTAAGGACAGGTTGACAATAAATTGACAAAAAAAATCTTTCAACTATCATCAAAAACAAAAGGGGTTCAGCCGAAAATGCTGAGCCCCTATTTAAACTTCTATTTTTAAGAAAAATCTACGGCAGTAGCTTCATCCAGTCAGCATTCTCAAACCACTCCCAGATCAGTTCCTCAAGTGCGCCACTGTCTTCCAGGGTTGCTAAAAAGTTCTCCATCCAGTTGACAAAAAAATAAAAAATTAGTTGACAATTAGTTGACAATA
>CP070776.1:478346-479727 GCA_020346205.1 Deltaproteobacteria bacterium
AATATATCCACTGTACATCTTGGTATTTTAGGAGTGGTTGACAACCTTCAATGGATAGAAATTGAAAGTAGCTAATGCCCTGCATATGAAATGGAAAACCCCCGATAAAAAAGGGGGCAATGGATAAATCTTTTCTACTTGAAACTGTCAGACATATCAGCAGTTATTACTCCGAGCGGTTAATAGATGACATTAACATGCGGCATAGCGAACTGGTTTTGCTTTAAAGAATTTTTTTACAATGGCTGGCTGTTTCTGAGTGCTACGCAAATATGTACGAACATTTGACACCATTTCCTCACGATCCCTTGGGCGTAAACACCCGGCAGCATTTGCCTTAACATCGTTATTGAGAAATTCATCCGGATTTAGTTGGGGGCTATATGCTGGTAAGAAGAAAAGACGAATTTTCTTTTCATGTTTCGCAAGCCATTCTGAAACTTTTTTTGAACGATGGACCGGGTGGCGATCTACGATAAGAAAAACTTTTTTTTGCGATGCTTTCAGTAATCGACGCAGAAAACCAATAAATACAGGCGCGGTAAAACGTCCATGAAAAACCTGAAAACGCAACGTCCCTCGATTGGTGATAGTAGAAAGCACGTTACAACGGAAACGTTTCCCCGTGCCAAGGACTACAGGTGTTTGCCCCTTTCGTCCCCAAGTCCGGCCCACTTGATGGTCAGATCGAAGACCCATTTCGTCTCCCCAGTGAATCTCAGCACTTTCTTTCTTGGCCAAAGCTCTTATACCGGGATATTGGCTATCCAACCAAGCTTTGACAGCGGCAGGGTCTTGCTCAAATGCTCTACGCATAGGTTTCTGAGGTGTGAATCCCCAGCGCCGAAGATAACGCCCGACGGTCCACACAGACAACCTGAGGCCATATCGTCGTTCGATAAGTGCAGCGACAGCATCCCGTGTCCACAAGGCAAAAGGAAGTTTGAGTTGATCAGGGAAGCGGTCGGTAATAATCCGAACAATTGTCGCTGCCTGGTGGCCCTTCAACCGAGACTCCTTGGGACGGCCTTGAGGTTTAGCTCTAAGTCCTTTTTCTCCCTGGGCACGATAAATTTTAATCCACTTGGTGACGGTACCCCGGGCAACACCGAAAACTGCAGCAGCCTCTTGATGCTTCATGCCGTCGATAACTGCCTTAACGGCACGGCCACGAACAGCTTCTTGACCCTTAGGAGAGAGAGATCTTGCATCTTTGTTTTTCATGCAGGAAAGAATAACAGAACACAATGAAAATGTCATCTATTTTGTGCTCCGATTAATAAATGGATTTGTGATGAAATGATTAAATGTAAAATTAACAAAAAATATCATGCTAGCAATATTAAATGTATTGGAACTAAATTCGTCGCACTATATAAAT
>CP070776.1:479827-481163 GCA_020346205.1 Deltaproteobacteria bacterium
CAGATGATCATTGATGCCGGTTTCACTATCAAGTCGGAAAAATCTCCTGAAGAGTTGCTGGAGCATGAAACAGCTGAAGCCAGGACCGATGCCCTTTCGGCCCCAGGATTGAAATCAGAGAAAGACCTTCACCCGGCAAAAAATGAACAAATCCAAAATTGATTTGCTGTTTTAATACTAATACGGCAAAGACAGTAAGAGAATTTGCGCTACACCAATCATAAAGCCCAGAACAGCGCCGACCATTTCAACAAATTTGAACTCCCGCCGCATAATTGAAAAAAGGATTTCCTCCAGTTTATCACTGGAGAAAGAGGCCACCTTCTCCTCCACTATTTTGTGAACATCAAGTTCTTCCTCCAGTTCACCGCTTAACTTGTCTATGAGTTCTTCGTTGAGTTCCCCGATCTGCTCAATGAGAAAGCCCTTGATTTTTTCTGCCATATCGCTGGTCATTAACATGGCCAGCATTGGAAAAGCGCGCGGCAGGCGGGAGGCAATTCCTTCTTCAAGGCGCATGGCAATATGGTTGAGAATTGCTTCTGAGGTTGCCTTCTCTTTAAGGTGTGCGGTTACATCTTCCGCCGAGACAAGTTCTTCCGAAACAATCTGACCCAACTTTCTGGCAAAATCCTTTTGTCTTTTAGGAAATACTCCCTGTACCGGAATAAAGAAAATTCTTATCTCATCTTTTGGGTGAAAAAGCATTTTGATGGCAATGTAGTTGGTTAACCATCCGATAAGCGCCCCGATCAAAGGCAATGTATATAGTAACATAATGACAGTCCTGACTGTTTTAAAAGTTGGAAATCAAAGAATTAAAGTGTGAAGGTCTAACCATGGGAAGATATGTTATCAGCTTTCCAGAAGTAAGTGTTTACTGCCAACTGAAATTACAAACTTTTAATAGTGTGAGACAAGCTCCTGCAGGTATCAATTTGAGGTATTGAATAATTCCATAAAAAGATTTTTAATCTCCAGGGTCTCCCAGTTATAGGGGCCAATAAATTTATTATGAACACTACAGTATATTTTTTTGTTTCATGCATTTGAAACACTCTCATTATAAATAAAAATAGCTACTCTCAGCTTTTTCACTTGGAAAGAGCTATTTTAATTCCCTATACTTACACTTGAATATTGTTCTCAAATCATTTAAACAATTATGATTATTGTTTTTTTCTTTTAACTAATAATACAGAACAAACCTACGGGCAAATTTTCAGCTCATGATTTCTTCTTCAGGTAACGATACCTCTTCCAGGCCATCTCACATGAGGCCCTTTAATGAGCGACAACTCTCTACTCTTGTTGATATGGAGTCTCCAGAGGCTGT
>CP070776.1:481263-482591 GCA_020346205.1 Deltaproteobacteria bacterium
ATAAAGGGTCACCATGCAACTGATGTTGATGTTGAACTTTTACAGGATGGGGCAGAACGCAATCTTTATGATGCCTTTGTAAAGGTGCAGGATGAGTCTAAACAATTTCTAATGGCAAAGGAATATGGCAAGGGCCTGGATATTATTCTGGGGATGAAAGAACCGGTGGATACCTTTTTTGACGAGGTCATGGTCATGACCGATGACATGGCTTTGCAGAAGAACAGGCTTAACCTTTTAAGTGCTATATCAGGCCTGTTTCTCAGAGTTGGTGATTTTTCCAAAATGCAGTCAGCTGTTAATTAAGAAATAGGTGTTTAGTTTTTCAAATTAAAAAGCCGCCTGAACAAGGCGGCTTTTTTTATGTATGAAAGCTAAACTATTAGCTGTTTGCTATTTTTTTATGTGGCACCCTGAACACTTGGTTGGCGCTGAGTCTTTATTTTTCTTATGGCATTCCTTGCATAATCCATGTGCAACAAGTTTAAAACTGTTTAGCTTCGGATTGGTCATGTCATCTTTATTGTGACAGGTAACACATTTTTTGACTTCCATGCCTTCCACATATTCATATTTTATACCCTCGTCAGTTTCGGCATGGTGGCATTCTTTGCACTCAAAATTTTCCTGGTGTTTTTTGTGCGGGAATTTGGCAGGTTTTTTTGCGGCTGCAGTTTTTAACTCCATTTCTGCAGGACCAGGATCAACTGCACCTGCTGAATCGCTTGCTATGCCAAGGCCCCCTGCAAGCAGTAAACCGAAAATAAAGACCAGTACGGTTGAAAAAATAAACAATTTTCTAGGCATTTCTTTCTCCTTAATCAATCTAAAAAAATAACAATGAATACCAATTCACTTTTTGGTACCAGTTTTCATATTCGCTGACAGCACATTTGTCAAGTTTCTTCTTTGTGAAATACAACGGGCGATAATTTGTTTAGTGCGTATGGCAATATGACTATTTTCGAAATTTACAAATGTCAAGGATTGTTTAATTAAAGACGATGGATGATTTTTTTGAACAGGAAAATTTTATTTAGTGAATAAGCGAGTTCTGCGACTTGTCTGAAAGAAGTTTATGTATTATCAGTATCTTCTAAGTAGACGACATAGAGTTTATGCTATGCCGGGTTGTCCTGATTATGAATACCCGACAGCTTGCAAGTTTAATTTTCAGAGTTAATTTTTGTTAATATTGGAGGAGTTATGGCTAAGCAGAAAGACACGGAAGGTAACTTTGTAAAAAAGGAAACCATGCTTATTGTGGCTCTTGTGGCCTTGGTTGTAGGTTTCTTGGGTGGGATTTTTTACAGTGCCTTTCAATCGGG
>CP070776.1:482691-483990 GCA_020346205.1 Deltaproteobacteria bacterium
ACCACTCTTCTATTTATTGTTTATGTTGTATCATTTGACAAATATGAAATAACAAGGCTGCTTCCTTTTTTTCTTTATCCAGCTTTTCTGATAGGTATAGCCAACATCCCTTTGGGTTATCTATTACGAAAACTACTAATCGTCTCTCCATTTGTTATTTTCATTGGTATTTTTAACCCGATACTGGACCGCGAGATTATTCTTCAAATCTGGTCTTTTAATATTTCAGGTGGATGGTTGTCACTTCTTTCCATCCTGCTGAGATTTATTTTGACTGTCGGGGCTGCATTTCTGCTTATTGCAACAACTGGATTTCCAGCAATCTGCATGGCTATTGTTAAACTCGGCGTACCGAGGATCTTTGCGGTGCAACTGCTTCTGCTGTATCGTTATCTGTTTGTCCTGATTGAAGAATCCATACGCATGATCAGGGCATTCACCCTGCGGTCATTTTCTAAGAAGATGATGCCCCACTATATATTCAAGCAGTTAATAGGCAATTTGCTGTTGCGCACTCTGGACAGGGCCCAGCGCATTCATATGGCCATGCTTTCCAGGGCCTTTACCGGCGAAATTCATATTACGAGACAGTTTTCCTTTGGCCTGCGCGAAACCTTTTACCTCTTAGGCTTTACAATGCTTTTTACGATCTTTCGCTTTTATGATTTTACAGACTTTATTGGAAAATTCATTCTGGGGTTAACCTAATGAGTCATCACATAGTTGAAGTACAGGACCTGAAATTTGCTTATCCTGATAATACCCCCGCCTTAAATGGCATAACGTTCAGGGTAGAACATGGAGAATCTGTGGCAATCGTCGGTGCCAATGGCGCCGGTAAATCAACCCTCCTTCTCCACCTGAATGGCTATCTTACTTCTATTGATGGCAAGGTGCGCATAGGAGATTACCCGCTTACAAAAAATACGGTGCAGGAGATCAGGCGCACAGTTGGCATGGTCTTTCAGGATCCAGACGACCAGTTATTTATGTCAACTGTATTTGATGATGTAGCCTTCGGTCCTTTGAACCTTGGATTGCCAGTTGAGGATGTCAGAGCGCGAGTTGAAAATGCTCTGGAAACAGTCGGGGTCTTTCACCTTAAAGATCGTCCCTCCTACAGGTTATCTGCAGGCCAGAAAAAAAGAGTGGCAATCGCCTCTGTGCTTTCCATGTCACCTGACATCCTGGTCATGGATGAACCCAGTGCCGGTCTTGACCCAAGAGCCCGTAACAAGCTGATTGGTCTTCTGGGGGGCTTTAAACACTCCAAGATAATAGCTACCCATGATCTTGATC
>CP070776.1:484090-485373 GCA_020346205.1 Deltaproteobacteria bacterium
GTGATTGTTGGTATCATCCTGGTAGTGATGTTCGGGATTATCAGCCTTTTAAAGCTGCCCTATCAGCTGAGTCCTTCGGTTGAAGAGCCTGTTATAACTGTCAGCACTACTTGGCGGGGCGCTACACCCTATGAAATAGAACGGGAAATAATTGAAGAACAGGAAAAGGTTTTAAAAGGCATCCCCGGGCTGGTTGAAATGGAGAGCAGTTCACAGAACGGCCGTGGAGAGGTAACCCTGAGGTTTTCTCTAGATACCGAACTGGACGAGGCCCTGCTCAGGGTATCCAACAAGATGAACGAGGTGCCCACCTACCCTATTGATGTTGACCGGCCGGTTATCAGTGCCACGGGTGCCGCCACCTCGCCGGTGATCTGGATCATATTGAAAACCATGCCCGGTAACGACCGGGCGGTAGAAACGTACCGAACATTTTTTGAAAACGAGATACGTCAGCATCTTGAGAGGGTTGAAGGCGTGGCAGACCTGTTTGTACCGGGTGGTATTCTGGAGGAGATGCATGTCATTATCCAGCCGGAACTGCTTGCCGCCTACAGCCTGACAATCAATGACGTAATTGTTGCCCTGCAGACTGAAAATGTCAATGTATCAGCCGGCAGCCTGGGGGTGGGCCGCCGTGACTACAGGATTCGCACAATTGGTGAGTTTTCGTCGGCGGAAGATATTGGCAGTGTGGTTCTCAAGTCAACCGGGCAGCAGCGTATTCTGCTATCTGATGTGGCAACAGTTGAGCAAGGATTTGCCAAGCGAAACGGTGTGGTTATCCATAATGGCCAGGGCGGCATTGCCTGCGGCATCAAACCTGAGCCAGGTGTCAATGTCCTGGAAATGACTGACAGGGTCCAGGAGCGTGTTAACTGGTTAAATGCAGAAAAGTTGGAACCTGAGAATATAAAATTCCAATGGGTATATGATCAGAGGCGGTATATCAGGGGCGCCATAGATCTTATCAAGAAGAATATTATGTATGGCGGCTTGCTGGCCATTGGCGTACTGCTTCTCTTTCTGCGTTCCATCCGCTCAACCTTGGTCGTTGCCCTGGCCATCCCGACCAGCATCATCGGAACATTTATCTTCATGGCGGCCCTGGGCCGCAACCTAAACGTGATAAGCCTCGCCGGTATAGCATTTGCCGTTGGCATGCTGGTGGATAATGCCATTGTTGTCATTGAAAATATTGATCGTCATCGACAGATGGGCAAACAGCCTTTTCAAGCGGCTTATGAAGGAACCCGCGAGGTATGGGGAGCCATTATTGCCTC
>CP070776.1:485473-486674 GCA_020346205.1 Deltaproteobacteria bacterium
TCATGTCCACAGGTTTCATGATAAATTCCGTAATACCCATTGCCTTTGCCTCTTCTTCAGAAGACACCTTTGTGCTGAAGCCTGTAGTGAGAATAACAGGTATATCCGGCCTGATCTTTTTAATTTCAGCTATAAGTTCCGTTCCCGACATTTCCGGCATTGACTGGTCTGTGATCACAAGATCGATTTCCTCAGGGCAGCCTGTAACATACTCAAGTGCCTCTATGCTGCTGGATTTGGCGGTTATTGTATAGCCGTGCTGTTCCAGCATGTTCTTTTGCAGATCAACAATCCCTTCTTCGTCATCAACAAGGAGAATTTTTTCCGTACCCGTAGGAAGGTCCTCTTGAATTTCCTCCAGTTCAACATCCTCACTCTCCACTACAGGAAAATATACGTGAAACCGACTTCCCATCCCCGGCTCACTGTCAACCATTATCATGCCCCGATTCGACAGGGCAATACCGTGCACCATTGACAGTCCCATTCCTGTGCCTTTACCTACTTCCTTGGTAGTAAAAAAAGGATCAAAAACCCGATCGATTGTTTCAGGATCTATACCTGTGCCGGTATCACTGACTGACAGTTCTGCATAATTACCCGGCACCATGTCCGGCCTGTGGAACAGATCCCTGTCGCTGAGAAAAGTCTCCTTGAGACCGACCCCAAGGGTTCCCTTTTCCTGCATAGCATGGACGGCATTGGTGCACAGGTTTATCAGTATCTGGTCTATCTGGGTCGGGTCAACAACGATTGTGCCGCATTCAGTGTCAATATCTTCCTGTATTTCTATGGTCGCCGGGATGGTGGAGCGCAGCATATTGATTGTTTCTTTCATAATAATATGCGGCCTGACCGGCAATAAATCCTGGTCAACCTTGCGGCTGAAGGAAAGGATCTGGCTGACGAGATCCTTGGCTCGTTTTGAGGCGCTGATCACCTTGCTCAGTTTTTTATAGGCTGCGCTGTCCCCGGGTACACTTAACTTGGCCAACTCGGTGTTTCCGGCAATTATGGTTAGGATATTATTAAAGTCGTGTGCTATGCCGCCGGCAAGGGTGCCGATTGATTCAAGCTTTTGGGCGTGTCTTAACTGGGTTTCCAGGTTTGCCTTTTCCTGCTCTGAACGTTTGCGCTCAAGGATTTCATTTTCCAGGACATCTTTGGCCTGGGTCAGATCTCTGGCATGCTGTTTAATATT
>CP070776.1:486774-487974 GCA_020346205.1 Deltaproteobacteria bacterium
GGCCATGATCATGGCGCCGAAGATGATGCCCAGGGACATCCAGAGGGCTGGGTTGCGCCACAGTTCCGGCAGGCCGTTCACATAGCCGAAGAACATATTGTCACGCATGCTCCAGCCGAATTTTTCCAGGATCCAGGCACCCACCTGCCCTTCCTGGCTGGTAATATACCAGTAACCGGGATCAAAGACCGTTCCTTTGAGGGAAACATCTGAATAATGCCCCATTCTATTCAGCAGAGTACCAAAGTTGGTAACCCCGAATTTTTTCTGCATGCCGGCCATGGTCAAAATATGCAAACCAGCTGTAATACCAACCAGAATCCCCATCATACTTGTCCTCTTTGAGGCGGTGATCATGGCCCAGATGCCGGCAAGTTCATCAGAAAGGCCTGTCACTGGTTCCTTGCCAGCCTTTTTCAGGGCCTTTTTTCTCCTTTTCAGAAAGACCTTACGGGGATAAAAATAGTAAATAATGCACATGATGACAATGGCGGGCAGGATGGAGTTGATCAGCGCATTGCCCAGAAAATAATGAATAGTGGATGGGTGACCGCCAGAGATAAGCTTGGCAATTGTAAATTGAGGCTTGTGCCACACATAGCCGACCAGGTAATGATCAAACCATGAATTAACAGGGATGTTGATACCGGTAGCCTGCAGAATGCCGGCTTTGGTTTGCATGGCCTTATCCACCCAAGCTTGAGGCATCAGACTATTGAATGGCCCACCGACATCGACAAAAATAGCCTGGCCGAGACAGAGGCCGAAAATAACCGCCAGGAGAGACGTCATGTTTCCTTCGCCAACCTTATACAGGGAACCCGAGGCGCAGCCGCCCGCCAGAACCATGCCGACCCCGAAAACCGAACCGGATATCAGCATATGGATGCCAAAGGGTGCGGCGTGGAAGGTGCTCATGTTGAACGACTCGAGAATGGCCTGCACAAAACTGAAAAAGATCAGGGCTACCAGAATACCCACCGCCATTCTGGGGACGCCGGCTGCGAATAGGTCCCTGGAAGCCGAAGCAAAACAGAATCTTCCATACTGCAGCATCATCCCGTAAGCAACACCGAACCATATGTATACACTTAGATATGAATAATACACATCTGAAGCCCAGTACAGCAAAGTGATAAGAATAAGGGCGCCCATTATAATATACGCCCACATAACATTTCTTTTTTCTTCCATTCTCTC
>CP070776.1:488074-489270 GCA_020346205.1 Deltaproteobacteria bacterium
GTATTTGGAAAGGGTCGGGGTACACTGGGCCACTGAACAGGTCCGCGATTTGATCGATAACAATACCAGGGGTATCCATCTATACACTTTGAACTGCTCCACAGCCACGCTCCGGATTTATCAATCCCTGGGAATCAGCAGTTCCACGCAGCTTTCAATGTAGGGACTATTCCTTTTTACTTTTTTCGTTGCTCAGCTATTTGTTTATACCGTGTTAAGTTTTCAGGATAAAAAAAGAACCTGATTGGAATCTCCTTTAATAACTTCCTAACACAGTAATTATGCCATTAAGCTCTGCTCAAAAGAGATCTGTTCATTATGGCTGGTATGTTATTGCAGCAGGTACCCTCTGTATTTTTGCCAGCCTGGGCTTTGGCCGCTTTGCTTTGGGAATGCTGCTGCCGGCAATGGCTGAATCACTCTCACTCACCTATTCCCAGATGGGTTTGATCAGCACTTCAAACTTTGTGGGTTATCTATTCGCAGTTCTTATCTGCGGTTATTTAAGCGCAAAAATAGGCTGCAGACTTCTGATCTTTCTCGCCCTTCTACTCGTAGCCTTCTCAATGCTGCTGGTAAGCAAAGCGGACAATTTTATATCTGTGGCTGTTATATACACGCTGACCGGCATGGGAAGCGGAGCCTCCAATGTCCCCATGATGGCCCTTATAGCTTCATGGTTCAATACCAGTCAACGGGGAAAAGCGGCAGGTTTTGTTGTTATCGGCAGCGGTTTCGCCATCCTACTTTCCGGCAAACTTATACCTTTTCTCAATCAACTGGGCAATTCGGATGGTTGGAGAATAAGCTGGCAGGTACTTGGAGTTATTGTTCTTATCATCTCCATTATCTGTTATATTGTGATAAGGGATACTCCTGCTGAATTGGGCCTGAAACCTGTGGGTAAAAGCAGTGGAATCAGACCGGAAACATCTCCTGACTTTGCAGAAGCACAGAAAGCAGTCACCAAAAAAGATATCTATCACTTGGGAGCTATCTATTTTCTTTTTGGTTACACGTATGTAATTTACGCCACATTTATTGTAACAACACTTGTACAGGAAAGGGGTTTTACGGAAGCAGTAGCAGGTAATTTCTGGTCCTGGGTCGGATTTTTAAGCCTCTTTTCGGGACCTGTTTTCGGAACACTTTCAGATAAGCTGGGAAGACGGGCCGGCCTGATGATCGTATTTACC
>CP070776.1:489370-490549 GCA_020346205.1 Deltaproteobacteria bacterium
CTTCCAGGGTATTCGAAAGGTCTGCAGGAAACTCGACCTGGGATAGGGGCGTCGCTGTCGAGCCAGACTCCTGGATAGATGCAACAACTTTTTCCAGGTTCTCCTTCAGAGAATTAAAAATTTGCCTGTCCTGTTTAAGGGCAGCAAGTTCAGCACCTATGGCGGCTGTATCCTGCTTAAGATCTTCTAAGAAATTTCCGAGCTCGGCTGGAAGTTCCACTGGCCCCTGGGGAGCTATGCTGCCTCTATTTTCCAGATCCTGCTGCAGAGCCAGTACCTTTTCATTCAGAAGAGTGTTTTCTTCATTAAGTTTGAAAAAACTTTCAGCTACCTCTTCAAGAAAGGTGTCGACTTCAGCCATGTCAAAACCGCGGAATTTTACCTTAAATTCCCTGTCAATAATGTCCTGCGGTGTAATTTTCATTTCTTCCTTCTCCATAAGGTTATCCTATTGCTGCAGCCATTTGTTTGAGAGTCGGCACCAGAAAGCTCTGCAGGAATATGATGGCCAATATAAGGATCATGGGGGAAAAATCAATACCTCCGGCAAAGGCAGGGATCATTCGCCTGATACGGGAAAGCAACGGCTCGGTCACTTCATGCAGAAAGCGGACAATAGGATTGTAAGGGTCAGGGTTTACCCAGGAGAGTATGGCTCGACCTATTATGATCCACATATACGCTGCCAGAACAAAATCCACAAGTTTGGCTATGGCAAACAAGAAATTACTTATCATAAACATGTACCCATGCTCCTTATTTATAATATTAAGACACTTTACTGCCAGGAGTTACAGGGTCCGCTATGCCGGAAAGGGTTAACTTGCCCTGCTCGTCTCGTGCTGCAAGTATCATACCATGAGAGGCTACACCCATAAGCTTGGCGGGCTTCAGATTGGCAACCATAATTACTTGACGCCCTATCAGCTCTTCGGGTTGATAATATTCTGCTATTCCAGCGACAACTGTCCGTTCTTCTGGGACTAAAACAGTTAATTTCAGCAGACGGTCCGATTTCTTAATTTTTTCCGCTGCCTTGATCTCTGCAACCCGCAGATCAAGGTTCTTGAACTCATCAAAAGTTATAAGCCCGGCATTACCTTCTGTTTTTTTGCTTTCCTCAGGAGGGTTTTTTGCTTTTTGGGGCTGCTTGGCCTGCTGGGGTTTTTGGTTTGTTTT
>CP070776.1:490649-491821 GCA_020346205.1 Deltaproteobacteria bacterium
GGCAGCAATTTTCTGGGACCTTGGTCTTTATTTTGAGATGCATGAACTCCTGGAGATTGAATGGAAGGCCGCAAAAGATAACAGGCGCAGGGCGCTGCAGGGGCTAATTCGGGCAGCCGGCATGAAGATTCATGCAGAAAGCAATAATCACAAGTCTGCTGTCAGTATGGGGATTAAAGCTCAGGAGGATTTACTGAAATATGGTGATGAGCTTAAAGACTTTTATAAACTTGATGCTATATTGGCAGACATCAAAATAACACTTGACTCGAGCCAAAGTACCAGCCGGGATGATTGATCTCTCCTGGAGATTTACTGGAACTTAAATATAGTGACAGTTCCTACTATTTATTTCTTATCAAGCTTGCAGGTGTTTATCCCGAAAGGGAGATAAACTGGGCAATGGCCCATGGCAGCAGTTGTAAGCGGTACTATACCGATAAGACCCCACCAGCTTTTGGCCAATAATCCGATAATGATAATGGCCAGACCTGCAGCGATTCGGAAAATTCTGTCAGATTCGCCTATATTCTTTACCATTTTTTTCTCCTTAGTTTAGAATAACAATTTGGATATGTAACCCTCGAAACTTTATAGTTATTTGTTTCTTGATGTAAAAAATATAACCATATTCACAAATTGCGCTACTACTCCATAGATTGTAAAACCGATACCCAGCAGAAATACAAAATCATAGACAAGTCCGAATCCTTGAGACGAGAAATATATAAACAGGATGCCCATACAAATGGAGAATAAGGATCCCAGAAAATTCATGCGTTTTATACTTTTTAAATGGGAGGCCAGTTTTACATACAGCTCATTTTTTTCTGCAAGGGATTTTGCACAGCTTTGTTGGCAGGCAATACCGTTCTCAGACTCATGCATGCAGTCCTGGCAGATTGCCTTGCCACATGCCTTGCATATTGCAACAGCTTCTCTTTCAAGATGATTGGCGCATTTCATGCAGTTTTCTCTTTGTATTAGTGTTTATATATGATGAGTGGGACTTGAACGTGAAGTTATTAAATATAATAACAAATATACTTGAAGAGTTAAAAATATTTGCAAGAAATTCCATGCTGATTAAATAAGGTGATTTCCTAGCAAACTGATAATTTAACGAAGTAGCACAAACATTGTAATAAAACAATTTTCTATAAGCCAAAATA
>CP070776.1:491921-493081 GCA_020346205.1 Deltaproteobacteria bacterium
GCATCTGCTGGGCTATCAAAATTACTGAGAACTGCCTTGACTTGAACATCGCCAAGATTAAATCGTGTTGCGAGCCTTGCTCTTACTCCTGACGGGTCAGCTTGAGCCTGGATGTTGAAATCCCTGGTCCAGCCAAAATCACTGGCTATAGCAGCAGAAGAAACAGCGAAAAATGCTATTAAGGAAATTAGGGAAATTTTAAATAGTTTCATTGTGTCCTCCTTAGTTTTTTTGATGGCTCAGCAATTAGTAAGCAATACCTATGCCTCTTTCATAAGGAGAAAAATAATAATGATAAGAATTTACATTAAGCAATCTTCACCTAGATTAAATAACTACCTGATAAGAAAAGATTAAATTAGTGTGCAAAAATGCCATTACACAGTTTTATTGAGCATTTTTTGAAAGTAATTTTCTTTTAAGACAATAAATGCAGATAATGAATTATGTCTATTGGAAACAGCGTTTACGCCATGACTTTTGAGTGGTAGCGAAGTCCATATTTCTTGCCACAATGTTGACTTTTGCAAAGTAGAATTTGAGTTGAGATTTCCAATGGCAATGTCAAACATCCTTGCCATTGTTTTAAGGTTTATGGCTTTCATTTGTCAACCGAAGCCCCATTGGGCCTCTGGGGAGTTCAAATTCAAAGATGCGCCCGTCTCTAATTACCTCGATGAGGACGGGCTCATTGGCTATACCTTCGGTCGTGGCGGTTATTAAATCCCTTATTGTATACAAACGACTCCCGGCATAAGAATAAGCAATGTCTTTAGATTGAATACCTGCTTCCTGGGCCGGTGAACCTTCAATCACACTTTGAATGACCACTCGATTTGGTTGCCCGGTACCATAGAGGTACAGATCGTAATCAGCGTCCCCTAGTTCCAGACGAAGATCTTCTTCACGTTCAATCAGGACCATAATCTCCTGCCGATAACGAGGAGTTCCCACCCATCCTTCGCGAGTTGCCTGGTCATGCAGATAAAGCCTTTCCATCTCGATATCGGCCAAGAACTGCATTATTGATTTGGCCTGTTGCGGTTCCAGCCCGGCGGCCACAAGTTGTGTCTCTCCGTCAAACTCTTCTTCAACTTCTTCCCTTATTTCAGTCTCTCTTCTTTCGACCGGTTCTTCATCTTCTATGGATTTCGTAATCA
>CP070776.1:493181-494309 GCA_020346205.1 Deltaproteobacteria bacterium
AAAATAACATATGCATTACCGGCATTCCCGTTGGTGGGAACCGAAGAAATGTTCGACCATCTTCAAACTCTGGCCGGAGAACCGCCCCCCGCTAGAAAGGTTAGAACAGGATACATTCCGAAGTCAGACGCTGTTGCTACGGCGAACCTTGCCGGTAAAATGGCAGAAAAGAAAATGGCTCAAATGGCACATCGGCTCTATAAGAAGGCGATCCAAAAGGACCCCCGCTACCTGCTCCCATATATAGAACTTGCAAAGCTGTATGATGCGGACGCCAAGCCAAAGGAGGCAGAGGCAATCCTGAGAGAGGCACTTGATTTAGAACCGGAGAACATGGTCATAATAAGTGAATTGGGATTCCTCCTGACAAAAAACGACAAGACAAAAGAGGCCATTGATCTTCTTGGCAGAGCAGTACAATCAGAATCCTACACTCCGGCCTATTATTACTTTGCCTATGCACTTGGCCGGGACGGCCAGTTGGAGAAATCTCTTACCGCCTTTCAACAGGCAGTAAAGCTTAACCCTTTTGAACCGACGATCTACGAACTGCGCGCTGATATTTACGAGTCAAACAATATGAATAAAGATGCCGCCAGCGACTATAAAAAAATCTTGGAACTCTTTTTACAGATCCAGGATTAAATCCCTCTATTGTAGAGGGACATAGAGGGCCCTAAGTTGATTGAGCGATAAAGAAAGGGTATCCGGATCAACTTTGGTTTCAAAAAACCTCCCCGAATTTTGGCACGGGCGAAAAAAGCGATTACTCAACCAGAGTTTTATGGCACTTAGCGCACAGCCATATGGAAAATGCCACCGATGTATGACAGACCCCGCAGTATTCTTTATTCATCATTATCTGAAACATATTGTATTTAGTCATGCCTCTTTTCGTACTGGGGAATATCATGGGATGACAAAGTTCGCAACCGTTCCAGACTGTATGTTTCCTGTGGGAAAAGACAACGTCCCAGTCTCTTACTTTGATGGTAAAATCATCCTGGGCTTTCAGGGGCTCCCTCTCAAAAGAAACACCTTCAAGAAAGTCTGTCAGTTTGACTTTTCCTTCACTTTCCGCTTTTTCCCAGTCAATTAAGTTGCCGGGCAGTTTCGGCATTTTTTCAC
>CP070776.1:494409-495516 GCA_020346205.1 Deltaproteobacteria bacterium
GATCAACAAACATGATGTCAGGCTTAAACGACTCCAGGACATCCAAACCTGTTAAACCGTCTTCAGCACTTGCCACTTCATAGTCCTTCTGCTGCAGAAAATTGCTCAAAATCTGCAGTATGGCCGGACTGTCATCCACGAGGAGAATTTTCTTTTTCATAGGACCTCTTAACACATAGTCTTTTTCTTTAACGCATCCTTAACTACCTGTAAGGCAAAGTTTATGCCAATTGCAGTAATGCCAATCAATATACTGTTATTATTAATAAAATAGAAAAGAAGTCCGGTGGGAATTACTGTCAGTATGAAAAAATGTAAACTTAGTTACCTTAAAAGATGTTCTAAAGAAGAACCGGACAGAGGTGGAAAAAATAAGTGAGGAAAAATTATTTTATGTCGTAGTGGATGAGCATATCATCAGCTCTGCGTGAATCGCCAGGGAACATATCAGCCGGAACCGCTCTTTTCCCCAGGGTTGTTGCAATTTTGTACCGGGCACACTTGGTGTAATGCCATTGGCAGTACATTTTTTTCATCATATCAGAAGCAGTCGGCATGTTTTTTAACTTATCGTTAAAAAACATGCACTCTGATATAAACTCGCAGTAGGTCATGTTTAACTCTCAAATTAACAGTGATTCTATAATGTTACATTAAAATCATAATTAAAATTTGATAATTTGTCTAATAAAAGTCTCATTTTAATTCTGGCAAATGTTAACAAAATGTAAATTCCGCGCCAATATAGAAAATACCTATTGTTTTTGCAAGAACTATTTATAAAATCTATAGCACAGGATAATACATCGTGACACTTTTCAGCATCAAAGTCCTTGTCAGCCTTGCTTCAGGTTTTATCCGGGTTGCTGGCACTGGCAGTGAATAATCATAGCGCCCATTTTACTCTTTCTGCCGGACTTATTGGAATTTCCGCAATAAGAATATGGTGGTCAATCTTCGGGATATAGTTCCGGACACCGGGTTCTTTACTTTGCGCTGTCCAGCACTTTTCTTGTAGAGCGAAGCAGTTTATCGGTGTCAAAAGGTTTAAGAAAGTAATCTGCTATACCAATCTTTTTTGCCATTTCGTCGGAGATTTTTGAGCTG
>CP070776.1:495616-496694 GCA_020346205.1 Deltaproteobacteria bacterium
GGCGGCATCTTTAACCATATTGTTTGACTCGTAAATATCAGCGCGCAGTTCGTAGATCGTCGGTTCAAAAGGGTTAAGCTCAACTGCCTGTTGAAAGGCGGCAAAAGATTTTTCCAACTGGCCGTCCCGGCCAAGTGCATAGGCAAAGTAATAATAGGCCGGAGTGTAGGATTCTGATTGTACTGCTCTGCCAAGAAGCTCAATGGCCTCTTTTGTCTTGTCGTTTTTTGTCAGGAGGAATCCCAATTCACTTATTATAATCATGTTCCCCGGTTCTAAATCAAGCGCCTCTCTCAGGATTGCCTCTGCCTCCTTTGGCTTGGTGTCCGCATCATACAGCTTTGCAAGTTCTACATATGGGAGCAGGTAGCGGGGGTCCTTTTGGATCGCCTTCTTATAGAGCGGATATGCCATTTGAACCATTTTCCTTTTTACCATTTTACCGGCAAGGTTCGCCGTAGCAACCGCGTCTGACTTCGGAATGTATCCCGCTCTAACCTTTTTAACGGGGGGCGGTTCTCCGGCCAGGGTTTGAAGATGGTCGAACATTTCTTCGGTTCCCATCAACGGCAATGCCGGTAATGCATATGTTATTTTATTTTCTGAAATTACTATTGTTGATGGTAGGGCAACAACTCCATATGAATGAAAGGTTTCAAGTTCATTATCCAGGGCGATGGGGTATAAAATTCCCAATTCATCTATACGGTTTTTTATCTGCTCGGCATCTTTATCGGAGATATGCTGGCTATCTGCATTTATCCCTATTACCTGAATCCCCTTGTCCCTGTACTTCTGATAGAAACTGTTGAATCGTGTGAGAGCATCTTTTGATTTTCTGCTCCAAGTTGACCAGAAAACAAGAACAACGGCTTGTTTATCGGAATGATCTGAGAGAGTAATTGTTTCCCCTTTTAAATTTTTAAGGGAAAAATCAGGCGGTTTCTGCCCGACAAGATGCAGCACCTGGGTTGCCGCTGTCCCTGTATAACAGGAGAATAGTACCAGAAACAGGACAAAGAATATAACTTTGAAGGTTGTGCTATTTTTCAATGGGGGTGATAAGTAATAACTTTTA
>CP070776.1:496794-497859 GCA_020346205.1 Deltaproteobacteria bacterium
TTGTAGTAGTTCAGACTTGACCTGACAGATGCCGGTTTTGATGGGTTGTCTGTCAGTTCAAGTTTAGGCTACGAGCTTTTCCTCCCACAGCCCCTTTCCATCATCAAGAGTTTCAAAAGGTGTTCTTCCACAGCACATCTTACCCTGATGTGTCCGTTCATTATTATAATATTTCATCCATTCGTCCAGGTCTTCCTGCAGGGTTTCCAAATCAGCATAAAGCTTCTTCCTAAAAGTCACCTGATAAAACTCCTGTAGGACAGTCTTATGAAAGCGTTCACAGATCCCGTTTGTCTGCGGGGATTTGGCCTTGGTTTTCGTATGATCAATGTCGTTGATTGCCAGGTACAGCTGATAATCATGCCGGTCAGCTTTGCCGCAGTACTCGGTCCCTCGATCTGTTAAGATACGAAGCACCGGCAGGCCGTTTTCGATGAAAAATGGCAAGACCTTATCATTTAACAGATCAGCTGCGGTAATAGGCGTCTTAGTTGTGTACAGCTTGGCAAAAGCTACCTTGGAGTAGGTATCAATAAATGTCTGTTGATAGATGCGGCCGACGCCTTTCAATGTGCCAACATAAAAGGTATCCTGGGCTCCGAGATAGCCGGGATGGAAGGTCTCGATTTCCCCGGCTGCCACATCATCCTGCTTCTTCTTTTCCAAGGCCGCAACCTGTGCTTCCGTAAGAATCAGGCCTTCTTGGGCTACCTTCTCCTCTAAAGCGAAAAGCCTGTCTTTGAAACAGGCAAGCTTATGACGAAGCCATACGCTTCTGACACCGCTGGGAGAGATGAAAATACCGAGCTTCCTCAGTTCATTGCTGGCTCTGACTTGGCCATGAGCAGGACAGTCAATGGCATGTTGGACAACGGCAGACTCGGTTTTCTCATCTACACGATTCTTCAAATTCGGCTGGCGGCGATTCTTGTCAAACAGTGCTTCCACTCCACCGTTATCCATCGCCTCTTTGTACCGGTAAAATGTATCTCTAGATAGACCCATTACCCGGCAGGCCTGGGAGACATTTCCAAGTTCTTCCGCCAGATTCAAAAGTCCGAGCTT
>CP070776.1:497959-499016 GCA_020346205.1 Deltaproteobacteria bacterium
TTTGACGAAGCTGCCATTTTTACTATCCACGGTTTCTGCCAGCGAATGCTTTTAGAAAACAGCTTTGAGAGCAACATCCTTTTTGATACTGAACTTGTTGCAGATGATTCCTACCTCATAAAAGAAATTATTGAGGATTTTTGGCGTCAGACTTTCTCCCAGAGTTCTGAGCTTTTCAGCCAGTATGCAGCTGCAAAACTCACCCCTGATGCACTGCATGATTTTCTCTCGATTTTCATTCCCCACCCATTTGTGCATTTTATACCTGCAATCGACTTAGCATCAGGCTGTAACCTGTTATCAGATTCCGAAGCTGAATATATTGAAGTGTTCAGAAAAGTCTGCCGGGAGTGGATTGCTGCCCGCGAGGAAGTTAGTAATGACCTGCTAAATTCGCAAGCTCTTAAACGCAATATATACAAAAAAGCAGGCATACCCGGTCTCATAGATTCCATGGATGAAATGGCAGCCAGCGATACCATTACACCCCAGCTCTTTAAAAAATTCATCCTACTCACCTCGAGCAAGATAACTGGTGCCACAAAGATTAAACAAACTCCCAATATTTTGCCTTTTTACGAACTTTGCGAAAATCTCATGTTAGCCAGTAACAAACTGCTCACTCAATATGACAGGTGTCTGCTTGCTCTCAAAAAAAGGCTGCTCGACTCTTTCAGGTATGATTTAAAATTGCGCAAGGAAAGGGACAACGTTTTTTCATTTGACGACCTGCTGCAAAGATTACACGAAGCTCTTACTGGACCGGAAAGCTCTTCTTTTGCGCGCTTAATAGCCGAAAAATATCCTGCTGCCCTCATCGACGAGTTCCAGGATACGGACCCTTTACAGTTTCATATTTTTACATCCATTTACAAGAAAGAGTCCCTGCTTTTTTTAATTGGTGATCCCAAACAGGCAATTTACAGCTTTCGTGGTGCAGATATTTTTACCTATATGGATGCAGCTGTCTCCAAACATCTTGACCATCACACCCTGGGTGTCAACCACCGCTCAACCCCTGAGCTTGTAAAAGCTGTTAACACTATATTCTGCGAGG
>CP070776.1:499116-500166 GCA_020346205.1 Deltaproteobacteria bacterium
CCTGAGCTCAAAGCCCCTATTACGCAACTTGTTGATATAGTCGATCAAGACAATACCGTTGTTGACCACAACCCCGGCTAAAGATATGACGCCCACACCTGTCATGATTATGCCGAATGGCGAACCAATAACGGTCAGTCCCAGAAAAGCACCTCCAAGGGACAGGATAACTGCTGTCATGATAATAAAGGGCTGCGCCACAGAATTAAACTGGGTCACGAGAATAAGAAAAATAAGAAAAAGGGCAATGGCAAAGGCCTTGGAGAGAAATTCCTCGGATTCCTTCTGGAATTCGAACTCCCCGGTAAAAGTTGCACGATAACCTGGAGGCAGAGGAAAACTCTTCAGTAATTCTTCGGCCTGGGCCCTGGCTACCGGACCGGGAATCTTATTTTCATCAACATTGGCCTTTACCGTTACAACCCGTTCATGATCGATACGTACAATATCACCCAGTCCCCCGGCAAACTCTATGCGCGCCAGTGTAGTTAAGGGCACAGTTTTTCCTGAGGGAGTCGGCAGCATCAACTCCCGCAAGACATCGGTGACCCTGCGCTCAGCGTCTGAAAGCTGCACAGTTATATCATAATCCTCATCTCCTTCACGGTAGGTTGATACTTCCAGGCCGTTATAGGCGGTCTTCAGGGCTGTACCGATATTATCCGTATTAAGCCCGAAAAGAGCCGCTTTCTGGCGGTCGAGCTTTATGCGCACTGTTGGTGTGCCTTCGACGTAATCATCCCTTATGTCCACCACAAAGGGTATATTTGAGGTCATTTCCCTTATGGTCTTGGCGATTTGGCCCAGAATTTGAAAATCATCTCCGGCGATTTCAATGTTGATAGGTGCGCCGGTGGGCGGTCCTTCCTCCTGTTCAGCAACTGTAATCTTAGCTCCCGGGATTTCCTGCACACGTTCACGGATAATTTCCATGGACTTGGAACTGGGTGTCACCCTGTCTTCCAGGTCTATAAACTGGATACCGACATGGTTTGGTGCATTTGGATCAAACATCATGCCTGGCCCCGATGTGACAACCGACTTGGCATA
>CP070776.1:500266-501302 GCA_020346205.1 Deltaproteobacteria bacterium
ACTCAGCCTGCAGCAGAGATGAATGTTGCCCGTTTTTCCGCACTGATGCGGCGGCTGGCTGAGGATAATAATGGAAGTTTTGTGGGATTAAGCAGTCTACGGTGATTTTTGCAGACCTTTGGTAACATATTGTTATCAATAGCTTTACTTCATGCTATTTTTCATTTTCTTTGCTTGCCCAAAGAAAATGAAACAAGAGAAAGGGCAGCCATCACTTGCCCGCTGTTAGCGGGTACCCTGTGCTGCTCACAAATAGTGGACGTTTAGGAAAGTCGCTTTGCTCCGCCGAAACGTATTAACCACTTATTGTTGCGCTGCTCGGCAGCGTGAAATGGCAAGAAAATAATAAATTATGTTTTATGGGCCTATAAGACAAAATGTACAAGCAGTTGCAAAATTATGAGGCTGTAGATTCCGGCAATTACATCATCGAGCATGATACCGAGGCCGCCGTGAAAGCGCTGGTCAAAAAAGTTGACCGGAAAGGGCTTTAAAATATCGAATATACGGAAAAGGACAAAACCCAGGACCACGGTCAAAGGGGTCAGTGGAACAGCTATCATGGCAATCAGAATACCCACTATTTCATCAATTACTACTACTCCAGGATCTCGGTTATCCAGAATTTTTTCTGCTTCACCGGCAACAAAAGAACCCACGACAAATAAGCCTGCAACAACTGCAAGATAGACAGGCAGGCTCAGTGTATGAAGTAAAAAATACAGTACGAGTCCGACAAGGGAACCCCAGGTGCCCGGTGCCTTGGGGAGGTAGCCGCTGTAGCAGCCAGTTGCAATGAACATTATTAGCGCATGCATTTTTAATCTTCTTTAAAATCCTCAGGATTGCACCTGTTCAATGCTGCATAAACATCTTTTAGCGGGACCTTTTTTTCTAATGCAACCCGGCGACAGTCCTCGTATTCCGGATACAGCACAAGGCCAGCAGGAGTTTGCACCCGTTTGACTTGAACAGGCCCCCAGATTGTTTTCACAAAGCCTCTTTCCCTGGGCAGGGTCATTCTTTTTTCCCTGCG
>CP070776.1:501402-502403 GCA_020346205.1 Deltaproteobacteria bacterium
GCGGTTACAAACCGGCAGACTACGTAAAGGCAGGTACAGGCATGACCATAATTTATATCGCGGTTGTGATGGTTATGCTGTTTTTCTACTACATGTAGACAGTTGGGAGTTAAGGTTTTAAAAGATCATCATCTCTTCAACAGGTCCACATATCCAACATACACCTTAACATTAAATAATATGATCAATCGCCAAGATGATGGCAAGAAATCTACACTACTCATTAATATATTTTGTAAGCATTTCTATATTCTCAGGGGAATCCCATTGAGCAGGACCGATAATTTTTTCTCTGATCACACCCTGTTTATCAATTATAAAAGTTTCAGGAAGTCCTGTGATTCCGTATCTGGCGCCAATTATATTTGATTCGTCACTGAGTATAGGTATAGTGAGGCCCAGCTTATTAATAAAGTTTTTCACAAGTTCTGGTTTGTCTCTGTTGTATAAGGCAACCATTTTAAATTTATCTTTTGGCAGCTTATCATAAAGTTTTTGCATAGAAGGCATCTCCTCACGGCATGGTGCACACCAGGTTGCCCAGAAATTAACAAATACAACTTGTCCTTTATGTTTGGAAAGGGACCAGACATCTCCTTTCATATCGACTGTGTCAAGTCTCGGGGCCGGGTTACCGACAACTGCCACAGGCCCCTCGCCACAGGCAGCAATGAACAATGCCAGATATCCGGTTAATAATAAGAATATTATTTTTTTCATAATGACTGTAACCTCCCAATTATTCTCAAGGGTAAAAGTTATTGATTCGGATAATTTGCCCTGAGCTCAGATTGAACCAATTGCATTAATTGTTTGGAGCCAAATGTTTGAAGCGGTTTTCCATTAACAAAGAATCCCGGCGTTTTACGAACATTGAGCGTTTTGGCATCGGCCAGGTCCTGGTCAATCAGTTTTACAATCGCCGGGTCATTCATATCTTTTCTGATGCGCTCCACATCAACTCCTGCCTGGGGTAGGAATTGCCAAATCCTTTGAGGTTG
>CP070776.1:502503-509403 GCA_020346205.1 Deltaproteobacteria bacterium
TTCTGAAATAACTATCCCTTAATATAATTATAACTATTCAATATACTTGTGACCATAAATTTAGGTATTTAAAAATCTTCATGGTATACGTCCAAAATATCTTAACATCCTATGAAATAGACAATCCAGTTTTCCATTCACTTAAATTTGGAGTATTCTAATTGCTAACACTATTGCGCCATACGCTCCTCAGGAAAACTTTATGACCGCCAGACACCGCGCCATATTCATTTCTGTTACCTGCCTGGGCATGTCTTCGCTCATGACTCAAATCGTCACATTGCGCGAGTTTATGAATGTTATGGCAGGTAATGAACTCGTACTTGGTTTGATCCTGGCGAACTGGTTACTTCTTACCGGTTTAGGCAGTTACCTCGGGCGTTTTGCCGGCAATCTGAAGCGTCCTGTTTATTGGCTTGTAATTTTACAAATAGCTATTTCCATACTTCCCTTTCTGCAGATCAGCGCTGTCCGTATGCTGAAAAAATTCTTTATCCCCGGTCTCATGCTGGGTCTGCATGAGGCTTTTATCTACTCTTTCTTTTTGTTGTTACCCTATTGCCTTGTTTCAGGATTTCTCCTGACACTTTTCTCAAGCCTTGGCGGGGAAAAAAAAGATGCAAACCAGATAGGTGAAATATATGTACTCGATGTTATAGGTGATATATTGGGCGGTCTGCTTTTCAGCTTTTTTTTAATATTCTTTTTGAGCCCCTTTCAGACTCTAACCTTTCTGCTTATTCTCAACCTGTCTGCTGCTGCCCTAGTAAGTTCAGCTCACTGGAACCGCAAAGCTGCCATTCCAGTACTTACTTGCCTGGCTATCTCGCTTGCCCTGATAGGCATTTTTGATCTGGAAAAAATAACCGGGCAGGCCCTATTCAAGGGCCAGGAAACTCTGTTTCAGGAATCAACACCTTATGGCAACCTCGCAATTACTCTTTCTGAAAACCAGTTTACGGTTTATGAGAACACCATACCCATTGGTTCAACGCAGAACACCATTGCCGCTGAAGAGAGTATTCACTTTGCCCTAGCACAGCATCCTGCTCCGGAAAATATCCTTCTTGTATCAGGGGGATTAAACGGTGCCTTGAAAGAGGCATTAAAATATCCCCTGAAAAAAATCGATTACGTGGAACTGGACCCTGCAGTTATAAACATTGTGCAAAAACTTGTGCCCGAGTCTGCAGATGAACGCGTCACAATGATCGCCCGGGATGCCAGGCGTCATATACGATCTAAAGTCGAGCAGTACGACGCTATTCTTATTGACCTGTCAGATCCTGCCACTGCTCAGATAAACAGGTTTTATACGCTTGAGTTCTTTAAAGAAGCACGCAAAGCTTTGCTCCGTAACGGTATATTGAGCTTTGGCTTAAGTGGTGCGGAAAACTACGCCAACCCTGAATTACGTCTTCTATCCTCAACCATCTATCGTTCACTAAACGAGGTTTTCCCCACTATCCTTTTAGTCCCGGGAGGCCGACAATATTATATTGCCAGTGCAGGTCCTCTGGATTACGACATCTCCAATAAGCTGGATAAAAAAAACATATCAACGAGCTATGTTAATAATGAATATCTTCAGGCCCGTTTGACTGCTGACCGGATAGCTCTAGCCAAAAAAATGGTAACAGTGCCCTCTTCTTTCAACCTGGATTTCAAACCGGCAAGTTATTATGGGCTGCTACATTACTGGCTCAGCAAATTTCAGGGCAGCCTGCTGCTGCCGATACTGATTGCCTGCACCATAACCGTTCTTATTATTGCATTGATTGTGCAAACCCCAAGAATGGGTCCGCCACTAGCCCTGTCCCTCAGCGGCTTTAGCGGCATGGGTTTGGAAATTGTTATTTTGCTGGCCTTTCAGGTCATTTATGGCTTTGTATACCAGCAGCTTGGCGTAATAATTACAGCCTTTCTACTTGGTACAGCCCTGGGTGGTTTCTGGTCAATACGAAGCAATATATCAGCACATAAAATATTTTTCCGCCTTGATCTCTCCTTCAGTATTTTATCTTTTTTTCTTGCACCTGTTCTCCTTTTCCTGCAATCAGCAAATTCTTCCTTTCTGCAGGCAACTGCGCCACTCATACTTTTCCCGCTTCTGACAACATGTATTGGTTTTCTGGTTGGAGCTCAATTTCCTCTGGCTGCCAGACTTACCTTTCATGGACTGGAAAAAACAGCCGGGACCCTTTACGGTCTTGACTTTCTGGGTGCAGCTCTTGGTGCGCTTCTTGTTACAACTTTCGCTATTCCACTGTTGGGGATAATTGGGACCTGCTATCTCATGGGTTCACTAAAGCTTTTTTCAAGCATGATTCTGTGGATCAAACGAGGAGAAGAGGCAGGAACCCCGAAAGATATACTGCACACTGAGACATCTCCTCAGCTGATTTTTTTCTTAGTTCTTATGGTATTTTCAGGTATCGGCATTCTCGTCTACAATGGCAATACGAGCACTTTAATATACAGCATGTCATTTTATTCTCCATACCACTGGTTGTTACTTGGGTTACTTGGACTTGGCATTCTTCAGGCCATGCAGATGGCAACTTTACCCAGCCCTGCTGGTATATTGAAAAAAATTAATGATAAAGTTTTCCAACGCACAAAGATGACTCTTTTTCGCTGGGTTTACTTTGTCAGCTTTTCACTTGTTATCTTTTTTCCCATTTTCAGGTGTTACTTTAAAATACCCTATCTTTTCTGCCATGTATGCCCCAGGCAGTGCGCTTTTGGCTATTTGAGGCCATATCTTGTCCCGGCAGCCCTTATTATGAATATTGAAAAACGTTACTGGTGCTTTCACTGCTGTCCAATTGGCACTTTTTTTGACTGTCAGGCACGTGTTTCATCAAAGCCCATCCGACTGACAAAATTCGTTAAAATTATCCCAATCCTAATTCTCCTTTTCACAGCAGTTAGCTATTTCAAAATCTCGGCAGATTTTGCTCAACCTGCTGCTACTACCAGTGATTGGTATACTTTTTTCTTTACAAATATCTACACAGCCTCAGCAATGGTGATCGGAATTACTCTTTTACTCGTTTTCCTGGCATTTAAAATCAGAAGGTCTTTTTGTGAATTACTTTGTCCTGTTGGAACCGTGTCTGACTTGATTCTCAAGATAGAGCACTTACCTTCTAAAGGTAGAGTTTTTAAAGAAACTGAGCAGAACTGACAGCATGACTAAGCCAAACCATATAAATCGCAGAAAATTTGTAAAGCACTGCCTAATGGGTGGCTGCGCCCTGGCGCTCTCGGCTTATACTCTCAATGACTTTCTGGGCGAGGAGAAAAAAGCCGGACTGCGGGTAGGATTCCGTAATGATGGCCCAGAAGAACTCTGGAAATGGTCACGGGAAGCAATGTGGTATGAGCCTAGCGGCAGACTAATAAAATGCAACCTGTGCCCGCATGCCTGCATACTTGGTGAGAACGATCGCGGCTTCTGCCGGACAAGAGTTGTTAAAGATAAAAAACTCCACACAATTTCCTACGGTAATCCATGCGCTGTTCACCTCGACCCCATGGAAAAAAAACCCTTGTATCACTTTCTGCCCGGAAAACAGATATTATCCATCGCCACTGCTGGTTGTAATCTCCGTTGTTTAAACTGCCAGAACTGGCAAATTTCCCAGGCCCGCCCGGAAGATGTAAACAACCATGATTTACCCCCGGAACTCCTGGTAAATAAGGTATCGAGCAATAGTATTCCTGCAATTGCCTATACCTATTCCGAACCGCTTATTTTTTATGAGTATGTCTTTGACAGCGCCTCCTTTGCCAGGCTGCAGAACATACGCAATGTCCTGGTCACCGCAGGATATATAGAGGAAAAGCCTCTGCGACAACTATGCAGAGTTACTGATGCAGCAAATATTGACCTCAAGGGTTTTACCGACGATTTCTACAAAAAAGTCACCGGCTCCAAGCTTGCCCCGGTCAAACGCAGCCTCGAAATCTCCAAGGAAGAGAGCGTCTGGGTAGAGGTTACCAGGCTGGTTGTACCAACACTGTCTGATGATCTGGAAGATATACGGGCCATGTGCGACTGGCTGGTTGCAGCTCTTGGGCCAGGCACACCGCTTCATATTTCCCGCTTCCATCCCCAGTACAAACTTGAACACCTGCCGCTTACCCCTGTTGACACTATGCACAAGGCTTATGAAGTAGCAAAAGATGCCGGTCTTCACTACGTTTACGTAGGTAATTTGCCAGGCAACCCATACCAGGATACTGTTTGCCCCAGCTGTGACCTCCATGTCATACGGCGAAGAGGCTACATAATTATTTCCAATAAACTGGAAAATGGACATTGTCCCTGTGGTGAAAAAATCCCAGGAGTCTGGTTATGAAAGAAAAGAATCAGCGTTATTCATATTTAAAACCTGTTTTTGGGTACCTGATTGTTCTGATTTTATTCGCCCTGGGTTCCACATTTCTGTTCACTCTTAATAAAGGTTGGGATAGCAGGGAACTGGATGAAGCCATACAGCAGTCCAAGTTCGACAAAAAAACTTTTAGCACCCGGGACATGCCTGAAAATATAAGGCCTGCTGCGGCTGCCGGACTTTTTTATCCCGATGACCCCGATAAGCTTTATCAAGAAATTGACAGTCTGCTCGCAGCCAAGCAACCTATTAGGCTTCAGGGTGTTCACTCAGCACTGGTTCCCCATGCCGCTTATATGTACAGCGGGGATGTAGCAGCCGCAAGTTTCCGTGAAGTTACCAAAGATTTCCGGCGTGTTTTTATCATGGCTGCCAATCACAACGGGGAAACAAATTTCAGAGGCGTTTCCCTGCCGACTTTCAGTCATTATGAAATCCCGGGAGTCCAGGTACCGCTCTCAGGCATTGTAGACGAGCTTCTCGATGACCCTCTTTTTGTACAGGAACCTGCGGCGCACACAAAATATGTCATAGAAGTGGAACTTCCCTTCCTGTATGCTTTAAAGGGGCTGCCCGAGGAACCTGGATTTACTATTATTCCTATGATACTTGGCCGAATGGATGAGGCTGATATCACCAGGTTGGCAGGAATTCTCAACACTTATGCAGATGAAAATACCCTTTTTATCTTCAGTGTTGACCTATCCCATTTCTACACTGACAGAAAAGCCCGGCAATTGGATTCATTTACCATCCAGTCAATTCTGAGCCACGATTCTGCAGCACTTTCTCAAACCACTGCTGATGGTCCGCAGGTACTTCTGACAATGGTTGAATTGGCAGAACTGAATGGATGGGAATCAACCCTTCTACAATACAAGAATTCGGGGGCCGTGAGTGGTGATCGCTCCAAGGTAGTAGGCTATGCAGCCATAGCATTCCACAGGCCCTTTTCCCTGACCAAGGATGAAAAAACAGAATTACTGAAACTTGCACGTTCTACCATAGAAGAATATTTGCAAAATGGGGATTTCAGTGACACCGATCCCGCTCTCTTAGAAAAACATACAATCCTGAAAATCCCCCGGGGGGTTTTTGTCACTCTGAAAAAAGATGGACAACTGCGGGGTTGTATTGGAGATATAATTTCACCCAATCCCCTGCACGAGGGCGTACAATTCTGTGCCTTCCGTTCCGCTTTCAAGGATACGAGATTTTCTCCTGTGACACTGGATGAGCTTGACAATGTGGTAATCTCCATTTCAATACTTGAATTCCCGAGCCAGATAAAGGTCAAAAACCCATTGGAATACCCCAGGGTACTACGGCCTGGAGAAGACGGAATTATCATGGTACATAGGGGTAAACGCTCAACGTATCTTCCCCAGGTTTGGGATGAAATACCGGATCCAGTTGAATTTCTTTCGCGGCTTTGCCTGAAACAGGACTCACCTGCAAACTGCTGGCAGGACAGCCAGACTATATTGTACCGGTACGGAGCCCTTGAATTTGCTGAAGAGAATAAAGAAATTTAATGAATGCTTTAATATTCTTTTTGTTATTGACAAACCATTTTCAATAATTACATTTATCGGAACTTAATAATAATTCTCAATAAGTTTTGTAATTATAATTATTAAAATAAATTAATGGAGGAAATTATGGCAAAGTACGAGTGTCCCTGTGGTTATGTTTATGATCCGGATGAAGGTGATTATGAGAATGGAATTGAACCGGGTACTGCTTTTGAAGACCTGCCTGATGACTGGGTATGTCCCAAGTGTGGTGCAGAAAAGGAATATTTTGACAAGATAGATTGAAATATATAAAATTATTAGGTATAAATACCTACTCAAAGGCAGGGCTCAAGACAGCTCTGCCTTTTTTTAGCGTCATTTTTTAAGGTTGTAATTTTGTTTAGAAAACAGATTTATCTGCTCTGTCTATAAGGGTTATGACCATTTACCTATTTGCTACAAGTTATGCCCAGGCTATAAAAACATGTCATTAAAACTTCTCGGGGAAAAAGACTGCTTCAAACTTGTACTGCCTTCCCTGCTGGCAGTCATACTATTTGTTATCTCTGTTTTCGGCATTATTCTTCCCGGATTCAAAGAAAGCCTTCTGGACAGAAAAAAGGAGACAATACAGGAATTAACCACTACCGCATGGGATGTTCTTGCCTACTATAACCAGAAGGAATTAACCGGAGAGTTGACCAGGGAAAAAAGCCAGACACTGGCAAAACAACAAATTAAAGATCTGCGTTATGGTCCTGAGAATAAAGATTATTTCTGGATCAATGATATGCAGCCAAAGATGGTTATGCATCCCTATCTTCCTGAATTGGATGGGAAGGTACTGACTGACTACTCTGATCCTGAAGGCAAGCATCTTTTTGTCTCTTTTGTCAACACTGTCAGAAAATTCAATGAAGGTTTTGTGCCATACATGTGGCAGTGGAAAGATGATCCGAACCGCATTGTCCACAAGCTGT
>CP070776.1:509503-521345 GCA_020346205.1 Deltaproteobacteria bacterium
AAAACAATCCGGGAATCAAAAGATTCGCTCGATAAAAAATGGGCCTATTTATTCAGCGTGGGAGATGACCATACAGGCACCCAAGGAAACGCCTGGCTTGAACCTGGCAAAGATATTATAACGGCAACAGACGAAGTGTCTGCAAAACTTATACAGTATTTTGAAAAAGCCGATATTGACTCGCTGGATATTTTTACCGATGAAACACTCTACCCTCTTGCCGAAAAACATAGGCAGGTAATCAACTTTCTTATTCAGGACCGTCTCCTTGCTGTCAAAAAAACATACGAAACCTCCCAGGAAAATTTCGAGTTATCCAAAAAGGCATTTCTTCTCACTATGCTGTTCGGCATTTTAATATCAATAGCTGCCAGTTATCTCTTAATTAAAAGTATTGATGTGCCGCTGAAAAAGATAATTCATGCCATTAAACAGGTCATTAAGGGTGATCTTACCCAGCATCTGGAATTTGGTCGACATGATGAATTCGGTCTATTGATCAAAGGCTTTAACCAGATGGTCACCTACCTTCGGGAACTGGTAAGCCAAATCCAAAATTCAGGTATTCAGGTCACCAGTTCCATCACTGAATTAGCTGCCACAAATAAGCAACAGGAAGTCACAGCCAATGAACATGCAGCCACTACGAGTGAAATAGCCGCCTCAACCACTGAAATAGCTGCCACCGGAGCCCATCTGCTGGATACTATGAAAAAAGTGAACAGCTTGACGAAAAATGCTGCCTATGCTGCTGAAGAGGGCCAGGAAGGCTTAAAGGGTATCGACAGTACCATGAACAAAATGGAAAATGCCACCGGTTCCATAGTGACAAAACTGCAAATATTAAACGACAAAGCCAGTAATATAGCCGGCGTGGTAAAAACCATCAACAAGGTTGCCGATCAAACGAACCTGCTATCACTAAACGCTGCCATAGAAGCTGAAAAAGCTGGTGAATATGGCTCCGGATTTGCTGTTGTGGCAACTGAAATCAGGCGGCTTGCTGACCAGACTGCTGTTGCAACCTTTGATATCGCACAAATGGTCAAAGAGGTACAGTCAGCCATTTCAGCTGCAGTCATGGGGATTGACAAGTTTGCTGAAGACGCAAGTTCGAGTGTAAAGGATGTCAGCGTAATAAGTGAACAGCTTTCAGGTGTTATTGAACAGGTGGAGGTTCTCATGCCACAGGTTGAGACCCTTACCGGAGGAATTGAGGCCCAGACCCAGGGAGCTAAACAGATCAGTGACGCCATCGCTCAGTTGAACGAGGGTGCCCAGCAAACTGCTGAATCCCTTACCCAGACCAGCTCTTCCATATCACAACTGCATAACGCAGCCTTGGGATTACAAGAAGGTGCTGCTCGATTTAAAGTTGAGACAGATAACGAAGATGCTGCTCCTCCTGTTTGAAATTGGTAATGGACGGTATGCCCTGGATGTTAACCAGATCATTGAAATTGTCCCTCTTGTCAAACTAAAAAAAATCCCCACTACTCCTGATTATGTTTCAGGACTTATGAATTATAGGGGGGAAGGGACACCAGTTATTGATCTGAATCAACTCATAGACTCCATTCCCTTTGAAGATGTACTCAGCACCAGGATTATCATCGTCAAATATCCTGTTAAGGGCAAAGGCGACAAACCTCTTGCCTTAATAGCGAACAATGTGACTGAAACAGTAGTAACCAAACTAACAAAACCTCCTCCAGCAGGAGTCCTCATGGACAAGTCACTTTACGATGGTGAGGTAGCGCCGGAAACAAGTGAAATGATCCAGTGGTTTGACATTAAAAAAATGTTGCCAAAAAAAGAAATCACCTTGCTTTTTGAGGAAGAAGAATAACCATGCAGCATATGTACATTTTGTAAAATATGGCTGACTTCGAAATTGAAGCCCTTCTGCAGAAAGCAATGGGCCTAAAAGTTACTTCCATAGGTAAAGCAACCCTTGACCGATCTGTAGAGCGACGCATGAAAGCTCTGTCGATTCATGGCAAAGATGTCTATGTCGATAAACTCAAATCGTCAGCTCATGAATTAAAGGAATTGATCGAAGAGGTTGTAATTCCTGAAACCTGGTTTTTTCGTGACAGGGAACCCTTTAAGGCCATGATTGAGCACCTGGTTACCCAGTGGGCTCCAGTTCATAAGAACAACCTTTTTAAAGTGCTCAGCATACCCTGCTCAACTGGTGAAGAACCTTATACGCTAACCATGTCACTTTTAAGTTCAGGTTGGCCGGCAGAAAAGTTCACTGTCCATGCGGCAGATATAAGTAACCGCTCTATTGCCAGGGCAAAAGAAGGCATCTATACAGAACATTCTTTCAGGGGATCTGATCTTGCTTATAGATCGCAATATTTCAAACAGCACAAGAAGTCATACATCCTTAATAAAAATGTTCGCGACAAGGTGCATTTTCACCATGGGAATGTGCTGAATAAGGCCTTCATCGAAGGGCTTGGGTTATTCGATATCATATTCTTCCGTAATGTACTGATATATTTTGATGCAGTGTCAAGGCATCAGGCCATAGGGAATTTATATAAAATTCTGGCGGATGACGGTTTGCTTTTTGTGGGCCATGCTGAAGTAAATCTCTTCCACAATTCTCCCTTTACCCCTGCCCCTTTTGAAAACTCATTTGCCTTTCATAAAAAATCCAAACAGCAATTATTGGCCGATACCAAAAATTCTAAAGCTACCAAAACAGAATCAACAAAATCTAAAACATCTTTTTCCAAGCGACTGTTTCCTTTCCATAAAAGTAAAAAGAAAGATCAGCCTGATCTCCGACTTGCACGTAAATTGGCTGACAAAGGTGAACTGAAAAAAGCCACAGAAATTTGTGAAGAATATTTAAACCAGAGTGGGCCCTCAGCGCATGCTTTTTTCCTGCTTGGCATTATTCATGATGCAGCTAATGATACTTCTCAGGCGGAAAAATTATTCCGCAAGGCTCTCTACCTGGAACCAAACCATGAAGAAACACTGGTATTTCTTTCTCTTCTGGCCGAAAAATCAGGAGATACCTCTGAAGCAAATAATTTGAGGCAAAGAATAGAAAGACTACAAAGGAAAACCACTACCCAGAAATAAATATTAAATTCACGCTGTAGAGATTTTTAAAACAGCCATATAGCACAAAAATGCAAACAGACAAAATAATGATTGATGATTGCTGGAACCGCATCGGGGTATGGAGAACAGGTTCTGATAAGTGTCCCGAACTGGACCATGTCATCCATTGCAGAAATTGTCCTGTATTCTCTAAAACAGGCCGCAAATTATTACGGTCTGAACCACCTGAGGATTATCGCAGTGAATGGACAAAGATTCTTTCCACAGAAAAGGAAGTAAAACAGTTCAATGTCAAGTCTGCCTTTGTTTTTCGTGCTGGAAGTGAATGGCTCGCTCTACCTGCCCACATGATCCAGGAAGTTGTAAATATGGGACCTATCCATTCCATACCAAATATAAACAGTAAAGTCCTGCGAGGAGTTGTTAACATTCACGGCCGTCTACAGATATGTGTTTCAATCGGCCGGGTATTGGGACTTGAAAAACTTATAAGGACGGAAGAAGAACTGGATCCCGACTACATATCACCGGAACGCCTTGTAGTAGTGCTTCAAGACAATCATCTTGTTGCCTTTCCGGTTAGCGAAGTAAAGGGCATAGTCCGCTATACCCCAGAAATGATAAAAGACCTCCCTGTTACTGTATCCGGGTCAAAGGCGGTCTACACCATGGGAATCCTTCATTTGGAAGGCAAGGATATCGGTTTGTTAAAAGACAAGCCGTTGTTTAAAACCCTTACAAAGGATCTCGAATGACAAACGGCAATGGCGGTGACCTTGGCGACATGTCCATGATGGACCTGTTTCGCATGGAAGCTGAAAATCAATGCAACCAACTCTCCGAAGACCTGATAGCACTGGAGCAAGATCCCAATGCAGCTAACCTTTTAGAGTCTTTAATGCGCGCATCCCACTCTGTTAAGGGTGCAGCCCGTGTGGTGGAACTCCATCCTGCGGTTCAAGTTGCCCATGCCATGGAAGATGTATTTGTTGCAGCTCAAGAAAGCAAGATAACTCTCGACCAGGAAGGAATTGACCTGATGCTGCAAGGTGTTGACATGCTCAACTCCATTTCTCAGCTGTCAGACGATGATACAGACAGTTTCTTTGCTGATAATGAGGATAAAATTGCTGCACTGGTAAGTTCTTTCACTGCACTGGCAAAAGGCGAAAAAACAAGCACTAAAGACCCTGCTGCGTCAACAGATGAGACACCAAGTACTCCTGAATCAGCTCCTTCAGCCCCAGAAATTGAATCAACGCAACTTCCTGTTGATTTGAGTGATATGTCCATGCTGGATCTGTTTCGCATGGAAGCTGAAAACCATTGCACAAGACTCTCTGAAGACCTTATTGCCCTGGAAAATGATCCTGCCTCATCTGAACTGCTTGAATCCATGATGCGAGCTTCCCACTCCATGAAGGGTGCAGCAAGAATTGTAGAACTGCATGCTGCTGTCAAGCTTGCTCATGCCATGGAAGATGTCTTTGTCGCTGCTCAGCTTGATAAAATCACAATAGAAAGAAGTGATATTGATATACTTCTTAAAGGTGTTGACCTTTTAACAACAATTGCCCAAACACCTGAAACAGAAGCGGAAAAGTGGTTTGCTGAGCATACTTCTGATATTGACGATCTGGTCAAAAAATTTGAAGGTCTGGCCAAAAAGGAAAAATCTGCAAAACCTGAACCAACACCTGAAGAACTGCCGCAAAAAATTTCTGTCCCTGAACCATCTGCACCTGCTCAAAAGATCGCTGAAGAAAAACCACCTAAGCAGGCTACCCAAAAGGATGAAAAGAAAAAACAGGCCCGTCGTAAAGAGGATAAAGATGGATTAAGAGCTGTTCGTGTTTCAGCCCAAAATATGGACCGCATGATGGGATTAGCAGGTGAATCACTTATTGAATCCCGCTGGCTGCCAACATTTAACAAGGAACTTCTGCGCCTGAAATACCGTCAGGACGATTTGTATGAGACCATTGACAAAATCCGGGAAAATCTACATATCGTAAAATCTGACGAACTTACCATGAGCCTTTTCAGTGATTTACAGGATAGGCTTGAACTCTGCCGCAGCATGCTCATACAGGATATGGAAGTTCTGGAAGATCATGCCAGGAATTCCACGAGTATATCCAATCGTTTATATACAGAAATAATAACAAGCAAAATGCGACCATTCTCTGAGGGTATCAGGGGGTTTGCCCGCATGGTTCGCGATGTTGCCCGGGAACTTGGCAAAGATGTTAATTTCGAAGTAATTGGTTCCGATACCATGGTTGACCGTGATATTCTTGATAAGATTGAGGCACCACTCAATCACATGATAAGAAACGCGCTTGACCATGGCATTGAACTGCCAGCTGATCGATCAGCCAAAGGAAAACCTGAAAAAGGTACTATTCAGCTTATAGCACGGCACAGTGCTGGCATGTTGAGCATAACTGTCAAGGATGACGGCAAGGGTGTTGATCTTGAAAAACTCCGCCAGACAGTTGTAGAGAAAAAACTTTGCACTTCTGATATGGCAGCAGATCTATCTGAGCACGAACTTCTCGAATTTTTATTCCTGCCGAACTTCTCAACGAAAAAAAGTGTCAGCAAGGTTTCCGGACGCGGAGTCGGAATGGATGTTGTGCACTCAGTTATCAATGAAGTCCGCGGCAAAATTCGCTCCTCAACCAAATTAGACGAAGGTTCAAGCTTTGAGTTGCAGCTGCCCTTGACACTCTCAGTTCTCCGGGCCCTTCTAACGGAAATAAACAGCGAACCATATGCTTTTCCGCTTGTTTCGATTGATCACGTCCTGCAACTAGCTCCTGAACAGATCCAGGAAGTCGAAGGGCGGCAGTATTTTACCTTTAATGAAAAGAGGATAGGTGTTGTTTCAGCTCAGCAGGTTTTTAAAACAGAGACACCAACTGACGCCAGTGAAGAACATATTTATGTCATAGTCTTCAGTGACAGGCTAAACCTTTATGGCCTCACTGTTGATAAACTTCTTGGCGTTCGAGATCTCGTCGTACAACGTATTGATCCACGGCTTGGCAAAGTCAAAGACATCAATTCTGCCTCAATACTTGAAGACGGCACTCCAGTTCTTATTATTGACGTTGAAGACGTATTCCGCTCACTTGATCAGTTGATAAGCGGCAACCGGTTAATGCGGATCGGCCGTGAGGATGAAATTGAAAGACGGATAAAACGTATCCTGGTTGCTGACGATTCAATAACTGTTCGTGAGGTGGAAAGGAAAATGCTGGTCGCTCAGGGTTATGAGGTTGATGTAGCAGTTGACGGTATGGATGCATGGAATACAGTACGTGAAAATGAATACGACTTACTTATCTCAGATATTGACATGCCTCGGATGAATGGCTTTGAACTTGTCGCCCTCATTAAAAATGACCCTGCCCTGCGTAATCTACCTGTCATTATAGTTTCCTATAAGGATCGTGAGGAAGACAGGAACAAAGGGCTCGAAGTTGGAGCTGATTATTATCTGACCAAAGGGAGCTTTCAGGATAAGGCCTTGGTAAATGCTGTACTTGATCTTATCGGCGAGGCTGAAGAATAGTCCAACTTTGGACACGAAGTCTTAAAAAATATAGAAGTTAAAAATTTATTGATTGCATTACTGACCCTGACAAAAACTTTTATAAAAATAATCTATGAGGTTTTACTTTGAGGATTGGAATTGTAAATGATCTAGACATCTGCATTCAGAGCCTGCGAAAGGTGCTGACAAATGTTCCCGAGCATGAGGTGGTGTGGGTAGCAAAAAACGGCCTTGAGGCTGTCGAGCATTGCAAAGAACTTACACCGGATCTTATTTTAATGGACCTGCTAATGCCTGTTATGAATGGTGTAAATGCGACCCGCAGAATTATGCAGGCAACACCTTGCCCGATACTGATTGTCACTTCAACTGTGACCGGGAATTCCGCCAAGGTATTTGAAGCAATGAGTGCTGGTGCGTTGGATGCAGTTGCAACTCCAGTCATAGGTAAAAAGGGTGAAACTTCAAAAGGTGAAGAACTTTTAACAAAAATCCACCGGATTGGGAAACTCACAGGCAGTATGCATAAAAAATCCGGCCTAGGTACCAAAATTGTTGCAAAGCCAAAAGTTCAGATAGAAGGGGTTGACCTCATTGTTATGGGTTCTTCCACCGGTGGCCCGAAAATTCTTATTGAGCTTCTTTCAAACTTTCCAAAAGATTTCCCCGCAGCCTTTATAATAATCCAGCATATGGATGAGCAATTTACCCCAGGGCTCGTCGAATGGATAGATTCCCAGATCAAAATGCCTGTGCATGTTGCCAGGGAAGGTTCCATGCCGGAACCGGGAAAAGTTCTGATGGCTTGTACCGATGACCACCTTGTCATGACCTCCAAACTGACCCTGAGTTATACCCAGGAACCAAAAGATAATTTTTATCATCCTTCGGTTGATGTCTTCTTCTTCAGTGTCGCCCAGTATTGGCCTGGTAATGGCATTGCCGCCCTTTTGACAGGTATGGGCAGAGATGGTGCTGAAGGTCTTCTTGCACTTCATAATCGTAACTGGTATACAATTGCCCAAGATCGTGATTCCAGCATTGTATATGGTATGCCTAAGGCAGCAGCAGAAATGGGGGCAGCCACTGACATACTACCTGCCAGTAAGATAGGCAAGGCTATAAATGATTTTCTTCTTGTAAAATAAAGAAATATACTATGAGTGAATCTAACAATTCAACATTATCCCTGGAACATCATAAGATAACTGTTCTGCTTATCGATGATCAAGCCATGATCGCTGAGGCTGTCAGGCGATCGCTCAGCAGCGAGGAGGATATTGAATTCCAATATTGCCAGGATCCAACCAAGGCAATAAAACTTGCCGCTGATATTGATGCCACGGTTATTCTGCAGGATCTGGTTATGCCTGATATTGACGGCCTGATGATGGTGCGCTATTTCAGGGTAAACAAATCAACCTCGAAAATACCGATCATTGTCCTTTCTACCAAGGAAGAAGCTACTATCAAGAGTGAAGCCTTCAAGCTCGGCGCAAATGATTACCTGGTCAAATTACCTGATAAGATTGAATTGATAGCAAGGATTCGCTATCACTCCCAGGCATACATAAACCAACTGGAAAGAGACGAGGCTTTCCGCGCCTTGGAAGAAAGTCGGGCACAATTAGCGGAAGCCAACCGCACCCTGCAAAAGCTTTCATCCCTTGATGGTTTAACCGGTATTGCAAACCGCAGAAGCTTTGATGAGACCCTGAAAAAAGAATGGAACAGGGCCATGCGCACAGAAAAAAACATCGGGCTCATTATGCTCGATATAGATTTTTTTAAACTCTACAACGATCATTATGGTCACCAGGGTGGAGATGATTGTTTGAAAAAGGTTGCCAAAGGCCTGGATTCAGCTATTCATCGTGAGACTGATTTTCTGGCCCGCTACGGTGGCGAGGAATTTTCTGCCGTTCTTCCTGATACTGATTTAAAAGGTGCGGTCAAGGTTGCGGAAGAGATGCGACAGGCAGTCACAGCGCTGCGGCTCGAGCATGCAAAATCCAAGGTCTCTGATATTGTCAGCATCAGTATCGGGGTCTCTGCCATAACCCCGCTCATGGGCACTGAACCTGAAATTCTCATTGCTGCTGCCGACCAGGCCCTTTATAAAGCCAAGGAAGATGGTCGTGACAGGGTTAAGTCAGGACAAGTCGGAAACGATTCAAATTGATATCCTGCCTTTTCCATACAACCAGGAGAGTTAATCTGGTCTAAGTAATAACCATGCCAGGCATTCATCTCTATTCAAGCAACAGGCTGGAAATACTGGCCGACACCTTTGCCGAATTACTTCATTCCTATCCGCTCCCACCTTTACAGAAAGAAACTATTCTCATTCAAAGCAGAGGCATGGCACGTTGGCTTGCCATGGAAACTGCCAGCCGGTTAAATATTTGGGCCAACTGCGACTGCCCCTTTCCCAATACCTTTATCCGCAGTATTTATAAACTTCTACTACCTGACATACCTGACATTTCATCTTATGATAAAGAGTATATTATCTGGCAGCTGATGGATATTCTTCCAGAGCTTGTTAAAGAACCATATTTTAAAAAAGTAGCATCATATCTTGATTCTGGCGATGACCTGAAACTTTATCAGCTCTCATATGAGACAGCTGATCTTTTTGACCAATACACCCTTTTCAGACCCCAGATGATTCTTGACTGGGAGAATGAAGCAAATAAAGTTCCTGACGAGCAGAAATGGCAATCCGCTCTATGGCGTATGCTTGTCAGTCGTCTCAGTCAGAATCAACATGCCAATGAACCTCACCGAGCCAGAATTCTACAACTCTTTAAAAATAAAATTTTGTCTCCTTCTTTTGATCCTGCAATACTTCCATCCAGGATTTCAATTTTTGGTATCTCATCCCTTCCTCCTTATCACCTGACAGTACTTGCCGCCCTGGCTCGCCATATTGATCTGCATTTCTTTATCATGAATCCCTGCATGGAATACTGGTTTGATATTGTTGCCGACCGGGATATTGTAAAAATCAGCCGCAAAGAAGCCACTGAGAAGGAAATGCTGCATCTTAAACAGGGCAACAGCCTGCTTGCTTCCATGGGGCATCTCGGCAGAGATTTCATGGCAATGCTGCAGGAGCTTTACGTTGAGGATCATGATTCTTTTGCAGAACCGGATGGCAATACACTCCTGTCATATATCCAGCAGGATATCCTTTATTTGCGTGATAACTCCCAAGGAACTTCCCTCGATAAAAAGCCAATCAATAACAATGACTCTTCAATCATTTTTCATTCCTGTCACAGCCCAATGCGTGAGATTGAAGTTCTCCATGACCAACTACTCGATATATTTAATTCAGACAATACTGATGAACCAATCGAGCCCAGAGACATACTAGTCATGGCCCCAGAAATTGACGAATACGAACCTCTGATCAAAGCTGTCTTTGACTCAGACTCATCAACACGAAATAAAATTCCTTATAGTATTTCTGACCAATCAATTAGGCGCACGAGTAAATACATTGAGATATTTTTTGATATTCTCTTATTACCCCAAAGCAGATTCAGCTCACTCGATGTTGTTAGAATTCTTGAAGCAGAAGCCGTTAAAAACCGATTCGGTATCGATGATAAGGATTTTGCCACAATAGAAAAATGGATTAGAGAAACCTACATCTGCTGGGGTATTGACCAGGCCCACAAGACAAGCCTTCAACTCCCTCCTCACAGAGAGAACACCTGGCAAGCCGGACTTGACCGTTTACTGCTGGGTTATGCCATGTCCGGGCAGAATCAAGTTCTTTTTGAAAATATCCTTCCCTATGATCATATTGAAGGAAATAACACTGAGGTACTTGGCAATTTTCTTGATTTTACAGAAAGTATTTTCAGTTTATCTGAAACGTTGAGACAAAAGCATTCCCTTGCTGAATGGTCTGAAATCCTTCTGCTTACCAAAGATAAATTAATGCTGGCTGATGAAAAATCCGAATCAGAGGATAGGATACTGCACCGGTTACTATACAGATTAAGTGAACTGGAAGAGCAAACTTCATGTAACAAAAAGGTCGATCTTAATGTGGTCAGGTCCTTTTTAATAAGTTCCCTTGATGAACGATTTTCACCAATCGCTGGAGATAAAGGCTTTCTCGCAGGGGGTGTTACATTCTGCTCAATGCTGCCAATGCGAGCCATTCCCTTTAAAGTCATCTGTCTATTAGGTATGAACGATGGCATGTATCCACGCTCAAGCCGCAGGAAAAGCTTTGACCTTATTGCAATGGCACCTAAACGTGGAGACAGGTCCAGGCGTTATGATGACCGCTACCTTTTTCTTGAAACCATTCTTTCCGCCCGCAATAAGCTCTCTGTAAGCTTTGTCGGGCAATCAATCCAGGATGGTACAAAAAGGCCGCCTTCTGTCCTGGTCAGCGAACTTATGGATTATATTGATCAGGGATTTATACAAATAGATAGTCAGGAAGAATCTTTTGTCTCACTAACTAACAATCTGACAACATTGCACCATTTACAGCCATTTCATCCTGACTACTTCAGAACAAAGAGCCATCAAGAAAAACTCTTCAGTTATTCTGCAGAAAACTGTGAGGCAGCCATAGCGCTAACATCTCAACAGGAGAAGATAGCTTCTTTATTTGCTACCCCCCTGCCAACCCCTGCAGATAAATGCAAGCAGGTTGAACTGCATGAACTGGTCAGATTCTTCAACCATCCTGTACGTTATCTTCTGGTCAAAATGATAGGTATTGCCCCCATAGAAGAAAACCAGGCTCTTGAGGTAAGCGAGCCGTTTACTCTGAGAGGACTTGTTCGGTACAAACTGGAAAACGATATCCTGGAACAACTGTTAAGTGGACATGATTGTGACAAATTTTATCACATCAAGAAAGCTGCAGGAGAGCTTCCTCATGGCAAAATAGGCAAAATATTTTTCAAGCAGCTCGTAACTGAGCTGCAATCGTTTCATCGATCACTTGCAGAACTGGTTTCAGGCCAGGAGTTAGAACAGCGCCAAGTTAATCTTAAGATCGGAGATTATACTGTTAAAGGCCACCTGGAAAATGTTGGCCGCAAAGGACTTATATTGTATCGCTATGCCTCAATAAAACCAAAAGACGTTATTCGGAGTTGGATCAGCCATCTGGTACTTAACAGCCAAGAAGAATCGGACCCAACCGGGACAGAT
>CP070776.1:521445-540271 GCA_020346205.1 Deltaproteobacteria bacterium
TATCGGCAATGTTATTGCCCCTGAAGAGATCATAAAAAAATACGGAGCTGAAGTTCTCAGGCTGTGGGTATCCAGTGAGGATTACCGTGATGACATCAAAATTTCTGATGAGATCCTTAAACAGCTTTCAGATGCCTATCGCAAGATACGAAATACAATTCGCTTTCTACTAGGCAATCTCTATGACTTTAATCCGGCATCTGACAGGATCGCCTATGATGATATGGATGAGATAGACCGTTGGGCCGTACTCCAGTTTGAGCTTTTCAAGCGCAAGATAATCAAAGCTTATGCTGACTTTGATTTTCATGTTGTTTTTCATGGCCTGCATCAATTCTGCGGTGTTACCATGAGTGCCTTTTATCTCGATATCATTAAGGACAGGCTGTATACAGCCCTGCCAGATTCGCCTGCCCGGAAGGCAGCCCAGACGGTTCTCTATGATATACTTTCAGGCCTTCTAAGCATCATGGCACCTGTGATGAGCTTTACTGCTGCGGAAGCCTGGGAACATCTGCCAGGTGCAGGTGATACAGAGGAACTCCGGGGCAATGTATTTCTGCAGGAGTTTCCGTCAGAAATTCCTGAAGCAATTGATCCAGAACTGGACAATAAATGGAAGCAGCTGCTTGAAGTACGATCCGAAATAACCAAAGCTCTTGAAGGGGCCAGAAGGGATAAGATCATCGGCCATCCCCTGGAGGCAAAGGTCATGGTTAAGGCAACCGGTTCTTTAGCAGATTTTCTTGCAGACAAGTGGGATACGTTGAAGATGATATCCATTGTCTCAGAACTTATGCAAACAGATGAACTTAGTGAAGAAACATATGTCAGCGATGTATTGCCTGATTTACATGTTTCTGTCCTCCCGGCCTCTGGCGGTAAATGCGAAAGATGCTGGCTCCGTTCAGAAACAGTTGGTGATGCACCTGATCATCCGGAGCTCTGCAACCGTTGCACCTCTGTTGTTTCGCAAATTGCATAAATAATGTTTCCTCACTTTGGGAGTGCTTGTGAATACCAAGTATGAATTGAGTGATCTTATACCTGTTGGATTAGCTGCGGCAGTAGTTATTATCGACCAGTTGACCAAACAATGGATAATGGCAACCATTGCACTTCATGAGCAGCAAAATGTTATCCCTGGATTTTTTGATCTGGTATATGTAACCAATACTGGCGCGGCTTTTGGCTTTCTGGCAGGAAGCAAAACCTGGCTGCGCCAGGCTTTTTTTATAGTTGTAGCAATTATAGCACTTATCGTCATAATTTGTGCCTACGGACACCTGAAGCGACAGTCCAGGATATTCATCTACGCCCTGGGATTGATAGCAGGAGGAGCTATAGGTAACCTGATTGACCGGCTGCGTTTTGGTTCTGTAGTTGATTTTTTGGATTTTTACCTTGGCACTTACCACTGGCCGGCTTTTAATGCTGCTGATTCTGCAATAACTGTTGGTGTCGCACTGTTTCTCCTGGGAACACTTTTGCAGCATTTGGACCAGTCCAAAAGAGATGAGTAATTTATAATATTTGAGGCACTTTCAACTTAAGGCACTTTTATTAAGAGGATTGCACGATGCAAAAAAAAATTATTGCTGTCCTGTTCCCCGGACAGGGCTCACAGTTCATTGGTATGGGCAAGGAGTTTCTGGAATCTGACGCAGAAGCTGATAAACTGATGGACCTTGCAGAGTCAATCAGTTCTGCTCCTTTACGAAAATTGTGTCTCGATGGGCCCATGGAAGAATTGACCAGAGCCGTATATCTGCAGCCAGCATTAACCGCAGTCAATTTAATATGCTGGCAGGCTGTCAAAAACGCAGGTATACAGGCAGATTTTTTTGTCGGGCACAGCCTTGGTGAGTACAGTGCTCTCTGTGGTTCAGGTATTTTGACAGTTGCCGATACTTTGAAGCTTGTAAGTGAAAGAGGGCGGCTTAGTGAGCGGGAAGGCCGGAGAAATCCAGGTGGCATGCAGGCCATATTGGGCTTGACTCTGGAAGAGGTGGAGGAAATTCTTTCTACCTTTCCCGAGGCTGCTATGGTAACTGTGGCTAACCATAACACTGAAACACAAATAGTCATTTCCGGATACCATGAGATCCTTGCAAAGGTGGATGAGATTGTCTCCGAAAAAGGAGGCAAGGCAATTACCTTGAATGTTTCTGTGGCCAATCACAGTCCGCTGGTTGCCGGTGCTATTCCAGATTTTGAAAAAATTATGGCTGAGGCTGTTTTTTCTTCTCCGGAAAAACATATACTTTTTAATGTGACTGCTGCTGAAGAAACAGACCCCAATGTTATCCGTTCAATAATGAGTAGACAGATAGCCTCAAGGGTCCGCTGGTATGAGATAATAAATTCCCTGGTGGCACGAGGGGTTAATACATTTATTGAAGTGGGTCCCAAGAAGGTTTTGTCCGGGTTGACGAAAAAAATTGTACCAAAATCCTCAGGATGTATTTCATTTCAGGTTGATTCTCCCGAGACCTTGGCCAAGTGTCTTGAAGGTTTAGGTGCTGGCTGATCTATAGAGCAGTTTTTGGTATGAAAATTCAGGACAAGTAGGTGTGGTTATTACTGTTCATTAATTGAGCGGTGCTGATCGTAATTTTTGTACGTAAAAAATAATGATAATGGCAGAGCATTGCTTGACATTCGGTCAAGTTCCAATTATCTTTCCGTGTTTTTTCAAAATGAGTGGGTATAAGCAGTAAAAACTGGCCAATTTACTGGCTTTATAATAGAAAAGTAATAACACGAAAATTTTAGCTCTACTCTTATCCATAACTATTAAAAAGGCTTCCGTGCACAGTCTGTAAAAAGTTTTGGGTGGTGAGCAGAAAGAATATATTTGCGATTAGATTATGTTTGAAAATTTAACAGATAGACTGCAGAAAGTTTTCAGGGATTTGAGAGGTTATGGCAAACTCACCCCGGAAAACATAAAAGAGGCCATGCGCCAGGTTAGGTTGGCACTTCTGGAAGCTGATGTCAACTACAAGGTCGTCAAGGAGTTTATTGATGCCATCTCGGAGCGTGCGGTCGGGCAGGATGTCCTTGATAGCCTTACTCCAGGGCAACAGGTAATCAAGATAGTTCACCAGGAACTGGTCGAACTGCTGGGCGGTCAGACTGAGCTACTCAAACTTGATGGCAAGCAGCCTGTTGTCATTATGCTGGCTGGTCTGCAAGGTTCAGGTAAGACAACTACTGCGGCCAAGTTGGCAAAATCCCTGAAGGGAAAAGGGAGAAAACCCTATCTGATACCGGCTGATGTTTATAGGCCGGCAGCTATAGATCAGCTTAAGGTTCTAGGAGAATCTATCGGGGTAGATGTGCATCCTTCGGAAGCCAGCCAGAATCCTGTAAATATCTGTCGCAACGCCCTTATCGCAGCAGATGAAAAAGGCTTGAATACAGTAATTATCGATACTGCCGGGCGTTTGCATATAGACCAGGAATTGATGGAAGAGCTTCGCCAGATTAGGGCCCAGGTAGAACCTGCTGAAATACTTTTCGTGGCTGATGCCATGACCGGACAGGATGCCGTCACGGTAGCTGAGAAATTCAAGAATGATCTTGACTTGACAGGTGTTGTGCTCACAAAGATGGAAGGTGACGCCCGGGGCGGGGCTGCTCTTTCCATCAAGAAGGTGACAGATCGCCCCATTAAGTTTGTAGGTGTAGGTGAAGGTATGGATGCCCTGGAGGTATTCCATCCTGATCGGTTGGCTTCAAGAATTCTTGGCATGGGTGATGTCCTTTCCTTGATTGAAAAGGCAGAGGCGGTTGTTGATAAGAAAAAAGCTGAAAAACTTGCCAAGAAAATTAAGAAAAGTGAATTTTCTCTGGAAGATTTTCGAGACCAGATACAACAGATTAAGAAAATGGGCAGCCTTGAGCAGATCATGGGTATGATCCCTGGTCTTAACAAGATGAAGCAGATGCAGAACATGCCCAAGCCGGATGAAAGTGAGTTGGTACGCACCGAAGCAATTATAAACTCAATGACTCCGGTGGAGCGCCGAAACTACCAGATACTCAACGCCAGCCGTCGGCAGCGAATTGCCAGCGGCAGTGGTACCAGTGTCCAGGATGTCAACAGGGTAATTAAAAGCTACTCTCAGATGCTGAAGATGATGAAAAAAATGAAGGGCTTTTCCGGTGGTTTTGCTGGGGGCAAGAAAAAGAGAAAACTGCCCAAGGGATTAAGACGCTAGCATTATCATCTTCTTTAAGGTATATTAATAAATTCTGCTTTTTTTAAAGATACATTTTTTATACAGATAATTAAGATAATTTGAATTCATAACGTGCATTATAAATGAGGAGGAAGTTCACAGAATGGCAGTAAAAATTCGTTTAACTAGACTGGGAAGAAAAAAGATGCCTTACTACCGTATAGTTGTTGCGGATGTTGAGGCTAAGCGTGACGGCAGGTTTCTTGATATTGTCGGCACCTATGATCCATTGAAAGACCCGGCTGAGGTGCATTTTGATGCAGCAAAGCTTCAGTCCTGGCTTGATCAGGGTGCTAAGCCTACGCAGACAGTAAAAAGTTTGATAGCTAAGCATGTAAATCCTGAGACAGCCGCAGCTGAATAGGTTGATGAAAGAGTTGATTCAATATATTGCGACCGCTCTGGTAGATAACCCTGATCAGGTCCAGGTAAACGAAACTGAACAGGATGATACCATTATCATTGAATTGACGGTAGCAAAAGAGGACCTTGGCAAGGTGATCGGCAAGCAGGGCAGAACAGCCCGAGCTATGCGGTCATTACTTTCTGCTGCAGCAGGCAAGGTCAACAAGCGTTCCAGGCTTGAAATTATGGAATAGAATGACCCGGAACTCTGACCGGAGAAAAGCTGAATTGACGGCCGATCTTGTTATGATAGGCGAGATTACCAAGCCGCATGGCATCCGGGGTGAGGTAAAAGTCTATTCCTATTCTGAAAAGCCTGAAAATTTTAAGCACTATAAAAATGTTGTCCTGCAGGAACCTACAGAAAGCGGGACAAAGATATATGAAGTCATCAAAAGCCGGGTGCAGGGTAAATTGGTGATCCTGCAGTTGGAAAGTGTGGCAACCAGAGAGGCAGCGGAAGCCTTGCAGGGAAGCAAAGTCTGGTTAAGTAAAGATGACTTCCCGAAATTGGACTCTGACGAGTACTATTGGCACCAGCTAGAGGGTCTTTTGGTTCTAACCGAAGCAGGCCAGGAGCTTGGTAGGGTTAGCAAACTATTTAGCACATCAGCACATGATATTATGGTTGTGAGCGGTGCTGGCGATGAGTACTTGATTCCGTTAGAAGGGGCCATCATCAGAAATATTGATGAGCAGGGAGGGAAAATAATAATTTCTCCTCCACCCGGCCTACTCGAAATAAATAAATAAGAAAATGGTTGCGGCGAAAACCTCTGTTTATTAAAAGGTTTTGCTCCGTATCATTTACTATGCGATTTGACATTCTTACCATTTTTCCACAGCTTCTTGATTCGCCTCTGCAAGAGGGCATTATTCGAAGGGCGGTGGCAGCAGGAAAGATAAGCGTCAACATCCATGATATAAGAGATTTTGCTCTGGACAAGCATGCCATGACGGATGACCGCCCTTTTGGAGGCGGTGAGGGAATGGTCATGAAACCGGAGCCTATTGCAAGTGCTCTTCGCTCTATAGAAAAAAAGGAATCCGGTGGCCGGGTTATATTTCTTTCTCCCCAGGGAAAAAAATATACCCAGAAGACAGCGGAAAGACTTGCAGCCCATGATCATCTTGTTTTGCTCTGTGGCAGGTATGAAGGGGTTGATGAGAGGATCAGGGCAAATTATGTGGACGAAGAGATATCTATCGGCGATTACATACTTACCGGTGGAGAGCTTGCAGCAATGATCCTGGTTGATTCAGTCACCAGGTTGCTCCCAGGAGTTCTGGGGTGTGGGGATTCGGCGGAAAATGATACGTTTAGCAGCGGACTCCTGAAAAATCCCCAATATACAAGGCCAAGGGAATTTGAAGGATATTCGGTTCCAGAGATTCTGTTAAGTGGAGATCATGCTGCCATTGCAGAATGGAGACTAATTACCTCGATAAAGCAAACTTTGGAAAAAAGGCCGGAGTTGCTGGCAAGGGCAGTGTTCAGTGAAGAAGAGCGGCGGATTTTGAAAATAAACGGGCTGCTTGAGGCTGTTGAAAAATATATTATACAGCAGTAAATCTTACTAAAAAGTTGAACAAGCTGTATACAAGATAAAGTGACAGAGCAGGAGGTTGATAAGGTCAGGATAGACTTGGCGCTGATTCATTATCCGGTAATAAATAAAAACCAGGAGATAATAGGCTCAGCAGTTACAAATCTGGACCTGCATGATATTTCACGAGCGGCAAGGACTTACGGCGTTGATTCTCTTTACGTTGTTACACCGTACAGTGACCAACAGGAATTATTCCAGGAATTGCTGGAACATTGGCTCAAAGGCCATGGGGCAGAATATAATTCCAAACGTGGAGAAGCCCTGTCCCTGGTACAGATCTGTGATGACATGGATCAACTTCTTGCAAGAGTGACTGAGAAATGGCAGCAGAGGCCTGTAGTTCTGGCTACCTGCGCCCAGGAAAAACATTCAGTTATTTGGCCTTACAGCAAAGTGCGCCAGCAAATTTCAGATGGGGAAAGTTTTCTCATCCTTTTCGGCACTGCCTGGGGACTGGCTCAAGAGGTAATAGATTCAGGGGATGGTATCCTGCCGCCGATTTCGGGGTCAGGCAACTATAATCACCTGTCAGTTAGATCAGCAGCAGCTATAGTTCTGGACAGGCTGCTTGGAACAAAAGAAGATTAAACTTTAAATTTTTTGATTCAGGTATTATATATCAGCGTTCCTGAAGCGTGATAGAATTTATAAAAGTACGATTCAGTTATATAAAATTGAGAAGAAGATTTTTTAAAATAGGGTGATGTGGAGGCGCCCATCGGCAATTATAAATCCGAGAACAGCAGAATATGAGTACCAATATTATTGAAAGAATTGACAGAGAGCAGATGCGTCATGATATGCCGGATTTCCGCCCGGGCGACACTGTAAAGGTCCATATCCGTATTATTGAAGGCAATAAGGAAAGAGTACAGGTTTTTGAGGGAGTAGTTATCCGCCGCAGAAAAGGTAACATGGGAGCCACTTTCACCGTACGGAAAATCTCACACGGTGTAGGTGTTGAAAAGACTTTTGCTCTGCATTCACCCAGACTGGAGAAGGTTGAGGTTGTCTACCGCGGTAAGGTTCGGCGTTCAAGACTGTACTATTTGCGTGAACTTCGCGGTAAGGCTGCCCGTATTAAAGAAAAAGGCTTACGCTAAAAGTTTGGGGGCTAGAGGATGGGTCCGGAGAAATTATGGCCTGATCCTGAACCCGACACATATACTTTTGAAAGATGCCTCCAGCAAAAGGGGTATCAGTGGGTTGGCGGACTTGACGAAGTAGGTCGCGGACCTCTGGCTGGACCGGTTGTCGCCGCCTGTGTCATTTTGGCAGAAAACTGCAATTATAGTGCTTTTGTTGACTCCAAGGTCATCAAAGCCCAGAACCGCTCCCTCCTGTATAAGGAATTGCTGAATAACGGTGCCCGGATTGGTGTCGGCATTGTTTCAGAGAAAGATATTGATCGTCTCAATATTCTCCAGGCCTCCCTGCTGGCCATGAAAAAAGCTGTTATCGCCTTGCCCCTTCAGCCGGACTTTCTTCTTGTTGACGGCAACCAACCAATACCAATGACAATACCACAGCAGACCCTGGTCAAGGGAGAGTCTAAGAGTGCCTCTATTGCTGCGGCTTCAATTGTAGCCAAGGTTGTACGTGATGAACTGATGGACCAATACCATGTCCAATATCCGGAATACAATTTTCAACAGAATAGGGGATATCCTACCCTTGAACACCGGCTGGCAATCCAAACTCACGGTCCCTGTGCTATCCACCGGCAGAGCTTCAAATGTGTTAAGGAGTTCATTGCAAAGACCTGAATAGTGATAAATATAATCTGCTGATATCATATGACTCTCCAAAAAAAAGAACTTGGAGCAAATGGCGAGGAGCTCGCGGCCCGCTATTTAATGAGCCAGGGATATCGAATTCTTGAACGCAATTATCGCATTAGGCTGGGTGAAATAGATATTATAGCCGAACAGGGAAAAGATCTGGTGTTTATTGAAGTGAAAACACGTTCAGATACTCTCTTCGGTTCTCCTTTAGATTCAGTAACAATCCCCAAACAGAGACAGCTCTCAAAAGTTGCCCTTGAATATATGAGTAGGCAGGGCTGCCATAACCGCCCGGCACGTTTTGATGTTGTAGGAGTCCAATTAAAGGGATTAAATGCACAGCAATTACAGAATGTCAATATAGAATTAGTGCAAAATGCATTTGATCTCTGTTATGGCAATGAATGAACATGAATAATAACAAGACGATTTTCTTTTCATCAGGAGACTTGGCAGGTAATGCATAGAAAAGGAACTACGAAAAATATTTCCTCCGGCAGGTCTCGTCTAGTTGGCATTACCATGGGCTGTCCAGTTGGTATTGGCCCGGAAATAATTCTGCGTTTCCTGGCAAGTAAAAAATTACCTGAAAATTGTTCCCCGGTTGTAGTTGGCGATATCGGTGTCCTCCGACGCTGTGCAAAAGAGTTGCAAATGAGCGTGGAGATTATTGCGTGGCAGCCTGGTGAAAAAGTTGATGGGGATAAAATCCAGGTCATAGAACCAAAGAGCAGTGAAGGCTATGTGCTTAAGTCTGAAAGTTTACAATGGGGAGTTCCGGGCAAGGAAACAGGTCATGCTGCAGTTGAATACATTAAGGAAGCTGTGCGTTTTATTGCCCAGGGTTATATTGATGCTATGGTGACCTGTCCCATTTCCAAGTATGCCATCCAAATGGCAGGCTTCAAATTTCCGGGGCATACCGAGCTTCTGGCATCTTTATGTGAGACGCAAAATTTTGGTATGATGATGGCCGGGGACAGGTTGAAGGTCTCGCTGGTCACCATTCACACACCTTTAGCCAAAGTTGCTGAGCAGCTGGATCAGGCAGAAGTTAGGCGCATAATCAATTTGACAGGTGAAACACTTGTTAAGGACTTTGGTATAACCACACCGCGCATTGCAGTTGCTGGTTTTAACCCGCATGGTGGGGAAGCCGGCCTTTTCGGCGAGGAAGAGCAAAAGATAATTATGCCGGCAGTTGCAGAACCATTTTCAGAAAATTGGGAAGTTTCAGGCCCCATGCCGCCTGATACAGTTTTTAAAATGGCATTTGACAATAGGTATGATGCAGTTGTTGCCATGTATCATGACCAAGGCCTCATACCCTTTAAGCTTGTCCATTTTGAGGATGGAGTTAATTTCACCATGGGCCTTCCTATTATCCGAACATCCGTAGATCACGGAACAGCCTATGATATTGCCGGTAAGGGCATGGCAAGTTTTTCCAGCCTGAGAGCAGCCTTCATAATGGCAACACAGATCATAAGCTCCAGAAAAAAAGCGTAAAGGAAACGGAACTGTGCTGCTGCTAAAACATGCATTCAAGTTGATAAAATGTCTGGCTTGAATAAAAGCTCTTTGTTAATAATGTACACAATATTACCTATATTTTTTGAGAATTTGTGGATATCAACCAGAACTGATTTGAAACTATGAGTACCGAGGATTTTCAGGCAAGCCATTTGGTTGAACAGGATTCAACCCAAGAAAGCCCCTTGCTCATCCCAGGCGGTCTGTTTATCGTTTTTGAGGGTATTGACGGGACAGGGAAATCGACTCAACTCCACTTGCTAGCTGAAAAGCTCAGACAACTTGGTTATGCAGTAGTTGCAACCCGTGAACCTACCAGTGGTCCTTTCGGACAAAAGATCAGGGAGCTATTTGTTGACCGTGGAGCAGTGTCGCAGGAGGAAGAATTGGAGCTTTTCATCGCAGACCGTGACCAGCACGTAAAGGAAGTTATTACTCCTGCCCTGGCAGATGGCTGTGTAGTGATCTGTGATCGATATTATCTTTCCACGATCGCATACCAGGGTGCCAATGGTATGGACCCGGATATTATATTGAAAAAAAACGAAGACTTTCCGGTCCCTGATCTGGCTGTTATTCTCGAGATAGATCCGGCTCATGGTATTAACCGCATCCGGAATCAGCGGAATGAAAATCCCAATACTTTTGAAGATGAAGCAAACCTGCAAAAAGTGGCAAGTATTTTTGCTGGTATGCAGCAGGATTTTATTGAGAGGATAAATGGATCAGAATCCATAGAAAAAGTTCATAGCCTGGTGCTTGAGGCAGTTACAAAAGTACTGGCCCAAAAAACAACGCAACATGTTGATAGTTAAAAAATTATTTAACAAAACTATGTTGACATTATTTGAATAGAGGTTAGGACGGTAATTTATTATGCAGAGTAGCAGTTCCTCATACAGAGTAATGTGGCTCAACATGAAACGCATTATGTCCCGGTGTTTCAAGGTATGGGACTATAATCGTTGTTCACTGCACTACTTTGTTGTTCTGCTTGCCCTTGTTTTTCTAACTGTTTCCTGTGCAGCTTCTTCTATTGATTCATCAACCCCGAAAAAAGTCCTCACCGGTTACGAAGAACCAGAGCAGGAAAGAGTGGCTGAGGCTAATGACATGGCCTGCTCTTATTTTTATTTTCTCTGGGGTAAGACCGCCGAAAACAACCATCGCTTTGAAGAAGCGCTGGAAGCATATGAAAAAGCCCTTTTATGTGATGAAGAAAGTGAATATATCAAACGCAGCCTGGCAATACTTCTTATTAAGATGGATCGTAAAGAGCAGGCTGCAAGAGTACTAGAGCAGATAACCAGCAGCAATCCCCAAGATACGGAAAACAGGATTTTGTTGGCAAAAGTGTATAGCAGTTTGGGGCGTAATGATGAAGCTGTGGCTATTTACCAGCAGCTGTTGGAAATTAAGGAAGACCATGACACATTACTAATGCTCGGAACGCTTTATGCACAAAATAAAGAGTATGAAAAAGCCCAGAAGATACTTAATCGACTCATTCGGCTTGAAGGTGACTCATATCTGGCCCATTATTACCTGGCAAGATTATACCGGGAGCTACAGTATTACGAGAAGACAGCAACCTCTTATGAAAAAGCACTGGAACTTAATTGGTCTGATAGGCTGGCCTATGAAGTGGCTGAATTTTATGAAGGCCTGCAGGAATATGACAAGGCCATCGTGGTATACAATAGAATTATCGATGAGGGTGAATCAAGCGATATGGCAAAAACGAGACTTGTCAATCTGTACCTGACCCTTGACGAGAATGACAAAGCACTGGAACTGCTGCGTGATTTAAGGTCGATCCTGCCCGAATCCCACAATGTTGACATAACCATAAGCCGTATTCTCCTGAGTCAGGAAAAGTATGCTGAAGCTATCATGATCATGGAGGATGTTTTACAGACCAATCCCGAGCTGACGGTTGTGCGCTATCTCCTTGGTATGGCTTATTACAGGAATAATGAGAATTATAAGGCTGAAGAGCAGCTAAAATTCATCCCAACCGAGTCAAACCTTTACGAAGATAGTATTTTTCTTCGGGTTAAGATGCTGAGCGAGAGCGATAATCATCAGGGCGCTATTGACCTTCTGCAAAAAGAAGTCGACGATGCTGCCACCAGGAAGCCCAGTTTTTATATCCTGTTGGGATCTCTCTACAGGGAAAATGACGAAGTTGAAAAGGGCAGGAAGATATATGAGCAGGCTGCAAGATTATACCCGGAAGATATAGACCTTCTTTACAATTACGGCATATTTTTAGAGAAAATTGGGGAGCAGGAAGAAGCCATGACCAAGATGCAGGAAGTGCTCGTTCACGACCCTGATAATGGAGCTGCCCTCAACTATGTCGGTTATACCTGGGCTGATAATAATGTTCATTTGGAAAAGGCCCTGGAGTATATTAAGAAGGCGGTAGAGCTTATGCCAGACGATGGATATATAAGGGACAGTCTTGGCTGGGTTTACTTTAGGATGGGCAACGTGGAGCAGGCAATTATTGAACTTGAAAAAGCTGCAGAGATGGTGAAGAACGATCCAGTAATTAAAGAACACCTCGGGGATGTTTATTTGCATGCTGAACAGCTTGATAAAGCGCTGGCAGCCTATGAAGAAGCCTACAAGCACTTTGAGGAAGAAGATAAAAAGGAAAGAGTCCAACTCAAGATTAATTCCATCAAATCCAAGATTCTACAGTGAGGGGACTTTTGCGCCACTATCTCCTCTATTCCAATATTTTCCTTGCAGCTCTTTTGTTTTTCATTCAGGGTTGTGCCAGGCCGGCGCTGCAGACCTATCCTGCAAGCGAATTGGAGGTTGGATTAGTAACCGAAGCTTTTACGCGCTACCAGGAGATAAACGAGAAGTCATGCTCTTGCTGCCTCGATGCTGAAGCCGATGCTGCACTTTCTGTATCAGGTTGGTTCACTGACCATTCAGGGAAAGTCTCCGGTTACCTCCAGGCCATGCAACCTGGCTATATAAAATTTGTCGCCATAAATCCTCTGGGGCAACCCCTTTTTATCCTAGTGACAAATGGAACCGTGTTTAAAAGCCTTAATGTTTTTGAAGAGAAAGCGTATTTAGGCTCAGTACATTCAGAGGCATACAAGAAATTCGCGCCGCCGGGTTTTGAACCGGATTTTTCTTACTACTGGCTGGTCGGTAGATTACAACCGGGAGATAATGAAATTCACGCAGTAATGCATGACAGGGAACTGGAACAATTTTGGTTACAAATAAGCCATGCCAATTCAAGTATAGAAAGCTTGATATTGTTTGATCCTATGGAGCTTGTAATTTTACGTCATGTTATGATGGATGAGCATGGCAAGCATCTTTTGGACATGTCCTATGCAGACCATCAAGCTTTGTTCGGGAAAACAGACAAATATTCCGGGGGTGAGTCTGCAGCTATTCCCAAATCAATTGAACAGGAAGATTTGTGCAAAGTTCCAGCAAGGATAACTCTTTCCTCTAGAGAAAATGCAAGTAAGATAGAATTAAAACTTTCCTCATTTTTAGAGGATGCGCATTTTTCTGCAGATGATTTTCTACTGGATATCCCGGATAATTTTGAACAAATACTCGTCAAATAGTATCAACCCTTAAAGAATGAATTCAGTAACCATGCGAATGCCTGAAAATATCGGCAAACTTTTTGCCCATGTAAAAAAGCCGAGCCGATATGTTGGTAATGAGATAAATGCCTGCTACAAGCACTGGGATGAAGCTGAACTCCGGGTTGCCCTGGTATTCCCAGACCTTTATGAAATAGGCATGTCACATCATGGCCTGCAGATTCTTTATTCTGTTATTAATGCACAGGAGGGTTTGCTGGCAGACAGGGTATATGCACCTGACAAGGACCTGGAGGAACTGCTGCAGAGTCAAAATGTACCAATTTTTGCAGTGGAATCGCGCAGGGCATTGGCAGAATTTGACATGATCGGCATTACTTTGCCCTATGAACTGTGCTACACAAATATCCTGACAATTCTGGATCTGGGGGGAATTCCTTTCCGGACGTCAAACCGGGATGATTCGCATCCATTTATAATTGGAGGGGGATCCGGCAGTTTCAACCCTGAGCCGGCTGCAGACTTTTTCGATGCAATCTTATTGGGTGATGGGGAGGAGGCGGTTCTTGAAATTACTGAAGTTATTAGATCATCTAAAAGAGCAAAGCTTGACAGGCATGAGATTCTTGAAAAACTTGCTGCAGTACCCGGTGTCTATGTACCCTCTTTTTTTGAGCCGCTTTATGACAGGCGAGGTAAACTTCTGGAAGTCAAATCTCTGAAAGAAAATTATAATAGGATCCAGCGACGTATTCTCCCAGATCTTGAAATTTCTCATACCCCGGGAAAACCAATTGTACCTCTGGTGCGTATAGTACATGATCGTTTGGGCATTGAAGTTGCCCGGGGGTGTACCCGGGGTTGTCGTTTCTGTCAGGCAGGTATTATCTACAGGCCGGTTCGGGAACGTACGGCTGGAAGGGTAGTGGAGCTTGCTGAAAAAGGTATGCAGGCAGGTGGGTTTGATGAACTTGCTCTGCTCTCCTTATCCACAGGTGATTATTCGTGTCTTTCCCCGGCATTAGGCCGTTTGATGGACAGGTTCGTAAAGGAGTATGTGTCTGTTTCCATGCCGTCCATGCGTGTTGGAACCTTAACACCTGAGATCATGAGCCAGATAAAAAGGGTAAGAAAGACAGGCTTCACCCTAGCTCCAGAAGCCGGTACTGATCGGCTCCGAAAGATAATTAATAAAGGTATAACTGAAGAAGATTTGTTGTCTACCTGCAGGGATGCCAATATCCTGGGATGGAAACTGCTGAAGTTTTATTTTATGTTCGGTCTGCCTACAGAAACTGAGGAAGATGTCAAGGCTATAGCTGATCTAGTAAGGAGAGCTGCTCAGACTTCTGCTGACAGACGTCTGCGCATAAATGTAAGTGTAGCCACCTTTGTACCCAAGCCGCACACACCGTTTCAGTGGGAACCGCAAATCTCGATCGATGAGGCCTTTGCCAGGATTGATCTGTTGAAAAGAAATCTGCCAAAAGGAAATTACAAGCTGAAGTGGCATGATCCGCGCCAGAGCTTTCTTGAAGGTGTTATGTCACGGGGAGACAGGTTGTTATCAAGGGTTATTGAGGAGGCCTGGCAAAAAGGAGCTCGATTGGACGCCTGGACTGAGCACTATGACCTGAATATTTGGCAGGATGCAGCCGATAGCTGCAAGATAGATTTTCACAAGTTTTTACAACGGCGGGATTTTTCTGAGATCCTTCCCTGGCAGCACCTGGATACAGGAGTCGATATGGAATTTTTGCGAGCTGAACTTGAAAGATCGCTTACAGGTGAGTATACGCCGGACTGTCGTATGTACGGGTGCCAGAATTGTGGAGCCTGTGATTTTAAAGAAGTAAAGCCCGTGGTCCAATGTATAGAAAAAGGCCTGGTAGAGAGTGGAGAAGAAGTAAGATTTGTCAGCAGTTCTACAACCCAAGATTTGCCTGAAATGCCCTCTCCACAAGAAGATACAGTATCAGAAAGTGAAGAACATCACTGGTATCGTCTGTCTTATTCTAAGCAGGGTGATATCAGGTTTTTAAGTCATCTTGAAGTGATCCAGGTATTTTTTCAGGCGTTCAGAAGGGCGGCGGTGAAGCTGCACTACACACAAGGATTTAATCCTGTTCCTAAAGCATCTTTCAGCCCTGCATTACCTGTTGGAACTGAAAGCCTGGCCGAGTATCTGGATCTGGATCTTTCAGAAGAGATTAAGGATAAAAGTAATTTCTTGCTCGATATTAATGATCAGCTCCCTTCCGGCATTCGAATCCTGTCAGTTGCAGGAGTGCCTGAAAGAAAATCAGATGCTGCTGTTAGATATCTTACCTGTTATAAAATTCGTCTTGATCGTGATTTGTCATCAGATGACAGGGATAACCTGGATAGTTTTATGGACAAGGATAGTTTTACAGTTAAAAAAATGAGAAAGGGCAGACAGCGTATTTTGGATATTAGGAAACAGGTGAAAAGCATAGATGTGTTGGAAGAGAACAGCTTTGAAATGATTCTGTTCAGTGAAGAGGGCAAAGCTGCAGGTAAACCTGCTGAAATCATCAAAGCTATCCTGAATTTAACAGATGAAGAATGTTTGAATTTTAATATCCTTAAGACCTGGAATAAGGCTGTCCAATAATGGGGTTATTTTTTCATATTTAAGTTTGCGATTTAAAAAACTTTATAGTAATTCTGTAGCAGCGTTTTGTGGATGGTAATCAGCTGAAAAAAGTTGAATAAGGAAAGGAGAGAGTATGAGCCAGAAAAAGATTTTACTAAAAGAAGATGAAATGCCCAAGCAGTGGTACAATATCTGCCCTGATATCCCAAATGGCCTGCAGCCGCCTCTGGACCCGGGAACCAAAGAACCGATGGCACCTGAGAAACTTGCTGCAATTTTTCCCATGGGCCTTCTCGAACAGGAGATGAGCCCCAACCGTTGGATTGATATTCCCGATGAGGTAAGAGAAATCTACTCCATTTGGCGTCCATCTCCCCTGATCAGGGCCTACAAGCTCGAGCAGGCACTCGGTACCAAGGCCAAGATTTATTATAAAAATGAGGGTGTATCGCCAAACGGCAGTCACAAGCCTAACAGTGCAGTGGCGCAGGTTTATTATAATAAAAGGGAAGGTATTAAACGGCTAGCCACAGAGACAGGCGCCGGGCAGTGGGGCAGTGCTCTCTGCTTTGCAACCAATAAGTTCGGTCTTGAGTGCAAGGTTTACATGGTTAGGGTTTCCTTTGACCAGAAACCGTATCGCAAGACAATGATGCAGACCTTTGGCGGCACAGTTGTTGCCAGCCCAAGTCCTGATACTAACACCGGACGGGCCTATCTTGAAAAAGATCCCAATACCCCAGGTTCCCTTGGTCTGGCCATCAGTGAGGCCATTGAAGATGCTGCAACCACAGAAGGAACAAATTACTCCTTGGGTTCGGTGCTGAACCACGTCATCCTGCATCAATCAATTGTCGGCCTGGAAGCTAAAAAACAGATGGAAATTGCCGGCGATTATCCAGACGTCGTGGTGGGTTGCTGCGGTGGCGGCTCCAACTTTGCAGGTTTGGCTGTTCCTTTTGTCGCCGATGTCCTGGAAGGCAAGAATACCAGGTTTGTAGGTGTTGAGCCGGCTTCATGCCCAACACTTACCAAGGGAAAACTGGCATATGATTTTGGTGATACAGGCCAGACGACCCCTCTGCTGAATATGTACACTCTCGGTCATGACTTTGTCTCACCTGGAATCCATGCCGGAGGTTTACGTTATCACGGTATGGCGCCGATTGTCAGTGCTCTTGTCAGGGAAAAAATTGTTGATCCGATAAGTGTGCACCAGATGGAATCTTTTGAAGCTGGTGTCCTTTTTGCCAGGACAGAGGGTATTATCCCAGCACCGGAAACCTGCCATGCAGTACGTGGAGCCATCATCGAGGCTACCCGTGACTTGAATGAACCCAAGACAATTCTTTTCAACTTCTCCGGTCATGGCCTGCTTGATCTTTCAGCCTATGAGCAGTTCTTCAGCGGAGCGCTGCATGACTATGAGTACCCGGCAGAGGCCATAGAAGAGTCAATGAAACATCTTCCACAATTATAAATCCAGAAAGACGTTAGTATTAAAATCTGGTATTTTACAAGGCGGCAGGAATGTTCCTGCCGCCTTATTTTTTTTCTGGTGAAAGAGGTAGCGTGATAACAGTGCTGTTACGGAAATATTACATTTTGCAAATCCTGTTCCTGTTGTTTGCGATAATTATCTCTTCCTTGTTGCCGGCACATGCTGAGGATATTGGTTCGGTTGCCACTGCGGAAATACAAAGTCTGATTGATAACGGTGGCTTTGCTTTTAAAAAGAACAATAAATATATAGTTACACATAATCTGCATACACCTTATGTGCCGGCCAGTATCGTAAAGATTGCAACCGCACTTGCAGCCCTGGATAGCCTGGGGCCCTCATTTCGTTTTGAAACATTTTTTTATCGCGACGACCTTGATAATCTTTATATCAAGGGGTTAGGTGACCCGTTTCTTATTTCAGAAGAAGTTGTCATTATTGTTGAAAGACTGAAAGAACTCGGCTGTACGAAAATTAATAACATTTATCTGGATAATACCGCCTTTAGCCTAAAGAAAATCACCGATGGATCAGGTTTGAGTGATAATCCTTATGATGCTCAAAACAGTGCATTGGCAGTTAATTTCAATACTGTAAATATTGAAAAGGATAGCATCGGCAGGGTTATTTCAGCTGAGGAGCAGACCCCGATCCTGCCGCTGATGACTGAACTGGCAGAAGGGCTTGAGCCGGGAGTTCACAGGATCAATATCACGCAGGATAAAAACACAGGAGATGCCATCATAAACCGTTATGTGGGCGAGCTCTTTCGGGCCTTTCAGAAAAAGCATGATATTTCAGGGCAGGGAAAAGTTGTTGCTAAAAAGACACCAAAAAATCTTGAGCCTTTTTATATACACCGCTCAAGCAAAACTTTGGAAGATATTGTTGGGCCACTCATGCTCTACTCAAACAACTTCATAGCCAACCAGCTTTTTTTAACTCTGGGAGTGAGTAAATTCGGCTATCCTGCCACCTGGGAAAAGTCAATATTGGCAATGGCTGTATATTTGCGCAGCCAATACAATCTGTCTCAAAAGGAGGTAAATGTTGTTGAAGGGTCCGGCCTTTCCAGAAAAAATAGGGCATCACCCCATGCAATGATCCAATTGCTTGATTCCTTTAAGTACTATGCTAAAGACCTGCCATATGAAGAGGGTAGATTGTTGAAGTCCGGGACCTTAAAAGGGGTTTACACCTATGGTGGATATTTAATTGAAAATGAGAACCTGGACAGTTTTGTTTTGTTACTGAACCAGAAGAAAAACAACAGGGACAGGTTGCTTGATGTACTTGAAAAAATATATCGTGCAAACTGATACGGGTTTGTGTGTAAAAAATTAAAGCGGGACATCCGCCGATTGATGTCCCGCTTTTTGGGTTCTATCACCTTGGAAGGGGGATATATAGATCAAAAGCCGTTGTTAGAGGCTGGTGATAGCAATTTATTGATTATCGAATTTGTTGATCCTGCTGCGTCATCGTCAGTTCCGCATACCAACTGTATAGCGGAGCTGACTCTTCCTTGCATTTTCG
>CP070776.1:540371-555527 GCA_020346205.1 Deltaproteobacteria bacterium
TCGATCGCGTTGACAATAAATGTTTAGAATATTGAAATTTCGTCATTTGATATTGTTTAGGATTTCGTATTTGTGATTTGTTATTTAAAGCTGTTATAACAGCTTTTCTCCCTGCATGATTTCTGTTACTTTCTCTACATCAGCCTTGCAGCCAATAAAAAGAGGTACCCGTTCATGCAGTTCTGTTGCCTTTATATCCAGAATACGCTGCTTGCCGTCGGTTGCAGCACCGCCTGCCTGTTCAGCAATAAAAGCAAGTGGTGCTGCCTCGCAAAGCAGTCTGAGTTTACCGTGCGGCTTATGGGGGTCGTTGCTGTCTGCCGGATACATGTAGATACCACCGTAGAGGAGGTTGCGATGAAAATCAGCCACCATGGCACCAATGTATCTTGCTGTATAAGGCTTGCCGCGTTCATTTTTTGATGACTTGAAGTAGTTGATCACGGCCCTGGTCCTCTCGTCCCAGTATTCGGTATAGGCTTCGTTGACCGAGTAAATCTTGCCGCGCTCAGGCATGGTGATATTCTGGTGTGAGAGGAGGAATTCACCGACAGACGGATCAAGAGTAAAACCATGCACCCCTTTACCTGCTGTATAGACCAGCATTGTGCTTGAACCGTAGAGGAAATATCCTGCTGCAACCTGCTCGTACCCATAACGCAGAAAATTATCCAGTGCGCCGCAGCCTGATTTTTCAATTCTACGATGGATAGAGAAAATGGTGCCGATACTTGCATTGGCATCAATATTCGAGGAGCCATCCAGTGGATCGAATGCCAGAACATAATTCCCCTTGGGCATATCATCCGGTATCTCTATGACATCGGCATTTTCCTCAGAAGACATGGCACAGAGGAGGCCTGAGCGTTCCATCCTGTAGATAAGCGCCTGGTTGGCAAACTCGTCGAGCTTCTTGACCTTTTCGCCCTGGACATTGATGTCTCCGGTAGCCCCGAGGATATCTGCCAGGCCGGCCTTGTTGACTTCCCGTGAGATGAGTTTGGCACTGATGATCAGTTCGCTTAACAACCTGGTAAATTGCCCTGAAGCAGCAGGGCACTCATCCTGACAGAGAAGAAGATGTTCTGTGATAGTTGTGCCGAGCCGGTAGCTCAGATTGGCACGTTGGGCTTCTGTTGGCTGCATTTAAGGCCTCCTTATTTCTCTTAGCAGGTCAAGTGGAAGCAACCTCCAATTTTTCTTATGCCTGACATTTGGTTGTATGTTTCAACAGCCTTTCCGCTTTTTTGAAAAATGAATTGAATATTGCCGGAGGCCAAGTATTCTTTCAGTTCATCCGTGGGCTGCATGACACCCATGGCACCGGTACCGCAGATGATAGTTTCCGGCCCTGATGTAATCAGTTCTGCAAGGTCATTTTTTGTGAGCACATGTCCCTGTTTTCGCCACCAGGGGCTATGGATTCTGCCATCCGGAAAAATGATGACATCCTTGGTGTAAAGGGAATCATCTATTACCATGCGGCCGAAACTGTAAGAGTTTATTATGGGCATTTTAAAATTCCACCAAATCCCGGTGGCCGAAGGCTACAGTATTATCAAGAAAATATCCCCTGGTCGGCTCAATTTTGAAAATTACCAGTTCTGGGTTGGGTGGCATATCTTCCATGCCGGGAAACTTCTTTGCCATGAGCTCTAACAGCCTCACTGCTTCTGTTTCCATAGTAATCAGGGTGGCCTTGCCCTCCATCTGCACTCCCTGGATTACCATGATATCCTCGTAATTCTCATCTACTGCATAGGCAACCGCAGGGTTCTTGAGAATATTTTCTGCCTTGCGGCTTTTCCTGTCAGTGACGAAGTAGGCAGTGCAACCTTCTGACACATAACCGACAGTATGTACTTGCGGCTTTGATTCTTTGTTAACCGTACCGAGCCTCAGATAAGGATGAGAAACAAGATAATCCGAAATTTTTGCCTTGATAGTATCCATTTTCTTTCTCCTGTCTTGAAACAAGTTATAAGAATGCAGAGGAACAAATATGATCTTTTGTTATTTTTTAGAAAAGGAGATACAAATAGTATAAATTACAAACTGCCAAGAATCATCAGCTTTTTTACAATGATGTTTTCTGGTAAGGAATTAAGGAAACAGAAAGGTGGCAAAAAGAGGAACGATGTCAAATATTTTCTGGTCCATAACAATACTTGCCGCTGGCATGTATGGTGCCCTCTGTCTATACCTGTTCCTTATGCAGGCTAAGCTTCTCTATTATCCCAATATCCCCTCAAGGAAGTTGACAGCAAGTCCAAAGGATATAGGCCTGGAATACGAGTCTGTCTCCATTACTGCCAGTGACGGGGTAACAATACATGGCTGGTTTGTTCCGGCAAAAGAAGAGAGGGGAACGGTTCTGTTCTTTCATGGTAATGCCGGGAATATCTCCCACCGGCTTGATTCACTTAAGATATTTCATGATCTTGGCCTTTCTTCCTTCATAATTGATTACCGGGGTTACGGGCGTAGCCAGGGCTCAATTTCCGAACAAGGTACATATTTTGATGCCGAGTCCGCCTGGAGCTATTTAACAGAAAAAAGAAATATCCCTGCCCAGGAAATTATTGTTTTTGGCAGGTCTCTGGGAGGAGCAATCGCTGCGTTTGTTGCTTCCAGCAAGAACCCGGGCGCTCTCATACTCGAATCATCCTTTACTTCAGTACCGGATATGGCTGCCAGACTATATCCAATTTTCCCGGTCAGGCTGTTGAGCAGGTTTCAATACAATACAAAAAAGATGCTTCAGTCTGTCTCCAGCCCAGTGTTAATTATCCATAGTCCGGATGACGAGATAATTCCTTTTGAGAACGGACAGATGCTCTATGAAAGTGCCCGGGCTCCTAAGAGTATGCTCACAATCCACGGAGGACATAATGAGGGATTTCTGGTCAGCGGCAGTATGTATAGGGACGGTATAGAAAATTTTATCGAGGCAACTCTTTTGGGATCAACTGAAATAAAAAATAAGGATCTTGTAGAATAAAACTAAACTACTCTTCATCGCTTGATGCTTTCGGCATGAGGAGCACAAGGAAGAATAGCGCCACGGAAAAAGGAGGGATCCAGTAAAGTATACGGATGAGAGCTGCGGTCAGGTCAAAGGTCTTTCGAGTTGCATAGGGGCCGATGAGTTCGGTTTGCTGGGGTGAAATAAAGGCTTTTTTATGGGTTCTCCGCGCCAGGGACATGCTTATATCCTTGATTTTTTCGTTGTGGGGCAGAAGGGAACCACCGGCAATATACATGATCAGGAATACATCTCTCTCCTTTTCAGCATATTCGGTTATCGTTATGCCAAAATAGGGTATTCGGGCTATTGAGCCGTAAAGCGTACAGTTCAAGTACACTGAAGTTGTAAATAACATAATGATAATAAAGAGAAAAAATGATCGCATTGAAGATTAATCTTTCTATATTGTCAGTTTCGAATAATTGCTCTCGTTCCACAGGTATTAAACACATCTTCAGCTGATATTAATAGGCCATGGCTATAACTGCGGGACTTTTCGCGATTACATGTTTAACTGAAACCCCGAAAAATAAAAGATTTTTTTGACAAAACAGGGCAGATATTGCTTAAAAAGAGAGTTGAGAATCAGAAAATGCTTATAACCTGGCAATTATTTGATTAAGTAAAGGAGTTTTTACTATGGGAGTTCTGGATTACTTTAAATCGATTCCAACCATGACCGCTGAAGAGGTACGGCGGCTTCTCGCTGAGAAACACCCTGATGAGTATAATCTGGTGGATGTGCGTCAACCTGGTGAATACGAAATTGACCATATACCTGGTGCCAATTTGATCCCCATGGCAGAATTAAAGAACAGGCTCGATGATATCGACCCTGAAAAACCTACCATAGCTTACTGAGCAGCAGGGGTGCGCAGCCGGTCGGCTGCAACGTTACTGCTTGGAGCTGGATTAAAAAATGTCTTTAGCATGGAAGGAGGCATTCGGTCCTGGAAAGGTTTGGTTGCCCATGGTCTGCCGGAAGCAGGCATGGCCTATTTTTCACCTGCTGCAAATGCTGAAGAGATTGTCGGATTGGCCTGGGCCCTGGAAGAAGGATCAAAGCTTTTCTACCAGGGCGTTTCTGATCATTTCAGTGATGATAAAGAGGCGCAGGAAATGTTCAGCTGGTTGGTATCGGCAGAAAAGAGTCATGAGAAGCATCTGCTGGAAACATATGAAAACCTGACAGGGAAAAAGCCGGATTTTACTAACCTGCGGGATAAGTTCAGTGACTCCCTGAGTGGGTCTGTTATGGAGGGAGGGGTTGCAGTTGAAGAGGCTCTTGCCTGGATAGAGGACAAAGGTGTTTCTGAAAGCTTGGAATTGGCCATTGCCATGGAGGTCAATGCCTATGACCTTTATATTAAAATGAGCAGGGCCATAGAAGATAAGCAGGCCCAGCTGATCTTTGAAAAACTATCAGAAGAGGAGCAGGTTCATCTTGAAAAACTTGCAAGCCTTCTTGATAACAGGGTCTGAACCGGAAGATGTTTTTTCAATGATATTGGCTAAAATCTGCTGTTTTTCATTGGAATATTTTTTCACACATGGTAGGAGAATTTTCTGGGAGTTGGCGGAATCTTGTTATCAACTATTTAATCAGCTATTTAGGGACTTAAAAATAAAGCTACAATTGGGATTTTCTGACAGTCATTTAGCTGGCAGCTGGAAACTATGCTGTATGGAGGTGTGATGGTTCGTTTTATAGGTAAGAAGCTGGGCAGGGCTATACTGACCGTATTAACTATTGCCCTAGCTTTGCCTCTGGCAATATTCATTGTTGCTTCAGCCGCGCATCAGGCCAATGACATGATTGGTGAAATGACCCGTTTTAGCAATGATTTGTTTCATTCGGTATATGGGGGCATAGAATATCCTATGTCTGTAGGTGACAGTGAGGCAGTCCGTGAGCAGTTGCTCCAGATGAGCAGCGGGTTGCAAGATGTTCAAATCTATATAACTGACCTGAATCAGCATGCCACTTATTCCACCGACGCTGATATGATCGGTAGAAAGATTGATAATTCCATATACAATCAGACAGTTTGGAAAGAATTGATCAGTCAACCGAAAAGCAATGAGGTAATAAAGAGCAGTTTTGAGGAGGAGATTGAAGGAAAAAGGTACCTCAGTATGGTGCGGCTCGTTAAAAATCAGGAAAAATGTCATCAGTGCCATGGGAGTGACCAGGAGGTCCTGGGGTCCATGGTTGTCAGGATGGGAACCGATCAGATATATGCCAATATTTATTCCCATGTCAGAAACAATTTCTTTGTAGGGGTTCTGAGTATTGGAGTAATAATTTCCTTTACCTACCTGATGCTTTTCCTGATGGTGACAAAGCCGGTGAAAGAGTTGGCTAAGGAACTTGAGGAACTACCTGATAAGATTGATGAAGGTGAATTAGAGACCCGGAAAATAATAAAGCGGGAAAATGAGATTGGGTGTCTGGAAAAAACTTACTATAAAATGCGCAAGGAACTCTTTGATAAGAACGAGATAATCAAGAATACAAATGAAGAACTTAGTGCCGCGAACAAAGAGCTCGAGGCCTTTGCCTATTCCGTCTCCCATGATCTCAGAGCGCCGTTAAGAAATATTGACGGTTTTTCCAAGATCATATTAGAGGAGTATGGCGATAAGCTTGAAGGCACGGGTGAGCATTACCTGACCCGGGTACGCAATGGCGCCACGAAGATGTCCCAACTCATAGATGATATGTTAAGCTTTTCCAGGGCCGGCAGGACCGAACTGCGCCTGGAAAAGGTCAGTATGAACCGGTTGATAAACAATGCCCTGCGAGATTTTACCGAGGTGATAAAGGAGAAGGACATTGATGTAAAGGTTGATGACCTGCCTGAGGTTGTTTGTGATCAGAAAATGATCCAGCATGTTTTTGCCAATTTTATATCCAATGCAATCAAATACAGCAGTGAAGAAGAGAGGCCCAAAATCCTGATCGGTTTTGATGAAGAGCTTAAGGCATTTTACATCAAGGACAACGGCATTGGTTTTGAGATGCAGTACCATGACAAGATTTTTCAGGTCTTCCAGCGCTTGCAACTGCCAGAAGATTATGAAGGTACTGGAATAGGTCTTGCCATTGTCAAGCGCTTGGTTGAGCGGCACCATGGTAAGATCTGGGCTGAGTCAGAACTTGGTTCCGGTTCCACATTTTATGTGCTGTTGCCGTTAGAGGGCAAGGGTGAACAAATCACAACTTAAGAAAACCTGCTATGCGGCAGATATTTTAGCAGAGCTTTAAACAGCAAGGAGGACAATATGCTAACAAACCAGGTGAATGAAATTTTACTTGTGGAAGATAATCCCGATGATGTCGAATTAGCACTGCATGCTCTGAAAAGGAACAACATATTAAATCCCATAGTGGTGGCGCGGGATGGACAGGAGGCACTGGATTATTTGTTTTATGGCGGTAAATATGCAGAATCAAAGCATGAAATACCTGCCCTAATTCTGCTTGACCTGAAATTACCCAAGGTTGATGGCATTGAAGTTTTACGGAAAATTAAGGAAGAGACCAGCATAAAGAAGGTACCTGTCGTGATACTGACATCTTCCAAAGAAGAAAAAGACCTCGTTGAAAGCTATGACCTGGGAGTAAACAGTTATATCAGAAAACCTGTGGACTTTGATCAGTTTGTAGAGACAGTGCGTTACATCGGTTATTACTGGTTATTGCTCAACGAGTCGCCCACTGAAGGATAGTGGGAATAACTAAACCTTCCTGTTGCGATGGATGATACTTTAAAAAAGATTGAGGTTCTTTTTATTGAAGATAACCCTGATGATGTGGAGCTTGAACTGTATGAGCTTAGAAAAGGGGGCTTTGATGTCACTCATCATGTTGCCAGAAACCGGGAGCAGTTTCTGGCAAGCCTCGAAAATCTGAATGCAGATATTATCATCGCAGATTATTCCCTGCCTAATCTCACAGGCATAGAGGCAATACATTTACTCCAGGAAAAAAACATCAAAATTCCTGTAATCCTCATTACAGGCATGGGTAATGAACAGGTTGCCGTGGACAGTCTCAGGGAAGGGGCAATTGATTATATTTTAAAGAAAAATATTGCCGGTTTTGCAGCTCGTGTATCCAGGGCCCTTGATATCTGGGCGGACCGGCAGGCCATAGAAACTGTTGAGGCTGAAAAAAAGAAACTGCAGCAGCAGCTTTTCCAGTCCCAGAAAATGGAGTCAGTGGGACGTCTGGCCGGAGGCATAGCCCATGATTTCAATAACCTGCTCACCGGTATCATGGGCTATGCCAGTTTAAGTCTGAAGTCCCTGCCCGAGGGCACTCCTGTCAGCAAGAATATCCAGACCATTATCGATGTCTCCAAACGTGCTTCACACCTTGTAAAGCAACTCCTGTTATTCAGCAGAAAGATCCCTCTTGAGTTCAAACTGCTGGATATCAATCGTATGGTTGAAGAAAATGTCGGTTTCATCCGGCGGATGGTTGAGGAAACCGTGGACATCGAGCTGGATTTGGCTCAGGACCTTCCCATGCTGAAATCCGACCAGGGACAGTTGACCCAGGTTTTAATGAATTTTGCTATAAATGCCCGTGATGCCATGCAGGGCAAGGGTGTTATTACCATAAAAACGGAAAAAGTAACATCTGACTCGAAACTCGTAGCCAATAATCCGGCTCCTGGGGTCAAAGAGTATATTATAATATCGGTAAGTGACACAGGATGCGGAATTGACAAGGAAGATCAACCCAAAATATTCGATCCCTTCTTTACCACAAAGGAGGTTGGCAAGGGCACAGGACTTGGCCTGGCAATTGTATATTCAATTATAATAGGGCATGGCGGTTGGGTTGATGTGCAGAGTGTAAAAGGTGAAGGATCTACATTCAGGGTTTTCCTGCCTGTTGTTCTTGATGGGGCTGCTGAAGGTGAATCTGTAGAAGCTGATGCTCAGCAGCAAGGTTCGTATCGTCAAACGATTAGTGGTAAGGAAACGATTCTCATCGTTGAAGATGAAGAAGTGCTTCGTTCCTTCTCTTCCGAAATGCTTAAGGATCTAGGTTACGAAGTTCTTACTGCAAGCAACGGTGAGGAAGCCCTGGCAGTGTTTGCTGAAAACCATGAAGTAATAAACCTAGTAGTTTCCGATATGATTATGCCAAAAAAGTCAGGCGTGGAACTTTTCAGTGAACTGAAAGAAATGAAGCCTGATGTTAAATTCATTCTGGTTACTGGTTATTGCCTTGAAGAAGCTGAAGGTCATGTATTGCGCAACATGTCGGCCATTATGATGAAACCATATACCACAGAAAAGATTGCAGCCCTTATTCGAAAAGTTCTTGACGAGTAAGCCATTCTAACCTCCCGTTTATCTTAACTTATTTTTTCTCTGCCATAAAAAGTTAATTCTATCAAAAAGTTGCTTCTCTGACTGGTTTCGTTTTATACTGACTCTGGATTAAGTGTAGCGTGGAGTAATTGATTAATATGAACTTTCAGGCTAATTTTCGCTTTTAAGCATTCTGAATACAAAACCTAAAAAATAATCCCGGTGTAATATGAGTTTGTATATGATTGGCAGCCTGCTTGGAGGGATAGGGCTTTTCCAGCTAGGCATGGTTCTGATGACTGATGGATTTAAGCTGGCTGCCGGCAAAACTCTGAAAAATATTCTTGCAAGTTCGACCAGAACGCCTTCTCGCGGTTTGATGTCAGGCGCCCTGATCACTTCCCTGGTGCAGTCTTCCAGTGCCGTGACAGTGGCGATCATCGGCTTTGTTAATGCAGGCCTGATGAGTCTTGGCCAGGCAGTCTTTGTTATTTATGGCAGTAACATCGGTACGACAATGACCAGCTGGCTGATAGCCCTGATCGGTTTTAAGGTCAAAATCAAGGTATTTGCGCTGCCGGCCATAGGTGCGGGAATGATGTACCGACTAAGCAAGGGTGCCGGACGCCAGGGCGCTGCAGGGGAAGCCCTGGCCGGATTCGGGGTTTTCTTTCTGGGGATAGAGGTTTTGAAATCCACATTTGAGGGCATGGGAGCAGGTATTCAGCTTGCCAGCCTGGGAGGGGGAGGCGTTATCAGCCTACTGGTATTCCTAGGTATCGGCTTCCTTCTTACCCTGTTCATGCAATCATCCAGTGCAGCCATGGCAATTGCCCTGACAGCCACTGCCGGAGGAGTCATACCAATAAATGATGCTGCAGCAGTTGTTATCGGGGCAAATGTCGGGACTACCTCAACTGCCGCTATTGCAGTCCTGGGTGCCACGCCCAATGCCAAAAGGGTAGCTGCCTCGCATGTGATTTTCAACCTGCTCACCGGCTTGGTAGCTCTGTTGATCCTGCCTTTGCTTCTTAAATTTCTAGCTCTGATCCGGCAGTTTGTTGGTCAGGATACCGGGCCCGTAACAATACTTGCCATGTTCCATACCACCTTCAATTTTCTTGGAGTCCTGCTGCTTTGGCCGCTGACTGAGAGAATGGTCCGTTTTCTTAAAAAGCGATTCAGGAGTATGGAAGAAGATGAGGCGCGCCCCGTTTATCTGGATAAGAATATAGTTTCAACCCCGGTTCTGGCCATGCATGCCCTGTCCAAGGAGTTAGTGAGACTGGGGCAGATTGCCAAACGCATGGCTAAAGGATCACTAAGCCATGAAGTTGCCACCAGTCCACAGTTTGGCAAGGATAAAATCGTTCTGGATAAATTGGAAACAAAGGTTGGTGAATTTGTAAACCTCATGCAACGCAGCCACCTGCCGGCAGAACTTGATGACCAGCTACCCAACGGTTTGCGGGTAGCTGGATATTATGCCTCGGTTGCCGAACTTGCCATCTTGGTAGCAGATAAACAGGCTGAATTGCAGGCCCTGGAAGATGAGGACACCGCAGCTGCCATGGCCCATTTCAAAGGATCGGTTGTTGATATTTTGAAACATGCAGATATCGAGGTGGAAGGATATAATGTCAATGCATGCATGGAAAAGGTACACCATCTTATTGATGAATACCATGACCTAAAGGCCCAGCTTTTGAGAGAAGGAACCCGGGGCATGATACCGGTGCGGGAGATGGTTCTGCTCCAGGAATTCATCAGCTATATCCGCCGAATTGCAGAGCAGGCTGAAAAAGGCGCACGATATTTGTCAGGACTCACAGAATTTGCTCTACCTGAAAAAGAATCTGAGGAAACCGTAGAAACTGCCTGAAAAAACTTGGGTGCACTCCTGGTATGATTATAATTGTAATTTAGTAATAATTGCTGCAACAGCAATTTGCTCTATGGCTTGGGCGCCATGTTATTCTGTTTAATTCCAATACAGTAGTTTAGTTAGAGGACTGGTCAAGTTTAATCAATAGTTAAGGTGTAGATTTATGGAAATTGGGATACTGAAACGTTTACAGTTAGGGATGATGGTTTTTGGTATAGCCATGGGGCTTATTTTCCCTCTTTATGCAATGTTTTTTGTGGAGTTTAAAGAAGGAATGCAGATATGGTTTAATCTTGGTTGCATTATAGCAGGTATTGTAGTGGGTGGATTTTCATTCCTTCTCGTAAAAATCATTCTGCTTAAACATCTGCGTAAGCTGGCATGGGCCTGCAGGGAAGTTACCGCCGGTCATCTCGACGTGGACATTGACGTGAAAAGTCCAGATGAAATTGGGGAAATAGTTAGTGGTTTCAATATGATGACAAGTACACTGGATGAAATGTTTAATGAAGTAAAGAGCGGGGTCAAAAACCTGGTAGGAGTTGCGGGCAATCTGTCAGCTTTCAGTCATGAACTGGTTGAGACCATTGGAGAACAGCGCGGGCATGTCACAAATATCAGTGCTGCAACAAGTGAGGCAACAGCGACAATAAATGAAATAAGTGAAAACTTGAGCATGACTGTCGGTTTTTCCAGGGGGATAAATGAAAATGCCAACCAGACAAACGACCAGATTAACCGTTCTGTTGAGGCTATGAGTCAATCCTCTGATAGTATGAATCGGACAGTACAGCTCATGGAGCATCTCAGCATACAGTCAAAGGATATTACCTCTATTTTGATGATCATCGGTGAGATTGCCCAGCAGACAAACCTACTATCCCTAAATGCTACGGTTGAAGCGGCCAGGGCTGGGAAGCATGGCAGGGGATTTGCCGTTGTAGCCGGAGAGGTAAAGGAACTGGCTTCCCGAACAGCCAAAGCAACCCAGGAAATTGAAGATATGGTGGAAACATTTCAGGAGAGTGTTGATGAGATTATTAAAGGCGTCAGAGTGAATTCTGATCTGAGTACTACTCTTGATAATATGCTGAACAGTTCGACAAAGAATGTCGATGAGATCATGCAAAGCATTCAGAAAGTGTCATTGATGATAGCGCAGGTTTCGGAGGCTACAAAACAGCAGGTGGATGCTTATCATAATATCGATGATTCCATGGGGAGTATCAGCCAGGCATTTTATGAGATGCTTGAGTCGACTGACGATTTGGTGCAGAACGGGGATGATATACTCAAATTTACCAGCCATTTACAGTCTATCATCAGGAAGTTTGACAAAAATGACCATTTGCAGCTTGCCGCCTAAAGGGCGAACATTATTTTTTAAATAAATAATATTAAAATTGGATAAATTGTATACACAGCATATCCGGGGTGGGTAATTTTTACCCACTTTGCAAGCAACGCTGGTGCAGATTTTAAAAAGTGATAAAGCGAATTCAAAAAAATATTAAATCATTTCAGTAAATTATTTAATATCTATATTGTTTGGCACGGTTTGTGTAATAGTAGAGTATGAAAGCACAAAAGGACAATGAGCCTCTCTCTCCTTTTTGTACTTCCCCTTCCTAAAAAAATAAGAACCCCGGCCTCCCACCCAAGGCCGGGGTTCTTGTTTTTGGTCGATCAGTTAGTTTCTCTTGATTTTTCAGATATAGAACGTAAGGAGTTGAGCATTGTGGCAGGATCTGTAGTGGGAAAATCGCATTTGAAATTTGTACACACAAACGCTGTTGCCTTGCTGTCAATGGCGTTCATAAATTCAATATAGTTTGCAAACTTCATGATTTGGGAGTTTGCTTCTCCTGCCGGCTTGAAAAGGACTACCGCATTGGGGAAGTAGTTTTTACGCAGTGTTTTCAACATCTCCTTAGTGTCATCAGCATCTCTTTTACCCACAATTACTACTTCCTGGGAAGGAGCCTGGGCAAGATCATGTGCTGCCAGAAGCATAGGGAATGCAAGTGGTGAATCCTTGACTCTGGAAGATGACAATGAGCTGATTTTTGCAGCCTTTTCCTCAAAAGTATGGTTTCCGGTCAACCTGCTGAGCTTGAGCAGATTAAACATTGAAACAGAATTTGAAGATGGCATTGCTGTATCAATACTCTCCTTAATCCTTGGGAGCATTGACTTTTTATCATAAACTGTCAGGTAAAATCCACCCAATTTATCATCCCAGTAGTTTTCTATAAGGTTGCTGGTCAGGTCAAGGGCATACTTCAGCCATTTTGGATCAAAATCCCAGCTATAAAGCTCGAGCAGTCCCCAGGTCATGAATGAGTAATCGGCAGCAGAGGCTGTAAGCCCGGCCCGGCCTTCACGCCAGCGGTGTAATAGCTTTCCATCCTGGGTACGCAGATTGTTCAGAATGAACTGGGTTGCACGTTTTGCAGCTTCTCCATACTCAGGCTTGTCCAGAACCTGGGCAGCTTTGGCAAATGCAGCAATCATAAGGCCGTTCCAGTCTGTGAGTATCTTGTCATCGCGTTCAGGTCTTGGGCGTGAATTGCGCGCTGTAAGAAGTTTGGAACTGATTCTATCATATTCAGACAATTTGTCGGCAGTATGTTCAATATAAAGAATATTCTGGCCTGTTTTTTTTCCGGTAACAGAATCAATATAATTGCCACCCTCCATAATGTGGAAGATTTTGGCTGCTACAGCTGCGTCCTGCTTATTTAAAATCTTTCTTATCTCCTCTGCTGACCAGATGTAGAACTTGCCCTCTTCTCCTTCGCTGTCAGCACTTTCAGCAGAATAAAATCCTCCGTTTTTTGCCGTCATGTCCCGAAGGACATAGCTCAGGATCTCCTTTGCCGTATTTGCATATTCCTCGTTTGAAGTAGCCTGGTAAGCTTCCAGGTAGGCTATTACAAGCAAAGCCTGGTCATAGAGCATTTTCTCGAAATGTGGCACGCGCCACTCGGCGTCAGTGGCATAGCGGTGGAAACCATAACCGAGATGATCGTATATGCCGCCCAGGCGCATAGCTGTCAAGGTTTTCTCCACCATGGCAAGTGGTTCCTTTTTGCCAGTACGATGCCAATATCTCAGCAGGAACAAAATGTTCTGTGGTTTTGGGAATTTAGTTCTTCTGCCAAAACCGCCATGCTGAGAATCATAGTTTTGAGAGAAGGCAGAAAATGCAGCATCAAGTTGGGAAGCGTTCATCTCTCCACCGGGCAGCTGGATGGTCGAAGAAATAATTGCAGCGTTGATGCTGTCAGCTGATTTTTGAATATTGTCACGTTCCCGGGACCAGAGCTCCTTGACCCTGGGGATTAGTTCCAGTAAACCAAGACGGCCAAAGCGGTTTTCCTTTGGAATGTAGGTCCCAGCATAAAACGGTTTTCCTTTAGGAGTTAAAAAGAGTGTGAGAGGCCAGCCACATGCCGGTGAGAGAAGGTGGCATGCCTTCATGTAAATCTGGTCAATATCCGGCCGTTCTTCCCGATCTACCTTGATGGGAATAAAAACGTCATTTATAAGAGCTGCAACCTGGGGGTCTGAAAAGGATTCCTCCTCCATAACATTGCACCAGTGACAGGTTAAATAACCTATGGATAAAAGAATAGGTTTGTCTTTTTCCTTTGCCAGAGAAAAGGCTTCATCTCCCCAGGGGTACCAGTCTACAGGATTTTTTGCATGCTTTAAGAGGTATGGGCTTGATTCATTAATAAGGCTGTTGGCAGATCTTTCTTCACATCTGGCGCTGTCTGTATAAAAAGCGGAAAAGGCAAAGAAGAGAATGAGATACGGGTATGCGAAGTTTTTGTATTTCATATGATCTTGTAAATATATTTTTATTTTCCGCTTTCTTGTTCGCCGCTGTTTTCTTTCTCAGATTTTTCCTGAGGGTTGAAGATATTGTACGGCAGCATAAATGTGCCTTTAAGTATGTTAAAAACTGCGTCACCTAAGGCCTCAGGGTGCAATGGAGTAATATTTGGGTCAGCCACAGGCCCTTTTATAGCAACCGGGATGCTTACCATGCTGCCGTCTGCACCAGTTACCGGTTGCCCTATGATTGGCACTTTAGAAACCATGGTGTCGAAAGTCTTAAAAGGAGCTATGAGCAGCGTCAGGTCAGCATCATAATCATCCAGGTGGACTTCACCCCGGGCAAAAAGATTTAAACCCTCGCCCCGGATAATTGCCCTGTCAAAAATAAGTTTGTTGGCTTTAATGTGCGTGTCAATATCCATCTGGGAAAAAGGAAACCCTCTTTTGCCTGTACTCTCAAGCTGTTCTTCAAAGAGGTCAGTAATATTTACAACTTTGAATATCCTGGAAAGGGTTTTTAATCGTAGAATGCGGCCCTGGGAGGATTTGATGTGGATATCGCCTCCGTACCAGATGTCAGATTCATTGAGAAGATTTGCCTGAAGAGTGAAATCTCCTTCTATGACGTCCTGTTTAACTCCAAGGCAAGGCAGCACATTTTCTAAGCGAAATGATTCATCCGGGTTCGTGTGAAGTTGAAATTTTTGACCGAGATTTGTATCTGAAAACCAGGAACCTTTGAAGTCCAGAGTACACAGTTTGGCTGAGAATATTTCCGTTCGTGATATTCTGTCAGGTGCGAGCTGCATATCACCATGTACATCATAGAATGTATAGGTGATAAATTGTTCCTCATCATATGGTGTAGTTGTTTTCCGACGCAGGGCAAAGGAATCAAAATCAAAGCCGACCCGTCCTGTGATATCCCATCCCCTGGCAAGCTGAAGCCCCGGTTTGTGATCAGTGTGATCTTGCAAAAAAACATTATGTGTTTCCTGCATGGCAAGAGACAGGTTGGTGAGAGATTTTTTAGAAAGATAGGATGAGGAAAGAGAAATGTCGAGCT
>CP070776.1:555627-562371 GCA_020346205.1 Deltaproteobacteria bacterium
TGCCTATGGTTACATCAAGCAGGAACTCGTTGAACTCATAGAGGATTATTTTAAAGAAGCCCGTGAGAAGCGGACTGAACTATTGCAGGACAAGGAATTCCTGAAAAAGATACTGGCCCATGGGGCTTTAAAAGCACGAGAAAAAGCAGCCCCAACCTTAGACCTTGTCAGGCAAAGGGTGGGGCTTAAGTACTAACTGAATGGTGAAAGCATTCAGTTAAATTAAGAATTCAAAATTCATAATTTTACATTTCTAAAAGTCCAGCAATTCAACCTCAAAGACAAGGGTAGAATTTCCTGGTATGGGTCCCCGGCCCCGAGCACCATAGGCCAATTGTGGTGGGATAATAAGGATTCTCTTTTCGCCTTTTTTCATATCAAGCAGTGCCTCATCCCAACCCTTGATTACCCTTCCTGTCCCCACCGGAAAACGGATCGGCTCACCTCTGTCCACTGATGAGTCAAACAAGCGGCCGTTAAGGAACATTCCAACATAATGGGCACTGACGGTATCACCAACTTTGGGTTTTGCATCACCGCTGCCCTCTTTAACAACTTCATACATCAAGCCTGAATCGGTTGCTACGGCATTTGGCCACCTTGCTTTAATCGTGGCCATTTCTTCTTCCCGTGTTTCTTTTTCCTTGGCAGCCTTGTTTTTGTCCAGTTCACTCAACATCTTGTCGAATGATTCCTGGGTTGCCTTAAAGGATTCTGCCTTGTCTCCGACCCTTATGATTTCTATTCTTGTTATGGTATCGCCCTGCTTAATGGCATTGACTACATCCTGCCCTGAAACCACATGCCCGAAAACAGAATGCTTGTTGTCGAGCCAGGGTGTGGGAACATGGGTAATGAAGAACTGACTGCCGTTTGTCCCCGGGCCGGCATTTGCCATGGAAAGGATTCCCGGGCGGTCATGTTTGAGGCTGGGATCAAACTCATCGGGAAAATCGTAGCCTGGCCCTCCTGACCCTGATCCAAGTGGATCACCACCCTGGACCATAAAATTATTAATTACTCTGTGGAATTTGAGACCATCGTAATAACGGCCGCTGGTTCTGCCCTTGGAATCATTGAAGTCCTTGGTGCCCTCTGCCAGACCAACAAAGTTTGTAACAGTCAGAGGTGTTTTTTCAAATTCAAGTTTTACGGTTATATCTCCTTTTGAGGTAATAAATTTTGCATACAATCCATCATCTAGTTTTGTTTCAGCAGCCATGAGTTCCCCTTTTGTACTGTTGCAGAGTGCGGTTAAAATAATTATAAATGCCAGTAGGTAGTGTTTCATGAAAATTCTCCTTGTCAATTCGGCAACAAAGCCTAACTAATTTGCCAGGTTAGCCGGTAAAAAATTAGCGATAAAAAATATGAGTATTTAATAGCGAACATCATTCATGAAAGGTTTACTTTGATTACAAAGACATAATCCTGTTGTCAAGCAAAACTCAGTCTGAAATACCATAATTTTATTGACGTAATGAGGGATTAAGGGTTAAATAACTCGATTTTTCTTAAGCCCATTAAATTCAATTTTCAAACCAGGTAGCGTATACCGTTGCTTTACGGACTCTATCAACTTTTTGGCTGGCTGACGTTTATTATAGGATTACCTTTTTTTCTCCTATACAGTCTAGGTACAGGTCGGTATCGGGAAGGATTGGGGCAGAGATTTGGATATTTGGGTACTGAAGAGCTAAAGCAGGGTCATACCATGACGATATGGCTTCATGGCGCCTCTGTTGGAGAAGTTCTGCTGGCCATGATATTAATAAAGGAACTGGCAGTAATTCTACCTGGGGCTGATTTTGTCCTCTCTACCATGACTGAGCAGGGCATGGAAGTCGCGAGAAAGCAGGAAGGTGTAAAGGTCCGGTGTATTTATGCACCGCTTGACCTGGTTGGTATAGTCGGAAGGGCAATTAGAAAGATAAAGCCTTCCCTGTATATTTGCCTGGAAACAGAATTATGGCCTGCATTTCTTTTGGAAGCAAAGAGATCAGGTGTAAAACTTGTCCTCCTGAATGGCAGGTTAAGTGAGCGTTCCTATCAGCGTTATAAGTTGGTCAAGGGATTCATGAAAAGGATTTTATCCTGCTTTTCCATGATTTCTGTTATCCAGCAAACTGATGCAAAGCGCTATATAAGTTTAGGTGCAGAACCTGGTAAAATAAGAGTGCTGGGTAATGCCAAGTATGATCAGGCTGAGAAAAACCTGGCGCCTGAAAGCCAGGAGCATTATCGAAGCTGGTTGAATTTGCACCAGGAGCAACCTCTTTTTGTTGCAGGTAGCACCCATACAGGGGAGGAGGAAATGCTGCTGGCTGTTTTTCAGGACTTGAAAAAGGCGACCGGTCTGCAGGATCTTGTCTGGATAGTGGCCCCCAGGCACTTGCAGCGTTTGGCTGAAGTGGAAGAGATGCTGAACCAGAAGCAGGTTCCCTATGAGCGTTTGAGCGACCTTAAAAGTTCTGAGCGAAAAACTGATACCATCCTGGTTGATTCCATGGGGGATCTTGCAGGATTTTATTCCATAGCTTCTTATGTATTCTGTGGTGGCAGCCTGGTTGAGCGCGGCGGTCACAACATTATGGAAGCAGCGATTTTCGGCAAACCGGTATTTTATGGGCCGAGCATGAAGGACTTTAGCGATGCCGCTGAACTCCTTGAGTCGGGTGGCGGGGGTTTCCCGGTAGGTGGACCGGAGGCCTTGACAGAGTCAATCCTGTACTTCATGGATCACCCGGAAGAGTATGACCTTGCAGGCAAGCGGGCCCGTGAAGTTGCTGCCACTCAACAAGGAGCTGCCAGAAAACAGGCCCAACTTATTAAAGATGTTCTCAAGCATTGAAAATTTGGTGTTTGCAATGTCCGCACTTCATAACTATAAAATGATTTTTTATAAAAGATTAAAAACAGGCACAAGAAGGTAAGAGTATGAAAGCGCTTGTCGCTCTAGAGGATGGAACAATATTTGAAGGCGAATCATTCACCGGGGCCGGAGAGGCAACAGGTGAAATTGTCTTTAACACTGGGATGACTGGGTACCAGGAGATACTGACTGACCCTTCTTATAAGGGACAGATAGTTACTATGACCTACCCCCTTATAGGCAATTACGGTATCAACCTGGAAGATATGGAGTCTGCCAGAATCCAGCCACAAGCTTTTCTGGTGAAGGAATACAATGCCATACCCAGTAATTTTCGTTCAACTTCAACATTGGCTTCTTTTCTGCAACAGTATTCCATATTAGGGGTTGAAGGCATAGATACCCGGGCCTTGACCAAACATATTCGTAAGGCCGGGGCCATGAAAGGAGTGGTATCCACCAAGATACTGGACCCTGAACAACTGGTTAAAATGGCACAGGAATCTGAAGGACTGGTGGGTAGAGATCTGGTGCGGGAAGTAACCTGTCATCAACCCTATGGCTGGTCGGAAACAGGCCCCAGTAACGGGGATAAATTTACTACCGCATCGAGTGGCAGGTATAAGGTTGTAGCCATTGATTATGGACTGAAGTTCAACCAGCTCAGGATCCTGGCAGAGAAAGGCTGTGCGATTCAGGTAGTACCTGCTGATGCCGGCCCAGATGTCATTCTTGGCTTAGAACCTGATGGCATATTCCTGTCGAATGGCCCTGGTGATCCTGCTGGAGTCCAAGGGGTGGTGGAAACTGTCCGGGAACTGCTCGGTAAAAAACCGATCTTCGGCATTTGTCTCGGTCATCAGATTTTGGGTTTGGCATACGGCGGCACAACATATAAATTGAAATTCGGGCATCGTGGCTCAAATCAGCCAGTGAAAGATCTGGAAACCGGCTGTATTGAAATAACTTCTCAAAATCATGGTTTTTGTGTGGATCTAAAGAGTTTAGATCCAGATGAAGTTGAACTGACCCATGTCAACCTTAACGACGGCAGCCTGGAGGGAATGAAACATAAGAAATTCCCTGCATTTTCAGTGCAATATCACCCTGAAAATGCTCCTGGTCCCCATGATTCACTGTACCTGTTTGACCGTTTTATTGAGATGATGGGGTAAGAATAAAGTTAGCAATAACTGTAAAATAATTTTCATATAAACCTAAAAAAATATTAGCTAGTAAGCCCATGCCAAAACGTACAGACATCAAGAAGATTCTCATAATCGGATCTGGCCCAATAATTATCAGCCAGGCATGCGAATTCGATTATTCAGGAACCCAGGCGGTGAAAGCCTTGAAAGAGGAAGGGTATGAGGTCGTTCTGATCAATTCCAATCCGGCCACAATAATGACTGATCCGGAACTTGCCGACAAAACCTATATAGAACCTATAACCCCTGAAATGGTCGCCAAGGTAATAGAAAAGGAACAGCCTGATGCCCTGCTGCCGACGCTGGGCGGACAGACAGGTTTGAATACAGCCATTAAAGTGGCTGAAATGGGCGTTTTGGAGAAATACGACGTTGAAATGCTGGCAGCTGATATCAAGGTAATCCGCAAGGCAGAAGGGCGCGAGGAATTCAGGGCTGCCATGAAAAAAATCGGCTTGAAGGTCCCCGAGAGCGCTATTGTGCATACGGTAGAGGAGGCCCTGGCGGCAGCTGAGCAGATAGGCTTTCCCATTATTGTACGGCCGAGTTTTACTCTAGGCGGTACAGGTGGGGGTGTTGCCTATAATATGCAGGAACTTGAAACGCTATCTACAGCAGGTATTGATCTCAGCCTGAATAATGAAGTCATGCTGGAACGCAGCCTTCTTGGCTGGAAGGAATACGAACTCGAGGTCATGCGGGACAAGAACGACAATGTGGTAATTGTCTGTCCCATTGAGAATATGGATGCAATGGGGGTCCATACAGGTGATTCGATAACCGTAGCTCCTGCCCAGACCCTTACTGACAGGGAATATCAGTTGATGCGTAATGCTTCAATTGCCATTATGCGGGAAATAGGGGTTGAAACAGGGGGCTCAAATGTCCAGTTTGCTGTCAATCCGGTGGATGGAGAGTTAATGGTTATTGAAATGAACCCCAGGGTTTCCAGAAGCTCAGCCCTTGCATCTAAGGCCACTGGTTTCCCCATTGCAAAAATTGCCGCCAAACTGGCCATTGGATATACCCTTGATGAAATACCCAATGATATTACCAGGGAAACTTACGCCTCTTTTGAGCCTACAATCGATTATTGCGTTGTGAAAATACCACGCTGGACCTTTGAGAAATTTCCTGAAGCAGAGGATGTTCTGACAACTGCAATGAAGTCCGTGGGTGAGACAATGGCAATTGGCCGGACCTTTAAGGAGGCCTTTCAAAAAGGCTTGCGCTCCCTTGAAATTGGACGCATGGGTTTTGGCAATGACGGCAAGGATTCCCTAACCACAATGGATGAGGCGGAACTGGAGAAAAAACTGGTCACCCCCAACTCACAGAGAATTTTCTGCCTGTATGAAGCCTTAAGGCGCGGCATGAGTATTGAGGAACTCTACCGAATAACCTATATCGATCCGTGGTTCCTGAACAATCTCAAGCAACTGGTTGAAACAGAAGCCAGCATTACAGAGACAGGATTTCATGGTTTAACAAAGGACTTTCTGCGTAAGATCAAGCAGCAGGGTTTTTCGGATGTTCAGGTTGCACATCTTACCGGCACTACGGAAGATGATATTCGGGAACTGCGACTGCAACAGGATCAGGTTCCTGTCTACAAACTGGTTGATACCTGTGCAGCGGAATTTGAGGCCTATACACCGTATTATTACTCCACATATGAAACAGAAGATGAATCCAGGGTGAGCTCTACGAAAAAAGTTATGATCTTAGGTGGTGGACCTAACCGCATCGGCCAGGGTATAGAGTTTGACTACTGCTGTGTTCATGCCTCCTTTGCCTTGAAGGAGATGGGTATAGAGTCCATTATGGTCAACTCCAATCCGGAAACAGTAAGTACTGACTATGATACTTCGGATAAACTCTATTTTGAACCATTAACCAGGGAGGATGTACTCAATATCATAGAACGGGAAAAGCCTGACGGAGTTATAGTCCAGTTTGGAGGTCAGACACCCTTGAACCTGGCAGTTCCCCTTGCAGATGCAAAGGTACCCATCGTCGGGACTTCGCCTGATTCAATAGACAGGGCTGAAGACCGAAAACGGTTTCAGCAGTTTCTGCAGAAATTAAACCTTAAGCAACCGGCCAACGGCACTGCACGCACCATGGAAGAGGCGCTTGAAATAGCCGAGCGCATCGGCTATCCGGTGGTGGTTCGGCCTTCGTATGTCCTTGGCGGCAGGGCCATGCGCATTGTATACAATGAGAAAGGGATAAGAGAATTCATGGCCTCTGCCATTATTGTTTCTTCGGAACATCCTGTACTGATTGATAAATTTTTAAAAGATGCCGTAGAAGTTGATGTTGATGCCATTTCCGATGGAGAAGTTACCATTATAGGCGGCATAATGGAGCATATCGAGGAGGCGGGCATCCATTCAGGGGACTCTGCCTGCGTCCTGCCGCCCCATTCCTTGTCGTCTGAAATGATAGAGGAGATTAAGGAAGCCTCAAAGGCCATGGCCCAGGAATTAAATGTTATCGGTCTGATGAATGTCCAGTTTGCAGTCAAAGATAATGAGCTCTATATCCTTGAAGTAAATCCCAGGGCCTCCCGTACTATACCTTTTGTAAGCAAGGCAACAGGCGTGCCTTTGGCAAAACTTGCCACAAAGGTGATGATGGGCATGAAATTGACCGACCTGG
>CP070776.1:562471-568080 GCA_020346205.1 Deltaproteobacteria bacterium
TTCGGCCACAAGGGAAATATTGCGCAGTTCAACCAGGTCTGGGGTTAGGAGATAGTCCCTGAAATGATGAGCAATTTCACGCAGTATGGGAGCCAGGCGTTTTTTTACGAGCCCCAGGCGTCTTTCGCTCCGCACGATCCCGACATAGTTCCACATGAGGCGGCGTATCTGGTCCCAGTTATGGCTGACCAGAACATTTTCATTAATCATTTTTGCCTTGCCGCTTGACCATTCCGGTGACTCATGAAAAGGAGTATTTAAAATATCTTTTTTATCCTGCTCACATTGCAAATAGGCCTGGTGGGCAAAAACAACGGCCTCAAGCAGGGAGTTGCTGGCCAGGCGATTGCCGCCATGCAGGCCGGTACAGGCTGTCTCTCCAAGGGCATAGAGATTTTCAATGTTTGTCCTACCCCACATATCACTCATTACCCCGCCACACATGTAATGGGCTGCCGGGACAACCGGGATCGGCTCCTTGGTGATATCTATACCAAGGGAAAGACAGGTGTTGTAAATTGTGGGAAAGCGGTTTTTTATAAAGTCCGCGTCCTTGTGACTGATGTCAAGATAGACACAGTCGTCACCACTTGCTTTCATTTCAGTATCTATTGCCCTGGCAACCATATCTCTGGTAGCAAGATCTCCCCGCGGGTCATGCTTCTCCATGAAATGAACCCCTCTTTTATCAATTAATCTACCTCCTTCACCGCGGACTGCTTCTGAAATGAGGAAATTTTTTGTTTTAGGGTGATAAAGACATGTCGGATGAAACTGTACAAACTCGAGGTTCCCGACATTGGCGCCAGCCCTGTAGGCCATGGCAATTCCGTCACCAGTGGCTATATCAGGATTTGTTGTATACAGATACACCTTGCCGCAGCCACCTGAGCAGAGCACAGTTACCTTGGCCCGCCAATTATCAATTTCGCCGCTATTTCGGTCAAGGACATAGGCGCCTAGGCAGCGGTCATCAAAACGGCTGTCAGATGCCTTTATGCCAGCTTTTGACCCGATCAACAGGTCCACGGCAAGGTGGTTCTCAAGTAATCGAATGTTGGAATTTTCTGCAACCTGATGCAGCAGGGCGTTTTCAATTTCTCTGCCGGTAAGGTCTAGGGCATGAGCTATACGGCGCGCTGAGTGACCACCCTCCCTTCCCAGGTCAAGATGGGAGGCATCCTGCTCTTTGGTCATGAAGTGAACTCCAATATCAAGCAGTTCCTGCACGCGGGCTGGTCCGTTTTCAACAACCATACGGACAACATCTTCCTTGCAAAGTCCTGCTCCGGAACGCAGCGTGTCTTCAATATGTAAGTCAAATGAGTCATCGTCGGAGAGAACAGCTGCAATTCCACCCTGGGCAAGATTGGTTGCGGTATCAACTTTTGCTTTCTTGGTAACAATGGTGACCTGGCCTATTTTTGCTGCTTTTAAGGCAAATGAGAGCCCGGAAATGCCGGTTCCGATTACCAGAAAGTCTGTTGAAAATGCCATAATATATACCCCAAATTGTATGGAAGTAGTAAATTGTGCCTTAGTAGTTTTTCTCTAACATTGTAGGCTGATAAAATCAAAAGGATTAAATAGATATTCTACTGAATATTCTCGTGAAGTTGCCCTGTAATGCTTCTTGTTCCTTGCATTTTTATTCAGCCGTTATAAAGTGATTTTTTGGAAGACCAACATGGATGACCAATTGTTTACAGGAGATAAAATGGCTTTAATGCACCTTGCAATTATACCGCTTGGTACCAGTTCAACTAGTGTGGGTGAGTATGTTGCAGATATTCAGAGTGTCCTTGATGAATCCGGTTTTCCCTACAAACTTACAGACATGGGTACAATTATTGAGGGAAGCAGCAAAGAACTCCTTGAACTTGCAGCGCAATTGTCTGAGATGCCTTTTAGCAAAGGTGTTCAAAGGGTTGTGACACAAATAAGTTTAGATGACCGCAGGGATAAAAAAATAGCAATTGGAGATAAAGTTACCTCTGTTGCCGGTAAGCTGAAAAATAGAAATCAGGTATAGAGATAATGAGTTCTGAAAGTAAAAAGAAATCCAAGCGTGTACGGGTGGCGCCTTTTATCACCATCATGATTTTTCTCATCATGGGGATTGTCGGCATTATGACAGGTGAAGTCGGCAGGGTTTTGGAGCAGGCAGTCCAGGTCTGCTTGAGCTGCATTGGCATAGGATAAACCATGGAAGTTGTCAGAAAGTGGATTCAGACCATTATGGCCCTTCTGGTGAACGGTTCATGGTCGTTTCCTTATACCCGCACAATATACCAGGGGCCCTTGAAAGTTGTCTGTTCGCCGGGACTAAACTGTTATTCCTGCCCTGCAGCAACGACATATTGCCCCATAGGCTCTCTGCAGCAGTTGATGGCCGGCATAAGGATTGCCCTGGAGAACGGGCAGAACTTTTTTGGTCTTTATGTAGTCGGAACCATGGGAGTGCTGGGAGGGACTTTTGGGCGTCTTATTTGCGGATGGGCCTGTCCTTTTGGCCTAATACAGGAGTTGCTGCACAAAATTCCTTCTAAGAAATTCAGCATTCCTCAAAAACTCAATTATATCAAATACGGATTTTTACTTATCTTTGTCATTCTTTTACCCTTGGTAGTTGTTGATGATTTCGGCTATGGCCAGCTCTGGTTCTGCAAGTATGTCTGTCCAGCGGGGACACTTGAGGCCGGGTTGCCCATGCTAATGCTGCAGCCTGCTTTAAGCCAGACAATTGGTCTGGTTTTTTACAACAAGGTTACCATAATGGTAGGCTTTATAATCTGGAGTATCCTTGCCAGCAGGCCATTCTGCAGAACCACCTGTCCGCTGGGGGCATTTTATGCATTATTCAAAAAGCTCAAGCTGGTGAAGCTCAGACTTATAGAAGAAAATTGCACCAAGTGCGAAGCGTGCCACTCTGTCTGCCCCATGGGAGTAAAATTCAATGAATCGCCGGAAGATGCAGAATGCATTTCCTGCCTGAAATGTATGGATAAGGCATGTCAATATGGTGCAATTACTGTTGAAATAGCAGGCCTGCCATTAGGTAATAAAGGGGAAGGTAATATACAGAAGCCGGAACAGGGTGGCGTGGCAATTTAAAATATGGCTGCGATTTCAAAAAGGTAAATATGTGTCCAGAATGGAAACAATCCTAAAGATTTAATGTATAGAATCAATCTAAAAGGCAATATAAAAAGAATTTCCTGGATGTTGCCACTGTTGCTTTTGATGGCATGGTCAATGTGTGGTCAGGCAGCAGGCATAACCATGGTCAGTGTGGCTGGAGAAAAGGTCAACCTTCGCAAAGGGCCCTCTACCCAGTATCCTATCATATGGGAACTGGGAAAGGGTTTTCCTTTAAGGGTTATAAGCTCCAAGGGTAATTGGCTTAAGGTCTCAGATTTTGAAAGTGATGTGGGATGGATTTATAAAAAACTGGTCTCCAGAAAGCCGCACCTGATTGTCAAAACAAATAAAAACAGCAGGGCCAGAATAAATATCAGAAGCGGCCCTGGAACAAAGTATAAAATAGTTGGCAAGGCCGAGTATGGTGTTGTGTTTGAGACTCTACAAAGGGGTGACGGCTGGGTTAAGGTAAGGCATGAGACCGGCCTAACCGGATGGGTCAAGCGCAGTCTACTCTGGGGCTGGTAATGTTCTTTTAAAATAAGATTACAGGTTAGTTCAAAAGCTTTTCTAACTCTTCAAACTTCCTTTTCTGCGCTATAGCAACTTCTCTGTTTACAAGAAAGCCCATATAGGTGTTGAGGCCCCTTTTTAAAGCAAGATCATCCTGGACAGCCTTTTGAAGTCCTTTCACTGCAATAGCAAGGGCAAAAGGCAGCGTTACGTTTGTCAGGGCAAAGGTAGATGTCCTTGGAACAGCTCCAGGCATGTTGGCAACACAGTAATGGATTATACCTTCAACTTCATAAACAGGATCTGAATGGGTGGTGGGCCTTGCGGTTTCTATACAGCCTCCCTGGTCAATTGATACATCGACAAGCACAGAACCTTTTTGCATAAGTGAGAGCATTTCCCGGGTGATCAACTTGGGGGCTGCTGCCCCCGGTACAAGAACAGCGCCAATAACCAGGTCAGCCCGGCTGATTTCCTCGGCAATATTTTCCCTGCTGGAAAGTTTGGTTCTTATTTTCCCTGAAAAAGTTTTTTCTAGAGAAGCCAGGCGTGAAGAGTTTCTTCCCATTACTGTAACAGAGGCACCAAGGCCTACTGCCATCTGGGCCGCATTGGTTCCTACGGTGCCGCTGCCCAGGATAACAACATGTCCGGGTTCGACCCCGGCAACTCCGCCGAGCAACACACCCCTGCCGCCAGCCTCTTTTTCAAGATAGTGAGCACCTACCTGGATAGACATGCGACCTGCAACCTCGCTCATTGGAGCAAGCAGTGGCAAGGATTCGTTATCTAGGCTCACAGTTTCATAGGCTATTGCTGTGACTTTTTTGTCGAGCAACACCTGGGTCAATTCCGGCAATGGTGCAAGATGCAGATACGTAAAAAGAATCAATCCCTCCCTCATGTAGCCATATTCCTGCTCCAGGGGCTCCTTGACCTTCATGACCAGGTCAGCCTCGCTGTAAACTGCTGCACTGTCTTTAAGCAGCTTAGCTCCAGCAGCTACAAACTCCTGGTCAAGTATGCCGCTGCCGGACCCTGCTCCAGTTTCAATGAGAACACTATGGCCCGCATCGATAAATTTTCTGACGCCGGCTGGCACAATCCCGACACGGAACTCTTTGTCTTTTATCTCCCTTGGGACACCAATGATCATGTGAACTCGCTGTAAAAGTTAATAAATGAACCAGTAACGCAGTCTATTGGCCTGATTGTAAGTTAGTCTATACCAGCAAAACTTGACAACTTCTTTCTGGCATGATTTTCGAAAAAGGTGACACCTGCCAAGAAAGTTTTAACCTGTCAGTATCCCTTTTGGGAGCTTGTACTTGACAACTGCCTTCAATCCAGGTAATCCGAATAGAAATGGGAACATACAGCATAAAAACAATTAATCGTATAGCGCCAGAAGGCTTGGCGCTTTTCGGCCCTAATTTTCAAGTCGGTCCGGATGAAACCAATCCGCATGGTATTGTGGTACGCAGCTCTCAGGTTGACACGGATGACTACCAGGGTCTTTTAGCAGTGGCAAGAGCCGGTGCTGGAGTAAATAATATAACAGTGGATAAGGCCACAGAGCACGGTATCTGTGTCTTTAACACTCCTGGAGCTAATGCCAATGCAGTAGCAGAGTTGCTGTTCGCTATGCTGGGCACCCTGATGCGGCATATCAATGAAGGAATTCAGTTTTGCAAAGAACTGGCAGGCCTGGACGATGCTATAATCAGCGAAAAAGTTGAATCCCACAAGGCAGCCTTTCGAGGTATTGAGCTGGCCGGCAAGACCCTTGGCGTCATCGGCGTCGGTAAAATAGGGGTAATGGTGGCTAATGGAGGCGTGCAGAGACAGATGGACGTGGTTGCTTTTGATCCTTTTCCAGCTCTTGAAAACATCCATGCCTTATCTTACGATGTCAAACTCACCAGGAATCTTGGGACAGTTCTACAACAGTCTGA
>CP070776.1:568180-588815 GCA_020346205.1 Deltaproteobacteria bacterium
GCTGCTGGCTTCTTTGCCGCTTTCATCAACCACAGTGAGAGTCACCAGGTAAGGGCCGGTTTCAGCAAACGTATGGGTAGTTTCAACACCGGAACCGGTCTCTCCATCACCAAAATCCCACAAGTATTCACTGATAGCGCCGGTTGATTCGGAGGCATCAAAAGTAGCAGGTTCTAAAACGATAACCATTTCTGGAGTAATACTGAATATTGCTGCAAGTTCTGTAGGGTCAGCGGGCTCATCCATTGCCTGTCTGAAATGCTCCTGTGCTTCTTCAGGGCCCCTCAGGGCTCTCGGGGTATTGCCTGAAAATGCCCCCTGATCATTCAGTGAATCAAAGAGATCAGCCATTTCCCCATCGTCAAAATTTTCAATACTTGTATCGAAATTGATCGGGCGGCCACTGACTTCAGAAACAATCTGAGAAGTCAAATAAATGCTGTTATCAGGATCACCATCAACATCAAGGGATTGCAGAAGCCGTAAAATATTTGTAACTGTAGGGTCTGTTTCATCTTGAGCTCCGGGAACAAGGTCAAGAGGAGTAATAATGCTTTTACCCAAGGTTGTCCCTAAAACAACATCCCCTATCGAAAATGTGATTTCCTCACCTGTCTCGTATGTAAAACTACCCTGACTGTTTGTAGTGCCGTTTTGGGTGGTAGTCAGATAATCCAAACCCTGAACCGGGGAGTCGATAAAGGTTCCAGTATTTGCGGTTGAGGTGTCTCCACCTCCACCTCCCCCACCGCCACAGGCAGTCAACAATGTTATGGCAAACAGAAATATAACGCTAAGAACGATGCGTTTACAAAAGATATGCTGCGGCAGGATTCTTTTTCTGGATGTTTTGTTCATCTGTAGGTTTCTCCGATAATGTAATAATTTGCACTGCAATTTGAGGTAGCACCCAAAACATTATTAAGCAAAAAACATACCAGAATTAATAATTTGTTCTGAAATAAAGGGGATGCGGCAAGAAGGGTTACAAGCCTTACAGTTAGAAAGTTTCAAGCTATTATGCACAAGAAGACAATCAAGAGTGTGCAGCGCTTCAATAAGAACATGTTGTATGCAAAATGACAATTTACGTCATACCAACGATCTTATATCAGTATTTGGATAAGTTTTGGGAAATGAGGGGTATGGATAATTCTTATGCAAGGTAGGAATTAGTATATGATTCGTTTAGCATGAAAAAATCCACATCGCTTACTCATAATTGATTTTGTTGACAGCCTCTGTAAAAATTAATTATAAAAAAACAATATTATTAGAAATTGGGAACGACATGATCCTACTCTTTTGTCGTCAACAGCAAAAAATTGTTTCTTGAAATACAGGCTCTTTGCAGTGCAGTTCTGTTGTAATCAGCCTGGATTTCCGGTTAGAAGATATCATCAGTATAAGAGCGGAGATATTTAGCCGATCTAATTTCTACAGGCTTTATCAATCCTGACTGAAACATGCAGTTGATGTATTACCAACAATTAGAAAAAGGAGGCGGCAATGTATATTTCTAGGGTAATTATGGGAAGAGTAGATCCTAATAAACATGAGGAGGCTTTTACCTTATTCACGGATGATATAATTCCAGCTGCGAGGGAACAGGAGGGATTCAGAGGAGCCAATCTTTTTACCAACCCGCAGTCAGGAAAATTTATATCTACAACTATTTGGAAAAAAGAAGAGGATATGATTGCCAGTGACAAAAGCGGTTATCTTCAAAGACAGTTGGATAAGGTTGCCAATCTGTTTACTGAACCACCCGTAATTGAACATTATAATGTCCTCTACTGATAAGTAGCTTTCTAAATGGCAAGTAGGTCCAGCAGTTATTAGTTCCTGCCAGAATATTGGCTTTTATAGCTTATAGTGGATTAATACTTCCTATTGGACATCTTAGCCTAATTTCAAATTGTCCCATGACAAGATAAAAATTTAAATTTAAGAAGTAATTAAATCTTTTCTTTTTGTGCTTTATATTCCTGAGCCAGGGTAACCAGGCTTTCGGCCCACCGGGCAGTGGATAGAGCATGGATATGAGTATAGAGTGCCAGGACATTTTTATATACCAGGCCATCCCGGCCCTCCATAAAGCCTACACCGCGTTCCATGGTAAGCGCCAGATCCGAAGGGTTGCCCTGCCAGGACAGAACCTTGCTGTAGCGGAACTCGTGCCCCTTGATCTTATCCCCTTCTCTATAATACGGGTTCTGTCCCTTTGCCCTGAGTTCAGTATAACCATGCGCCTGGGGTTTTTTATGCAAGCCGAACCTTACCGGAAAAACTCCGGCAAGTGGATATTCCTCGCCATCGAGGAGAATGCTTTCACCAAGATATATCAAGCCTCCGCATTCTGCATAGATCGGCAGACCAGACTCAGCAGCTCTTCTTACAGACTGCCTGAATGAAGTATTATCCGCCAGCCGCCTGGCACTGGTTTCAGGAAAGCCTCCACCGATGTACAGACCATCAAGGTCCGGTAATTCCTCTGCTGTCATGGCATTAATATCGACAAGTTCCGCACCTTCATGCCTCAAAGCTTCCAGATTTTCAGGATAATAGAACTGAAAGGCGGCATCTTTTAAAACACCTATACGGACCGTATTCTTAGGAGAAGCCATGGCCGGGCTTCCAACAGCAGGCAACTGTATATCAGACATGAGGTTCTCTATTGTCTGCAGGTCAAGATTTTCTTCTGCAATTTCGGCAAGCAAACCGGTTGTCTGATTAGCAGAATCATGCTCCTGGTGCGGAGTGACACCCAAATGGCGTTGCGGGAAAAAATCGGTTCTGGAACGCCTGATCGCTCCGACTACCGAAATCCCAGTGTAATGTTCCACCGCTTTACGCACAATGGATTCATGCCTTGCAGTGCCAAGCCGGTTTAACACAACTCCCTTAATATTGACCCTGGGATCCAACTGCTGGCAGCCAAGTACAAGGGCCGCAACTGTGCGTGTTGCCTTTGTACAATCCACCACCAGCAGCACAGGCAGATCAAGATGAATTGCCAATTCAGCCGTGCTGTACGCTCCCTCAATGTTGACTCCGTCAAAAAGGCCCCTGTTCCCCTCTACAATTATTATGTCAGCCTGGCTGGAATGCTGTAAAAAAGATTGTTCTATTGCCTCAGGAGTCATCAGGTAGGGATCTAGGTTGTAGCATGGTTGGCCTGCAGCCAGCTGCAGCCACCCTGCATCAATGTAATCCGGCCCCTTTTTAAACGGCACTACCCTGTAACCATGTTGAGCATAGGCTGCAACAAGACCGACCGCCACTACGCTTTTACCTGATCCGCCGCTTAAACCGGCAACCACTATTCCTTTTGGCATTTATGAAACCTTTATTTCTTTATCTTTATTGTTAGTTGATTTATTTGTCCTGCTAAATATTTTTTTCAAACAGGTTCTAGATTCTTACAACAGGTTAATTGGTTTAATCTTTAAATCCACTACCCAGCCTCCAAGAACCAGCGACCTTTAACCATCAGCTTTTAACATCTTTACCCTTGAACCTTGGACCCCTCTTGTCAATCGTCAGCAGTTTCGTATGCTGACAAACCTTGAAACCTAATACTCACATCATCTCCATTTCAAGCTCGCGTAACTCCTTTACCTGGTCACGCAAACGGGCAGCCTCTTCAAAGGCAAGGACTTTGGCAGCCTTGTGCATTTCTGCTTCCAATCTCTTAATATCCCGACGCAGATCATGCAAGCTGTGATATTCCACAACTGCTTCAGCCGTAGCAGCTTCCACAGTGATATAATCCTTTTCATACACAGAAGCCAGAATATCCTTGATACTTGAACGTACTGTGGCAGGGGTAATGTTATTCTCCGAATTATATTGCTCCTGCAGGCTTCTTCTTCGTTCAGTTTCCTCAATGGTTCGCTGCATGGACCCTGTTATTACATCAGCATAAAGTATCACCAGCCCATCAATATTTCTAGAGGCCCGGCCACAGGTCTGGATCAGGGAACGTTCACTACGCAAAAAACCTTCCTTGTCTGCATCCAGTATCGCAACCAGGGACACCTCGGGTATATCCAATCCCTCACGCAACAGGTTAATTCCCACCAGGACATCATATTCACCCTGACGCAGTTCCCTGATAAGTTCCATGCGTTCCAGGGTCTTTATGTCTGAATGCAGATATTTGACACGTACGCCAAGGTTCTCATAATACTCTGTTAGATCTTCTGCCATTTTCTTGGTAAGCGTTGTTACCAGGACAGCCTCTTTTTTACTCTCACGTACACGGATTTCAGCCAAAAGGTCATCCACCTGGCTTTTGGCAGGACGCACTTCGATAACCGGGTCCATGAGCCCAGTCGGCCGTATAATCTGTTCGACTATCCTGCCGCCAACCTGCTCCAGCTCAAAATCACCCGGTGTAGCCGACACATAAACAACCTGGTTGGTTCGTTCTTCAAACTCGTCAAACCGTAGAGGCCTATTGTCTAAAGCAGAAGGCAGCCTGAAACCATGGTCCACCAGGGTTTCCTTGCGGGATCGATCCCCGCGGTACATGCCATGCAGCTGCGGCACTCCTATATGACTTTCATCAATAAAGAGAATAAAATCATCCGGGTAGTAGTCCAGAAGCGTTGGCGGAGGCTCACCGGGTGCAGCACCTGTTAAATGCCTGCTGTAGTTTTCAATACCATTGCAGTAACCCAATTCGCTTATCATCTCCAGATCAAACATTGTTCTCTGCTCCAGGCGCTGGACCTCGAGCAGCCTGTTCTCCTTCTCGAAGAAAGCAAGCCTCTCCGTAAGCTCCTCCTGAATAGTACTGCGGGCAAGTTCTAAACGTTCCGTGGAAGTTACAAAATGACTTGACGGGAACACGGTTAATTCTGAGAATTGCCCAAGGACCACACCTCGCAACGGATCGATGATTGAAATGGAATCAATTGTATCTCCGAAAAGATCAACACGAATGGCCCGGTCCTCTTCATAAGCAGGAAAAATCTCCACCACATCGCCACGTACCCGGAACGTGCCACGGTGAAATGAGATATCATTGCGTTCATAGAGCATATACACCAGACGTCTCTGCATTTCTTCCCGGGGATACTCCTCCCCTGCTTTTAAGAACAGGTGCAGATTTTTGTATTCATCAGGGGAACCAAGGCCATAGATACAGGAAACCGATGCTACAATAAGAACATCACGCCTTGTGAGTAGAGAACGTGTTGCCGAATGACGCATCTTGTCTATGGCATCGTTAATGGAAGAATCCTTTTCTATATAGGTGTCGGATTGAGGGATATATGCCTCAGGCTGATAATAGTCGTAATAAGAGACAAAGTATTCCACTGCATTATCAGGAAAGATCTCCTTGAACTCGGAATAGAGCTGTGCTGCCAGGGTTTTATTGGGTGCAATGACAAGTGTCGGCCTCTGCACCTGTTCGACAACCTTTGCCATGGTAAAGGTCTTTCCTGAGCCGGTAACTCCCAACAGAACCTGTTTGGGATAACCGGCCATGATACCTTGGGATAAAACCTCAATTGCCCTTGGCTGATCTCCTGCAGGTGTAAAGGATGAAATAAGTTTAAATTTTTCTGACAATGTGACTACCAGGCAAAATTATTAATCAATGATTTTTCAAAATTAAGTTAAACTCTGTCCGTTTCAAATGGAGACCATTTGAAATCATACGATAACAACTTAATAATAGTTATTTTTATTGCTTACTCAATATAATTTAGTCTTTAAAGAAACAATACTTTGAAATTGAAAGACAACACTTTATAATTATTAAGGTTTTATACTGTAATAGTATTTTAAATTGAAATGAATGAATCTAAACATAACATCGACATTCAATTTCTCTTTCTCCTGGTAATAATTTCAGGTCTCTATATTTTCTGGGTATGGAACCATGAATTAGCTGGTTTTGGCGGTGACAATGCAGTTTATCTTTTAACCGCTGCGTTTTACTCTCCATGGACTGCCTCATCATCTATTGCAGAACACTTTGCCAATCATAGCCAGTATCCGCCATTTTACCCTTTTTTATTGGCCATTTTCGGAGGTGGAAAAAGTATTCTAGCTGCTCATCTCTTTACAGCCGTCTGTCTTCTTCTTGCTCTGGTTGCTATGCGAATCTGGCTAACGGCACATGGTATTGCCAGCACGACGGCTAATCTTGCAGTCCTGCTTATAGCCATACTGCCTGGCACTATTAAAATTTCCATGTTTATTTTAAGTGAAAATCTTTATCTGCTTTTAAGCTTAAGTGTCCTTGCACTTACTTCTTTCTCTGAAAAAAAAGACAATAGTTTATTGCTCATAATGGCTGCAATTCTCGTGGCTTCGGCAACATTAACTCGGACAGTTGGAGTTTCACTTGCTGCAGCTTTCTGTCTTTACCTTGCTCTCAAAAAGCCAACCCGCTCTTTATTATGCGGATTTATTGCCCTTGCACCGTTAATTATTCATACCGTATTCCGGAAATTTCAAGCAATGGAGCATGCAAGTTATATTGATGCGCTTGTTTTGCACTATAGCGATGATACACTGGCAAAAATAATTGAGCAGATCCAGAAAGAATCTAATTTCCTGTGGCAGGGCTGGCTGGCTAATTTTGAAGCAGGAATGGCCAATATTATCATTGGGCTATTTTTGGGTTTATGTTTGCTCTCCATTGTTTTCCGAATTTATCAGCGCAAACTGGATGGATACTACCTGCTGTTCTACTTCACTATAATCCTTTTATGGCCTTATCCAGCTGAAGCAAAGCGCCTTATCTATGTGGTACTCCCAATAATGGTTGGACAATGTTTATTCTTTATGAATCTCATACCGTCCATATCTCTTGGTAAAATCTATATCAGGCCTGTTTCGGTGTTTACTCTTGCAATACTCATCGTTTCACTTCCCGGCACAGTACTGATTATTGATCGTTTCTTGCAGCCTTTGCCAGCTGAACTGGAACCATTCAGAAGAAACAAATTCCTGTATTACTCCAATCATCAGATTGCCCACGAAAATTTACTGTATGCAAAAACCCTTATTGTGGATCTCAAATCTTTGAATACCAGACTGCCTCAAGAGGCTACAATTTATGGTATAAAGCCTTCAATCATATCTTTATATTCGCAAAGAATGACATTGCTGCCTCCCGCAAATTTAGCTGCTGATAGTTCTTTAAAGCTATCAAACGATAAAGTTCAGCCGTTATATTATTACATGATGGGGATCACTTCACCATCGCACCCGAAACCCTATTACCCTTTAGAGGAAATAACAGATCAGCTGGAAATTTTGCATGTTGCCAAATCAGATAGTGGGGATGATGCGCCTGTGATTGCAGTTTTAGCCAGGTTAAAACAATAAATCTTGCTAAGCTTTTTGCGCCGTTTATTTATATAATCAAGTTCCATCATGAATTAAGAAATAAGTTAATAATAATTAATAAATTGACATCTTGCTCTATACTCAATAATTATTTTACTTATAATTTATAGGGAAAATTACTCAAACACCCTAAAGAAATAACATAAGGACAACTATGCTAACCATAAGCAATAAAAGCAAATATGGCATTGCAGCACTTCTGGCACTTGCCGAATTTTACAAATCAGGTCTCCTGCAGATTAAAGATATTGCAGCACGTTGCAATATTCCGCACCAGTTCCTGGAGCAGATATTTAACAGGCTCGGGAAAGCAGGTATTATTAAAAGCACCCGGGGTAAAAACGGGGGATATGAACTTGCGAAACCTCCTGAGCAAATTACAATTCTGCATATCGTCAATGCTCTGGAAGGCGATATAGAATTTGTTTCCAAGTCCGATGAGAAAAATGATGTTATTGCAGAACTTTTTCACGAAGCAGAAAAGCAGTTAAAAGATATCCTTTCTGCAAGCCTGGCAGAGCTCGTTGCAAAGCAGCAGGCATTAAGGGAAAACGTCATATACAATATATAGTTTCAGTTCCCTTCACCCAAAATCTTCTCCTGATTTTGCCCCCTATCTGACTTACCGATCTTCTCATACTTTAAATATTTTTTTGCATTTTTTTCTTGACATCTACAATTTAATGACTTATTAGTTGACTAAATTGATCAGATTAGTAAGAAATAAGTCGAGTAAGGATATTTGAGGAAATTAATTGGAATAATTTGAAACGCACTGAAGGTGACACTATGCAGATAACAGTGAACGGAGAAACAAACGAACTCAAGGATATTGAAGTAAACCTCTCAAGACTCCTTGAAATAAGAGAAGTTGAATCTCCTGAAATGGTAGCAGTACAACTCAATGGAGAATTTGTGGAAATGCAGAGCTATTCATCCACTTACCTCAAAACAGGCGACGATGTAGAGTTTCTATACTTCATGGGAGGAGGCTCCCGGTGACAGGTTTTACCACCAGTGCCATTCATGGTGTTACTTTGAAAAGGGACGTACACGGCAGCCTCCGGGTGCCGGTTTACGATAACGTTGCCTTTGAGTTTGACAGTGCCAAGGATATCAATTTTGCTTTTGCAGGCAGGAAACCTGCTCATACTTATTCCCGGATCACAAATCCAACTGTAGAGGATTTTGAACAGCGTATCCGCCTGGTTAGCGGCGGTGCAGCCGCCATTGCAGTTTCCTCAGGCATGGCTGCAATATCCAACGTCATACTGACACTGGCAGGGGCCGGCACCAATATCGTGACCAGCAAGCACCTCTTTGGCAATACCCTGTCCCTTTTTGAAAAAACCCTCAAACCATGGGGTCTGGAAATAAGGTATGCCGATATGTCTGATCCTGATGCAGTTTCAAGGGCCATTGACCTCAACACCCGGGCAGTATTTCTTGAAAGTATCACCAACCCCCAGCTTGAAGTTGCAGACTTCAGGGCTCTGGCAGCCATTACCCAGGATAAATCCGTACCGCTTGTTGTTGATAATACTGTCACCACACCCTATCTCTTCAGAACCAGAGACTTTGGCGTGAATGTGGAAGTACTGTCGAGCACCAAATACATAACCGGGGGCGCAACATCTCTGGGCGGCGTAATAATTGATAACGGCAACTTTGACTGGCGCAATTCTCCGCGGCTGAAAGACTGGGCCGTTAAAATGGGGCCTTTAGCTATGCTTGGTGCTCTGCGCCGTGAAATTTACCGCAATGTTGGATCATGCCTGGCTCCGCACCATGCTTACCTGCAAAGTCTTGGCCTTGAAACCCTGAGCCTTCGGATTGACCGGAGCTGCAGCAATGCTCTTGCCCTGGCAGAATTTCTTAAGCAACATGACAAAGTTGCAGCAGTACATTACCCCGGCCTGCCAGATTCCGCGTATCACCCAAATGCCAAAGAGCAGTTCTGTGACCGTTACGGGGGCATCCTGACTTTTGATCTGAACAGCAGAGATGAATGTTTCGCACTCATGGATTCCCTGAAACTTATAAAAAGAGCCACAAATGTAAATGATAACAAGACACTGATTCTGCATCCCGCTTCAACAATTTTCTGCGAGTATCCGGATGAGGTCCTGTCTGAAATAGGTGTGCGCCACACTATGATCCGTCTGTCTGTTGGTATAGAGGATTTTGATGATTTAAAAAATGACCTTGAAGGGGGCTTGGCAATATTATGATTGATTTTACAGAAGAACAATTGGAGCGTTACAGTCGTCATATCTTACTTGATGATGTTGGTGTTGACGGACAGGAAAAACTGCTGCAGGCAAAAGTGCTAATAGTCGGTGCCGGCGGACTTGGCTGCCCTGCTGCTCTTTATCTGGCTGCTGCGGGAGTTGGAACCATAGGCATCATTGACAGCGACACAGTTGAAATATCAAACCTGCAGAGACAGATCGCACATTTCACAAAGGATATAAACGTTTCCAAGGTAGATTCGGCTGCAGAAAAAATGAAGGCAATCAACCCTGATATAACAGTCAGGACCTACAAGGATTACCTCTGTGCAGACAACATCACTAAAATAATTGAGGGCTATGATTTTATTATAGACGGAACTGATAATTTCCCCACCAAGTTTCTTGTTAACGATGCCTGTGTTTTTCTAGGCATTCCATTCTCTCACGGAGGCATACTTCGCTTTAATGGCCAGACAATGACTGTCATTCCCGGTCAAACTGCCTGCTACCGCTGCAGTTTCCGGACCCCGCCGCCACCGGATGCAGTACCATCATGTGCCCAGGCAGGTGTTCTCGGTGCAATTGCCGGTATGCTGGGGACCATTCAGGCGGCGGAAGCCCTGAAATACATCACCGGTGTCGGCGAACTGCTCACCAATGGTCTCCTGACATTTGATGCCAGAACCATGGCATTCAGAAAGATTAATTTGAAGCGACAGGATAAATGTCCACTATGCGGTGATAATCCGTCAATTACCCAGCTAGTCGATGCGGAACAATCTGTCTGCGAGCTGAAAACTGATCCAGTGGCTGCATAATGTTAAGAATCGAACAGGAAGTAATCGATAAAATAGTTGAACACGGCAGGGCTGAGGCGCCACTTGAAGCTTGCGGTTATCTGGCAGAAAAAAACGGGTTTGTCTGCAAGAGCATCACCATGAAAAATATTGACGCTTCACCTGTCCATTATTCCATGGATCCGGCCGAGCAGTTTGCCGCAGTTAGAGATTGCCGGGCGAAAGGACTAAGCATCAGGGCCGTTTACCACACCCACCCTGAAACTGCTGCCTATCCTTCAGCAGAAGACATCAAACTCGCCTATGATCCTGACATAAGCTATGTCATTGTTTCCCTGGCAAAGAACAATCCGAGTATTCATTCATTTATTATCAGGGAGGATGAGGTCCTCCCGGAGCAAATTGAAATAATTGGAGAAAAAAAATGACTACAACAATTACTGCAGATGTATTTCAAGACTTAAAAGGTGTTGGCTGCCCCATGAATCTTGTGAAAACCAAAGTTGCATTTTCCAAAATGAAATCCGGTCAAGTACTGGGCTTAATTCTTGATAATGGGCCTCCTATCAACAATGTGCCCCGCTCTGTAATCCGTGAAGGCCACGAAATTCTTTCTCAAGAACAATTGGATGATGGAACCTGGTCCGTTTTGATACGGAAAGCTTAAAATAAAACTACAAACTCCTCTGGTTATCCTACCCCCCCTTAAAGGATAGTATAGAGGTGCCCCGGGATCGGTGTTGGCTTAGTCCAGCACCGATCTTTTAGTTTATTTTTATTTAAATGGAGACTAAATCTCTTGAGAATATTTTTTTTTATTTCTTAAAGTAATTTAAGTTTCTTGAAAAATTCATAAAATATCACTAAAGATTCTCGCTGAATACTATCTGTCGTTCATACTTAAACATATTTACAGTTAGGCTCAACAATTTGTTGAATAATATATGACTACTGGAATTACCCCTCTTTTCTGGATTATTGGCAGCAGTCTTTTAATGTGCATTCTGGCTCTCGTCGGAGTGACGACCCTGTCACTTAGTGAAAAGGCCCTGCATCGCCTGCTCCTGCCTCTTGTTGCCTTATCTGCCGGCTCACTTCTGGGAGGCGCATTCTTCCATATGATTCCGGAATCTATTGAAAAAACAGGTGCAGAGACAACCGTCTTTATTTATGTGGTCGGTGGTTTCGCTTTTTTCCTGCTGCTTGAACAACTACTGCACTGGCACCACTGCCACAGAAATGAAATACAACACTGCAAAAAACCCCAGACTTATCTTATTTTAATCGGAGACGGTATTCACAACTTTATCGGTGGCATTGCTGTGGCTGGCTCTTTTCTCATTGATATCCGGCTTGGTATTTCCACCTGGCTGGCTGCTGCAGCCCATGAAATACCCCAGGAGATAGGTGATTTTGGCGTGCTTGTACACGGAGGCTGGACGCGAAAAAAAGCTCTGCTGTTAAACCTTTTATCAGCCTCGACTTTTCTCCTTGGCGGTTTACTTGCATACATGCTTTCTTTCAGTGACTGGATTTACTACCTGATCCCTTTTGCAGCAGGAAACTTTATTTATATCGGGGCCTCGGATCTTATCCCCGAAGTTAATAAGCATGAAAGCTTTTCAAGAAACATTCTGCACTTCTGTTGTTTCTGTACTGGAATACTTATTCTTCTTGGCCTGCGGATTATTTTCAAAAATTAATAAATTTTAATGTAAAACGTGACAATGAAACTACTCACGCTGCTTTTTTTTCTTTCCTCCTTTTTACTAGTATCGATGTCACCCCAGGTAATAAAGTCCCAAGAGATAATCAACGAAGTATTTCTGCTGGAAAGACACGACAAACTTCTGGCATTTTCAGGCTTGCGAAACAACTGGTTTGAAAAAGAACTGCGCACTGGAGAAACCGTTATCAAAAGTATGCACGACGGCAATGTTGCCGTCGCCTATACCTCAGAACGGGCTCTCGCATTCAGTGGTATCACCGGTAGATGGACTGAAGAAAAATTTCGCATACGTGAAACTGTAGTAAGCATTAGTACGGAAGGCAACGTCGGTACTGTAATCACCAATATACGAGCTTTGGGATTCAGCGCCAAAACAGGGATCTGGGTTGAATCACTGTTTAATATTGGTGAGTAGTATTTTTGTTACTGTAAACCTTTATAAAAATCGAGTATAGTCATTGGGCCTTAAACTTCTTTTTTCTTATAATATTAATATATTAAACTATGTTATTTGATTTTCGCAAAATCTTTTTTGTTGTTCTTGTCCTTGCATTCCTGGTTGTGATCCATGAGAAAATCCTCTCTGGTATTGGTTCCTTACTCGTTGTCCAGGATATTCCTGCAAAAGCAGAAGCCGCTGTTGTCCTCAACACCGGTGTAGACATTTACCCACGTCTTATTGAAGCGGCAAATCTTTATAAGCAGGTTAAGGCAGAAAAAGTTGTTATAAATGGCAACAGGAAGTCAGATATATTGCGCGAGCTTGAAAATAGCGGTTATGAACCTCCCTATAAGTGGTATGCTAAAGAAATAGGTATATTGACACACCAGGGTGTAGCAAAAGACCATATTGTTGCTATCAGTGCTGAGGATGCCTACGATACCATCAGTGAGGCAAAAATTGTCGGGGAAACCCTCATCAACAACGGCATGGAAAATGTGATCATTACTACCAGCAAATTTCATAGCCGCAGGGCCAGGCATATATGGAGAAATATGTACAAGGGGAAACTAAAAATTTATGTTGCCCCAGCCCGAAATGATCCTTTTAACCCAGAAGTCTGGTGGAAAAATGGCAGGCAGATTCGGTGGGTTTTATCAGAATACGGTGCCTGGGCTTATTACTATTGGATGAAGATTTTTGACTGAATATTATTCGAATAGTTTACCCTTATAAATAATCTGCCAATATTCCTGTCAGGATCAAATCATATCACTTGTCGCAACAGGTTTAATTGCCAGTACCCCTGCAGGTCTTGCTACCGGTGTCGGTGCCCTTCCCGCTTTATTCTTTAAAAACGTTCCGGATAAATTAATGATACATGCTTGGCGGCGCAGCGGGTGTTATGTTTTTTGCTATCAGTTATGAAATCATTCCTGAAACCCATGCCAAAGGCATGTCCCGCCTGGCTACTTTCGGCATAGTTGAATGGTTTGTGATCATGGTGGCGTTTGACAATCTTATGGGTTAACTCTCCTTTCCTTCAGGGCAATGCTTCATGTTGCTCTTGCTTTTCAGTTTTTATTCGTCTAAAATTCATTTATTCAAGCGATATAAATGTATTGAAATTTTTGTCGGTGGTAACGCTTATGACTTGTTCTGTTACTCTTAATAAGTCTAAGATTAAATTTCATAATCGCATTATTTTCCTTTTCCACAATGCTGATGTGATGAGTTACGTGCAGCATTCACGGGAAATCCCATTCGATAGATTCATCTACATACTCAAAATACCTGCTTTCGTCAGAATGGTAAGATGTTTGCCATTCTTCCTCTCGAAAATATCAAGATTTCACCATAAAGGCGGTTTCTGTGCCAATGCAATCTATGTAAACCAGATTAAGTGAGGCTAAAATGGAATTACACAGTGAGAGCACTTCGGAACGAGTTCAGGGATCACAACACAGCATAAAGAACATCCTCAGCCTTGATTTTGCTAAAGATAGAATTACAAGAATGTTTAATGATGCCGGCATTGCTGTGCAGGGTAGCAATGATTGGGATATCCAAGTGCATGATGAACGGTTTTACAACCGGATTTTATTAAAATGGTCATTGGGCTTTGGCGAATCATATATGGATGGCTGGTGGGATTCAAAGTCTCTGGATCAGCTAATTTATAGGCTTTACACCTCAAGAATCGACGGAAAAAACAATAATCTGCCCGGCAAGTTAGACATGTGCAAGGCGAAACTTATTAATCAACAAAGTAAATTTCGCGCCCAAAAAGTCGCACATGTTCATTATGATCTGGGTAATGACATGTACTCCAAAATGCTTGGAGACACCATGCAATATACCTGTGCCTATTGGAAGGATGCGAAAACATTAGATGAAGCCCAGGAAAACAAACTTGACCTCATTTGCAGAAAACTGCATCTACAGAAGGGGGAAAAAGTACTGGAACTCGGCTGCGGCTGGGGCGGTTTTGCAAAATTTGCTGCCGAAAACTACGGGGTTGTGATTGATGCGTATAATATTTCCAGGGAACAGGTGGAATATGCCAGAAGCAGAACCAAGGGACTCCCGGTCACTATACACCTTGCTGACTATAGAGATGCCCGAGGAACTTATGATAAGGTGGCAGCCATCGGGCTTTGTGAGCATGTTGGATATAAAAATTATCCCACTTTAATGGAAGTAGCCCACCGCTCCTTAAAAAGGCACGGTATTTTTCTGCTGCATTCCATAGCCAATAATTTTTCCACTACACATTGCGATCCCTGGTTTAACAAGTACATCTTCCCGAACGGCATGCTTCCTTCTGTCAAACAGCTTGGTGAAGCAATGGAGAACCTGTTTGTCTTGGAGGACTGGCATAACTTTGGTGTGGATTACGACAAAACTCTGGTTGAGTGGTACCAAAACTTTGACAAACACTGGCCACATTACAGGGAGAAATACGGCACTCGCTTTTATCGTATGTGGAAGTTCTATCTCCTATCCCTTGCAGGATCATTCAGGGCACGACGAATTCAACTCTGGCAGGTTATCATGTCAAAAGACGGTGTGCCGGGCGGATACGAATCTGTGCGCTGAAAATAACGCATCATTTTCTTTAAAATCTATTACTTTAGGACTTTTTTCCGTAAAGTCATAAAGGCACTCAAGTACTTACTAAAAGAACCATTTAACAACTTTTGGATCAGAAAGAACATGCTCTGCCAGCCTCTCAATAATGTTATTTATCTTGCTGAGCCTCACAAACGAATAAAGCTGGAAGTATTATAATATGAACAGCGCAGTCAATCTTGCAGCCTATGAAGAGAAAAAGCAGCAGCTGACCGCATCACTGCTGGACCATGCGAACAAGCCAATCCGTTTAGCCAAAAATACTTCCAACCTATTCCGTGAAAGGAAACCGGCAGCAGGGCCTGGATTAAACGTCAGGAATTTCAACAAGGTGATTCACGTTGCACCCGAAGAGGGCTTTGTTGAGGTTGAGGGCATGACTCCTTATGTTGATTTGACCCGCGAGTGTATCAAACATGGTGTTATGCCAACAGTGGTACCCCAGCTTAAATCGATCACTATTGGTGGTGCTGTTACCGGTATTGGGATTGAATCCTCCTCATTCAAATACGGCCTTGTGCATGAAACACTCAAGGAGATTGATATACTCCTGGGGGATGGGACAACAGTTACCTGTACCCCTGACAATGAACATCAAAAGTTGTTTTTCGGATTTCCAAATTCATATGGCACGCTTGGATATGCCCTAAAGCTCAAAGTAAAAGTAGTGCCTGTCAAACAGTATGTAGAATTATCCCATATTCGCCACAGGGAGGCTGACTCGTATTTTGCAGACATAGAAAATCACTGCAAGCAGGAAATTGACTTTCTTGACGGCACTATTTTCGGTCCGGGAGAATATTATCTGACAGTCGGCAGGTTTACTGATTCTGCACCTTACACCAGCGATTATACATATAAGAACATCTACTACCGCTCCATTCGCGAGCGGAGTTCCGATTATCTTACTGTGGAGGATTATATCTGGCGCTGGGATACGGATTGGTTCTGGTGTTCCCAGTATATTTTTGCACAAAATCCGATCGTACGGCGGCTGCTTGGACCCGAACGCTTAAACTCGGTAACGTATACGAAAATCATGCACTGGAACAGAAGATTTAACTTAGTACATTATTTAAACCTGTTACTCGGGTTCCATAGCGAAGCAGTAATTCAGGATGTGGAAATACCCCTTAAGCATTGTCCTGACTTTCTGGATTTTTATTTTAACACCATCAAGTTTACACCTATATGGGTATGCCCTGTCCGCCCTTTTCATACCAACACAAAATTCCCCCTGTATCCCATGAACCAGGAAACATTGTATGTAAATTTTGGTTTCTGGAATGTTATAAAAAATAGAAAGAAAACTGAACCGGGCCATTACAACAGGCTGATAGAGAAAAAGGTGAACGAACTGGGAGGTATGAAATCGTTATATTCCGATGTTTACTATTCGCCTGAGCAGTTCTGGGATATCTACAACAAAGATGAATACTTTAATCTCAAAAAAAGATATGACCCGCATGGACGTTTCAAGGACCTCTATGCAAAGTGTGTACAGCATGAATAATATCAGCTTAAGAATAAAAGTCATTTTAATAGAAAAATATATATACGTTAAGCTCTCATAATATATAAATTTCTATGTCCCAACTCTGCATTTTTCATTGACAGCTATATACTTCCTTCACTAAGTTATATGCCGACCAGCAACTATTGCTGCTCATGCTTTTAATTACTGTATTGAGTTTAAATCAAGCTATTATTCAGTCCTGCTTTCACTCTGGTATAAGGAGAATGGAATGCTAAAAGTAAAGGATATAATGACCGCGGAAGTTTTTGTGTTGCATGCCACCCAGACCCTGGAACTTGTCCGTTCCCTGATGCGTATAAAGCATGTAAGGCATGTGCCGATTGTTGAACCGGATAATACCTTTGTAGGATTAATGACCCATCGGGACCTACTGGCTCAAACAATCTCTCACCTGGCAGAAGTTGACGACGAAGAACAGGAATACCTGGATCGCCATATTCACATTATGAACATCATGAAAACCGATGTATTGACAGTGGATCCTGAACTGGACGTCTGCCAGGCGATAACCCTGCTGCTGGAGCATAAATACGGGTGTCTGCCGGTAGTATCTGACGGTAAGCTTGTCGGAATCGTTACTGAAGCAGATTTTTTGAATCTGACCCTGGGGCTGCTGCAGAAAACAGAAAGCAGCTGTGTGTAATTAAATACTAGTGAAAAAAAGAACTCTTCTATAAAATATAACCTGATAAAACTTAAAAGCAGCGCAGCCTCTTCCGGCTGCGCTGCTTTTTTTTAGCTGGTAACTTTCTCCACCATAACTGCGCATACCTTAGCTTCCGGAATTTTACAGTCCGGATCACATGCATCATTGGTCAACAGGTTGGCAGCCGCCTCCTTGTAATGGAAGGGAATGAATGTAACCCCCTGGCTGATCCTGTCGGTTGGTAGAACCGGCAGCGTGATGGCACCTCGACGCGAGGCGACCCGCACCTGATCCCCTGCTTTGACCTGCAGCCGTTCGACATCATTGGGATTCATTTCAACAACCGGACCACGATCGGCTGACTCAATCACCTGGGACCGGCGGGTCATGGTACCGGTATGGTACTGGTAGAGGACTCTGCCTGTGGTGAGTATAAAGGGATATTCTTCGTCAGGGAGTTCATCGGGATCCCGCCAGACAATCGGAGTAAAACTGCCCAGACCCCGGGGGAAACTTGCCTCAAAGAGCACAGGTGTTCCGGGATGGTCTTTCGTAGGACAGGGCCACTGGATGCCTTTTTCCTCCAGCCGCTGGTAGCTCATACCTGCCATGTGGGGCCAGACCCTGGTAATTTCATTGAATACTTCCTCCGCCTCGGCCACATCCATTCTATCCGGTCCTGGTTGGAAATCATCCGGCCAGGAGCCTTCCCGGCCTGAATCCATCCTTTCCCAGACCGCCTGGATTATGGCAAGATCATTAAAGGCACCCGGCGGCGGCAATAAAGCCTGCCTGACCCTTTGTACCCGGCGCTCCGTATTGGTGAATGTTCCTTCCTTTTCGGCATAAGCGGCAGCAGGCAGCACCACATCGGCCAGTTCCGCGGTTTCAGTGAGGAATATGTCCTGCACCACAAGAAATTTTACCTTGCTGAAAGCCTCCTGGGCGTGGCACATATTCGGGTCGCTCATTACCGGATTTTCGCCCATAACCCACATGGCCTCAATTGAACCATCCACCATGGCCCGCGACATTTCAGTGGCGGTCAGTCCGACCTTGCCCGATAGCGTGCAGTCCCACAACTCCTCGAACTTGGCCAGCACCCCATCATCAGCAACGCTCTGATAACCGGGGAAGACGGTCGGGGCACATGCCATATCACTGGCACCCTGGACATTGTTCTGCCCGCGCAGCGGATTAAGGCCCGCACTTGGCTTGCCAAGATTGCCGGTCATCAGGGCCAGGTTGGCCAGGGTCTTGACATTATCGGTACCCGAGGTGTGCTGGGTTATGCCCATGGTGTAGAAGATAGCGGCCCGCTCGGCGGAACCGTAGATTTTTGCAGCCTCTTCTATATCTGCCGCCGCCACTCCGGTGATCTTCTCGGCCCATTCCGGTGTGCAATCCTTTATCGCCTCCACAAAGGCCTCAAAATTCTCGGTCCGGCTTTCTATATAATCCTTATCAATCAGGTCTTCGCGCAGGATTACATGGCAGATTGCATTGATGAGCGCGCCATCCGTTCCCGGTTTCTGCGACATCCACATCTGGCCATGCTCCGTCAGCTTGATCCTGCGGGGATCAGCCACAATTATCCTGGCGCCATGATTTGCGACCGCCTGTTTCATGCGCAGGCCGATCACCGGGTGGGTTTCCGTTGTATTGGAGCCAATCACCAGCATAACATCGATGTCGGCAATCCCGGCAATATCATTGCTCATTGCACCTGAGCCCAGAACCGTGACCAGACCGGTCACCGTGGGGCTGTGTCAGTAGCGGGCACAATGGTCGATATTGTTGGTGCCGATCTGCTGCCGGAAGAATTTCTGGAACAGGTAGTTTTCCTCCGTGGTGCAGCGCGCCGACGAAAGGCCCCCAAACGCATCCGGGCCCTTGTCGGCCAGAACGGTTTTGAAATTATCAGCAATAAAATCAAGGGCCTCATTCCAGCTCACCGGCTCCAGGGGACCGCCCTTTTGCTGGCGCAGAAGTGGAGTGGTGAGTCTGTCCGGATGACTGAGAAAGGCGTGGGCGAATCTCCCTTTTACGCAAAGATCACCATAATTAGGCAAAGCTTCCGAATCGGCTGTAACCTCCATGAGAGTATTGCCCTTTACCTTCAAATCTAGCTGGCAGCCGGTACCGCAATAGGGGCAGGTGGTCCGAACCTTTTCAATGGCTTCACTAACCATTGGCACGATCTGTTCTTTCTTGTTGAGGGCGCCGGTGGAACAATTATCCACACACTTGCCGCAGGATACACATTTATCATTGAACACCAGGGTAATTCCCTCGGCCCTGCCCTTCTCATCAAAGCCGGCTGCCGAGAGATCAAGCGCTTCATATTCACATGAATTCATGCAGCGCTGACAGAATATGCACTTGTTCAGGTCAACGCTTATGGCCGGGTGGGAAGCGTCCTTCTCATAGAGCGGTTTCTTGCCCATGCCGGTCTTGTTGAGATTAATATCATTTTCTATGGAAAGCCGCTTCAAGTCGCAGCGGTCAAAGGCGGTACAACCGCAGGACAGGCAGCGTTCTGCTTCCTTCCTGGCCAATTCTTCATCATAACCGAGCTTAACCTCGTCAGAATCCAGCACAGCTTTTTCAGACTGGCGTTCAGGCATTTTTCCCCTGGCACCGGAACTGATCCCAGTAAAGGTTTCCGGTACAACATCCTTGAAGGATTTGCCGCGGGAAAAGTTAAAACGGCTCTCACCGGCCTCCCTCTCATCTCCCATGATCTGGGCGTGGATATTTTCCGCCGACCTGCGGGCACCGACAACCGCCTGGATAACGGAACGGGGTCCGCTTGTAGCGTCACCAGCTGCATAGACACCATCGTGATTGGTTAAAAAAGTACGGGGGTTGGCCTTAATGTTGCCGGCCGGGGTCAGCTCCAGGGACTCCTCAAGGGAGCCACCCTTAAAGCCTTCCTTGGTTGCCATTTTCCCGGCTGAATAGACCACAGTATCAAACTGCAGGCTGGTGTTAGAACCGGCAATCTCCACCGGATTGCGTTTACCTCTCTTGTCAGGTTCCCCAAGCTCCATGAGGACCAGTTCAACATCCAATCCGTTTGCCGCTGCGCTAATCCCAACCGGTGAGGCCATATCCATGATTTTAACGCCCTCGCGTTCAGCATCAGCGACATTGCGCTCATGAGCGGGCATCTCCTCCTTGGGGCGCCCCACAATAACTGTAACCTCGTCCAAACCTGATCTGACTAATGCACGGGCTGTTTC
>CP070776.1:588915-593552 GCA_020346205.1 Deltaproteobacteria bacterium
CAATGACTGCGGGTCTCATGAGGGGCTTGAACAGAATGTCTGCAGCCAGGTTTTCCTTTTTGCTGTCAGCTCCAATTATTTTAGGTGCAGGTGTCTATAATTTGCCGGCAATTATCAAGCAGGGCTCACAGCCTGGGCAGATGGGCTTCTATCTGGCAGGCTTTATAGCTGCAGCAGTCTCAGGGTATCTGGTCATAGCTTTTTTGCTGAGGTTCGTCCAGACCCATTCATTTGCTGTTTTTGCCTATTATCGTTTCGTACTGGGCGGCTTGGTATTGTTGATACAACTTTTATAGTTTGCACAAGGTGGCAAACTGTATATCTTGATAGATAAGTATTCTGTGGTGATTTTGAGATTGGTAACAGAAACAGTGGTGGGAAATAAAAATGTCGTTTTATCCTATATGCCTTGACCTGGAAGCAAAACCCTGTGTCGTAGTCGGCGGAGGCAAGGTGGCTGAACGCAAAGTCTTAGGCCTGCTTTCCTGTTCTGCGCATGTTTCTGTCGTAAGCCCTGAGCTGACTGAAGAGCTTTCCCGTCAGCATAATGAAGGTATCATTCAATGGATAAAAAGGGAATACCGGCCAGGTGACCTGGAGCGGGCTTTTCTCGTTATTGCGGCAACGGATGATGAAGAGACACAGAAGCAGGTTTATGAGGAGGCCGGTGCACATAATATTTTACTCAATGTTGCAGATGTTCCCCAGCGGTGTAATTTTATCCTGCCGGCTACAGTCAGGCAGGGAGACCTGAGCATATCAATCTCCACAGCCGGAAAGAGCCCTGCACTGGCTAGAAAGCTTCGCCTGGAACTTGAAAAAAGATTTGGAGCGGAATATAGAGTACTGGTCGATATTCTGGGAGCCATTCGACCGGTAATTCTTGCAGCCTGCCTGGAGCAGACAGAAAATGAACAGCTGTTTAAACAATTGCAGCATGATGAGATGACTGAATGGATTAGAAACAAGGATTGGTTAAGCCTGGAAAACCATTTTGAAATAGTTTTAGGAAACAGGGTGGGGCATGATTGGTTGCAGAAGATCAGGCCCTTTTACACATGAAAAGCAATATAACTGATCACAGGAGTATTTTGGGATGGGCTATCTAGTATTTCAAGTAACCCTGTTTGCCTATATTCTGTCCACTGCCGCTTATATGGTGTATTTCTGGTCCCAACGCAACGAAATAAGGACCACTGCCCGCGGCATTTTGATCGGCAGTGGCTTGCTGCATGTGACCTACCTGGTAATACGCTATTTCGAGGCGGGTCACACTCCTTTGACCAATCACCATGAAACAATTTCTTTCTTTGCCCTGTCGCTTACCTGGGCCTATCTTTCCTTTCACTGGAGATACAATGTCAGGAATTTTGGCACATTTGTTAGTCCGCTCATTACAATTCTGATGCTCATAGCCACATTTTCCTCCCGGGAGATCACTCCACTGCCGCCTGAATTGCAAAGTCTCTGGCTTCCGGTGCATGCCAGTATTGCCATAATGTCTTACGGGTTTCTGGCTCTCGCTTTCTGCGGTGGTATCATGTATCTCATACAGGAAAGGGGGCTTAAGAAAAAGCGGTTTGGACTTTTCTATACACGCTTACCATCTCTTGAAGCCTTAGATAATTTGAACAGCCACTGCCTTGCCGTTGGTTTTTCGCTTTTGACGCTTGGAATGATAACAGGCTCCTTATGGTCCAAGCAGACCTGGGGTATGTACTGGCAGTGGGACCCCAAGGAGACCTGGTCCCTGGTCACCTGGTTTTTCTATGCCGCCCTTTTGCACCAGCGATTCACAGTTGGCTGGAGGGGACGGCGCGCAGCCATCATGGCCATTATCGGTTTTTCAGCCATTCTTTTTACCCTGTGGGGAGTGACATACCTGATGGGAGGAATCCATAACTATGTCGGCTGAAAAGATCATGATCCTCGGGGTGAATCACAAGACCGCTCCGGTGGAAATTCGAGAGCGCTTGGCATTTACCAGTGACCCGGGCACCCCATACCGGGAGCTCAAGATAATTCCAGGATGTGAGGAGTTCTGCTTTCTTTCCACCTGCAATCGGGTCGAGGTTATTTTTGTTTCGCCAACACCTGATGAAACTGAAAAAAAGATACGTAATTTTCTTTTTAACAACTCTATGGGTTATGAAGAGGCTGGTCAGTATGTCTACCTGCACCAGGGAGAGGCAGCCATTCAGCATCTTTTCCGGGTAGGCGCCAGCCTTGATTCCATGATTGTCGGCGAGCCGCAGATCCTTGGGCAGCTGAAACAGGCATATCGGGATGCTTCGGAGCAGGATGCTGCCGGCATGATATTAAACCGGCTCATGCACAAAGGATTTTCTGTTGCCAAGCGTATCAGGACAGAGACAGATATAGGTTCCAGCGCTGTTTCCATCAGTTATGCTGCTGTGGAGTTGGCAAAAAAAATCTTCGGCAACCTGAAGAATAAGAGTGCTATGCTGGTAGGAGCAGGCGAAATGGCAGAACTTGCAGCCCAGCATCTCATGAACCAGGGGATAGCCGAGGTTATAGTGGCCAACAGGACATTTGAACGGGCCGTAAACCTGGCCCGCTGTTTTAATGGCAAGCCTGTATCCCTTGAAGAGCTCATCCCGCAGCTGGAGCAGGTGGATATCATGATCAGTTCCACAGGCTCTCCTGAGATTATTCTGCACAGCAGTGATGTTAAACCTCTTATGCGTCAACGTCGCAACAGGCCTCTCTTCCTGATAGATATCGCCGTACCCCGTGATCTTGATCCAAAGCTGAACGATTTGGACAATGTGTATCTTTACGGCATAGACGATTTAAATAATGTAGTTGACATCAACAAGGCTGAGCGTGACAAGGAAGCGGTGCATGCTGAGCGTATCGTTACCGAAGAAACCCTTAAGTTCATGCTTTGGCTTGGTTCCATGGAGGTTACACCGACAATAGTTGCTATAAGGGAAAAGGCTGATGAGATTCGCAAGACAGAGATGGAGAAAACATTCGCCAGTATAAACAATCTGTCTGACAATGAAAAAAAGGCTATTGAGAAAATGACTTCAGCCATGATGAATAAAATTCTCCACAATCCTATCGTCTATTTGAAAAAGGACGATTCCCATAAGGACAAAAAGGTTAAATTAGCATTCACCAGAAAGATGTTTAACCTGGATCCAGACAATTCAGAATAACCCCATCTCCATGAGTAGCCATAACAAAGAAGCATTAATTGCTGAAGAGGCTTTTGTTATCCAGCATTCCGGCGAAATCCCTGAAGTCACCTTACATGAATCGCTCTATCATCTGACTGAAGACCCTGACGGCCCTTCTCTCAAGCTTGATAAAAAAGATGTTCTCCCCCTGAAACAGGCTGTGGTCAAGCGTTACCGAACCATAATCCTCAGGGACCTTGATCCACAAAATCGCGATAAAAGTATTTATCGGGGAGTGGCGCGCTGCGCAGCCAATTGGCAGCGTTTGCGGAAATTTTGTTTCAGGGAAAGTTTAGATATTACAAAAATAAAGACTGAAACCGCAAAAGCACTGCAAGTATTTTTAACCCGGGAAGTGGTTGATGTAGAGAGCAAAAAACGCTCATCCTGTATAAATTGCCGGGACATTGAAATTGAAGACCTGGCAACATCTTTAGATGTTTCAATTGCAAATCTACCAGGGAGATGGCAGGAGCTGTGTCCGGAAGAGGAAAAGTGATAAGATTGCTGTAAGCCAGAACCGGTCAAGCGGAGCAGCATTAGCTTTAATTTTCAGTTTTTCTTTCTGGCAAAGTATTGAACAAAGACTTGGCAGAATCAGCCACGCTGGGATCAAGTATGGCTCCGTTGTACTCCTCACCATCCCCTGCTTCCTGTAAAATTGAACCATCGGGTCCAACTATCATGGAGTGGCCACCAAATGTGGTATCACCAGTTGTGCCGCAACGGTTTGCCGCAACTACAAACATCTGGTTTTCTATGGCGCGTGCCTGGAGCAGAATACGCCAGTGGTTTACTCGGGCGGCGGGCCACTGCGCAGGCACCACGAGAAGATTTACCCCTAAAGCTGTCTGCTCCCGCAGAAGTTCCGGGAAGCGCAGGTCGTAACAGACCAGTCCGGCAACAGGCCCCAAAGAAGTTTGTATCGGGCGTGGGTTGGTGCCCTGGGTAAAAAAGGTGTCTTCCTCCATGGGACTGAACAGGCGTTGCTTCCTGTATGTACTTGTACCCCCAGCAGAATCAGATATAAAAAGCGTATTATAATAATTGTTGTTCGAGTATTCCGGTAACGAGCCTGCAATAATGATTTTGTATTTTGCTGCCAATCCCTGCATTTTTTCCAGGAGGCCAGGGATGGATTCCACAAGTGCCGGGAGCCTGTCATAGGCAAAGCCTGTAGCCCAGAGTTCCGGCAGGACAACGATCCCAGGAGATATCTGCTTATGAAAAGCAGCAATTTGGGCAAGTCCTTCCTCTACCCGGGAAAGGTTTTTTTCGATTTCACCGCTTTGTACATCAAACTGCAGAAATCCAGCAAAAAAAGGTGATTTATGTGAGTTGTTATCTGGCATGACCCTGCAAGGCTACGATTCTTTTTTAATGTTGGCAAGGGCTTTTTCTGCCAGGTTGGCCACTGTTTCCTCAACTATT
>CP070776.1:593652-610444 GCA_020346205.1 Deltaproteobacteria bacterium
GGGGCGCATGCCTTCAGAGGCCAAACCGGCAGCATATGTTACAGCATGCTGCTCTGCAATTCCCACATCGAAAAACCTGTTGGGAAAACGCCGTGCAAAGCGCATCAGTCCTGTACCGGCAGGCATGGCGGCTGTTATGGCAACTATCTTTGGATTTTTTTCAGCCAGGTGGACAATGGTGTCTCCGAAACAGCGGGTATAGGAAATGCGGGAGTCATCTGCAGGTGCAGGGGCACCATTTTCAAGATTAAATGGGCCGACGCCGTGATAATCCCCGGGGTTTTCTTCTGCAGGTTGGTAGCCTTTTCCTTTTTTGGTGATGACATGGATCAGGACTGGACCATGACTGAAATCCCTGACGTTTTGAAAAGTTTCAATAAGGTTGTCGATCTGGTGTCCGGGAATAGGCCCGACATAGTCAAATTTTAGGGCTTCAAAAAGCATTCCCGGTGTAAAGAAACCCTTGAAACTCTCTTCACTCTTTTTAAGCACCTGCAGGATATTTTCCCCGATGTTGGAAAAAGATTTGAGAAGATGCTTCACCTCGGATCTGGCCTTGACCACCTGCTTACTGGTCATTTTCCTGCTCAGAAAACTGGAAAGTGCTCCCACGTTAGGTGAGATTGACATTTCATTATCATTAAGAACAACGATGAAATTTTTATCCAGGTGTCCGGCCTGGTTGAGAGCCTCAAATGCCATGCCGCCGGTCATGGAACCATCACCAATGACAGCGATTGCGCGATTTTGACTTTTTTTCAGATGCTTAGCAATGGCAATTCCTAACCCGGCAGAAATCGAGGTGGAACTATGTCCGGTATCAAAAGCATCATAAGGACTTTCAGAACGCTTGGGAAAACCGCTTAAGCCCTTATACTGTCTGATTGTGTTGAATTTGTCTTTACGGCCAGTAACAAGCTTGTGGGCGTAAGCCTGGTGGCCGACATCCCAGATTAACTTATCAGAAGGCGTATTGAATACATAATGCAGGGCCAGGGTCAACTCGACCACTCCGAGATTGGGCGCAAGATGCCCGCCTGTATTAGAGACAGTTTCAACTATCTCCTCACGGATGTTGGCGGCAAGCTGTTCAAGTTCTGCCACAGAAAGCTGCCGCAAATCCTCAGGTGAATTAATTGACTGCAGAATGTCTTTATTCATAAATTCTTTAATAATACACAATAGGTGGTGTTACAACATGATACACTCGAAGTGTATTTCAAGTATTACCTTTGTTATCTTTTTCTGGTTAAAATGTATTTTGCCAGCTCTCTCAGCATGTTTGCCCGTTCATCAAATGTTTCAAGTGCTGCCAAGGATTCATCGACTGCCTCGCTGGCCTTTTTCTTTGTTTCATCTACACCGAACATGGCGGGATAGGTGGCTTTGTTACGTTCAGCATCAGAGCCGGCAGCCTTGCCCAATTGTTCCTCAGTTCCTTCAACATTGAGCAGGTCATCAACGATCTGAAAAGCAAGGCCTATTTTATTGCCATACTTGCTTAATGCCCGGAACTGTTCAGGTCTGCTTCCACCAAGAATGGCTCCTGTTTGAACAGATGCCGTAATAAGGGCACCTGTTTTACGGCTGTGGATCTCTCGCAGCATGTCGTAGTGAATTTCTTTACCTTCATGCTGCAAATCAAGAAACTGGCCTCCAACCATGCCTTCGGGACCAACAGCTTTGCTGATAAGAGAAATTATTGTTAAACGTTCATCGGCAGAAGTTTTTTCTTCTGCATCCCTGGTTAACAGGTCAAATGCATAAGTCAGAAGGCTGTCACCGGCAAGTATTGCATAAGCTTCTCCGAAAACCATGTGGTTTGTAGGTTTGCCACGCCGCAGTTCATCATCATCCATGGCCGGTAGATCATCATGAATGAGGGAATAAGTATGAATACATTCCAGAGCACAGGCAGCCAGCATTAATGATTCCGGAAAATCATCATTGAAATCCTTTAGGGATTCTGCTGCTGCAATGCAGAGGATAGGCCTTACCCGTTTACCACCTGCAAAGAGACTGTAGCGCATGGCTTTGATATGCCCAGCCAAAGTGCCTTTTTCTTCAAGCAAATAATTTTCAAGAGCAGCATCTACCTGCTTTCGTTTTACATCAAGATACTGCTTGATATTCATTACACGTTCTCATCTTCCGGACCGTCAAAGGGTTCCGGTTCCAGACTGTCATTTTTTTTCAGAAGAATTTCAACTTTCTTCTGGGCATCATTTAATTTGTTGTTACATTGCTCAGCAAGCTTTACTCCTTCATCAAAATACTTGAGGGATTCTTCCAGGGACAAATCGCCTTCCTCAAGTTCCTTGGTGATCTGTTCTAATTTTGCCAGGGACTCCTCAAATGATTTTTTTTTCATGACTCACCTGCCTGCTGCTAATAACTTTAATTTATTGACCATTCCCTTATGATAATAAAAGAAACAGAAAAATATTTTATGAGACGGTACCTATATTAAAAGGTTCAATCGATTTTTTTGGAAAATGCTAAATTTTAAAAGGTGTCAATCATAAATCATTAAGGACTGATCATCAACGACTTTACAAAAAAATCATGACTATGTTAAAAATGCCCACTTGCATGGTATGCTTAAAGCAAAATTTTTTAAAAATCTGCAGTTAGCAGATTATAATGGTTATGCTTGATTTTGATATATGGAAACGTTTTTAAGGTGCATCGAGGTGATTGATTTGAAATGCTGACAGACTATATAGAACGTTTCATAACCTGGTTGAGCGATGAGAAAGGATACTCTCCTCATACCATTGTCAATTATCAAAGAGATCTGTTTGAATTTGCAGATGAAGCTGGTAGGGAAATTGATGTTGACTCTCTAGATACAGCGATTATCCGTAATTATGTTTACAGCCTGAATATAAAGAATAAAAGCTCATCTGTTGCAAGAAAGCTTTCAGCCTTAAGAACGTTTTTTAAGTTTCTTGAGCTGGAAAATGTGATCCGTAACAATCCAATGGGCTCTATTTCCATGCCGAAACAGGAGCAGCATATTCCTGTTTTTTTATCGGTGGATGAAGTTTTCTCCTTACTGGATACACCTGGTTCCGGAGAGACCTTTGGTGTCAGGGACAGGGCTATCCTGGAACTATTGTACTCCACAGGAATGCGTGTGTCTGAACTTGTAGACTGTAATATGGTAAGCCTTGATTTTGATAGTGAAATGGTTAGGGTGAAAGGCAAAGGTAACCGGGAGCGCATTATACCCATTGGTGAACCAGCCATCAAAACACTTCAGGCTTATTTCATTGAGCGGGATAAGCATTTAAGAAATCGTTTGCAACAGGGGAAAAAGGTTGATAAGGAGGCTGTATTTTTAAATAGTCGAGGTACCAGGCTTACAGTGCGAAGTGTTGAGAGACTTATAGCTGAGTACGGAAGGAAAGCCGGAATTGACAAACCCGTGACCCCCCATGTGCTCCGGCATTCATTTGCCACACACCTGCTGGAGATGGGAGCAGATATGCGTTCGGTGCAGGAATTGCTGGGACATGCCAGTTTGTCTACGACCCAGAAGTATACGCACCTTGACATGGTTCATTTGATGAAGGTTTATGATAGAGCCCACCCCAAAGCCAGGAAAAGCTGATAGTTAACTCTTTCGCAAAGAATTTTACGAGACTGGCAAAATTGAAAAATGGTGACAAAATGGCTACACGTTCAACAACAATAATTGCAGTAAGGCATAAGGGCAAAGTGGTGGTAGCTGGTGACGGCCAGGTTACCATGGGAAATACTGTGGTCAAACATGAAGCCCGCAAGGTGAGGCGTCTTTATGACGGCAAGGTTATAACTGGTTTTGCCGGTGCCACGGCAGATGCCTTTACTCTTTTTGATAAACTGGAACAACGGCTTGAACAGTACAAGGGTAATCTCATGCGTGCGGCTGTTGAACTGGCTAAAGACTGGCGAACGGATAAAATATTGCGGCGCCTGGAGGCTTTTCTTATTGCGGTTGATGAAAATTCCTCCCTGCTGCTTTCAGGTTCCGGAGATGTTATTGAATCAGATGACGGTATTCTGGCTATTGGCTCCGGAGGGCCATTTGCACAGGCTGCTGCCAAGGCGTTGGTTATACACAGTGACTTGAGTGCAGAGGAAATAAGTCGTGAGGCAATGGCTATAGCTGCTTCGATCTGTGTCTACACAAATGATAATATCGTGATTGAGGCACTCTAATTTACAGGAATGCCCCTTTAGCGCTCTGTGATTGATTAATAAAAAATTATTATATCAGGGTTTTGAAAATATGAATGATTTACAATTACTGACCCCGAAAGATACGGTCAGTGAGCTTGACAAGTATATAATTGGACAGGATGAGGCGAAAAAGTCAGTTGCAATTGCACTCAGGAACCGGTGGCGCAGACAACAGGTTGAACCTCCTTTGCGGGATGAGATAGCACCTAAAAATATTATCATGATCGGTCCCACAGGTGTTGGTAAAACTGAAATAGCACGAAGACTTGCCAATCTGGCGCAATCACCGTTTCTCAAGGTTGAAGCTTCAAAATTCACAGAGATAGGCTATGTTGGCCGTGACGTTGAATCAATGATTCGTGACCTCATTGAGCTGGCTGTAAATATGGTGAAAAAGGAAGAGCGCATTGAAGTAGAAAAAAAAGCCCATGAAATGGCCGAGGAGAAATTACTTGATCTGCTTTTGCCATCTATGCCTCCTTCAGGAACAAGCGCAAGCAATAGACCAGGAATAGAGATGCCGGGCAATGCTGCATTACCAAGTCCAGCTACAGCCGAAAAAAGTGAATCTACCCGTGACCGTTTCAGAAAAATGTTACGAGAAGGGAGACTTGACGATAAAGAAGTCGACATGGAGGTAACCCAAACGCAGTCCATGCCTATGATAGAAGTTTTTTCAAATACCGGCATGGATGAGATGGAGTCAAACCTGCGGGATGCTTTTGGTAAAATTTTTCCCAAAAAAGGGAAAATGCGCAAGCTAAAGGTGTCTGAGGCCTTTACAATATTAAAAAATGAGGCAGTGGAAGACCTTATCGATATGGATAAGGTTACCCGCAAGGCAGTGATAAAAACTGAACAGTCAGGAATAATTTTCCTTGATGAAATTGATAAGATAGCTTCCCGGCAGGGGAGTGGGCATGGCCCGGAAGTCTCTCGGGAGGGAGTCCAACGGGACTTGCTGCCTATTGTTGAAGGAGCTACGGTTACCACTAAATACGGTATGGTTAAAACCGACCATATTCTCTTTATTGCAAGCGGAGCCTTCCATCTTTGTAAACCATCTGATCTGGTCCCGGAACTACAGGGTCGTTTTCCCATCAGGGTAGAACTTAAGGCTTTGGGCAAGGAGGAATTTTACCGCATTTTGACAGAACCGGAAAATGCCCTGCTGAAACAGTACGTGGCATTGATGAAAACAGAGGGTATAGATCTTGTTTTTGCTGAGGATGGTGTTTTGGAAATGGCCCGCCTGGCAGCAGAAGTGAACCAGAAAACTGAAGACATAGGTGCCAGAAGACTGCATACTGTCATGGAAAAAATTCTGGAAGATCTTTCGTTCCAAGCCCCAAATATAGAGGATAAAACATTTACGGTCACTGCAGATTATGTACGTGAACAGTTAATGGATATAACCCAGGATGAGGACTTAAGCCGTTTTATTTTGTAAGACCATAGACTAGAAGTAAAGTCTGAATTGATCCGGAGGAAAGAATGGTAGAACCAGATTTGAAATACTGTCCAAAATGTGACGATGAATACCTGGCAGAGATTGAAAATTGCGCTGCTTGTGGAATTGTGCTGATTACTGGGCAGCAGAAAATCGAAAAGGCAGAGGCGCTCAAGAAAAAACTGGAAAACCGGGTGAGCGAGTTGAGCCCTGACGATGAACTTGTCCGCATCCGGAGGGGGACATTGCCTGAAATGCGCCATCTTTCAAATCTGCTCAATGATTCAAGAATAGGAACGTTGCTTGTGGGTGATATGACAACCTGTGGTAAAGACCGGTTTGGCAATACTTTAAGCACTCCTACAACCTATGACCTTCAAATAAAAAGAGAAGATGCCGCTGAAGCCTTACATATAATTGAAGAGGAGCACAAAAGAACAACCATTTTGGATGAGTATGACAACCCTAATGTCGATTTGGTTTTTAACCCAGCAGCCAGAGAGGCATGCTGTCCTGCCTGCGGTCACACCTTCCCTACATCTGAAACCTGCTGTCCTGATTGTGGACTGAGTTGTGGATAGAATATTCCTCCAATGAATGAGAAACCGGTTGTCATTATCGGTGCTGGACCTGCCGGCCTTGCTGCCGGATATGAGTTTATAAACCGAGGAAAATGTCCGATAATTATTGAAAGAGACGGAATTGTCGGGGGGATTTCGCGGACAGAATCATATAAAGACTTCAATTTCGATATTGGCGGGCATCGTTTTTTCAGCAAGAATGATGATATCAATAAGCTCTGGGAGGAGATGCTTGGAACTGATTTCCTCAAGGTAAAGCGCCTTTCCCGTATCTACTATAAAGGAAAATTTTTCAACTACCCTCTGCGTCCTGCCAACGCACTATTCAATCTTGGTCCGGCTGAGAGTCTGCTTGTTCTCATCAGCTACTGCAGGTCCCGCCTAGCACCTGAGCCTGAAGAGAACAGCTTCGAAGAATGGGTCATCAACCGTTTCGGAGAACGGCTCTACAGGACATTCTTCAAGACATATACGGAGAAGGTCTGGGGGATTCCATGTAACGAGATTAGAGCAGACTGGGCCGCACAGCGTATCAAGGGACTATCGCTTCTAGTTGCAGTATCCAATGCCCTGTTCGGAGGACAGCAGGCTAAAAGCCTGATTGATGAGTTCTCCTATCCAAAACTCGGGCCGGGAATGATGTGGCAGAAGTTTATGGATCGCATAGTGTCAGGTGGTGGAGAGGTTATGCTTAAGTCTGAGGTCTCTGCCATCCTTCATGATAATCAAAATATAACAGCAGTAGAAGTTATCAATGATCAAGCACCCATGGAATTGGGTGCAAAACACTTTATTTCCAGTATGCCAATTCCCAGGTTGGTACAACTTTTCAAGCCGCAGCCCCCAGCTGAAGTTTTGGAGAAGGCCAGTCAGCTTGCCTACCGTGCCTTTATTATTGTTGTTCTAATAATTGACCGGGAAACTCTTTTCCCGGACCAGTGGCTTTATGTTCACAGTCCTAAGGTGCGGGTTGGACGTATCCAGAACTTTAAGAACTGGAGCAGATACATGGTTCCGGATCAAAGCAAGTCCAGCATCGGCATGGAGTATTTCTGTAATGAAAATGACCAGACTTGGAAAATGCCTGATAATGAATTGGTCGAAATGGCAACACGGGAAATGGAGGAAATGGGATTTGGTCCAGCCTCCCAGGTAATAGACAGTTATGTGGTACGGCAATCACATGCCTATCCTATTTATGATTCAACGTATAAGCAGAGCCTGCTTACTATCAAAAATTATCTTGATAATTTTGATAATCTGCAGACAATTGGCCGCAGCGGTATGCATCGCTATAATAATATGGATCACTCAATGCAGACCGGGATATTCGCGGCAAAAAACTGCTGTGGCGAATCTCATGATATCTGGGCAGTAAATGATGAGAAAAGTTACCTGGAAGAGGACAGGACAGTAAGAGATGTCCCACTTGTTCCGGAAAAGATTTTGATCCGGGCATTTGCAAGGATGGATAAACTCGCTTTTGCTGTTGCCATAGGCACAATATGCGGTCTGCTTGTATTGAGCGCAACTTTATGGATTATAAGCAGGGGCGGAGATGTGTTAAACTCACATCTCAGGCTGCTGGCACAGTACTTTATAGGTTATACAGTAACGGTTAAAGGAGGCTTCATTGCTTTCGGATACTCTTTTTTCTGGGGATTTCTCTTTGGTTGGCTTTTTGCCTATCTGCGTAATCTGTTTTTGGCCATTTATATATACAGAATAAAAAGAAAGGCTGAACTGCTGTCTTTGAAGGATTTTTTTGACAATTTTTAAAACATACTCATATTGCAGGTGACAGGATGGTAAAATCTGACATGGAAAATGCACCGCTGACCCCTGAAGAGAAACTATTTAGCGGAGTGCTGCTGCTGAATGCAAAAGTTGTTGGCCTTGCACTTGGACTCATTTTTGGCCTTGGAATATTTGTGGCGACAAATTGGCTTGTCATTAAGGGAGGTGACAGGGTAGGACCCCACCTCATACTACTGAGCCAGTATTTTATAGGTTACAAAGTGACCTTTTTAGGAAGCCTAATAGGAGCAGCTTACGGCTTTGCCCTGGGTACAATTTGTGGAGCTTTAATCGGTTGGATTTATAACAAGATAGTTGCCTTCAGGCAGTAATCGATCAGTTATTCAAGCTACTTTCTGGCGTTGTTTCCATGTCCCGTTCTTTTTTCTCTGCTGTACAGTATTAACAGGTTTTTTCTCATAGTTAATTACAGGCTCTCCCATGGTCCTATTAATTTCAGCAGTAAATTCCTTACATGGTTTTATTGTGATATCCTGAGGTATTTCGAGGTCGACCTCTCCCCGGCCTGTGAAGTGAAGGGTAACTGATACAGGGCAACTGCCATGATGACGATAAAAGACCTTTTTAAGCGCTTCGAGGTTCTGGCGATTGACACGGTCAGATTGCAATAGGATTTTTGCTCCTGCTGTATATTTCTCCCTTGCTGCCTCCAGTGTATCCAAACCATTGGCTATGATATTATCACCACGCTCATCCTTTTTCACCAGGCCTTCAATGATGACTGGCGTGTCGTTTCGAAGCATTGTGGCACATTTGGCATAAAGATCGGGAAAAATGACCACTTCAACAGTGCTGGCAATATCCTCCATGGTTATAACAGCCATGGGGTCACCTTTTTTTGTCTTCCTGTTCTTGATATCCCTGATCAGGCCGCCAACCCTTAAATTCTGGCCTTCAACCCACTCTTTCTTGTCGCTGAGATTTGTATCTGTTACAGAGAGTATATCCTCCCTGTAATCATCCAGCGGATGGCCGGTAAGGTAAAAACCCACTGTTTCTTTTTCGAATGTGAGCTTTTCCTGGTCGTTCCAGTCAGGGATCGAGGGGATTTCTATCTTTGTATGCTGCTGTTCTTCTTCGCTGCCCATGACAGCAAAAAGTGAGATCTGTCCGCTTAACCTGTCACGCTGGGCAGCCTGGCCCTGCTCCAATGCCTGGTCCAGAATAGCGAAGAGCTGGGAACGTTTTAAACCCAGAGAATCAAAAGCCCCTGCCTTGATAAGGCTTTCAAGGACACGGCGGTTAACCCTGCGCAGGTCAACCCGGCAGCAGAAATCTTCCAGGGATGTATATGGGCCCTCAGTGTCACGTACTTCAATTATTGAGTCCAGTGCAGCTTCACCAACATTTTTTACTGCAGCAAGACCGAACCTAATGCGGTCGTCTACAACTGTGAAATCCTTATAGCTCTCATTTATGTCCGGTGGCAGTACCTCAATCTCGCTATCACGACATTCATTGATGTAGGTGACTACCTTATCAGTATTATTCATGTCACAGGACAGGAGTGCTGCCATGAACTGAGAAGGATAATGGGCCTTAAGATAGGCAGTTTGGTATGCGATCAGTGCATAGGCCGCACTATGTGATTTATTGAAACCATAACCTGCGAATTTGGCCATGAGGTCGAATATATACTCGGCCTTATCCTTTGGAATCTCGTTTTCTGCAGTACCGGCCATGAATTTTTCTCTTTCTTTTTCCATGACCTCAGGGATCTTTTTACCCATTGCCCGCCTGAGAATATCAGCATCTCCCAGAGAATAATTTGCCAGGATGTTGGCAATCTTCATTACCTGCTCCTGATAGACAATAACCCCATAAGTTTCTTCGAGGACAGGTTTCAACTGGGGCAGGGGATAACTGGCAGGCTTCTTACCGTGTTTTGTGTCCACAAAGGTTCCCACCATGCCGCTTTCCATGGGGCCGGGACGATACAGGGCAACCAGTGCAATAAGATCGGTGAAAACTTCTGGTTTCATGTTTGTGAGGAGTGCACGCATGCCTGAACTTTCCAGCTGAAAAACACCCAGTGCATCACCTTTACAGAGGAGATCGTAGGTCTTTGGATCATCGAGGGGTATTTTTTCGATCTCCAAAGGGTGTTCCAGATCAGCCTCAATCAGTTTGATAGCACGGTCAATGACAGTAAGAGTTTTTAAACCGAGAAAGTCAAACTTGATGAGCCCTGTCATCTCGGTGTATTTCATGTCGTACTGAGTTAGGGTTTCACCTTTGGGACCTCTGCAGAGCGGCAGGTACTCGACCATCGGCTCAGGCGAAATTACTACACCGGCCGCATGGGTTGACATGTGCCTGGACAAACCTTCAAGTACCTGTGAAACGGAAAGCAGCTGTGCTACCTGCTCATCCCTGTTATTAAGATCTTTCAGCCTGGGTTCCTGTTCAATGGCTTCCTTGATAGTAATACCGAGCTGGTCAGGGATGAGTTTGGCGATACGGTCCACGTCTCCAAAGGGCATATCCAGGCCACGTCCTACATCCCTGATAACAGCTCTGGCTTTCATGGAACCGAATGTGCAGATCTGCGCCACATGTTGAGGACCTCCATATTTTTCCTGTACATAGTGGAAAACCTCGTTGCGACGCTCCTGGCAGAAATCAATGTCAAAGTCGGGCAGGCTTTTTCGTTCTATGTTTAGAAAGCGCTCAAAAATCAAACCATAAGGAATTGGATCGATCTCCGTGATCCGTAAACAATAGGCTGCTAGACTGCCTGCGCCGGAGCCACGGCCAGGTCCAACCGGGACATTATTATCCTTGGCCCAGTTAATGAAATCAGCAACAATGAGGAAGTAGCCGGGAAACTCCATATCCTGGATAACATTAATTTCATGGGCCAATCGATCACGGTAGATCTTTTCCAGTTCCGGAGTTAGTTCTCCCTTTTCTCTTAAGACCGCCAGACGATGCTCCAGTCCCTCACGCGAAAGCCTATCAAACAGTGAATCCAGAGTGTCACCTTCAGGTACAGGGAAGTTGGGGAAGTAATGTTGATCAAATTCAAGTTCCAGGTTGCAGCGTTCAGCAATCTTGACTGTTTCAGCCAGGGCCTCTGGATCATTTTTGAACCGCTCCCGCATTTCATCAGGAGATTTAAAATACAACTCATCGGTGGAAAATTTGAAACGGCCTGCATCGTTCACAGTTCTGCCAGTCTGGATGCAGAGCAGCACTTCGTGAGCAAAAGACTGATCACGGTTGAGATAATGGCAGTCGTTGGTGGCGACCAGAGGAATATTGAATTCTTTGGATAGTTTTTTCAGCCCCTTATTGACCTTTTTCTGTTCCTTGATACCGTTATCCTGCAGTTCAAAGTAGAGCCGGTCTGCAAAGATTTTTTGCAGCTTTTTGGTTTCCTTGCGGGCACCTTCTAAGTTGTTGTTAAGGATCAGGTGGGGTATACCGCCGTGCAGACAGGCAGTTAAAGCTATTAAACCTTCGTTGTTGGCAATCAGTGTTTCCTTGTCGATACGCGGTTTATAGTAAAAACCTTCTAACTGGGCAATGCTGGCTAGTTTCATCAGGTTTTTATAGCCAGTGAGGTTCATGGCTAAAAGGACAATATGAAAGGCAGCATCACTGGAACTCTTTGCTCCTGTATGTTTTTTCCTATCCTGGGGTGCAATATAGAATTCACAGCCGATAATAGGCTTGATGCCGGCTTTTTTTGCCTTTACATAAAACTCAAGGGCACCATGCATGGCTCCATGGTCCGTAACAGCCACGGACTCCATGCCGAATTCCTTGCATTTCTCAAGGAGGTCATTGATGCGTATGGCTCCATCAAGCAGGCTATACTGGGTGTGTACATGGAGATGGACATAATCGGCAGCAGATGTTTCGCTCATAGTAGTATGTTCTTGATTAAATTTAGATGGGATCTATTAAAAAGAAAATAGCAATAACGTATCAAAATATCAGGGATATTTTATGCCTCAATAAACATGGTGTTTCATAGTAATGTGATAAGGATTCACAGTGGTAGCAAGAGTTTCAGAGGAGATGCCTCAGACAGAAGAATAAGAAGATTCTCTTCAATTCTCATTCTCATTTATGGTCGAATATAGAAAATCTGTCAAGTGCATTCAGGCTTTCCCAAAGATCATTTTCACTTCTTGGCTCCAGGGTGTAGATCGGGTCAATATTTCTTTCTGTCAGGTATGAAAAAAGGCCTTTAAAATCAAAGTCACCCATACCAACAGGTAAGTGCTCATCCCGAAAACCATGATTGTCGTGCAAATGAAGCTGGCCAAGCCATTTCTCTAAGGGATACAGCCATTCTTGCCAGGGAACTCGGGCAAAGGCCAGGAGATGACCGACGTCCAGGCAGAAACGGGCAAAAGGAGAATCAAGGTCCTCCAGGATCTCTTTATGAACCCGGGGCCCAATTTCATATGTGTTTTCAAACATTATAGGTGTGTTAAAGCGTTCTGCCACCTTTAACATTTCCTGCCATGTTTCAAGCGAGTTGGCCAGCCAAATGTCATGATCGTAACTATGTACGCAGTCAATGTATCCCAAATGGCAGACAATAGAATAAGGCTTAAATATTTCAATGAGATCGAAACAGCGGCGGAGTTTATCCCTGGCAGCCTTCAGAACAAATTTATCCTGGGCACCGGGCAGCATATCATGGAAAGGGGCATGCAGGGTACAGCGTAGTCCCTCGTCCTGCAGAAATTTTGCCCTGTCCTGAAAGTTCTGCTCAGTGAACTCATATACTGCTTCACCGACAAGGCCAATTTCCGGGTTAATGCTATAGTTTGATACAAATTTCTCGTATTTACCGAAATCAGCAAAGGGGATATTGACAAAGCAGCGTGAAATGATGTGTGAAAGTCTATGCTTCATGAATATATGCTACTTCGGTTATGGAACAAAAACGAGATGATTTTTTGCAGGCTGATGATTTTTTTCGGAAAAATAGAATTTGTGATTGGAGGAATATTGACGGGAGATTTTGAATAACCCAATATTCCTCCACCCCGAACCGGGGTAAGTCAGGGGTGGAGATGCACACGGCTATATTTCAGGAAGACCAACGGGGGAGGGCTTCCTGAAAAAGAGTGTGGAGAAAAGAACTCGAATAATATCTACCATATCAGCAGTTGCGTGAAAATGCGGCAAATTGTCGCACAACCTGGTATGCAGCTGTTTGGTCGGTTAGTTTGATTGACAATTACTACCTTACTGATAATTACATCATGGGCATAGGCACGTTTTACTATTCAGAGACCTGTCCGGCATTTCCGGAGTGTAGCAAATGATGCAGAAAAAATATCCAATATCTGTTTGGCCTGCAAATGAGACAACAGCAAATATAAAATTTTACAAATATTGGAATGGAGAAGAATCGTTGTTCTTCTCCATTTTTTTTTGAGGTTCCAATGGAGTGATCTGTTGCTGGGATATCAAGAGAATTCTGTAATTGTAGGCAACTGGACTGTAACCTTAGTATGGTCACCGTAGCTGCTTTCAAAAAAAAGTTTGCCGCCATGGTCAGTAATAATCCCATGGCTAATCGCAAGTCCCAGGCCAGTTCCTATTCCAGCAGGCTTTGTTGAGAAGAATGGATTATAGATTTTGTCGAGAATTGTTGAGGGGATCCCGATACCGTAATCAATGAAAGTTAATTCAAGAAAGATCTTGTCTTCAATTAGTTCTTCGGTAGCATGGATGATAAGATTTTTCTTGGGATGCGCTCTTGGGTATTTCTGATTTAAGGCGTAACGGGCATTATTAATAATATTCAGAAATACCTGTTCGATCTGTTGAAAGTCAGCAAGTATTTTATGGAGTTCATCAGGGAAATCAATGTTCAGGTTAATGCCGTCTTTGTGGATCTGTGCCTCGGTAAGGGCCAGAACCTCATTTAGTACCATTCGAGCATCTACAAGTTTTCTTTCCTTATCATCCTCCCGTGCAAATGAAAGTAGACTGTTTACTATGCTGGCAACCCGGTCGCCTTCCTTGATAATTCTCATGGGTATTTCTTCAGCAGGGACCTCTCCTCTTTTAACTTCATCCATCATAATTTGGGCAAAGTTGATTATACTGTTTATGGGATTATTGATTTCATGGGCTACACCTGCTGCCAATTCACCAATCGAAGCAAGATGGCCGGCACGTAAAGTTTCCGTTTGCATGGTAATGTCCTGGGCAACACAGACAATACCTTCAAATTGACCCTCTTCATTGAAAATAACCGAGGCGGTAAGAAGCATACGGATTTTTTCTCCGTATTTTGACAAGTAGGTAGTTTCAATATTTCTTGTAAAACCCTTGTTGATGAGATCATCAAGCCCGATGTCGTTGTAATAACCTTCAGCAAAAATCATTGAAAATGGTTTGCCGGTAAATTCTTCTTTCGTGTAGCCGAGCAGGTCATAGGTGGCCTGGTTAGCAGCACCTAATGTCTGGTCTTTATTGACCACCAGGAGCGAATTGCTCATTGAGCGAATAATGTTGTCAGTATAGGCCTTTGATGCAAGAAGTTCCTGCCTGGATTTCTTGAGTCTTTCAGCCATGGTGTTGAATGATGTTGCCAGTTGTCCGATTTCGTCTTTGGACTGAATCTCTACTCTATGACCCAAATCTCCTTCAGCAAGGCGATTTGTTCCGTTAACAAGCTGATGTATGGGTTTTTCCAGTGCCTTAGCCATGAAATAAGCATTAATTACTGTTGCTAGTATTGCGATGAATAAGACCAGGGTCAGCATTTTCTGGGAAAGTATGGAAATTTTCAGGATGGAGTTGTTTTTCTCCTCAATTCTTGTGTTGACAAAGGCAACCGCATCGTGTCCCAGAGATGCTATGCGGTCCGCTTCACGAACAGCCATCTCTTCCATTTCGATGGCTGATGAGCCTCCCCGGTATCCCTCGCTAACTTCTGCTTCAAAGGCATAAAGCGCCTGTCTGAATCTTCTGGCGGCCTTTTTAATCTCATTAATGTTGGCAAGCTCATCCGGGTCTGTTGCCAAATCTTTTATTTTATTGATCTCAAGTATTGCTTCATCAATCAGCAGGTCAACAGGTGCAACAACGTCGGTTCGTCCCAAGCGGTAATCATAAAAATTGTCCTTGGCCAGGGAAATTATTTCAGCAACAGTATACCATCGCCGTAATTTTACCTGGTCAACCGTGATTATTGCAGTGAGGCGTTCTGAATTTTTCGACATACTGATATACGCAAACAGGCTTTCCACGATGATTATCACCAGTAGAATGAAAAGGCCTAGGTTTCTGGCTGTGCGGAACGAAAAATTCATTTATTACATTTGCGCAACTTAAAGGGCATAATTAGTTTTGGGGAAAATCCTTAAGATTAATTCCCAAACGTTCTATCATATTATAAAGAACTTTGTAGTCATGGTTTTTGGTTTCGATGAATTTGAGTGCGCCGAAGTTCTTGAGGACTTCCTGACCCTCAGTATTTTCGTGCATGTTAAGCAATAGATTTCTGAGGCGTAACTTTATGGCAGGATTAAGATCTTTGCGAACAGCTAGGCCGTTTGAGGGAACTTCCGGCGATTCCGCCAACACCATCATTTCTTTTTTAAAATCAGGATATTTCTCATTCATACTATTGAAAATCAGATCCTTGGCACCACCAATATCAGCCTCCCCGGTATAGACTGCCCAGGCTGCAGCATCGTGGCTACGGGCAAAAGATATCCTGGAGAAATAGCTGTCCAGGTCAGGGATGCCATAATAGTTCAGATAGAAAAGCTGGAAAATATATCCTGCGGTTGTTGCCCTATCTACCAGTACCAGCTTTTTGCCTTTCATATCGCTAACAGTTTCAATGTTACTGTCTTTACGTACAAATATATAGCCACGGTATGTTGATTTGCCGTCAAGCCAAACAGGCCTGGCAATGGGCTCTATGCCTACCTTGGCATGGGTCATCACATAGCTGAAGCTTCCAAAAAAACCCGCGTCAGCTCTTCCGTCTAAAAACGCATCACTTATTTCTCCATAATTTGCCATAATTTCTATAATTACAATCATGTCCATCTTTTTTGAGAGATAGTCAGTTATAAATCTATAGCGTCGGCGCTGCTCAAAAACACTTTTTTCAGGGATAATCACCAAACGAAGTATCGATGCATCTTCATTTTGTGATTGAGCTTCTTCACTATGGCAATCAGCGGATAATAAGGCTGAGAACAATGTGAATAAAAAAGCCGTTAATAAGTTTGAAATTATGAGTTTCCTTAAATGGATCATGGAAAAATAATTATTTTATGAATTTTAGCCAAAGTGGCTCACTAACATCGCCGGTTCCGTAAAGAGGGGCTGATAATTTACTGTTTGCCTCCCGTCCTGCTATCTCATATCTGGATACGCCGAATAAGTAATTTTTAACAGTGGTAAACTGAAGATCGTCCGGGTTGTCAGTTTCTAGTTTGCGTTGAAACTCGATCGTCCACTCTTTATCAACCCATAATCCTTTGGCATGCACATCACCTCTGCTGCCAGTGGGTGGGTGAAGGGAATAACGAGGGAGAATTTCTCCTTCAAATTCAGGTTTAAGAACAATTGAGTAAGCGCTGGTCCCAGTGTCTCCTTTCCGTAACAGATACATTTTTTTGCCTGATGCTGAAATAACCTCAGTAGCATTCCGGTCCTTATTCAGGCTCAATATATGGGTTTTATCATCAGCATATCCCGTTCCGTCCGTGCGGCAAGC
>CP070776.1:610544-624077 GCA_020346205.1 Deltaproteobacteria bacterium
CGGAAATGCCTGAAAACGGCTATCACATGAAAAATCTCATCCTGGGCATTGAAGTGGTCATGAGCCACCTGAGCCATTTTTATCTCCTCTTTGCCCCGGACCTGGCCAACCCCCGTTATAAAGACCTGGATATTTCCAATACACTCAATGAACGCTTTACTGCTATGAGCGGATCATCAGTCGTGCTCGCTCTGAAGGCCCGGCAGAGCGCCCTGGAAATCATGGGGTTGGTAGGAGGAAAATGGCCGAACAGTCTGGCAATACACCCTACAGGTACGACCTCTACCATGAATCTCAGTACACTGACCAGGGCAATAGGTATTCTCAAAGAATTCCTGGACTTCCTGGAAAGAAGGTTTCTGGGCTGCCCCTTAACTGAATGGCTCGATATTGACAGCTTTGACAAGTTTCTCAAATGGCACAAGGACAATGCCCATAAGGAAAGTGACATAGGCCTTTTCCTAACATTATGCATTGAGGCCGGTCTTGACAGGATAGGTAAGGGTCCGAACAGGTATATGAGTTATGGAGCATACGATCTACCTGACGGCACCACATGGCTGCCGTCAGGTATTTATGACGGCAGGCTCCAAACCTTTGACCAGGCTCTTGTCAAAGAGCATATAGGAGCCTCTTTTTTCAGGGATGCTGTTGAGGCAAGGCATCCTCTTGACGGGGTGACCTCGCCCCTGGCAGAAAAAAGCGGAGCCTACAGCTGGGCCAAGGCTCCACGCTATGACGGCAAAACTGTAGAGGTAGGCCCCCTGGCCAGGATGATCATAGCCGATGATCCGCTACTGACCGACATGATGCGCCAGATGGATTCTTCTGTAATGACACGTATGTTTGCCAGGCTCCGCGAGATGTGCAGACTCACAAAAGAAATGTCCGTATGGCTTGAAAAAATCAAGCCGGCTGAACCTTTTTACGCCCAACCATCCAGCAGGTTCACAGCCAATGGCATTGGTTTGACAGAAGCGGCGCGCGGCAGCCTGGGACACTGGATGAAAATATCCTCCAACCTGATTGAAAATTACCAGGTTGTGACACCTTCAGCCTGGAACATGTCGCCCCGAGATGAAAACGGGCAGCCGGGACCCGTTGAGCAGGCCTTAACCGGAATACATGTGTCTGACGCCAGCGACCCAGTCGAGGTTAACCACATTATCCGATCTTTTGATCCCTGCATGTCCTGCACTGTCCACTAACTTCAATTATTTGGAGTTGCTCCACTAAAATGCTAAGTCCTCAAACATTTTCAGAGATACTCGGCGCCGGCTACAAGGAAGCTGTAGTCATACTTTCCCAGGACCTGAAAATCATTACCGCCAACGAGACATTCCTGCAGGACAATAAGCTCAGCCTGGAAGATATCGAAGGAAAAACATGCCACGATGTCCTGCAAAGCTGTATGAACTTCTGCAAGGAACAAACCGATGAGTGTCCTTTGCACGAAGCCCTGTCAACCCAAAAACCCGTGAGCGTCACCCAGCAGGATGTCATGGTAGACTCAGTCCCGCACCATTACAAGATAGATATCTACCCCGTTTTTGGCGAGAAAGAGAGTGATACTTATTTCCTGCATATTGCCCGTGATATTACCAACCGCATAGAAGAAGAACGCCTAAAAGATAATATGTGGATGGAGATATTAAGCCGCATGGAAAGTCTTTATGCGGCCATGGTTGAAGGCAATGAGAACATAGAGCACATACGGGGAGATATTGACCAGCTTATAGAAATTGTCCCCCTGGCCGTGGTCGGCTGGAATCCAAAGGGTGAAATCAACCGCTGGAATTCCAACGCGGAAGTTCTATTCGGCCGGCCTGCTATCGAGGTTATGGGAAAACCTTTCATTGATTTTTTTGCCAGCGGCCAATCCCAAGATAAATTTTCAGACATCATGCACATGCTGCAAATGGGACAATCAGAGGTATATTCAGTGGCTGAGAACAGGACCGCTTCCGGTCATATTATCACCTGCGAATGGTACCATAATGCATATCAATTCAATGAACAGGGTGATATTTCAGTCTGCCTGTCCATCGGCCAGGATGCAACGGAGCGCATAACCACGGAAAGAAAAGTGGAGAAGCTCGAAACCGAGCTTGAAGCGATCCTCAATGCCACCGGTGATGCCCTGGTGGGTATGAACTATCTGAGGCGTATAACCCTGTGGAATCCTGCAGCTGAAAAACTCTTTGGCTGGCTTGCCAGAGAAGTTCAAGGGCGGGAAATAGAAATGTTGATCCCGGTAGATTTACGCGAAACACTATCAAGGAAGTTACGAAAATTCCTGGAGGGGCAGAGAAAGAAAACAGGACAGAAAATTACCTTTGAAACTTCGGCTCTCAGAAGAGACGGCATCACCATTCCTGTTGAGATCACCCTGTCTTCAGCCTTTATAGAAGGCAAACTCAGTTGTTTTGCTGTATTTCATGAAATCACCGAAAGAAAAAATACTGAAAAAATCCTTGTTCAGTCTGAAAAAATGCGCTCCCTGGGAGAGATGGCAAGTGGTGTGGCCCATGACTTTAACAACAGCCTGACAACAATCCTGGGTAATATAAAACTGCTGAAGGAAACAGGAGTTGACAAAACAGTTGCTGAAAAACTTAATGCCATTGAAAAGGCTGCTCAACAAGGTGCATCGACCATCTCCAGCCTGCAGGGATTCAGCAATACAACCGGTGATGCAGTCCATACCGACATTGAACTGCTGGCTTTAAAACCTCTGGTTGAAGAGGTCAGGAATCTCACCAGATTCAGATGGAAAGATCTGCCCCAGAAAGAAGGATATACCATAGAGTTCACTGTAGAAGCAGAAGAAACTCCCGCCTTGCAGATAAATGGTTCTGATTTTAAGGAAATGCTGACAAACCTAATCTTCAATGCGGTTGACGCCATGCCCGAAGGTGGACATATCCATCTCATTGTTGAACAGGTTGAAAATAACGTGTTATTGTCAGTCAAGGATAACGGTATCGGTCTGTCAAGAGATGATGCGGCACATATTTTTGAACCCTATTTTACAACTAAGGGAAGGGGGCACGCCGGTCTTGGACTGAGTATCGCCAAGCGTTTTGTAGAAAGTCATGGCGGGTCGATCAAGGTAGAAAGCCTCAAAGGCGCCGGCTCCACTATTAATGTTGAATTCCCTCTGCTAACCACATCAGACCCGGAAAAACTGGCCCAGGTCCAAAAATCAGCCCAGCCTGTGGAGTTAAACATACTTGTCATCGATGACGACCCGCTTGTCCGCAGTCTTTTAAAGCAGGTGCTGAAAAAAAGTGGACATTCTGTTATGGAGGCCGGCAATGGCCAGGAAGGTGTGCGTATCTTCAGGGAAAGAGATATTGACCTGGTTATTACCGACCACGGCATGCCGGTCATGAACGGGCTGGATGCCGCCTTCCGCATAAAGAAACAAAAACCGGACACACCGGTTCTGTTGATCACCGGCTGGCAGACCGAAACTGACCCGGCCTTTCAGAAACCAAGCGGGATAGATGAATTTATTACCAAACCCTTTGACCTGGAAAAACTGCTGGACCTGGTTCAAAAATACGGCCAAAAAATCAAGAAGTGATCATTCGATCCCTTTCTACAAAGAATTCTTCACTAATTGTCAGAATAGCAGCACGGAAACAATTGCCATGACAACGAGGGGCAGGTGCCGGAAAAAGGCCGGCGCTTTCTTTTCAGGCGGCAGCATTGCCACAAGTCTTGAGGCAACCGTAACGGACAGGAAAAAACCTACTATTATCAAAATGATCTGCAATATATAAATGGATTGCATGTCGAGGCGGAAGGCAATATGCGGGAAGGAGTAACCAACCTGGTTGCCCAGGATGACAAAGAAATCCGCTGCATGGTTCATGAGAGGCACAAGCCGTATGGCAATTTCATTGGCATAGACCAGGGGCAGCATAACCATAAAAAAAGTTGAACCGAACCCCTTGCCGGCCTCGGTATCAACCATACCCATAAAGGCTACACCAGCCACTGCAACATGGTAGGCAAAGAGGGCTGAGAGTCCCATCAAAATTGCATAGGACAATTCCATAGAGCCGACATAATAATTGAGCTTCATGGGAACAACAGTGAGGTCAAGCCCCCTGAAGATCTGGGTGCCCCACAGAAGCGGCACAAAAAGGATCATGGCAAGGTCTGCAGCCCGTGCGTTCCAGAGTTCCCAGCCGGGCGGCCGCAGGTTGAAACGAACTGCCTGGTTTTTACAGGCCTTCATGCAGTTGCCGCACAACACACAATCCTGGTTCGTATCCATGGCAAAGGGCCCTTTACCCATGGAACAGCCGGGGGTATCACCGCTGCCGGTATAACAGACATAGTCCGTACATTCGTGACTGCAGTAATTATAATTGGAACGCACTTCCACAATTGAGGCACGGGCAAAGGTGGCAACCATCTGACCCAGCGGACAGACGTAACGGCACCAGATCCTGCCTTCAAAGAGCAGGGCGAAAAGCACTGCAGAACCAAGCATGGCAAGCAGCAGCCAGGCAGTTTCCGTGGGCCTTTCAAACATATGGAATGCTGCCTGAGCCCAGAAGATGATGGCCAGCCCGACAGCGCTGATAAAAAAACCGTAATTCAGGTATTGGGGAGGTATTTTCATACGTTTCAGCTTCACCTTCCTTACCAGGTTGCTGAAAAAACCTATGGGGCAGAAACTGCACCAGATCCTTGCCAGGAGAAGACAGCTTAAGATCAACAGCGGCTCCCAGTTGGCCCAGATCAGCAGCAGGGAAATATTTGAGTCCGGTGAAGGATTGCCCCAGACGCCCAGGATGACAACAAGGACAAACATACTGGCAACAACTACCTGGGGTGCAATTGGATAGAAGGGACTCTGGAAAAAATTCCGTATAAAATTCAGTGACAGAAGATTGAAGGCCTTTTTACCGGTTATGGGAACGGTACCGATAAATACGTCTTCAGCAGTTATTACATCTCCCTTTGCAAGGCTTATAGACCGGGATACAACTTCCTCCAACTCGTCAAAGTTGCCAGGCCAGTTATATGCCATCATCCTGTTTAGGGCCTCCTGGTCGATCATTTTGACAGGTTTATTCTGTTCCTGGCCTATGGCCCGCAGCAACAGATGGATTATTTCCTTTAGATCCCTTTTCCTGTTGCGTAGTGGTTCCAAGCGCAACTGATCGGCAACAAGATATTCGTAAAGAGTGTTCTCCAGGTTGAGATCATCGGTTATATCAATGATGATCCTGGCTGAAGCCTGGGCCGGACGTTCAGCTCCCAAAGGATAATACATGCCGGTCTTGAGATATTCCAGCAGTAGTCGCTGGACCTTGGGTTCCAGTTCGGCTCCCTCCCTGATAACCAGCGTACCGTTATGGGCCAGCTTCAGGTAGCCCTGCCAGGGTGCATAGGTGTGGCCATAGGTTACTTGATCGTATCCGAAAAGCGCAGCCATCTGTTCCAGCTCCCGGTAATAAACTGTATCTTTTTCATGCCGCAGTCCTTCGGCAACAAATTCAGGGATATGGGCCGGATCGAAAATAATATAGGAACCATTCTGCTCTTCACTGTGTTTATGGATAAACTGGGCCACCCTGGACTTCATGGAACCGTGATCACCGCTTAGTAGCACCGGATGGTTGGAACCGCAAAAAGCATCAACCTTATCCCGTAAATTTCTGGCACGTTTTGAAGAGCCGATTAGTGGAATACATGGTCTGGTCTCAAGCTTGGTAAGCAGCCTGCTGTAATGGTGTTCCTGGTATACCTGGCTTTGTTCGTGTCCTTCCAGCATTGCGTTAAACCATTTACGTATGGCTGCCTGCGATGCCTGGGGATACTCCCTGTACAGGTCAAGAAACACATCCCGTGGTACAGCCAGAATACTGCAATTTTCCATGGCCTTTGCAGTAACAAACCTTGGGCTTTCTGTCAGGAGGCTCATCTCACCGAATACTTCGCCGGCACGATGCACAGCAAGGTCAACCTCTTTACCTTTTTCAGGCTTGTGGGACAGACTTACTGTACCAAGCAGTATTACATAGACATAATTACTGCCTTCCTGCTGCCTGAAGATTATCTCGTTGGGATTATAGGTAAGCCTTTCGGACTTGGAATGGATTTTTGCAATAACGCTTTTAGGGAGTGATTGAAAAATGGCGGAGTTGGCTAGTCTGTCAATATCCTGCAGTTTCAGGGCCTGCGTGAGATCCTTCTTGGTGATGGCGCCTGCGTCGAGGAGCAGCATGCCGACCAACGGGTCATAACCTTTTGCTCGAAGATTCTCCTGGCGTTCCAGTGCGTAAACTACAGCCGGCTCATCACAAACACCTGCAGCCAAGAGGTATTCACATAATTTTCTGGCCGGTTCATTTGCCTGGGCAGAAGCATGAAAGTGCTTTTCACTATGTAGTTCAGCCATATGTGCCACCCCTTCCAAGGATGGTTTTAACCTAAATTAATCGTTTTAAATCCGTCAATCGCTCAATTCAGGTATATCATAACTTATCTTATTTCCGTTTTTATTGCTAATTCATTTGTTTCCGTAATGCCTCTCCTCCAATACTGGACATTTCCAACGGACAAAATTGTTAGAGATTAAGCTTGCGTCAATATTTTTTCATGATAGAATCAATAGTATTATTATATAGTTATATATGTTAGATTAAACTGATATAAGGGGGAAACTATGCTGGTTGCTTCAGATAAATACAGGGAAATTCAATTTTACACGGTAAAATATGTACTGCTTTTTCTTCTGCTGTTTACCGCCTTATTTACTGTTGAAGGCTGTGCTACAAAAGACACAGTGAGTACTGATCCCATTGATCTCCCATTGTTTGATACATTAAGCGGCGACTTTCCTGTCTCTGAACTTGGCAGACTACCTCCAGGTCAACAGGAGACACCAGTGGGCTATATAGGTGATGCAGAAACATTCATTCCAATATGGAGGGCATTTATGCCGACTGAAATCCTTCCTGAAGTTGATTTCAGTAACAAAATCATTGTCTTTAGCCGCAATACTCAATTCTATAACCAAACTTTAATTTTCAAAGTTACGCTTCAAGACGGAACTGTTGAAATTCTTGCTATGGAAACCATGTCCGCCTTACCAATAGAGGACAAGGTGGCTATGTCAATGGCTGTTATCCCACGTGAAGGAGTCATGGCCATCAGGGCAGGCACTGAAGAAATCCGGGTAACGCCTTACCAGTAACTGCCACAGAATGTTGTGTACAGATTATTATGCTTCCAGATCATTATTGTTAGTCTTCTAATTATAGGAGGTCTCCCTTCATGTGCCAGATTGGAAGGTGATCCGCCCCGACCAGAAGCATTGTTTGGAAATAGTCCTGCAAATACATCTTACCTTATAGAAAATGACTGGGTTCAGCTTGCTGGAGGTTTTGCTGAATGGCCTGCTGCTCCTGAATCTGCCTCAAAAGTCAAGGTAGCGCTATTTGGGGAAACTACTTTTGACGATTTAAATAGAGACGCCTATGATGACGCTGTTGTTTTCGTGACTTACAATGGCGGTGGCAGCGGTACATTTTATTATATAGCTGCAGCATTTCAGGAAAATGGAGAATACACCGGAACAAACGGCATTCTCCTCGGTGATCGTATCTTTGAGCCATCTGCAACAGTGCTAAACGGTTTGATCACTGTTGAGTATCTTGATCGCAACCATAATGAACCCATGGCAGTTGTACCCAGTGTAAAACAAACACGATATTTTATACTGGACAATTCCAGGTTGCGAGAAATTAAACCTGCAGCAAATAATACAATCTACCAGGGCTGGCTCACCATTGGCCATGAAGTCCGTACATTTTTACCCTGCGAGACCAAAGATGACCTCTGGCTTATGGGAAATTCTCCTGCCATGGGAACAATTAAAACATCCCATACGCAGATGATGGCCGGTTTCCCACCTTACACTCCTGTCTTCACAATTCTTTCCGGCAGAAAAACTGACACTCCTGCCGAAGGCTTTGGAGCAGATTACAGGGGGGCTTTTTCAGCCTCACAATATGTGCATGCCTGGTCAACTGGGAACTGCAAAAGTGATTTGATCATGCTTTATACTCCCCTGCCTGGCACAATTATATCATCGCCGCTTACCATCTCGGGACGGGCCCGCGGTACATGGTTTTTTGAAGGGGACTTCCCAATTATTCTTGAGGATGGACAGGGCAATAATATAGCTGTAAGTTATGCCACAGCAAAAGGGGAATGGATGACAAGTGACTTTGTGGAATTTGAAGGTGTTCTTGAGTTTAATAATTCATATTCGGGTCAGAGGGGAAACCTGATTTTGAAAAAAGATAATCCTACGGGTAAGGCACAGTTTGACAATGGACTGAAAATACCCGTTAACTTTTAGTAGGGAAATAGCCATGAACAGTATTGTTATTGCCTGCAGCAGTTGCGGCACCAAGAACAGGATTCCAGCTGACAAACAGCACCTTGGTCCAAAATGCGGAAGCTGTAAAACTGCCATCAACCTGGCCGATTCAGCCGTACCTGTTGAACTGGATGATACGAATTTTTCCGGGTTCATCAGCCAGGCCTCAAAACCTGTCATGGTGGATTTCTTCTCACCAACCTGCGGACCATGCAGGATGCTGGCTCCTACTATAGATACAATGGCAAAAAAATTCTTTGGCCGCTTGATCATTGCCAAGCTTGATACAAGCCAAAATCAAATGGCTGCAGCCCAGTACAAGATCAGAGGTGTCCCCACCCTGCTCTTTTTTAAAGACAACCAGCTTGTTGACCAGGTAACAGGGGCCCTTCCTGAACAAGATCTAGCCCAACACCTGGAGAAATTTGTATGATAAATTTCCTGTTCAAAACCACTAAAAAAATTATAAAGTCCATCATATTTCTGTTACTTGGAGGCCTTATAGTACTCCTCACCGTTTTTGTAATCTATCTAGAAAGCAGGCCGGATCTCAGGGTCTGGCATAAGGCAGAACTTGATACAGAATTTACCGCAGAATCAGGAGTTGCCGAATTCAGCGAATATATAAAGTTGGAAGAAAAACTTTTCCAGCAACTTGAAAAAAATGTCTATGCCCAGATTGAGTCCGAGGATCGTCATCTCCTGAACCGTTTCAATCATGGCTCCATGTCAGATCCCAACGGCTGGAATCGGGACTGGAACCGCACCTTTGAGCTTTCCCACACTGCTCCAACGGCCGGGGTTTTGCTCCTGCACGGCATGTCAGACTCTCCCTACAGTCTGCGTAATATTGGGCTCAGTCTGCATGATGCCGGAGCAACGGTCATTGGGTTGAGAGTGCCCGGGCACGGTACTGCGCCCAGCGGACTAGTTGAAATGCACTGGCAGGACATGACGGCTGCAGTCAGGCTGGCCATGAATCATTTGCAGAAGCAAGTTGGCAGCCAGCCTTTATACATCATCGGCTATTCCAACGGCAGTGCCTTGGCTGTATATTACGCATTAGAATCATTAGATAATATAAAGCTGCCCAAAGCTGCAGGCCTGGTCCTTGTCTCTCCTGCCATAGGAGTTACAAAGCTGGCCGCTCTTGCTGTCTGGCAGGGACGCCTAGGCCACCTGCTCGGACTTGACAAGCTTGCCTGGAATTCGATCGGGCTCGAGTACGATCCATTCAAATACAACTCCTTTGCTGTCAATGCAGGGGACCAGGTTTTTCGCCTAACAAGCGAAATACAGAAACTCATCAAAAAAAACCAACCCAGGCTAAAGCAGCTTCCCCCTATACTTGCCTTTCAGTCTGTGGTTGATACAACCGTATCGACGGCCGTTCTTATCACAGGGCTGTTCGACAAACTCCCGAAAGGTGGACATGAACTTGTCCTGTTTGATATCAACCGGCTGGGTGAAGCCCCGAAATTCTTTACTAATGACCCAAGGCCATACCTAAAGAGCATGCTTGACAACCCAAGTCTTTCCTACACGCTTGCCTTAGTTACCAATGAGAACGAAGACAGCCGCAGTGTTCATGTGTTGAGAAGAAAAACAGGCGGCACCGAAGTTATAACCATGCCGCTAGAAGTGGCTTGGCCCATGGGCGTGCATTCCATGTCTCATATTGCCCTGCCCTTTCCAAAAACCGATTCTCTTTATGGTGAATACAGTATGGTTGAAGATTCCGGCCTGCACCTGGGAAAAATTGCCATGCGGGGGGAGCGGGGGGTACTGAAGATTCCGGCTTCTGCAATGCTGCGGCTGCGCTGGAATCCATTCTATGAATACTATGAAAAGCGAATTTTCGATTTTATCGGATTAGAAAAACCTTAAACAATCCGGCTTCTATCTATCAGATATTTACTTTAGACCGAGTTCCTTAAGCTTTTTCATAAATCCCTCACGGCCTTCAAAATGATGGGTCTGCAGGCCCTTGGCAGTGGCTCGGTCAATATGTCCTATATTATCATCCACAAAGAGTGCTTCGCCAGCCTTTACATGTAATTCCTGCAAAGTATCATTAAAAATAGAAGAATCCCGTTTTGTCTTGCCAAGATGGAAGCTGTTTAAAACAGCATCAAAGTATTGGAAGAAATTATACCGGGAATCCAACTGGTCAAGCCAGTCAGATTGATCACTTAAAATTGCCGTTGCCAGACCCTGCTGCTTCAGTGATTTTACCGTCTCAAGCATCCAGTCACGAAGGATAAAGCGGGAAAGTATCTCCTGGCGTAATTCTTCATCCTCCGCAATGATACCGCTGTGCTCTCTTACCTCGTTCCAGTAGTCATGTTCCGAACCACTACCTGTCACATAGCCTGAATTGTAAACCGCCTCGTTGGCCAGCTGAAAAAAACGTTTCTGATCAAGGCCGAATTTTTTTGCAATAGCATAAAGCCCCTGCTGAAAACCTTCTTCAGCAATCACTCCGCCGAAATCAAGTATTATAGCCTTAATATTCATATGCCCTCTCTGCTTATTTAAAAGACTTAACCTTTCCAGTTAACAGAAAAAGATATATATTCCTGTTAAAATCCTCAACACATATTAATTAATGAGTTCTGCAACCTGATCATGTCCAGAATATTTTCATCATTTACACTTTTCCTATGCCTTCTGACAGCATTTGTATTTCACAACTCCGCTTATGCCTCAGAGGACAAAGATACTGTTGTTCTGATCCATGGACTTGGCCGCAAGGCAAAGTCCATGGACCGTTTACATTATCGTCTTGCAGTTGCAGGATATAAAGTTATCAATCTCTCCTATCCCTCGAGAAAGGAAAAAATCGAAACCCTTGTGGATATTCTCGAGAATGAACTACAGGCCTGGCACCTGAACAAAAACACCAGGTTGCATTTTGTCACCCACTCCCTGGGAGGTATCCTGGTTCGTGCCTACCTTTCCAGAAACAAACCTGATAACCTGGGCCGCGTTGTTATGCTGAGCCCGCCGAACAAGGGCAGCGATGTGGTGGATTTTTTTGAGGAGTACTCTCTATTTAAATATTTTTTCGGTCCTGCTGCTGCAGAACTGGGTACTGGTTATGACAGTTTTCCAAACCGTTTGGGTCCTGCTGATTTTGAGGTGGGTATAATAACCGGCAATCGTACAATTGACCCGATTTCATCCTGGATAATAGATGGTGACGATGACGGCAAGGTTTCCATTGAGCAGGCCAAGCTTGAAGGCATGACAGATTTTATGGTTGTGGAAGTATCACACGCATACATCATGACCGACCCGCATGTACTGGACCAGGTGATCTATTTTCTACAGAACGGTAGTTTCTCCCGCATTGAAGAGCAGGAACCAGATAAAAAATAAATTGTGTTAAGAGTCATGGGCTTTGACACAAAAATCACAGAGGGTTTGAGTTGACGTTGTAGTTAACCACAGTTATTGTTTTTTACAATGACCATGTGAATTATAAAATTTTAAGGAACTCCGGAATGAATTTCTCATCTATGATCAAAAATCTACCTGGCTTAAAGAAGAGCCTACTTTCTATCGTTGTCGTTCTCATGATATCAAGCTTAAGTGCTTGTGGCGGGAAAAAGCTAGACCAGATCTTTCTGATGCCGGCCCCGGATGTTTATGACGCCGGTGCCATTGACCCGTTTGCCGATTTCAATCCCATTGGAGCCATTCCCTATGAAGGGATGCTCTATGCCACTGACAGGAAACCTGCAGTTGATGAGGACAAGGAGCTTCACTACCTCAATGAAAGGGGGCATCTTCTGAGGCTGGGTGTTGGCAAAATTGAGCTTGGTGACAATACCATGACCTGGGAGGAGGCCCGGGAGATATCGCTCCTTAAAAACCGCTCGCGTAAATATCCTATAAAAATTTCCGAGGTTAAAGAGATAGGTATACTGGCCGAAAGCTACTCCAATTTCATCCCCCCAAAGACGTCTGATATTGAACAGCCCGGAAAAATATTTGCCGAAAAGATCAATGCCAAGCTGGCCAAATCAAAACGAAAGGATATCTATATCTATGTTCACGGCTTCAAGGTGGTCTTTGAAAATCCCCTGCTGGTGGCTACTGAACTCTGGCATTTCCTAGGCTACGACGGGGTAGCCATAGCCTATTCCTGGCCCGCTACGCCAAAAAACCTGGCCTATTTCGCAGACCTGGAAACCACAGCCCTGTCGGCCTATAACTTACGAATTCTCATTGAATTTCTGGCTGCCGATACGAATGCCGAAAATATCCATATTATCGGCTACAGCGCCGGAACCAGGGTGGTGATCAATGCCCTGAACCAGTTGGCCCTTATCTATCAAGACGATGACAAGGAAACCTTCGGGCAGTATTTACGAATAGGTCATGTAATCCTGGCCGGCAGTGACTTTGACCGCCAGCTCTTCGGGGCCTATGTGGACGAAGGGCTCCTGCGGGTAGCCAAGAACTTTACCATTTATCTTTCAGATCTGGACAAGGCCCTCAGCCTATCACGATGGTTGTTCAAACGGGACAGGCTAGGCCAGAAATGGAAAAAGGAAGTCATGTCTGATTTCATTGCCGATTGGCTCTGGGAAACTGATGAGCTTATTTTCATAGATGTCACCGATGCAGAAGAATCCACCACCGGTAACGGTCATGCCTATTTCAGACAAAGCCCCTGGGTCAGCAGTGACATCCTCACGACCCTCATGTATGACCTGCAGCCGTCCGAAAGAGGCCTGACCCGGACCAAGGAGTGGCCCATGTGGCAATTCCCTCCGGATTACATCCAGACCCTGGCAAAAAGGCTGTCAAAACTGAATCCTGATCTGGCACCCTTGGTTGAGGGAAAATAGATCTTTTTTATTAATTATTAGTGGAGGTTTTATATGGAACTCAGCGGCAAAAGAGTATTCATCCTGGTGGAAACGATCTATAACGACCTGGAATTCTGGTATCCATACTACCGTCTCAAGGAAGCAGGCGCCGAGGTGGTCGTGGTCGGCCCCATGGGCGGTATGACTTACGAAGGTAAGGCCGGGTTAACGGTCAAGGCTGATCTCGGCATGGCTGATGCAAAAGCTGGTCAATGCGACGGGCTCATTATTCCGGGCGGC
>CP070776.1:624177-632725 GCA_020346205.1 Deltaproteobacteria bacterium
TTTTCCATAGTTTTGTTGCTGAATATTAAGCAATTCTTTTTTGTAAAATTTGCGTTTATATCTTGGATTAAGCAAAATTGTCAACTTAAACATCCTTGCCATAGGTTGTAGTTATGTTGAGCCAAATAGTCTCTATACATTCATTCTCTGAATAGCTACATACACCAGAAAACAGTAAGCTAAAACCAATGTTAGCTGATTAACACCAGATAATATATTCAGGAACCTCATATCCTGTTCATTGGATTGGTTATTGTCTACTATTTCTCCACTCACGGTGGCAGGTTGACATCTAGGCCCTCATGAGCCAGGATAGGCCCCGGTAGCTTTAAGGTACTTTCTAGATGACCAAGTGTGAACAAAAAGACTAATCATAGCCACCACCCCGAGAATAATGTGGCTATCTCGAAAAAGTACAACAGGAGCCATTATGCAAATAGTATATTGAACCAATAACATCTATAACGTCCTTGCCATATTTTAGTTGATTTTAAGCTCAAGTTACTTAACTATACAACTAATTATCTTAAAAGGTTTTCGCAAAAAAATTTCAACTACCAGTTGCAGTTATGTAAGACATTCATATCTATTCAAGTCCATACACTTGTCTCGGAGCAAGGTATTCAGGGAACTTGTCAAGCAGTTCCACACGTGCGGCATAGCACAGGTGGCACTCATCTACATACTCGTATTCCAAATCAAGTCCATGCTCTTCGATTAGACGGAGTGGGCCGCCTCGAACCAAGGGGCCACATATGGGATGTTTCTGTGCATCATAATCTCTGACCAAATCTGAAAGCGGAGTTTTCCAACAGTTTCCCATGCTGATTCCTTGACAGATTTGCACATTACCAAAAGTGTCCACGTGAACTCTTGAAGGAGAGACTAGGTCCTCGTATGGACATTCGCAAAGTTGATCCCTCGGTCTGAGGGGAAGATTTTTGATTAGCTTCTCAACCGCCCGACCCCGGAACTTTACGTTTCCACCAACAACAGGATGACCCTTTTCTCCACCTTCTTCCTGGTGAAGTTCAACTTCGGGCTTGGCAATACATATTGGTGCGTTTGTAATTCCCAGCCGTTCAGCAACACCGATTGCAATGGTTGCCGGATTTAATTCTTCGTTTCCGTAATGTAAGGAGTCGTTGCTGATATTAATAAACGATACCCCTGCTTCAGCCAAGGGCTTCAGCCATAATTCTGCATCTTCTTCCGCAAGTGCACCATAGGCGTTAGTTACAATCCCGACCTTGAAGTTCATTCTTCGAGCTCGCTTGATACTTTCAACCAGAAGTGGGTAAAATAGAAATGGTTCTCCTCCTTCATAATATATCCACTCAACAGTACCGATCTTCTTCGATTCATTTATAATCTGAGATATTTGTTCAATAGTGAAAGTACCGCCAGAATAGGGGCTACAGTATAAGAAACAATGATCACACTCAAAATTACAGGTGTAGGTCAGGAGGAAATGGACGCCAGTCAACATTGTTTGTTCCCTTTTTCACATCACATTTAATTGTGAAAATTTTTCATACCTTACAAAGAGATAAATTCCCGACTTCAAATAAATTGCCATTGTTTTGTAGTAGTTTTAACGCCCCTGCCGTTTTACAATATTAGTTATTAACTTTAATCAATTTCACTGCCAAACCATTTCGAACAATTGCGGTTATGTTGAATATAATCTTAACGAACTTTAGATTATTATCAGGCCAGTTGAATCTTACTTGTCATCAAATAAGTCTGAATAATATTTCTTTTTGCAATCTGGACAAATGCCATGGCTGAATTCAGCATCTGAATGATCACGGATATACTCTTCTAATTGATCCCACTGGCCTTCATCATTACGAATATCTTTGCAATGGGAACAGATCGGTATAACTCCTCGTAAGGTTTTTATTTCTTCTAATGTTGTATTGAGTTCACTGACTAGCTTCTGATTTGCCACCTCAGCTGCAAGTACATGTTTAATTGTAAAAAAAGCGACAACCGCTGACAGAAGAATACCGAAAAGAATCAGAATGTATGAATTTCCTACAGCTCTTGAATGAACCTGTTTGGAGTGCTGCATAAATGTGTCGGCTTTACTCCTTGCATATGCCGTTAGTTCCAGCATTCTACTTTCCAGTTTTGCCACATGAGCTGCACCTTTTCCCATGGTAATCAGGGCTGCTTCATCCCTCTGGCTTGAACTAGCTAGCTCTATCACCTCATTTCGAATATTCCTCCAGTCAACAAATAATTTCCTTGCCTCCTTTTCAAGATTCTGCCCCTCACTGCCAATAATCTTATCTCTGATGATATCTAACTGTTTCAGCACCATCTGCTCTTGTTCATCTACTGTGTTCACCGCAAATGTTATAGCGCTTCTGGAATCAAGCAAAACAACATCCTTCATACTGCGATGCATTTTAGTGATGCCGAGCCCCGCTTTTAGAGAGGCATTGGATACTGCGAGCGGATGATTGTAAAGCGTATGCGAAAGATCAGCCAGCGTGTGCATTTCCTTCAGGGAAATCATTCCCCAGGTAACGAATAATGCTATTACAAACAAAAAACCCAAGGATAACCTTTGCTTGATGCTGATATTTGTATTGGCGTTCATTACCTTATTTAATTAAAAATTTATAATCCTTGCCATAATTTTTGATTTTTTACAGACTGCGGTCAAGCTTAGAGGTGTAGCAAACATATGAACTCTAAAATCAGAAAAGTATGGTCAGAATTATTCCTGCCTTTAAACTCATTCGAGCTTTGCTCCTCTCTCAGCTAATAGCTCTCGCAGTATTGATCTGTGACATCGGGCTTCATTTTTGCAATAACAACCCACCGAAAAATTTGTGTTGTGAGACAGTGCGGCAAGCAGATCAAGTATTCTGCTTTTTTCAGGACTGGACATCTCGGTGCGATATTTTTTTACGAATATAGACCATTCTTTATCTGACTCAGCGGCTTGTCCCAGTTTCATAAGTTCAGAGGTTGGGGCTACATTTGGAAGCCATACGTCAAACCAATTTTGCGTAGTGTATTCACTCTTCTGGACACCACGTGGAGGACGCCTCACAGTCCCAATACGGAGCCCTTCATTAGTTTTTCTGGAAGTGCCAAGACGCACGATTTGGATTGTCAAAAAAATCATCTCCTTGATAGGTTGGTTCATCTGACAATGGTATCCGCTAACTAATATATATTATCCTAACTCTCAAAAAATCCAACTTTCTTGCTTATATCTTGACTTTTTCCCAACAAATATCAAGTCAACAAATCCAATGGACATAAGTACTTTGAATGTGGTTGGCAGATGTGATCAACTAGTCGAGAAGCAATTCCACGTAGGGATCTTTTTCTGGACTTTCGTCAATCTCAGGCAGGCAGAGGAATATTCGTTCATGGTCAATGGAATGCTGTTTGACTAGTGACTCTTTGACCAGCTTGGCCCTTTCCTTGGCAAAATCGAGTAGCACATCATCAGAAACGGTTATCTCCTCTGCTTTTGCCTCTTGTTTCTGTCCACTTTTTTCTGCATTTTTCTTCTGAGTTGCCAAACGCCGCTCAATCATGGCGGTACGATCCTTGGCTACTGCCCTGCCGCACAGTTCAATCCGCAATTTGGGCCGGTTGTCCAGTACTTCCTTAATTTTCTCCAGATACTGTTTTGCTGTTTCATCAAGAACTATCTCACCGGCCTGGAAAATCACTGGATCAAGGCCGACCTTTGACATTTCCTTGCCTGCCTTGCCAACCACCTCGGCAATAGCGATATAGGTTCCAAACGGCTGCAGGGTAAATTTCAGGTAACTCAGAGTTGCAAACTTCATGGCCTTTGCCAGCGCCTGGTTAATGGCATCCTGGATACCGAATCCAGGACTTTTGATGTCTCCTTTGAGTTCCAGTTTAAGTTTTATTTCATCTTTTTTGTTACGCAGCATGGCAAGAGCGGAGCCCAGGGGAACATCCATCTGGTTGTCAATCTCAGGCATTTTTTCAGGGTCTACCTGGGCAACTTCAAGATTGCGCATGCGCAGGTCGAAGATACCGTCCATGATTCCCTTGTCTATCTCCATGGTGATATCTGCATCCATCTGGCCGCTGGTGACATTATAGCCGATAGTCTTGCCGGTATATGACGAGAACGGCACCATATCAAGGGCACCGACAGTACCCTTCAGGTCAAGGGTTATGAGTTTATCAGAGGGCTTAATCGTTCCGTCAAATGCAAGATCACCGTAATCCCCCACCTGTCCATTAACTTTTATCTTGGTTGAGGAGTTTATATCTGCTGTATTAATCTCACCAAGTTCGAGTTCACTGATTTTAAATGTCGTTTTGAATGGACGGGGAAGTGATTCATCAGCAAAATGGACGGCGTTCTTGCCGTTGACTTGCAGTTTGCCAATACGTAGTTTCAACGGCCCGGCTTCCGCTGCAGTTTCCTCTGCTAATGGATCAGGTTCTGTACCTGCCTTCGAAGCGGGAATAACCTGCCAGTTGCCCGCTTTATCACGCCGGATGATAGTCTCAATATCCTGGAGTTTCACCTCACCGATGGAAAATTCATTGCCGCCCTGCAGGCTTGTGTTGCTGAGATCAACGTTAGCTGTATGTAAAAGTGGGGGAACTCCCTGTTTTGTTTCCTCACCGTTTGTTTTTTGAATAAGCCGTAAATTCTTCAAATTCACCTGCGTAACCCGGATATCATCCAGATTGGCAATTTGTATTCCAGTAAAGTTAAATTTCTCCAGACCAAGAAAACGGATATCATTCTTTGCGTCATTTATATATATTTTGCTGCCTTTGAGCACTGCCTCCATTGCTAAAGAAAAATTTTCCTGCTGTTGCCTTACCTCAGCCTTTCCTTGCCAGGCAATATTTTCCTGTTGCAGTTCAAATTTATTATATTGCACCTGCAGGTTGTTTAAAGTGACTTTCCCATCAGCATCAAGGGAAGCTTTTCCATCCTCCTGAATTTTCGCATCCAGGTGAATATCAATATCAATACTCCCTTTTGGAGCATACTCCTGAAGTTTCCTTACTTTGGAAATCAATTCCAGGGAACCGTTTTCAAGAACTACTGTTCCCTTCCAGGTTTTAACCTTTGTTAAAGGATTGACCTGGGCCTTGACATGGATCGGACTTTCATTGATCCTGCCCTTAATTTCCATCTGTACAGGTTTCTGCTTATTCCAGGTTTCAAGTCCTTCAAGGGTATACTGGTCAATGAAATATGTGGCAATAAGTTCAGGGGTGTCATATTCAATCCTTGCATTCTGCAGTTCAAAAACACCTATGCCAACCTCCCAGCCAGGTTTATCTGATTTCCCTTCAGCGCCGATAAGCTCATTGAGGATCAATCCTCCTACTCTAAATCCGGACTCCTCTAACCTGTCAACAAGCATAAATGTATCCTGGAGGACCAGTTCACTTAAATAGAGTTGTTTCTTAAAAAGCTGCTTCCAGGAAAATTGCAGGTATGCGTGGTTAATATTGAGTGTGCGGCCGCTTTGTGTCTCCACCACCAGGTTGTCCATAGACAGCCTGCCGGTGAACGGATTAAAATCGACATTATCAACCTTCCCTATTTCAGGCCCTTGGGACGCTATCCACCTCTCCAGGCCTATATCGATGAGATACGGAGTGCCGATGAGTCCTGCCAGAAAAAGCGCTACAAGTATGATAAACGCAATTATGAAAGGCTTTTTGAAACGATTGGATTTCATTTCGCAACACCTGATCCACAAAAGAATCTTATACTTTCAATTTTATGCAGCTTATAAGAAAACTCTTTTTACTGTTTCCACTAATGTCAATCGCACAGTATAAAAAATATCAAACCTTGGAGAGATTTTTTCCTATAGAGATATTGACCACCAGGGGAACATCAAGTTTCATCACAGATTCCATGCACTCCTTAACAAGCTTTTTGGCCTTATCCGCCTCTTTTTCAGGCACCTCAAAGACAAGTTCATCATGGATCTGCAGAAGCATTTTTGCTTGGAGTTTTGCCTTTTGCAGCTCATGGTCAACCTTTATCATAGCCAGCTTGATTATATCTGCTGCAGTACCCTGGATGGGAGTATTTATGGCGGTGCGCTCGGCAAATTCCCGCCTGGTCCGGTTGGAAGTGTTTATGTCAGGCAGGAGCCGGATGCGATTCAGCAGTGTAGTCACATAGCGGTCTTCCCTGGCCTGCTTAACAATATCTTCCATAAACTGCTGCACACCGGCATAATGCTTGAAGTAACGATCAATAAATGTCTGAGCTTCCTTGCGGCTTAAATTCAATTGACCTGCAAGCCCGAAACTGCTCATGCCATAAACGATGCCAAAGTTGATGGTCTTGGCAACCCGCCGCATCTGGGGTGTGATCAGCATGGGAGAAACAAAAAATATCTCGGCCGCAGTCTGGCTATGGATGTCCTGGCCTGAACGGAAGGCTTCAAGAAGAGCCTTGTCCTGAGAGTAATGGGCCAGCACCCGCAGATCAATCTGCGAATAGTCTCCAGCAACAAAAACATTTCCTTTTTCAGGTACAAATGCCTGGCGGATACGCTGGCCCTCTTCAGTACGGATCGGGATATTCTGCAGGTTTGGGTTGCTGCTGGAAAGCCGCCCGGTAGCGGTGACCGTCTGGTTGAAGGAGGTATGCACCCTGTTGGTCTTGGGATGCACCAGGGCGGCAAGTTTTTCCACATAGGTGGATTGCAGCTTGCTCAGGGTGCGATGTAGGAGCACAGCTTGGGGCAGTTCATGGAAAGAAAGTTTCTCCAGCACTTTTACATCAGTGGAATAACCCGTCTTGGTTTTGCGGCCGTGCGGCAGCTTGAGCTTGTCAAAGAGGATATCACCCAACTGCTTGGGCGAGTTGATATTGAACTCTTCTCCAGCCAGTTTATAGATCTCCTGTTCAAGTTCAGACAGTTTTGCAGAAAATTCTGCTGACAGCTTCTGCAGGAGATTTGTATCGACCTTGATACCGGCCAGCTCCATATCTGCCAGGATGGGCACCAGGGGTGTCTCCAGATCTGCAAAAAGGGGCCAGAGATCATGCTCCTCAAGCTTTGGCTTGAACTTCTGCCAGAGCAGGCAGGCACCGAATACATCCTCACATGAATAGTTTTTGGCTTCTGCAAGCGGGACATAAACAAAAGCCTCCGGCCGCTTGTCTCCCATTGTCACTTCAGTGAACGAGGTGAGCTTCAGGTCGAGTATTTCACGGCACAGGTCGTCCAGTTTAAAGGTGCGCCTACCGGGATCGAGCAGGTAGGCCGCTATCATAGTATCCCAGAGTGGACCCTTGAGTTCTGTCCCTTCACCCAGGAGCTTGATGATGGAGTAATCAAACTTGAGGTTATGTCCCAGCTTGGGAAGCTTCTCGTCTTCAAGAAACGGCTTTAATGAATTGAGTGCATCTACCTTTGCAAGCTGCCCGGAAAAAAGTTTGCCGTCCTCATCCCTGTGGCCTAAAGGAATGTAAAAGGCCTGTTCCGGGCCGGTACAGATCGACAGGCCCACCAGTTCAGCGGATAGAGGATCTAGGTCCGAGGTCTCGGTATCAAGAACCATGAACTCTGCTTTCTGCAGCTGCTTGACAAGGCCGTCCAGCTCTTTATCGGTCTGCACCAGGGAGAAGTTTTCACTACTTACCTCCTCAACCGGGATCTCAGCCTTCATCAACCGGGTGAACTCCAGCTCGGTGTAGAGCTCTTTCAACCTGTCAATATCAGGAGCAGGCAGCCTGTAATCGTCGATATTTTCCGAAATATCAAGGTCCTCTTTCAGGTCGATCAGTTTCCTGGACATGAAGGCATCTTCTTTATGGGCCTCAAGATTTTCCTTCATCTTGCTCTTCTTGAGGCTGTCAAAATTTTTATACAGTTCTTCAAGGGAGCCAAACTCATTGATCAACTTTTCCGCTGATTTTGGGCCCACACCGGGTACTCCGGGAATGTTGTCGCTCTTGTCACCCATAAGTGCAAAAAGATCTAGGAGCTTGTCAGGAGAAACATTGTACTTTTTCCTCACGCCCTCAGAGTCCATAACCAGGTCCTTCATGGGCTCCCAGATGGTAATATCATTCCCCACCAGCTGCAGCAGGTCCTTATCCCCTGAAACAACAATTACCTTATAACCCAAAGCGGCTAGCTTGCGCGCCGCAGAAGCGATCAGGTCATCTGCCTCAACGCCCTGTTCCTCCATGGTATGAATATTGTGGGCTTCAACAATCTTTTTGATATAGGGGATCTGCACTGCCAGGTCATCAGGCATGGGCGGCCGGTTAGCCTTGTAGTCAGAATACATATCATGTCTGAAATTTGGCCCTTTGGCATCAAAGGCAACTGCTAGAAATTCAGGCCCTTTCTCCTTTATGACTCGCAGCAGGATATTAGTAAAGCCATAGGCTGCATGGGTGGGCAAACCGTTTGCAGTTGTCAAGGGAGTTACTGCATGGTAGGCACGGTAAAAATAGGCAGAGCCGTCAATGAGATATACGGGTTGTTTTTCTGGCATGGCAGGATAGTAACAGGTGGTTTATTAATTGGCA
>CP070776.1:632825-640856 GCA_020346205.1 Deltaproteobacteria bacterium
GGAAACAGCCAAGAATTTACCCCAGGGAGGTAGTCTCGGTATTGAAACCTATAAGAAAAAGACTGCACATCTGCAGAGCAGCAAAAAAGCTTATGATGAATATGCCAAAGGGCGTCAAGCACTGGAAAAAGGTTCCTACAAGAAAGCCTTGGTGTTTGTTGAAAAAGCCAAGCGGATTGAACCCAGGGAAGGCCACTTTTATGCTTTGCAGGGAGATGTGCATTATAAATTGCAGAATTATTATGGAGCAGTATCCGCATATAACGATGCAATCGAACGCAACGACAACTATTTTTACTACTACCTTGCCCGCGGCATGACCAATCGTAAAATTAACAGGACAAATGAGTCTTATACAGATCTGCATGCAAGCAACAAACTACTGCCTACTGCAATTGCCTATAATGCGCTTGGCGAACTGGAATTGTCTGCTGGCTCTCCCCAGAGGGCAAAACAGTATTTTTCTGAAGCTGCTTCATCTGATTCACCTGCAGGCAGGCAGGCCAAGGCTTCACTCCTGCGCCTGGATTTCCCCCGTTATGCAAATGAATATATAAAAGTTCAGACCGGGCTCAGTCATGACGGGTATGTACTGATCAGGGTAAGCAATAAAGCCCCGATGGGAATTAAAGACCTACAGTTGGACATCCAGTATCCTGATACATCGGGGAGAACCCACCAAACCAGGCGCTGGGTATCAACAGCTATTCCTGCAGGGCAGTCATATACGACAAATCTTAACCTGGGGCCGTACAAAAATGCTTCAGTGCTTAACTCTATCCGTATTCAGATCATAGGTGCAGAATTAATGGAAAATTAAACAGGGAGAATAACCATGAAAGTACTAATTCCGTTCTATTCTTTATACGGCCATGTCTACCAGATGGCCCAAGCGATTGCCGAAGGCGTGTCCCAGGTTGAAGGTGCCGAAGCAGTTCTCCGCAGGGTGCCGGAAACCCTACCTGGAGAAGTTCTAGAAAAAATGGGTGCAGTTGAGGCTCAAAAAGGTATGTCCGATATACCAGTTTGCACAGTGGATGAACTTGCTGAAGCAGATGCTGTTATCTTCGGGACACCTACGCGATTTGGGAATATGTGCGGCCAGATGAGACAGTTCCTCGATGCCACGGGAAAATTGTGGATGGCAGGCTCACTGGTAGGTAAAGTCGGCAGTGTATTTACTAGTTCAAACACCCAACACGGTGGTCAGGAAACCACTATCACCTCCTTTCATTTGACCCTGTTTCACCAAGGCATGGTCGTTGTCGGGCTGCCCTATGCCTTCCAGGGACAGATGCGCATGGATGAGATTACCGGAGGCTCGCCGTATGGGGCATCCACAATTGCCGGTGGTCAGGGTGAAAGGATGCCCAGTGAAAATGAGCTGGATGGAGCCCGTTTTCAGGGCAAGCATGTTGCAACTATTGCCAAAAAACTCGTAAATTAATTTGATAATAAGGGAGCCGAGAATGTCTGATTTTATGAAGATCATCCAGAACAGAAGAAGCGTTCGCCGTTACCAGGAAAAGGATATCCCTGATGAAATTTTAAATAATCTGTTTGAGGCTGCCCGTTGGGCTCCGTCATGGGCCAATACCCAATGCTGGCATTTTGTAGCTGTAAAAGACAGAAAGATAAAGGAAAAAATCCAGGCAACTGTTTCGTCCCGCAATCCTTCATCCCTGGCTATTGTAAATGCTCCTGTTCTCCTGGTTGTCTGCGGCCAGTTAAAAAAATCGGGCTTTTATAATGATCAGTATCCGACCAAATTTGGCGACTGGTTCATGTACGACCTAGGTCTAGCGACTCAGAATCTTTGCCTTGCAGCCCATAATTTCGGATTGGGAACGGTAATTGTTGGTTTATTTGACCATGACAAGGTAGGAGAAATCGTAAATTTGCCTGCAGAACACGAGGTTTTAGTACTTATTCCACTCGGGTATCCTGACCATGAACCATCTCCACCGAGAAGGAATGAAATTGAAGATTTTGTGCATTACAACACATTTTAGCAGCTAAGATTAATACAGCTGTCACGAAAGCCCTGTTCTATATGTATTCTGAGCAGGGCTTTCGTATTGCTTGATGTTTATCTGGAAAAGAAGATTAGAAACTGGTTAAAGGCCAGATTATTTCTACCAGCATAACTGACATGAGAGCAAGCATGCCAACAGGCAGCAGGGCATTTTTTGTGTGATAGTTAAAATCTATTATGCGGAGGGACCAACAGGAAGCACCTAAAATCAAAGCTAGCGAGAGCAATAGCAAATAGCCATTGTCCCGCATAAGGTTGAAGCCTGCTGACGCATAGAAGACGATATTGATAATAGCAAGAAAGGTTATAATAAACTGGCTCGTTCTCACCAGTATCTTACTGAGAGCGTATGTTATTTTATAGAGCCCTAAACTTTCAAACATTGAGGATGAAATAAGCAGGGCGCCGGATCCAAGGATACCTGTAGCAAGAAAGAGAGTCTGATTCTGGGTGATGAAATTAACGATTAATTCGTAGGAAATGGTATCCTCAACACCATATACCCAGTGGTTAAGGATAATGATAAGCGCAGTTAAAGCGAAATCTTTTATTAAGCCACCCATGGCGATTTTCGTCTTTTAGTTAACTGTTTGACTCATATCTGAGGAGCCATTGAGAATAATCATTAATAATCTTCCAGAAAACCTATGGCCCGTTCAATTTTGTGGACATAGGCAAAACCCTGGCCCTTTTTATCCAGTTTACCTGCCTTGACGATGGCCTCAAAGACTGCATCGGTCTGTGATTCTTTGGTAACAATCAGGATTATCTCCTTTTCAGGGACAATCAGTTTTGACAGGACACCGAGTTTTTGCCGCACCCCGGTACCACGACCATAGTAATAGGTTGCTCCGGGTGCGCCCGCTTTTAGTGCAGCGTCCACTACCTTTTCCGCTCTTCCTCTTTGGACAATACAGGTAATTTGATTAAGATCCTTCATGATAATGCGCTCCTTGGTACTCCAACCTTCTAAAAGTATGTGATAATGAAAAGTTTGAAGTTATTGAAATAATCAAACCATGTTGATTTTATGCAAGCAAAAACAGTGCCTAAACAGCAATTGCCATCTAATATACGGCATACAATCATCATCATATCAGTATTTTAACGAGATTAATACTAAAAAAAACGTATTTTCATAAATTGTTATAACATGCTTCATATGCACAAAGTGTTTTGTTCAATATTGACAAGTGTTATGCTACTATTTTATGTAATAACCCTATGGTAAAACAAAATAATTCTATTATCCAAAAGCGTACCCTATGATCGTTTTCGACTTGGCATGTGATTGTGGCTATACATTTGAAGGCTGGTTTCAGGATCGAAACGATTTTGAAAACCAGCAAATAGCCTCTTTTCTTGTATGTCCTCTATGCGGTAGCAGGGAGATACGGAAAATTCTCTCTCCCATACGTTTCCAGACTTCAAACATTGAAGAGAAACACCTCATACATGAAGATTCGATGGACTCAGTATCTGCTGAGGATGCTGAGGAAGCTCTTAAAACCCTGCAGAGATATGTGGAGGAAAACTTCGAAGATGTCGGCGCTGACCTGGCAACGGAATCCCTAAAAATGCATTACGGGGTGACTGAATCGCGAAATATCAGGGGTGTGACCACCGAATCTGAAGAAAAAAAATTAAAAGAAGAGGGCATCAATTTTTTGAAAATACCAATGCCGGGTAAAAGAGAAAAAACAAACTGATCAAGGAGCAGCAATCCTTTCTCTTATTGAAGTATAAAAATATTACATATTATTAATTTGTTGAGTGCTTAAACTCCTTGAACTGTTTTAACCTGAAATAGGTTTCCCTTTCACGTTCCCCCAAATATTGAACTATTGATTTTACCTCATTCTTAAGTTTCGGCAGGATTCGCTCTTCCAGGACCCTCACTCGCCTGGTGGTCTGAATAATTTCTCTACTCAGGCGTTGCAATTTATTGTCATATTCTGCAATGTCCAGAATTGCATCAACTATCTTTTCAAATCGCCAGGTTGCTTCTTCAAGGTTTGCAGTGGTAATGCGGAAATCATAATTTCTGGCATTTATATCCCGCACAGCAGAATCCCGGGGAGAAATTTCCTTATATTCAAGACCCCATAATTTTTTGGTCGTAATTTGAACCCCGAATTCCCTGGCTGTTACACCACATATAGAATCGACTGTAACTTCTCCTTCATGACCTAATGTGAAAAACAACTCCGTTATCCCTTCGCCGTAAAGTTGCCGTATAGTTTTGCGAGATTCAAGGTATGGAGCAGAGGTCTTTAAAAACTCTATGATGAGTGCCTGGCGTCTTGATTTAAGAATTCCTATGGAGTTGACAACAGAGGAAGATTTTTCCTTTAGACGAAGAAGATTTGTTCTTGTTGGATGGATCATTTACCTATTCCTCTGTCCTTTGTTTCAGGCTATCCGGAGCGAGATTGAACTTATTGAGAATCTCGAGACCTTTGTCCAGGGTTTTATAAATGGAGCGGGCCATGGTTTCCTGGTGGATAAAATGATTTTCAAATATAGTAGCAAAATCCAGGAGTAGTTGATCCGTCTCTGCCATACCGTCTCTGCCGACAATAGCCTCAAGTTTTTTCAGTTCTCTGCCTTTGGCATAGTTTTTATACAATTGGTTAGCCAGGTCTCTGTGGTCTTCCCGGGTCCTTTCCGCTCCTATGCCTTTCTGCATCAGCCTGGACAGACTCGGCAATACATCAATGGGAGGAAAAACTCCCTGCTGGTGCAATTCACGGCTCAAAACAATCTGTCCTTCTGTGATATATCCAGTCAGGTCAGGAATGGGGTGGGTGATGTCATCTTCCGGCATAGTGATCACCGGTATCATGGTAATTGAACCCTGGGAGCCTCTGATGCGTCCGGCACGTTCATAAAGGGAGGCCAGGTCTGAATACATGTAACCAGGATAACCACGGCGCCCGGGAAGTTCTTTTCTGGCATTTGAAATCTCCCGCAGGGCATCACAGTAATTTGTCATGTCTGTTACCAGAACCAGGATGTCCATATCCTGATCAAACGCCATATATTCAGCAACTGTCAAAGCAAAACGAGGTGCCATCAAGCGTTCCATCACAGGATCATCCGCCATGTTTATGATAGCAACAAATTCAGACTCAATATTCTGCAGGGCATCCAGATAAAAAGAGTACTCATGAAATGTAAGTCCCAGGGCGACAAAAATAACTGCAAACCTTTTTGAGCTTTCCCGTAACCTGGCATTTTGCAATATCATTGCCACCAGTTCTTTAGCCGGGAGGCCGGCACATGAAAAAATTGGCAGTTTCTGGCCCTTTACGAGTGTATTGAGGCCATCAATGGCAGAGACCCCTGTTTCAATAAACTCTTCAGGCCGAAGCCTAATGACCGGATTGATCGGATACCCCCGTGCCGGCCGCCATTCTGAAGCATAAAACATTGGCAAACCGTCAATGGGTTCAAAGGAACCGTTAAATCTTCTGCCGAGGATATCTTTGGCAAGAGGGACCTGCCTGACCGTATCGGTAAATACTATTTCAATGTTATCCGCATTTAGTCCTCTTGTTTCACCAAAGAGCTGGATAAGAATATTTCCTTTGATAATCTCAAGGACTTCTCCTTCTAACATAATGTTGTCAGGCCCTATAACTTTAACAACTTCGCCAATGCACGCAGCATGTACGTTCTCAACATACAGCAGTTGGCCTGCTATTCTGGATGTGGTTCTGTATTTATGTTCAGAAAGTCTCATTTTTCGTTCGTTGCGTTTGTGCGTTCTTGACCTCGCAGGAACTGGTCAGTGATGCTGCGTATTAATTCCATTGTTTTTTCAGGATCACAGAACGCGTCAGCAGTATAGGCATTTTGCGCCAGGAATTCGAAACGGATTTTTTCAGCAACAGTCATCACCAGTCTGTCCTGTTCCTGTAAACCTTCTATGCCTACAATTTCCATTATTTCCTTAAGGGCTTCTTCTTTGTGCATAATTTCACGGCAGAGATTACGCAAAACCTCCCAGTCTTTTGAAATATTGTTTTTAAAGTAATCTGACAGAATATTCTGGTACAGCGAATAGCTCTGCATCCAGTTAATTGCTGGGAAATGCCTGCTGTTTGCCAGGGTTGTATCAAGCATCAAAAAAGCCCCGGAGGTTCTCAAGAGAGCCTGTGTTACCGGTTCGGTAAAATCACCACCCGGAGGAGAAACAGAAAGGATCATGCTGAGTGAACCAATATCGCCGGAAAGGGTTTCTACCACTCCTGCCCGTTCCACAAATGATGAAAGACGGGAAGCCAGGTATGTGGGGTAACCTTCCTCACCGGGCATTTCTTCCAGCGAGGAAGATATTTCCCTGAGTGCTTCTGCCCAGCGGGAAATGGAATCAGCTAAAAGCAGGACATGAAAGCCTAGGTCTCGGTAATACTCACCCAGGGTAACAGCTGTATAAATTGATGCTTCCCGGGCAGCAACAGGCATATTCGAGGTATTGACCACAAGAACTGTTCTATCCATCAAAGGACAATTTGTACGCGGATCAACCAACTCAAGGAACTCTTCAATAAGTTCTGACATCTCATTGCCGCGTTCTCCGCAGCCGGCATAAATGACAATATCGACATCAGCATGCTTAGCAATGGTCTGTTCAAGGATTGTCTTGCCAGTACCGAATCCTCCTGGAATAATAGATGTTCCGCCCCGGGCCAGGGGAAAAAGAAAGTCTATTATGCGCTGACCTGTAATGACCGGCCCCTGGGGGTTGATTTTTTTTCTATAGGGACGCGGCACCCGCATAGGCCAGCTGTGATACCCGAAAAATTCACTGCCATCGTCCAGCCTGCATAAAGACTCCTCAAGGGTTATTGAGCCCTGAGCAATATCTTTAACACTGCCATTTCTATCCGGCGGGAGTATCATGGGATGCTTAAATGGTCCTTCTTCGATGTAACCGATCTTGACACCACCTGAGATAGTGTCACCCCTGTTGACAAGAGGCGTAAAGGACCATTGCTTTTTCAGGTCAAGGGAAGAGGGGAGGTGGATAGGATGAATAAAGGATCCAGTTTTTTCCGCAAGAGCATCAAGTGGCCTCTGCAGGCCGTCAAACATGACTGACAAAAGACCGGGGCCAAGTGTTGTGGCCAGCGAGACACCGTGCCCTTGCACAGGCTCATCGAGGCCTAGTCCACTGGGATCCTCATATACCTGCAGGACTGTCCCATCCTTCTCCAGCCTTACAACTTCACCGGTCAGATTATTCTCACCCACAGATACCCTTTCAAAAAGGGTCAAGCCTGAAAGATCAGTGCGAACAGTCGCACCTGAAATTGATATGATTTTCCCTGTGCTTTCTGTCATCATATCTCCAGCTGAACGTGATAGCCAATGGCCTTGCGCAAAAGGCGCATAGCATAATCTTCTCTCTTGGTTTCCATTGTTAATGGAGGCGGCATGATAACAAAAACAAGCTCCATGCCTCTTTCCATCTCTCGCAACCTGTTATCAATGCTTTCGGTAACAAGCCGTTCATCGATAACAAAGAGGCCATATTCAGGTTTTTGGACAAAATGCTGCAGGAGTGACTCCAGTTCTTCGCTGGTACAGACATGCTGTTCAAAACCAGCCAGACTGAAACCATACATGGCATCATTAACAGTAAAGAAAATAATACGTTTGTTCATGCGACAATACTTTCCCGTACAGGTTCATCATCCAAAAGGCTTGTGTTAAGTACCATACTGATATTCCTTGTATAACGATACTGTTCCCACAGGTAAAAAAGAATATCTCCTGTTCTTGTGCGCTGAAAGGACCAGCTTTTTAATTTTCCTGTTATGAAACTCAGTAAGGCTGTTTCCAATTTCTGTATTGTGGAAGTTGCCTCATTGGTATTCTGGATCCGTAGGAAGGTTAAAACCGGGGACACGTCTTTACGGAAATATGCTCTCTTAAAACGATCCATCGGCACAGTTCCTCCCGAAATCATTGTTGGTTCTGGCTCGACT
>CP070776.1:640956-658394 GCA_020346205.1 Deltaproteobacteria bacterium
AATGGAACATAATGAGGATTTAGCGCGCTTGGAGCAATTTGTGGAGAAACTGCTTGATAGTCATAATCAGTTGAAAAATGAAAATAGTGAAATAAATGAACAACTAAGGGCAAAACAGCAGGAAATTACTGAACTTCAGGAAATGATAAAAAATCTCCAGAATGATAGAAGTGTGGTGCATAATCGGGTAACCGGTTTGATTGACAGGATTGATGAGTGGGAAAAAACATTTGAGCATGATGAATCCGAAAAAAACAGTGCTACTGGGGATGGTGGGAAAGAAAACCCGCCTAAAAAGTCTTCGACGCTTTTTAATGTGACTGCAGAACAATCTTCTGAATCAGCTGTAAGCTAAATTATAGTTATTTTAGCTTGTTACCCTGTAATATAAGTTTAATGGAAGGTGTATTTGATGGAACGGTTGGTCAAATTTGAGGTGCTCGGCCAGGAATATCCATTGTATACAGATGCGCCTGAGGAAGATATTGAAGAAATTCTGCATTTGGTTAAAATGCAGATAGAGAATAATTCTAAATCCTCAAAAAGCTTGCTACCGGCTAATAAGGTGGCAGTTTTGACCAGTCTCAATATGGCTGGTAAGTATGTACGTTTAAAAAGGGATTTTGAGCAATATAAACAGCATATGAGCGAACTCGTTGAAAGACTGACTACAGTAATTGAAAATTCTCTGCCCCCTGACAGAGACACACAAGCTGATCTCAGTGATACGAGTGAGATTGAAAGTGAATCCAGACTTGCTCAGAACGAGTAAAAATGTTTTTATGAACAAAGCAGAAATTTCAGGGACTTTGATTTTGCTGCTGATAGAGTTGGAAAAAATCTCCCCTGCGCTGTTCGTGATTAACAGGTAAAGTTTGAGCCAACTCTCAAAGATAGGGCGCCTCCGCTGGTCTTGGATAGCAATTCGCACTATGCGAAATTACTAAAAGGGGTTATGAGTACTGCCCACCTAGCGTAAGTTAGGTTCTATCTTTCTGTTGACACGGCAGGGTGGGGGGATTTAATTAAACAATGTCACATCTCTGGCTTTTTTAAGACCGGGATGTTTAATATATAGGCAAGGAAAGTTAATTTTTGTTTCCAGGCCCTTTAAAAAAGAGAAACTCGAGGAACTTAGAGAAAGGTCGGGAGTTATCAACTGGTAATAACAATTCCTGAAAGATCAGGTTGATATAAATAGCAAGAAACGAATGCCACACCTGAAAAAGTTAATGTATAAGGTAATTGTTCTATAACTATTTTTACAGTTGAACTCCCGTTAATGGTACAGGGGAGCTATTTATAATATTGCTCCTATAAAAAGTTGTTTATATATTAAAATGCAGCTTTTTAGTATTAGGAGCCCCACATAACAGTAAAGCAGAGTCCTCATCAGAGACTTTTTGCCCTCAAGGGCAATGGCTGTTTCCCTCCTCATTTCTTTCTTCTAAGTAGTTCAGATAATTGCTTTTTACTCCTGCTGGTTCAAATAAGTAATCTAAGGCCCGCTTGGAGGATGAAAAAGCTTTAATACAATCAGGAGGTTTGGCTCCGTGAATATATTTAGTGAAACACTCCAGGCAGTTGCTTTTGTTTTGGGTGGTATTTTTGCTGGTATTGCAATCGGCATTTATATTCGCAAACGATTTACCGAAATACATCAGAAAAATATCGAAAGTCAGGGCAAACAGCTTATTGAAAAAGCTATACGCGAAGCTGAGCAGATCAAGAAAGAAGCCCAGTTACAGAGCAAAGATGAGGCCTATCAACTTAAACAGGAAGTTGAAAAGGATATTCGGGAAAGACAATCGGAAGTAATTCTTGAAGAAAAACGCCTTAGCCAGAAACTTGACCAGATCGAAAGAAAAATTGATCTGCTGGATAAGCGGGAAACAGATCTGTTGCGGCGTGAGCAGTCATTTGTTCAACAGGAAAAACAGCTTGAGCAAAGAACAAAAAAAGCAGATGCTTTGATTGAAGAGCAACGCTTCAAACTTGAGAAAATAGCTGGAATCTCAAGAGAAGAAGCCAAAAAGATGCTTATGGAGAGTATTGAAAGTGAAGCACGACTTGAGGCCGGCAAAAAATTGGTTCTCATTGAAAATGAAATGAAGATGCAGGCTGACCGTAAAGCCAAAAATATTCTGGCCCTGGCCATTTCACGCTATGCCGGTGATTATGTAGCTGAGCGCACAGTTTCAGTTGTACCGCTTCCAAGCGAGGAGATGAAGGGACGCATTATTGGTCGTGAGGGTAGAAACATTCGTGCTCTTGAGGCTGCTACCGGAATAGATATAATTATTGATGACACACCTGAGGCTGTAATTCTTTCCGGCTTTAATCCAGTGCGGCGAGAGGTTGCAAGACTTTCTTTAGAGCAGTTGATTGCCGACGGCAGGATCCATCCAGCCCGGATTGAAGAGATTGTTGAAAAGGTTGCAAAGGAATTGGAAGTTACCATGCGAGAAGCTGGCGAGCAGGTAACTTTTGACGTGGGGGTCCATGGGCTCCATGTCGAGTTAATCAAGCTCCTTGGTCGTTTGAAGTACAGGACCAGTTATGGCCAGAATATGCTGCAGCATTCGGTTGAGGTTGCATTTCTCTGTGGTATCATGGCTGATGAACTGGGCCTTGATGTCAAACAGGCAAGAAGAACCGGTTTGCTGCACGATATTGGTAAATCAGTAGACCATGAGGTGGAAGGTTCTCACGCAATAATCGGCGGTGATCTAGCTAAAAAGTATGGCGAACCCCAGGAAGTAATTCATGCCATAGCTGCTCATCATGAGGATATAGCACCTGACAGCGTCCTGGATGTTCTGGTTCAATCTGCTGATGCACTTTCAGGAGCCCGTCCCGGAGCCCGCAAAGAAATGCTTGAGACCTATGTGAAGCGCCTTGAGGGCCTGGAAAAAATAGCTAATTCTTTTGACGGTGTGGAAAAATCCTATGCCATCCAAGCTGGTAGAGATTTACGTATCATTGTAAATAGTGGAGATGTTAACGATTCTGATGCAACCCTAATGAGCAGAGATGTTGCAAAGGCTATCGAGAAAGAGTTGACATATCCTGGCCAGATTAGGGTGACAGTTATTCGCGAAACAAGGGCTGTGGAATACGCTAAATAAGATATCAAAAGTTATTGATTATTGTAAAAATATCAAGCCATGAATTATACCATTGAAGAACAAATATCCCTGATTGAGCGCGGCACAGTTGATGTGGTATCCCGTGAAGACCTGGTTCGCAAGTTAAAAAAATCCAGTGAAAGCGGAGTACCGCTGAAGATTAAAACCGGTTTTGATCCCACAGCACCTGATCTTCATCTTGGCCATACTGTTTTGATCCAGAAAATGAAGCATTTTCAGGATCTCGGCCATGAAATCAATTTTTTGATAGGTGATTTCACAGGGATGATCGGGGATCCTACTGGTAAATCAGAGACCAGAGTACCGCTTACTCTTGATGACGTAAAAAGAAACGCTGAAACATATAAAGAACAGATTTTTAAGATACTTGATCCTGATAAGACAAAAGTTGTCTTCAATAGCTCCTGGCTGGGTAAGTTAACGTCGTATGATATGATCAAGCTTGCCTCGCAGCTAACTGTTGCAAGAATGCTTGAACGTGAAGATTTTAGAGTCAGGTTCGATAATGAAAAGCCCATTAGTATTCATGAATTTTTATACCCACTGATCCAGGGTTATGATTCGGTAGCCCTTGAGGCCGATGTAGAATTGGGTGGAACTGACCAGTTGTTTAATTTACTGATGGGTAGGGATCTGCAGCGTTCATGGAAGCAGGAACCACAGGTAGTAATTACCATGCCACTGCTCGAAGGCTTGGACGGGGTTAACAAGATGAGCAAGTCCCTGGGTAACTATATAGGTATTACCGAATCTGCAGACGATATCTACGGCAAGGTTATGTCAGTCTCAGATACTCTTATGTTTCGGTATTATGAATTACTGAGTGATCTGTCAGCAGCTGAAATAGAGATTTTGGCTGCTGATATGAAGGATGGTAAAAAACATCCAAAGGATATAAAGAAAAAACTTGCCCTGGAGCTAACCGCCAGATTTTATGGTCCTGAAGACGCTGCACGGGCTGAAGATTCATTCGAGCAGGTTTTCAAGCACCATGGTCTTCCTGAGAATATTCCGGAACTGGCTCTAGAAAAAGCAAATGGGGAAGTGTGGCTGCCTAAATTACTTGTTGAGGCAGGTTTGACCGGATCAACTTCTGAGGCCCGTCGCTTGATAAAGCAACAGGCCGTTTCTCTGGACAACGAAAAGGTTCTGGATACAGAATATGCTGTTCAGCCATCAGGAGAGGTATTGATCAAGGTCGGAAAGCGAAGATTTGCCAAGATCAGCTTTCGGTAAATTTAGGCTTCAGGCAAACATTTACTGCAAACACCGGAAAATTGAACGTGGTGATCCAGTATTTTGTAATTACAGCATGATGCAGCTCTTTTCTCTAGCTCTTTGTGTCTTTCAATAAAGATATCTTCGACCCGGTTGCATTGCACACAGCGGATATGGTAATGCTGCGTAGTATCACCATCAAAGCGTTTTTGTTCTCCACCAACTTCAAGCTTATTGATAATACCCCTTTCAGCCAGGAGATCCAGGTTGCGATAAACCGTACCCAGTCCTATTCTGGGTAATCTTTTGCGCACCATGTCATACACTTCATTGGCAGTAGGATGCGATTTAACTTTTTTAAGTTCTTCTAAAATGACCTGGCGCTGACTGGTTAAGCGCATATTGCTATCAAACTCGTTCACGACACACCTCCAAAAATATCCTCTCTACTTGGGAATCATTCCCTAAAATAATATGCAAAATATACACAAAGGTCAATTAAATTGCATCAAAGATATGAACTTATATTTATATATGTATAAAAAATGGCTTAATCAAGTGGTGGTATATTATTCTTAAATACGAGGAAATTTGCTAATTTAACGTAAAGAAGGATTGAAATAGCCGAAACGCAGCTTTGGAAATAACCGTTTTAATTCTGCCAGCCAGTTGCGTATTCCCATGGGAGGAATATCCGGATCATATTCTACAGTTTCCAGATACCAATCAGGGTCCATATTCAGATTACGCAGTTGGATTAGATCAGGCTGGAAGTTTTCAATTAGTCTGCAAAGTGCTGCGAATTCATCCGGGTCATCCGTAAAACCGGGAAGAATAAAGTAATTCAACGAGACAAATCTATTCGCTTTTTTCATGACATCGATTGATTCAAGAACATTACTCAAGGTGAAATCAACAGGACGGTAATAGCGAGCATGAAATTGCTCCCGGGCACTGTTGAGGCTAACACGTAAACTGTCAAGCCCTGCTTCAGCAAGCAGCTTTATTTTCTCCGGCAGGCTGGCATTGCTATTCAGGTTGATGGTGCCGCGCTCAGTCTGGGAGCGGATTGAGCGTATGGCTTTTTCCAAAATGGGAGCCTGCATCAGAGGTTCACCCTCACAGCCCTGTCCAAAACTCACAATTGCACCAGGGGCCTGCTTAAGGTGTGGTACGGCAATAGCAGAAATCTCCGAAACCCTTGGCACAAAATTGATCCTGTCCTGGGTGGCGGGGCAACATCCAGAAGATTGCAAGGATATACAACCCACGCACCTGGCATTGCATGACGGCGAGGTTGGCAGGGGAGCCTCCCAGCGACCGAGAAAATAATTCCTGGCTGCAGGACATCCATAGGTAAGGCAACATTTACCCAAGTGCTGAATAAGCCTGTTTTTAGAATTTTTCTTGAGCTGCTGAATAGTCTTCCTTTTTATTTTATCAGAATCAAACGAGCGAGCATCCTGTCTGTTGTCAGGATCACTGCGAAGGGCTGAGACCCAGAATCTGCCTTTATTCCAGCCTACGGCAGTATATGCAAAAAGGGGTAGGGGGGCGATGTCTTTATTTGTACGTTCGTAAGCAGCACTATGAATGGCGGTGTGAGCCGGGGCCATGAAAGCTGCAACTGCCTGTATCTTTTTACCCGGTGCATCCGGGTCACGATCAAGCAGTGTAGGAGTATCATCAGTTGGTGAAATACCTATGGGCAACCTTTCCGGCAGCAGGAAAAGTTCACTGCCTTCCGGGAGCGGAATGAGTTCATCAAGATGCGGCTTAGAGAAAAAATTGCCACTTCTCCCGGCCATATGGAGTTCAGGAAAATTTTTTATTTCTCCCCTTTCATTAGCATAGACGAGGGTCGGAATATCATCGGGGTGTGAAAGCTGCATTGGAGCAAGCTGAACTGAAACCGCTTAGTAAAGTTACGATGGTCTTATTTTGCTGAGAATAGAATCTACAGTACGATAAATATCTAGATCGTCTCCAAAAACGTCTTGTACTTTTGGATGCTCAACAAGATCCTCAATAATATACTGTGTAAGAAACAGGCTGATAAAATTAGGATCTGTAGCCAGATTTCTCAACGGGGCAATTTTGAATTGAATATCAAATTCTTCCATGTTGGATAGGGTGCGAAGCTGATCAGTGAACAAATCCCGCATTGCCTGTTCCGATGTGGTTTCAATAATATGACGGTCAATAAGTCGCTGGACAAGTCTGGTTGAGAGTTCTTCAGCGTTTTTGAAAGCCTGGGACAGCATAAAGCGTCTTTCCTGTTCCCGTTTTCTGTCAATTGCCCTGATTGTTTTATCGGTCGCGCTGTTATTGTTAAAAACCCTTGCCATAATCACCTGCCCTATAGAAAAATATCGTGAAGGTTAATTTTTTAATGATATTTTTATTATCGCATATCTAATTAATACATTGTGTGTAATCTTTCAAAGAGAAAGGTCGCCAAAAGCTTCTTTTTAAGAAATTAACAGCAAATAACCCTTTATAAGCAGCCTTAAAGGTAGAACATACTACGCGGTTTATTAAAAAAATGAATAATGGTTATTTTTACTGGGAAGTCAGGAGGACATTATCAACAGGGAATTTTTGAAAGATGTGGAATCCTGTAGATGTTTCTATCACGTGACTGAACGCAAGAGGGGTAAGAGGCACAACTGCTGTGGCGATTTTTTCCATTAGTTCATTGGGAGCAAAGGGACCTACATAGCCTCCGTTTAGATTGTACGGCTGGAGGGAAAACCGGGTGGCAAGTTCGATAAAATCTTCACCTTCGCGTAATTTTCCGAGAACAAGCTCAGTCTTTTCAACTGAAGATGTAACAATATGGCGCAAATGGAGAGTAGTGTCTTTTTCTGAGGAAATATCCGGCATGTCAGGCTCATTTTTTTTCAGCTCCTGTAATAAGTTGCTACTGCCTGAATAACCAAGTATTTGTGCCTGTAATACTGCCCTGTGGGCTAATTCCAGAGAGCCTAATTCGCTATAGATAACGGCAATGTTATAATACATCTCAGCAAAACCAGGGTTGAGACGAACACTTTGTATATATTGCTCCAGGGCTCTCTGCAGCTTATTATCAGCATGATAAATTATACCAAGAGTGGAATGTTTCATTGAGTCGTTTGGGCTTAAACGAATTGCTGCTTGCATGGTTTGTACAGCAGCAGGAAAATTTCCTGTTTTAGCATAGGATATAGCCAGGTTCTCGTAAGTATTGGAGTTGTCGGGATCCAGGGCAACTGCCTTATTGTATTCTGATATGGCTGAATCAAATTGCCCAGCTTTGGCGTATTGATTGCCCTGACTGAAGTGTTCTTTAGCTTTCAGGCGTGCATCCGGGCCAGGCTCTTTAGAAGAATTTACAGAGGGTGCATCGTCATTGTCAGAACCTGCTGGAGAGCTGAACGCTACTGAGTTGCCGGGTTTGTCCTGTATGAGATTATTTGTTGTGGAATTAGGATAATCCGCAACAAGCATGGCCAGGTTTTTTTGGGCAGTAACATCTCCCTGATCAGCAGCTTTTTGCAGCCAGTATATGGCACGATCCTGGTTTTGCTCTACACCCAATCCTTCTGAATACATGACCGCCAAATTGTTTTGTGCGGTAACGTAGCCTTCCTTAGCCGCTTTTAAAAGCCAGAAAGCAGCCTGCTGATAATCCTGTTCAACACCCTCGCCATAATAATACATAAGACCTAAATTGCTTTGGGCCGCAATGTTTCCGGCATCAGCTGCCTTTTGCAGCCAGTAGGCTGCTTCTGTTAAATTTTTTTCTACTCCCTGGCCGTTTAAATAGAGGAGGCCAAGATTGTTCTGGGCATCCACACTTCCATTTTCGGCTGCCCGGCGAAACCAGTATGCAGCTTTTCCTTCATCCATTTCATACCCTTCACTTCCGTTCAGGTATAACATGGCAAGTGAGTTCTGGTCGCCAGGGTCTCCCTTTTCAGCAGCAGTCATGTATTTATCTTTGACCTGTGCAGACTCTGGTCCGGTTTCTTTAGTTTCCAATTGTACAGATGTGTCCGGTAAACGTTTTAACGGAGCTTGTTCCTCAGAATCAGGTTTAGGTTCCCCGGCTTTATCATCAATTGTGTCAGCTTCCTGTTTCAGTTTGGCAACCTGTTGCCGGGCTTTGGAATAGCCTCCATCCGCTGCCTTAGAGTACCAATAAAGGGCCTGGTCAATATCTTTTTGTATTCCCATACCCTTTTCATACATCCTGCCCAGGTAAAATTGTCCTCTTGGATAATGTTTTTCGGCAGCTTTTGTGTACCACTGAACAGCTTCCTGGTAGTTTTGCTCAACACCCTGCCCAGCTTCATATAAAGCTCCAAGGTTGGTCTGTGCTCTGGCATATCCCTGCGCTGCTGCTTGTTTGTACCAGTAAAAAGCCTTCTCAAAATTGACCTCAGTTCCTATGCCGAGTTCATACATGCGACCAAGGTATGTTTGCCCTCTGGCATATCCCTGTTCTGCTGCTTTTGAAAACCAGAGCCGTGCTTCATCATAATTTTGTTGAACTCCAACGCCGGTTTCGTAAAGAATTCCTAGGTTGGTTTGAGCTCTGTCCAGTCCCTGCTGTGCGGCTTTCTGATACCAGTGTGCGGCTTTTTCCGGGTCTTTGTCTATACCCTTGCCCAACTCATACATGGCACCCAAAGCCCTTTGAGCTTTAGGGTTCCCTTGCTGGGCAGCCTTTTCATACCAGTAAAGAGCCTGTGTGAAATTTTTCTTTGTGCCAGTTCCGTAATAATAGGCATCACCTAGTTGAAGTTGAGCTTCAACCTGACCTTGCTCCCCTTTGCTTATTAGATCATCAATTTGAGCTGCGGAGGAAGGGGACGGTACCTGCAGGAGAATGGCTAATGCACAAAACAGGATCAATGCATGTTTGAAGTACTTCATAGGCTTTAGTGCTTAGAAATTTGAAATGATCAATTGTTTGAGAGCTCCACCCAGAACTCGCCAATGGTTTTGTTGTTATAGGTGGCAATTACTGGATAAATTTTTCCTTTTTTATCAACTGAATACCTAGACCAGAGATCCTGACTGGTATAAATAGGGAAATCGAGATCATTGCCGTCGTTAACTGATTTTGGCGGGGCAAAGCCTTTAAAATTTATAAGAACCTCACCGTCCAGATGGGGAATATTCGTTCTGATACCCTTGAGGATAAGACGGCTGTCTTTTTTAACTTGCAGCGTATCTCCTGCTGAAAGCGTTTGGATTGTGTCATTGACATTTATTACAAGTTCTTCTGCTTGAATTTCAGAAGGGTCTACAGTGGCGACAACTTCAGAAGAAACTGCCTCAATAATTCCTGTATCCAGTTCAACCCAGCCGCATTCTTCTGAATCCTTACGGACAATGACTTTGGTGTTTTTTGAAATCCTAAAGGGAATGTGCGTATCATTCCTGTTGCCTAACCCATCTATATCAGCCACCATCCCTCGCTGGTAATTAGCAATGATATCTGTGATCAGGATTTCATCCCCAGGTTTAATCTTCAGGGTTGAACCGTGGGGCATGGCAAATGAAGGTCCGTCATTTACCTTTATGAGAAGATAATCAAGCTCAGGTTTTTTTAGATCCAAGCCGGGTGCATCCAGGATAATACCGAGATGCTCCATAAAAGTGTTGATAACAAGTTTATGTAAGGAGATCTTGGTTTCGAGTTCTTTTATTGTTTTTGAAGTTTCGACCCCGAAAGCAGGAATATGAGCCTGGGTAAGGGCATAGTACGTTGCTGATAATCGTTGTTCAGGGTGGCTGGTTTCATCCGAGATAGTATCATGGTTATTGGGCCTGAAGTGGTACCTCTTGTTTTCAATCTGGCTGTTTACTTTTTTTATGACATTCTTGGCAAGGCCTCCCAGGTTTATCGATCCCTGGTTGTCCGGTAATGCATAAAACTCAGCATCATAAATAATAGACTGGCCGTAGCGTTTTGGGTTTTCAATATTATTAATCCATTTCGGAGAATAAAAACCTGATCCCTCGTGCAGGTTAAGCAGGAGGTCACTTTCTGCGATAAGATGCTTCAGTACTACAACAACTTCTTCATCAAGGCTTTTTTTCATGCTGCCGTTTTGACCGAATTTACGGTTCATATCACCGGTAAGCCCTTCACGCCTGTTTAACAAAATGGAATAAAAGTTTGCTCTGGGTACTACTATGAGGTTGCCTTTTTTCAGATGGATATCAGCATAGAGGTCCGCGGTCAGGTAGCTCCCGGGTTCATCACCCTGAATACCACCAATAAGCATAATGGTTTTGCCCGGTTCTTCACCTAATATCCTATAGACGTTAAGTTCGTGGTCCGTATTGGGCAGAAAAACCTCGTGGATTATCTGGGCCTGGATGTTGGAATGAAAAGTAAATATCTCCAGCAGGATGACTAAAAGGAGTATTTTAAAAAAATTGTTTTTCAAAAGTCTCACCATTGCCTAGATCCGGGAGTAAACTTCTCGTTTAATTTTCCAGCCGTGGTCATCATGAATCAGGTAGAGAGTTTTGTTGCCAGTTGCACTGTATCGATCAGAACGATACACCTGCCTGAAAGAAACACTGGCACCTTCATCTGTCCAGCTCACTGTAATATTTGATATATCGACGTTAATATATGTATATGATTTATTAAGCTTTGCTTTATGTGCTTTCCATTCAGCAAGGTTCTTGCCGCTGCTTCTGAAGTTTTTGTCGTAGAAGGCAATATAGGGATCAATCTCCTGTGAAACCCAGGCCTGCCTCCAGTCTTCAACGAAATCCTTTATCTGCTGTTTGTACTTGGGAATAACAGGGGGAGCTACCATGATTTTTTGCTGCTGCGATACTGTGTATGCAGCTGTTTTCATTGGAGCCGGTGTTGGTGGCGCTTTAGCAGCAGTAACTGGAGCCCGTTGATGTAGTTCTTTGTCCGGTGGAATAATTTCCTTGGCTGGCAATTTTTTTGGAATACCTGGTTGCGTATTTGAAAAAAGCTGGGGCTCGGCATGTAATTGTTCATTTTGAGAACTGTCCTGCTGCGGTATATTTTGAGGAGTCAGAGCTGCCACCATTGCCGCAGAATCTTCGGCACTCTGCTCTGTCAACTGTACCTCACCGGTTGCCAGTGGATGGGCGGCAACCTTAACTGGAGTTTCCGGATATATCTGCAAGGGGCTTACTCGCCAGATGCGTTTGCGTGCTGTCCAGCCCTGTTTAGGAAAATATTCCAGGTAGGTCCTGCTTGCTCCTCGCATGATAGTACGCTTAAAGGGGCGGTATATGAAGTCGCTTACTGCAACAGTCTGATTGCCAAAATTAACTATGTATAAGTAATTGTATTCAACATTGTCTGGTTTGATCTGTTCTGTAAGCAGCAGGGATTTTGCCAGAGTGAAATCATTTTCCGTCAGAAGTTGTGTCTTTGACTTGGTGATGGAACCAAGTTCCTGTACTATAACAACAGGCGTAACCACCTGGGTGAGATAGCTCTCAAGATCATCGAGATCTCGGTTTGCCAAAGTCACACAGCCGTTGGTGCTGTTTGGTTCCAGCTTTTTATTGGTGCCATGAATATAAATACCATCACCATTCCTGCCTGCCTCCTGGTCAAAGAAATTCGGGTAATCGAGGTGAAATGCCTTGTCACCAAAAATGGTGATTTTATCATCTCTGAATATCTGGGTGATGAAGTAGATTCCTTCGGGGGTCTTCTCGTCACCACTGATTTCTTTGATGCCGAAATTTTCTCCAGTGGCAACTGGATAATCAGCCACTACCCTCAATTCATTGTCAAATTCCAGGACCCGTAAACGCTGCAGGTTCTTTTCAACAAGGATGAGGTAAACAGGTTCTTTGGCTACCTTTACATTAAATAGCTCAACCAACTCATCTGTTGCAGAGGAAGCCTGAGGTGCTGTTGATGGCTTCAGGGCACCGGTGGAAATATCTGAGAAGAGTGAAAAAAAGATTACAACAACTATTATTACAAGGCTATTATAGGATTTCATTGCGTCAGTGAAATATACTGCTCATGAGCTAGTGAGACTAGCGGTGATGCCTTGCAGGCATAAACCTGCTAGGAGATATTGAAAAGATGAATTCATATTACTTATATTTTCCTTCAAAATTGCTAATTATATGTAGAGTAAAATTTAAGAAAAATTTTTTTGCGAAACACTGCTTCAAATAAAATAAAGCAATATTTCAAATTACAAAGAATACATAATACTGTCAAGTTGTTAGGATATGGACTGGGATGAGTCTAACATATCAATTGGGCAAATATACCTCCACGGATAGATATAAATCCTCAGGACAAGTCTTTTTAAGAGCCACTTTTTTTCTTGACAATTCACACTCCTCTTAATAATGTTGGGCGCGAAAATGAATCAAGGTTCAGTTTATTCGCTGTCCATTTTTTATCATTTATAAATCACTGATAAGGAGAACAATTATGTCGAAATTAGTACCACCACATGGCGGAAAAGGTTTGGTATGCTGCCTGCTGCATGGCTCTGAGCTTGAGGCAGAAAAGGAAAAAGCAGCATCATTGAAAAAGATTTCTATTTCCGGACGTGAGAACGGCGACCTCATCATGATGGGTATCGGCGGTTTCAGCCCCCTGGACGGTTTCATGACCAAGGCTGACTGGAAAGGTGTTTGCGAAAATATGCAGATTGCAGACGGCACCTTCTGGCCAGTACCGGTAACCCTGTCCTGCTCCAAGGAAGATGCTGATGCCATCACAACAGGTGACGAAATTGCCCTTGAAAATGCTGACGGCCAGATCATGGCAACCATGAAAGTGACCGAAAAGTATGAGATGACCGAAGCTGAAAAGCGCTGGGAATGTGAAAAGATTTTCATGGGCCAGGGCGAAGACAGTGTCGACGGCAAGTTCTGGGAAGTTGCCATTGAAGATCATCCAGGCGTACAGATGGTCATGGGCCAGAAAGAATATAATCTTGCCGGTCCTGTTAAAGTACTGAGCGAGGGAGACTTTCCGGAGAAATTCCCAGGTGTTTACATGACCCCGAAGCAGGCCCGTGCCAAGTTTGATGAGAAAGGCTGGGGAAAGGTAGCTGCTCTGCAGCTCAGAAACCCCATGCACCGCTCCCATGAGTACCTGGCCAAGATCGCCATTGAAGTATGTGATGGTGTCTTCATCCATTCACTGGTGGGTTCTTTGAAACCTGGTGATATTCCTGCCGATGTTCGTGTTAAGTGTATTGATACCCTTATCGAGCATTACTTTTCTAAAGAAAACGTAGTCCAGGGTGGCTATCCGCTTGATATGCGTTATGCCGGTCCCCGTGAAGGTCTTCTCCATGCTACCTTCCGTCAGAACTACGGTGTTAACCGCATGCTTATCGGCCGTGACCATGCCGGTGTAGGCGATTTCTACGGCATGTTTGAAGCCCAGGATATCTTTGAAACCATTCCCAAGCCAGAGGGTGCAGGCAAAGCACTTCTCTGCCAGCCGCTGAATATCGACTGGACTTTCTACTGCTACAAGTGCGATGGAATGGCATCACTGAGAACCTGCAACCATACCAAGGAAGACCGCGTTATCCTTTCCGGCACCAAACTGAGGAAAGCCCTTTCCGAAGGTGCTGATATCCCGGATCACTTCGGTCGTGATGAAGTTTTGGTTATTCTGCGTGAATACTATGAAGGCTTAACCGAGAAAGTAGAGGTTAAAATGCAGAAAGCCGCTTCCGGTGATGAGATTAAGTAAGACAGTCTCTGTAATACATTGCTTTCAAAGGGAGATGCCGCAAGGTGTCTCCCTTTTTTTATTTGTTTATTAATTGCCTGCAATGCTTAAATTTTAAGTAGAAGCACTGCTTGGGAATTATAGCGAGTGAATTGTTCTTACAGAGGATTTGTGATACAACAAAAAATATGGAAACAGAAGCAGTCAAGGATATTGAATCATCTTATTCCTTCAATCAACTGCAGGAGATGATAGCTGCCTACCTGGGGTCAGATAATGTTCCTCGGCGTTTCAAGATTATCACCGATACATCGGATTTCTTCCGGGTAGATTATAATGATGTGGTCATCCTTGCCGGTGTGCCTTACCTGATGCGCAATTATACCCGGGAGGGCAGGTTCGGCCTGGACGATGAACCCAAGTACTGGGTCCGAAAGGCCATTGATCTAAAAAACAGGAAAGCAAAGATAATAAAGCTTGTTTTTCACGAGGAAATCGATGCCCGGGTTGGTGACATGGTTTTCAAGTGCGTCCGTAGTCCGGGGAAAGAGGCAGCCATACTGGAAATGGTTGCAGAACATAGAAATTTCATGCACGGTATTGCAATACGCGATACGGCGGGCAACATTGTCAGGATCCTAGATTTTATCCAGGGCAAACGTTTTGATGATCTTATTTTCAAGCTGGCTGAAAACCATGAAAAGTTTTTCCATGAACATCTGCCCGATTATCTAGCGATATTTGGTGAAATGGTTAAGGCCATTGAATTTCTACATGATCAGGGGCAGAAGCATGGAGATATACGCCGCGATCATATTCTATTCGATAGAAATACTGGTGATTACCGTTGGATTGACTTTGATTACGACTACTACCATACAGCTAATATGTTCGGTTATGACCTGTTCGGACTGGGTAACATACTTGTTTTTCTTGTTGGGGGAGGGGATATAACTGTTCAGGAATTGCTTGCCAGAGAGTCGCCGCACCTGGAGAAATTATCACCAGATGATATGAATATCATTTTTAATAACCGGGTGGCAAACATCCAAAAAATCTACCCGTATGTTCCGGATGAATTAAATTATATCCTTCTGCACTTTTCAAATGGGGCAAATCTGTATTATGAAAATACAAGACAATTGCTGGAGGATCTTGAAGAGGTAAAAATCAGCGCGTAAAGCATCGCAGTTACCCTAGAGGATAAAGTCATGAGTATAGATCATACGAAATGCGATATAACTGGCATGGTCGAACGGCATATCATGATCGCTGTTGATCCTTCTGATAATGCCAGGCGGGCGGTTCTTTTTGTCGGAGATTTTTTCGGTTGTTACGAGGGGTTCCAGGTTACATTGCTCCATATTATCCTGGAACCGGAAACTACCTTTTTTCGGGATAATGATGAAAGAAAGAAATGGCTTGCCGAAAAATACGAAGAGGCAAAAAAGATTATGGAGGAATACAGGCATATCCTGCTTGATGCCGGTTTTCCTGAGGACAAGGTAAATGTGCGCATTGATACCATGCGGGCTCCTTCAGTGGCAGATTGCATTATCAAGGAACAGGAGGAGATGAAATGCTGCACCATTGTTATAGGCCGGCGTGGCATCTCCAAAAAGGAGGAGTTTATTTTCGGCTCCACCTCAAATAGAATTATTCATGAAGCTAAAAAATGTGCAGTTCTGGTAATAGAATAAGATTCTGAAAATGAATTATAAAGCAACCAAGTTAAGGATAAGCAAAATATGAAAGAAATAACTGTCGGTCTTGGGGATAGGTCGTATCCTATTATGATAAAACAGGGTTTGCTTGATGATATTGCCAACAGGCTGCATACTAATCCATTTGCCAAACGTTACGGTATAATTGCTGATGATAACGTGGCAGCAATGTTTGGTGAGAGACTTCTTGCTTCTCTGCAAAACAGTGGCCTGGAAGCGGAATTGATTACCTTTCCCAAAGGTGAGGCCAGCAAGAGTCTCGCCACTATAGCAGAACTATCCAGCACCCTGGCCCAAAAGGGCTTTGACCGCAAGGACGGCCTCCTTGCCCTGGGGGGAGGTGTGACAGGTGATATCACAGGTTTTCTTGCTGCCTGTTATATGCGTTCTATACCATTTGCCCAGGTACCCACCACCCTGCTGTCCCAGGTGGACAGTTCAGTCGGCGGCAAGACAGGGGTCGATATCCCCGAAGGCAAGAACCTGGTCGGGGCTTTTTATCAGCCCAAGGCTGTGTTTATTGATACCCAGGTCCTCGAGCAACTGCCGGAAAATGAGCTCTTAAACGGTCTGGCAGAAGTCATCAAGTACGGAGTCATATATGACCGGGATTTTTTCAAGTTTCTTGAAATGAGTCTCAAGGGAATTCTAGCCCTGGACCTGCAAGTCCTCGAGGGGGTAGTTACCAGGAGCTGCAAGATAAAGGCAGCAATAGTTGAAGCAGATGAAAAAGAATCCGACTTCAGGCGTATCCTTAATTTCGGACATACTATTGGTCATGCGGTCGAGGCTGCTTCAGAATATAAGTTGGCCCATGGTTCGGCTGTGGCAATGGGTATGGTGGCTGTAGCAGAGCTTGCAGTTTTAAGCGGGATTCTTGACCAGCGGGAAAAAGAGCGTCTCAAGAACCTGATTGAAAAATTTGGTTTACCTGTAGCGATTCCAAAGGAATATGATCGGGCCAAGATCCAGGAGTATCTTCTTGCTGATAAAAAAACCATTGGCGGCAAGGTTTTCTTTGTTCTGCCCACTTCCATCGGCAAGGTAATTATTACTGACAATATCGAGGCAGGTTTAATCACAAAGGTTATTGAGTGAAAGTTATACTAATTGGCGCTACAACAATCTGTGGCAGGATTAGCCCGGTAGGCTATGGAAGTTTGCTCGACCGTCGCAGATTGGAAGAGATCAGGGACGAGACCCAGGCAAGTATCATGGGCGCCAATACCCTGAGAAAGGAAAATCCTGAAATGCGGGGCACTAACGGCTCTCTTGATCCAGGACGCATCAGGGCAATTATATCTCAAAGCGGGAATATCCCTGTCACAGGAAAGAAGTTATTCATGCATGACCCCAGTCCTGTAATTTTTACAGCCAATGAGAATGTTTCTGAACTGCGGGACAAGCTACAGGAAAACGCCATGGTGGTTGGTCTGCCGGCTGGTAAGCACGGTTTATCCATGCAGGCTGCTCTGGATTTTTTTAGAGGCAACGAAGTGGAATCTGTATTGATAGAAGGCGGGGCTCATCTTAACTATGCTGCTTTAGCTGATGGGGTGGTTGATGAAATTATGCTGACCATCATGCCGTTTGTTTCTGGTGAACAGGATGGGGCAAGTTTTGCTG
>CP070776.1:658494-671447 GCA_020346205.1 Deltaproteobacteria bacterium
AAGGTGGTACAGTCTGCTTCTTACGGCTCATCATACCATCTACCCACATTGACTGTCCTTCAATCTTGCCGTTAAAAGCACCCTCAATGATGGCAGGGTCATCAGAGACAACCATAAGGTCAGTACCCTCCTTAACTACATCTGTCAACATGAACAGAACTGAGTGTCGACCTTCGGCCTTGACCTCACCAACAGCGTTGTATAGATCATCCCGGATATCAGCAACCTGGTCAAGGGTGGCGAGTTCAATCTGACCGATACCAACTTTTTTGCCGTTCATGTCAAAATCTTTGTAATCACGGAAGATAAGGTCTTTAGCGGGTATACCTTCAACCGATGACTTGGCTTTCAGCATTTCCATAAACAAGGCATCCTGATCAGTTACCCCTGTAATTTGCAGAAGCTCAGCAACAGCAGCCTTATCTGCGTCAGTACATGTGGGAGATTTAAAATTAACGGTGTCGCTCAGGATGGCGCAGAGCATGCCGCCTGCGATATCTTTGGGCAGCTCAATATTATTGGTCTTGTACATCTCCAGAAGTACTGTTGCTGTACAGCCTACCGGCTGAGCATAAAAGAAAATTGGACTGTTGGTCACAATATCTCCTATCTTGTGATGGTCTACGATGGCAACAATATTGGCATCACCAATATTGGCCGGAGCCTGGGCGACATCACTGAAATCAACGAGTGCAACATCCTTGCCGCCTGCATCAGCAAGCTCCTGCGGCGCAGCAAGACCGAATTTATCGAGAACAACTTTGCTTTCAGGGTTCAAATTATCAGCAGATATCTGCATACACGCTACAGCATCAGTACCTGTAGCTTTCAAAAAATTTGCATAGGCAATCGCGGATGTGACAGAATCGGTGTCAGGGTTAGAATGACCGACTACAGAAACAGACATAACTTATCCTCCTTAAAGATTTAGATTAGGAATAAATTTAACAAAATGATATTTCAACAAATGTACTTGAATAAATAGATTTCCCAGCCATGGTCAGTATTAACGCATCAATACTGAATAGCAATTCAGTGAAATTAGCCGCAATAATAGTGTGTATATAATGCCGAGTCAAGCAGAAAATAATTGTAGTTGATTAGCCTCAAAATCTAACGCAATCCAGCCAATTATATTTCCAATTGACCTGTGTATAAAAGAGGGATATCATAAAAATTATCCAACTGGCTTTTAGCATATTATAAATTTCATAATAACTGCTTACAGCTGCCCTATGTCAGATCAACAATCAAAACCTAAGAAAAGTTCAGCAGCACCACTTGCCACATTTATTATTATTCTTCTGGTCGGTGTGCTTTACCTTGGCTGGAGCTATTTATCCGGAAACCTGCCGTGGCAGAAAACCCTAGAGGAGGCTGAACCTAAGATAACCTGGCTCGAAAAGGAAGCTGCTGAAAAAGAAGCGTTGCAGCCAGAAGCAATTCCCCCTACTGAGGTAGAGGAACAGCCAAAGCTCCATTTGACTCCTGGTGAAGAGCTACCTCCACCTACCCCTGAAAATCAATGCTTGCAAACAGCTGACAAGATACTCATGTTCTTTGAGCATTTAGACAGCCAGGATTATGTGCGTGGACATTTAGTTCAAGGTTCAAGCCTCGATCATTTCAGGGAAATAATCAATAAGTTGATAGCCAATCCACCGGTTGTTGTACGAGAGACCGATGATCTGTTTGCAATTCTTAACAACATGGCCCATTTCTTCAGAACATTAGGCCCCAAAGAAATTCTTTTTGTTAAAGATATTTTACTGCATGAAAGAGAGCTCATTGAACCAACCATGGCCCTTTTTTATAAATGGTCTGAAATAGAAACTGAATGTACAGATGTGGATTTGGATATTAAACTGCCTTTGGCAGGACTTTATGAATATGCCGGATACTTTATAAACACCCTGGGTGGGCAATCTTATCTTTTCCGGCGGGAACTTTTTCTAAGGGTATTGCTGCGATATTATTCAATACTCATAATTGACAGGGCAAACAGCGTTGACGCAAATCGCTACGGCATTGATATACGCTATACTCTTAACTCGCTTATCTCTGAAGTCCAGGCAAATGCTGATCTTAAAGATAAGCATTTGTATCTGGAAAATCTCATCATGCTGCAGGAAGAATACCAGGCGAAATACGGCAGTAATTGATACAGCTATTTCCCGCCTGGAGGATTATGCAGTAATACCTTAGCGCCGATCCCCCAGCAAGCGTAACAGCATCAAAAACAGGTTGATAAAATCCAGGTAAAGCTTGAGGGCTCCCATTATAGCTCCTTTTCGGATAACAGCTTCACCACCGTTCATTATGCCCTGTTCACCCATGCGTGTAATCTGCTGTACATCATAAGCGGTCAGTCCGGTGAATATAATTACCCCTATCCCGGAAATTACCCAGGACATCATTGAACTGGCCAGGAATATATTCACCACCATGGCTATGATAATACCAATGAGCCCCATGAAGAGAAACGATCCCCAGCTTGAAAGATCCCGCTTGGTAACAAACCCGTAAACGGCCATGGCTCCGAACATGCCGGCTGCAATAAAAAAGGTGGCAGCCACTGAAGTCAAGGTATAGAGCAGTAGAATTGCCGATAGTGTAACACCATTTAGTATTGAATAAACTATAAACAACCCTGTAGCGGCCTGGGCAGATATTTTTTCAATTCGGGCTGATAGGTAAAAAACCAGCCCCAGTTCACCAAATATCAGTCCGTAAAAGACCATTTTGTTGCCAAATATAAATTGCAGAGCTGTTTCGGAGTTGACAGTCAGAAAGGCTGCAAGCCCGGTCAATCCCAAACCGATTGCCATCCAGTTAAAAACCTTGGCCAAGAATACGGTTGAAGCTTCTGTTGATACCTGGGAAATTGCACGCTCATTACCAGTATATGGATTGTTCATTCTTTATCCTCCTTATTACTTACACATATGTGTCTCAAAAAATAACAGCTTCATTAACTAGCATGAGCTGAAATTATTTCTATTGTGGCATTAACTGTATATCATAACTATATATTAATGTGTAAAACAAAGTAATCATATTTATCAAACATGCAAGATCAAACATATTAACAACAGGAAACGGCTTATGAAAATTGCAATCAGCGGCAAAGGGGGAGTCGGCAAAACTACTGTCATGGCTCTTCTTGCCAACCAGTTTAAAAATGATGGTAAAGAAGTTCTAATCATTGATGCTGATCCGAGTCCCCATATGGCCCAAACCATCGGGATTAAGGATATTGATAAAATAAAACCTATAGCTGAGATGACAGAGCTTCTTATTGAACGTTCCGGAAAAGTACAGGGTTCCCCTTTCTACCAAATCAATCCAGAGGTTGATGACCTCCTGCAAAAATTCATGATCGAGCAGGACGGAATACGCCTCATGATACTAGGTGCTATCCAGACAGCTGAAGGAGGTTGCGCTTGCCCGGAGAATACAGTTCTGAAAAGAATGCTTACCAAACTGCTGCTTTCACCTTCACAGGTTGTTTTGCTTGATATGGAAGCCGGAGTTGAACATCTCGGCCGCGGCACTATTGCAGGAGTAGATCATCTTCTGATCGTTGTTATTCCCTCTAAGTCAAGCGTGAGAACAGCACTAAAAATTAAAAAGCTGGCAGTAGACTCTGGTATCCCAAAAATATCTTTTGTGGGTAACCTTATTCAGGATGATGATGACGCAGATTTTCTTAAAGAAGCGTTGGGTGAAGCACCGGCTGCTCTATTTTTAGACTCATCGGTTATAAGAAAAGCTGAACGGAACGGCCAGCCGCTTACCCAGTTAAGCGATCAGATCTCGGAAGCACCGGGAAAACTGGTAAACTTCCTGCAAGGTAATAACTGAAAGAAATTTTGGATTCTTGATTGTTAGCCGGATATTGGAAGCTGAAAGTTATCTGGCTTTCCTGCCATTAGCCAGTTTCATTATTATCTCATTAGAATGTTCAAGCCTGCTTACCATAGTCTTAAACAGATGCTTGGTGACATCGGGGTAGTTCTCAATAACCTCGAAAAGCTTGTCGCCCGGAAAACGCCTCACAGTTGAGCGGCCCTTGGAAATGATCGATGCTGACCTTGCTTCCCCTGAAATGGCGGACATCTCTCCGAAATATGCTCCGGGCTGGGTAATCTCGGCAATTTTCTTGCCGCCCTTAACAACAATTACTGCACCCTGGATAAGTTCGAAGAAATCATTGTCCGTATTTCCTTCCCGGATGATGACATCACCGTCATCATATTTTTCCATATCCGGATTTACCAGGTAGGCAGGCAGACTTTCCTTGGTAAGAACTGTACGTTTAAGGACCTCTTCAACGCTGGTAATGCCTTCGCGAACCTTTTGCAGACCAGCTGCCCTCAAAGGTGACATACCTTCGTTGATTGCAGTCTTGCGCAGTGTATCTTCAGGTACTTCGGCACTGATCGCCTTGGCCACCTCTTCTGTAACTTCCATCAATTCAAAGAAACCGACACGACCCTTGTAGCCCCCACCTTTGCATGTGGAGCAGCCGTTGGGGCCATGGATCTCTAAATCCGGTATTTCATCTGGATCAAATCCTGCTGCAGAAAGTTCCTGCTCGGAATAGTGGGTAACGATCTTTTTACAATTACTGCAAAGTCTACGTCCCAGCCGCTGTGATAAAACCATGGTTACGGATGAAGCAACCATATAAGAAGGAATACCTATATCAATAAGACGGCCGATGGTAGCCGCACTGTCATTGGTATGCAGTGTACTGAAAACCAGATGGCCTGTCATGGCTGCCTTGATGGCTATTTCCGCAGTCTCCATATCACGAATCTCACCAACCATAATGATATCCGGATCCTGCCTCAGGAAGGCCTTCAGGGCTGCGGGAAAGGTCATACCTACTTCCTGGTGCACATTAACCTGGTTGATACCCTTAAAGTTAAACTCAACCGGATCTTCAGCTGTTAAAATCTTGGTGTCTTCACGGTTTAAAGAGTTGAGCGCTGAATAGAGGGTAACGGTTTTACCGCTACCTGTAGGACCAGTAACCAGGAGCAAACCTTGCGGCCTGTAAAGACACCGTTTAAGGGTCTCATAAGTAGTTGGATCAAAACCCAGCTTGGTCAGGTCAACATTCAGGCTGGACTGATCAAGGATACGCATAACAATACTTTCGCCAAACAGGGTGGGCAGTGTTGAAACACGGAAGTCAACAGCCTTGTTCCTGCCAAGCTTCATTTTTATGCGGCCATCCTGTGGAACGCGTCTTTCAGTGATATCAAGATTAGCCAGGATCTTTACCCTGGAAACAAGAGCGTTCTTAATAGACAAGGGAAGGTTCATGGATTTATACAGTGAACCGTCCAGACGGTAGCGTACCTGGAAATTTTTCTCATACGGTTCAACATGGACGTCAGACACTCCATCTTTGACCGCCTTGATCAACATACCGTTTACCAGCTTGATGATCGGGGCGTCGGAGTAGGAGTAATCCTCCATGGCATCTTCTTCCTCCCCTGCTCCAATCTCAAGCTCTCCAGCCGCTTCAGAGGCCAGGGCACCGAAGTCATCAGCCACCTCTTCAACAGAAACCTCTTCCTCCTCCTCTACCTCTTCCTCATCCTTGTATAATGCATATTCTTCATCACTGATCTGATAATGATTTTTATATGCCTCAATGATGTCATTTTCAGTGGAAACGCAGACAGTCAACTTCATTTTAACCGCTGCCTGCATAGCTTCTACGGCGGATGTGTCAGTAGGTTCCGCCATGGTCACTTTGAGTGTCTTGGTGCTTGGTGCGATGCGAAGAGGAAATGCCATATATTCCTTGGCCATATCATAGGGCATTAACTTCAATGCATCTGGCTGTGGTGATTCACGGGAAATTGTTACTGCCGGGAAACCATGCAACCGGCTTAGAACGTTGAGGATGGTTTCTTCATCAATATGGCCGAGCTTGACCAGGATCCGGCCCAGCCGCATTTTGCTTTTCTTCTGGACCTGGAGGGCGTGTTCAAGCTGGTTTGCTGTAATATAACCTTCTTTACGTAGCAGATCACCGATACGGACCTTGCCGGCTCCAGATTGATCCTTGACTGTACCGCTTAAGCTGGATTTCTTGGCATCACCGGTCGGTTTTTTTTTGGGTGCGGGTCTGGGAGGAGCACCTCTGAGTTGTTGTGGCCTAGCCATAAAATAGTGTCTTAAATAGCATGAAATTTAAATTATATATCTTCGCCAATATGGCAGTTTACACTCAATCTGTAAAAAATAAAACAAAAAAACAGGCGGGTCAAATGAAGCCTGTTGCTTCACTGACCCGCCTGGATTATTTTTCAGACAAATTCAGCCTGATTTTTATTTTCTAGAATAGTCCTGTTACTTTACCTGTGTCTGTCTCGACATCAATACGACGGAAGGCCGGATTTGAACTGGTACCCGGCATCAGACTGATGGTACCGGCACAGGGGCACAGGAATTTCGCACCTGAATAGATCAACACGTCCCGGATCGGCAGCCGCCAGCCCTTGGGCACCCCTTTCTTGGTTGGGTCGTGGGAGAGGCTCAGGTGGCTCTTGACCATCATGGTTGCATAGTCGTCATACTTGGGATCATTCTCCAGCATCTCAGCCTTGGCATTTGCCTCCGGTGACCAGTCAACACCGTCGCCGCCATATACTTCCTTGGTGATCACTTCAACACGGTCACGCAGTTTCATATCCAGCGGATAGAGGAATTTGAAGTCATTTTCCTCGTTGCAGGCATCGATTACGGCATCGGCAAACTCCAGGGCGCCGTCGCCGCCCAGTTCCCAATGCTTTGACTCGGCACAGCGGGCGCCTGCAGCCTCGGCAATTCTGCGGACAACAGCGCACTCTGCATCGGTATCGGTGTAGAAACGGTTGATGCAGACAACCGGGTTGATACCGGCCTTACGGATAACCCCGATCAAGTGGACCATGTTTTCGCAGCCCTTCTCGACCAGTTCGACATTTTCCTTGGTGTAGGCATCATCCAACGGCTTGCCGGCCACAACTTTCGGGCCACCGCCATGCATTTTCAGGGCTCGGATAGTAGCAGTCAGAACAGAAACATGGGGCTTAAGGCCTGAATAACGGCTCTTGACGTTCCAGAATTTCTCAAAACCGATATCAGCGGCAAAGCCGGATTCGGTGATATTGTAATCAAAAAGCTTCAGGGCAACCCGGTCAGCGATGATGGATGACTGGCCGACCGCGATATTGGCAAAGGGGCCGGCATGCACGAGGCAGGGGTTATACTCTGCAGTGCACATCAGGGTCGGGTTGATAGTATTTCTCATGAAAGCGGCCATGGCATTGCCCACTTCCAGGTCACCACAGGTAACAGGATTCCCGCTTTTATCAAAGGCTACAGTAATGTTGTTGATGCGTTCCTTCAGGTCAGCCAGGTCAGTGGCGATTGAAAGAATGGCCATGAGCTCAGAACCCACGGCAATACCGAACTTGGACTGCATGGTGAAACCGTCAAAGCGGCCGCCAAGGCCGATAACGATGTTCCTTAGGGCCTGGGCGCAGAAGTCGATGATCCAGCCGAATTCGACCCTGGTGGGATCGATATCAAGCCTGCGCATTCCGGTCAGCCGGGCAAGCTGCTCGTCGTTGTAATTCCGCTCGTGCTGCATACGAGAGGTCAGGGCCACCATGCCCAAGTTATGTGCATTCATGATGTCGTTGATGTCACCAGTGAGTCCCAGGGAGAACTCTGTCATGGGGATCAACAGGGAGTTGCCGCCACCTGCCGCAGTACCCTTGACGTTCATGGTAGGGCCGCCGCTTGGCTGCCGCAGGGCACCACCCACATTAACTCCGCGCTTGCCCATACCTTCCATCAGACCACAAGAAGTAGTACTCTTCCCTTCACCCAGAGGGGTCGGGGTTATTGCGGTAACCTCGATGTACTTGCCGTCCGGTTTGTCCTTCAGACGGTCAATGATCTTCAGAAAATCAAGCTTGGCCAACCTGCCCATGGGCAGCATTTCTTCCTTCTCGAGCCCAAGCTTCTCCCGCCACTCCTCTGGAGTAGGCATGTTCTTTTCAGCAGCCTCAGAAATCTGCCAGTCTGCCATTTCTACCGCGTTATAAGCCATTTCATTCCCTCCTTAGTTCTTGTAGATTTATAGTAAAAAACAACCACCAATCCTAGCAACTTTGAAGTTCGGATCCTCCGATTATGGGAATACGACATCAAAGTAATAACAACAATCTAAACGAAAAAGCAAGTAGAAATACCTATACGTCCACCTGAATTCCATCAAAAATGGTTGGATACTTTTCCTGGAACTTCCGAAGCAGCGGAATCATAACCTCCCGCATGGATGGTTCCGCTCCTTTTGAGGTACGCAATTTGAAAATATGAAGCCACTCGAGAAGATTGGCAAAGGTTATTAATTCTGTCTTGCAGGAATTCGGCAAAACTGTCCTGGCTGCCTGGGGCGAAGAGGTTTCCAGGAGCTTGAGATAGATCTGCTCGGTATCAAGCATGGCTTTTTCCCATAAGGTATATTCCTCGCTGCCCTCTTTGAAAAACATAGGTTTAATAAAAGTCACCTCGTTACCGAACTTGTCCTGGCTGTACCTGCAGTATCTCTGACTCTCCTGCAGATAGGAAACAGGCCTGTGCCTGACTATCTCATGTGTTATGGCCCGGTTCACTACAAAGAGGACTGCTATGTGACGATGCTTGGCCAGAAGGTCTGCCGGCAGTGTTTCTACTTCTTCAAGGGGAACCTTTTCAACCTTTACCCCCTCCTGCTTAACGAGACCCCGTTCCGGCATCAGGTCTTCATAAAAGAGAGGATGGCGGTTATTCAGATATTCTGCTACAGCCTTTACTATTTTTACTGTCGGGTTTGCCTGGTACAGTTCTCTGAAAGCTCGAACGCTGCCTGTAACCAGGAGTTCTCCTTTTTCCACCTTATCAATAAACAGGTACTTGGGCATCAGGTTGAAGAGTTGGCCGGCAACGGATTCTGCATCATAAAAAATCCTCAGGGTAAGAACCGCCATCTCTGTAACAGAGTTATGTCCGTGCTTGATGATACCCCTTATAAAGGGTACTGCAGATTCAGCTGTTATTTTGTCTTCACTCTTGTAGCAGATACGACCGCAGACCTCAATCCGTATCGGCAGGCTCTGGTTATCCAGGTCTTCAAGTATCTCAAAATATGGAGCAATAACTTTCATCTGATTCTCATTAGGTTAGGGTTAATTATTTAACAGCTGCACTTACATTGGCTGGAGCCTACCTCACCCGGGTGATGCCCTTTCCAGAACGGGGACATTTCCCTTAGGTTTTCAATAATCGGCGGCAGCTTCTCCAGAATAAAATCAATCTCGTCATCTGTATTATAGACACTCAGACTGAAACGGATTGAGCCGTGGGCTGCTGTAAACGGTACTCCCATGGCCCTGAGGACATGGGATGGCTCCAGGGAACCTGATGTGCATGCGGACCCTGATGAAGCACAGATGCCGAACCTGTCAAGATGAAGCAGGATTGATTCACCTTCCACGAACTCAAAACTGACGCTTGTTGTGTTAGGCAGCCTTTCTGTTTCATGTCCATTGAGCATGGAGTGAGGTATTTTTTCCAATAAACCCTGCTCAAGTTTATCTCGCATAGCCTTAACCCTGGTGTTCTCGTCATCCAGACGTTCCCCTGCCAATTCACAGGCTTTGCCAAGCCCAATAATTGAAGAAACATTTTCCGTGCCGCCCCTGCGGCCATGCTCCTGGTGCCCACCGATCAAAAATGGAGCAAAAGGAGTTCCGCGGCGAACATAAAGAACACCAATTCCTTTAGGAGCATGCAGCTTATGGCCTGAAATAGAAAGAAAATCAATAGAACTTGTTTTACTAAGATCAATAGGAATCTTGCCCACAGCCTGCACTGCATCAGTATGAAAAAGTATACCTCTGCTTTTAGCTATTTCAGCCATTGCAGCAATAGGAAAAATTACTCCTGTTTCATTGTTGGCCCACATGACACTAACAATAGCAGTATCTTCTGAAAGGCTTTCTTCATAGCGTTTCAGGTCCAGCATGCCCTCCCTGTCAACCGGCAACTGCGTAACTTTATGTTTGTGGCCTGTGAGGTTGTCGATATTTTCGCAAAGATTTTTGACAGCAGGATGCTCTACTCTTGTGGTTACAATATGTCTTTTATCAGGAAATGCCTGCAAAGCAGAAAAAATCGCCGTGGAGTCACTCTCTGTTCCACAGCTTGTAAAAATAATTTCATCGGTTGAGGCACCGACAAGTTTGGCTATCTGTTCCCGAGCTGTAACAAGAGCACTTCCGACTTGCCCGCCGAAGCTATGCATGCTTGAAGGATTACCGTAAAGATCCGACAAGTAAGGCAACATTGTCTCCAGGACCTCGGGTGCCACCATTGTCGTAGCATTGTTATCCATATAAACTACTTTGGAGCTCATTTTTTGACCTCCTCGACAATCAGGCTGTCCAAAACCTGTTCTCGCAGTTTTTTCTCCACGTATTCTTTCAAAGTAGTCTGTGAAGCTGCACAGCTGACACAGGCTCCACGCAGAGAAACCATGACAAAATCACCGTCAACATCAATGAGTTCAATATCGCCACCATCTTTCCTCAGTGCCGGCCTTATTTCCCTTTCAAGAACATCTTCAATCATTTTGATTTTCTGAATATTCGTCAGTCTTTTAGGACCCTCCTCGGCCTTGGTCTCCTCCCTTGCCTCCTTGCGGACTTCAAGAATTAATTCATCGATACGTTCGTGACAATTGCCGCAGCCGCCTCCGGCCTTGGTGAAGTTGGTTACCTCCTCGACTGTTTTCAAATTGCTCTCCTGTATCGCCCTTTTGATCTCCAGGTCAGTCACACCAAAGCATTCACAGATAACTTCACCCTGGGCCATAGGGATAGGAACACCGCGATAGTTGGCAATAGCTGCCTCCAAAGCCTCACGGCCCATCACAGAACAATGCATTTTTTCCTTGGGAAGACCGCCAAGATATTCAGCAATATCCTCATTGGTAATCTTTTCAGCCTCTTCCAGGCTTAAACCCTTTATCATCTCTGTTAAGGCTGAAGAAGAAGCGATTGCACTGGCACATCCGAATGTCTTGAACTTCGCATCTTCAATCTTGCCCGCATCATCCAGTTTGAACGTAAGTGTAAGGGCATCACCGCAGGCCAGAGATCCAACCTCCCCCTTGCCGCTCGCATCTTCAATGTCACCTACATTACGCGGATTGAGAAAATGATCCTTAACTTTTTCTGTATAGTTCCACATAGCTGATTAAAACTCCTCAAATTTAAGAATAAAAGTATCTCATATTAACTTAGCTGAGATATATTCAGGTTCAGTTAAAAACAATTTAAAATTATGAAATAAATATAATCATTAAGCTGTAAATGTTTGGCAGTTCACCATAATTTTTTGACATGTAAAAATCAACCAGTATTCATTCCGCATTCAGCGGACAATTATGAATTTTAAATTTTAAGTTCAAAATTGCTGGCCATTGTCCCTTAACTGTAAACCGTTAAAGCAATCCAATTTCAACTAACATGGCCTTAGCAGCTTCAAATAGGGCCACCTGCTTCTCCCTGTTCCTTGCTTCTACATAAAATCTGACCTTGGGTTCTGTACCCGACGGCCTTATCATTAACCAACTGCCATCGTCAAGGACCATTTTCCTGCCGTCAATGTCAATTATTTCTGCAATAATTTTTTCTTCATTACCAACATTTATCACTGAGCCTGCTTCATATTTATCAAGAAGGGCTAATGTAGACATCAACTCCTCCCCGCTACTGCTCACCACCACACCATCTTTGGCAGGATAATAAAAGCCGTGTTCCTGCTGGATTTCGAGAAGATATTCCCCCAGGTTCTTGCCGAGAGTCATAACCATATCAAGGGCAAGAAGCAGGCCTATATAGGCATCCTTTTCAGGCGTATGTCCAATGACGCTAATGCCATCTGACTCTTCGAAATACACCAGAGCTTTGCCGATAACCGGCTTAAACTCCTTAAATCCGACTCGGGATTCAAAAACCTCCTCACCGAAATCCTCTGCCAGTTTATTGGCGAAATTGCTGGTGGCAACTGTTTTTGCCACCATACCGTCTTTCCTTTTATGTTCGTGCAGAAAATGATACGCCATGGCACCAAAGAGATTCATATCTATTTCTACTGTGCCGTCAGTCATCCTCACCCTGTCACCATCAGGATCAATAACTGCACCAAGTTTTAAAGGTTCTTGTCTTCCTGCGAGATACTGCATAACGGGTGCCATATTTATTGAAGACGGCTCCGGGGCAACACCGCCAAACGTAGGGTCCCGGTCGCCACGCAGAATGATCAGTCTGTCGATGGAATTTTTAGCACCACCATTGGCCAAAAGTTTATGAATATGCAGCCTGCTCGCGCCATGGACACAGTCAACTGCAAGCACAACCCGTTTGTCATGTGCAAAATCAGATACTATTCCATCATAGTCCATGCCATGACGATCCCTGTTTTTGCGCACCATGTCGATCCATGAATTTAATGAATTACATTCCACCACCAAATTCCGGGCTGTTGAAACTGGAACCTGTATATCACTGTCAATGATTTCCCTGGCTTTCTCGGTGATCCGGTTGGTTATTAAGGAGGAGGCAGGTCCGCCGTCGAAACCATTGAATTTATAGCCCCCATACTCTAAGGGATTATGGCTCGGGGTCAGGTTGATTGAAAATGCTGCATTGCGCTCCAGAAGAGCTGCAGAAAGAACTCCTGTTGTCGACTCTCCGGCATAATGGACCTTAATACCGTTTTCCATAAGGACATCTATTGCACCCTGGGCAAGCTGTTTCCCGCCAAAACGGTTGTCAAATCCCACTACACAACCCCTGGACTGCACTTCAGCAAAGGAACCCACACCAAGGTCTTCA
>CP070776.1:671547-680125 GCA_020346205.1 Deltaproteobacteria bacterium
CAGTTTTCAGATTTTTTGATACCTGTAATAAGCGCCGCAGGCTCCTTCACCGGAAACCATGCAGGGACCGATTGGGTGTTCAGGCAGGCAGACAGTGCCGAACAATTTGCAGTCTGCGGGTGTTTTGATAGATTTCAAAACATCGCCGCAGGCGCAGCCGGCAGGGTCTTTTGCTTCAATTATCTCTATGTCAAAGCGTTTTCTGGCATTGTAAAAATCATATTCCGAACGAATCTCCAGGCCGCTGCCGGGAATGGTGGTCAACCCACGCCAGAGGGCGTCAACAGGCTCAAAAATTTTATACATGACTGCCATGGCCTGGCGATTTCCCTCCCTGGTGACGGCCCGGTCATAGGCTATTGCAACTTTGGGCTCTGATTGTTTTACCTGTTCAGCAAGCATCACTACTGCCTTGAGGATGTCGACCGGTTCAAACCCTGCAATAACGCAGGGGATTTTGTATTGATTTACAAAGGGCTCATAGGCGTCAGCACCTATCATAATTGAGACATGGCCCGGGCAGATGAGGCCGTCAATCTGTATATCGGGATCTGCAAGAAGTGCGTCTAAAGCAGGGGGCATAACTTTGTTGGAAGAGATGACGGAAAAATTCTGTAGACCTTCCTGTTCAGCAGTTAATATGGCGGCGGCAACAGTTGGAGTGGTGGTTTCAAAGCCAACACCCAGAAAAATTACCTGGCGTTCAGGATTCTGCCTGGCAATCTGCAGAGCATCAAGGGAGGAATAGACCGTCCTGATATCTGCCCCCTCAGCCCTGGCATCCTGCAGGGAAGATTTGGAGCCCGGGACCCTGAGCAGGTCTCCGAAGGTTGTAATAATGGAACCATCCATTTCTGCAGCCTTAATAAAGGTGTCAATATCTGCTGTAGCAGTTACACAGACAGGGCAGCCTGGACCTGAGGTGAGAGTTATTGCAGGAGGCAGCAATTCCCTGATTCCATGACGGCAGATGGAAACTGTATGCGTGCCGCATACCTCCATGAAGCGGACAGGTCTGAGCCCTTCCTGTTTTTTAAGTAACTCTATAAGTTTGCCGGCAACTTCACCGTCCCTGTATGTTTTCAGCCATTCCATGTTCAGATACCAGTTAAAATGTTTAAGTCTTTAGCAGCACAATAGTATAACCAGATTGCTTTGGCCTAAATAAATATTGGACTGATGGAGTACTGGGGAAAGCACTGTCGAATTACTCAGATACTCCAGTATAATTATTCTTCAGCCTTCAGCCTTTCCCACATAGCTCTGCCAGCAAGGGCCTGACCGAGTGAGATGCCGCCATCATTGGTCGGTACCTGTTCATGAGAATAGACAGTAAAGGCAAGGGCTTCAAGATTTGTTTTAAGTTGCCGGCTCAGGTTTAAATTTTGAAAAACACCACCTGAGAGTACTATCTGGTTGATATTTTTCAGGTCCCTGATCTCCCGGCACACCCTTGTAAATAGGGAAGCCAGGGTATTGTGGAATCGTTTGCTGATATGGTGCGATTCATTGTTTTCCAGAATGTCATGCACAATACCTGTTATGATTGGTTTTACAGGTAACAGCCAGGGCTTGCTATCTGATTTTATAATCTCAAAAGGATATGATGCCGTATCTCTGTCATCGGGTTCAAGGAGCATTTCCAGTTCAGCTGCAGCTTGCCCTTCAAAACTGGAAGAGTACCTTAGGCCAAGCAGAGCGGCAACAGAGTCAAAAAGTCTGCCACAACTTGAGGTCAATGGTGAGTTGATGGATTTATCTATCATCTGCTGCATAATATCAATTTTATCTTTATGATCATGGACTAAGTGCAGTTTAAGTCCTTTATAGTCGTGACCAAAAGCCCTGTAAAGATGGCTGACTGCCATACGCCAGGGTTCACGGATTGCCGCATCTCCACCCGGCATTTCCACGGAAGAAAGGTGTGCAAGCCTTTCATAATTTTCATAATGTGCCAGCAGAACCTCTCCGCCCCAGACAGTATTATCCGGGCCATAACCGTTTCCGTCCAGTGTTAAAGCAATCACTGGGCCGCTAAGCCCATGCTCAGCCATGCAACTCACAGCATGGGCATGATGATGTTGGACACCGATCGTTGGCAATTCTGTCTGGTTGCGTGCATACCTGCTGCCAGGATAATCAGGATGCAGGTCATGCACCAGGAGGTCAGGCTCAATGCGCAAAAGGGATTGAAAGTGGCGGGAAATATTTTTCTGGTGTATCTGGGTATCCATATTGTCCAGATCGCCAATATGCTGACTTAAAAAAGCCTCTTTTTCTTTTGTCATGCAGATTGTGTTTTTAATAATTGCCCCCAGAGCCAGGGTCCTGCCACTATCTCTTTTCAGGTTGACCACAGAAGGGACAAATGAGCGCGCCCTCCGGTATAAGGCAGTGTTACTGCCTGAGACCCTGATGACCGAATCATCTGCCTGGGTGACTATAGGTCTGTTGTGGAGCAGAAAATAATCAGCAATGTTAGCAAGTTTTTCAAAGGCTTCCTCATTGTCCTTTACTACAGGAGAGCCTGAGATATTCCCACTGGTCATGATTAGGGCTTGAAATTCATGGTAGTAGAACAGGAGATGATGAATTGGGGTATAGGGCAGCATTACCCCTATAAACCTGTTATCAGGTGCAACATTATCCACCAGCGGGAAAGAGGGGTTTTTCTGTAAAAGGACAATAGGCTTTTCACGACCGCGTAAAAGATTTTGTTCGTCCAGGGAAAAACTGGCAAAATTCTTTATCTGATCCAGTTCCCCCACCATTACAGCAAGTGGCTTGTCAGGCCTGCCTTTTCTCTCCCGGAGTTTCGCAACTGCTTCATGGTCAACTGCATTAACAGCAAGATGGAACCCTCCAATACCTTTAATGGCCACAATTTTCCCCTCTTTTAAAAGGTCTGTTGCCCTGCGGATTGGGTCAGAGTCTTCAATGGTCTGCCCGTCAGGTGTGGTCAGCGTAACTGAGGGACCACAGGCGGGACAGCATGTGGCCTGGGCATGAAAGCGGCGATCGATGGGGTCCCTGTATTCTGCCTGACAGAGCTCACAAAGCTCAAAGTGCTTCATAGCTGTCAGGGGGCGGTCATAAGGGGTTTTTTCAATAAGCGTATAACGCGGTCCGCAGTCTGTACAATTAATAAATGGGTATAAATAGCGTCGGTCATTTGGGTTAAAAAGTTCAGACAGACAGCTGTCACAGACATCTGAGTCTGGGGTAATTGGGCCAATTCTGTTTCCTGCAGATATGCTTTCAATTATCTGAAAGTTCTGGTGGGTATCATCAGGCTCAATATCTGATTTTATAACCCTGAATTCTTCAATGCTGGCAAGGGGAGGTTTTTCACTGTAAATGGATTTGGCAAAACGTTCTATATCCTGCTCGGTGCCATCCAGCTCGATTGTGACACCGGCTGCAGTATTAGCAACCTGGCCTGTCAACCCTATTGTCTTGGCAAGCCTGTATATCAGGGGCCTGAACCCGACTCCTTGGATAATGCCACTTACTTCTACCCGGGCCCGGATTATCTTTTTACGGTCTGTTCCTGTATCCAATTGTGCCAATCGTCAAGTCCCTGTCCAGTATAGGAGGAAATCTCAAAAATAATCAGGTTGGGATTTATGGACCTGGCTGCTTCTTTTATCTTTTCAATATCACAACGAAGATGCGGCAGAAGGTCGACTTTGCTAATGAGCAGGACACGGGATTCCTTGAACATGAGCGGGTATTTGTAGGGTTTGTCATCTCCCTCGGTGACACTGAGCATCATGACCTTGTGGTCTTCCCCAACATTGAACTCTGCAGGACAGACAAGGTTTCCGACATTTTCCACAATCAATAGGTTCAGATTATCAAGGTTTAAGTCTGCTAGAGCATTCTGGATCATGTTGGCATCAAGATGGCAGGCTCCATCGGTTTCAATCTGCACCGCCTCCAGGCCTGCAGCCGCAACCCTTTCAGCGTCCAGGGTAGTCTGGATATCGCCTTCAATGACACCTATTTTAAGCTGGCCTTCAAAATGTTTGCCCATCTGCTCCAGCAGGGTGGTTTTGCCTGCCCCGGGAGAACTCATAAGGTTAACTACAATGAGTCCGTTTGTATCAAAAAGCTTTCTGTTTTCTTGGGCTATCCTGCTGTTGGCATCTAAAATGTTCTTAACAACTGCTACTCTCAATGTTTTCTCCTTCAGTAATCAATAACATAGAATATAGGTATTTATTCCTAATTTGCGGTGGCCCGGATATTACCTCATGTGAACCGCTTGTGCAAAGGGTTATGTAGCAAAGCTGTAACACATTTAAATAAAAGGGGAAACTGGAAATAATGGTTGGGTTGTCCTCCGGAATAACGTTACAAATCACTGTCTCCTTGTTAATAATCCCAGCGGAGAACCTTGTCTTTAAAATCGATTGTGTATTTATAGTTTTTGAGAAAATTCATACCGAGCAGGCCGTCAAAAGGAACATTGGGACCCTGATGTTTTATTATGCCGGCCAAGAGATTTTTTTTCGTGTGCGGACCAACTTTAACCGAATCAAGTCTGACCGCTTCTGCATCAATAACATCACCACCTGCTACTCTGATGGAACCTTTCTTTGGTCTCTTGATCAGAAGTTTTTTTGCAATCTTCTTGTGCAGCGTTATGTTCGTGGCCCCGGTGTCCAGCAACAACCTGACTTTAACCTGCCTGCCTTTATAAGAGAGCTGGGCAGGGACGATCACATGATTGTCCAATATGGTAACCTTAGTTGCATTTTCTGAAGCAGGAGGCTCTTCCGGTTGGGCATACTGTATTTCAGGCCCTTCTTGTACCGGCGGGGGCTTTAATTCCAGAACATCAAGGTCGTCTACGGGTTTTACTGGCGGGACATTCGTCATATGACGCACACCATGCTCATCGGTCCAGGTGTATATTGTATCAGCAGAAACCTCAGCAACTGCCAGAAAGGCGCCGATTAATAATACAAGGCTGAAAATTTTCAGGTTCATTGTGAGATACCTGCAAAAGTTATTGAAAATATTATTCTCATATTCAAATTATCCTGTTATTTATAATAATCATTAGCCACGAGATTGTATGTACAAAAAACACAACAAGAAAAAAGTAATCTGGCCGGAATAATATACCATGCTTGAAGCAATCAGGCTCATCGCAGAGCGTAAGATCAGTGAAGCTATCCAGAAAGGCCTTCTTGATACTCAGGAATGGCGCAACAAACCTCTGCCGATGAGTAATGATAACTTGGTGCCCGAGGAACTTCGTATGGCACATAAGATATTGAAAAATGCAGGGTACCTTCCTCCTGAAATTGAGACAAAAAAAGAAATTCAGCAGCTTGAGGATATGCTTGTTGCCTGCGAAGACGAACAAACCAGGGTGAAACAGATAAAAAAGTTAAATTATCTGATGCTCAAACTGAATACCATGAAAGGTGATTCTGTCAACATTGAAAGACAGGAAGAATATTATCGGCAGATTGTTGAACGGATCAGCGTCAACAAGAGCAAGTCAGAATAAAATACCTGCTCTCTTTCGTTACAATAAACTCCCTCCAGCAACTAGTTCAGGCTAAAAGACTTTTTTCGAATCTAGAAGCAGGGTTACAGGGCCCTGGTTGACAAGTTCAACATCCATCATGGCCTGGAACTTTCCAGAGTCCACGGGGACTCCCAGCTTTGCTGTTTCCCGTATATAAATTTCATAGAGCTCTTCTGCCTGTTCAGGAGGTGCTGCATTTGAGTACGAGGGCCGCCTGCCTTTTCTGCAGTCACCATAGAGGGTAAACTGGGAGACAACCAGTATCTGTCCCTCAACATCGAGGACGGAGAGGTTCATCAGTTTCCCCTGGTCGGGAAAAATTCTCAGATTAGCGATTTTCTCTGCTAATATTTTAGCATCACCGGGGGTGTCGTTTTTCTGGACACCAAGAAGGACCAGCAAGCCTGAGCCTATTTCAGAGATAACAGAGTCATTGACCGTTACCGATGCTTTTTTGACAAGTTGAACAACTGCCCGCATGTGTGATTCCTTAAGGTTAAAAAAAGTTTAATTAAGTTTCTGCATTTATTTTAAAAATTGGTTTACCAGCGCCATCTTTTAAAGTAACAGATTAAGAGCAAAGTACAAAAAGGAAAAAGCCTGATATCAGGTAGCTGCCCTTTGAGAATAAGTGTACATGATAAACTTGCAATCGTTCCAGGTTGTGATTGCATGCAATTCTTTCTATGATGTTCTTTAAGATTCTGCATGGAATTGATTGCAGGGGAAATGGATTAATATATTGATATCAGTTTAAAAATAAAAACCAGCAAAAGGCTTGAAAATAAAATCATATACCCCTGAAAAAGAGTATCACTCCCAAAAGAATCAGAATCTGCAATCAAGCAGAGCTGTGTTTACTGGCCCCTTGCTTTATCTTTTTTTAGCAGCAGTTGTTTTTCTGCTGTACTCCAATACTTTTCAAAGTCCTTATATCTTTGATGACTGGTACCATATTGAAGCGAACCCGCATATCCGCGTTACAAGTCTCAATTGGGATGCAATCCGGCAAGCAGCATTTGACAGCCCGCTTGACCGCCGTCCAGTTGCTTATCTAACCCTTGCCCTCAATTACTATTTCCATGGTTACGAGCTGTTCGGCTATCATCTCGTCAACATCCTCATTCATCTTGGAGCCAGCATTTTTCTCTTTATGTTTTTACAAACAACTCTTGGTCTGCAGCAGGGAAAGCAGAATTTGAAATATGGAGAGTTGTTGCCGTTTGTTGCTGCTTTGATTTGGCTGGTGCATCCCCTGCAAGTCCAGTCGGTTACCTATATTATTCAAAGAATGAACAGCCTGGCTGCCATGTTCTATATACTCTCCATGCTGTTCTATGCCAGGGGGCGTCTGGCAAAGAGCAGTATGCAGCAGGCTTTTCTTATTTTAGGTTCTGTGTGTTCAGGTGTTCTGGCCCTGGGTTCAAAGGAAAATGCGGCCACCCTGCCTCTCTTCATTATGCTTTATGAATGGTTTTTCTTCCAGGATCTGAGTGTTGCCTGGTTGCGGAAAAGGATTATACCAATACTCAGTGCGGCCCTTATCTTTGTCTGTATTATTGTATTGTTTCTTGGTCTGCATCCCCTTTCTTACATAGCTGACAGTTATGGCAGTCGTGACTTTACCATGCTGCAGAGAGTGCTCACAGAGTTCAGGGTGGTCCTGTTTTATGTGAGTCTTATCCTGTTCCCTTACCCGGGAAGATTGAACATAGATCATGATTTCCAGCTTTCCCAATCGCTTTTTGACCCAATGACGACAATCATGTCACTGGGGGTTCTCCTTGGATTATTCTCATTTGCGCTTATTCTGGCCAGAAGAGAAAGGCTTTTTTCTTTTTGCATTCTCTGGTTTTTGGGACATCTTGTCATTGAGTCCTCAGTTCTAGGGCTTGAGATAATTTTTGAGCACCGTACCTATCTTCCCTCCATGTTGGGAATCTTTGCAATTGTTTTGCTAGTCAACCTTTTACTTAGGCAAAAATGGTTAAAACTTTCTGTAATGACACTGGTGCTCATTCTTTTTTCAATATGGACCTATCAGAGAAACATGGTCTGGCAGGATGAGGTAACCCTGCGGCGTGATGCAGTGGAAAAATCTCCTGCCAAACCCCGGGCCTACGCAATTCTAGCAAATGCCCTTGAGAGAAAGCATGATTATGATGAGGCTGCATTGTACTACAGGAAGACGTTAAGTCTAAATCCAAGAAATGCTGACGAGATTCACTATAATCTGGGTAATGTTCTCATGGCCCAGGGGAAAATAGATGAAGCGGTTGACCACTTCAGGAAAGCATTATCTTTGAATCCGGATGCTGCTCCTATCCGTTTGAATCTGGCGTATGCTTTTTCACTGAAGGGTGATAATATTGCAGCATTTAATGAACTGCAGGAGTTGATCAGGAGGCATCCGGAAGAGCCGCGGGCCCATAATAATTTGGGTATATTGTATATGAAGCAGGGAAGATTTAAAGAGGCTGTATTTCATTTCACAGAGGCGCTAACTTTACAACCAAATTACAAGCAGGCACGCATTAATCTGGAAGCTGCTCTCCTCCGTCTGGACGAGCAAAAAGGCAGACAATAAAATTATTCGGAAATATTAATCCCTTATCTGTTTATCAACCTGTATGCCAAGTTTTTTGATGCGCTTCCAAAGTGTAACCCTGCTGATGCCCAGCCGTCTAGCAGCTTCAGACTTGTTACCGCCAGTTGCCTGCAGTGTCTGGATAAGTTCCTGCCGTTCATTTCCTGTAGTTCTCTTAACCTTGGCTCTTGAGGCCTGCTGAACATGCATGGGATGATGCCCAAGTAATTGGGCCGGCAGGTGCGAAATGGATATTTCCCCCTGAGGGCAGAGAACAAAAGCATATTCAATGACGTTGATCAATTCCCTGATGTTCCCCGGCCAACTGTAGTGCATAAAAACATCCAGGGCATCTTTAGCAATGCCGGTTATGGTTTTCTCTGTTTTCAGGTTCATCCTGTGGATAAAGGCGTCTGTGAGCAGGGGGATATCATCCCTCCTGTCCC
>CP070776.1:680225-695139 GCA_020346205.1 Deltaproteobacteria bacterium
AAGCCCTTTCCGGTTTGCCATGAGCCTGGAGGAGGATACCGGCCTGGGTTTGCTATTCAAGCTGAGAGGGCCGGTAAAGCCGCCTACCGATATTGTGGTGGTGAGCATTGACAAGCAGTCCTCTGACAAGCTCAACCTGCACAATAACCCTGATAAATGGCCGCGGTCGCTGCATGCGGACTTGACCGCAAACCTTGTAAAGGAAGGTGCCAGGATCATTGCCTTTGATGTGCATTTTATTGAGCCGCGTATCGCTGAAGATGATAATCTATTTGCCGAGTCAATCCAGAAAGCACAGAATGTAATTCTCTGCGAACCGCTGGTGCCAAAAGAACTGCCAATATCAGAAGATGGTGCTGCAGTTGCCGGCTTTCATAATATTGTAAAGATTGTAAAGCCCTTTGACCTTTTGGCTGAATCAGCAGTTGCCACAGCACCTTTTACCCTGCCGAGAATCCCTTTTAAGGTAAACCGTTACTGGACCTTCCAGACCGGTGCGGGTGATGCTCCCACTGTCCCTGTGGTAGCGTTCCAGTTGTATACCATGGAGCTGTATGATGAGTTTATGCAGCTTATGGGAAAAGCAAGTCCTGGCTTTGCAGCTACTTTACCTCCAGATCAGGAGGCACTAAATGCAAAGAACCTGAAGCAGGTCATCCAGGAAATCCATGAGATCTTTCAGGCAGATCCGCTACTTGAATTAAAAATGCTGGCAGAACTGCAAAATGTTGAGTTGGGCAGAGACAACCAACACCTGCTGGAAGTGCTCATCAAGATGTATGGAGGCGCCACCAGCCGTTATGTTAATTACTACGGCCCGCCGCGCACCATCAGGACAATTCCCTATTACCAGGCATTGCAGATAAAGGATGGTGCATACGAGGGCAGGCCTTTGGATTTGGATGGCAAGGTAGTATTCGTAGGGCTTTCAGAGATACTGCTGGCAGACAGAAAGGACAGTTTTTATACCGTGTTCTCCCTTGCGGATGGGGTGTTTGTAAGCGGAGTGGAGATCATGGCAAGTGTGTTTGCAAACATAAAAGAAGACACGCCTGTGCAGCCTGTCAGTTTAAAATCCTACGCCCTTATCGTTCTGCTCTGGGGTTTTCTTTTAGGAATTATCTGTCGTATATCCATTATGAGGATAGCTGCCATCAATACAATAGGACTGAGTATTTTGTATCTTGGCGGTGCTGTCTCAATATTTAAAGCCCAAAACGTCTGGCTCCCTCTTGTTGTGCCTCTGTTTTTTCAGGCGCCGCTTGCATTTCTGGGAGCAGTATCCATAGAGCATGCCAGTCTCTTTAAAGAGATGTTGAGCAAGCTGCGTATGGAAAAGGACCTCTCAGTTGCCCGGGATGTGCAGATGAGCATGCTGCCGTCTTCCTGCCCAGAGGTGGAAGGCTACCAGATTGCTGCCAGCTCTACTCCGGCAAGAGAGGTGAGCGGAGACTTTTTTGATTTTATCGATATTGACGATGGCAAAATGGGGTTCGTTATTGCTGATGTCACCGGCAAGAGTGTTTCAGGGGCCCTGGTAATGACTGCCTCAAAAAGTGTGTTCCGGCTTCTCTCAGAAGACCAACTGTCCGTCGGTGAGATCATGGTACGGGCCAATAGGCAGATTAAGAAAGATATTACCAAGGCCAAGGGTATGTTCGTGGCTCTGCTCTATGCTGTATTGAATATGGAAGATAAAACAATGGGCATGTGCAGCGCCGGACAGACCCAGCCCATTATTCTCTCGGGTAAAACTGGAGAGGCTGAGTTGATAGAAACAGAAGGTGATGCCTTCCCTCTCGGTATCATTGACGACCCGGATTACCAGGAAACCATGCTGCAGCTTAATTCCGGAGATATGATCATCTTCTACACAGACGGAGTTGTAGAGGCCATGAACAAGAAAGAGAAGATGTATGGCTTTGAACGCTTCATTGAGGTGATCAAGGCCAACAGGGGACAGGATGTCGATACCTTTATGGAAAATTTAATTGAGGATATTAACAGTTTTGTTGGGAAAGCTGAGCAGCATGACGATCTTACCATTGTTGTTATAAAGGTTGATTGACAGTAAATAATGAAAGAGTGAATTATCTGGACAAAGTATTGCAAAAAACATGAAAAAAATATAGAGAAATAAACTGGTTGGAAGAAAATTGATATGTTTGTAGTATACCATAAATTTTAATTGGGAAAATATTCATGGAACAGATAGTGGAGTTGCAACTACCCAATATTTTAGGGTCAGAGAAGGTCGCAATTGAAAAAGCTGTGTCCATTGCGGAGAAAATGGGCTTCAGCAAGGATAGGATTGATGACCTTAAAACAGCTATTGCCGAAGCCTGCATCAATGCAATTGAACACGGCAACAAGTTTGATGAAAATACGAAAGTTGGGGTCACATTCGCAACGGATGAGTCATCGCTGCAGGTTGTTGTGCACGATGAAGGGGAGGGGGTTGATCCGCAAAAGATCCCCAAAAACAGAGTGGATAAAGACGGTATGCCCCGACGCCGCGGCTATGGAGTTTTCCTTATCAGCAACCTGGTTAACGAATTCACCATTGAAAAGCAGCCGGATAAGGGAAATGATGTGAAAATGCTGATTCATCTCAACAAATAAAATGGAATGCAGGACGTGTATATATAGCAACGAAGTTGTAACTGCTAAAGGGGGCTTCTGGAATGAGTAAGGATATTCAAGTATCAACAAGTCAAAAAGGTGATATCGCTGTGATCAGCATTAAGGGAGATGTCACGGCAGTGACAGGAGAGGTGATTGGAAACGCTTACCAGAGTGAGAATATTACAAATTCACCTAAAATACTCCTGCAGTTCGACAGTGATTGTTACATCAACAGCGGCGGTCTTGCCTCTCTGATCGATATCGCTTCAGAAGGGAGAAAAAAGGAACAGAAAATCCATGCTTATGGGTTATCGGACCATTTCAAGAAAATTTTTCACATGGTTGGGCTGACACGCTGCATCCCCATCTTTTCTTCGGAAGAAGATGCTATGAAAGACTTTTAGCACAGACTCCAAAAGGAGACTTTTGCAATGAAACCGAAAAACTGTTGGGAAGTGATGAAATGTGGTAGGGAGCCAAACGGTAAAAACGAGAATCTTGGCATTTGTCCGGCAGCACTGCCAAATAAATTTGACGGCGTCAATAACGGTAGGTTAGCAGGCAGGTTCTGCTGGGCCTTTGCCGGTACATTCTGTAAAGGAGAGGTTTTGGGCACGATTGCCAAGAAAATTAATAACTGCCTTGATTGTGCTTTCTTTCAGCGAGTCAATGAAGAGGAAGGCGATAAATTTATACTCACCCAGGAAGAAGCCGAGAAAAAAGTTCTGCTTTAAATAAGATCATACTATCCCAAAATAAATTCCATATATAAAAACCTTTTTTCCACATAATTATTTTTTTTATCCGGACTATGACTAAAATCTGTGATATCAAATTTCAGATTTTTTTCACAAAAAAATATTCGAGAGAACCGGAAGGAAACATCGTCATTATAACGAATATTTCCTTCCCGAGGGGGGCACTCTCGAAACTAATCACTGCAATTATATGATTCGCTATACACACAGACCCAAAGGTTAAAGAGTCAACTGGTTTATATAATGTTCTTTAAATAGTACTGGCATCAACCACATTTAAGTGATTGATGCCAGTTATGTGACGCCAGAGATCTAAGCAATCCCCCTCCCAATTTAGTTTCCTCTAATCAAAAATGCCTAACACATCAGTGTTTCCCTTTCCATCATATGTTCTGAGATGGTCGGCAGGGTGACAATCTTAACTCCTTCGAGTAAATCACTTTCAGGGATATCCAGATTTTTAAGGTCTATTTTGCAGACATACAATTGAGGATCACCGTCCAGAATTATTGGTAAAAGATCACGAACCGGAGCGATATTTTGTCCTTCAATGGTTTCTGCCACACCCTTCTGCATAAGTTTTGCACCCTCACACATAAAAAACAATGCAACGTCTGCACCGTCGACAATCAGGCAGGACGCCAGGCCCATCGCTGTACATGTCCGGTGAGGCTCATCGGTGGAATGGGTTATTATCATCATGTACTTTTTTGACATCTATCATCCTCCAACTTTACTCATTAAAGGGTTTCATTGATAAAAGGATAACTTTAAAGAGATTGCAATTATCTGTTCTGCTGCAGTAAAATTTCCCCCTCATTATTCCATACAACATTGAAAATTACAGATAGGTTACAGATCCATGAATTTTCTACATTGTGGTAGTTGTGAAATAACCGGAGAACATAATAACAGGCTTAAGTTAAAATTTAGTTTGCAGCCTCTTGCACATATTCAAGCAATCCGGGTAAAGTGAAAATATTCAACTGAAGCGGATGTGTATAAGTAGCTTAGCCATGTGGGGTTAGCTGGATTGTGGATAAAGAAGCTATAGACCGTATAAGGAAAGAATTTCCTAACCTGCCGGAACGTCTGATCGGTTTGGGTGAAATGGCTGAGAACCTTTGGTGGAGCTGGCATCCTGCTGCCCGCATGGTCTTCAAGTCGTTGAACCGCCAGGCCTGGAAGGAAAGCCTGCACAATCCAGATAAAACCTTAAAGGAACTACCTCCGGATACGCTCATTGAAGCTGCAGAAGATCCAGATTTTCTCAGGCATTATGACCTTGTGCTTTCACAGTTTCACAAGTATCTCGAAAAAGGGGTCTGTTCGATGCTGAGCACAGTATGTGATAGGGACACACCTGGAATAGCATATTTTTCAGCTGAATACGGCCTGCACCACTCACTGCCTTTTTATGCCGGAGGGCTTGGGTTTCTGGCCGGGGATTTTATCAAGGAATGCAGCGACCTGCAGGTGCCGCTCGTTGCGGTTGGCTTCATGTATCCGGAAGGTTATGTTCTGCAGCGAATAAGGGAAGACGGCTGGCAGGAAAACCTTGACCAGCCCCTCGACCGTGAAGCAGCCTCCATCAACAGAGTGCTGGACTCTAAAGGTGAGCAGCTGGTTGTCAAAGTGCCTCTTATTGATCCTACGATCTATGTCTGCGTCTGGAGAGTTGATGTTGGCAGGGTGTCACTTATTCTCCTTGATACAGATATCGAGATCAATGATCCCTGGAACAGATCCATTTCATCAAGGCTTTATACAGGTGATATTGAGCAGAGGCTGCGGCAGGAAATAGTTCTGGGTATAGGAGGTATGGAGGTATTGGAGCATCTGGGCATTAGTCATTCGATCATTCATTTGAATGAAGGGCATGCAGCCTTTGCCCTGCTTGAAAGGATTCGGGACAAGGTCACAAGCGGGTTGAGTTTTGAAGAAGCAAAAAAAGCTGTGAGTGAATCAACAGTTTTCACTACTCATACACCAGTACGGGCAGGCCATGATGTCTTTCCTTTTGAGCTGATGGGTAAATACTTTCATGATTTTTGTGCCTCCCTGGGGCTTGATCACGATGCGTTTCTGCAGTTGGGTGTTCATCCGGACGAACCACAAAGCGGCTTTAACATGACCGCCTTTGCACTGCGCATGGCTGGTTTCCGTAATAGCGTCAGCAAAAAACATGGCGAGGTGGCCCGCAAGATGTGGAAAGGTTTATGGAATGGAGTTGCTGAAGATGAGGTCCCAATTGATTATGTTACCAACGGCGTGCACGTGCCGACCTGGATTGAACCCAAGATGGAATTGCTCTTCAATAGATATCTCGGGCCTGACTGGCTGGATGAGCATGACAATCCATTTGTCTGGGAACTGGTTGATGAAATTCCGGACCGGGAACTATGGGAAACCCATATGTGGCTCAAGATCAAGCTGATTGATGCAATCCGTGAGCGGGCCAGGCGCCGCTGGATAGAAGACAGTCTGAATCCATCCCTGATGGTATCCGGCGGTACGTTGCTGGACCCTACAGTTTTGACCATTGGTTTTGCAAGACGATTTGCTACGTATAAAAGAGCAGACCTGATTTTTTATGACATACAAAGGCTAAAAAAACTCCTCACAGACCGCTGGCATCCAATCCAGATAATTTTTGCCGGTAAGGCCCATCCTGCAGATGATCCGGGCAAAAGAATCCTGCAGCGCATAGTTAATATGGCCCGTGATCCAGAATATGGCGGCAGGATTGCTTTTGTTGAGGATTATGGAGAACAGTTCGCCCAGTACCTAGTGCACGGTGTGGATATATGGCTGAATAATCCTTTGCCGCCCATGGAGGCATGTGGGACCAGTGGTATGAAAGCAGGTTTGAACGGGGTGCCAAGCTTAAGCATCCTGGATGGCTGGTGGCATGAAGGTTATACCGGTAAAAATGGTTGGGCTTTTGGTAAAGAAGAAATTGAAGGCCAACGGGATGAAGCTGATGCTGGTTCCATATACCGATTGCTTGAAGAAGAAATTATCCCCCTGTTTTATAAATCACGTAATCATGATATATCCCATGGATGGGTTACTATTATGAAAGAGTCCATTAAGGTCTGCGGTTCTCAATTTTCTGCCCGCAGAATGGTTGCTGATTATATAAATAAATTTTATATCAAAGCACTGCAGAATAGAGAAAATTAATTTGCTGCTGTTTATTCTATAAAAAGGAAGAGAATATGGAAGGAAAAGGAGAGCATGGCTGGAGCCAGGATATGGACTTATCATTGCATGACAAGATAAAACTTGATCTGAAAAATGCCATGCTGCAGAAACAGAATGATATTCGTGACGCAATTCGGGTTGTCATGGGAGAGTACCCGAAACTGACAGTGCCAATTACCTTGGAGAGCGGCAAGAAAACCTTTCGGGTCAAGAAGCCTGAAGAGATAACAGATGATGACCTGCTTGGGATCATACGCGGGCTTGTTAAATCAGAAAAGTCGGTATTAGAGCTGCAGAAAAAGGAGGGTTCCCCATATCTGCAGGTGCTAGAATCTTACCTGCCTAAAATGGCAGACAGAGATGAAATCATGGACTGGATCAATAACAATATTGATTTCTCTGAATACAAAAACTCAATGCAGGCCATAGCTCCCATTATGAAACATTTCGGCAAACTTGCTGACGGTAACATGGTCAAAGGTTTGCTGCAGGAATTATCCCGGAGATAAATCTCATTTAATTTATTGTGCTGGATCAGGGTCTCATGCAGAAAACATTGATTATATTGGGTGTAATATTTCTGGCTGTGGGGCTTCTTTGGCCATGGCTAGGTAAGTTTCCCATTGGACGTTTACCGGGAGATATTGTCATTGACAGGCCCAACCTGAAGATATATTTCCCCATCACCACAATGATAATTATCAGTATTATAATTTCAATTGTGTCACGTTTTTTTAAAAAATGACTGGAAAGAGTTTAAATACGAAAAGAAAATTTGACATTGCATTTTTTTCGCCTTTATGTTCAGTCAAGCATTCCGTTTTACAGTGGAGAGGCATCAGGATTGATGCAGTTGTCAGTTGTCTCGCAACCATTAATGGGACCTTTTCAATAAACTGTAAAGATGCGTAAGGTATATCGGTTAATACTTTATTTTCGAAGCTGAGGAAATCATTTGATATACTATATATTGTTACGTAGTTTTTTATTATAAAAGGAGATTGCAATGGGTAAAATAGGCAGAAATGAAGCATGCCCCTGCGGTAGCGGAAGAAAGTTTAAACGCTGTTGCCTCGGTAAACAGCAGGCAGTAAGCAGTAACCTCACCGAGGTGCAGAAAGCCCAGATTTCTCTGCAGAATGCTATAAATTCTATACAGAAGGCGGCTTCCCAGGGATTGCAAAAGGTGCATGAACTAGGAGTTTTCGTCCTCTTCTCTACCACTGGCGGGGATGCCTGGCTGCTGGAGATAACCGAATCAGATGCTCTTAAGATAGCTTCTAATAAAGAAATATTAACAGTGGATTTTGAAGAGAATCCTGAAACTATTGAAATCAGCTGGACCCATACGTTTGAGATCAAAGACAGGCAATTTGTCATTACTGCATATGAAGATAAGAAAGTCGAGATAATTGAAAATTACCCCACCCACCCTATAGCAGCAGCGATCAAGCGTATCATGAAAAAATATTCTCCTGAACTGCTCGAAAGCGTCCATATTGACCAGGAACAGTCGACGGGAGAAGCCTAGACAAATTATCCAGGCTGATTGCTGAAGCGGTAATGTTTTGAAGTTATATTTACGATTCATCCCCATGGTAATCATCATGGGGATGATTTTTTATCTGTCACACCAGCCTGGTGATTCTGCCAAATTGCCCCAGTTTGTGGGTATTGATAAATTAGCTCATGTCATAGTTTACGGCATCCTGGCAGGAGCCTTCCTGTATAGCCTGCAGCCCTTTACACATGATTCCAATTATACTGTTGCAGCATTTGTGGTAGTGCTATTTTGTATCCTTTTTGGCATCAGCGATGAATTTCATCAGTCCTTCATACCGGCAAGGAATGTTAGTTTCTGGGATATAGTTGCAGATGGCCTTGGGGCCCTGCTTGTTGCCTGTTTATGGTATAAAAAAACAGCAGGGAGAAAATAACTCGATTAGTATTGAAAATCAAAACAAAACGGTCTTATATTTGAACATTGTACTTTTAGAATCTTATGCAAAAAAGTGATTTTGGGATGTATGCATCAAAAGTTGATAAAGTTTACCAGTATCAGCACTATAAATCCTCCATTCTGTATGGGAATTGTCTCCACAGATCAGTAAAAGAGTATGACAGCAAAACCATCATATAGTGAGTTACAAAAAAAAGTGAAAGACCTGGAAAGGGAGCTCTCAGGACATCACAGTATTGAAAAGATGTTATGGAAGAAACAGGATCAACTGTTCAAGGTGCTTGACAGCCTGGATGCAATTGTTTACGTGGCTGACATGCAATCCTACGAAATCCTCTTTGCAAACCGTTACGCTGAAAAACTCTTTGGCCATATCACCGGAAAAACTTGCTGGAAGGTATTGCAGAGCGGCATGACGGGACCCTGTCCCTTCTGTAATAATAAAGAGCTCATTACTCCTGATGGCGAGCCCAAGGATACTATCCTGTGGGAAATGCAGAACACCAGTAATGGGAGGTGGTATGCCATCCGTGATCGAGCAATTGACTGGTTTGACGGCAGGATCGTACATTTACAGATAGCCGTTGATATCAATGACCGTAAAAAAGCTGAAGCTGCCTTGCAGGAAAGTGAGGAAAAATTCCGGACAGTGGCTGATTTTACCTATGACTGGGAATACTGGATCAATGAAAAGGGCGGCATCAATTATATTTCGCCTTCCTGCGAGAGAATAACTGGATACAGCGTCCGGGAATTTGAAGAATATCTCGCATTGATGCTGGATATAATCCATCCTGATGACAGGAAGCAATTCAGCAGACACCTGGAAGAAGAGCTGGAAACTCAAGAGGTCTGTCACCTTAATTTTCGTGTTATAACCCGCACAGGTGTGGAGCGCTGGATTTCCCACTACTGCCAACCTGTTTTTGGCCAAGACAAAAAGTTTCTGGGAAGGCGAGCCAGTAACCGTGATATCTCCGAGCAGAAAAAGGCAGAGGAAAAAATCAGGTTCAATGAAATGCGGCAGGCAGCATTGTTGAAACTTTATGAAATGCAGGCCCTGCCCATCAAGGAAGTGTGTGACTTTGTCCTTGAAACTTCACTGCCCCTTACGGAAAGTGAAATAGGTTTCATGGGTTTCCTTGATGAAGATGAATCAAAGATGACCATTCATTCCTGGTCAAAGAGTGTAATGGCCCAATGTAAAATTCATGAAAAGCCGATTGTTTTTACTATTGCCGAGGCAGGTATCTGGGGAGAAGCAGTGCGGCAGCGTAAGCCCATAATCATAAACGATTATAAAGCTTCTCCTCTGAAAAAGGGTATTCCTGAGGGCCATGTCAATATTTTAAGATTTATGGCAGTGCCGCTCTTTTATAAGGAAAAAATTGTTGCAGTGGCAGCCGTGGGCAATAAACGCCGGGAGTATGGCGACCTGGACATCAGGCAGCTGCAGTTGTTGATTGAAGGTATGTGGCAGATCATAAAGCGCAGGAAAGCAGAGGATGAACTTGTAGAACAGGCTGAAATGATCAAGCACTTTACTAACTCCGTATCCCATGATCTTAAGAATCCGGCGGTTGCCATTCATGGTCTTGCCAGGACTCTAAAGAAAAAATACCAGGATTTTACCCAGGAGAAGCTGGAAAATTTCATTGGCCAGATAGAAAAAAGTTCAGAACAGATTATTTCTCTGTCGGAAGATATTAACACATACATCACTTCAAGGGATGCGCCGCTTAACATAAAAAATCTGGACTTGAAAAATATCTGGAAAACCATTTGTGAGGAATTTGCTCCCCAACTCAAAAAAAGAAAAATTGACTGGAATGAGGCGGAAACGAATCTACCGGAGATCAGGGCAGATCAAAATGGATTGCTCCGGGTCTACAGGAATCTGGTTGATAATGCTTTAAAATATGGTGGCAGCGGTCTCAGTGAAATTTCTTTGGATTATGCTGCAACTGACACCCATCATATCCTCAGTGTACAAAACGACGGTGCCATAATTCCACCGCAAGAACTTGAAGAAGTTTTTGAGGTTTTCAAGCGCAAAGGTGGGGAGTCAGCCCCGGCAGGAACAGGACTCGGACTGGCAATAGTCAGGGAAATTGCCAAACAACATAAGGGAAGCTCCTGGGTTGAATCAGGAGTTGAAAGTGGAACCATATTTTTTATATCCATAGCGCAAAATCTCTAGGGCCTGATTCCTGCCTGCCTGGTAATTTTACTCCTGCTTTTCTTCCTCGTTATCTGCAAATGAGCTCAGTATTTCAGCATCACTGCCAGCATTTGCTACTGTTTCATCTTTATCAGGTTTTTCTTCCTCTACCTTTCCTGCATGTTCAGGTGTGGACTCAACATGGTGTGCAGTAACTTCGGCTGATTCAGTAGCAGGTTCTGGAGTTTCAGTTGCGACGGTTGCCGGTTCTTGCTCTCCAAACTGGTCAATATAAAGGCTGGCAAGACAACCTGCCTGAAAAGGAGGAAGGAGAATTTTCAGCACAAAGAGAAAGGGGATCATTGCGCTTAAAAAATTGAGGAGCATAATGGGAATGACGGATATCAGCAGCAGGAAGACAAAGTGCATGAGAAACCCTGTTTCATTGACCTTGTTCATGCTGAGGCGCATAGCTTCACTGAAAGAAATTTTTCTGTCAACCATCAAGGGTAAAACATAGAGCCACCAGGTTGCAAAAAGCAATCCCGGCAGGATCAGGAACATGAAACCAATGAAGATAAGCAGCAGGACGAGAAAAAAGGGAAAGAGGTTACGGAACTGCTGCAGGCCGGAAAAGATATCGTTAAATGAAGGTTTTTTGTTGTCCCTGAGAAAATAGATGATCAGGAGGAAATAACCACCCAGAAAGGGTCCGGCCAGAATCCCCAAGGAAAGCATGGTTAAAAGTTGGACAATCAGGCCGCCGAGGATAAGGATAACAGGTTCTTCCTTAATTATGCGGTATGTGTCCTCTAAATAAGCCTGGAAATTCATGGTAGGAGTATTTGAAATAAAGCAAAAGTTAAGTGAGTTTGATAAATCAGCCCTGGAGAAGTCTGGCCATATCTTTGGCAAAATATGTGAGTATAATTTCTGCTCCGGCTCGCCTTATACTGAGCAGCGTTTCGGCCATAACCCGCTCCTCGTCAATCCAGCCTTTGGCACCGGCTGCCTTGATCATGGCATATTCACCGCTGACATGATAGGCGGCAATGGGCAGATCAAATTCATCCCGCAGCTTGGAAATAATGTCTAGATATGCCACAGCCGGTTTGACCATAAGGATATCAGCTCCTTCTTCCACATCTAAAGTGGCCTCCCTGAGAGCCTCGAGTGAGTTTGCCGGATCCATCTGGTAGCCGCGTCTGTCTCCTTCCTGGGGAGCACAGTCAGCAGCATCCCGAAAGGGACCATAAAATGAGGAGGCATATTTGACTGCATAGGACATAATAGGAACCGTATCATAGTTTTCTTCGTCAAGGGCAGCCCTGATCTCCCCAACCCGGCCATCCATCATATCTGAAGGGGCAACCATGTCAGCACCAGCAGCAGCATGGGAAACAGCTGTCTTAGCCAGAACTTCCAATGTCGTATCATTGTCAACCTGGTTTTCAAGTATAATGCCGCAATGACCGTGCGAGGTATATTCACAAAGACAAACATCAGTGAAGACGAGAAGCTCAGGGACTCTGTTTTTTAATTCTTTTATAGCCCTTTGTATTATACCGTCCTTGGCATGTGCTCCTGAACCCATTGAGTCTTTTTTTTCAGGCAGACCGAAAAGAATAACAGAGTTTACACCAAGTTTGAGGCACTCCTTACCTTCTTTGGCAAGCTGATCCACAGAAAGGCGGAATACACCAGGCATTGATGAAATCTGTTCTCTCTTGTTTTTCCCGGGCATTACAAAAATCGGGTAGACGAGTTGTGCCGGTGACAGGTGCGTTTCTCGGATCAGAGCACGAAAAGACTCGTTCTTTCTGAGTCTTCTTGGACGGTAATCAGGAAATAACATTTCTTTCTCCTCTACAAAGCAAATTGAATAAAAAATCTAAATAACGTATCAGCAATATCATGTTTGAAAAAAGTCACGGACCAGGTCGCTTATATACTGCTCTGGGCTATCAATACCAACTCCCGGAATAACAATATGGTCAACACCTTTTTTCTGCTCCAAAAGCCCCAGTCCATATTCAAATGTTGTAGCCAGGGTTTCACAAAGCGATTTGATGACTTCCTGGTTTAATGGCTGGCGCTTAAGTATAGTGGTTATCGCATCCTCGCTGAAAGTAACATGAATACCGCATTTTGCTGAAATGTTTTTTTCGCATTCTTTAATATGTTTGACATAATCAATGAAAATCTCACAAACGTCTCGTATATCAAGAATTTCTCCCTGGCACTGGTTTGCCATAATTGACAGACGTTCGGGAATAGGTAAAACTCCATTCTCTTCCAAAAACTCTCCCCATTTCTGCGCTATTAACTCTTTGATACGGTCATGTTCTTCCTGGTATAGGCGATGATATTGGTCTTCGTGAAATGAAAGGTGGTCTTTATCGGACAGCATACGTTCCAGTTCTTTCAGAGGATTATTTACCAGTTCCTGAGTAATAGAAAGAAACTTGATATCCGTAGAAGGCAATTTTTTTTCAAAGAGCAGAAGAATTTTTTCCATGATACTGACAAGGCCACGGGCGCCGGTCTGTTCCTGGGCTGCTTTTCTGGCAATCTCCTTAAGTGCTTCATCGCTGAACTGGATCCTGATACCGTAGGCAAGAAAATCAAGTTTTTTGCCTACAACCACTGAACTGTTCGGGTTAAGGAGAATTTCATATAAATCGTTGACAGATAGTGAATCAAGCGATGCAATAACTGGAAGTCTGCCGATAAATTCACTTTCAAAGCCATAACCGATAAGATCTTCAGCCTTGACATGTTTCAGGTAGCGGCCCGATTTCTTCTTTGAACTTATGTCTCCTTCAAAACCAATGGCCTGCTTCTGGATGCGCTTTTTGATGATATCGTCAAGTTCAGTGAAAGCTCCGCTCATGATAAACAGAATATCTTTTGTATTTATTATTCTGCGCTGGCGTTTACCTGTTGCCCTGTAATGCTCAATTGCCTCGATCTGGGAAATGGGATCATGGGGTACCTTGAGGTCGACCTCTGTTTCCTCCATGGGCTTAAGAAGTGCACGCTGAACACCGGAACGGGAAACATCAGCGCCGATCAGGTTACGTGCAGATGCAATTTTATCGATCTCGTCAATATAGATAATACCGTACTGGGCGCTTTCAATATCATCACCGGCTTCACGCACAAGGTCACGAACCAGATCGTCAACATCACCTCCAACATATCCTGTTTCACTGAACTTTGTCGCATCGCCCTTGATAAATGGAACGCCAAGTCTTCTGGCAATCAGTTTAATGAGGAAGGTTTTGCCAACACCGGTCGGCCCTATGAGAAGAACATTGTTTTTGATCTGTCCGACAGTCCTTTTCGCCTGTAAAGGATTGTCAATGGCATTTTTTATCCGGTTAAAGTGAGTGCAAATCTTGGTAGAAAGTATTGCTTTGGATTCATCCTGGCGGATGACATATTCATCCAGGTAAGCGCAAAGATCTTCCGGCTTAACATCAAAATCAATGTATGGGATTTTCTTATCAGTAGGCGGTTCAGTCGTTATCGTGCTGTCTATTTCAAGTTCTGGCTGGGCATGGAAACCAATTATTTTGACGCGGTCACCGTATTTTTTTGACAGGTAGTCACTGATGTCTTTCTCAATATCCTGGTGCGAGGGCAGGTTTGTCGTATTGTCATCACTCATAGTGCTAAACTCCGCTGAAAATATAAATGGGCTTTTTCCTATCTATAAGTGCATTATACCATAAGCACCTTTGAAGAAAACTCAAACCATTTTTAGCTTGAAAATGGAACAGAAGTATAGGCTGGAATTTGCAGGGACAAAGCTTAAAGTGTCTTTTTAGTCAGAATCGGAAAGTTCTATTTGAAGGGCTTTTAATTTTTTGTGCAGGTGGCTTCTTTCCATTCCAAGCATTTCAGCAGTTTGGGAAATATTATTGTTGTTTTCCTGGAGTTTGCCCATTAGGTACTCACGTTCAAACTCCTTCTTGGCTTCCTTGAAGTTCTTAGTACGGTAGGGAAGCATGCTTGAACTATCCGCCAGGGTATCCGGGGCGGAATGGGTCTGCTGGAGATATTGCTGCACAGTCTGGGCGTCAATTTCTTCGTCAGGGGACATGATAACAATTCGTTCAACAAAGTTGCGTAGTTCACGAACATTTCCGGGCCATGTATGACGCATCATCACAGCTAATGCTTCATCTGTGAAAGTTT
>CP070776.1:695239-713326 GCA_020346205.1 Deltaproteobacteria bacterium
GATCTATTACTGGTCAAGGGATTATGATGCAGATAAAAACATATTCAATCTGTTGCTCTGGGTTCTGCAGAGTATTGACACGGGCAGCTCCCCACGAATGGCGCAGATATTTTTTCAGGTAAAGCTCTATACGCTTTTGGGTTATCGACTGCATCTTTCCGGCTGCATCAAATGTGAAAATGCCGAGCAGTCAGGCATGCCCTATGTATTTCACCCAGGACGGCATGGAATGCTGTGTAAAAAATGTTCCCCATCTTTCATCTCGAAAGAGATGGTCCCTCTTTCCATGAATACCATCAAGCTTCTCCAGCATGCCCAGGACCTGTCAATGGAAAAATTAGGCCGCCTGCGCTTTTCAGAAGTTTCAATTAAAGAAGCGCTGCAGTTATTCAAAGTATACGGGCAATATCTTTTGCAGCGTGAAATTTCGGCCTGGAATTTTATGGAAAAAATTGAAGGGGCAAAAGTTTAATCAAGGTAAATAATTTCACCGCTGTGCTGTACTATTCTGGAGTTATCATCCAGCTCCAGTATCAGGCCGCCGGAGTTGTCCAGGCCGATAACTTTAGCCTCAAATTGGGGACTTTTCTGGACATCAAAACCGAAAAGTACCCTCCGGTTGAACATATCTGTCAGGCTTTTGTAGCTATCCAGAAGTAAATGTTTCTCGTCGGGCAAGTTTTCAGTTTGTGTCTCGTTGCGTTTGCCAATGCCGCCATGAACTTCAAGATGTTTGCTTTCCTCGTAATAAAGCAAGCCAATATTCCAACGCAGTTTTACCAGCAATCGTGCTGTTATTTCCGGCAGGCTGACTTCCTTATGAAGAAGTGATTTTACAGAAGTGGCTTGTTTGCTGAATTCGTTCGGAAACTCTTCGTTATTGACATTGATGCCTATGCCGACCAGGACATATTCCTCATCTAATTGCGCTAAGGTAAATGTTTCTGAAAGGATACCGGATATTTTTTTACTGCCGATCTGGACATCGTTTACCCATTTTAGATGCGCTTCAATGCCGTAATCACGCAAGACTTCACAACAGGCAACGCCGGCAGCCATAGGGACTAGAAGATTGCACTCAGGTAAGAGGGTATTTACCAATACAAGTGTCAGCCAGAGACCGCCTTTGGGAGCATGCCAGTATCTTTTAAAGCGCCCTTTGCTCTGCACCATCTCATCTGCGACAATTACAGTGCCACTGGGAAAGGACAGGTTTTCCTCTACAGCTTTATGGATAAGCTGTCGGGCCCTGTCCATTGCCCGGGGAATCTTCAGGTGGTGCTCGATGGTATTACCAACAATAGCACCGTAACGAAATATTTCATTTACAGTATCTACAGCAAATGACCTACTGCGAAGGGGGATTTCCTCATTCGCCATGATCTGCTGTATATATTCTGGGGTGGTTTTATTTGAAAGGGCCATCATGGTATTAGTGATGCTCGACCTTGATTGTTCCTGCGTCAAGGTGACTGGTCAATTTACCAAGTGTTCCGCTATAGTTAAAGCTCCGCTGAGCATTTGGCAGGGTAGCAGATTCGGTTAAATCGGCTCAGGAAGAATCCTGTGCCTAATCCCATTCAGCCTTGACATGTGTGATAATCTTCTGGATTAGAGGCAGTTTCTCTTTCGCACATACCCCAATCAGCGGTTCACCCTGGTTCACGCTGACTCCCGGTTTGAAATACACAGAATGGATGATGCCTTCTTCGCCGGAATAGTAAATGGGAGTATCCCTTTTCATGAGTGACATGGTGATAATTTCCTCACCGGGCTTGATAAAGACAGCTTTTTCACCCTGCTTTTCAATGCGGGCCTGAACATCCAAAGCGAAAAAATATTTTGCCTTTTCCGGAGCCCGGAAAAGATAGAGAACATTTTGCAGAATGGATTCAATTATTTCCTTTTTTTTCAGGGGGTGCTTAATAGTCATGAGCTTTTCCCCAGCCTCGACAAAATGCCCTTCAAGTTCATCGCGAAGGGAAGAAACTACGCCGTTTGTCAGTGAATTCATAGGCTTGGGGTTGTTTTCGCGATTGAGGATATACAATAATGTACCTGGATGATGGTTCCATTTACCACTAGGGCCCTTTACATCTTCCCCCTCATTGACCTTGAACTTTACCCGGCCGGTGTGTGGAGTCACAACATCCTGATAATCATAAGGGTCTGAACGGTACTTATTTATTATTTCATCAAAATTAATGTCGTCGTGCATGATTACGGTTCAATCTAATCTGATTTTTTTTGTTCAGCTAAAAACAATTACCTGTAATAAAGGTTTCTGCCGCCCATGGTCAAGAGTGCCTTGTAGAGGTTCTTTCTGAAATCCCTGCGGTCCCAGATACCTTGTATGTGGCCACGTTTGAGAGCATTCCGGCAGTTATGGTAATCAGGCGGTATATCTTCACCGGTGGTCTCGCGTATGACCCTGCTTCCTGCAAATCCGACCCTGCTGGAACGGATGGCAAACTGGTACGGGGAGCAACCCAGGAAGCTGGCAACGGGACCGGCATAAGAATTATTGTCATAAACAACAATGTAGAGGCCTCCTGAGTCGATATACTCACGTACAGCCATGGTGCATTTTGGCATCTGGATTACTCCAAGTGTCCCTTCATGGATTCTAATTCCACCCGTGGTATGGACATAGGCTAGAAGTGGTCTGCGCTTAAGCCGGGCTTTTTCGCATGCCTTGACGAATTTTTCTCCTTCAGCAGCTCCTACAGTGCCATTACGGAAATCACTGTAGAGCATGGAGGCCACAATATCCACATCCATGACCTTGGCGTAGAAGGTAATATTTGCACTGTCACGTCCTGTCTTAGCACGGGCCAACTTCAGGCGATCGTCAAAACCGGGATAGTCCAATGGGTTAAGCGAGCGGATCTCGGTATTGAAAACTTTTATCGAATCTGGGTCAAAAAGATGCTTCAAGTACCAATCATACTCCAAGGGAAAATGATGTCCGCAGTTTTCACAAACACCGCAGAATTCACCATACAGGTCCGGAACCCAGAGGTCCTTGCAGCCATACTTTGAGGAATTGGGACAGCTTATGGTGCGGTCTTCGTTTGCTAACGGGCTGGTATAGGTATCCCAGATATCAATCTCTTCCGGAACGCTTGGACGTTCAATAGTAGGCCTAATTTTTTTTGTATCTGGTTTACGGCTAATGAAATTGTAGGCAGTTGTAAAGGGCGTGGTAAGTCTTTTGATAAGGACCGAGCCTTCTCCGGAAACGTCCTGGATAACGTTCTCTACCTGCTTCTGTTGCTGGCGCAGCAAATCATAACGGAAGGCATAATAAAGTCTGAAAAGAATATTTCGTGTCTTTCTGTAAATTGCTTCTGATGAAGTGGGATGTCCGCCATAATAGTTGGCAGCCATGTTTCTGTATTTTTTGGAGCGATAGTTTACAAGGCGCTTAATCTCATCAGCATTGAGATCCCAGGAAACATTAATTTCAGGTTCTTCAGTTGCCGATTCCTCAGCTTTTTTCAGCTTAACATCATAAGCCCTGAAGGCCCTGAGGCTCTTGGTTTTTAATACCACCTCATCGGTTGCCCGAATGATTTCAGAGCGCAGCTGCTTGAAAAAGGTGAAATCATCCCGTCTTGCTCCCAGAGTTGGTTCCTGGATAATGCGGTCAATGGTGCCAAGTCTCAGGTTATCTTCAGCAGTAATTTTCAGGCGATTGGCACAGGCATCGATAAGTTCAGGTGGGACTTTTTCTCCTTCACGTATTTTTCCTTCTATTGCCGCTGCTCCTTCAGGGGAGATAACAGAGTAGTAACCATGTGAGAACATAAGACGAAAATCAGAAAGCCCTACGGCCTCGGCACCACCTGAACCACCCTCGGAGATAACAGATATCATGGGCACCCTGAGCTTCGTCATTGCGTAGAGGTTTCTGGCAATCTGCTGGGCAGCACCCGGGTATTCCTCAACCGGGAAGGAGCCGGGAGTAAATATGTAAAAATGAATCGGGATGCCTTCAGTTTCTGCGACCCTCATGTAACGCAGGGCTTTTTCGTTGCCCCATGGTTTGCAGGAACCTCCGTTGCGATATTCTTCACCATGTCCCTTTTCCTGGCCAATGACCATAACAGGCTGTGAGTAGATCTTGTTTTTGATCCTGCGCACAATCTGGGCTTTTGCAGTTACCATGGAAGGATCAATATTGGCATCCTCATGGCCGCTCAGCTCGGTAAAATCTTCATAGATGTTTTCCAGGATATCTTTGAGAGTGAAACGTTGCGGGCTGCGAACAATGCGTACCCGTTCCATGGAGCTTAAAGACTCTTCGCAGCGCTCTTCTATAAAGGTGAGTGCTTCTTCAAGTTCATGGATCTTTTCATCAAGCTCTTCTTCCTCAAAATCAAAAAAAGAGTCTTTAAGGTGAGTATATTTTTCCTGAAAACCCGACAGGTTACCCCAGGTCGAACTGTCTTTTACCCTGATGAGATAATTAAGCCGTTCTTCAGTTTTGTGAAGTCTTTTGCGAAGATCGTCCATATCGGTGTTTTTTTACATTTTCCGGTAGTTAATTTGTTCTTCAGCCGTTTTTGCCGGATAATCCTTTAGAAGGTGAGCAACCGGTCCAGATTGTTATGTAAATACTCCATATTTGTAATGATGGGCTCTCCTTTGTTGTTCGTGCCCTCAATAACCGTTTCGTTCAGAAATTTACTTGCCCGCTCTTTTGCCTCTTGGATAGAGTCACCCCAGAGGACAACCAGGGCCAGGTTCGGGTCAAAATCACTTGGTATCATGTAGGGCCTGTCAAAAGGAACATGGGTATAGACAGCAGCCCAATCATATTGTGGGAATTTGAAATTTTCTATGGTGCCTATCCATGGGGCAAATCCACGCCTGGTGTCTTCTGCCACTATCCTGAGTTCGATGCTGGAACCTTTCAAGACAATGTCATGCTGGGTGAACCCAATACGCTCACCCAGGGCCAGACGTATCTGTTCCCTGATAAGGTTGGGGTGTTTATCTTCAATATAGCTGATGCGTGCGGAAATATCGTTTTCCACCTGTATCCTGGTATTTACCTCAAGCAGGTAGGGTTGTCCGTCCTGGGCTACAATCCATTCCCAGGTGCCAACATTGTCATAACGGACATGGGAGGCAAGCTTCAAGGAATATTGGACAATACGTTCGAGTACTTCATTTGAGTCAAAGTTATATTCAAAGCAGGAGTCATCAAATCCTGGAGCTGCCTCAACCCTTTTCTGGCGGCCTGTACTCTGGATGGTGCAGTTGCGGGTGCCGAAATGCAGCCTTTCTCCATGACGGCTGCAGAGCAGTTGTACCTCCAAGTGATTGTAATCACGCAAACATTGTTCAATCAAAACCCCGGCATCACCAAACTGCCTCTTGGCGTAGTTCTGTACCTGTCGATAGACTCGTCTGAAATGCTCGATCTCGCGCACTTCTTCAATACCCATGCCGCCTCCGCCGGCAGCTGCTTTTACGAGAATGGAAGGGTTTTTGATATTCTGGCTTTTTTGATCGTCCAGCAGTTGGTCGGCAATTTCCTCTGCCTCCATTTCATTATAGATAGGACTGTCCGTCCCCGGTATAACTGGAATTGCAAGAGATTTGGCCACATTTTTGGTGTTGATCTTATCGCCAAGGTTTTTGATGACCTGCCAGTTCGGGCCTATAAAGGTCAGGGGCCTGTCCCTAACGGTAACCCGCCGGGCAAAGCGGAAATCTTCTGAGAAAAAACCATATCCAGGATGTATAGCAGTACAATCAGTATGGTCGGCGACGGCAAGAATATCATTAGGATCGGTATAGCTGGTAACCTGCCAGGCATTTTTATTGTTGCCTTTGCTGTCGCGATTTAAGCGGACATGCTCCGAATCCTCGTCTGCGGACGTATACACCACTACATAGTCTAAACCAAGATCCTTGCAGGCCTGCATGATTCTTATGGCGATTTCGCCTCTGTTTGCTATGAGGATTTTACCGTTCACAATTATCCGGAATATAATTAAAAAAAACAGTATGTTTGGTGTTAGCCCAAAAAATAAATTATAACTAGGCAGATACAAATGTTAAAGCTAAATATACCATATTTTCTCTACCATAATAAAAAGGGGATGAATAGTACTCATTTACATATTCATCCCCTTTTGGAAATTACAAAGCGGACTCTATACTTTTTTTGGCACCAACAGTCAATTTTTTTCTTGACTTTATGGTGTTTTTTCCCTACCCATGCTTGAAAACAATTAATGAAAAATATAAGCTTAATGCTTCACTAAAACATTTACTTTTTAATACCAATTCTGCATGGAAAAAGACCAAGATTCCTCATCTGATTTACCCGACTCGCAGCCTAGTAAAAATATTTTAACCCGTCTCCTGGATGTTCTTGGATTAGGCCGTACTCCAGATACAACTGAGGACCTTGAGATGGAGATTCAGGAACTTCTGGAAGAAGGGAAAGAACATGGTTTGATCACTCCCCAGGAAGGGCAGATGATCAATAGTATTTTTGAGTTCAGGGACACCCTCATCCATGAAATTATGACACCTAAACCGGAAATGGTTTGTGCCGACATGGAGGCTGGGATCCCTGAGGTGCTGAAGCTCATCACCCAGGAAGGGTTCACCAGGATACCTGTTTACTCCGAGTCTCATGATAATATTATCGGCATATTGAACGCCAAAGATCTGCTTGTCTGCGTTGATGCAAAGGAGAACTGTCCTGATATAAAAAAGCTTATAAAGCCTCCTTACTTAGTGCCTGAGACCATGCGCATAGTTGACCTGCTCAGGGCCTTCCAGGCCAAGAAAAACCACATGGCCATTGTTACAGATGAATTTGGAGGCGTTCGAGGCTTAATCACCCTTGAAGATGTGCTGGAAGAAATTGTCGGTGAGATAGATGATGAGTATGATAAGGATGAACCTCAATGGCGGGCCTTACAGGACGGCAGTCTCATGATTTATGCCAAGGAAGACATTGAAGAGGTAGAGTCTTTTTTTGAAACTGAACTGCCTGACGGCCCATATGAGTCAGTTGGGGGCTTTATTATTCATCAGCTTGGGCACCTGCCAAAGGCCGGCGAAATAGTCGAACTAGATAACCTTATATTTAAGGTTATTTCAGCAACAAAGCGCAATATAAAAACAGTAAAAATCCATAGAAAATGACAAGGGAAGTTAGAGTGAAAGCTGAGGAAGGACAAAGCAGAAGCTTCCTTCCGGTCTGGCTTGCCCTTGGAACAGGAATCCTGCTTTTCCTCTCTTTCCCGGGGGCTGTTGGACTGTGGTATGTGGCCTGGGTGGCTCTGATCCCACTGCTTCTGGCAGTAAGGCATGTTAGAGCCGGGGCCGCTGCCCGTCTGGGATTGTTGGCCGGCATGGTACACTATGTCTCGCTGTTATACTGGATTGTTATTGTCCTTGGTAAATACGGAAACCTGCCCTTGTGGGTATCGGTACCGGCTCTGCTGCTCCTTGCTCTGTATATGAGTTCATACCTGGCCTTGTTTTGTGCCATTATCAGCAGGGTTTGGAAAAAGCAGGAAATGATGGTGGTATGGGTAGGGCCGCTTCTCTGGGTCGGGCTTGATTTTATCCGTTCCTTTCTTTTTTCAGGATTCCCGTGGCAGGACCTGGGTTATTCACAATACAAAGCCCTGCTGCTCATTCAGACCGCTGACCTGACAGGCCATTTCGGTATTACCTTTCATATTGTTCTGGTAAATTCTGTGACTGCTTTACTCCTTGTTCTCTGGCTTGCAAACAGGTCTGCAGATCAAACCGCACAGACTATCATGACAATGAGGCTCCGCCGTTCATGGTTTTATGCAATACTTCCTGCTTTGAGCATGATATTGGTGGTTATGGGTTATAATGTTTTCCGCTATTACCAGATGTCCGAAGAGATTGACAGCAGTCCCAAAATGAAGATTGGAGTGGTGCAGGGCAATATTGAACAGGACCAGAAATGGTCCCCGGCCATGCGGTTGGCGACAGTTGATATTTATACTCGACTTTCAGAGCAGGCCATTGCTCAAAAAAATGGCCCGCCTGCTCTGCTGGTCTGGCCTGAAACCGCGCTTCCATTTTTAATCAACAACAATCCTTATTTTAACAGGCTGAAAAAGATTCTCATCACTAAGCAGAAAATCAGCCTGCTTTCAGGTGCACCTTTTTATAAAGAGGTGGAAGACAAGAAATCCCAGCAGGAAAGAAAAATCCTCTCTTATAACAGCGCCTATCTCTTTACACCGGAAGGAGAAATTGCAGGGCGCTATGACAAACAGCACCTGGTTCCCTTTGGGGAGTATGTTCCGCTCAGCGATTTTTTGCCCCTTCCCGGTCCACTTGTTGAAAATATTGGTAATTTTAGCAGCGGTAAACCTGTCGGACCCCTGTCTTACGAGGGGGCTGCAATTGGCATATTAATATGTTTTGAAAGTATATTTCCGGAATTGGCCAGAGAGTGGACTTCCAATGGTGCCAATTTGCTTGTTAATATCACTAACGATGCTTGGTTCGGTCGTTCAAGCGCACCCTGGCAACACTTATCCATGTCGGTGTTCAGGGCGGTTGAAAACAGAAGAAGTATGGCGCGTGCGGCAAACACAGGTGTGAGTGCGGTTATAGATCCGCTGGGCAGAATAATGGGGAAATCATCTCTGTTTCAGCCTTTTTATCTGGTGGCAAACGTACCCTTGCTGCAGGTAAAAACGATATTTGTCAATTTTGGCCATTATTTCGGTCTTATTTGTCTCCTCGGCTGCATCCCTTTTGTTTTCTATTTAAAAATAGCAAGCAGAAAGAGATATAATGCAAACCATTAACTAGATGATTACAATATAAGTTTTACGGAGGAATCTAATATATGTCAGCAGAACTGAAACAAAAACTTCAAGACTTAAAGGACCGTATACTCGCCCTGAAGGAGCATCTTTGAGGTAGACAGCAAGAAAGAGCATTTGGCAGAGCTTGAAAAGCTGATCATTGCCCCGGGTTTCTGGGATGATGCTATTAAGGCAAAAAAAATACAGAAAGAGCGGGGCCGAGTACAGGATGCTATAGAATCCTGGGAGTCTTTTAATTCCATATGGGAAGATGCTTCCCTCATGCTTGAAATGGCCCTGGAAGAGGAAGACGAAGAGGCCACAAGAGAAGTAGCCGACACTCTTGAATCGCTTGAAGTCAGGGTGGACAGCTTTGAGTTGGAATGCATGTTCTCAGCTGAGCATGACGAGAACAATGCGCTTATAACAATTCACGCTGGAGCCGGTGGAACCGAAGCCCAGGATTGGGTCGACATGCTTCTACGCATGTATCTCAGGTGGGCTGAGGAAAAGGGTTTCAAAACTGATATCCTCGATTATCTGCCCGGTGATGAGGCTGGGGTAAAAGGCGTAACCGTGATGGTCAACGGCCATTACGCCTATGGATACTTGCGTTCAGAGATGGGCATCCACCGGCTGGTCCGCATTTCCCCCTTTGATGCCGGCGGGCGCAGGCATACATCTTTTGCTTCTGTTTTTATTTTCCCGGAGCTTGATGACAACATCGACATCGATGTCAATGAAAAGGATCTGCGTATAGATACTTACAGGGCAAGCGGAGCGGGCGGTCAACACGTTAATAAGACCAGCTCCGCTGTGAGAATAACCCATCTGCCAACAGGCATCGTGGTGCAGTGCCAGAATGAACGCTCCCAGCACCGCAATAAGGATATGGCCTTCAAAATGCTCCGGGCTCGTCTCTATGAAAGGGAGAAAGAACTCCAGGCCAAGGAGCAGGAAGACCTGCATGGTGAGAAAAAGGATATAGGCTGGGGCAGCCAGATCCGTTCCTATGTTTTGCAGCCTTACAGAATGGTAAAAGACCATAGAACCAACTGCGAGATAGGTAATGTGGATGGTGTCCTGGATGGCAACCTGGAGCCCTTTATCAAGGCTTATCTGCTTTGGCAGCGCTAGCCCGTATTATTCATGAGTATTTCTGTATATGTTTTTTTCAGTGAAATTATATACACGTGAATAATACGGACTGAATATATCTGCAAAAAGAGAAATGAAGAACGGCAACAAGAGTGATGATAAGTTCTGCGTCAAATGCGGAACCTGCAATACAGTATGCCCGGTGTATCTGGCAACCGGTAATGAAATACACACTCCGAGAGGCAAACAACATCTCAAATCAAGGATAAAAACAGGTGATGTTTCAACGCACTTTGCAGATATTTTTTCGAAATGTTTGCTGTGCGGTGCCTGCCTCGAGGTATGTTCAAGAGAACTGGACACCCCTGAACTGGTTATCGATGTACGCGCTGAATTGCCCAGACTTTCAGGCCTGTCGTTTCTCAAGTATGTATCGCGTAGAGCTCTTGTCCACCCGTCTCTTCTGTCAGGTCTGACCAGAATTGGAACTGCAGCCAATGCCCTGCTTAGAGAATGGCTGCCGAAAGACAGCGGCCTGCGCTTGCGTTTACAAGGTTTTGAGCAGGATACATTCAAGATGCCGGCTCTAGGCTATTTAGAGAAACTAAGTAAAGAGGCGGTTAAGGGCAAAGAACAGAATGATAGCAGTCAGAAGCAGCGTATTAATTTTTATACAGGCTGCCTAGCCAACCATTTGCAGCCTGAGATTGCTGAGTCCACTCAGTTGCTGGTTACTAAAACCACTGGGCGCAAGGCCGGTGTCCCCCTTGATCAGACGTGCTGCGGCTTGGCTGCCCAGGCTGCCGGCAGAAAAGAAGAAGCAAAGGACCTGGCAAAAAAAAATATCAGGGCCTTTGAAGAAAATGATTTCCCCATCCTGACTTCCTGCTCCTCCTGCTTTTATCAGTTGAAGTCATATGGTCAACTTTTTAGAGATGATCCTGAATGGCAGGAAAGAGCTACTCATTTTGCAGGGCGGTTGCAGGAGTTCTCAACTTTTTTTCTGGACACACTTTCGGCAAAATATGAAGCATTAAGCCAGGATGATACTCTTCCCGGTAAAAAGGTTTTATACCATGATCCGTGCCACCTGAGGTTCAAGCTCCATATTACTGAGGAGCCCCGGCAGCTCATCAACATGTTGCCAGGCATTGAACTGCAGGAGCTTCCAGATGGTCCCAAGTGCTGCGGGCATGGTGGTCTATTCCAACTGACGCATCCGGACCTGGCCCAACAGGTACAGGGCAGGCTCATGGATGATTTTGGCGAAATTTCAGCGCAAACAGTGCTGACTGCTTGTTCAGGCTGCCTGCTGCAATGGCAGAGGGGGTTAAGTGCAGAAGCCAAGAGCGCTAAAGCAGAGCATCTTGCAATTTTTATTGCAAAGCTTCTGCAATAAAGTTGCAAAAAGACTTGTCCTCATTTCAAGCTGATGCTAAAAGATAGCGCATGGCTGCATTCTGTGCAGCCTCATGTTTTTTTGCATAGATTTTTTATTAATTTACAGACGTTATTATGGGTCGAACAATTCGGGAAGAGATGGAGGTAAACGAGGAGAATATCCTTTCTCCTTATGCCTGCCTTAGTAAAAAAAGCAGGGGACGCTTGCGCCCGGAACCGGAATGCGATATCCGGGTGGCATTCCAGCGGGACAGGGACAGGATTATCCATTGCAAGGCATTCCGGCGCCTGAAATATAAAACCCAGGTATTTCTGGCGCCCGCCGGAGACCATTACCGTACCCGTTTGACCCATGTTTTTGAAGTTTCGCAGATAGCCCGTACAGTGGCTGTAGCCCTGAAATTAAACGGTCACTTAACAGAGGCCATCGCCTTGGCGCATGACCTTGGTCATACACCTTTCGGGCATGCGGGCGAATCTGTGTTAAATGAGTTGCATCCGGGAGGATTTCGGCATTATGAACAGAGCCTCCGGGTTGTTGATATCCTGGAAAATGAAGGCAAAGGATTGAACCTGAACTTTGAGGTAAGGGACGGGATCAGCATGCACTCCAAGGGCAGAAAGGAAGTCTTGCCTCAGGATATTTCAGAACTTCCTGCAACCATTGAAGGCAGGGTAGTACGGGTAGCTGATATCATTGCCTATGTAAACCATGATCTTGATGATGCCCTGCGAGCCTCAATTATAAAAGAAGAGCAACTGCCTGCTTATATCTATGAAAAGTTGGGGAAAACCCATTCGCAAAGAATCAATACCATGGTGAGGGATCTTATCTATACAACCCTGGAACAAGGCGGGGACCGTTTGACTTTGAGCCCGGAAATTATGTCAGCCATCACCGACCTGCGCTCCTTTCTGTATACAAATGTATATGAAACCCACAGGGTTCACGACGATTTTTTAAAGGCAATGAAGGTGGTCAGGGAATTGTATCATTATTTTCTTGAAAATGGGCTGCCAGAAGATGTTATAGGCCCGGAAGTGAAGTCCATTGGGGATCACCGGGCAGTATGTGATTTTGTTGCCGGCATGACTGACCGATATGCCCTTGACCTTTATCAAAATACCTTTCTGCCAAAACCCTGGGCCGTTATGTAATTGCCTCCTTAAAACTTTTCTTTATAATTTTTTATTACAAGTATGACAGATATGGAAAATAAATCTGAAACACAGAAATCAGGGCCGGAACTTGCAAAAGCCTATGAGTTTTCTGCCGTTGAAAAGAAATGGTATGAATCCTGGGAGCAGCAGAAAAAGTTTCAGGCCACAATGGAAGAAGGAAAATCCTCGTTTTCAATTGTTATCCCGCCACCGAATGTTACCGGTGTTTTGCACGTTGGCCATGCCTTAAATAATACCCTGCAGGATGTCCTGGTCCGCTACCGCAGGATGCAAGGCTATAATACACTCTGGCTTCCAGGCACTGACCATGCCGGCATCGCTACCCAGAACGTGGTGGAGCGGCAACTCGCTGCTGAGAATATCAGTCGCCATGACATAGGCCGCAGAAAGTTCATTGAACGGGTCTGGCAGTGGAAGGAGGAATCAGGCGGACAGATAATAAACCAGCTTAAACGTCTCGGCTGTTCCTGCGACTGGGACCGTGAGCGGTTTACCATGGATGAGGGTTTGTCCAGAGCGGTGCGGGAAGTCTTTACCAGGCTCTATGATGAGGGTTTAATTTACAGGGGCGACTATATAATCAACTGGTGCCCCCGCTGCCATACGGCATTGGCTGATTTGGAGGTGGAACATGAACCGACGGATGGCAAACTTTATAACATACGCTATCCGTTCAGCACCGGCGATGGGTATCTTGTGGTGGCAACCACCCGGCCGGAAACTATGCTGGGCGATACCGCTGTAGCAGTCCATCCATCAGATGAGCGTTATAATAACCTGCCTGAAAAAGCAGTAGTGCTTCCATTGGTAAACCGGACGATCCCTATAGTTTTTGACCCCCACGTGGAAAAAGAGTTTGGCACAGGTGCCTTGAAAGTTACTCCGGCTCATGATTTGAATGACTTTGAGATTTCCCGCAGGCACGATCTCCCTGCCCTGAAGGTCATGGACGACAGCGGCATCATGAATGAGGAGGCCGGTGACTACGCGGGAATGGATCGTTTTGCCTGTCGCAAGAAGGTAGTTGAGGACCTGGAAAAACTCGGACTGCTGGAAAAGATAGAGGATTATCAGCATGGAGTCGGGCACTGCTACAGATGTCATACGGTTGTTGAGCCCAGCCTTTCCAAACAGTGGTTTGTTTCGGTTAAGCCCCTGGCTGAAAAGGCAATTGCTGCTGTAAAGGATGGTCAGACAAAGATCTATCCCAAAACCTGGGAAAACACCTTTTTCGACTGGATGTATAATATCCGTGACTGGTGTATTTCGCGCCAGATATGGTGGGGACACCAGATCCCTGCCTGGACCTGTGAAGATTGCGGCGAGTTGATTGTCAGCAACACAGACCCGGAGAAATGTTCAAAGTGTTCGGGTTCCAATTTGGTCCAGGAGACTGACGTGCTTGATACATGGTTCAGCTCAGCGCTCTGGCCCTTTTCAACACTGGGTTGGCCTGATGATACCAAGGATCTTTCCTTCTTTTACCCGACCTCGGTACTCATAACCAGTTTTGATATTCTGTTTTTCTGGGTGGCCCGCATGATGATGATGGGGCTGCATTTCATGAAGGAAACGCCCTTCAAGGATGTCTACCTGCATGCTCTTGTCCGGGATGCAGACGGCCAGAAGATGAGCAAGTCCAAGGGCAATGTCATGGATCCTCTGCTTGTCATGGACAAGTATGGTACTGATGCCCTGCGTTTCACTATGACGGCATTTGCTGCCCAGGGACGTGATATAAGGCTTTCCGAGGAGAGAATTGAAGGTTACCGCCACTTTATTAACAAGATCTGGAACGCAGTGCGCTTTGCCCTCCTGCATATCCACGACAGTACGCCATATGCCCATGAGGATATTGAGCCTTCAGGACTTGCCCTGGAACACCGATGGATATTGAGCCGCACAAACAGGACTATCGTTGAGGTGCACCGCAGCTTGAATGAATACCGCTTTAACGATGCAGCCCATACCCTGTATCAATTTGTCTGGCATGAGTTCTGCGACTGGTATCTTGAATGGGTCAAGGGAGACCTGTACGGTGATGATCAGGACGTAAAGGATACAGGAAGATCCATTCTGTTTACGGTCCTTGAGATAATCGTCAAGCTGCTGCATCCCATAACACCGTTTGTCACAGAGGAAATCTGGACAGCGCTTCCGGGTGAGCGATCTAGCATAATGACCGAATCATTCCCGGAAGAGATAAAACACTGGGATAATCCTGCTGCGGAGGATGAAGCGGCCCTGTTCATGGGGGTGGTAACAGGCCTGAGAAATATTAGAAGCGAGACCGGCATCCACCCGTCTGCCCATGTCAAGGCCACAGTGATCTGTCCTGATCAGGACAAGGCTGCACTCCTTAAGGAAATCAGCAAGGCAACCCTGGCCCTGACCCGGGTGGAGGAACTGCTAATTCTTACCGAAGGAACGCGCCCCAAAGGGGCTGCCTCATATATATTTAATGAGATTGAAATATTTGTGCCCCTCGCGGGACTGGTGGATGTTGACCAGGAACTGGCCAAGCTGGAAAAGGAAATGGGAAAGGTATCCCAGCAGCTCAAGAAGGTTGAGGGGAAGCTTGGCAACAATAAATTCCTTGCTAATGCACCTGCAGAGGTAGTTGCGGGTGAGCAGGAAAAACAGGGGACATTGAGTGCCAAGCTTGCGAAGATTGAAGAGAGTATGGAACGCTTGAAGCATCTCAACGACTAATGGCAGAGGAAAAATTTCCCTCTGTTTTGTTGTAACTATAGAGTGAATCTGATTTTTTAAATAACCATGGATGTAAATATACTCAAAAAGGCTATTGAAAAGTTTCTGTGCGAAGACATCGGCAGCGGTGATCTCACCAGTGAAGCGACTCTGTCACCGGAACAGACAGGGAAAGCAGAATTTGTCGCCAAGGGATCTTTTGTGGTTTGCGGCTTGGAATCAGTTGCTCCCCTTGTTTTTCAAACCCAGAATCCGGCAATAGAGATTATTTATGCAAGCCAGGATAAAGCCCAGGCCTCTCCAGGGGATATTCTATTAACTGCAAAAGGGCCGGTACTGGATCTTTTAAAAGCGGAAAGGGTAGCCTTGAATCTGGTGCAACGTCTTTGCGGTATTGCAACCTTAACATCCAGGTTTGTCGAAAAAGTGAAACCCCTGCCCGTCAGGATACTTGATACCAGAAAAACTACACCGGGATTGCGTATGCTGGAGAAATACGCGGTGCGAGCCGGAGGAGGATACAACCACCGGTTTAATTTGGCGGATGGTGTTCTGATCAAAGATAATCATATCCAGGCCTGCGGTTCTATAAAGAATGCTGTAAACAGGATGCGAGAAAAAATACCCCACACCATGAAGATCGAGGTGGAAGCATCCAGCCTCGAGCAGGTGCGGGAGTGTATAACCTGTTCCGTTGATATCATCATGTTGGATAATATGGATGCTGCCATGATGCGTGAGGCTGTAAAGCTTGCCGGCGGTAAAGCTCTTCTGGAAGCCTCCGGAGGAATAAACCTGGATAATATACGGCAGGTGGCAGAGACAGGTGTTGACTATATCTCTATCGGAGCGCTAACCCATTCGGCCCCTGCTTGTGATATAAGCATGCGGTTGCAAAGCATTTAAGTAGTTTTTGTTTATGGGACAGCATGAATGCTATAGAAAAAGGGGTTAGCTAAACAGCTAACCCCTTTTAGTTGTTTAATGGAGGCGGCGACCGGATTTGAACCGGTGAATAATGGTTTTGCAGACCACTGCCTTAGCCACTTGGCTACGCCGCCCTTATAGAAATCATAGCATGATTTCACAGAGCGGTAATCTTAAACATAGAAACATTTTTTTGACAAGTGGAAATTGTCAAACTCTTTGAGAGCAGGAAGATTTCACCATGAAAACCATTGAACAACTGGCACAGGAAAATAATTTCAAACTTCAAGGATTGGAGAAGTTGATCGGCTATAAATTTAGCGATGCAACCCTCTTGCAGAAAGCCCTTGTCCACAGTTCATTTGGTTTTGAACAACTTGTCGATGGACAGAATAATGAAACTATGGAGTTTATTGGCGATGCGGTTCTAGATCTGGCTGTGAGTGACATGCTTTTTCACATGTATCCTGGGATCAGAGAGGGAGAACTGACAAAAATGCGGGCCGGACTGGTCAAAGAGGCTACTCTTGCCAGAATGGCCAAGGGGATTAAACTAGACAACTTTATCATGCTCGGCAAAGGTGAGGAATATGCCCATGGCCGAAAAAAATCCTCAATATTATCAAGTGCTTTTGAAGCACTTGTTGGGGCCATGTATCTTGACAAGGGGTATGATAATGCCCGACAGTTTATCTCCAGTCATTTTGCACCAATGCTCCCGGAAAAAAAAGAGAAAATGCTTGTTGATGATGCCAAGAGTCACCTGCAGGAGAAACTCCAGGAACAATTCAACCAGGCCCCTATCTATCACCTCGATGAAGAGGAGGGACCGGACCATGCAAAGAAGTTTACGGTCTCGGTGAGATTTAAAAAAGAAATACTGGGTGTGGGTACCGGCAGCAGCAAGAAAGTGGCTCAACAACAGGCAGCAGAAGCTGCCCTTGAAACTCTTGATTCATGGTGGGAAGAGCTTAAAAATATATCCCATGATGAAAAATAACACACCCTTATCCGGGGCACTTTTCTTTTAAGTATAAGACTGCAAACCATGACACCTCTAGTAATTCCAATTTTTATTTCGCACCAGGGATGTCCTCACCGCTGCATTTTTTGTGATCAGCAAACCATAACTGGCCAAGCAGGGACAGAAGACCCGGCAATTGCCACGGCGGCTGTAAAAAAAACCATAGAGCAGTGGTTAAACCGCCCCAGAAAAAAAGAAAGCAGTGCCGGGGTTCAGGTTGCCTTTTACGGTGGCAGCTTTACCGGGCTTTCCAAGCAAAGACAAAGTGAGCTTCTTGGTGCTGTTAAGACCTATATCGAAGATGGGCAGGTAGACTCCATCAGGATTTCAACTCGGCCTGATTATATTGATGATGCATCCGTCCAAGTATTAAAAGAATATGGTGTGTCCATTGTGGAATTGGGCATACAATCCCTTGATCAGGATGTCCTTGAAACAAGCACCAGGGGGCATTCTGTCCAGCAGTCTGAGAATGCGATCAACTTACTTAAACAAAATGGATTTACTGTCGGCGCGCAGCTCATGTGCGGACTACCCGGGGACAGCACCTCCAAACTAATGGCAACTTCAAAAAGAGTTGCCCAGCTTGCACCTGATTTTGTAAGGATCTATCCGGCCCTAGTGATTAAAGGAAGCGGTCTGGAGAAAATATACCAGGCAGGAAAATATACCCCCCTGTCATTGGAAAAGGCCATAGCTCTAAGTTGCAGAATGAAAACCATTTTTGATCAGCACAATATCAAGGTGGTACGTATTGGTTTGCAGCCTTCGCAGGAACTTGAAGAGAAGGTGCTGGCAGGCCCTTATCATCCGTCATTTGGGGAGTTGGTAATATCAAGGGCCCTGTTTAAAAAAGCCAGAAAACTTTTATCTGAAAAAGGAAAAATGCAAGGGAAAAGATTATCTATC
>CP070776.1:713426-722696 GCA_020346205.1 Deltaproteobacteria bacterium
TAAAGTGTGAGAAGTTCTAAATTAAAAATATTTGTAAATACTGATAAAGCCGCTGATAAAATCCGTATCATTCTCAGGCCATTTTGCCCTAGTGCCGCCTGCAGTTATCCAGTCGCTGCCGTCCCAGTGCAGTTTACCTCCACGTACCTGCAGGGAGGTTGATAAATCTTTATTTATATAATAATTAAGGCTGCCTGTAAGTGCATAAGCATAGCCGCCAATATTAGAGGCTTCCCAGCCGGGTGCGCCGCTGTTAGTTATATTTGAGTAGAAGGGAAGCTGGTATTCAGCAGAGTAAGTGAAAGACCACTTCGAGGCTATGGGAAAGTTTCCCTGGATGCCAAACAGGGCAAAGAATGAGGAAACTTCTTCTAAAGCAGATTGATCAAAGATTCCTGGAGAGTTGACATTTTCAAAGTTGCTCCGCTCCTGTTCAGAATAGGACCAGCTTATCCCAACATACGGATTGAGCAGTCGGTGCATGTAGTAACCCACATGGGCATCAATCCTGAACCATAGATATTCAAGCGAGTTGGTCTGCTCGAATTCTCCTTCTCTTGTCCAGTATTCCTGGGACTCATCCAGAGATAAGGGGATATAGCTCCTTGCTCCAAAAAAGAAACTCTCCCAAGTTTTTCTCCCCTCGAGGAATAGAGTCCAGTTCGTCAGGTCAGTACCTGAAGAAGCAAGCTCAATATCAGGGACCTGTTCCTTATAGGTCAACTGCTCTAAACCGATCCCTGCAGCAAGGTAGCTGATTTGTTCATCTTCTTCAGAACAATAGACAGGGGTAGAGAATACAAGAAGCCCAAAAAATAGAACCAGCGCTTTAGATATAAGGATTATTCTCATTGGTTTATAGTACTTAAACCAAATTTACTTATGAGGCAGGGGTAAGATTGCTGCAGGCATAAAATTCAGCCAACTTTTTCAAAAAGGCTGTAACTTGAATCGTTTTCCTTGCGGATGACTTTGATAAACTCTGCTATCAGGTAAGGATCCCACTGTCCCCAATCCTTTTCCCTTTCCAGGATGGTAAGTGCAATTTTTTCGCTCATGCCGGCCCTGTAAACCCTGTTGCTGGTCATGGCATCCCAGGCATCTGCAATGGCAACTATACGGGCCAGCAGTGGAATGTCTTCACCGTCAAGACCGTCCGGGTAACCATTGCCGTCCCAACGTTCATGGTGTGACCGGGCAATGGATGAGTAGTAATTGGATGTTTCCAAGGGGGCTAAGATCTCAGATGTGAGTTTCGGATGCTCCTTGATGCGTTCGAATTCAAAGTCATCAAGGTTGCCTGGTTTTTTCAGAATTTCGTCCGGGATGCCTATTTTGCCCAGGTCATGCAGCATGGCGCCCTGGCCCAGGACCCTCATCTCCTCCTCATCAAGGCCGAGTTGTTGGCCTAATAACATTGAATATTTTGTGACATTTAAAGAATGACTGGCGGTATCATCGTCCCTTGCTTCAAGTGCTTTTGCCAGTGCGAAGAGTATTCCCATGATGCGTTAGAATTTCAGGCCTGCTTCATTGCGGTCATATTTTTCCTCAACATGTGGAACAATTGTACAGCCAGTACTGATCATACAACATATTGTTAGGCATTTTTCTCGAGTACACACTATATAGCATATCTATTTTGAGATAGGCAACAGAAAAAACACAGAACAGCATAAAAATACAAAAAAAATTGAACAAATAGTGTTAAAGCAGGGAATTTTTTTAAGGTTTATGGCTTTTTCTGGAGCAGAAAAAGCAGCCATCTGATTTTGGATAGAACTTCTTTGCTTCCTCTATCGCTTCGGTGCAGTTTTGAAATGATCCGAGGCAATATCTGTTTTTTTCGAATGGCATGAAGGCGCAACCGGACCTGTGAACTTCATGATCACCTTTGGTATATGCCCTTTTATTGACATAATAGCGCTCCATGGTGTTTCTCCAGGTATGCTTTTAAAGCCGGATATGGGTTTATCGCTTATGGGCTTGTTCTATAAGGACCTCAGGGCCTTTGACCTGTTTAATTTTTTCTGGGTTTCCTTTATGAGCTCATTGCAGCAGCCAGTTACTTCACAGACCAGGTTGTCAAGATTATGTCCTTTGATTGTGACTGCCGGCTCCTGATCGTGTTTCTGGCAACATACAGATCCCACACAATTTTTTATTTCGTTGTGGAGATGTTTTAGAAAGAGGATGTCCAGAATATCATTCATATCATCCATCTGAACCTCTTCACCTTTAATTTCAAATGAAATTTCAGCCATTTACTTTTAATTCCTCAGTGCAGGGCATTTGTTTTCTGGAAGTAACTGCTACCACAATGTGGCTAATGCCTATGCTTTATAGCATAGATAAAATGTTATAGACAATATAAAAAGTGAAAAAAGGAAATATTTATGTGGAGGGGGAGGGAAGGGAAAGTATTTTTGAAATGGGTAGATTTAATTTAAGATATCTGCTTCAGAGTTGCGTGGTAATTCGCGCAGAAGTTCAACAAGTTCAATGCCGTCCAACAAGGTGATCGGTCTGCCAGCAGCATAATGCCGGGCCTCATAGGTGAAGATGCCTGCTGTCAGCATATATACTCCACTTGCCTGCTTATCATGCATCAGGGAGTATAAATTCTTAACTTCCCGTATGCCCAGCTTTCGATGTTGCCAATACCTGCATTGCACAAGGTAAAGGTTGGTGCTCTGGCGTATAACAAGGTCAATACTCGGATCAGAAGAGAATAAACTGTCCTCCATGATTATATATCCTTTGCGCCTATAAGACTCTGTCACCATCCCCTTAAATTGTCTCCATGGAAGTGCCTGAATTAATTCAATTTCTTCCTTTAGGTCATTGAACTTCCTCTTCCTGTTTGACTTAAGGAACGAAAAGGTAACAGGGGTTAATAATGCCAAGGCCACAACCGGGGCTAAAACCGGTCCAAGGGAAACATGGACCTCATTGACAAGGTTTGACTGGGCCTCGAAGTAAGGCACTACAAATTTCAGCAGTATATAAAAAGAGGCAGACAACGTGACACTGATCCACCAGGGAATTTGAGCTAAGAAATCAATAATATTTAAGTCTTTTCTCATTTTATTCCTTCCAGTTAATCAGGAGTATTCAGAGTCTATTAATTATATACGGGATTATGCGCAGTGAAAAAACGGTGCCACAAAGTGGCTTAATGGTCGTTGAGTATAGCATGTAAAAATTGCCAGGAACAATGAAAAAGTGGGTTCAGTTTAAAAAAAGTCCGCAGAGTATTGCTGTATAAGCCTTTGCGGGAAAATGTTTATTTGATAAAAAATAAGGCAACCCAAACTTTTTTAAATAAGACGAAAAAAAGTTATAGATTTTTTTATTGAGAATGAATATCATTAGAAAAAGGGCAAAATGTACATGCTATATTATTTAAATAAGGAGAAGAGCCATGTTGACACTTGAAGAATTAAAAGCGGACAGGGAACTCGTTAACCAAATAGATTGGAGTATGACCCAGGAAAAGGCTATTGAAATGTACCTGGAATGGGGTACGGGTTGGGTCCGCGGTCATGACTTTGTCAGCACAATGGGGCAGGAATCAATTTACTTTGTCCTCTATGATTGGCTGAAACCCCCGAGGGTAACCCTAATTCGCAGGACAACCGCAGGAGCTGAGGAAATTGCTGAAGTCGAAGTGCCTGAAGATTTATTCCTGAAAGCATGGAAGGAAGATGGTGATAGGCCTGGTGTGGGCGTGCATCCCTTAAACAAGGAACTCAAGGAGTGGGTATGTCGGGAAATTGGCGGGCCTCCGCTTGATAATTCCCTGCAAAAAGCAGCCTGATATTTTATACAAGTCGCTACCGCGTAGCGGGTGATGGGCAGATAAGGCCCGGGTATTTATTTATAAGACCCCGGGCCTTTTTTGTGCCTAAAGGATATATTTTGTTTAAAAAAATAAAAGGGTTGTGGATATTTTCTATATCCTTCTTGTCAGGCTGAGCATGCCTGGTGAGCCAATTTGCTTTTCAAAGTATGTATCCTGAGTTTCTTCATTTATTGTGAAGCCGAGCTTCTGGTAAAGGTGTAGTGCAGGTTCATTGCCAATATACATGTTGACCTGTGCAATTTGATAGCCACGCTTTTTACCTTCATCAAGTACAGCTCGCAGCATGTATTCTGCTACACCTCGACCGCGGTATTCGGGCATGGTGGCAACGGAATCTATAACCCATGCATTCTCAATTTCCTTTGGAAGACAGGCCAATATTTTAGAGGCGCGTTTATTGGCTGATTCAAAGTCGAGCCCTGGTAATGACAACTTTCTGTAAACTTCAGGCAGGGCCTGCTGCAGTGACTGGTAGCCTGATTTTTTGGGATCATAGCCACCCAGGCTGCCAACAGGGATTTTGTCATCGCTTTCAGCAATGAAGGAGCATGAGTAGTGGAAAAGGTGCTCTGCAGCAGTGCATGCCAGTAGTTCCAGGAAACGTAAGCAGTCACTTTCCGACACGTTTAATACAATCTCCCAGATGCCTTTGGCCACATGGGCCCTGCCGGCAATAAGGATGGATCTGGCTAAAAAGGATGCATCTCCTGCCAGAGCTTCCCGTATCTGTATATTCATTATTGACACTTTGGTTACTTATGGAACTGCCTACATATCACCTGTCAACTTATATGCTCCTTGAATTGTTACCTGGCTTTGCCAACGGGGATGATATAAAACGGATTTTCATTATTTCCGACTTTCAGGATTTTTGCCACTTCAATATCTGTGAATGCACCTATGGTTACAGAACCAAGATCAAGGGCAACGGCCTGCAGACATATATTCTGTGCTGCATGACCGGCCTCCATCAACATGTAGCGAATCCCCCTTTCTCCGTACTTGTTGGCTGTTTTTTCTCCTATCCCGGTGATAATCAGTGCTGCCGGCGCATGACAGATGGAATCCTGACGCAGAGCAACCCGGCACAGGATTTCTCTGTGATCCCCATCTTTAATAAGCATTAAGCTATGATCATGGGAATTATATTGGTAAATTCCGTTTGTAAGGTCTTGGACATTACCGGCCACAATATAGACTTTCAAGGGGTATAAAGCTCCTGCTGAAGGAGCAGTCCTGAAGCCGCGTTGGTCTGTTACACCTTGAGCAGACCATAAAAGCTGAGCAAGATTTTCCAGGGATAATTGTTTATCCTTGAAGTATCTGGTTGAGCGACGTTTTTGCAGGGTGGTCTCCAGGGGCACTGATCCTGTTGTGTTTGGAGATGGCAGTTTATATATCTTCCTACCGCCGATTACTCCCTGGGCCCCTGCATCATTCAGAGTTCCTGATATAAACGTCAGAAGTATTGAAGCAGCAAGAGGAGCAGCTATAGTTTTTATGAGCAATTGCAGCATAATTATCTCCGTTTTGTATTTTGTTTAGTTCAACATTTCCAGCACATCCCTGAGAACCTTTAACGGGATACGGGCACCGTAATCCTGCACCAGAATTTCCCTTATTTCTTCAATTGTTCCAGGTTTGGGATGCATTTGCTTAATAAACTCACTGGTATCTTCTGCAGCAGCCCATGGATAAATAATCCAGCGCCATTTTACTATTCTGCCAGCATAATAGTCCGGAATGAAACTGGATGTTTTTTTAAAGTGCAGAACAGAAGTTCTGACCTCTTCCGGCTGCATACGTTCACATAGATGCCTGTTTGCCAGCTCAAAGGTGTCGCCCGTGTCGCAGACATCATCTACCAGCAGAACCCTGTTGCCAGCAACTCCCTCACTGAGAGGATACCTGACAACAGGTTCCTCTTTTTTCTTCGTACCGCGGTAGTGCTCTATTTTAAAGCTTGTCAGGTTCATGACTTGCAGAAAGTCTGAAATAATGCGTGCTGGCATGTAACCGCCCCTGCCTATCGCGATGATGATGTCAGGCTTGAACCCGGAATCATTTATTCTGTTACACAGTTTACGCGACAGTCTGTAAAAGCGGGACCAGGAGATATATTCGCACCTGAAGTTAGGCTTCATGACCTGGTTGCACTTTCAATTAATTGTTCGCGGAACGGCACCTTGGCAAGCAGGTTCAACTCCTCGGCGAACAGTTCAAGAAGGTCGTCTATGGATAGTATGCCTTCTAGTTCGTCTGCAGCATTGACAACAGGTACCCTTCGGATTCCCTTGGCACGCATAAGTTGCAGGGTATCCCAGATGGAGTCTTCCTCCTTTGCCGTAACCAGTTCATAACTCATGACATCACCTACAGCAATAGAGTCAAGCGGAACATCACAGGCGACCAGTTCAATAACAATATCACGGTCAGTGAGGATACCTATGGGCTTGGTGCCGTTACCATTACTGGAAACGATGACCACATCTCCGACATGATGGTGTCGCATGAGCTTGGCAACTTCGATTACGGTCCGTTCCTTTTCGGCAATAATGACATCGCGGTTACAAAATTTTCCAACTGTCATAACTTGTCACACCCCCTTTCAGAACGATGTTGTACCAGGATCTGTGTAGAAAAATAAAAGCCTCCCGCAAGAACATTAAAAGTTCTTCAGAAGCAACTACCCGGCTCTTTTAGATAAACCTCTTTCATTAGGAGAATCCTCCTTTTGTGAAAGGTTGGTTTACATGTAACAGTGTCCTTATATATAAAAAATTAAATTTGATTCAAAAGAAGTCAAGTAAGGAAGTGAGCAGATTTTTGTTAGGAATAATTATCAGTAATGCCGGGGTAAAAAGAGTCGGAAATACTAAGGAGGTCCTGTTTGAAAAATGCTGGAACAAAGTAGTTCGTATTTGATACGGTTTACGTAATTATTTACGACGTCTTTTTCTTCTTACCCTGGTTTTTTTTTCCAGTTCCTTCAGTCTTTTCTCTATTTCCTCGCTGAAGGTAACCTTGCCTTCCAGAACACAACCGGGCCGGCCGGGAATGCAATCCGATTTAAGTTTCATGCAGTTCTCGGCATTAAAATCAAAATGTTTACATGAAAATGTCACAGCTTCAGCGAATATAGATACTTTTAAAGTGGTTTAGCTGCTCCAGGTTGTCAATAACATCGGCAATTTCTTTGTGGGCGTCGGAATACACCTGCATGAGATGTACTGTGCCGCCGGCATTGATGGCCTCTTCAGCTTTCTTGAAGGTTAATTCCAAGAATTCCCTGCTGTTGGTATCCCTGGCGCCGGCCAGATCAGATTTGCTTATTTCAAATACTTGGGACATGCCTATCCTCCTTTTATATTAAAATCATCCTGTCAGCTGTGATAGAGAAAGCAGGACAGCATCGTAGTCAGGCTCCTGGCCTACTTCCGGAACCTGTTCCGTATAGGCTACATTGCCTGATTTGTCAATAATAACAACAGACCTTGATAAAAGGCCAGTAAGGGGTCCGCTTATAAAGGTCACTCCATAATCCCGGCCGAATTCCGGAGAGCGGAAAACTGAAAGCGGTATGACATCATTGAGCCCTTCTGCCTCACAGAAACGTTTGTGGGCAAAGGGAAGGTCCGCTGAAATGCAAAGCACGACAGTATCTGGTGAATCACTGGCCTCCATATTAAAACGTCTAACCGATGCCGCACATAACGAAGTGTCCAAGCTGAGGAATAAATTTAAAATGATGTTTTTGCCTGCAAAATCTTCAAGGCCCGCTTCAGAGAGATCAGTCTTGACGAGCTTGAAGGAAGGAGCCTTCTCGCCAACAGCCGGCAGGCTACCAATTGTTTGCACCGGGTTGCCTTCAAGAGTTATTTGCGCCATGATTTATCCTCCTGCATCAGTTTTGAACAAAATCAATAATGAGTTGAATAACTACTTCTTTCTGCTTACTGTCGAACAATCGCTGGGGCATGGTCTGATCCTTTCAGTTTCTTGTATAGCTTGGGGCCAGATGAGCCATCATAAAGCTTATAGACTTCGGCAATGGAGCTGATCATGTCACTCGAATCGGTTATAGATTTAGCTGCAATTGTATTTGTAAATATACCAAGCGCAAAACCAAACGCCAAACAGTAGATCATCGCTTTTTTCATTATTGCCTCCTCTATTGCTACTGCGCATCAGTCTGCATGTAATTGTGTATAAAAAAATGGATTCCTGTTGTACTGAATTTGACAGGGTCCCAATCCTGGTGTGATATTATTGCATAGTATTCCTCTTTTAATACGAAAACCTCTACAGAAATTACCCCGTGTTCCTCAGTGTCAACCAGCTCAGTTTTCCTGAAGTAGTACTCCCCTTCGAATCGGTCTATTGCTTCCAAGTCAGATGGCGTAACTTCAAAATAGATAATACCCTGTATCTGGGATTGAGGAGAGGATGGAAAAAGTACAGGATAGACTTCACCCCTGACACTTTTTCTGTCATATCCATGCAGTGTTGCCTCGCATCTGTCATAATCACCTTTGACAACAAGGGACCAGACCTGATCGAACATTAGAGAGCCGTAAGTGAATATATTTGGCATTGTAACCCTAATCAGCTGTGTTTTTGGGCAATTTTTTCAAACATCATGACAAGACCTACACCCAAAGAAAAAATGGATTCAATTTTTAGGTGATTTTCTGCTGAGGCGTCAAAAAAGATATTAAGGTCTGAGTCCATATCGCCTTCCGGATTCCAGTAGCATATGAGAATCGGCACTTTTGGTAATGGATACAGTGAAAGAGCTATGTCAGAGGCAAAAAGATTGTTATCAGCCCTTTCACCACTGAATATGCTGATCAAATCCCCGAGCAAATCCCTGTTGTTGTCGATCAGTTTTTTCAGGGGTTTTTCTGCCCGCTGGACGAAAAGGGGATTCATGGGAGAGCCATCCCTGAGTTCCCGAAACGGAACCCAGTTGCCGGAAATGTCTTTCCCGTTGCTGGTTATTATGTAACTTAAGAGTGGCACTGTCATCCAGACATGGGTGTGGCACTCTGAAGTTACACTGCCTTTGCTGTCAACATAGAAATCCTTGCCCAGGCTCTTGATTGCAAGCTTGCCTGAAACAATTTGGGCTCCGAGCAAATTGGCTTTTGTTGAAAAATCTATATCGCTGACTTTGCTTTTAAGAATCTCAAGATCTTCACCTCTGGCGCGTTCAAAACCTTCCCTTTTACCAATGCGCCCGGCCAGTTGCTCTTTATCATCGGGTTTGATATATGGACAGTCATCCAACTTTTTCTGGCCCTTGATAATTGCAGCTGAAAAAGCCAGGCAATTGGGCAGGGTGCATTCACCGCAATTGGTTTGGGGCAAGATCTTGTATATCTCAAACGGATTTGTGATTTCTG
>CP070776.1:722796-725902 GCA_020346205.1 Deltaproteobacteria bacterium
TGCCCGGAATATTCCTTATATCGACTGGCAGCTCAGCTCGATCCAGGATCCCAATGACGAACAGGGGCGGTTGACCCAGTTGGTGCCCACCATGCAGAATACCCAGGTCGGCATCTCCCTTGGTGTTACACCACAGATAGATGAAAATGGTGTAGCAACACTGCACATTGTACCGGTCATCACAGATCTTGTCGGATTTAAGGAGTTTACCCAGGATGGAGATACCTGGGATATACCAATCATCGACATGCGGGCCACAGATTCCATAGTCAGAGCCCAAAACGGCTCAACAATTGTCTTGGGGGGCCTTATCCTGGAGAGGGTGAGTGAAGATGAAACCGGCATCCCTTTATTAAAGGATATCCCCTATCTGGGCCAGGTTCTTTTTTCCGGGCAGACAAAAGAGGCTGAGAAAAGAGAACTGGTCATCATGCTTAATCCGACAATTATAGAACAATGAGCCTGATTTATGACTACCTGAAAATACACGGGAAAGAAGACTCAGAATCAAATTCGGATGTCGAAATTCCTCCCACCCTGAAAAGAAGGGACAGCAACAGGTTTAAAAGTCAGCCTCTCCTGCTCATCATCTGCGCCAGCCTCATAGGCGTTCTTTTCATATTTTTAGCCATTAAGATGTTCAGTCCCAGCCAGGAAGTTAAGATAGCAGCAGATATCAGACCAGTTGTTCCGGTCCAGGAGCAAGAAATTCAGCCGGAAAAAGTTCCAGCCTCACAGGAAGTTGAAGCTATCCGGGAAGTTGAATCAAAAGCGCCTGAACAGATTATCACACAGGCAATCCAGGTTTTTCCGGAAACAGCAAAACCAGCAACAGTTGATGCGGAAGCAAGTACCTCTATAGCTGAAAGTTCTACCGAGCAATCGGGAACCTTCCGGAAGAAGTATGTACGGCCACTGGAATTGGAGAATAAGTCCCGGAAAATAACCTTTCCGGAAAATGCTCCAGTCTATACTGAGCCTCAAGAAGTAGCAGAGGATATCGCAACTGTATCACCAGGCTTAAGAGAGAGAAGCCCAGCAACGGAACCAAAGTTTTACTCAACTCCACGAACAGATCCGGCAGCCCGTGAGAAAAGCAAAAAATATTACCAGGCCGGGCTGCAGGCTCAGCATAAAGGAGATGGGCGCATTGCAGAGATTTACTATAAAAAGGCCCTGGAAGTATTGCCGGATCATATGGAGGCCATGATCAACCTATCAGCTCTCTATGTGCAACAGGAACGGTACCATGAAGCAGAAGATGTCCTGGCAAAAATTCTCGCCATCGAGCCTACAAACAGCAAGGCTCTGGTTAATTTGGGTGTGATAAGCCTTTATAAGGAAAGCGAGGCCACAGCTAAGGCACAGTTTGAAGCAGCCCTTGCTGCCAATCCACTTGAAGAAAATGCTCTTGTCAACCTTGCCTACCTGGCTGAGAGGAACAGGGATTATGTTGCCACAGAAATGTACTACAGGCAGCTTTTGGAAATCTCTCCGGAAAACCTTGAGGTGCTCCTTGCCTATGGACATCTGCTTGAGGAGCAGAGACGTTACACCGAGGCCATTGCACTTTATGGTGATATCCTTGTGCTTGATAAGGTGAAAAAGGACAAGGGCCTCTATAACAAAATTTCGGAAAGAATGAGACTGCTTGCTGGAGTAGTAAAAAATTCACAGCCCTGATCCCAGCATGGAAAAATAAAGAGGTTCATGATGTATAAAAAGACCAACGTATTGATACCAATTTTTGCAATGCTGCTTGTAGCTGTTTTTTGTACTACAGCGACAACATCTCATGCCATGTCGACTACACCGGGTATTTACCATTTTGCCGGGCGCGTCATGAACCAGCAAGATAAGCCAGTGAACAACTGCTCGGTAATTCTTATCAAGCGTATCTCGCAAACAGAAGAGAAGCAGGAAGCGGAACAAGGCCAGGCAGAAGAAAAGCAGGAAGTGGAACAAGGCCAGGCCGAAGAAAAGAAATATGTTGTAACCAGTGAAGAAGTAGTGTCCACAACCGATGAAGTCGGCAACTATAACTTTGCTTTTGAACCCCTTACAGCAGATAATTTCTGGGTAATTTTCAAGGCAGACGGCTACAGGACCCGTTCAGTGGAACTGAATAAGCTAATGCGCAGCCGTTTTTTCCAGAAGCCGAATAAAAGTCCGATCAAGCTGGATGTTGTATTGGAAAAGGAATAGGCGCAGGGCGCAAGGCTCAAGGCAAAGGACAAAAATAAGATCAAATGAAATTTTTTCTTAAGCCCTCAGCCCTGAGCCCTCAGCCAATATTTTGAATGCAATAAAATCAATAAAGCAAACTTAAAAATAATAACAGACGATTAGCAGTTGATGAAACTCATCGGCCAAATACTGGTTGAAAACCAGATGGTATCTCCCCAGAAGCTGGAAATCGGTTTGGGTGAGCAGAAACGTACGGGTGAGCTCATCGGTGCGGTCCTGGTGCGCATGGGAGTGATCACCCATAAAGAACTGGCCATGGCACTTGCCATCCAGGCAGAAGTTTCATTCGTACCCCTGAACAAAACACCAATCAACCCCGAGGCATTTCGCCTTATATCCAATGAGACAGCCAGACGCTTCATGGTAGTACCCTTTGCCCTTGGTGATGACACCCTGCAGGTAGCCATGGAGAACCCAAGCGACATCCATGCCCTGGATAGACTGCGCCAGGAAACCGGAAAGAAAATAGAGATTTTCGGTGCTGATCTCTGTGCCATCCAGAAGGCAATCGAGATGTATGCCGGCGGCGGAGGTTCCATTGAAGAAGAGATAGACCGCAACATCCAGGCTGCAGCCAAAGGATCATTTACCAACGGTGATTCCATGACACCCATTGTGAGGCTTGTGGACCTTTTTGTCTCCAAGGGGGTCCAGGATCATGCCACTGATATTCATTTCACTCCGGAAGAGAAAGCCTTCAGGGTTAGTTACCGCATAGACGGGGTTCTGCACAGCGGCATGGTAATGCCCAAGCATCTGCATATGCCCATAGTCAACCGGGTGAAGATTGCCTCGGGTATGAACATCGCGGAACAGCGTCTGCCCCAGGAAGGCAGCATGGCCTATGACCTGGCGGGAC
>CP070776.1:726002-729667 GCA_020346205.1 Deltaproteobacteria bacterium
CTTTCTGAGATATGATTCTGCTCTTAATAAATTTTCCTTTATTTTTTTATCATTCGGAAGTGCTGATGAAGCTTTTTTAAAATGAAAAACCGCTGCAGCCATTTGCCCCTGTCCAGCCAGAATATTTCCTAAAAAAAAGTTAGCTTTGGGGTGATCTGGCTGTAAGTCAAGTACCTTTCTGAAATGAGTTGCAGATTCATCGATTTTTTTCTGTTTGTATAGGCTTAATCCCAAATTGTAATGCGCAATGATAAAATTTGGATCAATAGATAATGCTTCCCTAAAATGGAATCCTGCCTCCTTGTATCGCTGCATTTTTCCCAAGGTGATTCCAAATCCATTATGGGCAGTTTTATATCCCGGAGCTATTTCAAGGGCCTTTTGCAGGTGTCCAATCGCTTTTACAAATTGACCATGTTTCGAAAAATGCATCCCGATTAATGCATGGGCAACATAATTGTCTTTTGTAACTCTTAGCGTATGGCTGAAAAGCGTAAAAGTATTTTGCCATAAAGATATCTGGATCCAGGAGATATAAGCGTAAATGAAAATAATGAAAAGACTGATCGTCCAAAGTACCGTATTTTTAATTTTCAAATTTACCCCTAAGGCAGCACCACCCCACACGCATATTATAAAAAGACCTATCAGAGGTATATAGGTAAACCTGTCAGCCATTGCCTGTGGGCCGACCTGTACCAATCCTATAACAGGAAAAATACTTATTATAAACCAGAACCAACCTATTATAAAATAGGGTTTACTTGATAACGATTTAATGGCAGCAACAGTAATAAGTAAAAGAAGAATTATTGATATTATTACATTTATAAATGAAATGGATTTAGGAAAAGGATAGAGAACAGCAAGGTTAACAGGGAAAAACATCTTTCCTATATATGATATATAAGCAACAAAAGCATTTGCTATGCGCATGTTGATAGGGTGTATTTCCTGTGAAACAACAGCGCCACCGACTTTTTGCGTATAAATAGTCAGGCCGCAAAAAAACACAGTGATAAGAAAGAGAGGGACTTTCTCTTTGAGGAGAGACATTATTCCAAAGTCTTTATGAGCTTGGTCCTTTTTCCAAAGTGGTTTGCCTTTAAATCTATTAAGAGGCCAGTAATCCATAAGCAATAAGAGAAAAGGTACGCTGACCAGCATTGCTTTTGTGGAAAGGCCTAAGATAAAAAAAAGCATAACAGGTAAATAATTTTTCAGGGATGGCATGCGTGCATATCTTTTGTAGCTAAGCAATATTAGCATAAAGAAAAAAGTGCTGAGCACATCTTTTCGTTCAGCAATCCAGGCAACGGACTCAATATGAAGGGGGTGAAGTGCAAAAAAAAGAGCAACAAACCAACTTTTCCATATAGCCCTTGTAGCATTCTGCAGAAACAGAAAAAGTAATAATGTATTTATAATATGAATAATAAGATTTGTTGCATGAAATCCTGCCGGCCCTAAACCGAATATTTCAATGTCAAGCATGAATGAAAGCCAGACTAATGGCTGCCAGAAACCAGCGTGGAATGTAGTAAATGCCCAGGAGAGAGATTCGGCAGTAATTCCTGAATGGATCTGAAAGTTATCCCTTACATACTTTGCATCATCATAATCAATAAAATCAAATGAAAGAACCTGCCAGTATAGAACGGACGTAAAGAAAGTTAGAAATATACATAACAGTACTAAATTTATAACATTATTTTCTATGTTTGAGGTAAGCCAGGATTTATTCATTGAGATTGCTCTAAGAGCAAATAAAATGTAAAAAAATTAATAGGATCTTTCCATTAATGTTAATCTTTTAGGAGTATTTCCAGTTTTTTTGCATCCGTAGTCGGGGAATCACAACTGTAATTGTGGCAGACGTAAGCTGTTGCCCTGCCATCAATTGGGGTGTGACTGGCTGTAAAGGGTGCTAAAGATCCAAGCTTATCAGCATTTGTCTTGGGATCTTTAAGCAAGCAGACTACATGAGGGAGAAAATTCTTTCTTATAACAGAGAGCATCTCCCGGGTATCAGGTGCTCTTGTGTCACCAACGATAACTACCTCGGTTGTTGGGGTAATGGCATAAAATAAACTTGCAAGAAATTGAGTATAACCGCTGGGTACTTCTTGTAATGTATCAGAAAAGGCTTGGACAAGGAGCTTGGCTTTAGCCCCAAGATCAGGATTTGCAGTAAGACGTTCCAGGCGCAGAAGATTGTGCAGGGCAATAGAATTGCCGGAAGGAAGGGCTCCATCATATATTTCTTTAGGCCTGATAATCAGGGTCTCTCCATCTTCAGGGGTTAAAAAGAAGCCGCCGTTAATCTCATCCCAGAAGAGATCCAGCATACGGTTGTTTAAGCGGATGGCTTCGCTAAGAATCTCTGTATCAAAGTTTGCAGCATATAATTCGAGCAACCCCCAGACAACATAAGCGTAGTCACAGAGCATTCCATCTACAGCGGTCTCGCCATCACGATAACGGTGCATGAGTTTATCATTATGTCGCATACCTGATATAATAAAATCGGTACATTTAGATGCAGCTTCCAGGTATGTTTCATTATTTAAGATTCGGGATCCAAGGGCCAATGCACCAATCATTAAGCCGTTCCAATCAGTGAGGATTTTGTCGTCCTTATGGGGATGGGTTCTCTCTTCCCTGAAATTGAAGAGCTTGATTCTCATGCTCTCATGGTTTGCAATGAATTCTTCTGATTCTAGCTTGGAGTCAGCAGCAAAGGTTGTATGGGTTTTTGTGAGATGAAAAATATTTGCACCTGTCAGGGCCCCAGTTGCTTCATCATGAAAATTACCTTCAGGTTTTAAGTTGTATAAGTTCTGGATCAATCCTGCTTCATCTGGAAGCAAAACTTTTTGGAGTTCATCGAGACTCCAGACATAAAATTTTCCTTCAACCCCTTCACTGTCAGCATCTTCAGCTGAATAAAAACCACCTTCAGGTGAAGTCATGTCGCGTAAAACATAGCTGAAGATCTCATGTACGGTTTGTTTGAAAAGTGGGTTGTTTGTTACCTGGAATGCTTCAAGATAGGCAATAGACAGCAGGGCCTGATCATAGAGCATTTTTTCAAAATGGGGCAGCAGCCATTTTTCATCTGTGGAGTATCTGTGGAATCCAAAGCCAACATGATCGAATATGCCGCCCAACCTCATGGCCGTCAACGTATTTTCAGCCATGGTAAGTGCTTGCTCGCTGCCAGTCATTTTCAGATACCGCAGCAGGAAAGTAATAATGTGCGGGGTCGGGAACTTGGGAGCTTTGCTGAAGCCGGCATTGCTACTGTCATATCTGCCGGAAAGCTCGTTATATGCATTGTGCAGAATTTCCTGATCAAGATCGTTTCCAGGTTTGGATTCATTTTGCTGCTGCAGGATTTCAAGGATCTTTTCAGTTGACTGAAGCACCTCATCGCGTTTGTTATGCCATATTTCATGGAGGCGGGGGATCATGTCCAGCATTCCCATGCGTCCATATTGAGTATGTTTGGGAATATAGGTTCCGGCAAAGAAAGGTTTTTTGTCAGGTGTCATTATAATGGTTAGTGGCCAACCGCCACCACCGGTCATCATTGAACAGACGGTCATGTAAATATTGTCAATATCAGGTCGTTCCTCACGATCTACCTTGATGCAGATAAAAGT
>CP070776.1:729767-746569 GCA_020346205.1 Deltaproteobacteria bacterium
ACGATTGACTCTCCTGCTTTACTAGAGTCATGTGATGCAGCTTTAGAAGCTGGAGTTATCCTGGTTGCGGCTGCCGGCAATGAACGGTTAAGTATTAATATCGTAACTTTTCCGGCAGCGTATGAATCAGTGATTGCTGTGGCAGCAACCACTCAGTATGACACCATGTATGTACAAAGTAGCCAGGGCGAGGAAGTTGATATAGCAGCACCAGGAGTTTCAATTCTTTCAACTGTTCCCGATGGAGGATACAACTTTATGAGCGGTACAAGTATGGCTGCTGCCCATGTGACTGGTACTTTGGCCTTAAGAATCTCGGATGACTTACTGACTGGAGGTATGGGTGATTTGGAATACTACAGAAACTTACTGTACATTACTGCTGAAGATATTGGAGCTCTACCCATTGATGCTGGCTACGGCCTTGTGGATGCTGCAAAGCTTGTAACTGGCGAAGCCATGGGTGATAATTTACCATTGTAAAAATTATTCTGGCCCTTTTATAAAAAAGGCTTCAGTGATTCAAGCTGAAGCCTTTTTTATTTATATTACTCATATTCAAGAAAAGGACTGAAGTCGATTATATTGCCTTCTTCCCAAAAATGTTTAATATGTTTTTATATTTAACATTGCATATATAGTATAACTTTATCAATCGGAGTAATGATCATATTTTAAATCACTTTTTATTCAATACATGTACTGAAATTTAAATCCCAACTAAAACTCAGAGTGTAACAAACACATTTTATCTACTATATAAATTCTTTAATTTATGGGACGAAATTCTAGATTATCTGCTGGTACAGCAAACAACAAGGAACTACTATTCCATGAAAAAGGCAGTATAAAGAAAAAATGGAAAAACAGGGTTCCAATCGCTCTCATTTATCCCAATAAGTATGCACTCGGTATGTCCAATCTTGGTTTTCAGCTTGTATATAAGCTACTGAACCAGGATGATGCAATTGTAGCTGAAAGAGTATTCCTTCCGGAAAAGCAGGAAAGGCCTATATCTCTTGAATCAGGCAGACCACTTGCCGATTTCCCTCTGCTTTTTTTCTCTGTCAGCTTTGAACAGGACTACCAACACCTGATCACACTGCTGGAAATGTCCGGCATCCCTTCACTCTCAGTCGAGAGATCTGAAAAAGGCAACAATATTGAATCACAGGCTTCAGGAGGCCAACCCCTTGTTATTGCAGGCGGTGTAGCTACATTTTTAAACCCAGAGCCACTGGCCCCATTTGTTGATCTCTTTATTATCGGTGAAGCTGAACCAATCCTGGACTCCGTAATGGCTCATTTGTTACGGGGAATTGGCAAGAATGACAGATTGGAATTATTGGAAGAAATAGGAACAAGTCTGCCCGGGTGTTATATTCCTGCACTCTACGATGTTACTTACAATTCCAGTGGTATTCTTCAGTCAATGACCCCCCAAAAGGGGTATGAAAGACTTCCGCAACGAATTAAAAAAGTAATTATGGATTCACCTGGAAATGTGGCTGCGCACTCTAATATTCTCACCCCTTTAGCTGAATTTTCTGATCTTTTTATGACTGAACTGGGGCGGGGCTGCAGCCGTGGCTGCAGATTTTGTGCAGCCGGTTTTATCTATCGCCCTCCCCGCCTATGGTCGGCCCAAGCAATAATAAATGCCATTGAATCCAGGCCGGATGATTGCTCACGTGTTGGTCTTCTAGGTATGGAGATGGCACGGTCGGAAGATATAGCCCTTATAGCTGATTATCTGTCTGGACAGTCATGTTCCCTGTCCTTTTCTTCATTACGGGCTGACATCATTAATTCTCCATTACTGGAACTGCTGGGTAGCAGCAAATTAAAAAGTGCTGCCATTGCTCCAGATGGGGCTTCTGAACGCTTGCGGCAGGTTATCAACAAAGGTATAACAGAGAACGATGTGCTGACAGCTGCTGAAATACTTGTAAAAAAAGGGATTCGAAACTTGAAACTCTACTATATGATCGGCCTCCCAACCGAAACCCAGTCAGACCTGGATGAAATGGTGGAACTGATCATTAAGGTAAAGAAGAAAATCCTGGCCGTTGGTCGATCCAGAGGGAGACTCAGTTCTTTAAATTTGAGCATTAACTGTTTTATTCCCAAACCATGGACCCCCTTTCAGTTTCACCCCATGGAAAAGGTTAAACTTTTGAAACAGAAACTAAAACTTCTGCGCAAGAAATTTGCTGGTCAGCCCAACGTCCGCATCAAGACTGAAAGTCCTGAAAGGGCTTTTTTTCAGGCCATCCTCTCCAGGGGAGACCGCAGGGTTGGCAAGGCTTTATTATCCATGGTGCTTAATGAATGCACCTGGAGGCAGGCATTTAAAATGGAAAACATTAGCCCGGACGATTATAATTTGCGCCCAAGAGGCAAAACTGAACCTTTCCCCTGGGAAATAATTGATCATGGTGTTGAGCGTAAATATCTCTGGAATGAATACAAAAAAGCCTTAGAGGGGAAAACCACCGTCTCCTGTGATACATCCCGTTGTAAACGCTGTGGAGTATGCTAAATGATGGCCCGAGCACAAAAATCTAAAATTAAATCTCCGAGGCCTTTCAGGCTGGTTAAATTTTTCTCTTTCACAGGACTTGGGCTCGTGCTTATCACCACCATGGTCCTGTCGTGGGTTATTTCCAACTATGCTAAGAAAGTCATGCTCGAGCGTAGTGAATCATACTCGTTTCTTTTAGCTGATCATGTGAACAGGCAGGTCTTCTTACAGTTTGTTCTACCCACAGCACTGCGTTACGGCAAAATTGCCCTTAGGAATCCAACACAGTTCAAAAGGCTTGACACGGTTGTTCGTAATACCACCGAGAGCTTGAATGTTGACTCTGTGACTATTTTCGACTCTGAGGAAAATATTATTTCCTACAGTACTATCTCTGAACAGGTAGGGGTTCGCAATGCTGGAGGCAAAGAGTACACCAAAGCATTGAATGGGATCAGAAGTTCACACCTTATGTCTACTGCCTCTCTTTTGAATCTGCTGCCCGGCTCTGAACCTATTTCAAGTAAACTCATGACCTATATCCCTTTTCGCCGGGAAAATCCACTCAGCAAAAGAACTGATGATATTATGGGAGTGACCAAAGTTGTTCAGGACCTTTCAGGTGACATGGAGGCTATACTCAGACTGCAGCTCACTATTATAGTAGTGTCCATCCTGATAATGGGAACTCTTTTCTTTATTCTCACGCAAATTGTAACCAAAGCGGATCAAATTAATGAAGCACGGGCCATGGAACGTCGCCGGCTTGAGGACAAACTCAACCACGCTGAAAGACTGGCAAGCCTGGGTGAGATGGTTGCCTCTGTTTCCCATGAAATAAAAAATCCCCTTGGTATTGTCCGCAGTACAGCAGAGATTCTCAATAAGCGCCTGAAGGACCAGGCGCCCTCAAGCAAACATCTAACAGAAATAATCATAGCCGAGACAGGCAGGTTGGATAATATTGTGCGGGAATTTTTAGACTTTGCCAGACCCCAGGTTCCGCAATTTACCACAGGGCTCATCAATGATTTAATAGAAAAAATTGTGGAATTCATGCAGCACGATTTCAGGAAAAAAAATATAACAGTTGAAAAAGATCTGGATTCTGCCCTTAAACCAATGAATATGGATCAGAATCTTCTTTATAGGGCATTTCTCAATCTATTTGTTAATGCTGTACAGGCGATGCCTGATGGAGGTAAACTCTCGATAAGTACATTTTTATCTACTGATGAAAAAAATAAAGTCATCATCATGATAAAAGATACTGGCATAGGCATCTCAAAGGAAAAACTGACAATGATATTTACACCATTTTATACTGACAAAAATAGGGGTACAGGTCTTGGGCTCGCAATTGCCCGGAATATCATTGAAGAACATAATGGCACGATTACTGTTGAGAGTGAAAAAGGAGAAGGAGCAACCTTCATCATCTCTCTAAGACAGAAGTAAATATTTGTATTCCGTCACAGGTATTATTTGAAACTATATCATGAGCCCAAGCATTTCACGCACTGCCTGGTCCAGACCGACAAAAATAGCCCGCGCCATTATGGCATGCCCAATACTGAGTTCTTCAATGGTCTCAAGCGATGCAATTCTCGTTGTATTGATATAGTTGAGTCCATGGCCGGCATTAACCCGCAGCCCAGTCTCATAAGCCTCTTCAGCCGCTGCAGCTATTAATTCATATTCCCGCTCTATTTCTTCTTCACTTGTTGCATCAGAATATCTGCCGGTATGAATTTCTACAAAGGTGGCTCCCACATCCTTTGCCGCCCTAATTTGTTTTGAGTCCGGGTCAATAAACAAACTCACCGGGATACCGACATCATTCATCTGGCCGATTACCGATTTGAGCTTCTTTTTCTGACCCGCTGCATTTAAGCCGCCTTCAGTGGTTAACTCTTTTCTTTTTTCAGGAACAAGGGTCACCATGTCAGGCTTAAGATCCAGGGCAAATTTGATAATTTCTTTGGTTGCACCCATTTCCAGGTTGAGTTTTGTTTTAACCGTCTGACGCAGCAGCATGACATCCCGGTCCTGAATATGTCTTCGATCTTCTCGCAAATGAACCACAATACCTTCGGCTCCTGCAAGTTCACAGATACCAGCAGCGAGAACAGGGTCCGGTTCACTGATGCCGCGAGCCTCTCTTAATGTTGCGACATGATCGACATTAATTGCGAGTTTTATCATATTCTCTCTCCTTTTCATTTTAAGCTCCTGCAAAAGTTCCTTTTCCCTGTTATGCATTCTCTCTGCTTCAAATTCTGACTTCTCATGGTCATAACCTATGAGATGCACAAAACCATGTACAAGCAATATCTGCAGACGGGAATGCAGGGAAACACCTTCATTTCTTGCTTCCCGTGCTGCAGTTTCAACAGAAATGACGATATCACCAAGTAAATTCAGACCCATTGCCGAATCTTCCCCTTCTGTTAAAGAGAAGGCCAGGACATTTGTTGGGCCGCTTTTATGACGCCAGGATCTGTTTAACTCTTCAATCTGGACATCATCGACAAGTAAAATACTCAACTCTGCATCAGGCATACCTGTTAATACAAGAAGTCTTTCTGCTGCCCGCCTAAGCAGCAATTCGTTTACCCGGGGAAGCGGGAAGGAAAAATCATTTCTAAAAAGAACCGGCATATGAAGTATAAGAATTTATGTAATTAGCAAAAGCTTGCCAATAACCTTCAAGTAATCAATAGACTATTTCTTGGCAGACTTTAACTTTCTTGTCCTGGTTTTTTTGTAACTACCGTGTTGTTTTTCTTTCTTTGCATAGGCCTTGATAATTTTCTGCACCAGGGGATGACGCACTACATCTACATCTGAAAAAGTGCAGAACCCCATACCCTTAATGCTTTTCAGTATGCGGGCTGCCTCTACCAAACCTGATTGCTTACCTTCCGGCAGGTCTATCTGGGTTATATCTCCAGTTACAACCGCTTTGGAATCAAACCCGAGTCTGGTCAGAAACATCTTCATCTGTTCATGGGAGGTATTCTGGGCTTCATCAAGAATTACAAAGGCACTGTTCAATGTGCGCCCTCGCATAAAAGCCAGAGGAGCTATTTCCACTATTCCCCTCTCTATATATTCAACAACCCTCTCTCTGCCCAGCATATCATTTAATGCATCATAGAGAGGGCGTAGATAAGGATCCACTTTCTGGGCCATATCACCGGGCAGGAAGCCCAGTTTTTCTCCTGCTTCCACCGCCGGCCGGGTGAGAATAATATTTTTGACCTGGCTGCTGGTCAATGCAGAAATGGCCATTGCCACAGCTAAATAGGTCTTGCCTGTTCCGGCGGGACCGATACCAAAGACAATGTCATTATTTCTGATGGTATCTATATATTTCTTCTGATTGATGCTTTTTGGGGATACTACTCTCTGGTTTGCTGTTATATAGACCCGGTCCAGGAATATTTCTTTCAGGTTTGCTTTCGAAGAACTTTCAAGGATACGCAGACCATAGGCCACATCTGAAGGGTAGACTGGATAACCTGCCTTGAGCAATTCGTATAGTTGCTTGAGCGCAATTGCAGCAACATCTACTTCATGCTGCAAGCCCTCAATGGTTAACTCATTTCCCCTTGTTTTTACTGAAACACCAACTGTTTTTTCGATTGTTGCCAGATTCTTATTCAGGTCTCCGTATAAAAGCCTCGTTAAATTATTATCTTCAAATGTGAGTTTTACTTCAGACATATGACCGCGCTTTCTGTTTCTTATCTATTATTGTTGATCATCAGCAAGTTCATCTTCAATAAGCTCACTTAAAGCTGCAAAATTACGTTTCTTCAGTTTTCTGCCATTAACGAAAATGGTAGGGGTTCCTGAAATACCTGCCTTTTTGGCATCCGCAATATCCTGTTCAACCTTTTTACGCAAGGAGGGTCGCATCATATCTAAAGAAAATTTCTTGATATCCAACCCAAGATTCTGGGCAATTTCCAGGTACTTCTCACTGGACAGGCTGTTCTGATTAATAAAAAGCTCGTCATGATACTCCCAGAACTTACCCTGTTCTCCAGCGGCCATGGAGGCAAGAGCCGCAGGAAATGCCTGCTTGTGGAAGGAAAGAGGATAATGCTTAAAAACAACTTTTACATTATCAGGATATTTATCGAGCACCTGCTCGAAAAGCGGCATCATCTTGCCGCAGTATGGTCATTGAAAATCACTGAATACAGCAACTACAACTTTTGCTCCTGCAGGACCAAGAAAGGGTGAATCAGCCACATTGAAATCAACTATAAAACTGACATCAACTGTTTGCAGTGTTTTTCGTTTACTGTTTATGAGGTAGAGCTGTTCACCTTTTGAAGAGATAGCGATATCCGTGACAGAGGGGTCAACTGGTATTTTACCTACCTGCTTGCCATCAGCCGTAAATATCAGCACTTTAGCCTGGTCGGTAAGAAGAAATGTCAAGTTCCCGTCCTGGGTCTTGGCAATATCAATCGGTGTCTCGTTTAGTTGAATAGCATTGGATACCTCCCAGTCAACCTTGGCCTGAGCTGCAAATGGAATAAGGCTCACAATTATTACGAAAAGTAGTGACACTGAAGTATTCGACATTCGATTCATTGGTTTTCCTCAAAAATGTTTAGTTGGTACTTTGAGTTTATATTTATTCCGGTTTTTTAAAGTATTACTCAATTTACTTCCATATCAACGATCTGCATCTCGTCTCCACTGGTAATTTTTATTGCACTGGATTTACACGCCGGGCAGGCAAAGATATAGCGTTCTTCAGATTCAAATTGCGAACCGCAATCAGAGCAATAACCACCAAGGGAAACATAGTCAATGATCAGTTCCGCCTGGCTTGCAATAGTACCTGCCTTTGCCATGTCAAACGCAAAAAGAAGGGCATCGGGAAGTATGCCTGCAGCTCTTCCCACTTTAAGCCTCACCACTTCAATTGAATTATAGCCTTCCTTTTGACAGAGATCTGAAACTGTCTCGATCAAGCTGATGGCAATGGATGCCTCATGCATTATCAGGATCCACTCCCATTTTTCGCAAAACTTCATCAAAAAGCTTGAGGGACTCTTTTCCTGCCTCAACATCTACCTTTTGAATTGCAAATCCGGCATGCACGAGGACATAATCACCTATTTCTGCCTCCTCGGGTAATAACATGAGGTTAACCTCACGTCTGGCACCATATACTTCAATGGTTGCCAATAAGCCTTCCTTGCTGATAATTTTCGATGGTATTGCCACGCACATTAAACTTCACCAATTTTTATTATAAAATGAGCCGCAAAAGTGAATACTTTAAATAAGTTATAGGCAACTTGCCTATACCAAAACATGCAAATTGAATCTAACCCATTTATTTATTTAAAAAAACACTACTTCTATTTTGGCAGCTTCTCATATTATCACTGCTAAAAAATTGCACAAAAGGCTCTGTACATATAGATTTATGTGCCCTTTTCAATTATTTATAGTACTTATAAGTAACTCATATGACTTGCGCAAGTTATTATTGTGCGTTGACATTCTCCGAGTCATATTGTAACCATTCACTGCGATTGCTGTCCAACTAACATGCTAATAATGAAGCCTTTAATCATTTTTTTGCTGTCCTCAAGATTGCTAGAAGTTTTTAGGAGATAAAAATGCCGTCCATTCTCGTGGTTGATGACGAACTGAGCATGCGAGAGTTTCTGAAAATTCTTCTTGAAAAAGAGGGTTATGAAGTAACCACTGCTTCAGAGGCAGCCAATGCCATTGATCTCGTCCAGAATCAGGACTTCGATCTTGTTCTCTCCGATATTAAAATGCCCGGTATGGGTGGCCTTTCTCTGCTCGAAAAAATCAAAGAAATAGACAATTCTCTCCCGGTTATCATGATAACCGCATATGCTTCACCGGAAAACGCTGTGGTTGCCATGAAAAGCGGCGCCTTTGACTATATCACAAAACCTTTCAAGGTTGATGAGATAATAAAAATAATCAAATCAGCCATTTCAGCTACAATTCCCACTAAATCTGGTGAAATAACAGCAGAAACAGATTCTTTTGAGGGCATAATAGGCAAAAGTCCTGAGATGCTGAAAATCTACAATCTTATATCTCGTATAGCACCCACTCCGGCAAGTATCCTTATTTATGGAGAATCAGGAACAGGAAAAGAACTTGTAGCCCAGGCAATACATAACCTGTCCAAGGTACAGCATAAACCCTTTGTGCCCATCACCTGCAGTGCCATTCCGGAAAGCCTTTTGGAAAGTGAACTTTTCGGCCATGTAAAAGGTGCTTTCACCGGCGCCATTACAAACAAGATGGGGCTTTTTGAACTTGCAGACGGCGGCAGCGTCTTTCTTGATGAGATTGGTGAATTGACCCCTCTTATCCAGACCAAGCTTTTACGGGTTCTGCAGGAACGTGAATTAAAACGTGTTGGTGGCACTGACACTATCAAGGTAAACGTCAGGATTATAGCTGCAACCAACAAGGATCTGGAGGAGGAGATAATAGCCGGCCGTTTCCGCGAGGACCTCTTTTACCGCTTAGCAGTTGTGCCTCTCCGTGTACCAGCTTTACGTGAAAGAAAAGGAGATGTGCCTCTGCTGGTTAATCATTTCCTGAAGAAATATTCTGATAAGATGGAAAAAGATGTTCAGGAAATTTCCTCATATGCCATTAAAGTACTCATGGAATATGATTATCCCGGTAATGTACGGGAACTAGAAAATATCATAGAGCGTGGGGTTGCCTTGGAAGCATCAAATATAATTCTTCCTGAAAGTCTTACCCTTTCAAGCTACAAAAGAGAAGGTACATCTGTAGAAAAACCTGTAGATTCATTTATTGCCGTTGGATCTGAAGAGGAATTATACAATAAGGGACTTGATGAAATAATGGCCTCATTGGAAAAAGAGATGATTGAACATGCCCTTGCTAAAACAGATAATTCAAAGATACGTGCTGCCGAACTCTTAAAAATAAGTTTCCGGTCGCTGCGTTATAAAATTCAAAAGTATGAAATTAAGTAAAATCTTTTACATTAAAAGGTATTCCACACGTGTTTAATTCTTTTCTTGCTCAACCGGTTGAAAATAAAGCTGCAGCAGAGCTGTTCAGAAAACAGCTGCAATGGATGCTTTTCTTACGTGTTGTTTTTTTAACACTTCTTCTAGGAATCAATCTTCTCCTGCAGTCAGCTGAAAAGCATGTTATCACCCCACCCTACCAATACGTTGCCGCTTTTATTGCCGGCGTATATATCTATACAATCTGTTCAGCGCTGATCCTGAAATTTATAAAGCGTTATTCCACATTTGCCTATATCCAGTTGCTTATTGATGTACTTCTCATCACCATACTTATTTATTTCAGTGGTGGGAGTCAGTCAATTTTTACCATCCTTTATTTTTTCCCGATCATCGCAGGAAGTTTTATACTCTTCCGCAGGGGCGGCCTGGCAATTGCAGCAGCAAGTACCATAGCTTACGGGATTATCCTGACTCTTGAATACTTAGGGTATCATCCGGCCTTCTTTGTAGATTTCTGGTACAGGCCACTTCAAGACATCCGTTCAGCTATGAATTTCTTTTCTATTCATGGCCTTACCTTTTTTATCACCGCTATATTAAGTGCTCTGCTTTCGGAAAGATTACGCCGTACGGAAAAAGCGCTTATTACTACTACACTGAAATATGATCAGCTTGCAGTTCTGTATAAAAAGATTTTTGATGATATTCCGTCCGGAGTCGTCACTGTCATCAATCAAGAAAATATCATTTCATTTAATCCTGCTGCTGAAAAAATTACCGGTTTTACCTCAGATGATGTCGTTGGTCTGGACATCAAAAAGGCTTTTCCCAACCTCAAACTTGATGCTGATATGAATTTTAGATCGGAAGTTCAGCTCACACGTAAAGACAGGGTGAATATTCCCATTGGCTACTCTTTTGCTAAACTGAACATGCCCGGTACTGAAGATAAGTACGAAGTTATAACCCTCCAGGATCTTAGTGAAACCAAACAAATGGAAAAACAGATCCTGCAGGCAGAGAAGATGGCAACCATAGGAGAAATGGCAGCCGGTATTGCCCATGAATTGCGCAATCCACTTGCGGCAATATCCGGTGCAGCTGAGGTACTTGATGCAAGCGGCGATATCAAATCCCATAATCAGGGACTGATGAATATAATCACCAGGGAATGCAACAGATTGCAGAACTCAATTACCGATTTTCTTTCTTTTTCAAAACCATTCGATCCAGAAAAGGAGTGGGTCTCCCTGCGGCCCCTTTTTGACGAGATCATTCAGATTCTGCAGCATGCGCAGGACTGGCCGGAAAAATGCAGGTCAGTGATCGATATACCTGAAAAAATGGACTGCTGGGCTGATCCTCTGCAGGTCAGGAAAATGCTTCTCAATATTATGCACAACAGTTGCATAGCTCTGAAAAACATGGAAGGGGAAATCCGGGTCATTGCTCAGGAGGCAGAAGATGATGCAGGAACTGAAAGTACGGTTTTTACTATAATAGATACAGGACGAGGTATCCCTGACCTTATCATCGACAAGATATATGAACCATTTTTCACAACAAGGGAGAATGGAACCGGCCTGGGTCTTTCCATAGCAAAACAGATTGCCACTTCCCATGGTGGAGGTATAACTATCAGCAGCACTGAGGACAAAGGAACTACTGCAGAGGTGTGGCTGCCTCTGCCCTGATCATTCTTTTTCCTTACTCACCCTGGCTCCAAGGGCTTGAAGTTTTCCAACCATATCCTCATAACCCCTCTCAAGGTGATATATTCTGGAGATTTCCGTAATCCCCTGTGCTGCGAGACCTGCCACAACCAGTGAGGCACTGGCCCTAAGATCTGTGGCCATTACTTGAGCGCCTTTAAGCTGATCAACACCCTTTACAATAGCACTGTTGCCATTGATTTTTATCTCTGCCCCCATTCGCTTTAATTCAGCCACATGCATGAATCTGTTTTCAAATATAGTCTCGGTAATGACACTTAAACCTGATGATAAAGACATCAAAGCCATGAGCTGGGCTTGTAGATCGGTAGGAAATCCTGGGTAGGGCTGGGTTTTTATATCAATACTTTGTACTTTCGAGGGCCGTGCGACAAAAATAGAATCTTGTGATTCTTTGATAATAAGACCGGCAGCCTTTAGTTTCTCTGTCAGAGCCGGTAGATGTGCCGGATTGCAATTGGTTAGATTAGCCTCGCCACCGGCTGTTCCAACTGCAATAAGATAGGTACCGGTTTCAATTCGGTCAGGGATCGTGGAAATTTCAGCCGGCGTTAAATTCTTAATCCCATGAATAGTCAACCGGTCAGTGTCTCTACCGTCAATTCTTGCCCCCATGGAAATCAGCATATCAACCAGATTGGTCACTTCAGGTTCCCTGGCAGCATTTTTTATCACTGTCTCCCCTTTTGCCAAGACTGCAGCCATGAGGATATTTTCAGTTCCGGTTACCGATGGAACATCAAAATAGACGGTGCCACCGGTAAGGTGCTTTTCCACAGAAGCAGTGACATACCCATCTTCCAAGTCAAGAGTTGCTCCCATGATCTTCAAGCCCTGCAAGTGGAAATCTATGGGACGGGCCCCTATGGCACAACCACCTGGTAATGAAACCCTTGCCTTTCCCATACGGGCCAGCAACGGTCCCAGAACGAGGATTGAAGCACGCATAGTTTTTACCAGCTCATAAGATGCTTCAAAACTGTTGAGGGAATCCGTCTTTACCATTAGTGTGCTGCCTTCCCTTTTCCATTCTGCACCAAGGGTTTCGAGCAGTGCCAGAATGGTCCTGGTATCCCGCAGGTCAGGCACATTATGTATCACATGCCAACCTGGTGCCAGCAGGGTAGCTGCAATCAAAGGCAGGGCAGCATTTTTTGCTCCGCTGATGCGGATCTCTCCTTGAAGCTTACGCGCTCCATCTATGACCAATTTGTCCATAATTTTATTTACTATTGCTACAGATACATATTATAGGCATCTGTGTTTTGTTAATTAATTTTTTGTTATTGCAGACTTGTTTTGTTTTTTCCTGGCCCTTAAAACTCTTGGCAATCCCGCATAATCATAAAGAATTTCACAGCTGCTATAAACAGCATTTCTATTAAATATGCTAGAAACTTCTTTTTCCTGGTCTGCACCAATCTCCATAAAAAACCAGCCGCCGGGTTTGAGCATTTTTTCCAGTTCTACTGCAATTATTCTTATCTCCTGGATACCCCGCTCTCCACCATCAAGTGCCAATTGCGGTTCGAAGTCCACCACCTCAGGCTGTAGATTAGAGGTATTTCTCCCGGGAGGTTTTGCAAGAACCTCTCTGGCAACATAAGGGGGATTGGAAATCACAACATCAAAATCGGCCTTTGCCATTATTCCCCCGAACCAGTCACAATTGATAAAGTCTATCCTTTCCTCAACTTTATGCTTTTTAGCATTATGGTTTGCAACTTTCAATGCATTGAGTGAATAGTCTATAGCTGTTACTTTTGCCGTTAAAAGTTCCAGTGCCAATACAATACCTATCACCCCGCTTCCAGTACCCAAATCAAGGATCTTGACTTTCTTTTTAGAGTCTCCTTCCATGCCTTTAAGGACAGCAAGAGCTTTTTCAAGCAGAAATTCTGTTTCAGGCCTGGGGATGAGCACATCTTTTGTTACTTTAAAGGGCAATGACCAGAATTCTTTTTCTCCAATTATGTAAGCCAGCGGTTCCCGGTTTAACCGCCTGGATATTTTTTTTTCAAAATCTTCAAGTTGCTTTTTATCTAAAACCTTTTCTTCTTTGAGAAGAACTTCTGTTCTCTCCATTTTAAGCACATGGGAAAGCAGTAATGAGGTTTCCAGCTCAGGTTCAGGAATTCCAACCTGCTTTAAACGCTGAACCCCGTTTGCGAAAACTATTTTGATCTGCACAGATTTTATGCCGGTGCCAAGATTATAGGATAGTTTTTGGAAAACTTGAGGACTGCCCTTATTACCTGTGAATTGGAGCAGATGCCTAAAACAAAATTATTGCACTTTTTTGAGGGCTTCAGCCTGATAATGGACAATAAGCGGGTTAATAATCTCTTCTATCTTACCCAGCATTATGGCCTCAAGCTTGTATAGTGTCAGGTTTATACGATGGTCAGTCACTCTTCCCTGGGGATAGTTATAGGTACGAATGCGTTCACTGCGGTCCCCGGTACCTACCTGGCTTTTGCGGTTTTCAGAAATCTTGTCATGCTGATCCTGCTCCATCTTGTCAAGAAGGCGGGCCCGCAATACTTTTAAGGCCTTGGCTTTGTTCTTGTGCTGTGACTTCTCATCCTGGCAGGAAACAACAAGTCCTGTGGGCATGTGAGTAATCCGAATGGCGGATTCGGTCTTATTCACACTCTGTCCGCCCGGGCCGGAAGAACGGAAAACATCTATACGCAGCTCATTTGGATCGATATCCACTTCTACATCTTCTGCCTCGGGCAGTACAGCTACTGTGACAGCTGATGTGTGAATTCTACCCTGTGCCTCAGTTTCCGGTACTCTCTGGACCCTGTGCACTCCGCTCTCATATTTTAATTTGCTGTATACCTTTTCACCGCTAATAAGGGCGATAATTTCCTTAAATCCGCCAATACCGATCGGGCTGCTGCTCATTATCTCAACTTTCCACCCCACTTCGTCCGCATAGCGGCTGTACATCTTGAACAGGTCACCAACGAATAGTGCTGCCTCATCCCCACCTGTGCCAGCCCTTATTTCAAGGAGAATATTCTTTTCATCATTCGGGTCTTTTGGCAACAACAGGAGTTTTATATCATTTTCAATTTCAACGGACTCTTCCTTGAGTTCTTCAATCTCACTTTTGACCATTTCCAGCAATTCAGGATCTTCCTCTTCCTGCAGCATCACTTTGCTTTCTGCCAATTCATCATTAACCTTCTGGTATCTACCGCAGAGAGCCGCCAATTTAGTAACCTGCGCATGCTCCTGCGCAACTTTCTTATACTCACGCTGATTTGCAATAAGGGAAGAGTCTGAAAGTTTATTTTCAAGATTTGTGAGTTTGATCTCTAGTTCATCAAGTTTAGGAAACATTACTTTTTCAACAGTTATATTTTTTTAGATACCGATAATAACTTATCCTATACAACAAACGAAAACAGGGGACACTCCGGCATCGGAGGTCCCCTGTTATAAAACTGTCGAATAAGCTAATCAGTTGTAGAGTCTTTTTTCATATGATCAGCATACTTTTTCATGAATTTCTCAACTCTACCAGCGGAGTCAACTAGTTTCTGTTTGCCTGTAAAAAAGGGATGGCAGGCAGAACAAATCTCAACATTCATTTCAGTACTAACTGATCCAAGTTCTATTTCATTGCCACAGGCACATTGTGCTTTAATTTTATGGTATTCCGGATGAATATCTTTTTTCATTTTTTCCTCCAAAAGGTGACCTGCAGTATAATGCAGCACCATATATTAAATAGTATCTCGGCTTAAATTATCTAGACAATCGGCCAAATGAAAACGGCAAATTATATATTATTAAATTTTAATTGCAAGCTGTATTAAAAGAAATCACAAATAGCAGGATCATATGGTTTAGTTAGCCAAGTAACTATCCTGCTATTTAGCTGTTCATGGACTGGAAAAATTCTGCATTCGTTTTTGTAGCCTTCATTTTGTCAAGCAGAAATTCCATGGCATCCCCAGGGTTCAACGAAGAAAGAAGTTTGCGTAAAATCCAGACCCTGTTTAATTCCTCTGGCTCTAAAAGCAGGTCTTCCTTGCGTGTGCCTGACCTGTTGATATCTATTGTAGGGTAAATTCTTCTATCTGCCATTTTTCGATCAAGCATTAGCTCCATATTACCCGTACCTTTAAATTCCTCGAAAATAACCTCATCCATCCTGCTACCAGTCTCAACCAGGGCTGTTGCAATAATGGTCAGGCTTCCGCCTTCTTCTATATTTCTTGCTGCCCCGAAAAACCTTTTGGGCCTGTGCAGGGCTGTAGCCTCTACACCACCTGATAAGATTCTTCCGCTTGCAGGTGTTACAGTATTATAGGCACGGGCCAGCCGGGTTATACTATCAAGTAAAATAACTACATCTTTTTTATGCTCAACCAAACGTTTTGCCTTCTGTATTACCATTTCAGCAACCTGGATATGGCGCTGGGGCGGTTCATCAAAGGTAGAGCTTACAACCTCTGCCTTTACATTTCGAGACATGTCCGTTACTTCTTCAGGCCGTTCATCAATAAGCAGAACTATTAAGCTAATTTCCTTATGATTTTTCACGATACTGTTGGCTATTTTCTGCAGCAATACCGTTTTACCAGTCCTAGGCGGTGCAACTATCAAGCCTCTCTGGCCCTTGCCGATTGGAGACATAACATTCATTATGCGGGTGGAAAACTCATCCTTCTTAGCTTCCAGGTTTATTCTCTCATTGGGATGCAGAGGAGTCAGGTTTGAGAAAAGAGTTTTATCCTTGGCCTTTTCAGGTGCTTCAAAATTTATACTTTTAACTTTAAGTAAAGCAAAATATCGTTCGCTGTCCTTGGGAGACCGGACAAGACCTTCAACGGTATCACCGGTGCGCAAACTCAATCTACGGATCTGCGACGGTGATACATATATATCATCAGGGCCCGGAAGGTAGTTATAAGCAGGTGCTCTTAAAAAGCCAAATCCGTCAGGGAGGATCTCCAGCACCCCCCGCCCGGTTACCATGCCATTCTTTTCGTCTTTGGCTTGCTTGGCTTTTGCCTGCAGAATAGCAAAAATCAGCTCCTGCTTACGCATACTGCTGATACCTTCTACTTTAAAATCCCGGGCAAGCTTGGTCAGTTCATTAATTTTCTTTTCTTTTAATTCAGCTAAATCCATACATCAAAATCCTTTTATTTTTTTCTTCAATGTAACTTTTAATTTACATTGCACCTACTACACTTCATCCTTTTATAACTAATATGCTCCAGGTCTTTCAGGAAAAACAAGAACTAAACGCATACATTACAAGCCAGGCACATGTCTTTCCTTTTACAGTGCAAGAAGCTGTATCTCTTTTATATAATTGAGTTTTTATTATAGTTGAATAATACAATAATCAGTCGATAGTGATTCTTTAAATAAATCACAACTAGTTCTGTGAGAGTATAAGGTAGAATTCTTTTCTTTTATGGGAAATTTCATGCGATAGTTGACAGATTAAAGAAGGGGCAACTTCTACTATGTTTAGGCGTT
>CP070776.1:746669-751913 GCA_020346205.1 Deltaproteobacteria bacterium
TACTCCCCATATTTCCAGCTCCGTCTCCGTGTCAATTTCCAGGTCCGGGTAGTCAGGGTTCTCGGCAATCAAACGGCAGGAATCGTTGTTTTTTAGTAATCGCTTGACAGTTAACTCTCCACTGAGCACTGCAATGACAATACAACCGCTGCTGGGCTCGAGGGAACGGTCAACAACAAGGATATCATTATCATTGATCCCGGCACCGGTCATGGAATCTCCGGCCACTCTGACAAAAAAAGTGGCAGCCGGATTTTTGATCAGGTGTTCATTAAGGTCGAGTTTGCGGTCAAGGTAGTCATCGGCAGGGGAGGGGAACCCTGCAGAAACCCCGGAAAGAAAGAGTGGTCGTTGCAGGGAGGTCCCGCAGGCAGCAGGAAGGATTTCCTTGATGGAAGAAGTTTTCTCTGTGTGCAGCCGCTTTTTCATTTTTTTCCCAGGACTTCAAGCAGTTCAGGGGTGGGATGCCCGTCAGCAGGAAGCTTTGCGGTGCGCTGAAATTCTTTTATGGCCTGGCGGGTCTGTGAACCGATAACGCCGTCAATTGGGCCGGGGTCAAAGCCCTGGGTGGTGAGAAGTTCCTGGATTTTTTCAACTTGGCTGCGGCTGAGCCGTTGTTCCGATGCCGGCCGGGCTGTTACAAGTGGGCCTTTGCCTGCTATCCGGTCGGCAAGGTGACCAATTGCAATGGCATAGAGATCGGATCGGTTCCACTGCAGGGTAGTGCGGTAGTTATTATAAACCAGGAAGGCAGGCCCTGAATGCCCTGCAGGCAGAATAAGGGAACCCTCTATGTGCACTCGGGGCAGATCATAGCCATTGATCTTCCTTACCCCGAGGATCTGCCAGGCTGCCAGAGTTTTTTGAACTTCAAGTCCTGCCAGTTCGAGATTGAAGCCTGGGGGAAGTTTTACTTCACGGCCCCACGTTCTGTCCCCCTGCCAGCCGGATTTTGACAGGAAGTTTGCTGCAGAGGCAAATACATCCGGCAGGCTGTGCCAGATATCACGCCTGCCGTCACCATCCGCATCAACAGCGAAACGGACAAAGGTGGAGGGCATGAACTGGGGCTGTCCCATGGCACCGGCCCAGGAGCCAAACATCTCGTCCGCAGAAATATGACCACCGTCGATGATGGACAGTGCGGCTAACAGTTCGGAACGGAAGAAATCGTTTCTTCTTGGATCATGTGCCAAAGTCGCCAGTGAGCCTATAACAGGGAAACTTCCCAGGTAATCACCGAAATTGGTTTCCAACCCCCAGAAGGCAACAAGAAAACGGGGCTGGACGCCATACTGCTTCTCAATACTGTCAAGGAGTTCTGCATGAAGCTCCAGGAGCATGCGCCCCCGGTTTATTCTGTTCTCCGTTATACGTGCGTCAAGGTAGCGCCAGAATGTCTGGGTAAATTCCGGCTGCCTTCTGTCCAGTTCAATGACCCGTGGAATAGGTTGGAGATCATCAAGGGCCTCATGCAGGGTTGTTTCGCTGATGCCTTTTGTTCGAGCCTCTTGGCGTAAGCCTTCCAGCCAACTGGAGAAATCCTCGGTACATACGCCTGGCCGGGCCAAGGCAAGCAGGGTGGTCATAATAATGGCGAGACCGAGTATGTTTTTTTTGAAGATATGGATCATTTGTCTGTGGTTCCTTTTGAGAAATAATCGACCGGGAGTATCAGGAATATATATACAACAAAGATTTATATTTTCCCAAGATTAATGGATTGCTGCATGTAATTAAGATCATGGCTCAACAGTGCTGAATTCATGGAGCAAAGCAATAAGATCTTTGTGCAGAAGGGAGTTTGACGCAAGGAGTTCAGGAACAAAGGGTGAAAACAGAGAACCGTTGAAGTTTGAAAGTATACCACCTGCCTCTTCAACCAGCAAATATCCGGCAGCAGTATCCCAGGGTTTGAGTCCGATTTCCCAGAATGCATCCAATCTGCCGCAAGCCAGATAAGCCAGGTCCAATGTGGCGGCACCAGGTCTTCTCACTCCCTGTGAATGGGTTAGGACCGTTTTCAGCATCGCCAGAATGGTGTCAGACCTTTCCTGGACATCATAGGGAAAACCTGTTGCCACCAGCCCATTTTGCAGCGAATTTACATCAGACACCTTTATGGGCTGATCGTTCAGCCAGGCTCCTCCAGCACGTGTAGCACAGAACAGTTCTTCATGAATGGGACTGTAAATAACTCCTACACGGCTGCTGCCCTTGTCATAAAAGGCAATGGAAACAGCAAACCAGGGGAAATTGTGGGCAAAGTTTGTGGTACCGTCAAGAGGGTCAATAATCCAGACAGGTTCCTCGGGTAAATCAACATATGAGTCAAACGATTCTTCAGACAGGATCTTCGTATCTGGTGAGTAGCTCTGCAGTATATCTAAGATCAGCTCTTCTGAGGCCAGATCTGCCTCAGTCACCAGGTCAATTGCTCCTTTGTGGTGGATTTGATGTGGCTGTTCATAACGTTCTTGCAGAATGTTTCCTGCTTTTAATGCAGCCTCAGTTGCCACCTGGAGTTTATTTTGTATATCTGAATTGCTGCAGTGCAGCAAACAGCGCTCAATTGTCTTTGCTGTGTGTAGCATTTTTGATTTTTTCCCAGGCATGTTGCAAAGATTTCCTGTTTGTATAGGTGATGGAAAGGGTCATCGAGTCATCTTCAAAAAACGGGGTATGTTCAATTGAAACATTTGGGGGTAGTTGCATTGCCATTGTAAAGCGCTTGAACTCTTTTTCCGCCTGCCTGGAACGGGGCATATATTTACCTGATAACCAGGTCATCAGTTTTTTTGTTTTCTGGGGTGGGTTTGCATCCTTATGATGTAGGATTTGGCCTACTTCATCATCGTCCAGCAATGCTGCAATATCAATATTTTCCCTGCCGGCTAACTCCCTGCAGATGCTCAGGATTTTTTTCTGGTAACTTGCACTGAGACGCAAGGAAGTAATTATTTCAAAAAGGATTTTTCTGTCCTGGGCAGGCAATGGAATGAAGCCCCGGGCGACTGCTTCATTTACATTTCCATAGTGAATACTTTGGAGTATATAATCTTCAAGTTCGAGGAGCTTGACCGTTTGCTTTATTACAAAGGGATTAGCTGCAAGGCCTAAGCGCGGAAGGAATTCTTTGGTTATCTGGGTTTCATCCAGAATTCCAGTAATTTTTTGTAGGAAAATTGCCCTTTCTACAGCTGTGAGTTGCCTGGTGAGTTGGATTTCCTCAAGTAGGATATGAAAAACACTAATTTCCGGGATCCGGACAGGTATTACCAGACAGGTACATGCATTTTCCGGATAAAGTAGACTGGCGGCTAACAATCTTTTCCTGCCTGCCGCAATACTATAAAATCCTGAATTATTTTCCCGGATAATAGGGGGATGCAGTATCCCGTACCTGGCAAGCGATTTTTTGAGCGTCTCATCTACAACAGTTTCATGCTCAGGCGAGATTGTGTAGGAGTAATCGTCAAAATCGATCTGTGAAAGTCTGATATTTTGTAGAGTGAGGTCCGGGTTCATGGCTGCACAGATTAAAAAATTAAAAAGGAGGTATTCCCATAATGGGAAACCTCCTAATTAAACACAAAACAAAAAGCTAAATGTGGAAAAGCTTTTTGCTTTAATAAGGCACGTTAGTCATTAATTCTTGTGCGAAGTATCCCTGAAGGTTTAAAGGTGATCACCCGTCTTGGTTCAAGGATAAGCTCTTCACCTGTTTGAGGATTTCTTCCCCGTCTGGCATTTTTGTCTTTGACGTTGAATTTCCCAAAACCGCTGATAAGAAGCTCTTCCCCGCTTGCTAGACAGTTCTTCATTGTACTCAGCAAGGCCTCGACAGCCTGGGTAGCCTGAGCTTTTGTCAGGTTGTCATGACTTTTGTATACCTTTTGAACAAGGTCAGCCTTTGTAAGAGTCATATGCCTAGGTCCTCCTTTTTGGATAATAAATCACAACTAACCAGAATTACTGCTATTTGTCAAGAAATGAAAAAATCAGCTACTTCAGTTATAGACAAACGTAAATTTTTTGCTGCACAAGGGTATTGATTTGTGCAAGTGTATTTATTTTTCTTCTGGATTGAAAGGATATCTTATGCCCTAACAATCATTGTCTTGTCAGGCAAAGCAGCGGACAACTGTCACTTCGAAAAAAGGCCTGCTTTGCCAGCATAAATTGCAGTAGCACCAAGCTCCTCTTCAATGCGAAGAAGCTGGTTATATTTGGCAACCCTGTCAGTTCTTGAGGGAGCGCCTGTTTTAATTTGTCCGGTGTTGAGAGCCACGGCCAGGTCGGCTATGGTTGTGTCCTCAGTTTCTCCTGAACGATGTGATATAACAGCTGTATATCGGGCCCGGTGTGCCATGGCCACTGCATCAATAGTCTCTGTTACTGTGCCTATCTGGTTAAGTTTTATGAGGATTGAATTGGCAATGCCTTTGGCAATGCCTTTGGCCAGGATTTTTGTGTTAGTTACAAAAATATCATCCCCGACCAGCTGAACCTTATCACCTAATTGAGTCGAGAGTTTGGCCCAGCCATTCCAGTCACTTTCATCCAGCCCGTCCTCAATGGAAACCAAGGGATATTTATTAACCCAGTCAGCGTAAAACTTGACTAGCTGAGCCGAGGTTTTCTTCTTTTTCTTCTCAGCTGCCAGCACGTAACATTTTTCTTTAGCGTTATAGAGTTCGCTGGCTGCCACATCCAATGCAATGGAAATATCCTTTCCTGGTTTATAACCTGCCTTCTGAATAGCCTCCAGAAGCGATTCCATAGCTTCTTCGTTTGATCTGAGATTCGGTGCAAATCCACCTTCATCTCCGACTGCGGTCTGATGACCGGATTTTTTTAACACACCCTTTAAATTATGAAAGACTTCGACCCCGGAACGTAATGCTTCAGCAAAAGAAGGCGCACCGATGGGCATGATCATGAACTCTTGAATGTCTACATTGTTGTCTGCGTGGGCACCGCCGTTAAGCACATTCATCATTGGTATGGGCAACACCTTGGCATTTACCCCTCCAAGGTAACTGTATAAAGGTAGATCAAGTTCAATGGCAGAGGCCCGGGCAACAGCCATGGAAACACCAAGAATGGCATTGGCTCCGAGTTTTTTCTTATTGTCTGTATTATCAAGTTTCAGCATTGCTTCATCAATGCTGACCTGCTGGGTGGATTCTAGACCAATGAGGGCCGGTCCTATAATTTCATTCACATTGGCAACTGCCTGTT
>CP070776.1:752013-753776 GCA_020346205.1 Deltaproteobacteria bacterium
GATATTCAGAAAGACTTTACTCCTTTGTAAATAATATTCACACAAAAGAGGGCGGTACCCATGTCACCGGGTTCAGGGGCGCCTTGACCAAGTGCATAAACCGTTATGCCACCGACGATATTATTCCAAAAAGCATGAAGGAAAAAATGGGCGGCGATGATGTCCGTGAGGGGATCACCTGTGTTGTCTCGGTGCGAGTGCCTAACCCACAGTTTGAGGGCCAGACCAAGACCAAGCTTGGCAACAGCGAGGTCAGGTCAATCGTTGAGTCGATCTGCAATGAAAAGCTGGGCATATACCTTGAGCAAAACCCCATGGAAGCCAGAAAGATTCTTGCCAAGGTTGTAGATGCAGCCCGAGCAAGGGAAGCTGCACGCCGAGCCAAAGAGCTTTCCAGAAAAAAAGGAAACGGCTTTGACCTGATGATGGCAGGTAAGCTTGCAGAATGCCAATCCAAGGACCCTGCAGCAAGGGAGCTTTTTCTGGTTGAGGGCGATTCGGCCGGCGGAAGTGCAAAACAGGGTCGTGATAGGGTTTTCCAGGCTATCCTTCCCCTGCGCGGCAAGATCATGAATGTTGAGAAGGCGCGTTATGACAAGGTGCTTTCCAGTGAAGAAATCAAGCAGATTATTGCTGCACTTGGTACTGGAATTGGCAAGGAGGAATTTGACCCGGAACAGCTGCGGTATCACAAGATCGTTATCATGACCGATGCGGATGTTGACGGGGCCCATATACGCACACTCCTTCTTACTTTTTTCTACCGGCAGATGCTGCCGCTGGTTGAAGCAGGGCATGTCTATATTGCCCAACCACCCCTGTACAGGCTCGGTCGTGGCAAAAATGAACAGTACTTTGCTGACGACGAAGAGTTAAACCAGCATCTCTTTGAACAGGCAAGCTCTATAATGTCTATTAAACAGGGCAAGAGGGGCAAAGAAATTACCGGTGAAGATATGGTGGCTGTACTTAAAAAACTTTCCGGCTACCTGCGGATCGTTGAGTACCTGGAGCGCATGGGGATCTGGGAGGACATGATAACATTCCTTCTGGAGAATAAAGTAAACTCTGCCGATCAGTTTGCAGATGATGAATTTGTTGATGACTTACGCGACCATCTCCAAAGCAGGGACTTTATTCTTGGTACAATCAGACCCTGTCAATGGAAATCAAGTTGCTATGAGTTTGATGCTGCCTATAAGGACAAGGCCCATCTCATGGTAACCGTTGGCCCGCAGATCCCTCTGATTCCTGAGTATCATTCACTGGTCAAACTTTATCCTAAGGTTAAAAAGCTGATTGCAGGCGAATACACAATCAACATCAAGGACCAGCAGTTAGCGGTTAAAGATTGGAAGGAGCTTCTTGAGGTGGTGCGCAAGGAATCATTCAAGGGCAGTCACCTGCAGCGATACAAAGGGCTTGGTGAGATGAACCCCGAGCAACTCTGGGAAACGACCATGGATCCAACCAAGAGGGTTATGCTCCAGGTCAAGATCGAAGATGAGGGAAAAGCTGACGACATCTTTACCACCCTGATGGGCGACAAGGTCGAACCGCGCCGCGACTTCATCCAGAATCACGCCATGGAAGTATCTGATCTGGATATTTAAGAACATTTTTTACTAATACAATAATTTGAAAAGCAACTGGTAATAACAAAATGAAGGACGAAACAAAAGAAACCAGCCAGGAAGATTTCCCTGACATTTCCATAGAAAGCGAGCTCAAAAAATCCTATATGGATTATGCCATGAGCGTCA
>CP070776.1:753876-756881 GCA_020346205.1 Deltaproteobacteria bacterium
AAACCAAACATTCGCATTCTACTCATCAACATTCGAGGTAATAACGCCCCTGCCTTTTTAGCTAAACCTGCCAGGTGGAATGGTTCATTCATCCTTGGGATAAGCGCTACACGGCTGACATCATTCTTTTTCATCTGAGCAAGAAGCGTATCAACTGTTTCTATCTGCTCTTCAAGGTGATAATGAGCATCAACTATCATTTGCACTTGTTCCCTTTCAGATATCATCTTGATCAAAAGTTACAATTACCTGCCACAATATCAACTTTTAACAGCATCAACCTGAGTCAACTATCCAGTGCATATGTTGAAATTTAAGAATTATTCAAGAAGCCCGGCCCCTTTAATAAATACTGTTTGTCCAGGTTTTGTTGCATGAAATTCACCTTTTCGACCATCCATTAGTTCAATTGTATATGCTCGCCCCATAGACGTAAAAAACATTATAGATTCATTCCCCGCAAGATATAGCATCCCATCCCATTGCTCCACTTGCGTTTTGGGGTCAAGTTTAATCGTAATACTGACATTCCTGTTATTTATAATGGTAACGCCATTATTAAAGACATTACATTTTGTGGTGAAATGCTCCACGGTAACCTCCCTCATATTTAAGAATTAGATAGTCTACTAAAAACACAAAGCCTCCATTGGGAACAATTATCCCTCAGGAGGCTTTATAATGGGAATTTAAGAAAAACCCCTATCATTGGAGTTTTCTCCGCTGCAGAAGTTTATGAAATTGAATCCTGCCCTACTTTCCTATGGAAATGAATATAAATCTTGGAATATTAAATTTGTCCTGAACTGTCAACAAGAAACATTTGTTAGGAATGATTGCTAAGTTAACATTTCTTGCCACAATCTTGATTATGTCACGACCAAATCAAAGTTTCGATGTATAGCAGATATATTAACTCTCAATTTTTACTAATTCTTCATAAAGTAGGTTTTTATCAAGTTCTCTCCCTCTTTTGCCGTCCAGACTGAATATCCCATGGACTTCATCCTGTCAATTCCTGGGGCTGGAAGAAATGTTGTTGTCAACTCGATTATTTCACCTTTTTTGATATCCTTTGCTTCTATAAGCATGGTTGCCAAGGTCATTTTTGTCTTGTCTTCTACCTTAGCTTCATCAAATGAATAAGCGATCTTTTCAGAGGCAAACCACTCAGGTCTATCCTGAAAGTAATTTTCATCATCATATGATTCATCGGTCACAGGCTGTCCTACAGCCTGCCTCAGTTTGTTGATCAAATCAGTTAGCGGCACATTACCGACAGAGGCGATATGCTTAAGGGTTGCCACCTTTGCGACACTTTTTCTCAAAAAGGGGTTTTTCAGTTTCTTGAAGGGGGGGGCAATGCCAATCAATGTTTCTTCAAGTTCCGGATAGGCATCCAGCATTTCAGCAACCCTGGTGTGTGGAGTTATATCAATGTGCTCTTTAGACATGGTACCCTCCTTTTAATGTACAAAAAATTAATGGGAATGTTCCCACAAATTTCAAGGATTACATTTCAGATAATTATATAAAGAACAGAAAAAAACTCCTCTAACATTGACTTAGATCAAAAGTAATAAATCTCAGGAAACTAATTACGAAGATTTCTTGCCACAACAATAACTGCCCAGGTATCTCATAAGCAATGACAATTCCCGGTGGACATTTTAACTACTCAATTAAGAAGCTGATAGCATTATGAATTATACCTGAAGAGTCCTGTAGTTCTACTTTCCAGTTACCCTTAAGGCCATTTATTTTTTTACTCGACCATGTACGCCACCTCCGACCTTGCTGCAATGGAAGCTCGATACGAGCCAATTCTTGATTCTCATGGTACCAGACGAAAATAACAACAGTATCCTGCTCAATATCACGAGCATCAAGAAAGCAAAAAAGCTTTTCAGAGAAAGCAGAAAAAGCATCGCCACTGTTAACCGGTTCTCTGTTTTCAATATTTTGACTAACTACCATTCGGTTAATTTCAAATCCGGGGTCATCCATAGCATGAACAAAGGTAGCTACCCCCAGAACTGTAAGTAGCAATACAAAACTCTTGATTCCGAATCGGGATATTATCTTCATGATTATTCCTTGCAATGTCACTAGATTTAAATTGTTGCTAAAAAGTTAACATATCTTGCCAGTGTTTTGATTTTATGAAACGCCAAATCGATTAACAATTGCATTTTATCTTTAATTCCGAAAGTTACATATCTTGCAAAATTGAAATTATTTCAGCTGAGATTAAAACTAAGGATTATTGCCGGTTATATTGACCAAGATGCAAATTTATCAATTATCATTTCGGGAATCTTGCTGGTTCAGTAAAAACCCAATCTCTGCTCTTTACTGGTTTATGACAAGAAATACAAACCTGAGATCCAACATTAAAGGGCTTTTGCTCTAATCCAATCCAGCGTGCCCAGCCCCAGCCATAGCTTTGAGAATATTTCTTTGAATCTTTAAACATAAATTCTGCATGAACCAACTGATTAGGAACAATGGCTTCTTTCCAGTTTTCTAACTTTGTTTCTTTCCAGACTACCTTGCCAAGTATAGCACCGTCAGGCCATGGATTAGTTTTGCCACTGCGAGCTGCTTTAATTGCATCATCGTTACCAAGAACCACACGGAGTGTATTATTATCTATACGATGTGACACAGCTATCGTGCCCCAGTTTTGCCAACCCTTGGGGTAAGCAATTCCATGTGAAGGTTCCGGGGTCTGTCCAGCGGCATAAACCAATGTTGCATACGTTAACAAAAAGAATACAAAACAAATTGATACTTTATGCATTATTGACACCCCCATATGTTTCTTTAAGGCTGCATCGATACAAAAGTCACACTTACTTCCCACTATCTTTACTATTTTTATTCCCAAACTGAGTTACGATTGATAGCAGAAATGCGACTTATAAAATTAAACAGGCAGGGACATTTCTCGCCCTGCCTGTTTAAAAGAATTTGTTAAACTGAATTTGATTATTCGTCAAAAT
>CP070776.1:756981-774845 GCA_020346205.1 Deltaproteobacteria bacterium
ATTGCTACGGCCAGGCGTCTCGGTGCACGTGTCGAAGCCTTTGATACAAGGCCGGTGGTGGAGGAGCAGGTAAAGTCATTGGGTGCCAAATTTGTTAAGATCGACCTGGGTGAAACCGGTCAGACCAAGGACGGTTATGCTGTGCAGCTCACCCCGGAGCAGATCCAGAAACAGAAAGAGGGCATGGCCAAGGCATGTGTTCAGGCTGATATAGTCATTACCACAGCCCAGCTTTTCGGACGTCCGGCCCCGCGCATTGTTGATCAGCCCATGATAGCCCAGATGCAGCCCGGCTCAGTTATTGTTGATATGGCGGTTGAAACCGGCGGCAATGTTGAAGGATCAGAAGTCGGCAAAGTAGTAGAGGTCGATGGAGTCAAGATAGTCGGTTTAGCCAATCTGCCCGGACTCGTACCAATGACTGCCAGCCAAATGTATTCTTCAAACCTGGGTAACTTTATTGATCATTTCTGGGATAAGGAGGAAAAGATCTTCAACCTGAAGCTTGAAGATGAACTTATCAAGGGCTCCTTGATTACCCATGACGGCGATTTATATAGTGAAACCTACAAAAGTATTATGAATAAGTGAGGAAACAAATGGAAGCCGTATTTCTGACTTTTGTTTTTGTGTTATCAATCTTTCTGGGATTTGAGCTTATTTCAAAGGTCCCGTCCACTCTGCATACGCCGCTCATGTCCGGTTCAAATGCTATATCCGGTATTACCATGATCGGGTCGTTGGCATCTCTGAAATCCGACAACGTGACTGTTGCAATTATCCTCGGCACCCTGGCTGTAACCTTTGCCACCATCAATGTCGTGGGTGGATATGCCGTAACCAACCGGATGCTTGAGATGTTCAAGAAAAAAGATGAGGGAGGAGCAAAATGAATACAATGCCACTCCTCATTAACTTTGCCTATGTCATCTCGGCCGGCCTTTTTATTTTCGGCCTGAAGATGCTGAGCTCCCCGGCAACAGCCCGGCGCGGCAACATGCTTTCCGCCCTGGGTATGCTGCTGGCTATTGTTGTAACACTTTTTAACGCCGGTTTGGATTACAAGTGGATCCTGGTGGGTGTTGCTATAGGTACTGTGATCGGCCTTGTGGCTGCGTATAGGGTACAGATGACATCCATGCCGGAAATGGTAGCCCTGTTTAACGGTTTCGGCGGTATTGCCAGTTTGCTCCTGGCCTGGGGCGAATACCATCAGCATCCAGAACTTTCTGTTTTTATTGCCCTGGTGACGTTTCTCTCTGCCTTTATAGGTGGTATCACCTTTTCCGGTTCCATGATAGCCTTTGGCAAACTTGCAGAAAAAATACCGAGCAAAGCTATAATTTTCAGCGGCCAGCATATTGTGAACGGTGCAATCCTTCTGGCAGCCCTTATTTCCGGTGTAATATTTGCCATGAATCCTGCTGACAGCTATGCAATATTCATAGTGGTCGTCGTTGTGGCGCTACTTTTTGGCGTTACCTCGGTTATTCCCATCGGCGGTGCTGACATGCCGGTGGTCATCTCACTGCTTAACAGCTATTCCGGTATTGCTGCCTGTGCTGCCGGTTTTGTCATCAGTAACAACATCCTGATCGTGGCCGGTGCCCTGGTCGGCGCCAGCGGCATTATCCTGACCAACATCATGTGCAAGGCAATGAACCGTTCCCTGGCCAATGTCCTGTTTTCCGGGTTTGGCGCAACCACTCAGGCTGCGGGCTCCGGCGAGGAGCAGGGAGAGGTCAGGCCTGCTTCTGCTGAAGATGTCTATTATATTCTTGAAGCTGCTGATTCGGTTGCCTTTGTTCCTGGATATGGCCTTGCGGTTGCACAGGCCCAGCATGTGGTGCAGGAACTGGGCGAACTTCTTGAAGAGAATGGAACCGAGGTAAGTTATGCAATCCATCCTGTTGCCGGACGTATGCCAGGCCATATGAATGTTCTCCTGGCTGAGGCCAATGTCTCCTATGACCAGCTGGTTGAAATGGATGACATGAACCCCAGGATGGAGTCTGTGGATGTCTGCGTGGTGATCGGGGCCAACGACGTCGTTAACCCCGCAGCCCTTGAAGATGAATCCAGTCCCATATACGGGATGCCCATCATAGAAACCCACCGGGCCAAAACTGTTATCGTGCTCAAGCGTTCCATGAATCCGGGCTTTGCCGGCATCCAGAACGCCCTCTTCTTCTACCCTAACACGAGAATGTATTTCGGTGACGCCAAAGCATCAATCCAGGCCCTGGTTGGAGAGTTTAAAAGCGATTGATCTTAGTAAATCATATATAAAATAAAATCCCGCTGGCAATTAATTCCAGCGGGATTTTTTTTGTGTTCACCACGAGCTGTTGAGCTGTTTCAGGAGGGTGAGCCAAAAAGAATCATAATGCACACTCCTTTCTTTTTTGGTAATGATTCATAAACAAAACGTTAAATAGTTTAAGGATTACCATGGTGCTGCACCATGGAGTTAACTAGCTGTGTAGCCTGCTTATGGGGAGCGAAGGATACAGACAGGGCTTTGATAGTGGTAATAAATTGAAGAAGTCTATGAAATAGTAAATTTGCCTAACAACTTGATAACCTGAAAATAAGGAGGAGACGCTTATGGAAAACATTGATGCTTACACTACCAAGGCCATAGAATTGGTGATGATGTATGCCCCAAAAGTAGTGCTGGCAATAATTACACTTATTGTCGGGCTCTGGCTTATAGGGATGATCACCAAAGTAACCAGAAAATCGATGGAAAAAACCAAGGCTGATAAAACCCTTATACCATTTATTACCAATCTGATTTCCTGGTTGTTGAAGGTTCTGCTCTTTATCAGCGTTGCCTCCATGGTTGGTATTGCCACAACCTCTTTTATAGCAGTTCTCGGTGCTGCAGGTCTTGCTATAGGTCTGGCACTGCAGGGCAGCCTGGGCAATTTTGCAGGTGGAGTTCTGATCCTGATCTTCAAACCATATAATGTGGGAGACCTCATCGAGGCCCAGGGCCACCTGGGGGTTGTCAAGGAGGTGCAGATATTCAACTCAATCCTGCTTACCCCTGACAACAAGAGGGTCATTATTCCGAATGGTGCTGTGTCGAACGGCTCCATAGTAAATTATTCTGCCGAAGGGATTCTCAGGATCGACATGGTCATCGGCATTGCCTACGAATCTGATATTCCCAAAGCTAAAGAAGTCCTGCACAAGGCAATGGCAGACCATGAGCTTGTTTTAAAGGATCCGGAACCAACTGTGGCAGTTTCAGAGTTGGCAGACAGTTCGGTAAATTTTGTAGTCAGGCCATGGAGCAAGGTAGAAGATTACTGGCAGGTCTACTTTGATATTACAGAGGCGGCGAAGCTGGGTCTTGAAGACAGCGGCATCTCCATTCCCTTCCCGCAAAGGGATGTGCACCTGTTCGAACAGAAAGAAGCAGCATAAGGCGGCAGATTTTGATCAGATAAAAATCCCGCTGGCTGCCTGAGTCAGCGGGATTTTTTAAAAAAGAAAGCAAGGTCTGTTTGAAGCAAAAGCTGCAAAGGATTATACTTTACAAAATTTATTAAATAACTAGGTTGTATCTGTAATAATATAGTTACTGGAAAAGAACTTATTAAAAATATTCTATGGCTATCATAAAACAAAATTGCTGGGAGTATATGAAATGCGGCCGGGGTCCAAAGGGATCCAAGGCCAAGAGGTTAGGCGTCTGCCCTGCTGCCAGGGAAAGAAGGCTGGACAGGGTCCATGGTGGTATCAATTCGGGCAGGGCCTGCTGGTTGGTGGCAGGCACGTATTGCGGCGGCACAGTGCAGGGCTCATTTGCCAGAAAGCAGGTGGCCTGCAAACGCTGTGATTTTTATAATAAGGTGCATAGCGAGGAAGGGAAAGCAATTGAGAGCAATAACTCCCTGCTCAGTCGTCTCAAGGATACTTCCACGCGGCTTGACATAACCACCAAGAGGCTCGGGGTCATTATCGGCAGTTCAGGCCTTATTGGCGGAGCCATGATGCACTATTTTAATACCAAGGCATCAGAAGATATTGAAGTCCTTGGCCCGAACAGTAAAAGGCTGAGCCTTCGGCAGCCTAAAGATATCAAGCAGTACTTTGAGAAGTATCAACCCGATTTTATCGTTAATTGCGCTATTACTCCCCTGGACAGTGATGCTCAGCTTTCTTATGAAACAAACTACCTGGGTGCTGTCAGGCTGGCGAAGATGGCCAAACAGCAAAAAATTCCCTATATCCACTTCAGTTCGGCAGCAACATTGCCGATGGGGGAGAACCTCACTGAAGAAGATCTTCAGCCTTTAAGTCCCAAGCTTCCCAATTATGCAAAATCAAAGCTGATGGCAGAGAGAACCCTGCAATATATGCAGGAAACACAGGGCCTTGATTTTACCTCAATAAAGTTGGCAGTTGTCTATGGAAAGCATGACCATAAGATACAGGGGTTTCAGCGCTTGCTTTTTTCCATAGCTGACCAGTCCATGCCTTTTATGCTAAGCAAACCGGGCATATTCCATTCCTACTCAAATACCAAAAAAATACCTCTTTTTGTCAACCATATGCTGGAGAATAGAGACGAGTTTTCAGGACAGACTTACAATTTTGCTGATAAGGAGCCTGTGGAACTTGTTGCTTTGATAAAAGCCATCAAAACCTACCTTGATGTTAAATCACCTAGGGAAATATATATTCCGTATCCCCTGGCCAATTCCGGGAAAACTTTTGTCAAATGGCTCATCAAGAGGCTTGGCCACATAGGCCTTGAAATCCGTTTGCCGGCCGAACTGCAGTTTATGAAAAGCTTTTATGAAACACAGACTTTGTCCAGAGAAAAACTGGAAAAGTCGAGTTTTAAGGATGAAGAACCTGATGTGACAGTTTTTACAGAGCTGACGAGTATGATTTATTACTACCTTATTCGCTGGAAGCACCTGAATCGTATCACAACATTTAATGAAGAGATAAAGGATTCTTCCAAACCGGCAGGTGAGTTTCTCGAATCTCCTGAGACCCTTCTTGATAATGTTAACCAATATACCCATAAACCTTTACAGGATTATGAAGCCAGCCTCTAGTTTTTGAATTTTTCTGGAATCTTATAAAGCTCTGGCAGACAGCCTGTCCAGCAATCGTACGTGGATGTTATCAAAGCCGCCGTTTGATAGGATAGCCACCACATCACCCGGCAGCAGGGTGGACTCCAGATGTTCCAGGATCTCGTCCGTGTTTGCAAAGGAGAGAGCGTCTATGTTGCGCCTCTTGAGATCTGATGCAAGCTGCTTTGAAGAAAATAGCTGGTCAGCAGGAAAATCAGGAAGCGGCACCGGTTCTCTTACTATTACCCGGTACGCAGAGTCAAAGGCGGACACATAATCTTTCTGAAAAATCTGGCGCCTGCTGGAATTGGTCCGCGGTTCGAAAACAGCCACCAGCCTTTGCCCTGAATATGCCTGCTTAAGAGCCGCAAGGGTTTCCCGGACTGCAGTAGGGTGATGGGCAAAATCATCAATTACCGTAATATTATCTACAACTCCACGCACTTCCTGGCGCCTGCGCACACCTTCAAAACTACTGAGCCCGGCGGTGACTGCTTCTTTGCCCAGGCCGAGCCGATCGAGGACTGCAATTACTGCAAGGGCATTCAGGGCGTTATGACGGCCCGGCATCGGGCTTTTACATCTTGAATAGAACTGCCCCTTGTTTATAACATCGAAAAAGGTGCCGTCGGGACCTACCTCAAGGTTTTTTATGGACCAGTCCGATCCAGCATTCATGCCGTAGCCTAGAACAGTGCACTGGGCCTGTGCTGTTATCTCTTTTACCTCCGGACTGTCAAAGCAGGCAACAATACAGCCGTCTTTGGGCATGATTGCCATCAGTTGTGAAAATGACTGCTTGATAGCATCAAGGTCTGCAAAGATATCCGCATGATCGAATTCAATGGATGTAACAATGGCAATATGGGGTTGGTAATGCAGAAATTTAGGACCCTTGTCAAAAAAGGCCGTATCATATTCGTCACCTTCCACTACAAAGTAAGGGCTGTCTCCAAGATTATAATTACGATTAAAAGCCTGCACTAACCCCCCCACCATAAATCCCGGAGTCTGGCCAGCCTTATGCAGTAGAGTTGCAAGAAGGGATGATGTCGTTGTCTTGCCGTGCGTACCAGTCACCACCAAGGAAGTTTTACCCGTCAGAAAGTAATGGCCCAGGGCCTGGGGAAAGGAGACATAGGGGATATCAAGCTCGGCCAGAGCCAGTGCCTCCGGATTAGTTTTTCTTATGGTGTTGCCTACCACAACAAGGTCAGGCCTGGGAGTTAGATTTTCAGCACGGTAACCGCTATTGATCTCAATATTGCAGGAAGCCAGGAAATCACTCATGGGAGGATAGACATTTTCGTCAGACCCGGTAACAACATATCCGGAATCCTTAAGCATACCGGCAAGGGACCCCATACCTGTTCCGCATACACCCATGATATGAATGTGGCGAACCTGGTCTGGAAAGTGATTGAGTGTGGGGTTTAGATTCACAGATACAATAGGAAACGACTAAGAGCGGACTGTATCCCGAATAGACTTGTAGATGCTCTCAAACGTTTCAGAAAAGTTAGCAGGAGACAAGCGGCCTATTTCAATAAACTTGACCACAATTTCCTTGGCAACCTTAAGGATTGCCTCTTCGGAAACAGGTTTTTCTCCAGCTTCGCGTCCGGATTCTTTGTGTTTTTTTGAAGCAGTCATAGTGCACAAATATAAAAGCCCCTGCTGCCGGAAGAAGGCCGTTTCTAACCAGGACAGCAGAGGCAGTTTTTCTCCTAGGAAAAACCCTGCTAGGCCCTCCCTAAAGAAACTTAAAGCACCTTGAAAAATCAGGGGCTGCATTTCTTTATTGGTGGAGCTAAGCGGGATCGAACCGCTGACCTCTTGAATGCCATTCAAGCGCTCTCCCAGCTGAGCTATAGCCCCACATATCCACTGCCAAAAGGCATCGATGGAAAGAGGTGGTTGGATACCATGTTTGAGAAGAATGTGTCAAGTTTTTTCTGGTTTATCAATGGTTAACGGTTCCATATCTCTTGCCAAGCCCAAGAGACTTTGTTAGATTACATCGTTTCTCATGGACTAAGGCTGTTCAGCATGCCAGACCATATTTCAGGATAAATGTTTTCGCATATAATTTTTTATAAATATAAAAAGGACTTTTTCAATGTTTTCTCCTTTAAATTCAATACTTGGCTGGCTGTCAAATGATTTGGCAATAGATCTTGGGACAGCAAATACCCTTGTATATATGAAAGGCAAGGGTATTGTTTTACGTGAACCCTCTGTTGTGGCAATCCGTAAGGATGCCAGGGCAAACAAGGTGCTGGCTGTCGGTAAAGAGGCCAAGATGATGGTTGGACGGACTCCGGGTAACATTGTTGCAACCCGTCCCATAAAAGACGGCGTTATCGCGGACTTTGAAGTAACAGAAGCAATGCTCCGCTACTTTATTAAAAAGGTTCATAACCGTCGCACCCTGGTGCATCCCAGGATAATCATCAGTGTCCCTTCAGGAATTACCCAGGTTGAAAAGCGTGCGGTAAAAGAATCTGCGGAATCGGCAGGTGCCAGGGAAATTTACCTGATTGAGGAACCCATGGCAGCAGCCATTGGTGCGGGGCTGCCAATCACCGAACCGACCGCGAATATGATTGTTGATATAGGGGGTGGCACCACGGAAGTTGCGGTTATATCACTTGCAGGAATTGTTTATTCCAAGTCAGTCCGCGTGGCCGGTGACAAGATGGACGAGGCAATTCTGCAGTATATCAAGCGCAAGCATAACCTGGCCATTGGAGAACGCACTGCTGAGTTGATTAAAACAACCATCGGTGATGTAATGCCCGAAGAGCCCTATGAAAATATGGATATCAAGGGCCGTGATCTGGTTTCAGGTGTACCTAAAACACTGACCATCAACTCCGCCGAGATACGGTCTGCCATCTCCGAACAGGTCGATGCCATTATTGATGCAGTAAAAATGGCCCTGGAACTAACGCCACCGGAACTGTCTGCAGATATTGTTGATCAGGGTATAGTACTCACCGGCGGCGGGGCCTTGCTGCGGAACCTTGATCAGCGTCTTAACAAGGAAACTGGTCTGCCAATAATTATTGCCGAAGATCCACTCTCATCAGTAGTGCTAGGTTCTGGTGCTGCACTCGATAACATCGATATCTTGAAAGAGGTTAAGATCAACTGGTGACCGGTAGAACCGATCAGTTAACATATCCCAAAATAATGCCGCTGTAACAGGCATTCGTCATGGAGAGATTTTCCAGTTGAACAGAACGATGCGGAAGAGGGGAAAGCGATCAAGGCAGATGCGCTTTTTTTTGCTTTTCGGCTGTCTCCTGACAGCAATTCTAATCCTTATTATTTCCATGGCAGGACGCAAGGAATTCACTGCTCCCCATAAGTTTGGGCTTGAAGTCATCGGTCCATTTCAAACTGCAATCTCTAAAGTTTCCACCTTTGTAGGTGGTTTCTGGGAAAAATACATAGACCTGATCCATGTCAAGGAGGATAATGAGCAACTGCGGCAGGAACTACAGGAATATAAGACTGCAAATATTGAATACAGAGAAGCACTGGCAACCAATGTACGGCTGCAGAAGCTGCTGGAACTGAAAGAATCCCTGCCCCCGCCAACCTTAACAGCAGAAATTGTCGGTAAAGATCCTTCGCTCTGGTTTCGTACACTCACCATCAACCGTGGTTCCAGTGACGGTGTTCAGAAAGGCATGCCGGTAGTAACTGTTGAAGGCGTTGTAGGGCAGGTACTGACCTCATCCCCGAATTATTCCAAGGTGCTGCTGGCGACTGATCCGAACAGCGCTGTTGATGTAATAACCCAGAAAACAAGAGTACAGGGTATTGTTAAGGGATTAGGCCGGGATGCCTTTGGTTTGCATTATGTCCTGAAAAGTGCGGATGTTGAAAAGGGAGACTATGTGCTCACTTCAGGCCTGGGAGGTGTGTTCCCCAAGGGTCTTATGGTGGGTACCGTTTCAGAGATCCAAGAAAGCAGACGCGGTATGTTCCAAAATATAAAGATTGCACCGGCTGTTGATTTTTCTCAACTGGAGCACCTCATAATCATCATGAAGAAATACTCGCTGACAGAGGATTAAAAATCAGTCTGCCATGTTTATCATACTCTTCCTTATCCTTGGTATCCTGGTCCTTATACTGCAGACAACTTTTCTGCAATTGTTACCTGTCTGGTTGGGAAAGCCTGATATCCTCTTTTTGCTGATAGTCTATATCTCCTGTCAGGCGGATATACTCAGAGGATCAGTGATTATACTCTTGCTTGGACTGCTCATGGATGTTTTTTCAGGGGTTTTTCTGGGTCTCTATCCGGTTATCTATCTCCTGGTGTTTGCTTTTATAAAGGGAATTTCCAGGAAGGTCGCCATAAATGAGTTCGCTTACCAGGTCCCCCTGGCCGTTATCAGTTATCTGTTTGTCAGTACCGGGATGTTTTTGTTCTCTTTTTCTCTGTCACCGGACACACCGCCGCAATGGTCCTGGGGAACAATACTCCTGCAACTGCTTATGCTGACGGTTATAGGAGCCCCGGTTTTTGGAATTTTTGATTCCCTTATGAGTTTTTACAGGAGTACTTCGGCTTCCAGCCGATTTCTTGGATCAAAGAGAGCAAATCGTTTCAAAGGGTAAATATTTTTTAAATGAATCCCCCCAAGCAGGTATTTACAAAAATAAAAAAGATTGATGCTGATGAGCTGAATCAGTTGAAAAAAAGAACTGATCTGGCAACTCTTGCGATCATTTTTTTTATAGCAGTGATAATAACCCGGTTATGGTTCCTGCAAATTCACAATGGCAGCCAATACCGTGGGTTGGCTGACAACAACCGGGTCCGTATGCTTGACGTTGTTGCCCCCCGGGGAAATATCATGGATGCCGAGGGCAAAACAATCATCACCAACCGTCCAAGTTTTAATATTGTCTGGGTAAAGGAAGACTCGCCTGACCCTGATGAAATAATCAAAAAGCTTTCCCTGATCTTAAATGAAGAAATTGCTGTCCTGCTGAAAAGAGTACGTGAATCCCTGGACAATCCGCGGCACATTCCAATATTGCTGAAGGAGGATATTGATTGGAAAACTCTCGTGTATATTGAAAATAACCACTATGACCTGCCGGGTGTCAGAATTGAAGTCCTGCCTAGGCGCGACTACCTGTTCAATGACTTTGGATCCCACATGATAGGCTACACCGGTGAGATCAACCAGAAAGAGCTCGATGCCCGGAAAAGGGAGAATTATCAGAGTGGCGATCAGATTGGCAAGAGAGGCTTTGAGAAGTTTTACGAAAAGGAATTACGGGGCGAAAAGGGTACTATGTACATGGAGGTTGATGCCCATGGTTTCGAGCAGCGGCAGTTGAAGGGCAGGGAACCACTTCCCGGCAATGACCTGCAGCTCACCATAGACCTGGATTTACAGCTTGCGGCTGAAAATGCCATGATTGGCAAAGCCGGTGCGGTTATAGCCATGGATGTAAACTCGGGACGTATCCTTGCCTTTGCCAGTGCCCCGCCTGTGCACCTCGAAGATTTTGTCGGGGGCATTTCCACGAAGAACTGGCAAGCCCTGCTCAATGATATCAAACGGCCGCTGGTCCACAAAACCATTCAGGGTCAATACCCTCCGGGTTCCACTTATAAAATAGTAACAGCACTAGCAGGGCTTTCCAAAGGGGTAATAAACAGCAATACGGTTTTTTACTGTTCCGGCTCCATGCGTTTTGGTAATCGCAGATACGGGTGCTGGAAAGAGGGTGGACATGGCCCGGTAAGTTTGCATCGTGCCATGGCCGAATCATGTGATGTTTATTTTTACCAGGTAGGCCTGAAAGTTGGAGTGGATTCCCTGGCAGAATATGCAAACCGGTTGGGGTTAGGGCATAAGACAGGCATTGCTTTTGAATATGAAAAATCCGGCCTTATTCCAACTGCAAACTGGAAAAAACTGGCTAAAGGAGAGCCTTGGCAGGAGGGTGAGACGCTTTCAATAGCTATCGGACAGGGGTTTAATCTCGTTACTCCGCTACAGATCTCCCAGATGACAATAGCTCTTGCCAATGGCGGTATACTCTATAAACCTTTATTGTTAGAAAAAATTATTGACCCAGAGGGGGAGATTGTAAAACAGTTTGAACCAACAGTTGATGTGGAACTTATCGGAATGGATAAGTACCTGGCCCTGATAAGGGACGGTCTTGTTGGTGCAGTTAATGATAAACGAGGTACAGGAAGTGAAGCAAAGTTAAAGGATATAACTGTTGCAGGTAAAACTGGTACAGCCCAGGTTGTAACGCTGGAGAAATTTAAAGAGGTGGACGAGGAGGACGTGGCATATAAGCATAGGGATCATGCCTGGTTCACCAGTTTTGCGCCGGCAGAAAATCCGGAGATTGTCGTCACGGTCCTTGTTGAACACGGCGGGCACGGGGGGGCTGTTGCAGCTCCAGTGGCAAAGAAAGTTCTTGAAAAGTATTTTGCCAAAAAAAATGAACTGAAGAGTGAAAATGCCAAGAATGGGCAGGCATCTTTGCAGTAAGGTGATCAAAAACAAGTAAGTAAAGCATTGGTATAAAATGTTTCGTATTGACAGACAGCTTATAAAGAATTTTGACTGGGTAATGCTTGTTGCAGTACTGCTCATCGCAGCCATGGGGCTGGTGAACCTTTACAGTGCGACCTATGCAGGGAAAGCAGCCGGTACTCCTGTCTTCATCCGTCAACTCTTCTTTTTTGTTGCCGGTTTATCTTTGATCATGGCCATTCATCTATTTGATTATCGACTGCTGTTGAAATGGAATTATCCTTTATTTGGTATAATTGTAGGCCTGCTTATTGCCGCCTTGCTTTTAGGCGACAGTATTGCCGGAACCCAGCGTTGGATTAACCTAGGATTCTTCAGGTTGCAGCCCTCGGAACCGGCCAAGCTGATGCTGGTTATCTCCCTGGCCAGCTACTACTACCGCCGCGATACCGGACGTGGCTTTAATATCAATGAACTGCTTGTCCCCATCGGGTTGACAGGAGTTCTTTTTTTGCTGGTTCTCAAGCAGCCTGACCTGGGGACTGCTCTCATGTTTGGCGCTATTTTTGTTTCAATGACACTGTTTGTAAAGCTGAAATGGTCTACCATTGGCATTATTTTTGGATCATGTGCTGCATTAATTCCCATAGGCTGGATGTTTCTCCTGAAGCCTTATCAGAGGCAGCGTATAGAAACCTTTCTGAATCCGGAGAGCGATCCTACCAACAGCGGCTACCATATCATGCAATCGAAAATTGCAGTGGGCAGCGGGCTTAAATTCGGCAAGGGATACCTGAAAGGAACACAAGGACATCTGCACTTCCTGCCTGAGCGTCATACCGATTTTGCCTTTTCAGTCTGGGCAGAGGAATGGGGTTTTGCAGGCTCTCTTTTCTTTCTTGCCGTTTATTTTTTTATGATTCTCTGGGGGTTGAATGTCTGTCTTGCTTCTAGGGACAAATTCGGCGTTCTTCTGGCTTTTGGCATCGTTTCCCTTATCTTCTGGCAGGCGATAATTAACCTGCTCATGGTTATGGGATTTCTACCGGTGGTTGGTATCCCGCTGCCTATGTTCAGTTACGGTGGATCATCGCTGATGACAACCCTCATCGGCATAGGGTTGCTTATGAATATCCGTATGCGGAGGAACCAGGTCACGAAAAAATAGTTTTGCAGGAAAACTTTGTTTGTTAATTAAAAAATTGCTAAATCCTGCATAGAAATTTCCCAGTGCATAAAAAAATAATTAGCAGGTGATAAGTTATGAAAAAAATAGCCATTAATGGACTTGGGCGTATTGGCAGGCTGATCCTGCGCCATTTTTTAACAACACCCCCTGCCCACATAGAGGTTGTGGCCTGTAATGATTTAACCCCTGCGGAGGATATAGCCTACCTTATGAAATACGACTCTGTTCACGGGCAATTTCCATTACCAATTAATGTTGCTGGTGACGGCATTGTCTATGATCAGAAAAAAATTGAATATTACAATATAAAAGACCCGGCCGAATTGCCCTGGAAAGAATCGGGGGTTGATATTGTGCTGGAATGCACAGGCTTTTTCAGCAAAAGGGCCGGAGCCTCCAAGCACCTTGAAGCAGGTGCATCACATGTGGTTATCAGTGCCCCTTCAAAAGATGCGGACATGACATGTGTGCTTGGCGTGAACGATCATAAGTTTGAGCCTGCAAGCCATTCTATAATCTCCAATGCTTCATGCACCACAAATGCCTTGGCCCCGGTTCTAAAAGTTCTGCATGAGAATTTTATAATTGATAATGCCATGGCTACTACTATCCATGCTTACACCGCTACCCAGGCTCTTGTTGACCGTTACTCAAAAAAAAGACGCAGGGGCAGAGCTGCTGCCCTTTCTCTTATCCCAACCTCAACTGGAGCGGCAAAGGCCATTACCAAGGTGCTGCCTGAATTGGAGAATAAAGTTGCAGCTATTGCCGTTCGCGCTCCTGTGCCAGACTGTGCCTTGCTTGATATCACTGCCCAGTTGCAGACAGATGTGACTGTAAAGGATGTGAACAATAGTTTTATCAGGGCCGCAGAATCCTCAATGAAAGATATCATGGAGGTTTCTCAAGAAGAATTGGTCTCAGTTGATGTGATCGGCAATACTCACTCTGCGGTAATAGACGCCATGTCAACAGATGTGCTGAACCGAAAAGTGGTTAAGGTTATGGCCTGGTATGACAATGAGATTGCCTATGCAAAGCGAATGCTTGATCTTGCAGCTTATATTGCCTCTAAAACAGACTAATCCCCTGCAGATGTTTTAAAAGCAAATCACCGGTTAAGATTCCAGTCATAATAAATGTATTCAAACTTAATATTTCCCTCAGTCTGTTTCAGGAAATCACGGGCTTTATCGTCAGCCAGGTAATCATAAATAAAATCGATTACACCGAGCTTTCCACCAAAATCCTCCTCATACCAGCGGAATATCTCTGACAGCAGCAGTTTCCCTTCCTCCGGTAAAATAACTACCTCCGAGGAATTAACAAAGCTTTTCGCAGCTTCATCCAGTTGATCGTAAATTTTCTCTGGTTCATAGTAATCTATAGGTGCGCATGACCTTGAACCACAGACCAGTGCAAAATGTATGCGTGGATCTACCGGAGTAACAACCCATTCCCTACGCTTATCTAAGGGACCAAACTGCTTTAAAGGACGAAACCAGGGTCGGGCGTTTCCCCTGAGAATCCCATGTTCAATATCATCCGGAGAGTAGAGATATCCGCCAATTTCATATTTTACAAAACTGAAGAAGTCAGCAACTTCTTTTACCGATTGTTCAATCCCCAGCCTCGCAATACCATCAATTACAATTGTATTATACAGGTTAACCCAGAATGCTATTTTATCTCTGCGCCCCAGTAATCTGGAAGGATCAAAACTTTGTAAGCCATTTGAAAGTAACTGATAATGGTGGTATTCCTCTGATTCCTTCAGTGCCTGGTAATCAACACGACCGCGCTTTGTTTCGTAAAACTTGTTCCTAAGCTGCTTGATGTTGCGCATCAGTTCGTGTCCAAGGTCATCATGAGTTCCCTCAGGTATTTCATCTCCTTCATTCAGGATAATACCACTGGATACTGCAGCCTTTAACCGCTTGACAAGACCCACACCCATCTCCTTCTGGGAAGCATAGAATTCCTCTACCAGGTCAATAAACAGGGCGGCTGTCCAACTGAAACTGTTTGTCCCGTAACCTGTCCCATCAAATGAATCAAAATACTCATAAAACCCGAATCTTATGGGGAGTTGCAAAAGGTCCTTCTGGAGGGAGTCTGCTTTTAAAGTATAACCGTAACGTCTCAGTCCCTGGGCGAGCATCCAGTTGATGTTGACCCAGACAGGACCGCGCCAGTAGTTAGACCGGTCAAAGCCTTCTTTACTTGTATCATAGTTTGGAACTGTAAAACAGTTTCCCTGGTGAAGTGCACAGAATGAGGCTGAATTGAGCCTGTCGTAAATCTTCTGAGCCTGCTCTCGCGATGCTGCCCCTGCATAAAGAGGCAAGAAACCTGCTGCTGTATCCACATCGATAGACTGATCTGCAAAAATATCATATGCATCGAATATTTCATGCTCCCTATGCCATAACTTATCCCTGATGGCTGCAGCGGTTCTTTTTGCCCAGTCATTAGGTACCAGGGGGTCTTCCCCAATTATTTCGGCAATACGGGCAAGTGATTCATTTGCCTTGCAGAGAACAGAGTTAAACAAAGGATCCTGAATAAGAAATGGACAGGCCTGCCTAATTTTGGCCTCGTCATATTCGTTTTGCCGAAATAGGTCAACCAGGTATACATAGCGATCATACTCTGCATCACTGGGTCGCATTTTAGGGTCAACGCCAGACATAAGATCTTTACGCTCATAATGCGGCAGCAGTTCCTTGTCTATGTTTATGCGTTTCAGAGGATCATCCCAAGTTGGTGAATTGTCAATTCCTGACTCCCAGGGATGGCGGATATATACGAGGCCTTCTTTCTCGGTATCTCTCTCCCTGTACAAGTATGCATGTGCGTTATAAAGTTTGGGATAGATGCGTTTGAGGAAGGGAATGACCGACCTGGGCTTTTTGGCGTTTGCATAAATTTTTTCCACTGCAATAGCATGAACCGGGGGCATGGTAATGCCTGAAGTAAGCAAACCTTCCGGTGCATTGGGGATTCTTTCTGTCTGCCAGAAATCGGGTTCAGGAAAGTAATGCCCAAGTGCTTCACGGTTGAAAACAATCTGCGGTACCATCCCGTTAAGCCATTGGGCCTTGAAGAGTGTATCGATCTCCTCGATGGCCCTGCTTGTATCATAATGGGCCCTGCCTATTGCAATAAAAGCAGAGTCCCAATTCCATTGGTGAGGATAGAGGGAAGGAGCAGGCTTGGTTGACGATCCCATCCAGTTATCGTCAAGGATTTTCTTGGCCTTCTCAATATAGTCGGCAAATATTCTGGACATGGACAGCTTTTTTATAACCAGTCAAGTTGTTTTGCTTTTTCAAGGACAAGTTCTTTGAGGCTTGCAATAAATTCAGGTTCCAGGTTAAGGGAAGGGCTTCTTTCCAAATGCATACCAAGATCCTTTGCCATGTCACGGTACAACATATCTATTTCGTACAGGGTCTCCACATGGTCTGACACAAAGGAAATCGGCACCATCAGGACATTTTTACACCCCTCTTTGGCAAGCTCTTTCAGGGTGTCTGGCGGAGAAGGCGAGAGCCATTCCACAGGGCCGCTGCGGCTCTGAAAGCATAATATTCCAGACATGCCGGTGATGGACTCAACTGCAGCAATAGTTTCCTTAAGGTGGTCGACGTAGGGATCACCTTCCTGGATGAATTTCACCGGTAGAGAATGGGCGCTGTAGACAACCTGGAAATTTTCTCCGTTAAACAGATCCCCACCCTGCTTTATAGTAGCTGCCAGGGCATTGATATACTGTGGCTGCACCTGCCATGAACCAATGGATTCTATTTCGAACGGAGGAGAAAAGGAATTACCCGCCTCGAGCAGATCAGCAACAGAAGAACCGGTGGTAGCAATTGAATAGTGTGGATAGAGGGGCAGGGCAATGATGCGATTAATACCTTTATTCTCAAGCGCTGCAAGGCTCTCTTTTGCCCGGGGATGCCAGTAGCGCATGGCGACTGAAACTTTAAAATCACCATCTTCTGCAAGTGTCTTTTCAAGAGCCTGCGCCTGCTCAGCAGTTATTCTGCCAAGCGGAGAGCCGCCGCCTATCTTGGTATAGGCCTGGGCGCTTTTCGGTGCACGTCGTCGGGAGATAAATCTGGCAATGGTCTTCTGCATGAAAGCCGGACCAAGGCGGATTATCATCCTGTCAGAGAACAGGTTGAACAGGAAGGGTTCAACATCCTCAATTCGTTCCGGACCACCTAGGTTCAAAAGGACAACAGCAAAATCTTTTTTTGGATTGTTATGTGGCATGAATGCTAATCCATTAAGGGAAATGAATAGTAAGTATTTTTTCTACAGCATTTTCTGCAGGAAAGTTCTTATCGCCCCATATTTGAGGTATCAAACACAGCAAATAAAAAAGATGACATATTAATGAAGCACCCGTCAAGCTAAATGCTTGAAACTGTTACTAAGTAAGGGGTTTTTGAGAATGAACCGGTCAGTTAAAGGAATGTGGCAGGGATTTATATGAAATAAATTTTTTTGCTGATGCGTTTTATGGACGTGGAGTTATAATCAGTTAAAATATTTGCAAGAGACATAGATTAAAGAGTTTTTCAGGATATACTTAATTGGGCATTTGCTACTGTAGTACAAAAATTATACTAAATAGTTAGTGTAGAGAATTCCTTTATGCAGGAAAAAAAGCATACCCTTTCAATAAAAGAAGTTATACCAAAACCATGGTCTCTTTCTGTGGAAAAAACACTTGCTGCATTGGGAATAGACCCGCAGCAGGGAATCAGTCCAGCGGATGCAGTTAAAAGGACCAGGCAGTATGGCCCCAATGCCTTGCTCGAGGTAAAGCCCCAAGGCACATTGTCCATCTTCATCAATCAGTTTAAAAACCTCATTGTTCTTTTCCTGGTGGCTGCAGCAATCCTTTCTTTCTCCCTCGGAGATTATGTAGAGGGGCTGGCCATTGTTGCAGTGATATTCATCAATGCAACAATCGGTTTCATCACCGAGTTGAAAGGGGTCCGCTCCATTGAAGCACTTCGTAAACTC
>CP070776.1:774945-780460 GCA_020346205.1 Deltaproteobacteria bacterium
TCAGCTTTGACAGTACGGCATTTCTTGTCAAGATCATACTGTATGTCGACTGATACAGGAATTGTAGAGCGCAGCAGGTTGAGCGTTTCACTGAGAACCAGGTGCGGTCTTATGGGAACAAGATTCTGTTGTGTCTGACGGCTGAATGCCAGTATCTGGCGTACCATTTCCTTGGCCCGGATCGAGGCCTCAAGGATTTTGTCAATATATTGGCTTCCTGGACCATTGTTCTTGACAACAAATTTTGCCAGATCGGCATTGCCGACAATAATGGTAAGGATGTTGTTGAAGTCATGGGCTATACCACCGGCCATGGTGCCGATAGCCTCCATTTTATAGACCTGACGCAACTGGGTTTCGAGTTTTGCTTTTTCTTTTTCCGCGTTCTTGCGGTCCGTGATATCCCTGGTAATGTTCAGAATATGCGGCTCACCGTGCAGATGGATTAAATTGGCAGACATCAGGGCGGTTTTAATGGAGCCGTCCTTCATGCGGAAGTCTGCTTCAAGATTAGTGACCTGCCCGGATTTCTGCAGCCCTTCCACGAGAACTTTGCGGTCTTCGGGTCTGCGCCAGATATTGATATCAAGGGATGATTTACCGATCACATCTTCGCGGGTATAGCCGGTCAGCTCTGTAAATCCATCATTAATCTCAACATAGGTGCCGTCCATCTTATTGATGTTAATTGAATCTGGACTGGTGCGAAAGGCGACGCGAAATCGCTTCTCCAGCTCTTGCAGTTCCTTTTCAGCCTCTACATGCTCGGTGATATCCTGCAGTCTGGCAAACATGAGCTTTCTGTCCTGAAGCATGAAAGGGCCAGCGGCAATATCCACAACTATTTCAGAGCCGTCCTTTTTTTTGTGGCGCCTTCTTCGTATCCGAGCATCTCCTTTTTGGGAAGACTCTTTTATGGAGGCAACAGTTTTTTCAGGTTCAGCACTGATGTCATCAGCTTTAAGCTTAAGGGCTTCTTCGCTGCTGTAACCATAGAGGTCCAGGAATGCGTCATTGAAGTCGACAATTTCTCTTGTTTCTGCATCAAATATGGCAATGGCGTCAATCTCGCTGTTGAAAAGCTTGCTGTATTTCTCCTCGCTTTCCTTCAGGTCCTGCTCTGCTTTTTTGCGCTCAGAGATATCTGTTGCAATCTCGAGCCGGACAATGCGTCCGTCCGTCCACTTAATTGCCCTGTCAATGATGTGGAACCAGCGGTCGGTAAGGGTGTTCTGAAAATCCCATATGTATGGTGAAACAGGATTGCCGTCTGCATCAATGATATATTTGTTTGTACAAAAGTCGCACGGCCCTGTCTGGTCAACCTGAATACTCTGCCAGCATATTTTTCCGGTAACATCTCCCAATATTTCACGGCCATACTTGTTGAGAAACAGGATCTCATATGTATCCATGTCAGCGACATAAACTATTGCCTCCAGGCTGTCCATCAGGAGTTGGAATTTCTCCTCACTTTCCATGAGCGCCTGGTCCGCTTTTTTGTGTTCAGAAATATCCTCGAATATGCCTATGACTCCTGATACGTCTCCATCTTCATCAAATGACGGGCTGAAATTCGCCTTTAAATAGGTGAGGACATTGCCCTCGGCTGTTCTGAATTCCCCTTCGAATTCAGTTTTGTTCCCTTTCAGGGCATCGGCTATGGAATTTCGTAATATTTCGTCTTTTATTTTTTTATACGAATAGCCGACAAGCCTTTTTTTCGAAGCCCCGAAAAGCCTGGTAGCAGGCGCATTGCATGTGGCAATGGTGCCTTTAGCATCGGTGTACATTATGGCAAGGGGGGAATGCTCAAAAATGGATTGGAATTTTGACTTGCTTTCCTGCAGGTCTTCCTGCAACTTTTTTTCTTCTGTTATATCAGTGAGCAGGGAAATAAAGCCGATAACATTACCGTCTTCGTCGCGCTTGTAGTTCCAGTCGACCCGAAGATCGACAATCTCTCCGTCTTTTTTTATATCCCTGGAAATCCATGGAGTAGGTATTGGCTGTTCCTGGACCAGGTATTGGAGATAGTCAGCCAGTTGCTTTTTCTCTTCTTCTTTTTCCGAAAAATCAAGTATGGATTTGTCGGCCAACTCCCCCTTTTCATAGCCATGTATCTTATGAGCCGCGGCATTGGCATACAGTATGGTGCCCTTGGTGTCAATTTCCTGGACGCCGAATAATAGAGTGTCAAAAAGAGTACGATAATTCTCTTTTTCCTTACGGAGTGACTCGTATTTTATTTCGAGCTCGGCAACCCTTTTTTGAAGTTCTGAGTTGTTATGCTTGGATGCCATGACGTGTTTTTTTGTGTTTCGTTGTTATTCCAGGATTTTTACATTTGGGATTTACTATTACTTGCTACCAATACTTGGAAAAAATAGCAATACAACATCAGGTAGAGGGCTCAAAAAAATGCTTTATGCAAAATAAAATACTAAGGGGAAAAATCAAGATTTTATGTGAATGGGATATGTATAATTACCCCTCTTTCATTTTAAAATCGAATGGGGGGCTTGCTTACGAGAGGCAAAGCATGAAAGTAATTATTGCCAGTGGATATATTGAGCCAGATTTTGTAATACAAAACTCAAGATGTTGGCAAAGCATCTTGACTAATAGCAGCATCATTTTTTGAACGGCTGATTCTTTGTTGGAAACCTTCCAGAAGATGCATTGCTGGTTGTTTCTGTGTCAGGATTCGGGGGGGGGTGTGAGATAGCTGACCCGATTATTGGAGTGGGCTGAAAAAGCGATTACTTATCACCGATGAAAAGAATACCGCAGGAACACAAGCCAGTTCCAAACAGTGCAGAGTAAACCTAAACAACTCCCGGGCCTTACTCCAGTGAATCACTCTGCTCCTGAATGCTGTTTTGCAGCGTCTGGTCAGAATCATCAAACATTCGAATAACCGTCTTTTGCAGCGAAATAACTTTTTCTTTTTTCGTAATTGTCTGGTTCAAGGTATCGATCTTCAAGGAAAGCAGATTGTTTGTATCGCGCAGCGTATCAATTTGTTTCTTCAGGGCATCCTGGTCAAGGATGCATTGATCAATTTCTTTTTTCGAGTCCTCGAGCGCAAGCTGAAGCTCAGCGCCCCTCTTCTCTCTATCTGCTAGTTGCTCTTGAGCAATTCGATAATCAGTACTAACGGTATCCAATTGAGCCTTTGAAACACACCCCCCGATAAAGACCATGCAAATACATGCTATCGATAAAATGAGTTTGTATCGCACCCGCAAACCTCTTTGAAATTGATCAAAAACAGTTGTCTACCGAAAATCAGGCAATAGCGAATTGGTATCTCCTGATTTTCTGAATTCGCAGTATTTTGCGTGTGATCTCTCTTTGTGGTTGAACATATTTTTAAGAAAATGCTAACATTATGATTATATTTTTAATAATCATAAACTACTCAGTAGGATAATAACACCATTTTTAGTTTGGGCTGCTGCCGTAGCTTCCCTCATTAACTTCAACAGACGTTTCTGTATATTGAGAAATGCGTTCCTGGAAAGCAAATTTACAACACTTGTATCAAAAAATCAGGATGGGAATCGGGTCTGACGGTAGTTCAAAGTCCACGGGCCTGGACAGAAACGCTTCCTTAAAAACCATTGTCCAGAAAAAATTGTTATTGCGGCTTGCGACAGCCTGCATCCTCATTTCCATTGTCCTTGCTTTCATTGTTTTTTTTCGTGAGTTCCACCGGTATGGAAACCTTGTAAGCAACCGGGCTGGTGAAATTACCGCCCGTTTTAACGATGAGATCCGTGACCTGTTGGATGATCCCGCATTGATAGAAAAAACTGCTCTGCGAAACAAGCTGAAGATGCTTTCGATTATCGGCAATCTGAACCGGGAAATCGGGCAGGTTATTTATGCAAGAATTTACGATCTTGACAATAATACCATTGTCATCGAAAAAGACAGCCAATCTACCTATCTGAATGAAGTGGATGCTATTATGCAGTCACGTGAACAGCATCTGCCGGAAACTTCCCAGAAAGTTTACAAGTATCGATATATAAATGGCATACCCCATATACAACTCACCTACCCGCTTACCAACAGCAATAATAAGCAGGCTGCTTTCATTGAAGGGCTTTTTGCCATCTCGTCCAAAGTCAGGAATGAGGTAGTGATGCGTATTGTCCGATCGGCCTTTGAGGCCATCGGCATCGTGGCATTAACTACGCTAATCCTTTACCCAATCATCATTACACTCATAGGACAGTTGTCTAGGCTAGCGGATAATCTTCTGGCGTCCAACATTGAAACCCTGCAGGTTCTTGGCAGCGCTATTGCCAAGAGGGATAGCGATACGGATATTCATAATTATCGTGTTACTATCTACTCGGTAACTTTGGCTGAAGCTGCCGGGTTGCAGCGCAGCCTAATTCGGGGTCTTATCAAGGGCGCCTTTCTGCACGATGCCGGCAAGATCGGCATTAGTGACGAAGTTTTATTGAAGCCAGGGAAATTAACCAAAAAAGAATTCAAGATGATGGAACAACATGTGAATCACGGTATCGATATTGTGGAAGGTTCCGATTGGCTGAAAGATGCCATTCACGTTGTCAAATTTCATCATGAAAAATTCAACGGCGAAGGTTATCCCTATGGGCTCAAAGGTGAGACCATTCCTATCATCGCCAGAATTTTTACCATTGCGGATGTTTTTGATGCCCTGACCTCCATGCGGCCATATAAAGAGGCGATGTCATTTGAAGACGCCATGGCGGTTTTAGAAGATGGGCGCGGGGCCCAATTTGACCCAAACCTGCTTGATATCTTCATCCCTATTGCAAAGTCGCTTTACGAAACAATTGCAAGCTGTTCTGATGAAACCCTGCGCGAAAAGCAGGAACACATAACACGGAAATATTTTCCCCGAGTGCGGAAGCTAGATAAAAAATATCAGCTCTATTAAAGTCAAGATGTCTGCCATCAATCAAAACTCGTGAATAATTCTTAAAGTGTCAACATTGCCAGAGGATATGTGAACTGTAAATTTTACAGGTCAGAGTATGAATAAATTGTTATTATTTATTTATGAATGAAAGTGATTTTTCTGAAATCTATAGTGAATTTTACCCTAAAATTACACATTACCTGACACGTCTGGTTGGTGATCATGAAGCTGAAGATGTTGCCCAGATAGTGTTTGAAAAAGTGAACAACAGTCTCTCCACTTTTAAGGGTGAGTCAAAGATTTCAACCTGGATATTCAAAATTGCCACCAACGCTGCCCTGGACAGGCTGAAATCCCCATCCTACAAACGTACCCCTTCTGGTCCACAGGCACCTGTGCCATTGCAGACAGTTGAGAATATAGAATTGGTTTTTAGTAAGCCTGCCTCACCGGACCAAAAAGTGATCCGTGATGAGATGAGTGATTGTGTCAGGGAATTTGTTGACAGGCTGCCCCCTGATTACAGGACAATCATTGTCCTGAATGAACTTGAGGGATTTACGAATAGGGAAATAGCTGAGATATTGCAAA
>CP070776.1:780560-787349 GCA_020346205.1 Deltaproteobacteria bacterium
TAGTTACGGAATATCTTTCTGAGGGCTGAAAGGATATAGCGGGTAAGGCTTTTCCTGCGCAGCAGAAAATCTGCCTGGGCATCGGTTACCTCCTTTCCTCTCTGGTCGCGGAAAGAGGATGACTTCATAATGGCGAAAACCTGGGATGGATAGACGGACCGGTGCCCTGTCATCAAGAAACTTGTCACACAGGCTACAGCTGCATAGGGTGCAATCTGGGCCCCAAAAAGTTCTATGGCCAGGATGGAAGCGGCAATGGGAGTATTTGCTGCACCGGCCAAAAGGCCGACCATGCCGATGGCTGCAAAGGTCGCCGGATCAACACCAAGTATGCCTGCCATCAGAGTGCCAAAGGTGGCACCGATAAAAAAGATGGGGGTGACCATGCCGCCGCTGCCGCCAAATGTCAGGGTAATACAGGTGAATAGGATCTTTGCGGCAAATGCGTACCAGACCACTGCTGCACCGGCAAGCGAGGCCTCAATGGTGGTTAGACCTAGGCCCAGATAATCTTCTGAAAGAAAGAGGGTCAGCAGGATGAGGATCGCTCCTCCAAGGAGACCTTTTAAAGGGGCCCACCAGGGTATTTTTTCCGACAGCCTCTGAAAAAGGTTGAGTGTTTCAATGAGCAGTAAAGAGCATAGACCGAGCAGGATTCCGACAAGAAGCACCTTGACGAAAAAGAGTTCTGTAAAGGCAGGCACAAAGTCTATCTTGTGATAGAAATAGGTCACTCCCAAGGAGGAGGAAACCTGGTAGCCCATGACACCGGCAATAAAGGTGGGCAGGAGTACATCGTACATCATGGCCCCGACAAAAAGCACCTCGATGCCGAAAATGGCTCCAGCTATGGGGGTGCCGAAGACAGAGGCAAAGCCTGCGCTGATGCCGCAGATCACCAGTTTCTTGCGGTCAGCCTTGTCAAAATGGAAGAGATTGGCAACTATAGATGCCAGGCCTCCCCCGATCTGGGCACAGGGGCCCTCCTTGCCTGCCGAACCGCCACAGGCCAAGGTGATAACCGTTGTGACCAGCTTGATAGGCACGACAATTGCCTTGATGTAACCGTTGTGCCGATGCACGGACTCAATAACTTTTTCAGTACCATGGCCTTCAGCTTCCGGTGCCAGGTACTTTGTTATGTAAGAACTCAAGGCCAGGGCCAGTGGAAGAAGGAGGAAATACTGGGGATGTTCACCCAGGCGGGAGGCACTCCACTCAAGGGTCCTTAAAAAAATGGTTGTTGAAATACCAACCACTACACCGATCAGGCTTGCCACGATGAACCATTTGAAGATGCTAACCAAAAGTATGGATTCTTCTGTAATGGATTTTTTCATTTCCCTGAATGGTCAATTATACTTTTCATGTTTTTTTCCCATCGGACTTCGTCATAATAACCCAAATGTCTTTTAATTCAATGCCAATTGCTGCAACCATTTTTCATGATGCATTAATGTGTCAGGCATTTATCTGGATCTTGCAGAAAGTTTTGTAGATGGATTTTGAAAATCAGGAAACATAAAGAATTGGGAGATCCTGGTTAAGGATTTTTTTTATGGTGGCAGATAAAAAGATTTTTGACAGATTCTATCTGGCTGGAAAGGCAAAGCACGGTTATGACATCTCCGGGGAGTATCTTGGTATTGCCGTCTGGAACAAGAACTGCTCCATAACGCAGAATAGAGACAATATTGGTGTTTTTCGGAAGTTGCATATCTGCCAGCCGCTTTCCCGTACCAGTACAATTGGGCTCGACTTTGATCTCGATGAAATCAAGTCCGGTCACCTTGCGCAGGGTAGATCGTTCCTGGGCCAGTTGGTCTTTCTGTTTACGCATCAAACCAACATTATAGGCTCGCATTATATCACTGCGGCTGATCATGCCGACTAATTCAGAGGGGTTGTTTCTTGAGACTACGGGCAATCTCGCCAGATCACGGGGTGCCATTTTTTTGATGGCTGCCCAGATAGGTTCGTCCTGGAAAACAGTAACAGGGTCAGGAGTTGCCACATCCCAAACTTTCAGGTCTTTCAGGTTGACGTCTTTTCTGTGCAGGGTCCGCTCAATTTCCTGGATAGTTCGTTCCATATCCTGCATAGTGACCATACCGTAAAGTTCATTGCCACTGCTCAGAACTGGAAACCCTCCAAGATGGGTTTCCTGAAAGGCAGCAAAAAGATCAGCCACAGTCTGGTCCCTGTGCACCGTGACCGGCTCCTTGTTCATAACCTCTTCAACCTGGACAGTCTGCATGATGTCCATATCCCGGCCCTGTTCGAAATGTATGCCGCGTTTGGTCAGCTTCAGGGTGTAAATGGAATCGGATTGCAGCCATTGGGCAAAAGTGGAAGCAACCATTCCTGCTGCCATGAGCGGCAGGATAAGCCGGTAGTCATTGCTCATCTCAAAGACAATGAGCATGGAGGTGAGCGGTGCTCTGGCTGCTGCTGAAAAAACAGCTGCCATGCCCACCAGGGCATAGGCCCCTATTTCTATGGTCAGATCAGGAAAAAGATGCATGGCCAGGTAGCCAAATGAGCCGCCCAGCATAGCACCGGTAAAGAGGGAAGGAGCAAAAACACCTCCGGAATTCCCTGAGCCCAGGGTGAATGAAGTTGCCAGGGGTTTAAGGAAAATAAGAATAAATAGCAGCAGAAAAGGGGCGCGTCCCTGTAAAACCTCTTCCAGAAAAAGAAAACCGGAGCCAAAGATATGAGGATAATTCTCTACCAGCGGTAATCCTAAGGTCATTTCATCTGCTGAGATATTGAGGATACCCCCCATAAACGGGTATACAAAGGCCAGTATGCCAAGAAGTAATGAACCCACTGCAGGTTTGAGCCAAAGGGGAATGTCGAGTTGATCAAAAAAGTCTTCAGCAAAGTAGAGCATGCGAATAAAAAGTATACCGACCAATGCCGCCAACAGTCCCAGGAGAGCATAAAGTAAAATTTCCCAGGAGGAGTGCATAACATAGGCTGGCACTTCAAAGGCCGGTCGGGAGCCCAGAAAAATGTGGCTGACGATACTCGCAGCAACTGCAGAAACCACAACATTGCCGAATACCGCAACCTGCAGTTTGCTGAGCAGTACCTCTATGGCAAACACCACACCGGCAATGGGAGCGTTGAAGGTTGCTGCAATTCCAGCTGCCGCCCCGCAGGCAACAAGGTTTTTTATTCTCTCATCGGACAGGTGCAGCCACTGGCCGACAGATGAACCCAGAGCGGATCCTACCTGAACAATTGGTCCTTCCCGACCTGCTGACCCGCCTGTGCCGATGCAAAGAGCCGAGGCAATTATTTTTGCCAGAGCTACCCGGGGACGAATACGGCCGCCTCGTAAAATGAGGGCCTGCATAACTTCTGGGACCCCGTGCCCTTTGGCCTCCACAGCAAACCTGGCTATGATGGGCCCGACGAGAAGGCCGCCGATGACAGGGATCAAAATTATCCATAAACGGCCTAAGGCTGGAAAAATATGTTCTGCTCCACCGTATGCTGTATATTGGATGAAGCTGATAAGGCGAATAAAGAATACTGCAGCAAGGCCGGTGGTCACACCAACAACAACAGCCATGACCAGCAGAACAAGTCCCTCCCGCGGTGCAAGGTGGTCAAGCAGTTTTGCAAGGTAGCGTTTGAGCATAAATAAGTAGTTATGATTGGCTTGACAGTTGTTGTTTACAAGTAATAAATTCAGATATTACAAATGCCTACATTAGATAGAAGGTACTGTCAAGAGAGGACAGCACTTGAGCGGGGGAAAGTGCAGTTTTTTCATTGTATAGCTGGCACAGGAGAAAGGAGGTGCTTACTATATGAATATGCGGAAAATTTACTGTATTTGGCAATATTATGTTGAAGATATATATAATCTGAGGAGGGTAGGTCCATGAAAGTAAAAAAGTATGAAACTGGCTGCAACTGGAATAGATATTTAATTTTTCTGGCAGCAATTTTAGCGCTTTTTCTTTTAGCTGGGTGTGCAGGTGGCAACTTCGGGAAACTCTCACGGGATAGAGACCTGGACAATATGTTCCTCAATTATGAGGTTTTGCCTGACCATCGCTATTACACCACCGGTGGGTACGATGCTCCCAATGCAATTATAGCAATTCACAGGGATTATGAATTGGACAATACCGGTAATCTTTGGATTGGAATTCCCAATGTTGATTACACCCAAATGCGAAAATGGATCGACACCCTGGCTCCAGAGCAGAACTATCGCTATTCAAATGCATATTTTGCTTCTTATATTCTGAATCCTGAAGGGGAGAAAGTCGGTGCCTGGTATGCTTATGAATCATTTGCAACCATAAAGTTTTTTGAAGGAAACAAAATCCAGGTATATCCTCCTGAACTGAACCAGAATATTTACTTGAATAAAGGAAGAATTAGAGGATCTTTATAAGCTGGCAGGAGGACCTGTGCCTTTTTACTATGACTGACGCGTCTCTGTTAAAAACCATTCAGCATAACTGCGATATTTCAGACGCCAGGGATAATGGAATTTATTCCATCTGCACCCTGGTTTTGAAATTGCGCAATCTTTATAAATGGGAACATGGTTTAGAACCCTGGGATGAACCTGACACTCCAGTGCTTCTCGATTGGATAGCAGCCAAGGAAGAATATTGGGAGACGATAAACTCTGAAGGATTTTCTCCTATTCCTCTGAACGGAAAAAGTATTGATCCCTTTCAGCTGCCCGCAATTAACAAGTATTTGTCTGCTGACAACCATGCATATGGAGCTGGTTACGGCAGGTCCATGAAGGCGGTTTTCTTCATGGCTGAAATCCTTGAAGACCGACTGATTGAAGGTTGCCCCACCTTGATTCTCGGCAAAGAGAAAGCCCGGGAACTTTCCAGTCCCTTTGCCATGCTTCAGGATGGAGTTATATATATCAGAAAGGATCCCATGCGTTTCTTTTTCTGGGACCATATCCAGGAGATAAGTGGTACCTGCAGGATTGCCATGCAACAGGCACTTGCTGCATATGGTTTGATGAAAGATGGTTGTACTCTTAATCGTGAAAAGTTGATCGGGATCTTCGATGAAATTATTGAAGAAGAACTGGAGATATTTATTTACCACGAGGTGGGGGAGAGCCAGGAGAATCTGCTTGACAGCAAAGTAATTAAAAAAATCATTTCAGCCTTTCCGGCCTCAGCTCTTGAACTGTTGGCCAGGGCGGTCAAGGATGTCCTTGCCGATACGCACCCCAAGGGTCTTCTCAGCCATATTGCAGCCAAGGAGAAGAGAAGCTCTCTGGGGTTTTTCATATCCTTTTTGGATGGAATGCGTAAGCATCTCTGCCCGGAGTTAAATGAAGCCAGCAAAATTTTCTGGGAAAATGGTGACTGGTCTCTCATGGAAAAGGCCAGAATCGAATGCCGAGCCAAAAACGGGGAAATTGCAGCTAAGCTTCAGGAAATATCCCAAAGACTGGATCAGGAGGAATCCCCTGAGGTTATAAAAAGTTGGGCGGAAAAAAAACTGCTGGCACCATTGGGACTGCAGGTGCCTGCAAAAGACGATAATATTACTTGAGTTCCCTGTCGGTGAGTTCCGTAAAATTCAGAACCACACCTTCCTTCGTTGCAGCCCCATACATTTCAGCAGCTTTTTTTGAACCGAATGCAATTATAGGCTCCTCGTTATTATTCTCATGGAGCCAGAAATAAGCCTTGCTTATATCGATCTCTTCTGCGGTGTGATAATCATAAACTTTGGCAGTTGAATCAAAACTGACCATTTCCATGGAGCAGAGTTCCTTGTTACGGTGCTGTATAGCACATCTGATGCCATTGAAAAATACCGGTCCGTTAGCTTCACCATACGGTGAATATTTTATCATTTGGCTGCTGGTTTTATTATCCAGCAGAGTGCAGGCAGGTGTTATCTCGTCAGACGCTGAAATAGTAAAGCACAATACAGAAAGGGAAAAAATTAAAATAACGGTAATGATAATTTTCTTCAGCAGGATACAATACTCCTGTTGTGCATATTAGATTTAACATTTCAACCTGGATAGAAACACCCTGGCCCTGCAAAAGCCCATTGCAGTATTGTTAAAAAATGACATAAGATATAGGGCTGTTAAACATCCAACAACACTTCATTGACTTCATATCAACAGGAACTGAAAAATGGACTCAAGAATAGAATTGGTTGATACAGATATTACCGCTCTTCAGGTGGATGCTATTGTAAATGCTGCTAATAATTCCCTGCTGGGTGGGGGAGGGGTTGATGGGGCCATACACCGTGCCGCAGGTTCTGGATTGCTTGGGGAGTGCAGAAAACTAAACGGCTGTGCCACAGGGGATGCAAAGATAACGAAAGGTCACAATCTCCCGGCCCGGTATGTTATCCATACAGTTGGCCCTGTCTGGCACGGCGGTTCATCGGGAGAGGAGGACCTGTTGGGCAGCTGCTATAAAAAATGCTTCAAGCTAGCAAAGGAGTATCAAATGCAAAGCATTGCCTTTCCGGCAATCAGCACAGGCGTCTATGGTTTTCCAAAAAAAGAGGCGGCCTTAATAGCGGTAAGGGAAACACATATGGCCTTAGCCTTAAACGATGCATTAGAAAGGGTAGTGTTTGTCTGCTTCAATGCGGAAACCAGGAAGGCTTATGAAGAAGCCCTGCAGGTAATGGCGTGACACTCTCTTGTTTTATTTATGACTCTGTTTGGGTCAGGTGCCCATTTTTTGCAGTATGTATATTTCGCCCGGAATCCAGTCATCACCTTCTTTGCGTATGCCAGTATCCTCT
>CP070776.1:787449-793501 GCA_020346205.1 Deltaproteobacteria bacterium
TCGGCTTGCTCGGTTTTTTTCGTATCAACTGCTCCCAGTTCTTTTAATAGTTTTTCCATTTCCCTGGTCTCAGCAAAGTCCAGAGGAGTTTTTCCATCATAATCTTTGGCCATCACTTCAGCTCCTGCCTCTCTAAGTAACCTTACAGCAATCATGTTATTTGATTTGGAAGCTGTATGCAGGGGGGTTCTTCCCAGCGCATCGTTTCCAGCAATATTGGCCCCTTCGTCAATGAGAAACCGAAGAGCCTGTTCGGCAAAATATGGATTTTTTGATGCCCTTCCTGATCTGAAAACAGAAGTTGAGTTTCTTATTGCAGTGTCCAGAGGTGAGGTGTTAGTGAATCTTCCGCTACTGCCCCGAAAGTTAACGTTAGCTCCTACTGATACAAGGAATTTTAACTTTAGAAGTGTCTGCTCGTCATAAGGCCCTTCAAGAACCTTGAGCAGTGCTGTTTCATCATCTTCATTACGATAATTGATCCTGCCGCCATTTTCATAACGGAGTTTCAGTTCATCAACCGAGCCAAAAGATGCAATATATAAAAATTTATCCTGAACGGCTTTTTCAGGACTTATTTTAGGCATTGTATCAATACTCCGGGCTGTTACTCCTTCCTTATAATCGACCTCAACAGGTTCCTTTTTTTGAGGTTCAATTTTTAAGTCTTCATAATCATCTATTGTGTAAAGGCTTTTGGTGTTTTTGGTGCTCACTGGCTCTTCCTGGGCTGCACATCCTGACAGCATAAGAAAAACAACAGCGCAGAAAATTGTTTTACCGTTCATGAATTGCTCCAGTTTTCTCATAGAATATATATCCTTTAGGCCAGATTATGCTTATTCCATTTTAAGTTTACACCATTAACAACAGATTTGTAAATGCGCTCTCAACATCGGAGAGCATTATAGGTGGAGGTGGATTTGTTTACAACACCAAAACAACAGTTATCCTGAAGATTTGATCTGTGTAATTAATTTGCAGAAAAAATTTTTACTATACGAAATATTCTTTAAGTAAGTTGGCTGATTTTTTTATCATCGAACTGTACTCGCGTTTTAATTTGAAACGTATTAAAACATTCGGCTTTTTGTTCCCGGATTTTCCCACTTGATCACCCTAAATATATAATTTTAAAAGATAAAAAAAGTCTAAATCCGTGTTTTTACCTATATATAACGTTTCTTTTTGTTTCATTGTGCGTTTTTTTGTGGTTGTCTATGTTATTTGTATATCAGATAATCACTTGATATTATTAAGTTTAGCGCGTTGTGGCATATTTCTTGCTCCATTAAATAGTAAGATCAACCATAGAGCATCGGATCAGATGCTAATAAGGAGGCTGCTATGAAAAAGGCGCTTTTCTTTACAGGATTATTGCTACTAAGTATCAGTTTTGCTTTTGCTGAAACCGGTGTAAAAAAAAGAAGACCGCTGCCGTATGAGTTTGGCAGAGTTGTCATCAACAACTATTCAGAAACTTCCCACCTCTCTCCCGTAGTTTTTGACCATTGGCTTCACCGTGCAAAATTTACCTGCAGGGTTTGTCATGTTGACATTGGTTTTGGCATGACGGCAAACGGCTCAGATATTAAAGCCATTGACAATAAAAATGGATACTATTGCGGTTCATGCCATAACGGGAAAAACGTATTTGCTTCATGCTCAAATGAATTTGCCCCAAAAAATATAGAGACATGTGACCGTTGCCATTCTCTTGGAAAGGATATTGAAACTAAATATAAATTCAAAGAATTCATAGCTGGGTGGCCCACGGAAAGGCTTGGAAATGGAGTTGACTGGGAGAAAGCTGAAGATCAAGGCAAAATAACCCCTGTAGACTTTATTGAAGGTGTTTCAATTAAAAGGGATAAGCTCGTTACCCAAAATGATTTTGCACTCGGGGCCAAGGTAGAGGGTATGCCGAACATTATTTTTTCTCATCAGAAGCATACAGTCTGGAACGGTTGTGAACTGTGCCACCCTGAATTATTTGTCGGTGTAAAAAAAGGAATTACAAAATATTCAATGGTTGAAATATACGATCATAAGTTCTGTGGCTCGTGCCATGTTAACGTTGCATTTCCACTTTATGATTGTCAAAGATGCCATACGCAGAAGGTTCAATAGCAGCCATGAAAAGCATTTTTCATAATAAGTTCATTAGCTTACTGCTTCTCAATTTGTTCCTCTGGAGCCATATGGTCGGAAGCATTGGCAGTGCCTATGCTCAGCAGGATTGGAAACAGGAGTATGCAGCTGTCTGTGCCAAAACCCAGAATGCCATGACTCTCTCTGCAGCAGAATTGAAAAAATATATTGAACGCTGTGACAAGTTACAGGACCGTCTTGATGAGTTGGCAGGAATGGAAGGTGAAACAGAAAAAAAAGTTTATGAAAAAAGGCTGAAAATGTGCAGAGATCTCTACAAGTTTACGCTTGAATACAAAGTTAAATAGGGAGGGACTCTTATGCAGAAAAAAACAATATCTTATATCGTTATCATACTGTTTATATTGGTGAGTTGGGCGTCGGCTCAAAACCATGCAACACCCGACGATTACGGGCAGAACGTTCCGTCTCCCGAATATTTTGGGACTGTAGTATTGAATAATTACTCCAAGCAGGCAGGAATGGCTTCTGTTGTTTTTGATCACTGGCTCCACAGAGCTACATTTAACTGCAGAATCTGCCATGTTGATATTGGATTTGCCATGAAGTCCAAAGCGTCTGCGATCAGGGCAAAGGACAACATAGCTGGTTACTATTGCGGTACCTGCCATGATGGAAAGAGGGTGGTTAACGGAAAAGAGATCTTTGCTGCCTGTGCAGTCAAATATACTGCAGAGGAAGGAAAGAGGTGTGTTCGGTGTCATTCAGACTGTGCAACAGGGCAGAGAGAATATGAGTATCAGGCTTTCACGAAAGATCTGCCGCTCTTAGAGAAAAACTTAATTGATTGGGAAAAGGCGGAAGCTCAGGGATTAATCCATTCTATTGATACACTTGAAGGTGTCTTTTATAAAACTGATGCTATTCAAGCACAAAAGGATTTTTCCATAGAATCCAGATCATGGAGGAAATCGGATGTCATGTTTTCCCACAAAAAGCATGTTATCTGGAACGGGTGCGAGGTTTGCCATCCCATGATTTTTCCAAGTTCTCAAAAAGGAACTGTGCAGTACTCAATGTTTGAAATAATGGATGGTGAATACTGCGGGGCCTGCCATGTGAACGTTGCGTTCTCTGTATGGCTCTGTTACAAGTGCCACAAGGATCCTGTTCAATAAAATATGGAGAGCCGGTCCTCTTAATAATTTGTACGTGATGATTCTATAGATAGTCAATATTAGTAAGGTCCGAAGTGTTGGACTGAGAATGTGTTTGCTGTTTAAATAAATATTAGCAGGGTCTATTATTGGCTCTGCTTTTTTTATTTGTCCTCTTTGATAATGAAAGTTATGTATGAAAGAAACGATGAAAAAAATAACAGTAAAGAAAAAATGAACTTAATTGAGGATACAATTATGAAAGTAGTAGCATTTAACGGAAGTGCCAGAAAGGACGGCAATACAGCTATTCTGATTAATTATGTTTTCAAGGAACTGGAAAAGGAAGGGATCGGGACAGAACTTGTGCAGCTTTCAGGCAGTGGAATCCATGGCTGTATAGCCTGCATGCAGTGCTTTGAGAAAAAGAATCAGCGATGTGCAGTTAAGGATGATATTGCCAATGACTGTATTGAAAAAATGTTGGGTGCAGATGGTATTATACTGGGCTCTCCAACATATTTCGCCAATGTTTCAACCGAAATGAAGGCACTTATCGATAGAGCTGGTATGGTATCACGCGCCAACAGCGATATGTTGTCCCGTAAGGTGGGAGCAGCTGTGGTTGCCGTAAGAAGGGCAGGCTCCATTCATGTTTTTAACTCCATTAATCACTTTTTCTTTATCGGGCAGATGATAGTACCTGGATCCAGTTACTGGAACCTTGGTATGGGCCGGCAAAAAGGTGAGGTTGAAAAGGATGATGAAGGTATCCAGACCATGAAGAATCTTGGCAGAAATATGGCCTGGTTGTTACAAAAATTAAATGATTAGTGAAAATAAAAAAGCCGTGCTTTCTGAACACGGCTTTTTAGGATATTTTTATAGGTTACTAAGAAGCAAATGCCTCTTCGAAAAGTCTGTCAATGGCATTTTTCCCGTTTTCGGAAAGATTACGGGTTCCAGACCCAACAAATGTCTCATGCTCAATTTTGGGTGTGTCTTGAACCCAGGCACCCTGTTGCCAGCTATACCAATTATCTTTTGCCTGGTCATAAACTGACAGGGGCCTGTTGAAGAGTTTGGCGAGTTCCACGGCCCAGCCGGTACCGCCCTTGACGGTATTATCTTCAAGGATCGTACCGATGACAAAGACCTGGTGGCCTTTATTCACCATGTGAAAAATGGTCTGCAGGACCTTTCTGATCTTCTCTGTTTCATAATAAGTGCGGTTCATCAATTTGGAAACCAGTTCCATGCTGATGTCACCACGTTTCAGTTCATCATCCGAAAGGCTCACCAGATTTTTCTGCCTGTTCGTTTTCTGTCCTGAATAGCAGAAATTCACCTCTTTGATGGACCACTTATCAGCAGCTTCGCCAAAAGCTGTTTCAGCTCCTTTGAGACCACCGCTGTATAATATACAGTTTTCTTTAGCTGGCATTGCAACTCCTCATTTGATTAAAAAATATTGATAAAATAACACTAAACAGTTTCAAAATGCCTGTTTGCGTATACTGAGAATATTGAACAGAAGAAACAAAAAGGGGCTTATATAATTGAAGTCAAGGTGTTTTGGCAACAATTTATTTGCAAAGAGGCAAAAAATTAGTCCGGTGCCTCACACGCCCTCCCTTTAAAATTAAAGAAAAGCTTCAAGCCTTTTTTAACCGTATCGGAGAAAATCTTTCCTGCAAGAAATGATCCGGCTACTCTCTTATTTATCTCACCCAGTGTCGGATAGGGATGAATTGCCCCGGCAAGGGTGGAAAGTTTCACTTTGCCGTTTAATACTGCAACCCATTCACTGAGGAGATCGCCGCCATGTGGGCCCAGGATCTGGATGCCAACGGGTTTTTCCTTTTCATCCAGGATCATTTTTATCATGCCAGTTTCTTCACCTTCAGCAAGACTTCTGTCATTATCCTTAAACTCCTCGGTCCATACGGAATATTTAATTCCAGCTGCGGTTGCCCCCTTTTCGTTCAGACCTATACTGGCCAGTTCCGGACTTGTATAGGTACACCAGGGAAGATAAGTGTAATCTGTTTTTCGAGGCAGGTGGAATATTGCATTACTGATAACTATTCCTCCCTCATAACCAGCAGCATGAGTAAACTGGTATTTGCCGGTAATATCCCCAGCTGCATAGATATGTTTGTGGTTTGTACGTAAGCGGCTGTCAACCTCGATGCCTTTATTAGTGAAAGCAAGACCTATGCTATCAAGTCCCATCCCGCCCACGTTGGGCGCCCTTCCCATGGCAACCAGAAGTGCCTCTGCGGTCAGGGTTGTTGTCTTGCCATTATTATCCTTGAATGTTACCCCTTTGCTACCATTCTTTGCAGCAATAGTATCAATGGATGACCCGAGAGCAAAGGAGACGCCTTCCTGGGTCAATTTTTCCATAACAGTATCTGCCATGTCCTTGTCTTCTTTGCTTAATATCTGATTCGAGCGTTGAATGACAGTTACCCTGCTCCCAAGCCTGTTAAATGCCTGGGCCATTTCTATGGCAATGGGTCCGCCGCCAAGAATTATCATTGATTCTGGCAGGGTATCCATAGAAAAGATATCCTTGTTTGTCAGGTATGGTACTGAATCGAGCCCTTTAAATGGTGGAGCTGAAGGTGAGGATCCTGTCGCAATGGCCCACGTTTTAGCAGAATATGTTTTACCATTGAGCCGGATGGAATGCTCGTCGATGAATTCAGCCTGGCCGAATTCAACACGGGCGCCAAGAGAGCAGAAACGTTCCACAGAGTCATGCTTCTGGATAACAT
>CP070776.1:793601-806019 GCA_020346205.1 Deltaproteobacteria bacterium
CATTCTTAATGACTCTGCTTTCAAAGATGTAGGGCCGACATCGGATAACATCTACAAAGATATGACCCGACATCATCTATTATTTTCTTCTCAGTTCCTTACAATGTGAAGCAGGCAAAATGGGTACCATGTTTAATCAATCAAAGGAGGAATGATAATGAAGAGAATATGGCTGTTAAGCTTATTAACCCTGTCAGCAACGTGGCTTCTTACAGGCGCGTCATTTGCAAATGAAAAACTAGGCATGAAAGCCCCGGAAGCTGAGATAATTATTGAAGGAGAAAAAAAATCAGCAAGATTTTCCCATCCGGTGCACCTGGGTCTTGGCGTCACATGCGGACAGTGTCATCATGACAGCGAACACCAGTCTTTAACAGATAAAGACATTGCGTCCCTGGATAACAACTTGCAACTTCGCTGTGCAAGCTGCCACAACAAGGATTTTGCCGATCCGAAACTGCAGACCCCCAAAAGTGCATTTCATGCACGTTGCAAGGAATGTCACAAAAAAGGAGTAGATGGCAAAAAAGGCCCAACAAAATGTACGGACTGTCACGTTAAAAAAGCTAAGTAAAGTGCCAAACTATCAAGGCCGGGATATTCCATTGTCCCGGCCTTTTTACGTCTGCACAGCATAGATGCTAATGAAGCAAATTTTTTTATGAATATTGCCCGGGGGAAGGTTAAAGGGTAGAGTGTCAGTGTTGGCTTTGGATTTGATTCTTAAAGTGAATATTTCTGAAAGGAGGATTTCCGCAAATGCCCCCAAAAACTCCCCCAAAATGTTTTCCCTCGGCCAGTGACGATGTAAAAGATGCTGCTCTTTGCGTAATTTCTCCCCAGACAGAATCAGATAGTTACAAGCTGGCATTTGATGACTCGCAATTTTTACTCCGGGATGAACTACGGGCTGTCCGGTTGCAGCTAGAAATAATGAAGCCCGAAATAATTCAGCACGAACTGGGCGTCAAATCCACTGTTGTCATATTCGGGGGCGCACGGATCCCTGACCCTGAAACTGCTGCAAAGCGTCTGCAGGAAGAGGAGATGCAGGCCAAGAGAGAACCCCTCAGCGAAATGGCAGCTCAGCGGGTAAGCTGCGCCAAAAGAGTACTGGTAAAATCCAATTATTATGAAGAAGCCAGAGAACTGGCAAGGATAATAACAGAGAGCTGTTTACATGATGAGGATTGTGATCTCATCGTCTCTACGGGGGGTGGTCCCGGGATCATGGAAGCAGCCAATCGAGGGGCGGCCGAAGCAGGCGGGAAAAGCATCGGACTTAATATTGTCTTGCCCCATGAACAGGCGCCTAACGAATATATCACTCCTGAACTTTGTTTCCAGTTTCATTATTTTGCCATGCGCAAGATGCATTTTCTCATGCGGGCCAGGGTTCTGGTGGCTTTCCCGGGAGGTTATGGAACTATGGATGAGCTCTTTGAAACCCTTACTCTTATTCAGACCAAAAAAATCAGGCCGCTGCCGGTTATTTTATTTGGCAGGGAATTCTGGAATAAGGCAATAGATTTTGATTTTCTGGTTCAGGAAGGAGTCATAGCACCGGAAGACAAAAACCTGTTTCATACAGTTGAAAAAGCCCAGGATGCCTGGAAGATTATCCAAGAATTTTACTATGAGAACAAGAATGAGACATGAACATAAAATTCCACTGTTTCAAAGTGTTTTGTTTTGAGTTGACGAGACAATGAGGTGGTGCTAGAAATATTTATTATCATATGATTTGGTGTCGTACTTTCGATTAACCTCTATCGTGAGCCTTATGATAATGGAGGGACACAATGGGCAAATATTTGATCACGGTAATTCTTGCATGTTTTTTTCTGAACCCCCTTGCAGTAGTTGCTTCTGAAAAAGAAAAGCAATTTGATGTTCCCAGGTTGTTTGGCACCTTTGCACCAAAACCAGGAGTCTGGTCAGAGTATGGCATTTTCGATAAGACTACTGGCAGGCGGACGGTTATGCGCATGTCAATCGTTGGCGTTGAAGGGGACTCCTACTGGTACGAGGTTGTCAACAGTGAAGGCGGGGGCAGCAATATTATAAAGATGCTGATTAAAGGTGATCCGAATGATCCTGAGAATATCCAAAGACTCGTCATGAAATCAGGAGCAAATCCTGCTCAGGAAATGCCCCGGGATTTTGTTCTAATGGGTCGCAGGATGGCAAGCCATATGTTTGAGCAGCGTAGCGGCATACCTACAAGTCCAAATGTTAAGCTGCGGAATCTGAAAACCGGAGAAGGCGTTGTTACAGTTCCTGCCGGGACTTTCGAAGTAAGCCTGCATCAGATAGTGGATACTACCGGCAAGGTATACGCCAAGTATAAATTTTCCCAGGAAGTTAGGCCATTTGGGGTGGTTTCTTCAGATGCAGAAAATACAACCATGGTTCTTGCAGGTCATGGAACCGGAGCCAAATCCCTAATTACAGAAGAGCCTGTCATGATGATCCGGCCTCCGGGTATGCCTGAGGGAATGCCGATGGGAATGCCACCAGGCATGTCTCCCCCACAGGGTGCAGGGCCTGAACCAGGAGGGGATATCAGGCAGATCCCGGGCATGGGAACAGGATACGAACCAAGGCAGTAATCTTGCAGTAAAATCAATTGAAAGCCTCTTAACTGATAATTGACAATTTTTGTCAAAATAATCTCAGAACCTCGTGTTTTTTTCACAGATGAAAATGTATGGCAAACCATACCCTGCCTCAATGCTATGCTGGCAAGGAATGTTTGGTATTGCCTTATTTGAGGCATGATGCTTGCATGATTTAGGAGAGTGCTTTTTCTGGCCATTGAAACTGGCCATGAAAAGATGTGCGTAGTTCTTTTATTTCTTTGAGAAATTCAGGGCAGATAAGAATTATTACTCTCAACGTTATTGCAGTTATTGTTTACTAAGGGGTAAAACAGTATGAATACAGGGCTGATCTTACAGGCCAACTGTTCTAACTGGCCGTAAATTTGATAAATATTTGTATTTTCAAAGAGTTTTGGAAATGGTATAAGTAAATATTTAGGTGCGGTCCTTTGAAAATACCCTCTAAAGTAAACCTGTATAAATTGAAATTTTAAAATATATTTCTAGAGCTGCATGTCAGAGAATATTGAAATAATTCATGAATTTTCCACCGAGGTCCGAGAGCTCCTGGAGCAGCTCGAACCTTCCATTCTTGAACTGGAGAAGGTCTGCAACGAAGAATTAAGCCAGGATTCGCCTGAAATTACCGAGGCCTTAAATAATATTTTCAGGCTTTTTCATTCGGTCAAGGGTTCATCCGGGTTTCTCCAATTAAACAATATCACAGAAACCGCCCACGTGGCGGAAAGTCTTCTTGACCGGCTCAGGTCCTCTACGCTCAAAATAATCCCGGGTTACATTGATCTCCTGTGTGACGCCTGTGATTTTACCCATGAGGCCCTCGATTATCTCGATAAGCATCTAGACGATGAAGGTATGGAGGAAAAGGCACAGGGGTTGATTGAAACTTTCCAGAAAATTCTCTCAGGCGAAACCTTACCCCCAACGCTGGCTGCAGAAGAAGATAAAGAGCGTGAAAAGAAGGACAAGGAAGATGAACAGAAACCCCTGATCGATCTAGACCAAGAGCCTGATAACCTTAAGAATCCCAAGGTTGTTGAGTTCTTTATACAGGAAGCATATGAACAGTTGCAGATAATTGAGCAGGATTTACTGGACTGGATTAAAGCCCCTGATGATAAAGAACTTATGAATAAGCTCTTTGGTAATATTCACAGCTTTAAGGGAAATTGCGGCTTTATGAATCTATCTGATCCGGAGCGCCTCAGTCACAGCATGGAGACCCTGCTTGAGGGTGTAATAAACGGGCTTGAGGTAGACAGGTCTGAAGTGGCTGACCTTATGCTCAGTCACCTTACCGCCTTTCGTGAGGTTCTAGATGATATTGCTGATGGTGGCCAGGGCAGGATTGCAGGTATTGAAGAGAGGCTTGCCCCTATTAATGAGTTTATTCCCCTGCATGATGTTGAGGACGGGAAGGCAGATGAATCCAAGCCTAAATTGGGAGAGATCCTGGTTGAAGAGGGTATTGTTTCACCGGAGGAGCTGAAGTCCGCTCTTGAAACCCAACAGAATAAAAAACCTTTAGTAAAGAAGCAGGATATTCGGGTTAACCTGGAAAAACTTGATACCTTAATTACCCTTATCGGTGAATTGGTCATTGCAGAAAATATGCTGATAAATAATCCTGACCTGGCTGGCATGGAACTTGAGAATTTCTCTAGGTCCGCCCAGCAAATGAATAAGCTGGTCAATGAACTGCAGGAAATGGCAACTTCTATACGTTTAATCCCGGTGGCTGGCGTATTTAGTCGTATGAATCGGCTGATACATGATCTGGGAAGGAAATCAAGTAAGAAAATCGACCTGAAGATAATCGGTGAATCAACCGAGATGGATAAATCGGTTATAGAGAATGTGGTGGACCCACTGACCCACCTGATCCGTAATGCTGTGGATCATGGCCTGGAATCTCCGGAGGAGAGATTGGCTGCTGGTAAACCCGAGACTGGTGTAATTCGTTTAAGTGCCAGCCATGAGGAAGGGGATGTAATGATCCTTATCCAGGATGACGGACGCGGAATAAACAGGGAAAAGATAATTGCCACAGCCCAAAAGAGGGGCCTGATTGAGGGAGAAAGTTCCCAGTTGACTGACCGCCAGGTTCATAACCTTTTGTTTCGGCCCGGCTTTTCAACTGCGGATAAAATTACAGAAGTTTCCGGGCGCGGGGTCGGCATGGATGTGGTATTGCAGAACCTGAAGAATATCAGGGGAAATGTTCAGATGAAAAGCAAACCTGGAGAGGGGACCACAGTTATGCTGCGTATCCCTCTAACCATGTCGATCATAGACGGCATGATGGTAAGGGTTGGCAAATCATTTTTTATTGTGCCTATTCTGTCAATCAGGGAATCCATTTGTCCGGCCGCAGATTCCATTACCATTACGCCTGACGGCCACGAACTTGTTCGTATAAGGGAGCGCCTCTATCCTGTGATCAGGTTACATACAGCCTATGACCTCAATCCTGATAATTATGATCTGGATAAGGGGATTCTCATAGTTGTAGAAGCTCAGGGCCGGAATGTCTGTTTGTTTGTTGACGAGATAGTAGGACAGCAACAGACGGTCATTAAGGGACTTTCAGATTTTATAGTTAAAACAGGGAATGTTAAGGGTGTCTCAGGATGTACTATTCTGGGAGATGGGAGTGTCTGCCTTATTCTGGATACCCACGCCCTGGTGGATATGGACAGAACTGCAGAAATACAGGAATTATAATACAAATATAATAGCTTTACCTTCAGATTTCAGAGGAGATGACGTTTATGAATGCCAGCCAGAATATATTTGATCCTGATGATGATTTGTTTGATGATGAGGATACCCAGAAGGACAAATACCTTACCTTTCGCATTTCCAGTGAGGATTATGGTATCGCCATTGCAAATGTAACTGAGATTATCGGTATACAGAGTATTACTGAAATTCCGGAAATGCCAGAGTATATCAAGGGTGTCATAAATCTTCGTGGCAAGGTAATCCCGATTATGGATGTCCGTATTCGTTTCAAATTACCGCCACGTGATTATGATGAGAGAACCTGTATTATTGTGGTTGAGATTGACGGCACCTCTGTTGGGTTAGTAGTTGATACAGTTAATGAGGTGGCAGATATCCCTGAAGAGCAAGTTGAGCCGCCCCCGAAAAGTAACCGTCAGGGTGGAGGTTACATTCAGGGTATAGGGAAGATAGGCAAGGAAGTAAAAATATTGCTTGATATCAACAAGATCCTCTATGAGGAGGAACTTGAAACACTCAGTGAGGCTGCCCAAAGTACCTAGCCCGGTTGTTTGTTCCTGTACCCACAAGAATAAATAAGGCGGGTTAAATAATTTTCTTCCAGGTTTTTTTAAGAAATATTCTGTTGGAATTTAAGATGTATCATTAGGAAATGGGGTATTATATAGTTAGCAGCACTGAACGCCAATGAAGGAGCCCAGTCCACAGAAACAGTCTTTTTTTGAATCGTCTTTGATGACGATGACTGACAGGGAATTCCAGCTGCTCCGTGATTTGGTATATGAGCGGTTGGGTATAAATCTTACCGAAAAAAAGCGTTCCATGCTAATCGGACGCTTGCAGAAGTTACTTCGCACATCAGGATTTAATACTTTCCAGGACTACTATGATTATCTGGTGCGTGAACCCAACCTGACTGCAATGACCGAACTGGTCAACAGGGTTACAACCAATTATTCTTTTTTTTATCGGGGTAAAAGCCATTTTGATTTTTTTGTTCAAAGAGCCTTCCCGGAGGTTCTTGAGGCTCTTAGAAAAAGAAACTCTCGAGACATACGGATATGGACAGCAGGATGTTCGACCGGCGAAGAACCTTACATGATCATCATGCTGATGATGGAACATCTTGGCAAGGAATATGGATTGTGGAATGGTGGAATTTTAGCTACCGATATTTCGGAAAAGGCTCTTAAATTTGCTCTGGAGGGAGTATATCCGGATGACAGAGCAAAAGAACTTCCTCCCCGGTTGAAAATACAATATTTCAATACAATGCAGGATGGTCAACTTGCTGTAAAGGATGTGGTAAAAAAAGAGGTTGTTTTCAGGAAATTTAACCTGAAAAATAACACCTTTCCTTTTAAGAAACGGTTCCAGATAATTTTCTGTCGTAATGTCATGATATATTTTGACAATAGTACACGTGATAAATTGCTGCAGCATTTTTATGCGAACACTGAACCTGGCGGCTATCTTTTTATTGGACACTCGGAGACCCTTGGGCGTGATCAGCAATACTACAGGTATATTATGCCGGCTGTATACCAGAAAATTTAGCAGATGAAGCAATAAAACTGTGACACATGGCTAACACTCTCAATTCAAAAGTTCCCAAAAGAACCATCAGGGTATTGATCGTTGATGACTCTGCTCTGGTGTGCAAGATTCTCAAGGAAAGATTGTCCCGGGAACCGGGGATTGAAGTAGTAGGCACAGCCCCTGATGCCTATGGCGCCAGGGATAAAATTGTGCAGTTGCGACCTGATGTCATGACCCTTGATGTAGAGATGCCGCGTATGAACGGTGTGGAATTCTTAAGACGCCTTATGCCCCAGTATCCAATTCCGGTCATCATGGTTAGTTCCCTGACCAAGAAGGGGACACGTATTGCCATTGAGTCTCTGGAGGCGGGTGCCGTTGATTTTGTTACAAAACCGTCGGCCGACCTTGGGCACGGCTTGGAAAACATGTTGATGGAACTCTGTACCAAGATCAAAATTGCCTCAACGGCAAATGTTTCCCACTGGAAGGAAAAACGCATTCAACTTCCGTCCGAGCAGAGAATTTTACCTGTAAAAAAATTTAAAAAATCAGAAGAAAAGGTGATAGCCATAGGTGCCTCCACAGGAGGTATAGAGGCCATTACAGAGATCGTTTCAAAATTCCCGGCTGAGACCCCAGGAGTTGTGGTCGTACAGCATATGCCCCCGGTTTTCACGACCATGTTTGCTGATCGTTTGAATTCAAAAAGTGCAATGTTGGTAAAAGAGGCAGTAAACGGGGATATGATAAAGCCTGGGTTGGTACTGGTTGCTCCAGGGAATAAGCATCTGCGAGTGGAGAAATCTGGCAGCAGATTTCAGGTGAAAATAAGTGAGGAGGACAAAGTGTGCGGGCACAGGCCCTCGGTGGAGGTAATGATGCAATCAATCGCCAAATATGTCGGGGCAAACTCCATAGGCATTATGCTATCCGGTATGGGTAGTGATGGGGCCAAAGGCATGCTTGCAATGAGGAAGTCAGGGGCCAGAACCTTAGCGCAGGATGAGGCCACCAGTGTAGTCTACGGAATGCCTAAAGAGGCCTTTCAGTGTGGCGGAGCTGAATGTCTTATGCCGCTGCAGAAAATTGCAGCGGAAGTAATAAGGCTTCTTTCGTGATAACTGAGACTTGTATGAGAAGGATATGGCAGCTTGTTGTGACTTTAAATTATGTATTGTATGGCTTTGAGGGGATTGGGCAAAGAAGCTAATATAAATGCCCTGGATGGAAAATCTGGCTTCAGGGTGAGAGGGGAATGATTAGATGGAAATAGATGCCACAAAAATTTTGATAGTTGATGATAGTGCTGTTGTACGTAAGTCACTGACAAAGCTCCTTGAGGAGGCCGGAGCTGAAGTTACAGCTGCTGAAGATGGAGAGCAAGGTTTGGAGATTGCACTGAGCCAATCATTTGACCTTATCATCACCGATGTTGAAATGCCTAAACTGGGGGGCTATGCCCTGTGCCTCAAGCTTAAAAATAATACTGCCACCAGGAGTATTCCAGTTATCATTTTGAGCACCCAGGACAGTGATGAGGCAATTGAGAGAGGTTTTCAGGCCGGGGCCACAGCCTATATTTCCAAATCCGAGGCCATGTCCCAACTTAAAAAGACAATTGAAAAGGTGCTTGATAAATCCTCCTTCAAGCAGGAAAGGACTGTTCTGGTGGTGGATGACTCCAAGACCATTCGTTTTCTTGTTGAGAAAGGACTTTCAGAAGCCGGTTTTCATGTCATAACTGCCACAAATGGTATGGAAGGGCTGGATATGGTCAAGATAAGGGTACCTGATCTTATCTTGAGTGATATCAATATGCCTGAAATGAATGGTATAGAATTCTGTAAACAGGTCAAAACAAATCCGGAATGGGCCATGGTGCCCTTTGTGGTAATGAGTTCACACAGTGAGCGATCCCTGGTGCGTGGTATGATAGAGCAGGGAGCCACAACCTATATCGTCAAGCCTTTTAATCTGGATCAGCTGGTCGTAACCATCGAGAACCTGCTCTCCGATCACTTTCTGCAGTTGCTTGAAGAAAAGGAACGTCTGGACAGGGAACGCAAAATGATGTTGGAGAGTGTGATCAACATTGTTACTGCCCTGGAAGCCAGACATGAATATGCGCAGGGGCATTCGGAGGCAGTGGCCCGTATAGTTGTTGGCATGGGAAAAGCCATGAAGATTCCTCCCGAGGAAATTGATCTGCTGAAGATAGCGGCTAAAATTCATAACCTTGGCTATGTCGCGGTACCTGACAAAATACTGTTAAAACCAGGTAAATTGACTGATGAGGAATATGTGGTCATGAAGCAGCACCCGGTGATAGGGGCACATATTTTGGAGTCAAATCCAGCCCTGAAAAATATCATACCTGTATTACGGAGCCATCATGAGCGCTATGATGGGGCTGGTTATCCGGATGGATTGAAAAAAGAGGAAATTCATCTCTGGGCTCGAATGATAGCTGTTGCAGACACCTACAAGGCTGTCACGAGCGTAAGACCTTACAGGTCGGCCCAGTCAAAGGAAAAGGCCCTAGAACTTATCGCTGACCTGAGAGGGAACCGGCTCTGCCCGAAATGTGTGGATGTGTTCCTGGATTTAATAAACAAGAAAGCAGGCAAATAATGACATTCTCCTTTTCTCTCGTTTATGGATTCGCAGAGTCTAGGAATAAAGACTGATACCTCAGGTCTGTATACCCAAAGATTAAAGTATTGATGAGGTTAGGCGCTGGCACTTTAAAGAGAGCAGGCAATAGTATAGTTTATGCGACAGGCCAATAACGAGAGGAAGGTTGAAATACCAATTTATATTGGGGTTGGGGAAATTGTTGTTTCGAAAAATCCCAACAATGTCCTGGTGACATCGCTGGGTTCCTGTGTAGCAGTCATTATGTTGGCACCCGGTATCTGCGGGGCCGGAATGGCACATGTAGCTTTGCCTTCATCAAGTGTCAATGTAGAACAGTCACGGGCCAAACCAGGATATTATGCCGATACCGGCATACCTCGGTTGTTGGCGGCCATGGATAAGCTCCATGGAGGCAAGAGGGGGCGCTTATTGGTAAAGCTTGTGGGTGGCGCCAATATAATGGACCCGAACAGCACTTTTGATATTGGCAAGAGAAATGCTCTGGCCATCAAGAAGATTCTCTGGGAAAACAGGCTGGGGGTCCTTGTTGAGGATATCGGGGAAGACATTTCCAGAAATGTAAGGGTAAGGGTTGATACGGGACAAGTAATTGTGAAAACTTTGGGCAAGGAGAGAGTGATATTATGAAGATGACTATTGTCATCGCTGATGACTCAAGGACTGCCCGCTTTCTCATTCGGCAGTATCTTGAAATGGTGGGGTTTGTTCAGGCAGAGTTCATTGAAGCGGAAAATGGCAGGCAGGCATTACAGTTGGTCAAGGACAATAAAACGAACATACTGTTTACCGATTATAAAATGCCAGAAATGGACGGGCTTGACCTCTTGCGCAGAGTCAAGGCAAGCCCATCACTGCATGATCTACCTGTAGTAGTCATTACAAGTTTTGCCAACCAGGCAAAGATTGATGAACTTTCCGAGAACGGAGCATTTGCAGTACTGCAGAAACCCCTGTCATTATCAAAACTACATGAAACATTGAAGCCCTTTTTAAGTGATGAAGATTATGGAGAGCAAGATATTGAAAGAGAATGATTCCTTATATAAAGCTTTGGTGAAAGCGGTGTTGGCCACCATGGAGAACATTGCATTTGAGGAGCCTGAGGTTTTGCCTGGTCCTGTGGACATCAAAGGGGAAACGGTCTCATTTTCGCTGCAGGTTGTTTCTCCATATCTTTTGCTGGCTAGAATCGAGATCCCCAAAAAGCTTGCAGTAAAACTGGTTAAAACCATTTATAGGGACGATGAAAAGGAAATTACAGATGCTTTACTGGATGATACTGTCGGTGAAATGCTCAATACCATAATCGGTACAATGATGGGAGATTTAACCCTGGGAGAAAGAATTTTTGAGATGGGTCTGCCTAAAAAAATAACCGGGGAACAAGAAACATCATCCGGTAATATCAGAAGCATTTGTTTTCAAATTGAGGATCTTCCATTCTGTGTTGAAATCCTTGGGGATGCATTTGTTGAAGGAGACTAAAGGCTCTTTTTTGATCAACAGGACTGGGCCTGGGGAATTACTAATTGATCATACTTCTTGACACAAAAAAGGGGTATGCGATAAAAGAATCAGAAATTAAATTTTATAATTTCATAACATAAATATTTATAATAAGCGGATACGGTTAATACGATGATAGAAAAAATTCTCATAGTTGATGATTCGCCTGTTTCCAGGAAAATAATGAAAAGTTGTATCCCTGAAGACAAGGGATATGAACTATTCGAGGCAGGTGACGGCCAGAGTGGTATTGACAAATATCAGGAGTTTCAGCCTGATCTGACTTTCATGGATCTGACCATGCCCGTTATGGATGGAATGCAGGCCCTGCAGGAAATTATCAAGATTGATCCAAGGGCTGTTGTCGTTGTCTGCACTGCTGACGTACAGATGAAAAGCATTTTTAAGGTTATGAATCTGGGGGCTCTCATGGTTGTGCGTAAACCGATCAATAAGCAGGCCATTGAAGATGCTTTACGAAAGGCTGAAGATAAGCTGCAAAATATCAAGTAAAGAGTAATGGACAATTCTGAGATTCTCATTAGCGACGAAGAGCGCGATATCCTCCAGGAAGTCATGAATATTGCCTTTGGCAAAGCCTCTGCCGACCTGGCAGAGGTTATTGATATTTATGTTGTTTTGAGTATTCCCGATATTAAGCTGATGAAAACCGCAGAGGTGCCCAGTTATATTGAATCGGAAATTGACGACCTGCAAAACATCAGTGTCATCAAGCAAAGCTATACAGGAAAATTTCATGGAACAGCCCTGCTGTTTTTTCCTGGAGAAGCCGGTAAAAAGCTTTTTTCACTGTTTGACAATGCCCATAATGGTGAAGATATTTCCGTTGTGCTCCAAAAGGAAACACTGCTTGAAGTCGGCAATATCTTGATAGGTGCATCTGTCAGCAAAGTCGCTGAACTGCTCGATGACGTTGTCAGTTACAGGCCACCCCGTATTATTGTTGAGAGTAGACCTGTCGATATTGTTGATTGGGACCTGGCAGAGCCTGAAGGACCGGCAATTTTAATGCGAACGGTTTTCAGTTTTGATAAAAGGGATATCAGCGGCCTGCTGTTTCTCATTCCAAGTTATAAATCATTTGAATGGCTCAAGAAGGCGTTGCATGCATTTCTCAAGCAATATGAATAGGTTATCCTGTTTTTTTGACTTCTTCTTAGTGAAAAATTGAGCTAATCCTAGCAATATTTCTGATAAATCCAGTCCAACCCATTTGTGATTTTTTCCCAAAAGACACTAGATGTTGTCATCTTTTTCGTGTTGACATACAATATGTAGTAATTTATATAAGTTATAGCGGTTCTGTTTTTACTGGAGAACCG
>CP070776.1:806119-809165 GCA_020346205.1 Deltaproteobacteria bacterium
AAAATGACTTTCCAAAGCATTCATTTACCACGGTAATTTTACCGTCATCCCGTAGGCTATAAGTGGCCTTGCTTCCGACACACCCTTCCTGGAACCTGTGCTCATAGCGGGCAATCTCATACCATTCACCAATATAGCGGTTAATATCCACAAAATTTACTGTTTCTAAAGGTTTCATGTTACTCATATCCATCGTTATACAACTTGTGAGAAGCAGCGGCAGAAAAATAAACATATATAAAATTATTTTATTCATGATTTGCTACCTCTTCATAAAGAAACTCCGTTTGTAACTTGTTTCATACAAATTAATACCGGAGTTTCGTATATGATGTTGTATTTAATTTACCATCTCTCTGTTCCGATGAGAGTGTTGACATCCAGGCAATTTGCCTTTTCTTCTTCGGTCAAATTTTCAGGATTTTTTATATCTTCAAGGTAACATGAGAATTGCTTTCCGTCTCTGTCTTTAACCCAAACCATAGATTCGTATCCACCTTTGTTATATTCATCTTCGTAGTTCATGACGAGCCTCCTTTTATATGAAAGTTTTAATTTCAGTATCATTTGATTAGTAAAGTATGCACGCTTAAGTCTTGAATCAATGGGTATTATATGATAGTTTAATAGTAGTAAAAACTATTACTTTTAGGAGTAACAAAGAAGGGGGATGCTATGGAAAGAGCAAATATGTGCCGTGAAATAATTGACTCCCTTTCCGCACATATCGCAATTCTTGATAAAGACGGAATTATCCTTCTGACAAACCGGGCCTGGCAGGAATTTGGTGCTGCAAATAATCTTCAGGGACCTGCTGACAGCCTAGGGCAAAACTATCTTTTCATAACAGAGCAGGCAGCAGATAAGACAGGCCACATTATTGCCCAGGGAATACGTAAGGTTATATCAGGCGACTTGCAGGAATTCTTCACTAACTACCCATGTCATTCCCCAAAAGAAGAACATTGGTTTGCACTGAGGGTTGTCAGGCTGCAGTCTGCTGCAGAGTATATTCAGGTCATTGTCAGTCATGAAGATATTACACCAATAATGCAGGCCCAGGTTAATCTCAGGAAAAAGGAAGAAGAACTGCTCCAACAGAAAAAGATGCTGGAGGAATCGAATGTAGCCCTGAGAGTGCTTTTGGACCACCGGGAAAAGGACCGACAGAACTTAGAGGAAAACGTGCTTGCCAATGTCAGGAAACTGGTTGTTCCTTATGTTGAAGAGTTAAATTACCGAAAACTGGATGACAGAGGCAAAAACCTGGTCGATATTATCCAGCAACGACTGAAAGAGATTGTTTCACCGTTTCTGAATAGGTTGACTTCATTGAATAGATTGCTAACACCAAGGGAGATTGATGTGGCTGCCTTGGTACGGGAAGGAAAAACCAGCAAGGAGATTGCAGAGTTGCTAACTATTTCTGCTAGTGGGGTTGATTTTCACAGGAAACAGATTAGGAAAAAGATCGGGCTGACCAATGAAAAGTCCAATCTGCGGTCCTATCTGCTTTCTTTGCAGTGATATAATCGAATTTGATTCAGGAATGAAATTCGTTATTACTAAAAAGACCCTCCCAAGTCATCGGGAAGGGCCTTTTTCAATGTGCACTGATACTGTCGCTACCTGGAACATAAAATAAAAAGTGAATCCTTTCTAATAAGTTACTGTATTTTTCTCAGTGGTTTTGAGGCTTTCCCAACGACGTCCCAACTGCACCAGGTAAGCAACGATATTTTTATCCTATTGAAAATATTTTAACTCGGTTGGGGTGGTTTGACCCACCAGGTGCCCACCTAGAGTCATTTTCCAAAAAAAATAAAAAAACACTTGACAATATTGTTTAGCTGCTATACTATTTTGCCATGGACAGGAAAAAGACAAGTAAGGATATTGAAGAACTATTTATAAAATTGGCCAACAAGTATCATTCACTGGAAAAGATCCCGGAGGATTATGGAATAGGAATAAAACTTTATCATTCAGAGAGGCATTTGATCGAACAGATAGGTGATTATCCGGAGAAAAATATAACAGAACTTGCTAAGTTTTTTGGTGTAACCAAAGGGGCAATTTCACAAACGGTCAAGAAGCTTGAGAATAAAGGGATTGTAACTAGATATAAAGGAGAGAAAAACGAAAAGGAAGTTTTCCTTAAGCTTACAAAAACAGGTAAATCAGTTTACAAAAAACATAAAGAGCACAGCCAGGAAGCGATCATGCCGCTTTACGAGGAACTCAAAAAATACTCAGATGACAAGGTGTATTTCCTGGTTGAGATGTTTCAATGGATTGATAGATTTCTGGATGAAAGCAAAATAAGGATGCAACAGCACTCAAAAAACAAAAAGTAATTTTTTTTGGCTAAATGGTTTAGCTACTAAACAAAAAAATCAAACAACGGAGGTAATATTATGACAATCAAAACCATGACAAACAATCATTTATGTAAAAAGGGAGACCACAAAAAGGGTCACAAAATTATAGGAGCAGTAATAGCAATAACAGGCTTTTTCTGGTTAGCGAAAAAGGTTGGCTGGATCCCGGTCGCAACAGGTGGTTCTCCTATTTTCTGGCCAGCAGTGACCATTGCAGTAGGAGTTGCCATAGTCCTGTTAGCAAGAAATCATCGCAAAAGCGATAGCACGGATAATTTTTCAGCCAGAATTGAGAGTCAAAACCAATAAAGTTAATTCAAATAATAGTGGCGGTACCACTAAGAAGGAGAAGATCATATGAAAGTATTAATATTGTACTTTTCAGCCACAGGGAATACAGCCAGAATGGCAAAAGTAATTGAAGAGAAATTTATAGAAGAGGGGGTGAGGGTCACTATGTCTGAAATTACTCCCTTAGCAGAAAGGCAAAGGAAGATTGATTTCGAACCTTATCAAGCGGTAGTATTTGGGGCGCCAGTTCACTCTCGCCGGGCGCCGAGAGTAGTGAGGGATTGGTTAAGAACTCTGGATGGTCAAGGCAAAAAATGCTCAATGTTTTTTACGTATGGTGGCTTTGGTGTCCATCCAACTCATTATTCCACAAG
>CP070776.1:809265-812072 GCA_020346205.1 Deltaproteobacteria bacterium
TTAATATCCTTGCCCCTGTATCTGTCCCACTTCAGGCTGTCTGTATTATGCCGGTCTACAGGTGTATCAAAATCAATATCAGTCATAAAAATCAACCGTGCCTACTTTTTATATCATTGCACTTCCTATTCATGCAGCATTGCCTGCCAATCAAGACTCCTGAAGGTTTTGGCCAGGAAATGATCATCATCAACCTCATTATAGTTCAAATCTGAAAATATCCTTTGAGCAACAGGCAAAACTTTATCCACAGGGGTTACGGTATCATCTTTTCCGATGATCATCCAGGTCGGGATATCTATCATTTGCAGGGCATAATTTGAAAATTCAGGAAAATTTAGAGCCGGTGCCAGGAGCACAATACGGTTTACTGCACTATTGTTCTCCATTGCATATATCGTGGCCATTAACCCTCCAAAACTCGACCCTACAAGCATAATATTCTTTTGCCCTGCAAGAATAGTATGTAATGAAGTCATACGTTCTGAAAGGCTTCCCTTAAAGTCCGGGATCATCATTTCTGGGAAAAGATCACGTAAAAAAGTAGCCTTGGCGCCCTTGCTGCTGCTCTCAAGACCGTGCAGAAAAATTTTCATTTTACCAGGCTCCGGGAATTTCACTATTAGCCATTGCTATACAGGCGAATAATTCAATTGTTAACAGGAGTTAAGCCATCATGCAATCTGAAACAATTCTTCTAAAATATCATTTTGAACTGAGTAAGAATGAAAATGTTCCCTTCGAAACATCCATTTTGCCTTCAAAGGTCTTAAAAAAATTCAGCTGAAATACCTTGAAAAACAATAAAATCACTTGCTTACTGGGGCCAATAACGCTATCTTCTTTGATGCGTTTCTATACGCTCGCCATTATTTTGGGCCAGACAGTAATTCAGAACTGTTGACAGATTACTTAGTAATTGAGGACGAACCCCTTTGGGGGACAAAAGCGTTTCAACTGCTACTCTATGGATTATCTAAACAGTATCCAGTGTAAGAAAGAACCTTTCACCGCATCAGGCGGTGAGGATCAATTTTTCAGTCAGCCCATTCGCGACACTTTTGAAAAACTTACCCATTCCATCCGACTCGGCGCAGGACTGCATATTGTAGTCGGTGCTGATGCAACTGGGAAAACCACCCTTATAAGCCAGTTATCTGACAAATTCAGTGGTGACAAAAACACCATAGTTCTCTCTGTAAACAACCCTCAGTTCAGCAACCTACAGCAATTTATTACAACTCTTGCAGGTGCCTTTAAAACCATCAAACCACCTTCGGGCGTGGAAGATAAAAAGCTATTGCAAGCGTTTAATACCTTTTTCCACAAACAGTGCCTGCAGGAGAAAAAAACTGTTCTCCTGCTCATTGATAATGGCCAGATGCTTCCAGATTTCTGTCTCAAGGCGCTGGATAATATCTATGAGCACCATACTGACTGCCGACGCCTGCTGCAGACTGTTATATGCGGTGAAGCTCCTATACAGAAAAATGTTAAATCCATCAAAAATTTAAACGACCGGGTTGTATTCACAGTCAATCTAAAACCCTTCAACTTAAAAGAAACCAAGGAACTCATACGGTTTCACTTAGAGCGTGCTGCAGAAAATCCTAATTCACCTCCTGCACTGTTCAGCACTTCTTCCCAATGGGCAATCTACCGTCTGACCCAAGGAAATCCGAAGCAGATTCTAGATCTCTGTAATTTTATAGTTCTGACGCTGGTTATTGAAAACCGTAAAAAAGCAGACTGGTTCATGACCCTGCGCTGCGCCAACCTGCTTATTCCAAAACGTGCAAAAAAACTGCAATTGATCCGGGCCGGGTCCCTCTCAAGCCTTATTGTGCTTATGCTGGTTTTCGGGTTGTGGTCAGAACCAATAAAAACCCTCACTACACCCCAGGTCAGGCAACCTGCCAAGCCTCCTGTTGCCAAAAAAATACCGGCGCCAAAACCCCAGCCCCAGGAACAGATAAAAGTTGCTCTTGAGCCGGTTCAACAGGAGATAGCCAAAGAAGTTGCGGTTCCAGAGCCTAGCGAAGAAAGGGAAGTTGAATCAACCCTGCCTGCTGAAGAACAAATAGTTGCAGTTGTACCACCTGAGGAGGTTGCTGCGATAACTGAAGATATTATCAGGGAAGAACCCGCTGTTGAGGAACAGCCTGCCCCTGAAGAGGCCCCTGTCGAACCGGTGGCTGTAGTGCCTGAACCTGAACCGGTAGAAGAGATTGCTGCAATCATTACTCCAGCTATCAAAGAAAGGCGTGAGGTTATGCCGGGCGACACGTTCCTGGTAATGATACAGAAGGTTTACGGTCCCGGGCATCTTAAACCTCATTTTATTGAACAGGTAATTGCAGCCAACCCTCAGTTAAAAAATCCGGATAGCCTGGCTGTTGGCGATGAGGTATTTTTTCCGGTACTTTCTGCAAAGGAAGAGAAACCTGTTGTCGTAGCAAAAAAAGCAGAAACCCTGGTTACCAAAAAATTGGACCGGGATTTACAGCCGGTTGATTCTCCAGATCTAATAGGCAAGCTAACTGTCCAGCCCGGGGATACCCTGGGACGGTTAATCCGTGGCATCTACGGTCCTTTCAGTTTTAATCCTGAATACACTGCCAAAGTCCTGGCCGCAAATACTCACTTAAAGAATCCTGATCGCCTTGAAGTTGGTGAGACCGTGTACTTTCCGGATATCCCTGTGATTCCGGAAATAGGTTTGCCAGCCAAGCCAACATATGTTGACAACAGGGGAGATATTCCGGAATTCCTTGGTGAAATCATTGCCATTGAAGATGAAACTTTTG
>CP070776.1:812172-819579 GCA_020346205.1 Deltaproteobacteria bacterium
CATCAATTACAGTTGGCATCCAGCCTTTTTTTAAACCGACCGCTTTAGCCAGGGCCTGGCCGCGTCCACCACCATGTTTCAGCCGGTATGTCATGGTTTTGCTTGTAAAGCTCACCATGACAGGTTTGAACCCTTTCCTGCCGGTCTGCGTCAGGGCAAGGCCTTCAGAAGAATAAAGCAGCAAAAATTCATATTTTTCGCTAATGCTCTGCACCAAAGGGATGGAAAGCTTCCTGGAAAGGTTTAAGGCCCTGTCATAAAGCTCAACCTCAGAGGGGCTGATTGCTATGGCTACTGTTTTGTTGCTATGAATCACGATATTTTTGTATAAAAAGGTATCAAGTGGCCCAAATATTTGTTAAATAAGCTGCATATTATTAGATTAAATTTTACCTATCATACCCGTATCAAAACGATAAGGAAACCATGGATCATCACGATATAGCAGATCCCAAAGTTGTGGCAATTATTCCGGCCCGATATCATTCCAACCGGTTCGAAGGTAAACCTGTTGCTCCCATACTTGGAAAGCCAATGATACAGCATGTATACGAAAGGGCCCTTTCCGTGCCAATACTCTCCAGGGTTGTGGTAGCAACCGATGACGAGCGCATAGCAGACTGTGTAAAAGCCTTTGACGGAGAGGTGGTCATGACGCGGTCTGATCATGCCTCCGGTACTGACAGGCTTGCTGAAGCTGCAACCAAGCTGGACATCCCGGAGCAGGATGTAGTGGTCAATATCCAGGGAGACCAGCCTCTTTTTCCGGCAGAAGTTGTTGAGCAGGTTGCCCGCCCGCTACTCGATGATCCGGCCCTACCCATGTCCACCCTGATCTATAAAATAGTTCGCAAGGAGGAAATAGGAGATCCTAATCATGTAAAAACCGTTTTTGACCGGAACGGCTATGCCCTTTATTTTTCACGCTCATCCATACCATTCCAGAGAGATCCGAACGAGGTTGTGGAACCCACCTATTACAAACATCTTGGCTTTTATGGTTACCGCAAGGGGTTTCTCCTTACATTTGTAAGTCTGCCGGAAGGTGAATGGGAGCGGTTTGAGAAGTTGGAGCAGCTGAGGGCCCTTGAATTCGGTTACAGAATCAAGGTTGTGCTCACAAAACATGATTCTGTTGAAGTTGATACCATACATGACTTGAAACGAGTTGAGGAAATTCTGCGCAGCCAGCAGTAGGATTTGCAGAATTATTGCTATTTAGAATAACAATAAAGAAAAAGGTTTGAACAATGCGAAAGAAAATTACAATCATTGGTGCAGGTAATGTTGGTGCAACCGCAGCCCATTGGGCGGTTGTCCGTGGTCTTGGTGATGTGGTTCTACTGGATGTTGTGGAAGGTGTGCCGCAGGGTAAAGCTCTTGACCTCTGGCAATCCGGCCCGGTGGAGAATTTTGCCTGGGGAGTAAAAGGCAGCAATGATTATGCCGACACTGCAGGCTCGGATATTGTTATTATAACTGCCGGCCTGGCAAGGAAACCAGGGATGTCCAGGGATGACCTGCTGGCCAAGAACGTTGCCATAGTAAAGGCGTGCACGGAAGAGGCTGTTAAACATTCACCGGACTGTGTTCTGATCGTAGTAACAAATCCGATTGATGCCATGGTATACACCTCTTTTAAAATTTCGGGGTTTCCGCGTAACAGGGTGATAGGCATGGCCGGGGTTCTTGATTCAGCCCGCTACCGTACCTTTCTTGCCGATGCCCTCGGCGTTGCACCAGGAGATGTAAATGCAATGGTCATGGGGATTCACGGTGATAATATGCTGCCCCTGGTTCGCTTGGCCAATGTTGCAGGTATACCGATAACCGATCTTCTTTCTGAAGATAAGATCAATGAAATTGTCAAGCGCACCCAGATGGGCGGTATAGAGATTGTAAACCACCTGAAAACAGGAAGCGCTTTTTATACACCTGGCCTCTCAGCTGTTGATATGGCCGAAGCCATTGTCAAGGACTCCAAAAGGGTCCTCCCATGTGCCGCATATCTTGACGGGGAATTCGGAATATCAGGATGTTTCCTAGGGGTGCCGGTTGTTCTTGGCGACAAGGGTGTTGAGCGTATCGTGGAGTTTGAACTTACCAGTGAGGAAAAGGATGCACTGGACGAGTCCGTGGCTGCAGTACAGAATCAGATGGCTGCCACCGGCCTTTAAAATAAGCTGTTTTTGTTAAATTATCAGAAGCCGCACCTATGAGTTCGACAAAGGCAATAGAAGACTGTTTGACCTTTCTGGGGAGCCTTATCCAGTCGCCTCTTGATCTCCTGCCACACCAGGATTTTGCAGAAAAACTCATATATCTTGAGCTGCAGGGGCCCCCTGATGGTCTGCCCAATAAGGTAACTGCCGCATTGGATGACCTGGCTTCCTCGCTGTCTCAGTTTGATGTAAAAAACACCAAGGTAGTTGTCCTTGGGGGAGGCACCGGCCTCTCAAATATTATTGGCGGTGACAGTAGACTGCAAAGCTGGCCAGAGGAGCCTTTCCGCGGCCTGAAGGATATTTTTCCGCAAACAAAAGCTATCGTCTGTGTAACAGATGATGGGGGTTCCACCGGGGAGCTGTTAAAAGACTTGCCTCTCATAGCCCTGGGTGACCTTCGTCATGTCCTGCTCTCATCAATAAGGAAAAAAAGCCTTCAGGATAAATACGGGTTAGATGAAACCCAATGTTTGCAGGTATCCAGGGTTCTGCATGAACTGTTTAATTACCGTTTTGACAGTCACCCTGGATCAATGGAAAAGATCAGCGCTGAAACTGGCTTTGACGCTGCATTGCTCCCCGGTCCTATGCACGATTACCTCGCCGGACTTCTGGAAATGCTTTTCACTGATCCGGGTCTGGAAAAATTGTTATCCAGACCGCATTGCCTTGGGAATCTTCTCCTGGCAGCAGCTATTTGGCAGGAAGCTGATGAATCAATCCATAAAGATCATAAAACCGAATCCTGCCATATGCCTTATACCAATGCTTACCAGGGACTGAAGCAATTGTGCAGGGCTATGGCACTGGCTGAAGATGCTGTTATGCCCTGTTCAATTACCCCTGCAGGGCTGCAGGTTTTATACAGTAACGGGACCCTGGTTTCAGGTGAGTATAAATCAAGCCATGCCCGTAGAGGGTATCCAGTGGATCGCCTGTTTGTAAGCTTTGTGGAGGAACCAAAATTACCGGACGGGTTGCTCAATACCTTGAAAACAGCTGATGTCATTATCCTGGCACCCGGCAGCCTCTATACAAGCACAATACCTATCTTTCAGGTTCCAGGACTGGCTGAAGCTGTGTGCAGTAATGAAAAAGCGCTGAAGATCCTTGTTTCGAACCTTTGGGTCCAGAAAGGCGAAACCGATGTTGTGCGTGAAGATCCTAAAAGACGTTTTTATGTATCTGACCTCATAAAGGCATACCACCGTAACATTCCTGGAGGAGTCAGGGGGCTTTTCAGCCATGTACTGTCATTGGGACTGCAGGATATTTCCGGTTCCATCCTACAGAATTATGCCATGGAAGACAAAGTCCCGATTTTCCTGGACAGGGAAAAAATAGGGGCCCTGGGATTCAAGTCCATCGAGGCTGGTATTTTCTCTCAAGCCGCGCTCCGGGAACGCAACGTTATACAGCATGATCCAGGAATGCTTGCCCGGGCAACCCGTACCCTGGTTGCATCAATGTCGCTGCAGCTGCAGAACCAGGATAGCAGTAAAGAAATATCTGAGAATCTGCCTGGCAGCTTCAGCATGAAACAGGCCCTGGTGCAAAAAGACAACCTGTATCCCTGCAAAAGGTACACAGCACTGCAGAAATGGCTGGATGAGGTCAGTATCAGGCAAGAAACCGGTAGTGAAGATATATCCGGGAGATTGCTGAATATTCTCTGGTTCCACCAGGATATTCTTTTGGGCCATATGTCCAATATTAAGGCTATAGAGGTAATAGACCGGGCAACGTGGTCGCGCAGCCAGGAATGGGACAATGTGTACTCATTTTACGACCCGGTGGACAGCACAATAAAGATCTGCCAGGATGTTGTGACAGAAAAGAAACGCCTTGAGCAGGCTTTTCTGGTGGCCCTGGGGCAGGCCCTTTTGGGCAATTATGCCGCTGCTAAAGAAATGGAAGCCGTCAAACAGGACGGAGAAGCTGTTGGAAAGATGTTCAGGCTTACTGTCAGGCAACCTGCAGACAGAAATACGTTTTTTTCCGACCAGGAATTGTCCCAGTATTTAAAGCTGGCCAGGATGAAAAGATCTGAGTCTAACACACTACTGTACACAAGACTGGTTAACGGAAATGAAGGTTTTACCCCACCAGGACTGCTTTTTGGGCTTATTTATGCCTGGTACCTGGATAATCGCTTAGCAGAGCACGTGGAGTATAAAATGGCGGTAATGCGCACTGATATATCTGACCTCATACCTGAGCAGGTGAGAGTGCATGCAAGAAGAAGGGCCCTTGTGGAATTCTTCCGCCGTTCAGTTTTTTGCCATTCCTCACAAATGTATGATGAAATACCTGTATAATCATACAGGCTCATAATTTCATTATTTCACTATTCCCAAAAAAAAATCCTCAATTAAGCAATTCTCAAGCAATATCCGATTTTTCATTGTTTTTGATTTTTCAATAAGAAAGTTTAGGGGACAGTGAAAACTAAATCAGGTCTTCTTAATATTTCTTATCAATTTAATAGGCAGGTGACGTGTTTTAATGCATTTATACTGTATAAATAAAAATGGGCATAAATTTATATACAGTATAAATAGAAGCAAATGGCGTTTAATGGTATTAGGTTCATTCCAAACGGCATTACCATGGGCTATTAGTATCTATTTCATAGTTAATATTAAACTTATTGTAAGAAATTAAAGAAACACAATGTTTAGTTGAACTGTATAATTATTTGTAATTAGACAGTTAAATGGGCCATGAAAAAAATATTTAGACTGTATAAAAAAAAGCTTGACATGTGGTTTTTAGTATTGTACTGTCTAGGCGAAGTAAAAATTACGGTCTATTTAGACAGTATAAAAAGTAATAAATTATAATTACTTTGGCATCTAAATAGACAGTAAGCTTAAAAGGCATCTTAATCGTAAGAGGTCATGTTATGGCAGATAGCAACTTAATTACAAGTAAAGATATAATCGAAAAAACAGGCATTTCAAGAGCAACCTTGAATAATTACATCAAGCTTGGAATTCTTCCTAAACCTATTGTAAGGCGTCCAGGTCCTGAAGAGAAGGGAGCTAAACAGATAGGTTACTTTCCCTCTGATGTTTTGGAACGTATATTAAAGGTTAAGCTTTTAAAACAGCAGGGCAACTCAATGGAAGATATTGCCCAGATATTTCAGGACATAATGGGTGATGGTTCTGAGGAGTACGTTAAAGAAGATACTGAGAAGGAAGAAATTCGTCCATCTACTGAAAAAGTCCCTGCTACCAAGGCTGTACGCAGGATTTCAGACAGTGATTTGCATGTCACAATTACAGATATCAGCTCTCCAGCATACTTGATCAATCACAATTTTGAGATTGAATGGGTGAATAAAGCTGCTGAGGAGCAAATATTTAACCAGAACGTGCGTACTATCATTAATGTTGAATCCAGGAATATTTTTAAATTGCTCCTTCGTGATGAACTGAAAAGCAATTTTAAGAACTGGATGGAATCAGTTGCAATGCACCTCACAGTATTGCAAAACCGGATTACTGCGAGCAAATTACGCAGGATCTACCACGGTATAAGCGACAAAGAGATAGACCTCCTTACTGAACTATATGAACAGCGCAATGTCGCTAGCCCCGAAAGCCTTTATCATCTTCCTGCAACAATAGTAAAAGCTGATGATACCAGGTCGTCGTATTGGGTGCATACAATGTCCTTCAGGGAAGGCACTTTTTTCGTGTATGTGCCTACTGACAGCATCAATACGGAATTGCTTGATATGCTTTCACAGCGCGGCAAGATCATCAATGAGCTTCTGAAAAATAGAATGCCATCCCTGGTGTCGCTCTGTGTGTTGGTTGCTGACCTCCAGGATTCTGTCAAGATCAGTGCCGAGCTCCTCCCTGCACAGTATTTTGAGCTGATTAATGAATTATGGCAGGCGGTCGGGCCGACCTTTGAAAAGTACAAAGGTATCTACGGTAAGCATGCCGGTGATGGAATGCTCTATTATTTCATCCATAAACCCGGCGTAAATTACTTAATGAATGCTGTTAACTGTGCCCTTGAAATACGCGAAGTTATGAAAGAATTGAGTAGTAAGTGGAGACTGCGCAAGGGTTGGAATAACGAACTTTTCCTGAACACAGGAATAAACGAGGGGCAGGAGTTTTTTGGAACCATACAGTCGTCAAATACCATCGAATTTACAGCTTTAGGCGACACAATCAACATTGCAGGAAGACTTTCTGATTTGGCAGAAGATGGTGAGATTTGGACAACAAAAAACCTTATTAGCCGTCTTACCCAGGAAGAAAGAAAACTGATACGCTTTGGTGTCCACCACGATAACCAGACCGGTAAAATATTCATCCGTAATTCTTTCGCCCGTATCTGCGATATCATCCAGAAGAATAATTTGCATGATCGCCACTTATCATCGATTGCAGGACTTCCGATTACGGAAATTAAAGAAAAGGTAAGTCAAAACATTGAGTTACAGGATATTGGATCCCTTAAATCCACCGACTAAAAGGACTAACCACTAATGAGAACAGCCATAATTCAACAATTGGGGAATCAACCAGTGGAAAATAAAATATCACAAGATGAACTGTTCAGACGTGTAGAGCAGCTGGAAAGGGAGAGAGCTCAATACAAGCTTGATTCCCAGGAAACGCTGCGCAGGTGTGAATCAAAGTATCTTGCCATGCTGGAATCGGTTGACGCTTATATGACCCTCGTTGACAGAAATCTTCATATTCTGTGGGCCAACCAGAAGGCGAAAAACATTTTTGGCTGGGATATTGTTGGAAAGTCCTGTTGTGAGGCCCTTTATGGCAAAAAAGAGATGTGCGGCAGTAATTCATCCTCCTGTCTGACACGGCAGGCTTTCAGCAGCACCAGGCCAATTAAGTGTCATTCCCTAAAATTGAAGGTGAAGGACGGTGACCTTAAATATTTTGAGGGAACTGCCAAGGTGGTATCCAGGGATAATGACGGCAAACCTTCGGTAGTGGTCAAGATTTATAAGGATATTACTGAACGCAAGCAGGCTGAAGAGGAACTGCGCAACAATATGAAGCAGATGCGAAGTAATCTGGATGGAACTATCAAGGCAATAGCCAGAACTGTTGAAACCAGAGACGCATATACCGCCGGTCATCAGCGGCGAACCACTGAAATAGCCAGGGCAGTAGCATTTGAAATGGGCCTC
>CP070776.1:819679-827521 GCA_020346205.1 Deltaproteobacteria bacterium
CACCTTATAGAATTGTCATTCTATATTCAATATTTTTTTATAATACTGGAAATTTCTTAAAAAAGTTTTCTTTGGTTTAAATAAATACTTTTCATAATGGCCAGAGTAATTTTATATTGATATTTATTCTTTTAAATAGGCGTTTATAAAAAATTTTCCAATACTGTTATCTGCCATGCAAAATAAATATCACAATACTCTTACGGACCAAGAGACTCTCTTAAATACCATGCTTGCCCAAAGCCCTTTTGGCACTTTTTTCGGAATTTCCCAGAAGGTATTTGACCAGGTCTGGTCTAATCTGACAGATGAAAAAGGTAATTCTGCAGTATATATTTCGATGGAAATCGGTGCTGATCTGGATGTTTTTAATCCTGTTAAGGCCTACCTGCAGAAAAAAGAAATAAACGACAGCAGCAACCCGGATGTAAGTTCGTTCATTAACAAATTCCTTAATGGCCCCTTTAAAATTCCTAACTATGGCGGAGGGCTCGGGATTTTAGCCGGTGATACCCTGAAAAGTTTTGCTGCATCGAAGATCCCAATTGCGGCAATTTCCCTAATTTACAGAAAGGGTTATTTTTCTCAGCTCGTTGATTCCAAGATCGGGCAAATTAGCTGGGCAATGGATTGGTCTCCTGAAGATACCCCTGGAATATATCTCTTAAAAAATCCCAAGTATCCTGACAAACCGCTATATATTGAAATTCCTTTCTTCGATGAGAATGACAAAACTGTAATGTCCTATGCCCAGGTTTGGATGAAGCTTGAAGTCAATGAGAACCTTGATTTTTTTGTCCCGCACTTTCTACTCGATTTCAGCTTGCCAGAATCCCCTGAATGGGTTCGCGATGCTTCCAACCACCTGTACGACAGCAGTTCAGAAAAAATGAAGGCCCTTCAGCGCCGTATGCTAGGCGCAGGTGTAATGCCGCTTATGGATATAATTGGGCTCACATCAAAGACCATCCACCTGAACGAGCAGCATGGTGTAGTTTCTGTGCTGCATCTAATTGCTGATTATCTTCTCAACAAACTAGGATCTTCCTATCAGTCAGCTATGAAAGACTCGGATATCCTGGAAGCAGCAGAAGCTGTTGCACATAAAGTTGTCTACACCATTCACACACCTGTAAAGGCCGGACATGACCGTTTTGACAAATCGCTTTATGCAGGTATGAGTCATGCAATTTGCAGGCGTATACTTGGTCTTCTGGCGGGTGACAAGGAAAATCCCTCTCTCTACAATTTTACCGAGTTCGCCATGCAGGTAAATAGGGCCGTCAACAGTGTCAGCAGGCTGCACCGTGATGTTACCAAAAAACAATTTCCCCAGTTTTCGGAAAAAATTACTGCCATTACTAATGGAGTTCATCATCTTACTTGGATAAGTGATGCCAAGGCCGAGGTTTTTGACAGTTTCCCTGAGCTGAAGGACTGGCAGCAGAACCCTGCGGTATTCGCTAATGCGAAAACTCTTCTGGCAAATAAAAAATTCCGCACCTATCTTGAACAGGCATGGCAGCATGATACCGAAGCTCTCATTCACTATGTCAACGACATGCTTGTCCTCCACAGGCACCAGATAGAAGAAACCTGGATTGATCCTCCTAATTTTCTATCCCATCTACATGAAGAAGACCTGCCTCTTTCGCCTAAAGTTTTTACTATTGGTTTTGCCCGCCGTTTTTCAACCTACAAACGTGCTGACCTAATTTTTGACGATATCAAAGAGCTTACGAAAATAATTACTGATCTTGACTACCCGGTAAATTTTCTTTTTGCCGGCAAAGCCCACCCTGCAGATGAACCGGGTAAATCGCTTATCAAAATAATTCTTGATGTGCAGGAAGAACTTTATGAGCGCAGCAAAGGTTTGGCCAAACTTGTTTTTATCCCTAACTACGATATGGCTATTGCCAAGTTGATGGTCTCTGGTGTCCATGCCTGGCTGAACAGTCCCAAGCGCCCCTTGGAAGCAAGTGGTACAAGCGGCATGAAGGCTGCCATGAACGGTATACCTAATATCAGTATTTTGGACGGCTGGTGGATGGAAGGATATCACAAAGGAAAAACAGGATGGAAATTTGGCCTCGACACCCCTGTTGACACAGAACCGCTGAGTGAAGAACCGGCAGCACTCCTTTATGAAGAGGATTCAGCCTCTTTTTATAAGCTGTTTCCCGAAGTACTAGAAGAGTTCTATAAACCCAAACTCAGGACAAAATATATTGATAAATGCATCAACAACATTTTTTTAAATATCCCAATATTCAACACCCATAGAATGATTGCTGAATACTGCCGCAATTATAATCTTAAACTTGCACCTCAGGTGAGCAAGAAAATAAAAAATTTACAGAAACTCTATATAAGTGAAATTTAATTTTTTATTAATCCTAACCACGGGAGTTTGCGTTTCAAAAAAATCCCCAGATGATTCCAAATGCAAAGCCCCCCGATCCGCAACCAAAAGCTGCCTTTCATCTCACCGGGACTACTGACCATCGTAGTCTTTTATGCAGCAGGAATTTGTTGGGCGGATAACCTGAATTTACATTCTCAGTTTCTTCTGTACAGTTCTCTTTTGTTGCTATTTCTCATCCTCTTTATCCATAAATATAAATCTGGACATTATAAAACTCTTTCCTATTCTCTACTTGGACTTTTATTTTTTCTCCTTGGCCTGCAACAGGCCGCAATGCTCTTAAGTACACCGAATAATCCTCATGACATATATAATCTCGTTGATAAAAGGCAGACTGTTAGTCTTGACGGTATTTTACAAGAATACCCCTCTGTTACAAATAATTCATCAGGGCCGGAAACCAGGCTACTCATGAATGTGCAGACAATACACCAACCTACTGTCCCGAATTCAAAATTTCCCAAAAGCATCAAGGCATCAGGAATGGTACTGTTAACCCTTAAGGGACTATTACCTGACACACTGAAACCGGGCGATCGTTTTCTTGCCAAAACAATTATTTACCGTGTAAGCTCATTTTCCACGCCCGGATCCTTTAACTATAAAAAACACCTTGCAAGCCAGTCAATCCACATCAAGGGCTGGATTAAATCCCCCGCTAACATTATTAAGCTTCAAACAGTAGAATCTTCCCTTCTTGCATCACGCTTAACTGCCCTCAAATATATTCCTGAACGCTTAAGGTCCCATATTGCAGATTTTCTGGACAAAACACTAACACAGCCCTCGCGGGGACTTTACAAAGCTGTTCTCATAGGTGACAGAAGTGATGTACCGGCAGCAGTTCTTGAGAATTTCACCGGGGCGGGTTGTATCCATATACTGGCAATTTCAGGAATGCATATGGGTCTCTTGGCTTTTGTGGCTATAGGAATCTTCACCTGGCTTTTGAAACGCTCGGTCTGGCTTTTGCTGCATACATCTGTTATCAAAATTGCTGTTTCCATTAGCCTTCTTCCATTACTGATTTATGCCCTCATAGCAGGTTTCAACACCCCTGTGCAGCGAGCGCTTGTCATGACAATAGTTTTTATCCTGGCAATTATTTTTGACAGGCCCGGAAACTTATTAAACCATATTCTTCTGGCAGCCCTTCTCATCCTGTCATGGAAACCTGGAGCAATTTTAACTGCCTCATTTCAACTCTCCTTTAGTGCAGTAATAGCAATTGCCCTTTTATACCCGCTATTTTATGAGTTTCTTTTCCAAAAAGTTCCAGGAATATCTACCCATTCCACTAAACAGGATCCATCAGCAAGTCCCAATCCTACTTCAAAAATTCACAACATTACCATGGCTTTTCTAAAGGGGGTCATTGCTGGAGTTTCTCTTACTGCAGCAGCCATGCTTGGAACCTTGCCCCTGCTTTTATTTCATTTCAACAGGTTTTCCCTGGTAGCACCTATTACCAATTTAATCGTGGAGCCTCTAATTTGTTTCTGGTCTCTCATTATCGGCCTTGCTGCCAGTTTATGTATTCCCCTTTTTCCTGCATTGGCTAAATTACTTTTTATAATTGGTAGTTCTGGCCTGATTATAGCTGAAAGGATATGTGCTTTCTTTGCATCATTGTCATTTGCTTCGATATGGCTCCCCACTCCAGCACCTGGTGAAATCATTATCACCTATCTTCTTCTCATAAGCTCAGTTATTGCTTTTCACCTAAAGGGTAAACAAAGGCTCTGTTCACTTGTTATTGCACTGTTCTTTCTTTGCTCTCTCATTGCAGCCCCTGTTGTCACCTCTCAAACAAAACAGTCTTCCAGATCTGCATCAGTAACCTTTCTTGATGTAGGACATGGCTCCTCAATTCTTTTACAACTGCAAGGAGACAAAAATATTTTAATTGATGGTGGAGGTGCTGGAAGCGATCGTTTTAATATTGGAGAGCAGGTTATCGGACCTTTTCTCTGGAATCAAAAAATCAGCCGTCTTGATGCTGTGGTCGTTACACATCCCCATGCTGATCACTACAACGGCCTGCCCTTCATTCTGACACGTTTTCGCCCCAAAGAATTATGGATTAACGATTTACCCGGGCTTGACAAGGAGTACCATGAACTTCTTGACCTTGCAAATCAACTGGGCATTGAAACGAAAATTACCAGTGATGATAAAACACTCTTTTGGGAGGGAGACACGCGACTTTTTTGCATCCACAGTGGCTCGGGGGCTGATTATCTAAAAGAAAACTTCAAGCAGATTAGTTTGATCAACCCCAACGATCTAAGTCTGGTACTTAGACTTGAAGCCGACAACAAATCCTTTCTGTTCACGGGAGACATAAGCGCTGCAATGGCAGAAATACTTGTCAAAGAGGGGAAACAATTAAAGGCTGATGTGCTGATGGCACCGCACCATGGCAGTTCATCTTCGTTGAGTCAGGATTTCATCAGAGCTGTTGCACCTGAATATATTGCCATTTCTGCCGGCCGCAACAGCCTGTATAACCTTCCTGCAAAATCTTTTTATACTTTACAGGAAAAAGGCATAGAGGTCCTTTCCACCGTTAGAGACGGCACAATTACTTTTACTATAGTAAATGGAGAAATTTCGGTGCGCAGGTATCAAATAAACTGATACCTGCGCCTTGACCTGTTTATACTTCGGTAAAATCAATTGGCGGCTTCTTGAGAAACCCGACAAATTTCGCTTTTTCTGTAGAATACATATAGGCATCTTCCGCACTGATCCAGGTTTTTTTCAGAAGATCCATAATGGCATCATCCAAAGTCTGCATGCCATACTTCTTTCCAGTCTGCATGGCTGAAGGAATCTGGTAGGTTTTACCTTCCCTGATCAGGTTTCGTACGGCTGCAGTACAGATGAGGATTTCAAGCGCTGCTACCCTGCCCTTAACATCGCGGCGTTTAAAGAGAGTCTGTGAGACGACCGCCCGTAGAGCATCAGCCAGAGTAGAACGAACCTGTTCCTGCTGGGTAGCAGGAAAAATTTCTATCATACGGTCCACAGTTTTGGAGGCGTTTAAGGTATGGAGAGTGGCAAAAACAAGATGTCCAGTCATGGCCGCCTCCATGGCAAGGGCCACTGTTTCCAGGTCACGCATCTCGCCAACAAGAATAATATCAGGATCCTCACGCAGCGCTCCTCGTAAGGCTGCGGCAAAACTTCTCGTATGGGTCCCCACCTCACGGTGATTAATAACTGCTTTCTGAGGTAAATGAACAAACTCTATCGGATCCTCAATGGTGAGTATATGATGCTTACGGCTTCTGTTGGCCTCATCAATAATGGCGGCCAAGGTGGTAGATTTACCGCTTCCTGTAGGGCCGGTCACAACAACCATGCCTTTCGGAAGCTGTGAAAGTTTACCGATAACATTGGGCAGCAAAAGCTGTTCACAGGTTAAAATTTTACTTGGGATTTCTCTAAACACCGCTCCGATACCGTTCTTCTGTTCAAAAAAGTTACAACGATACCTGGCAAGGTTAGGTATTTCATACCCGAAGTCCATATCACCTGTCTCTTCAAAAACCTTGATTTTTTCTTCAGGACAAATCTCATAAAGCATAGCCTTTAAACCCTCATTGTCCATGACTTTAAACTTGACAGTTTCCATTTCTCCACGGATCCTCAGAATAGGTGGCATACCTGCCATCATATGAAGGTCAGAGGCTCCCTGTTCATTCATCAGTTTGAAAAAGGCATCAATCTGCGCCATTTACTGTCTCCTTTAACTAAGGTTTCTGTTTTACAATTCGCCCAAACAACCAGCGGGTGATTATACAAAAAAGTCTTAAACTCAGCAATAACCCTTTCTTTATATTACAATTGTCTTTTTGATATAGGATACTATCTCTTCAGGATCGTCCATAACATTTATTATCGCCATATCATCATGATCCACTCTGTCATCGGCAAGCATTTTCTCCTTAACCCAATCCAGGAGGCCCGACCAGTATTCGTTCCCAACAAGAATAACAGGAAAGGGCTTTATTCTCTTAGTCTGAATTAAAGTTAGGGCCTCAAAAGCTTCATCCAGGGTGCCAAAGCCGCCCGGCATGCAGATAAAAGCCTGTGCATACTTGATGAACATGACCTTGCGAACGAAAAAATATTTAAAACTTAATGGTAGGTTGGTAAAAATATTGGGGTCCTGCTCGAAGGGTAAATTTATATTGAGTCCTATGGAATAACCACCCGCTTCGGTTGCCCCTTTATTCGCTGCCTCCATAATACCTGGCCCACCACCTGTGATAATGGCATAGCCCTGCCGCGAAAGTTCTCCTGCGATTGAGACTGTAAGTTTATAGTATGTATCTTCCGGCATGGTACGGGCTGAGCCGAAAAAAGACACTGCCGGTCCCTTTATGCCTGACAAGGTATCAAAGCCTTCCACAAACTCAGACATGATTCTGAAAAGCCGCCAGGAGTCACCAGCATTAAAGTAATCTAGCCAGTACTGGTGTTGCATATCGGTAGTGCGTCTACCCGATTCTTCATATCCGCCATTATTAGTACGTCTGTGAATCAATTCTCACCTCATTTTCTAATTTGACTTTTTTTTAATGCTGCACCGGCAGCCTTGTGATCCGGTGCAATTTTCAAAACAGATTTAAACATTGCTTCTGCTTTTGATTGGGCACCCAATTTATCATATACCTGACCGGCAAGATATAATGACTCCTTTTTCTTTCGTTCCTGCCGCATACTTTCTTTAAGATCATCCAGGGCTAGCTCATAGGATCCCATTTTATACCTTACCAAAGCAAGACGATACCAATGTTGCCATTGCCTGTCATCAATATTCACAGCCTGTTCGCAGAGTGAAAGTGCAATGTCATCGCCCTGGTTCTCCAGAGCATATAATTCACCCAGCATGCTTAATGCATAAGCATCATGTGGATTATAACGGATAGCGCGCTGTAAAACCATAATAGCGTCTTTGTTGTTGCCCTTTCCCATATATGCTTCACCAAGATATCTCAGCAATGCATATCTGCCCGGTGTAATAGAACTTGCTTCATCTAAAATCTTTTCTCTTTTTAAGAGGGTAACAGCTTTTGCATATCTCCCGGTTCTGCAATAAAGCTTACCCAGTTGCAGGAGCAGGTCATTTCTATGATCTGCTTTGGGTTTGCGTCTAATAGCTGTTAAGGCCCGCTCAAAATATTTAATGGCTTTCTCGTTGTCAGCCATGATCAAACTTGTCACACCAAGGTTGAACAGTGCCATATAATGTTTGGAATCGGTGCCTAAGACTGCCTCAAAAAATGGTTGGGCTTTTCTGGGTTTATTCATCTGGGCATAGGCTTCACCAAGGCTATTGAGGAGATTGGTGTTTGCTGAGTCCATCTCCAAGCCTTTTGTATATTCCTTTACAGCACGTACCA
>CP070776.1:827621-830332 GCA_020346205.1 Deltaproteobacteria bacterium
GCCCTGTGTGCGGATTGATAATGGTGACCGTGCCGTTGTACATGCCTTTTTGTGCAGAGAGGATTCCCATGATCCTCTCTAGGCTGTCACGCAGGTCGGTTGAAGAGGCAAGTACCTTTGTTACCTCATACAGGCAGGTAATATCCTCAAGCTCTTTGTTGAATATTTTTTTGTCAGGCTGGTTCATCGTCTTATAAAATTTTTCAAATATGTTTTATATGAAAGGCGCGATATTACAAAATTGTTAAATATTTGTCCATAGATTAAATAACACCGTGATGGGGAGAGATAAGACAAAGCGGTTGACACTTGGCTTTGAAAAGGAATAAATTCAAATGCTTAAGAAAACATAGATTTATGTATTACTTAAAGGGTGTTATAAAGAGCTTGTTCGCCAAGTTAAAAACAGAGAGGGTAGCTGAAATGGGTACTGGAACGTTTGCTGTTTCAACAGGAAGCAGGATGGAATTTGTAGATATTACAGGCCAGATACAAAAGGAAGTCAGCAGGTCAGGTATGAGTGACGGAGTATGCTATGTCTATAACCCTCATACTACTGCAGGGCTTACCATTAATGAGGGAGCAGACCCGGCTGTACAGGATGACATCATAGCGGTTTTAAAAAAGGTCATTCCCATGAACTACTCTTACAAACACATGGAAGGCAACTCTCCGGCCCATATCATGGCATCGCTCATGGGCAGTTCGGTAACCGTTTTTGTAGAGAACGGTAGGCTGGTCCTCGGCACCTGGCAGAAGATTTTTTTCTGTGAGTTTGACGGGCCCCGTTCTAGAAAAGTGAAATGGAAGCTGGTTTAACCACCTCTACTACTAATGGAGCTACAATGGGCACCGAAAAAACAGGCAAGAAAGAAAACATAGATGCGCATTCCATGGTTTTCGGGTTTGACAGGGCAACGGACGAGAAGTCCTTAAGATTGTTTCTTTATTGTTTTACAGACAAAACTCTTTTGGATGCCCTGCTGCCGAGACTGGATGATGAGGATATTTTTGCAACAGTGGATTTTCTGACCAGGATCATGCAGAAACACTTATCTGAAAAAGAATATCACAGCCTTTTTCTGGCAGAATAAATAAATCCCAAGGAGCAGCGAAAAGAGTGAGTACCGGCATTATTGAAGACCTGTCAGCCTTTCTGAATATCCTTAAAAAGGAGTCAGAGCTGCTTGAAATAGATGTCCAGGTGGATCCGTACCTGGAGATTGCTGAAATACACCGCAGGGTAATTGCGCATGGCGGTCCGGCATTGCTGTTCACTAATGTTCTAAACAGTGATTTTCCTGTAGTAACCAACCTGTTCGGCACCAACCGCCGTATGGAGCTGGCCTTTGGTAAGCGGCCCCAGCAGTTTGTGAAGGACCTGGTACGGGCTGCGGAAACACTTATGCCTCCAAGTCTTGATAAGCTCTGGTCTGTGCGAAGCCTCATATTTGACGGGCTCAAGGTTGGAACCAGAACCGTGCAGAGCGGACCTGTTCTCGAGGTTCACAAAGACCCGCCAAGGCTGACAGAACTGCCTATGCTGACCTCCTGGCATTCTGATGGAGGGCCATTTGTAACCCTGCCTCTTGTCTATACCGAGCATCCCGACGGCAAGGGCCATAACCTTGGCATGTACCGCATCCAGAGATTTGATGATTCCACAACAGGTATTCACTGGCAGATCCATAAAGGCGGAGGTTATCACTATCATGCTGCAGAACAGAAGAATGAAGCGCTGCCTTTAACTTTATACATTGGCGGACCTCCGGCTTTAATGATGGCTGCCATTGCACCGCTGCCTGAAAATATCCCGGAGCTTGTCCTGGCCTCCTTGCTGCTTGGCAAAAAACTTGAGATGGCGAAAAATCCCCATGGCGGGCATCCCCTGGTGGCCCAGGCGGAATTTGCACTCACTGGTATAGTCCCCCCACATGTCAGAAAGCCGGAAGGGCCCTTTGGCGACCATTACGGCTACAATTCCCTGCAGCATGACTATCCGGTCTTCCAGGTGCAGCATATGTACCACCGAAAGAATGCAGTCTACCCAGCAACGGTAGTTGGCCGGCCGCGGCAGGAGGATTTTTTTATCGGTGACTTTTTACAGGAACTGCTTTCTCCACTGTTCCCCCTGGTGATGAGTAGTGTGCGACAATTGAAAACCTTTGGTGAGACAGGCTTTCATTGCCTGGCGGCCGCCAGGGTTATGGACCGATATCCCAGGGAGGCCTTTGCAGCCGGTTTAAGGATACTTGGTGAAGGGCAGCTGTCTTTGACCAAGTTTCTCATCATCACTGACGGGAACGTTGACGTTGAAGATTTTGCTAAACTCTGGTGCCATGTCCTAGAACGGGCTGACTGGGGAAAGGACCTGTTTGTATTTGCCAATGTTTCACAGGACACGCTTGATTACACCGGCCCCTCGGTAAATAAGGGCTCCAAGGCAATGCTTATGGGTCTTGGCAAGGAGCCTTTACGTGATCTGCCGGATTCATTCAGTGGAACTTTGCCTGAGAACCTGAGCCGCCCGAAAGTTTTTCTACCTGGTACTCTGGTTGTCCAGGGACCTGCTTATGAGGCTGAACCTGATTTGGCAAAACAGGCCGCAGCGTGGCCGGGGCTAGCGAGCTGGCCGGTAGTCCTCCTCGTTGATGACACAGAGGCTGCAACCGAAAATATGCAGGAGTTTCTCTGGACCTTTTTTACCCGTT
>CP070776.1:830432-837399 GCA_020346205.1 Deltaproteobacteria bacterium
CTTTTAAAGGATGTCACAGTTCCGTATCTAGAGCTGTTGAAAAAACCTGCCCATGGTTTTGGCAAGTACTTCAACCCCTGTATCGACTGTAAGATATTCCTGCTGACAGAGGCAAAAAAAATGATGCCTGAAGTTGGGGCATCGTTTCTCGTGACCGGTGAAGTTATTGGCCAGCGTCCCATGTCACAGCGGCGTGATACCCTCCGGATCATTGAACGGGACAGTGACTGCGAGGGCATTCTGGTACGGCCGCTTTGCGCCAAGAACCTTGAGCCGACACAAGCTGAACTTGATGGCCTTATTGAACGGGATCAGCTGCTCGCCTTCAGCGGTCGCAACCGCACACCACAGATGAAGCTGGCTGAGCATTTTGGCATCACCGATTATCCCAGTCCCGCCGGCGGCTGCATTCTTGCTGACCCTGTATTGAGTGAACGTATTCAGGAATACTACCAGCAGAACCAAAAGATCATACCAGAAGATATTCTGTTGATGCTTGTGGGGCGTCAATTTAAATTGCCAACAGGTGGATGGCTGGTAGTGGGGCGCAACGAAAAAGAAAATGAAAAGATTGAAAGCCTGCTGCACCCCGATGACTGGCTCCTCAAAACTGCTGATATACCAGGTCCATCAGCTATTCTACGTTATAGTAACGACCTGGAGGAACTTGATACTGCTGCTTCAATGGTTGTGCGTTATGCAAAAAAATCAGAGGTTGGCCCGGATCCAGTAAAGATTATTGCTGAGCAAAACGGCAAACAACAGCATCTTGATGCACGACCACTTGATGATTCAATATTTAGACCATGGTTGAAAAAGTAATTATTGCCATGCAATCTATGCTACTCACATTAAAAAAGTCAGCCCTGTTTCTCCTCGTTTGTGGAACAATCTTCTTAGTGACTTATTTTATATCAGGTTGCTCCATGTCCTATAACGGTGAAAAGTTATTCTATCGGGAAGGCTGCAGCCAGTGCCATACTTTTAAAGGTAAAGGGGGAAGAATGGGACCCGATCTTTCTGCTATAACAAACATTAAAAGTGACAGTTGGATTGACAGTTATATCCAGACCCCAAAAAAGATGAACCCTTTCGCACGCATGCCTGCCTTCAAAAATCTATCAGGTGCCAAACGCAAGGCGATCATTAATTTTTTAAAAGAATAACCGCTGGAAAAAATATTTAGCAGGCAGATCGCTCTCTTTTAGTTTGTTCTCACATAGCAACAATTCCCACCAAGCTGCCACATTGTTCTTGCAGTTAACTCAAAGTTTTATATCTGTATTTTTTCTATCTATCGATAGTTGTGTTTTTTTTAATGATTTTGTTAAAAAGCGCTCTCTGAATAAATATTTATTTTTTTAAATAAAACTTCAAAAAATCCTTGCATTTATCATGCATTAGGTATTAATACCTAATCTATTAGTAGAATTACCTATGCGTTAAATATATTTTTTTGTAACGGTATCTATACCCAAACCATAGTAAGGAGGATTGTCTATGAGATGCAGAGAGACTGACTTTGATAAAATTCCCAGTGGAGTGTCGCGAAGGGACTTTCTCAAAGTGTGTACCGCAACTGCGGTATATATGGGTCTTCCGGCCAGTCTCGGTCCGAAGATTGCTGAAGCGGCTACAGCGGCCAAAAAACGTCCTCCAGTCATTTGGCTATCTGGGCAGGAGTGCACCGGCTGCACAGAAACATTGCTGCGGTCCACACACCCCACCGTTGAGCACCTTATCCTTGATTTGATCGCCCTTGATTACTCTGAAACGCTCAATACAGGAGCCGGTCACCAGGCCGAAGAATACCGGGCAAAATCAATTGAGGAGAATAAGGGCAAATTCATCCTGGTAGTCGAAGGTTCCATTCCGGTCAAGGATGGTGGAATTTATTGCAAGATTGCCGGCAAGCCTGTCCTTGAAATCCTCAAGGAGACTGCCCCCAAGGCTGCAGCAGTCATATCCATCGGCTCATGTTCATCATGGGGCGGAGTACCTTCGGCCGGCCCTAATCCTACCGGTGCTACCCCAGCCTATAAAATTTTAGAGGGCACAGGCATACCGGTGATAAATATCCCGGGCTGTCCCCCGAACGGTTACAACTTCCTGTCCACTGTTCTTTATTTTGTGACCTTTAAAAAACTTCCTGAACTTGACGATAAGCTGCGCCCCAAATTTGCTTATGGCCGATTAATCCATGAAAACTGTGAGCGTCGTCCCCATTTTGACGCAGGCCGCTTTGCCGAACAGTTTGATGATGATGGCCACCGTCAGGGTTACTGCCTGTATAAGCTGGGCTGCAAAGGACCTGAGACCTTTAACAACTGTTCCACTTTACGTTTTAATGACATGGGAACATGGCCGGTGAATACCGGACATCCCTGCTTCGGCTGTTCTGAAGAAGGAGTCGGATTCAACATACCGCTCCATACCCCGGCAGAGGTTAAAAATGTTACGCCATCTGCTGTACAGACCCCGATTAGTGTTGATCATGGTGGCAAAGGGGGTGGAGCTGCAGTAGCACTGGCAGCAGGTGTTGCCGGTGCCGCACTTGGAGCAGGTGCTGTTGCCCTGAAAAAAGTTGGCGATAAAGAAGATAAACAGGACTAATTACCTAGGGAGCTCAGGCTAATGAAAATCAAAAGAAGAGATTTTCTTAAAGGAGCTGCCGGGTGCGGTGTCCTGGCAGCAGTTGGACAACCCACCTTTGCCGAAGCTAAAAGAAAAGAGCGCTTACCCGGCGCCCTCGGATTCCTGTACGATTCGACTCTTTGTATAGGATGTCAAGCTTGCATGGTTGGTTGTAAAAAAGCAAATAATATGCCGGTGGAAAGTTCTGATTTATTACCCATCTGGGAAAATCCCCGCGACTTATCCTCCAAAACATTAAATGTAATAAAAAAATATGAAAGCGGCAGCGGCATTAACAAAGACCAGGAAGCAGACGGTTATGCATTTGTAAAACGTCAATGCATGCACTGTGTCGATCCCGGTTGTGTATCAGCCTGTCCTGTTTCGGCAATGCGAAAAAACCCAGATACAGGTGTTGTGACATATAACAAGGACGCCTGTATCGGTTGTCGCTACTGCCAGGTTGCCTGTCCGTTCAACATTCCAAAGTTTCAATGGGATTCAGCCTTTCCGGAGATTGTCAAATGTCAGCTATGCTCGCATTTGCTCCCCAAAGGCGAAATAGCAGCCTGTTGCAGTTCCTGTCCGACCGGAGCTTCACTATTTGGGCCGACTAACGAACTGATGGCTGAAGCCAAGAGGCGGCAGCAAATGGAACCGGGGAAATACTACGACTTTCCTGTTTCCTCCATAGATTCAGGCAAAACCCTTTCCCAGAAGGCAGCCACTTATGTGCCGCAGATCTACGGGGAAAGCGAGGTTGGCGGCACCCAGGTCGTTATGTTAGCAGGTGTTCCATTCAGTAAGCTGGGCATGCCTGAACTTCCGGAAAAATCGTATGCTTCTACTGCTGAAAATATTCAGCACACGTTATACAAGGGCATGATTGCTCCGATCGTTGTGCTGGCAGGACTTTTCTACTTCGTCAATAGAAGTCAGAAGGATAAGGACTAAAACCTCAATATAAAAGGATTGGAGGTACACAATATGAGCGAGGCAAAACCTGTAGGAGGCAAAATTTTTACGGGTCCGTTTCTTTTTTTCCTCGTAATAACCCTGATCGGAACATATTTCCTGGCTAAGCGGTTTATGTTCGGTATCGGTGCAGTCTCAAATATGAATGACGGCTTTCCCTGGGGCATATGGATCACCTATGATGTTGTGGTGGGGACTGCCTTTGCCTGTGGCGGTTACTCCATGGCACTTCTGGTCTATGCCTTCAACAATGGAGAATACCATCCTCTTGTAAGACCGGCCCTTTTGGCCAGCATGTTCGGTTACACTTTGGCCGGTGTTTCGGTCTTTATTGATATCGGGCGTTACTGGCATATATACAATGTCTTTCTGCCCTGGTTCACCAACTTCAACTCCATACTTCTTGAAGTTGCCCTCTGTATTGCACTATACATTGCTGTCCTCTGGATAGAGTTCTCACCCACCTTTGTGGAGGCCAAAACCAATACAAAGTCGAAGGTCAACAAAGTCATGGTCTTCTTTATTGCCCTAGGCATACTGCTGCCCACCATGCATCAGTCCTCACTGGGGAGCCTGATGATCCTTGCAGGCAGCAAGCTTTCTCAGCTCTGGTGGACACCGGCCCTGCCGCTGATATTTCTGATTTCAGCCATTACCATGGGGTATACCGTTGTTATATTTGAATCAACTCTTTCAGCTCTGGGTTTTAAAAGACCTCTTGAAACAGATATTATTGGAAAGCTTTCACTGGTAATCCCAGTCCTTCTGGCAATTCTTCTTGTTGTCAGGTTTGGTGATCTCCTCATAAGGGGCCAGATAGGCCTTGCCTTTGCTGGAGACCTGCAGGGCAACATGTTTCTCTTAGAGAACATTCTGCACATTATTCCTCTGGTAATACTTGCTTCGGCATCAAACAGAAAAAGTGCCAAAATGCTCTTTCTGTCAGCCTGCAGCCTTATGCTTGGCGGACTGATTTTCAGGTTCAATACGTACCTGGTCGGTTTTAACCCCGGTGAAGGCTGGCATTACTTCCCCGCAGTAGGTGAACAATTTATCACCTATGCGATTATTTCAGCTGAAATTCTGCTGTACATGATATTTGTCAAGAAGCTGCCGGTTCTTCCAAGTCATGGAGAGGCCGAGGCATAATTAGATAATACAATTTTGCGTCTATACATTACTGACTCAAAAGTTAAGGAGACAAACAAATGGCAAAAAGAATAACAATTGACCCAGTTACCAGGATTGAAGGACATCTTCGGATTGACTGCGAGATTGACAACGGCAAGGTAAGTAATGCCTGGTCATCGGGCCAGATGTGGCGCGGCTTTGAGGTAATCCTCCAGGGCCGTGATCCCCGGGAGGCATGGCTATTCACCCAGCGCTTCTGCGGCGTCTGAACGTCAGTCCACGCACTGGCTTCAGTGCGTTCGGTTGAAAATGCACTCGGCATGGAAATTCCTAAAAATGCCCAGTACATCAGGAATCTGATCATGGGTGCGCATGCGGTCCATGACCACATCGTTCATTTCTACCATCTTTGTGCCCTTGACTGGGTTGACATTGTTTCTGCGCTCTCTGCAGATCCAAAGGCAACCGCCAAGCTGGGTCAGAGTTTATCCCCCTGGAAACGGAACAGTTTCCAGGAAATAAAGGGAGCGCAGCAGCGGCTGCAGACTCTGGTGGATTCAGGCCAGCTCGGTATCTACGGCAGCGGCTACTGGGGTCATCCGGCAATGAGACTTTCTCCCGAGGTGAACCTGCTGGCTGCAACCCATTATCTGCAGGCCCTGGAATACCAGAGAAAGATTAATAATGTAGTTGCCATCCTGGGCAGCAAAACACCGCACATTCAGAACGTAGCTGTAGGCGGTGTTTCCAATGCCATCAACCTGGACAGTCCTGACACACTGAATATGGAGAAGCTCTACAACATCAAGACCCTGATCGGTGAGGCCAATGACTTCGTCAAGCAGGTAGCCCTGGTGGATGTGGCTGCAGTCGGAGCCTATTATGCAGAGTGGACAGGGTATGGCAAGGGTGTTACCAACTACCTTTCAGCACCTGATATGCCCATGGATACCAAGGGTACAGAATTTGCTCTGCCCGGTGGCTACATTCCCAATGGCGACGTTGGCAAATTCACGCCTATCAAGAGCTTCGATGATCCTTTCTTTGAGGATAATGTCAAGGAATCCATCAAGCATGCCTGGTATGACGGCGAATGGAACAGACATCCTTACGAGGGTGAAACTGTACCCAATTTCACTGACTGGCAGGATGACGGCAAGTACTCCTGGGTCAAAGCACCGACCTTTAAGGATGAACCTGCCCAGGTAGGGCCTTTGGCCAACGTTCTCTGCATGTTTGCAGCAGGTCATAAGCCCACACAGAAATATGCAACCCAGGTCCTTGATACTGTCAGTTCCCTTGTGGGCAGCAAGGTAGGTGTTCCTGCACTGCATTCAACCATAGGCAGGATCGCAGCCAGGGTTATCCGTTGTGCCGTGCTCAATGACACCCTGGAAGGCCAATGGACAGCACTGGTAAATAATATTGCCAGCGGGGACACATCCACCTTTAATCCTCCCAGTTTTCCAAAAGGAGAGGTACAGGGTTTCGGTTATCATGAAGCGCCGCGCGGTATTCTTTCACACTGGATTGTCATAGATAACGGCAAAATTAAAAACTATCAGGCCGTTGTACCATCTACCTGGAATGCCGGACCAAGGAACTCCAAAGATGATCTCGGTCCATACGAAGCAGCTCTTCTTGGCAACCCGGTTGCTGAACCGGAAAAGCCACTTGAGGTTCTGAGGACCGTTCATTCGTTTGATCCATGCCTGGCTTGTGCCATTCACATGGTAGATAAGAAAAATAAAGAGATAGTAAGGGTTAAGGCCCTGTAATTTCATACTGTAAGGTGTTCTTTTGGATATACTTGTACTTGGCATAGGAAATGTCCTTTTAACCGATGAGGGTATCGGTGTTCGAGCCCTGAAGGAGTTGGAAAGGCGTTATACTTTTCCTGCCAATGTTGAACTACTGGACGGAGGTACAGCCGGCATTGAACTTCTTCGCCATATCCGCAAGCGGGATTATCTCATAATCATTGATGCAATGACATGGGACCAGAAACCCGGGACTGTAGGACGGGTGGAAGGTGAAGATGTGCCGGCTGCTTTTCGAACCAGGATATCTCCACATCAACTTGGCTTGTCTGATCTTCTTGCCGCTGCAATGCTAACGGATGAACTACCGAAGAACCTTGTGCTTTTCGGTGTTGAACCTGAAAGTATTGATATAGGTCTTGATCTGACCGAAACGGTTGAAGCAAGCCTGGATAAATTGGTGGGAG
>CP070776.1:837499-855262 GCA_020346205.1 Deltaproteobacteria bacterium
ACCGTTCTTTGTATTTGTAATAGGAAAGACTGCCGTCCAGTTCAGAAACGATCATGCGTGGCAGGATCGGCAAGGCAACCAGCTGGGAATGTGAATGTTCAAGAGAAGCTCCAGCTCCCTTGCCACTGTTTTTAAAGACCATTACATATTTAAAGCGGGGATCACGGCCCAGATCAAGCAACCGGTCTCGAAAGGCCCAGAAGAGGTAAAGCATCCGGTCTGGAGAAAGATTGGTGAATGTATCATCATGGTTGGGGCTTTCTATAATAACTTCATGGGCCCCTATGCCATTCATTTTATCGTAGATCCCAACCCCTTCCTTGTTGAGATCTCCTTCTATGACTAATGCGGGATATTTGTTCGGCACGACCCTGAGTTCCCAACCCGGAGAATTAGGTGGTTGGGACGGGGTGCGCCCGTAGGCTAGTACTTCTGCTGGAGTAGTATTCTCATTGCCAGGACAGAGAGGGCAAAAACCTCCCTTGACTATCTGTTCCTGTATAACAAAATCTGTTGGACGTCTGCTTCGCTCCTTAGCAATGATTATCCAGCGACCGAGGATTGGATCCTTACGTAACTCTGGCATATTTTTTTACGGTTGGGCATGTTCTTTTTCGTGCTGTTCCTGCGCGGTCTTACATTTAACACACAACGTAGTAACCGGCCTGGCTTCCAGCCGCTTGATGGAAATATCCTCATCACAGCTTTCACATATTCCGTAAGTCCCATTTTCTAAACGCTCAAGGGCTTCCTTGATCTTAGCAAGAAGCTTTCTTTCTCGGTCTCGGATACGCAGCTCAAAATTACGGTTGGATTCTGCCGTAGCCCTATCTGCAGGATCAGGATAGTTATCACTCTGATCAGTCATTTCCAGTAGTGTTTTCTCAGCTTCATCCAATATGTCTTGGCTCATGCCCTCAAGCTTAGCCTTAAAGTGCGCCTGTTGTTTCTTGTTCATAGCTCCTACTCCAGATGTGTCCTCTAAATATCCTCTTTGATACTGCGTACTGTTTTGAAAAAAATGAACTCTTATGCCTCTATCCTAATTAGTGCAAACATGGACCATATTTCCACCAATGTTATGAAGGAGTCGAATATTATTGATTTGGGTGTCTTTGTCAACAGCTTTACACATATCGTCAGCCGTTAAAGTAACATGAAAAACTGTGTCAAAGCTTTTAATGCCTTACCAGTCTAGCTTGTGAGCGAGGTACTGGCTAAAAATTTATCTTATTCTGTTTTACGTCCCAAGTGCAATAATTTCTTCAGCAATCCTTCTTCGCTGTCTTTTTCCTTTTTTCTCTCCAGTTCACCAAATTCCTGCAAAAGTTCCTTCTGTCTTTTTGTCAGCTTCTGGGGTGTTACCACTTTAACTTCGACAATCATATCACCGCGACCATTGCCTCTTAAGTGAGGTACTCCTTCCTTTTCTAGGGTGAATCGCTGGCCGGTCTGAGTTGCTTTCGGGATCTTCAGTTTCTTCTTTCCATGAATAGTAGGGATTTCCGGATTACAACCCAGAGCTGCCTGGTCAAAATTCAAGGGATACTGGCAATAGATCAAATCACCCTGACGCTGAAAAAACTCATGTGGCTCAACATGAATTATAACATATAGATCACCGGCAGGGCCACCCTTACGGCCTCCTTCCCCGGTATCCCTTAAGCGCATTTTAGCACCGGTATCAACTCCTGCTGGTATTTTCAGAGCGACCTTCTTTTTACTTTTTACCAGGCCCACCCCATCACAGTCAGCACAGGGATCGTTGATTATTTCTCCTTCTCCGCGACACTGCGGACAGGTGGTACTCATTCTGAAAAAGCCCTGTGCCCTGATCACTTGCCCTCTGCCTTGACAGGCTGAACAGGTTTCTGCTTTATGGCCTGGGCGCAAACCTGTTCCTTCACAGGTCCAGCAGGTGTCTGGTCTTTCAATCTCAATATCCTTTGAAATTCCATGGACAGCTTCCATAAATGATATGGAAAGATCATAACGCAGGTCAGCCCCTCGCATGGGCCCTTGTTTTGAACGCCGCGTCTCGGCTCTGCCAAATCCGAAAATATCACCGAAAATATCTCCGAAGCTGGAAAATATATCCTCAAAGTCAGGTCCCTGGTAGCCCCTGCTCTTCAGACCCTCGTGGCCATAAGTATCGTAAATCTGACGTTTGTTGCTGTCAGAGAGGACCTCGTAAGCCTCGGTAGACTGCTTGAACTTTTCTTCAGCTTCCTGGTCTCCGGGATTACGATCCGGGTGGTACTTCATCGCCAGCTTTCGGTAGGCCTTTTTAATCTCATCAGGAGAGGCCGACCTTGCGACGCCAAGCGCCTCGTAATAGTCAAGCTCCATGGTGGAATTCAAGCTGCCTCCTGGGAAGTTTGCTTATCCGAATTATCATGTTCAGCATCAACTGCTGAGTGCTCATCCTCAAGCTTCGGCAGTTCCAGAATATTATCAAACATAACTTCGCCGGCGGCTATCTCCCGCAGCGCCATGACAACTTCCTTGTTTTTTCTCGGCGCTATTAATAAGGGAGCTCCCTGCCTTCTTTGCTTAACCCGCTCAACCGCCAAATGAACTAAACTGAAACGGTTGTCATCACCAATTTTTTCCAAGCAGTCTTCAACTGTAATACGTGCCATAAATTTAAATCTCCTTATATAAAATACCAGGCTTCAAGTGTCCGTCCTAAAAACGGATAGAATATAATCATTCAAAGGAAAATCGCAAAGCTTTTTTGCAAATGAAATGACCAGACAGGTTGATTATTACTCTGCAAAAGGATTCTTCAACAGCAGCGTTTCATCACGTGCCGGTCCAACAGAAATAATTACTGCAGGAGTTTCGGTAATATCCTCAATTCGTTTGATATAATCCCTGGCCTGCACAGGAAGGTCCTCAACAGAACGGACCGTATCAATTTCTTCCTGCCAGCCGGGAATCTCCTCATAAACTGGCTTAACTTTTTCAGTAGTCCTGATATTGCTTGGCATGGCTTTAATTTCTGTACCATCAGCTTTATAGGATGTGGCGATCTTGAGCGAGGCCTGACCGCTTAATACATCAAGTTTTGTAACTGCTAAGCCCGTAATACCGTTTAAGCGGACAGCTTCGTTTGCCACCACGCTATCCAGCCAACCACAACGGCGTTTTCTGCCAGTGGTCGCCCCGAATTCGCCACCCTTTTTCTGCAGCTGATCACCTGTTTCATCAAAAAGCTCAGAGGGAAATGGGCCACTCCCGACCCGGGTTGTATAAGCCTTTAGAATGCCAATGACAGCATCGATATGAACAGGCCCGAAGCCACTTCCCGTGCAAGCGTTGCCAGCCACAGTATTTGAAGAGGTGACAAATGGATAAGTACCATGATCTATATCAAGCTGCGTTCCCTGAGCACCCTCGAATAGAATATGCTTGCCGCTTTTCCTGGCCTGGTCCAGCTCAACTGAGACATTTCCCAGGTAAGGTGCCAGTTTCTCCGCAAATTGCTGGAACTGGCTGTAAATTGGATCAAAGGAGACAGGATCACTGTTTAGCCGCTTGGTAAGCAGAAAGTTTTTTTCCTCAATATTATCTTTGAGTTTATCCTTAAAAAGATCCTCATCAAGCAGGTCACCTATCTTGATGCCCTTGCGGATTATCTTATCATCATAGCATGGTCCAATACCGCGACCAGTAGTTCCTATTTTTTTGCTGCTTTTCAGTGAGGCTTCCTGGTTTAGATCCAAAGCCTTGTGGTAGGGCATTATAAGGTGTGCATTTTCACTGATCATGAGCCTTTCAGGGTTCACCGGCAGGCCATTTTCTTTAAGTTCCTGCATTTCAGCCAGGAGGACTTCCGGATCAATGACCACTCCGTTCCCAATCATGCATTTCTTCTCTTCATACAGAATACCGGACGGGATAAGATGGAAAATAAACTGCTTGCCTTCTACTACCAGGGTATGTCCCGCATTATTCCCTCCCTGAAAACGGACAATATAATCCGCATAGCGGGTAAGCAGATCGACGATCTTACCCTTACCCTCATCACCCCATTGGGTACCTACCACAACCACATTGGCCATTTACATTCTCCTCAAAACTGATTCAAGCATATATATATGTTATATGAGTATGAAAAAAAATACAGTGAAAAATTTCAGCGACAGCAACCATAGTCAAAGGTTTCCCAAAAGTCAATCAGACCTGTTCAGGATGATCACAGATTCTTGACACCCACCTTTAAATACCGTAGATTGCGGGCTGAACCTGTTTATGATTTTTTGTAATTGCCAATCCAGTACTTCCAGCAAGATATCTGAATTTTATTCTTGCCGTTTTGAATTACGTTTAAATGGACTGAGTAAGGTAAGTTATCATTTAATAAATTTAAATCTCAAAGTCTAAGGTATTCATCTACAATGTTTGGTATAGGACTTCCGGAACTGCTCCTGATCATGGCTGTTGCCTTGATTGTAGTTGGGCCCGAGAAACTGCCCGAGTTGGCCAAGTCTCTGGGCAAGGGCATACTTGAGCTCAAAAAAGCCGCTTCCAGTCTAAAGGAAAGCCTTGACGAAGAGGAAATAGAAACTCCTGGCTGGGAGCCCCAGGATAAGAACGACCAGCCCGATAAACTTCTTGATGCCTACAAGAACCTCCCAGAAGATGCCATGCCGGAAAAACCTGAATCAATAGATGCTGAAGGAACAGATACTGAGCAAATCACTGAGACTGAAGAGGACAGTGATACAACTTCTGCTGAAGCAGATACCGACAGCGAGAAAAACAAAAATACCTCATGATAACTACCTCGGGCCATCTTGAAGAATTGCGCCAGAGGCTGATTGTCTCTTTTGGTGCAATATTTTTCTTTGCTGTTCTCTCCTATATTTTCGCAGAGCAAATTGCCCGTTTTTTCATGACCCCTCTCTTTCTTGCCTCGCCAAACCTGATAAAGCTTGTTTACACAAATCTAACTGAGGCATTCATAACCTACATCAAGCTCTCTCTTCTCCTCGGCATCATTTTCAGTATCCCTGTTCTGTTGTATGAACTGTGGATGTTTATCGCACCGGGGTTGCATACAAGTGAGAAGAAAACTGTCCTTATAGTCGTATTCTGGGCCACCCTGCTTTTTGCCGGCGGTGCAACCTTTGCCTTTTTTATTGTCCTGCCCAAGGCCCTGCACTTTTTCATGGGTTTTGCAAACCCGCAGCTAACACCTTTGCCAAAGCTTTCAGGCTATCTCACCTTTGTGGCACGCACCTCTCTAGCCTTCGGGCTGGCCTTTGAAATCCCCTTTCTCATGGTGGCAGCTGCAAAAATAGGCTGGGTCAGGCGCGACTATTTTTCCACAAGACGCAAATATTTTTATCCTGCTATCTTGCTGCTGTCAGTTCTTCTTGCTGCAGGAGATCTTATGGCAGCGGTTCTCCTATGTCTGCCGCTTTTTGCCCTTTACGAAGCAGGTATTGTTATTATCAGGCTTTTCACAAAAAAACCTGATATCAGTGATGCACTGTCCAGTGACCTGGATGATGAAGATTAGTATTTTAAACAACAATGGAAGATAACTTTATTGATTATCGAGGCAATACCTGAGGTGCCCCCAGGGACGTCAGGACACGTCTGAAATTTGCCAGGTGAATCCCTTGGTTTAAAAAATTTTGTTTATTCGTTTCTTATAGAATATACTTTTTCTTGATCCCCAGTTCCTGCATTACCTGGGTTGCTGTTTCCTCTATGGATTTACCTGCAGATGAGACAATGGGGATGTGTGACTTCATGTAAATCTGTTCGGCCTGCTTCAACTCCTCAACGCATGTTGAGAGCTTGGCATATTTGCTTCCGGGATAGCGTTTTTCCCTTGCACTGTGCAGCTGCTGCGGCGAGGTTGTCAATGCAACCACCCGGCTCTTGTTCTGCCGAATCATGCTAGGTACCCTGTAGCTGTTCAGGTATTCTGAGGTAAGAGGGAAATTGGCTGATTTAAGGCCCATCTGGGTTGCCAGGAAAACAGAGACCGGTGTTTTGCCTGAGCGGGAAACTCCCAGAAGTATGATATCGGCTTCATCATACTCTCCCATCTTAGTCCCGTCATCATGGGCCAGACAGTAATGGATGGCCTCAACCCTTCTATTCATGGTGACATCGCTCGGATGCCTGGCAAAACCAGGCTCCCTGACGGCATCTGTTTCAAGGCATGTTTCAAGCCTTTCCAGAAACTCTCCATAGGCTTCAAAATATTCCACTTCAGGTGTATCAAACACCGCACGTACTTTCGGATCAAGTATGGTGCTGAAAATTATCGGTCTCCTGCCGCCGGAACGCTTCATTATATAGGCCATGGTCTTTTTGGCCTCGGCAACAGTCCGGATAAAAGGGAACTTCTCTTCATAGAAATTGACCTCCGGAAACTGGCATATAAGGGCCTGTCCCAGATTGGTTACCAGAATACCGGTGCTGTCTGAAATATAATAAATGTCCTTTGAACTCCACATTTCTCAAGACTCCTTAGAAGTTGCGGTATTTATATTTTTGCGCCAACTGAAGCCAGGTAGATGACTGATTCCTCTTCACCGTCAAGACCAAGAAGGCTGTTTAAGCTGTCATCGTAAAAAGCCGCTACCGGACAGGCTCCGAGTTCCAATGCTTCGGCTGCCAGAAGCAGGTTCTGACAGATATGCCCTGCATCCATCATAACATAGCGCAGGCCCCTGTGTCCGTATTTGGAGAAATTTCTTCGCAGAATTGCCGACCAAATAAAAACCACACCGGCCTTGGCCATAAAATTCTGACCAAGTGCTGCCTCTGCAACCTTTTTTCCAAAATTTCCAGTTTCAATTTTCCCTAGACTGAAATCTGCGGGCTGAAAATGATAAAGCCCCGGGGATAATGAATCAACATTCTGGATAGAAAGATAAGTCTCAACAGGATAGAGTGCCCCGGCTGAAGGCGCAGTCCTGAAGAAATAACTGCCTGCCCTGCCACTTATTCCCTGGCTGGCCCAAAGAAGCATAGCCAGATTCCTCAATGTCAGTGTTTTATTTTCATATTGTCTGCAGGAGCGCCTATGCTGTAATATTTCCTTAAAGCTTTTTTTTATATCCCAGTCAGTGGGTAGAGCAATTTTCTCAACCCCTTCATAATGTTTGTAGGGCTGTGCCGGTGCAATATCCATCCGGGCCCTGCTCCAGATGGTCTGTTCGTCAAACTTTGTTTCCTGCAAAAAAATGTAGCCGAGCGACCTTTTTAATTCGTCCATGTGCAAACCTTTATATTTAATGTCTTAAGATTTTTTTTTCTGAACTGAACGGCACTCTTCAATAACTTTTCTGATTTTCTCCTCCTGTTGTTCAATGCTCTCAACCAGTCTGAACTGGACCATGGCCCGGTCCAGGTTATGAGCCGGGTGGCTTACTTTGAAATAAACATTACCCTTCAAATAGTCAGTGAAGAAGCGAAGTCCCAATTCAAAGGGAATCAACCTGATAGAATCGAAGAGAAAATCAAAATCTGCTTCTGTCAGTAAACCTTGTGAAGTTTTAATATAGCCGGACAATAACGCTTCACAACACTTGAGATCAAAATAGACCTTAGAAAAATCAGCTGTCTCCTCACCCACTGCATTACAGCTGGAACGAAGACAGTCACCGATATCGTACTGTACCAGGCCGGGCATAATGGTATCCATGTCAATGATGCTGACAGCCTTACCTGTTTTACTGTCTACCATTATGTTATTGATCTTTGGATCACCATGGATGACGCGAACCTTCAGTAACTTATTCCTGCGGGCATTTTCCAGGACAGGAGCCCATCTCCTCCTGTCCTCGACAAACTGCCGGCAGATTTTTTCCAGACCTGAAGATTTTCCATCCGGACGTAAAGCATCATCATACTGCCTGAGGTAATTTTCGATATTGTGAAAACCTGGCAAGGTATCATGCAACAGTTCAGGATTAAGATCATTGTTCAGCCAGTGAAATATGCCTAAAGCACGACCCGCTTCCCTGGCATCATCCTGACTGGAAATCTGCTCCAGGGGTGTTGCCTTTTTGATGAAGTTCAAAGCCCGCCAGAAAGCTCCATCTTCGTCAATAAAATAATCCCTGCCTTCCTTTGTTTTAATTCCGCAAAGTACTTGCCAGTTTATATCTAGCCCGCTGTCCCCTGCTTGCACTCTATTCTTGATGTGCTTACTTACAAGGTTCAGGTTATGCATAATTGCTGCAGGCTTCTGGAATACCTCTGTGTTGATACGCTGCAGAATAAACCGGTTTGCACCGTCATTAAATTTTACCAGGTAGGTATCATGGATAATTCCCTGGCCGTATTGCTTAACTCCAGAAACTGTTTCATCATGTGTGATAAAACTCTCTGCAACATGCACAACCTTATCCATTTGTGAGTCCTGCAGCCTGGTTGAGTTCTGCCAGGATCTTTTTCTCATCCACGTTATGCATCATGGCACTCTGTCTGACTGATTCCGTAGCCTGCCCGGGACAGGAAAAACAGGCAGCACCATAGTATTTCTTAAATACCTTTTCCGTAGCCGGATATATTTTGAGGATGTCGCCTATAACATGCTGCTGCCTTATAACATCACCCTGTTTGAGCATTGCTCTGATGGATCCAAGTGATACTGGCTGGTCCTGAGTTGTCTCTTTTGCAGATTCTAAAGAGACAACAGCCTTGTTCAGGAGACTGGTTATCAGCTCACAATCCAGATCATGCCGCTCACAGGCCATACCAAGAGTAACAGGCAGTTGTTTAACCTTTTCTCTATGCGTAGGATCAGCCAGGGGTTTAAAACCGTTATTCACCAAAATGTCCAGGGTCTCCGGCCATTTGGTGAGAATTTCCCCTACCCTGGTTTCAGAAGTTATTTCAATTTTCGGCACTGGTTCTGCAGGAAGAGTTTCCACTTCTTCTTCCTCTGGAGCCATAAGCGTCACCCCGATATTTATGCAGAACAGCAAAACAGACAGCACTGAAAGAAGTGCAAAGATGGTAAAACCCGCTGAAGGCCTTTCGGATGAAGTAAATACCATGCCGATCAGGCCAAGGTTGGAAACAATAAAATGAAGAGGCACCAACTGCGGCCATTGAAGCGTCCTGGCGTTAAATCGCGGCAGAATAAAATACCCTATTCCAAAGATCATCATGGCCATAAAACCGAGCAGGTTAAAATGGATATGGCCAAATTTCACCCATTCAGCTGTTTCAGCCATACCCATCCATATACCAAAGCTTGCAGCCAGAAAAAAATAGACTAAAGAAGCCAGCACAAAACCTTTTGTATATTTGTCCATTTAAACTCCCCCTAATTCCTGCACTTGCTTTTATATGATTATGGTGTAAATGATTTGTTAACTTTTTCTTGACATTGGTAAAGTATAGTATTGCAACTCCTGCTACAGAAGCAATAAAAGAATACATGCCCTGCATCATATTTTCATAAACCAAGGAAAACCCTAATGAGTTATCACGATATCTATATGAGAGAAGCTCTGCTTGAAGCCAGGGAAGCCCTTATTGCAGGGGAATTTCCGGTAGGCTGTGTCATGGTGTATGAGGAGGAAATCATCAGCAGGGGCCGCAGGATCAATTCAAAGGCCCCCAATGATAATGAGCTGGACCATGCTGAAATAATGGCTTTGAGAAAACTTTTTGCTCTGCATCCGGAGATCGATCGCTCCCAGATAATTGTCTATTCAACCATGGAACCCTGCCTCATGTGTTATGTAACTCTGCTTCTGAACGGTATCAATAAAATAGTCTATGCCTACGAGGACATTATGGGAGGCGGCACCAGCCTTAACCTCAAAGAACTCACTCCTCTTTATCAGGAGATGTCAGTTTCAATAACACCAAATATCCTGCGCAGGGATAGTTTGGAGCTTTTCAATTCCTTTTTTGCTGACCAGGACAATACTTACTGGCAGGATAGCCCGTTAGCCCGCTATACCCTTGACCAAATCGCTGCAGAGAACACCAAATGAGCCAGCCGCAAGCCAGGACGGTAGGATTTAAACGAGGAGAAAGAAATGTCTTTTTCCATGTTCTTACAGCGTGCAATCTTTCTTGCCGCCACTGCTATATAAACCCCAAAGAACATGGCACAGAAATGGTCTCAAAAGAAAACATGATAGAATGGCTCAAACTATTCCAGGATGAGAGCAAAGAAACAAATGTGATCTTTCTGGGCGGCGAGCCCACCATGCACCCTGACCTGCCCCATGCCATCAGAGTTGCTAAAAAATTAGGTTACTCTTCTGTAACCGTTGACACAAACGGGTTTCTGTTTCACGATTTTTTGGAACGAGTCAATCCTTCAGATCTGGATTTTTTAAGTTTCAGCCTTGACGGTCCTGACCCTGAAGTAAATGATGCACTGCGCGGCAGAGGTGTTTTTGAAACATGTTCTAAAAATCTGCAGGCTGCTATTGCGGCAGGCTTTAATGTCAGTCTGATATATACTGTCAGCAGGTACAATATTGAACATTTGCAGAAAATGGTTCCTCTGCTAGTCAAGTGGGGAGTAAAACGTTTCTTCATCCAGGTAATCGGCATCAGGGGTAAAACAGCCCTTAACGGTGCAGAAAAATGGCAGATCACTTCAGAAGAGTGGCTTAGGGAAATCCCAAGGGTTGCATCTGATGCTGCCGCACATGGCATAACAACCATTTTTCCAAAGGTGTTTCTTGAACCAGGAGAAAAGTTTGAATGTGCAGGCAGGGTGGCGGAAAATTACTTCATATTTCCAAATGGCAGGGTCTACCAATGTCCCCTTTGTGAGGATTATCCAATAAACAGATACAGGATTGAAGAAAACAGGCTTGTAGGCAACAGCGGTTTTACTGAAACAAAGCTCTTCAGTCTGGATATACCGGAAGGTTGTGTCATCAGCAAATTGCTGCAGCCCGAAAATCTCAGCTATGATGCAACAGGCAAACCAGTCTATAGAATCTCCTGCTGTCTTCTCAAGCAGGAGATGAGCAGTGGTTGAGAACTCAGTCCCTATCAATATTTACCGAAATCAGTATCATCCAGGTTGATTACATCCTGCGGATTTGTCTCTGGTGTGATGCGGTAGTCTATCTGGTGCTGGCCTGAAGTATCGTCATAATCCTCTACTTGTTCAGGTTGCAAATGCTCTGCGCTTTTCATTTCAAACTCTGACCTTTTAAGCTTAAATCGCTTTAGCATGGAACGCAGATCATTGGCCTGGGCTGAAAGCTCTTCAGCAGCCGCAGCTGATTCTTCAGCATTTGCTGTGTTCTGCTGGGTAACATTGTCAATCTGGGAAAGTCCTCTGTTCACCTGGGCGATCCCCTGTGCCTGTTGAGTTGATGCTTCGGCTATACCGTCTATCAACTTGGCTGTTTCATTTACATCACTGACAATCTCCACCAGTGCTTCTGCTGTCAGGTTCGCAATTTCTCCTCCTCTGGAAGTCTTTTCAACAGATCCTTCAATCAGTTGCGCTGTCTCCTTTGCAGCATTTGCACTCCGTGCTGCCAGACTCCGCACCTCTTCAGCTACTACCGCAAAGCCCTTACCGTGCCTGCCGGCCCTGGCTGCTTCAACTGCAGCATTAAGAGCCAGCAGATTTGTCTGGAATGCTATTTCATCAATGACCTTGATAATCTTGGATATATTTTTGCTTGCATTAGTAATCTCATTCATTGCAACGACCATGTCCTGCATCTGCGTATTACCTTTTTCAGCTGCACGCTTGGCCTGGCTTGAAAGATGGTTGGCCTGGTTTGCATTCTCTGCATTGGCCTTTGTCTGCTCGCCAAGCTCCATAAGGGAACTTGAAATTTCTTCAAGGGAAGCTGCCTGCTCGGTGGCTCCCTGGGAAAGGGATTGGCTTGCATTATTGACCTGCTCTGCACCTGAATTCATCTGGTCTGTTGCGGAGTTGATCTGGTTCATTAACTGGTTGAGGTTCAAATTTGCCTCGGCCAGGGGTTTTTTTATCAAACCGCTTGCTTCAAAGGTAAAATCTCCATCCGCCATTTTTTCAAAAGCAGTCAGGATCTCATTTTCCATGCTGGTGGCAAAATCATCCATGGCAGAGGACATCATGCCTATCTCGTCCCCTCTTTTCATCTGCAAACGATAGGAAAGATTGCCCTTGTTTATCTCCTGGATCATTTCAATGATTTTATCAATTGGGCGGGAAAAGTTTAGGGCAATAAAAAGTGAACAGAATAATCCCACTAATAAAATTACTACGCTGATTACCAATCCCTGCATCTGATTTGACTGCTTCAGGGCCAGTAGATCATCAATCTTAAGACCAATAACAAGTGTACCGACCTGCCTGGAATTGCTGCCAATGATGGGAGCAGTGACATTAAGCAGCCGGTTTTCAACAAAGCTCTCAGTCTCTGCAGTTCCGCTCTTGAAATTTATGCCATCAGAGTTTTCTTTATTGTGTCCGTAAAAAAGCTCTTTGTTGCTGTCAAAGACAAGAATATAACTTAAATTCTGAAGTCTCTTCAATCCTTCAAGCGCTTCTTCGACTGAACGCTGGTCATCAAATTCCAAGCCAACACCCGCACCGAATGAAACAGCACTGGCAAGTGACTGGCTGTTCTCCTCCATTAAGGCAACTGATTGCCTGTACTGACGCGGTGTTATAACAAAAATAAGCAACAAACATATAAAAACTGAAAGTACCAGGATCGGTAAAATCATCTGTGTTTTTATCGACTGCGCAAAGGTAATTTTACTGCTGCTGACCATCCTGTATCTCCTGAGCCCTTTTCCTTGAGATAATTCTTTCTTTTAGAGAAAGAATTTTTTACTTGATCACCTTATCTGCCAGGCGAAAAAGCCTCGGGTCAAAGTCTGCTCCCTGTTCCCCTGCAGTTATCAAATTAATAATGAGATTGACCTTTTCAGGCTGAACAACTATTCCAACTGCTGTTATACCAGCCTCGGCCTGAGCACCGGTGCTGCCAATGGTGAGAATTTTTTCATTGCCTGCATAATTTTTTGCTGCATTAAATTCAGCATCAGTCAGGCCTCTGCCCAAATAAATAACATTCACTTTTTCTTTGGCAAGTAGACTGTCTTGATCCTTATCTGAGCTCACGCCAATGGGAATAAATGAAATACTTTTTCCGGCCATTCCTTTCTCCACCATTGTTTTTGCCATCATTACCATAGCATCCTTATCCTTCTCCGAATCTGCATCTCCATCTTTATAAAGATAGCCCACCCTGATATCGTCTGCTCGCCCGGAAATATTCCTCTCATATCTGAACACCCGTTCCATGGTCTGGATATGTTCATGATGAACTTTCATGTGGTCATCCATCATTTCAGGATGGCTCATCATCTGCCCGTGGTCTCCTCCCATCTGCATACCCTGTTTTTCCTGGGCAAGTATAGTTTGAGGCACGAGCAATGCAGTTATCAAAATTATAAAAATTATTAATCTTTCCGTTTTCATGAATCCCTCCCACTGTTACAAAATGGTCATTTCTGGCAAGAGAAAAAAGTTATCCTTTCTCCCTTATTGATGAGCTGTGATAATATTTTTTGGCAAAAAAAAACCGGGCTGCCATTCCACTGGCAACTCGGTAAAAATCTGCAACCCGGCTGTCTCAGTGAAACCCGTGGCTTTCCGTCCCTGCCTCACGGCAGGTTTGGCCTTGTAGCACCAATATATAGGTAAAAACACTTATGTCAATAGAATTTCTAATAAAATCGAAGGAAAGCTCAGGAAAGAAGTTCTTCGACAGCAGCAAGAAGCTCCTGCTGTTTAAAGGGCTTCTGGAAGGTTTTTAGAGCTCCGAGATTTTTAGCAAGTTTCAAGAAATCAATATCCTCAACATTGCCGCCGCCGGAAATAGCAATTACCTTGACCTTGGGAAATTCAATACTCATATCCATTATGAATTCGGTGCCTTCTTTCTCAGGCATGAATATATCCGTTATAATCAATTCTGCAGGATTCTCACGCTGCATATCAAGAGCTATATTGCCATTGGCTGCCTCAACTACATCATGACCAGCCTTAACAAGAACACGACTGAGAAGTTTGCGAAGACTGGTATCATCATCAATTACGAGTATACGTGCCATATCTTTTCTCACACTGATTAGAATTTATTTTTGGAAATAACTTGCAGACAAAAATACAATCACAGGCACTGAATAACAAGCCTTTTCAGATTCTTTTAAGATATTTCTAATACTTCCTTTAAAACTTTTCCCAACTTGCTTGGTGTAATTGGCTTCTGGATAAAATTAACATCCGGGTCCAGCACCCCATGATGCGCAATAACATCATCTGTATATCCGGACATGAAAATAACCTGTATCCCCGGTCTTTCATTCTGGATTGCATTTGCGAGTTCCTGCCCATCCATCTTCGGCATAATAACATCGGTCAGTAAAAGCTGGATATCGCCCTCATGAGAACGGCTCAATTCAATCGCTTCTTCACCGTTTTCAGCCAGAAGAAGATTATAACCCAATGGCTTCAGATAATTTTTTATCATCCTGCTGATGGTCTGATCATCTTCTGCCAGCAGAATGGTTTCCTTGCCTTCAGGTATTCCTGCTTCTACTATACCTGCATCATAAGTTACTTCAGTTTCTGAAGCCGGAAAAAATATCTTGAAAGTTGTCCCTTTGCCAAGTTCGCTGTAAACATAAATCTGGCTTTCATGCTGTTTGACAATGCCATAAACAGTTGCCAATCCCAGGCCGGTTCCCTTGCCGCGCTCTTTTGTAGTAAAAAACGGATCAAAGATCTGCTCTTTCACTTCGTTCGACATACCCATTCCAGTATCGCTCAGGGCTAACATAACATGTCTTCCAAGTTGGGCACCCGGATGCTGCTCTACATATTCCTTTTCCAATTCAACTTCTGAAGTCTCAATAATAAGGTGCCCGCCGCCATGCAAAGCATCGCGGGCATTCACCGCCAGGTTCAGAATGATCTGCTCAATCTGGCCAGAGTCAGCCGTTATATTGCTTATATCCTGGGCCAGGTTAAGTTCGAGTTGAATTTTCTCACCTATAAGCCTGGTAAGCATTTTTGCCATACCCTCAATTACCTTATTCAGGTCTACCGGCTGCATTTTTAATACCTGCTTACGGCTGAATGCCAGGAGCTGACCGGTCAATACAGCGGCCTTTTCTCCGGACTCCTTGATTGTCTCAACGTCCTGATAGGCTTCACTGTCTTCCGGCAGGTCATTCAAGACTAGTTCACTGTAGCCAATAATTGCTGAAAGGATATTGTTGAAATCATGGGCAATGCCTCCGGCTAACCTCCCCACGGTTTCCATTTTCTGCATTTGGATCAACTGGGCCTGTAGTTTGTCGTGCTGTTCTTCGGCTTTTCTTTTGTCAGTAATATCCCGAACCACATGGACTACACCCATGAGATTTTTGTCTTCATCAAAACGAGGCAGTGCTTTGATCTCCAGGTACTTTTCAAGGTTGGGTTCAAATATTTCTGTTGTTGATTCGATCCCGGTCTGTGCTGTCTGGCAACTGGGGCATTTTTCAGGTGGCTCTTCTGATCCATGGTATGACCTGAAGCACTTCTGTCCAAGAATTCTTTGCAATGAAATACCCAGCATCTCCTCTGCAGCCCTGTTGGCCCGGATTATATTAAAATCCCTGTCATGGATCGTAATTGCTTCATTAATGGTATCAAATGTCTCTTCCCATTCCTGTTTTGCATTGGCTATCTGTTCGAGCATCTGATTCCGCTGTGAAATATCCCTTATCATAGCGGTAAGTACTGAACTGTCTTTTTCTCCTGAAACTGAAAGGGATACTTCCAGGGGTATTTTTCCGCCATTCTTATGCAACCCGATAATTTCAAAACTCTTCCCTGCAACAGAGCAAACACCTGTGTCACTAAAATGCTTAAGTTCTACAACAAAGTCACTTTTTTCATCATGTTCAAAAAGTTCTGCAAAAGATAAATTCCTTGCTTCATCAGCTTCATATCCGAAAATATCTTCAGCAGCCTGATTAATAAGAAAAATCCTCCCGCTCCTGTCAGCTGATACGATGCCGTCCGGGGCTGAATGGATAAGGCTTCGGAAGCGCTCTTCAGATAACCTTATTTCTGTACCCTGCTTGTCTATCTGACGTGATGCTCCCCAGATAAGTCCAAATAAAACCAGGTAAAGTAAAAATGTACCAGTTGCTGTCGTACCCCAGACGATACGATTATGACGGTTAATATCTGCAAGTAGTTTATCAACATTCATGTAAGCTTCAAAAACCAGACTTACTTCATCCTGTGGACTCCTGCGCACAGGAATGTACAGTTCCATTACCTGGTGGGCTGCAGTTGCATAGGCATATTTTTCGTTTAAATGGTGACCGGTGGAAATTTCAGAGATAAGCTCTCCCTCATAAACATGAACGAGTTCATGATGGCCGGGGCTTTGCTCTCCCACCTCATCTTCATCAGTTGCCCAGACAATAGTGTAGTCTCTGTTCCATATCTTTATCCGCATAACATCAGGCCCAAGATTAAGTCCTTCAATCTGCCGCGATAACTTTTGGTATTCCTGCCCAGTTTTTGGGATGGAAAAATTTTCGATATCAACTTTGTTGTTTATCTCATAGATAAGAAAATCAGCTGCAACCTCATTAGCCCTGTGCATCATGTTCTGGTGCATTGCAGAAGTAATGATTTTGCCAAGGGCAAAACCAAACAAGGTCAAAGCCACAAGTAACAGTAAGGAAAATTTTTTGATAAGGGACAGTCGGCGCATGGATTAGGAGAGTATTGAAGTTAGTTTTTTAGTGGGCCGACAAAAAAATGAGGATTCTTTAAGAAAAGATACCATAATGAAATAGAATCATTTTAGGGCATCTCAATAAAATTTCCGGTAGTCAACTTATTATAAAAATTAAATTATTTCAAGAAAAAACTACCACATTGTGGCACAACTCCTGTGCGCTCCTGCTCAAGTATTACTATAAAATTAACACAGTTACTTATTAAACAAATCTTATCCTCCCATCATATTACTCTCTTCCAGAGAAGAAATTTCATGCACCCCACAAAAAATTGTTGACAGAGCACCAATTAAAATTTATATAAATTAAACTTTTTTAGGCAACCCTAAAACAATATGAGTCATATTTTAAGGAGAAAAGAACAATGAAGTATTATGTAGTTTTGCCGGCAATTTTTCTAACCGTTTTACTTATGGGGATCAGCAATGATATTGGATCTGCCGGGGCCAATCAGGACATAACACCTGCACCCTACCAGGATGCAGATATAAAGAACGGGGCACTCTTTTACGACAACTGGTTAAAGATAACTAATGTAAAAAAAGAAGGAAACCATCCTTTGTATCCCTCCGATGCAAAAAAATCAGGTAAATCAACCTGGCGCTGTAAAGAATGCCACGGCTGGGATTACATCGGCAACAAAGGTCGTTACAGCAAAGGATCACACTATACAGGCATAGCAGGAACCTTTCAGGTCAGGGATAAAGCACCTGTATATCTTTACAATTCTTTAACCAACAAGGCCACAGCACATGACTTTTCTTCCTACATGTCAACATCCCAAATCTGGGATCTTGTTAAATTCCTGCGGGAAGGCCAAGCAGCTATAGAACCAGTCATTGATGCCCAGGGTCAGGCAAAAGGCAGAAAAGAGCAGGGAAAGGCTCTTTACGACGCCCAATGTTCTTCCTGTCATGGCGCTGACGGCAATGAACTGGATTTTAAAGGCAGCAAGGAGGGAATCCAGGGAGTTGGATGGCT
>CP070776.1:855362-881131 GCA_020346205.1 Deltaproteobacteria bacterium
ATAACCAAGCCGAGAGCCTTTGCAGCGCCGGTAGTGGTAAGAATTATATTATTTAAAATAGAGCGGCTTTTACGCAGATCAACTGCTCCGGCGGAAGGCAGCCTGTCAAGCACCTGCTGGCTTCCGGTGGCAGCATGCACTGTCACCATTGAGGCGCTTAAAAAATTATCAGCTCCGAACTGATCCATTAAGGGTTTGATCATGTAGGCCAGACAGGTTGTGGTGCAGGAAGCAGCAGAAATGACATTATGTTTAGAGGGAACATAGTCGTCATCATTTATACCCATTACAGTGGTAACCGCATCTTCGGGCATATCGAGCCCCTTGGCCTTTATCTTAAAAGGAGCAGACAAAAGAGTCTTCTCAGCACCTCCGCTCAGGTGGCCACGCAGGGCTCCACCTGGTGCTTCTGCATCAGCAGTGGGGTCGTTAAAAACACCCGTGGTATCCACAACAAAGCGGACATCATTTTCTCTCCATTTGATGTCTTTCGGGTTCCTGGCCTCTTGGAGGATCTTCACCGGCACCCCGTTAATGACCATTGAGCCCTCTGCTTCATTAAGGTTCTCTATGACCCTGCCGCAGGTATGACCATGCAGATAAGTATTCAACCGGCCATACGTCGAGTCCCTTTCAATAGCAGCAGCAAGGTCGTTGAGGCAGGTCCCTACCTGTCTGCCGATATTCACCACAATCTCAGAATAGTGCTGCCTTGAGACATGGTGCCAAAGTGATAATTTGCCAATACGGCCTAAGCCGTTTATGCCAAGTTTCATGAAGCTCTTTCTCCTTTAACTAATTGTTTTCGTAATCAATACTTATCAGGTTCATGAGTCTAATAACTCATACACCTTTCTGAAAAGGATTGAACCATAACGGCAAAATCTAACATTTAACAAGTGAAAACTAATGATTGAAATTGAAAGTTTATTAGCAGAGCAACTTTTGTCAATTAAAAAAAACAAATACAGCGCTCTCAGTTTAATTTCTCTATAACCTAATATATACTTCCACTCATTTTATAAATAAAAGAAGGTTTTACTTGACTTATATTTAATTATGGACCAAAAAATAGTGTTTTGCAAATTAATGGATCGTACAATTATTTTTTTAATTCTTTATAGGAGAACTTGACTCATGTCAGGATACCTTTTTACTTCGGAATCTGTTTCTGAGGGACACCCGGACAAAGTTGCAGACCAGATATCAGATGCAATTCTGGATGCAATCCTGGAACAGGACACTCAGTCACGAGTGGCTTGCGAAACCATGGTCACCACCGGCATGGCTCTTATTGCCGGCGAGATAACCACCTCAGCCTGGGTCGATATGCCAAATATAGTCAGAGAGACAATTAAGGAGATTGGCTATAACTCTTCAGAAATGGGCTTTGACTCCCAGTCCTGTGCCATACTCACATCAATCGACAAGCAGTCGGCTGATATAGCCCAGGGGGTTGATGAGGGCACTGGAGTTGACCTGGACCAGGGGGCAGGTGACCAGGGGCTGATGTTCGGCTATGCCTCTTCAGAGACCAAGGTTTTGATGCCCATGCCCATTACCTATGCCCACAGGCTCATGAAGCGACAGGCTGAAGTCCGCAAATCAGGTCGCCTGCCTTGGCTGCGCCCGGATGCAAAAAGTCAGGTTACAATTGAGTATTTAGATGGCAAGCCCAAAAGGGTTGAAGCAGTTGTCCTCTCCACCCAGCACGGCCCCGATATAGACTATGAAGACCTGAAAGAGGGGGTCATGGAAGAAATTATCAAGCCAATCATCCCTGAGAATATGGTTGATAACAATACCAAATACTTTATCAACCCGACAGGGCGTTTCGTCATAGGCGGACCGGTTGGCGACTGTGGCGTGACCGGCCGTAAAATTATCGTTGATACATACGGAGGCATGGGGTCTCATGGTGGCGGCGCCTTTTCAGGTAAGGATCCGTCCAAGGTTGACCGTTCATCATCCTATATGGGAAGGTATGTAGCGAAGAATATTGTGGCTGCAGGCCTGGCCAGTGAAGTTGAGGTACAGATTGCCTATGCTATAGGTATTTCCAACCCGGTTTCCATTAATGTTAATTCGTTTGGGACCGGAAAAATTGAAGACGAAAAAATCAAGCAGCTGATCAAGGAACATTTTGACCTGAGGCCCAAAGCCATAATCCAGCACCTGGATCTTCTCAGGCCTATTTATAGGAAAACTGCCGCATATGGCCATTTCGGCAGGGAGCGCGCTGAATTTACCTGGGAAAATGTTGATAAGGCCGATGACCTAAAAGCTGATGCTGGTATTTAACAAGGAGTACAAAACATCATGAGTGAAACTATGACCAAGACAGCAGATTTTAAGGTTGCTGATATAAGCTTATCCGATTGGGGCAGGAAAGAGATCAACATTGCCGAGACAGAAATGCCTGGGCTCATGGCTATTCGTGAGGAATATAGTGACAGCAAGCCCCTCAAGGGTGCCAGAATAGCCGGCTGCCTCCATATGACAATTCAAACAGCCGTTCTCATGGAAACCCTTGTTGAACTTGGCGCTGAAATCCGCTGGTCTTCCTGCAACATATTCTCCACCCAGGATCATGCTGCTGCTGCCATGGCTGCTGCCAATATCCCAACCTTTGCCTGGAAGGGAGAATCCGAAGAGGAATTCTGGTGGTGTATTGACCAGACCATCTTCGGGCCTGATGGCTGGAGACCAAATATGCTGCTCGATGACGGCGGCGATCTTACCCTGGTGATGCATGAAAAGTATCCTGAACTCATGAAAGACGTTCACGGTATAAGCGAAGAAACTACTACCGGGGTGCATCGGCTTAATGAAATGATGGAAAAGGGGACATTGATGGCCCCTTCTTTTAATGTAAATGATTCGGTTACCAAGTCTAAATTTGACAATCTTTACGGCTGCCGCGAATCCCTGATTGACGGGATTAAAAGGGCAACTGATGTTATGATTGCCGGCAAGATTGCTGTTGTCTGCGGCTACGGTGATGTAGGCAAAGGCTGTGCCCAGGCCCTGCGCGGCATGGGGGCAATAGTCTGGGTTACCGAGATCGATCCCATCTGCGCCCTGCAGGCAGCAATGGAAGGCTACAAGGTAGTTACCATGGATGAAGCTGCCCCGCTTGGTAATATTTTTATTACCGCCACAGGTAATGTAGGGGTTATCAGCAGAAAGCACATGGAGCAAATGCCCGATCAGGCCATTGTCTGTAATATTGGCCATTTTGACTCTGAAATTGATATTGCCGGCATACGTGAACTTCCCTGGGAAAACATTAAGCCCCAGGTGGATCATGTTATCTTTCCTGACAATAAACGTATTATTATCCTGGCTGAGGGACGCCTTGTGAATCTTGGCTGCGCAACAGGACATCCAAGCTTTGTCATGAGCAACTCCTTTTCCAACCAGGTACTTGCCCAGATAGAACTCTGGCAGAACCAGGGAAAATACGAGAACAGGGTCTACTTTTTGCCAAAACACCTTGATGAGATGGTAGCCAGGCTGCATCTCAAGAAAATTGGCGCCAACCTTACCACTTTAAGCGAGGAGCAGGCCGACTATATCGGTGTCAAAGTGGAAGGACCCTATAAACCAGAATACTACCGCTACTAGTTTAGCAATAAACTATCCAGCAACCTGAACCTTGCATCGGGAAGTTTGGGTTATCACTGAACCAGGGCTTCCCGATTGTAAAGGCTTGCCATGCATTTTCGATATCTCCTGTCCGACCCCCATGGCGATATAGAGCTTACTCCAGAAGACCTGGAGCAGCCGTTTCTCATCAGCCCTGATGAGCGGCATTCTTTTCTCACACTGGCAGATTATTTTGGGGCCCTGCAGAGTTTTATTCTATCCGGCGATGGAAATGTTTTGCGAAAAGCCTTTCAAAAAAAGAGGCTATCAAAGGATATTAGCCTTTCTGATTTCACTGACATTCTCATCCGCTCCGAAAAGCACGGAGCTTTTTATCATATCGCCAGTGTTGAAATTATAGGCTCTGTAGAAAATAACAAATTTGCTGTCACTACCGCTCTATCAGAGTCTGCCAAGGAATCTTTGGCGGAGGAATTTGTTATTCTCCAACAACTCAATGATATGTCAGGCGATTTTCTTCCGGAAATTTACTGCCAGGAAACAGTCGATTGGAAGACCCCGTCAGGCTCTGAAAAATTTCTCATGGTCCTTGCTGAGTGGCTCGACGGCTATCATGAATGGCACGTTAGTGAAGATCCTGAAACAGGAGTCCGCAAAATTAATCTCTGGGATTATGAAAACGGCTACCGCTTACTTTCAGATGCAGAAAGCTTTGAACTGCTGAGACAGGCAGCTTTCATCCTGACATATTATTATGACCAGAGTTCATTCTGTCAGATTTATCCCTGGCATCATGGTGCCGGAGACTTTGTGGTTAAGGAAGAAGATGGTGCACTGTCTGTAAAACTGATCACTGCCAGGCAGTATGAACCCCTGGTGCATTTTGACCAGCCGGAAGAGACAGACCGGTTGATCGCAACAATACATTTTCTCCTCAACCTTGTGCTCAGAATGCGGTTAGACAGGATTGATGGTGTTGCTGAACCTGCCTGGCTTGGAACTTTTGCAATACTGGCAGCAGTTGACGGTTTTTTTGGCGGACTTGTTGCCACACAGGATAGTGACAGGTTGAAGATCGGGCCGGCAACAGAATTCCTGGAAATCATGCAATCATTTGACACTCAGGAAATTTACGATATGTATGCTTCCCTTTTGGAAATTTACGCAGAGGAAGACCAGGATGATTTTCGCCTTATCGAGGACAAACTAGCTGACCATGCAGTAGAACTCCAAGAAGTTCTGCAAGGATTTTCTCTCAAAGTCTCTTAATGGTTTTTAATATATTTTGCAGCCAGGCTTACGTCACCTGATATGACTGTATGAGTTTCTCCTTCCCTGTCTTTTATCCGTAAAACACCATCTGCATCAGGCCCCAGGGAAATACCGGTGACTTCCATACCCTGTGGCGTAACCCAAGTGAGAATTTTATCCTTGCTCGCATCCCTCTGTTTCCACTCTTCAAGAATTGCAGGAAAATCTCCCCTTTCCATGCGCTGCAGAACTTCTTCAATTGCAGATGCGCATCTTTCCAGCAGTTTTTCAGCTGAAATCTCCTGATCAATATGAAGCGACAAAGAGGTGGCCAGTTCTTTTAGTTCAGTTGGGAAACCACCATCAGGAGGGAAAAGGTTTAATCCGACGCCTATGACTACCAGTGGTTTTTGTTCAGAAGCTAAGTTTGTTACAGATCCTGACTCTGTGAGAATGCCACCGAATTTTTGCCCATTAATAAGCAAATCATTGGGCCATTTAATCTTTGGCTGAAGAGCATATTCAGTTTCAACTGTTTTGCAGATAGCCAAACCTGCAGCAAGTGTAACTTTGGGTAGATGCTCAGGAGGAAGATCCGGCCGCAAAATAATGGAAAAATATAAACCCATGCCAGGCAGGGACAACCAGGGACGGTTCAACCTTCCACGGCCGCCTGTCTGGGCGCTTGACACAACAACAGTGCCGTCAGATGCTCCCTTTTCTCCAAGTTCAAGAGCTACTGAATTGGTCGATTCAGTAACTTCCAGCCTTATTATTTTACGATCATTCGCCATAGGGTATCAACCTTAACTGTACAATATATCCTGACGAAATTAAGTTTTCGGTCTGAGCTCAAAAAAAAAGACAGGGGCATAGTGCCCCTGTCTTTTTGCATGTTAATGATGTGCTTGCAAAAATAGGTGAATTACACGCCTCTTGCGTCTTCATCCTTGGCGCGCTCAGGCAAAGCGTACATGGTGCTGCTGCCGCTTGACCAGAACATAGCCTTTTGCTCCTTCACCAGTTCATTGGCCGCATTTTTGATCTCTCTAGGCTTTCCATCAACCTTCTTCTGCATGTCCTTGAGATACAATGCCGGCTTTTTTGATTTGGTCAGCAATTCAAGTATTTGAGCTTTGAGTTCTTCTTTATCAGCCATGTTGTTGCTCCTTTATTGGGTACAATTATTTAATATGGCTTGTGAACTTGAACTGGGTGGTGGTCCGCCAGGTGTCATATGCCAGGCGGTAGTCGTCAATGCTCTTGTCCGTAAACGGAATGTTGCATTTCTCGAAGAACTTCTCCCAGCCAATTCGCTCGGCCCACTCACCGACACGTTCATATTTTTTAGCATCTTTGGCGTAAACTTCAAGGATATTCTTAACTGCCGCAACAGTTTCCGGCCAGCGTGGCGGCGTGTTGGGCAGAAACGGAATAACCAGCTTGGAAAACTTTGGTGCTGACCTGGAGTTGGAGATCTTGCCGCCAACCAGGATAGCTATACCGTCACCTTCCGGATCAGCCAGAGGCATGGAAGGACACATGGTATAGCAGTTACCGCAGAACATACAGCGTTCCTCTTTAACCGTAACACTCTTTACCTCTTCGCCGGCAGAATTAATGCCTTTGGCCGGCCTGATAGCTCCGAGCGGGCAGGCAGCAATAGCCAGCGGCAGCTCGCAGACAGAGGTGATGGTGTCATGGTCGATCAGCGGCGGCTTCCTGTGCACGCCAAGAATAGCGATGTCGGAGCAATGTACCGCACCGCACATGTTCAGGCAGCAGGCCAGGGCAACGCGGACCTGAGCCGGCAGGGTCATACTTGTGAAATGCTCGAACAGCTCATCCATAACCGCCTTGACCGGTCCTGAAGCATCGGTGGCCGGAGTGTGGCAGTGAACCCAGCCCTGGGTATGAACGATATTGGTAACACCGGCACCGGTGCCGCCAACAGGCATCATGCCATGGTTGTTGCAGTCATCTACGAGAGCCTGCACCTTGTCAGCGCTGTCCACCATGAACTCAACGTTGTTACGGGTGGTGAAGCGCAGGATACCGTCAGCATGCTTATCAGCCATGTCACAGTAATCAAGGATCAGAGAAGTACTGATCAGACGGGCGGAACCAACTCTGACCGTATAACACTCTGCTCCGGTCTCGCTGACATGCTTGAGGACACCTGGCTCTAAAATCTCATGGTAAAGCCACTTGCCATAGTTTTCTTTAATTACCGGCGGAAAAAACTGCTCGTAATGTGGCGGACCGATATCTGTGATCCTGTCTTCCATCGGTTTGTCTGGATTGTAACCCATAATATAACCTCCTTAAATATCTATATATCTATTAACAATTCGTTATGTATTAACACAGTCATGCATACAGGTTTCTACATGGGATTTCTTTTCCTGAACTCAGCCAGATCACGCTCAAATCCGCCTGGAACCTCTTCAGCTTTCCAGAAGACGTAAGGATTGGAACGAGGCTCTTTAACATGCTGCGGCATGGGCTCAACTTCCATAACCTGCAGGAAGGTGGGCAGGCCGATACGCTGCATGGACTCACCGATCCTCTCGCGATTTTTACCTTCTTCCATCCACCAGTCCCAGCACTTCTCAATGATGTCCTTGAGATCTTCGAATTCGTCCTCGGTATTCATCGGGATAAACGGTACGATCATGGTGGCGATCTGGGCACCGTCGAGGATCGGGGCCTTGGCGCCGATCAGGATGGTGGCACCCTGCTCAACACCCGGGCGCAGGGCGCGGGGCATAACATTGATGCAGTGCATGCAGCGTGTACATTCAGCATTGTCGATCTTCAGTTCATCGCCTTCCATCCACATGCAGCTGGTGGGGCAGAGATCAATGACTTCTGTCTGGATGTCAAATGGACCCCAGTCACGGCCTGAGTGGGAACCGCCGTTGGCCGGAAACTCACCGCTCATGTATCCCTTTACACCAGCCTGGTCGATACGGATATCATCTTTCCAGTTACCGATAACAGCAAGGTCGGAACGGGCAATGGCCGCAACACAGTCATTGGGGCAGCCGGAAAATTTAATTTTAAACTTGTAGGGGAAAGCCGGACGATGCAGCTCATCCTGGTAGGTCATGGTAATGTCATGGCAGGCTGCCTGGGTGTCATAGCAGCTCCACTCGCAGCGGGCCTTGCCGAGACAGCAGGAAGGGGTACGCAGGTTACCGCCGGAGCCGCCAAGGTCCATGCCGACATCATGGGTAAACTCATAGAAAATTTCTTCCAGCTGCTCGGTGAATGTTCCAAGAAGAACAAGGTCGCCGGTTGAACCGTGCATATTGGTCATGCCGGAACCGCGCCTTTCCCAGATATCACAAACCTTGCGCAGAATCTCAGAGCTGTAGAATTTACTGGATGGCTGGTTCAAACGTACGGTGTGGAAATGGGCCACTCCGGGGAACTTTTGAGCGACGTCAGAATAACGGCCGACAATTCCGCCACCATATCCGAAAACACCGACGATCCCGCCGTGTTTCCAATGGGTGATCTTATCAACATAGGAAAGCTCGAGCTGTCCGAGAATGTCCCAGCAAGCTTCATTTTTTTCGGCCTGCCTTTTAATGTCCTTGACAAAACTCGGCCATGGCCCGCTTTCTAACTCATCCAACAAGGGCGTATCATGCTTTGGCATCTTTGTTTCCTCCTTAACGGTCTTTTTATCTTAACAACCTTACAACTAAGGTTTACCTTTAACCTACCGTAACCAATAGTTTTTTTTCGCAATCACAACAAGCAAATCACTAACAGAACACGAGCAAAAACGATTGAATACTCATTCATTAAATGCCGGAACATATCGCTCTGACGGCGCTTTGTCAACAAAAAATAAAAAGAAAAATACGTATTATTTCATTTTGTTTGTCCGACAAAATGAAAAAGTCGCGCCACTTCTTTTTTTCAGTGTGGCACGACCTTTATTTTTTCTAAAACTATAGGGAAAAAATCTTTCTAATCATTCTTGCTCAGATCATGTCCGACCTTTTCCATGCGGATCACAAAAATGAGAATGGACGGTATAACAAAAACGGTAAAAATGGTTGATACTGCAATGCCGCCGAGAATAACACTACCCAGGCCCCGGTAAAGCTCTGAACCTGATCCTGGAAACACTACCAGCGGCAGCATGCCAAAGATTGAGGTGGCGGCACTCATATAAATTGGACGCAAACGGCTCTTGGTTGATTCGAGTACTGCCTCACGATATTCCATGCCGTTGTGTACATTATTCAATGCCTGGTGCACAATAAGAATAGCATTATTGACCACAACACCTATAAGGATAACAAAACCGAGCATGGTCAGAATATCCATGGGCTGGGGTCTGGAGGATACAGCATTCAATAAGGTAAAGCCCATGAAACCTCCTGCACCGGCCAATGGCACGGTGAGCATAATGATCAGGGGGTATATGAAGTTGCCGAAGAGTGAAGCCATGAGCAGGTAGGAAATAACAGCGGCCAGCAGAAAATTCCACTTCAATGCTTCCCGGGTCTGCACCAGTTTTTCTGCCGCACCGCTCATTTTGACATCAATACCTTTCAAAAGCCCCATGGCACGAACAGGACTTATGATTTTCTTTTCAATGTTTTCCATGGCCTCCTGCAGAGGCAGCTCTTTTGGTGGGGTCACTTGTAGGGTAACGGTCCGGTTTCTTTCCAGGTGGCGTATTTGGGTCATACCGGTTGTACGGACAAGTTCTGCCAAACTGGAAACAGGTACAACCTTACCTCCGGGAGTTACCATCAGTGAATTATACAACTCTTCCGGGGTTCGAATGGATTCCTCGGCAGTTTTTAAAACCATATCAACTGTTTTTTTGCCTTCTTCTTTATATTCTCCCACCTTGCGGCCATCCATTAAAACGTCCAGAGCAACTCCAAGGTCCCTGGCCGTCATGTTGTTCGCTTTCAGCCTGTCGCGTTTGGGCTCCAACCTCACTTCAGGAAAGGTTATCTCAACCGAGGGCACCGGCCGCACACCGAACCCTTTAAGTTCTTGCCGGGATTTGCCAAACATGACGCCGGCTGCCTTAAAGAGCCCCTCAAGGTCATCACCACTGATATCAACATCAATGGTTCGCCCACCCCCAATACGGGTCTGGAAGATGCCCACCTGCTTGGCAACGCCGAACATATCCGGGATGGTGAAAATCCAGCGCTGGAAAAGTGGCGTCAAATCTCCCCCCCTGTCCCAGTCAGTAGCCATGGCACCGAAGATCATGAATGACTCGCGGCCCACATAGAACATGTTGAGGATGCCCGGAAACCCTTCGTGCTCTTTTTGCATATGGGGGTCAGCCATCCGAAAAAGATGTTCTCCAATTTCAATCCTTTCTTCTAGGGACTGGCCCGGTGGCGGAATAAGAAAGCTTAAGACAAAGTTCCGGTTGCCAAGCGGCAGATAGTCTGTCTTGGGCATTAACAGTAGAGAAGAACCGACGGCCAGAAAAATCAGCAGACAAACCGTTGCTATCCTGGTTACCCAGTTCCTGGTCGCAAAGCTAACTAAAAACATAATGCCCCCTGCCAGCTTACTGCCCATATTACCTATGATGCCTGCTTTTTTCTTGTCAGCCTTAATGGCTGAAAAGAGCTTGAAGGAAAACATCGGGATCACAGTCATGGAAACCACCAGGCTTAAACTCACGGCCGCAACAACTGCTATGGCAATATCCCTAAAAAGCTGCCCGGCCTCTTCCTGAATAAATACCACCGGCAGAAAAACAGCTACTGTGGTTAACGTTGAGGCAATAATGGCTCCCCATACCTCGCGGGTTCCTTCATAAGCTGCCTGGAACGGCTGTTTGCCCATCTGTCGATGCCGATCAATATTCTCAATGACAACAATGGCGTTATCCACCAGCATGCCAACGGCAAATGCTATACCGGCAAGGCTTACCACGTTTAGGTTGCGTCCCATGACTGCCATGAATATAAATGTTCCGATGATGCTGGTTGGGATGGCCAGGGCAACAACCAGGGTTGAACGAATGGAACGCAGAAAGAGAAGCAGCACACCGATGGCCAGCAAGCCGCCGTACATAATATTCATCTTGATAAGATCTATGGCGCCCCTTATATACCGCCGCTGATCATATACCCATTGGAATTTTATATTCTCAGGCTCCAGCTTTTCTGTGTTTAACCAGTTAACACGCTCCTGGACCCTGTCAGTCATCTCAAGGACATTCACACCTGGTTCGGGCTTGATACCGCAGGCAATGCCGCCCTTGCCATTATGGATAACAATACCGGATCGTTTGGCAAAACCTTGTTCAACTGTTGCCACATCCGATAGCAGGATACGCTGCTGCCCGGTGGACTTCAGTACCACCCTGCCAATATCATCGGCCGACGAGAACTCACCAATTGTGCGAATCCTGTAGTCACGACGGCCCACACCCAGACTGCCGGCTGATACATTGACATTTTCAGTCTGCAGGGCAGCAATCACGTCGTTGATTGTCAGGCTGTAAGCGGCAAGCTGTTCCGGCTGGATAATGACATGCATCTCCTCTAGAATGCCGCCCGGCACGAACAGGTCTGCCACACCTTCAACCCTCTCAAGATGCTGACGTATCTCGTTTTCAAAAAATGTTCGGTATGTTTCCACCGGCCGCTCGTTGCCGGGCATGGTTTTCAATATGATCCAGATCACCGGCGAGGTGGCGGCACCCGTGGCACTTATAACCGGCCGGTCAACATCAATAGGGTAGGAGGGCACCTCGTTCATCTTGTTGGATACCCTGAGCAGGGCCTCGTCCAGGTCGGTAGCCAGGGTAAAACGCAGAGTTACCTCGCCACGGCCGTTCTGTGAACTGCTCTCCATTTCGACCAGCCCGGGGATGCCTTTTAAAACCTTTTCCTGTTCTTCAATAATTTCCCGTTCTATTTCATAGGGTGTAGCACCTCGCCAGGTAGTGCTGACGGTTATAACGGGCTCTTCCACCGAAGGACTCAGCTGATAGGGCAGTTTAAAGAGACTTATTATCCCGAACATCACGACCAGGATGATACCAACAATCACCGTGACCGGTTTTTTTATTGAAAAACTAACTATATCCATTTTTAAAATTAAGATTTACGAATTAAGAATTAAGAATTGCTTCTATTGCCTGATATTCAGCTGCTCGCCGCCAAAAAGTCTTTCGTTGCCCTTTACAACCACCTGCTGTCCGGCTGCAAGGTCCGGGCCGGCAATTCCAACTAAAAGGCCGCTGTATCCCTGCACCACTACGGGCACCATTTTTGCCTTGCTATCCTCGACCACGAAAACCACATTCTTGCCAAATTTAACCACCAGCGCATCTCTTGGCACAAGCAGGCTTTCCTGGCGGCTGGCGGTTGGCAGCTGGGCGCGGGCCTCCATGCCCTCAACCAGGCCATCAGGATTTTTTAAGCGGATTTTCACACTGAAGGTCCGGGTAGCAACATCACCCTTTGGCACAAAAGATAAAAACTTGCCCTTAAGCTGCAGATCTCCGGCTCTAATTGCAATTTCACGGCCGGAAGTCAGGTACTGCAGCATCTCTGACGGCACATCAACTATGACATCAACTTCACTGTCATCAGCTATTACTGCAACCATGCCGCCATCTTTAACCCATTCACCCCTGTCTGCATTCTTTTGCACGACAATGCCGTCAAAGGGGGCACGTATCTTCTTTTTTTCCTTTTCCAGCAGAAGCCTGTCAAGGGATGCTTTTAAAGAAAGAGACCTGTTCTCCAGCTTTTTACTTTTAAAAAAATATTCATCATAGGCTGATTCTGAAACAGAACCTTCCTTATAAAGCGGCTCCCTTCTATTAAGCTCTTTCTTAGCCTGCTCCAGTTCGACCAAAACAAGTTTATAGTCTGCCCGGGTAGCGCTGATAGCTGTATCTAGGATATCAGTCCCAAGGCTTACCAGAGGATCATCACTTTTAACCCTGTAGCCCTCCTCAAAGAAAACCTGCTCAACAACACCTTCAACCTCAGCGGCAACATCCGATTTACGTGCGTAATAAACTGTTCCCACAAATTCCACCATGGGCTCTGCTTCGCCACTAACAATCTGAACCACTTCCACAAGAGAAGGGGGACGCCCCTTCGGCTTAGCATCATCTTTGGCTTTGGATTTATCTTCCTCAGCGGCCATGCTGATCTCAACAAGCAGTAAAAAAATACACAAAACGAATAACAGCAGGTTCCTCTTGTTCTTCATAAATCTGGTGCTCCTATGGACATTGCGGGCAAAAAAAATTAACTACAGAGTTATTTCTTTTTTTCTTTATCTTTTTTCTTTGGCCTTGTCTTTCCGTGTGATCCGCGAAAAATTTTTCCCTTCTTGGTCTTCTTGTCTCCTTTCCCCATAAAATCAAACCTCCATTCTTGTTACGTTTTATAGAAGAAGCCTATTGCGGTCATTAGCAAATATAAAAAAAATCAGTCATGTTATAAAATCCCAGCTGCCTCAAGCATGGCCCAACTTTCCGGGTGCTCTTCCCTGTCTTTTTCTTTTCCCTTGCTCACAGTCATAATATGCTCAAGAAACCGGTTGGCAAGAACCTTTCCAAGCTGCACCCCCTCCTGGTCAAAAGAGTTTATATTCCATATAAAACCCTGCATGACTATCTTTGCCTCATACAGTGCCAGCAAAGCTCCCATAGAGTAAGGTGTCAATTTCTCAGCCAATAGTATAGAGCTTGGCCTGTTTCCTGTAAAAAAACGATTTGGGTTCTCATCCTTCTGCCCAGCGGCAAGTGCGAGAGCTTGCGCCAGCATATTAGCAACCAGCTTTTGCTGTGATGTGCTGCCCTTGATCTCCTGATCCATTTCATGCTGGCTTTGCCTGAAGCCAATAAATTCTGCCGGCACAATGGTGGTACCCTGATGCAGCAGTTGGTAAAATGCATGCTGACCGTTGGTTCCCGGTTCTCCCCAGACGATGGGGCCTGTGGAGAATTGGACCTTTTCACCATCCCTGGTCACGGACTTGCCGTTACTTTCCATATCACACTGTTGGAGATGTGCTGGAAAGCGCAGCAAAGCTTGGCTGTATGGCAGTACAGCAACAGTTTCATATCCAAGAAAATTATGGTTCCACATCCCCAGCAATGCCAGGAGCAGGGGTGGATTTTTTCTAATATCCCTTTCCTCTGCAGCCCGGTCCATATCATTGGCGCCTCTCAGTATTTCAATAAAGGCTTCATAGCCCAATCCAAAGCCGAGCATCACCGCCCCTACCATTGATGTTGCACTGTAGCGGCCGCCGATATAGTCATACATATGAAAAGAACGCAGGTATTTATCCGGGTTGTCCATGGGGCTTCCCTGGCCGGTAATGGCAATAAAATGACTCCTGGGATCCAAACCAGCCTTGTTATAGGCAGCCCGGACCATAGCTTCATTGGTAAGCGTTTCCAGGGTTGAGCCGCTTTTTGACACAACACCTACCAAAGTCCTGGAAAGATCCAGGTTTTTTAAAACCGCAGCTGTGTCGTCAGGGTCTACATTGGAGATGAAATGGACCTTCCTGTTTTCATGAGCGTAAACTGAGAGGGCAAGATAGATAGCGCGTGGCCCAAGGTCTGAGCCACCGATGCCAATATTAACATAATCAGTAAAAGCTTCTCCCTGGTCATTGGTAACCTCACCCTTATTCAGCTCGTTAAAAAATTCCTGCAGTTTTTCGAGTTGTTGCTTTGCCTGTTGTGTTGCCTCTGTGCTGTAGGGAGAGTCACTGAAAATATCCCTGCAGGCAGTATGGAGTACCTGCCGGTTTTCACTCTCATATCCTGCTATCTTGTTCATAACAGCGCCGCGCTTCATTTCCATGAACTGGTCCACGGCACCAGATTGGTCAGCGAGCTGCTGAAGTCCATTGATCACAGCATCATCTACGCACTGAGTACTGTAAAGCAGATCAAAGCCTGCGGCACTGGCTTTAAATTTTGAGATTCTATCAGGGGATATAGCTCCAGGATCAGTGAGGTCAAAAGGATTGCGGGCCAGCTTCATGAGCTTTTCATACACCGGAAGCTCTTCGAGGCCTGTTGTGTTCCATGTCATAGCTTTACTCCTGATTGTGCCTACTGGGTGGAAATTATTTCCATGTTTGCGGTGCTGCTTGACAGATGGACTTCATTTCCTGGATAACTTTTGCGTAATCCTGCTGCCCGAACACCGCTGACCCGGCAACAAATATATTGGCTCCAGCGCCTGAGACTTCTTCAATGGTTTGTGGACTGACTCCTCCGTCAACCTCTATACCAACTTCAAGGCCCCTCTCTTCTATCATTTTCCTGAGTGTCATTATTTTGTTGATGGATGATTTGATAAAAGACTGGCCACCGAAGCCTGGATTTACACTCATAAGCATGACAAGATCAACATCATCTAAGATTTCATCCAGGCTCACAAGCGGGGTTGCCGGATTGAGAACCGCACCTGCCTTTTTTCCCAGTTCTTTGATCCTGCTGATTGTCCGATTGAGATGCGGACATGCCTCAACATGTACTGTTATCCAGTCGGCACCAGCCTTGGCAAAATCTTCTATATAGCTGTCAGCATCCGCAATCATCAGGTGTACATCCAGGGGTAGATCCGTAATCCTGCGCACAGAAGCAACCACCGGGGGACCGATGGTTATATTGGGTACAAAATGGCCATCCATCACATCTACATGGATGACATCTGCGCCAGCCTTTTCAACTGCCTTGATCTCCTCTCCCAAACGGCTGAAATCTGCAGACAGGATGGAAGGTGCCATCATAAATTCCTGCATGCTGCTCATCATCTCCCCTTTTTTAAGAAAATTTAAACTCTCAGTTTTACTTGTCTTGCTCCTCAGACAGATTCATGCTGTTTTCACCTGGCACTTCAGCCGTATCTGCATGACCGGCACCAACAGCCACCATTACATAGGCATCCGGTAAAATATACTTCCTTGCCACTTCAAGCACCCTTGCAGCATCAATCTCCTGGATTGCTTGAATATATCTGTTGCCATAATCCTGCCCCAGGTCATACGTTTCGTTTAGTCCCAGTTCAAGCGCCTGAGCACTGTGGGTCTGCATAGCAAGTTCGTACTGACTAATAAGGATATTTTTTGCCCTGTTTAACTCTTCTTCTCCCACTTTTTCTTCGCGGATAGTCCTTAGTTCATGCCAGACGCTGTTGATTGCCTGCTCCTTTTTCTCTGGACTTGTACCAATATAAATCCCGAACGCTCCAGTATCCAAGCCGAAAAATGAAAAGGATGAGAGGCTATATGCCAAGCTCTGCTTATCCCGCAGTTCAGTGAAGAGCCGGCCGCTCTGTCCGGACAGAATAGTATCCAGCACCTCCAGCCCAAAGCGATCGGGATTCTTCAGGGTTGTACCCAAGAATCCTATAACCAGGTGAATTTGCTCCTTGTCGCGACTTATCTCCTTAATACTTTCCTTTGTCAGCATTGCTGGAGGCAGAATATCCTCCTCGATCTCCTGCTTGGCAGAACTTTTTGTAATCTGCCAGTCTCCAAATAGGCTGACAACAAGATCTTTGGTCTCCTCGGCCTTGACATCCCCGGATATTGCCAGGACCATATTCTCAGGTTTGGCATGCTGAAAATAAATCTCCCTTAGGGCCTCAGCAGTAAAACTCTTTATCGCATCTTCAGAACCTATACTGTTTAGGCCGTAGGGGTGGCCACCAAAAAGCAGGCTGTTAAACTCCTGGAAGGCCAGAGAGGTTAGAGAGTCTTCCTGCTGTTTAAGCTGGGCCAGCAGTGCCGGACGGATTTTTTCAGCCTCCTTGGGATCAAATGCAGGTTCGCGTATGACATCCCGAACCAAGGCTAGACCCTCGGGGAAAAAACGCGCCAGAAAATCAGCTTTTATGCCAAAAGTGTTCTTGCCGCTGAACCCGGTGAGGCCGCCTGCCATGTCTGCTACAGCCTCGGCAAGTTCTTTGGCTGTCATGCTCTTAGTCCCCTTGGGCAAAAGATCACTGATATAGGAAAAGGCACCGTTTGTCACCTGGGTCTCCTCCCGAAGCCCTCCAGGAAAAACCGCCCTGATGCCAACTGTAGGTACAGTATCATCCTCCCGCACCAGCAAGGTAATACCGTTTTCAAGCCTGAAACGGTGTACTCTGCTCAAGTATGAATTAGGCAGCATCGCCTCTGAGTCACTGTGGATTGCAGCTTCCTGAGCCCTGGCAATAGATGCTTCAACCTCTTCCCTGTCCGGCTCAAAAGTGGAGCCTGTTGGCATCAGAAAGCCAACACTAATGGTTTCTGCAGTGAAATATTTCTGGGCCACTCTCTTAATATCATCATGGGTTACTGCGCGGATTTTCTCCAGATACTCATCTTCTCTCGGATCCCCGGTCATCATCTCAAAAGACCCAAGGACACGGGCCTGGCCTTCCACCCGCTCCAGGTTAAAAACAAAATCACTTTCCAGGCTGCGCTTGGCCCGTTTAAGCTCTTCATCTGTTACTGAAAAATATTTCAATTTGAATAGCTCAGCAAGGGCAGCCTCAAAAGCCGGCAGCATATTGTTGCCGTCAAGAACAGCTGTTATTTCGAACATGCCTGGATCAGTTGGAGTGAAAGCCGTTGCATTAACCCCATAAACAAGTTGCTTTTCGTCACGTAGCGACCTGTAGAGGCGGGATGTTTCTCCATGGCCGACAATCTGGGCCAGAACATCAAGAGCAGGTGTATCAGGACTTTTAAATTTTGAGATGGGGATAGCAATTGCCACCTGGGGCTGCATAATATCAGCCTTCAGAGTAAAAAATCGTGCCTCCTCCTGCACTGGCTCAACCGGTAGTGGAGACGTCTCGGTTTCACCTCTGGTCATACCGCCCATAATATCATTAACCCTTGCGACAACCTCCCTCCCTTTGACATCGCCGGCTACTACCACTGTCAAATTCTGGGGATAGTAATGCTTTTGCATATACTCCAGAATTTTTTCACGGCTGAACTTATTAATAGACTCCTCATTACCAATAACAGGCAGCCTATAAGGGTGACTGGTGTATGCTGTTGCCATCAATTCATGGAACAGCATAATATTAGGCCGGTCATAACGCATGGCAAATTCTTCAAGGACAACTTTTATCTCACGCTCCAGTTCTTCAGGGTCAAACACCGAGTGCATTACTGCTTCTGCCAGCACCTCAAATGCCATATCCCAGTGCACTGCCGAGAGGGTAGCATGATAGACTGTGTATTCATAAGAGGTATAGGCATTAACCCGGCCGCCGGCTCCTTCTATGGCTCCGGCAAGCTCGCCCGGCCCCCTTGTCTCAGTCCCTTTAAAAATCATATGTTCAATAAAATGGGTGATGCCGGCCTCTTCTGAATTTTCATACACAGACCCGGCTTTTACCCAGATCTGGACCGTTGCCACCCTGGTGCCCGGCATCTCTTTAACAATAACGGTCAAGCCATTGTCCAGGGTTGCTTTATGGAGGTGCGCGGCCAGTTCTTCTGCCGTAACGGATGAAGTACTCATGATTGCCACCAGTAGGATGTTTAGGAGTATTGAGATATAGCGTATTTTTTTCATTTCTCTGCTGTTATTTCACTGATTTTATTATTAAATAATCCACCATACTGCACTTTTCTCTTCGCCGTCAATCGCTAAAGAGACCTGTAGCTATTCTCTTCTGGCAGTTCCGCAGAGTATGGCTGAATCATTCGGGCCCTGAAATTGCAAACGGTGAATATCACTGGCTCCAGCCTGGCGCAGCATATCGCTTACTTCCTTTTCAGAGTATGAACGTCCTTGGTTATTGAGCAGCATATTCATTGAAAAAAGAGCCGGGAAAAGGGGGCCGTCCAAAGAGTCATTCAAGAAAAAATCGTGGATCAGGATATAGCCTCCAGGCTCCAGTGCTTGTATTGTTTTCTCAATTAGTGCCTGGCACTCCTCCTCGGAATTTGAATGCAGTATCTGTGAGAGCCAGGCCACATCAAATGTTCCCTCAATGGGATCAGCATTAAAATCACCGGCTACAAAATCAATCCGGTCCGCAACTCCAAAACGTTCTGTTGTTTTCTGCGCAAAGGGTTCGGTGGTCTTACGGTCATAAATTGTAGCCCTGAGCATTGGATTTGCCAGGCAGAAATGGATGGCATGGGTGCCGGGGCCACCGCCGAGATCCAGCAGATGGCGTTTCCCGTCCAGGTTTACAGATGCTGCTATTGTCGGCGCAATGGCCATTGCCAGGTTAAACATGCCCATCTGGAAGCTTTCCCGTTCCGCTTCCTCACCATGGGATAGTTTTTCAACAGGTTCACCCAGGGTGACCGCCTCATGCAATTTGGCCCATGCATCTACCAGATGAAAGTGGTGCATAATAATATATCCTATATAGCCCGGCTCATCCTTGACAAGGCATGAACGGCTGAAATCGGTATTTTTATAGCGGCTGTCATTATGCTCCAACAGCCCCATAGCTGTAAGGGCATTGAGGAGCATTGCAATACCCCTCTCATTTGCTCCAATTCTTGCATTTACTTCAGCTACAGTCAGCTGTGCATCATTAAGCGCAGTAAAAATCTCTAACTTTACCGCAGCATGAACTGTACTTGACCGCCAATAAGCGCTTGAGGTGCTTAACAACTGGCCAATATTCCACCCCTGTCCACTTCCCATTTCAGTCTCCTGTAACTAATCTGGCTGAATTTCAAAAATACGGTGGTTTCTTTTTCTTTCACAATAGGGCATAATACAAAATGATTTTTAAATAACAAATACAGAATGCAGTAAGTACCCTTGACTGGCTTTTAAACGACATTATACATTATGGTAATACCTTAACAGGTATGAACAACCCCAAAAAATCCAGACAAGAAGAATTTTATAGGAATCACTAATCCTGCCAGGAAATAATGTGTTAGTTATCCGTTGTGCTGCCTGTAAAAAAAAACTTTGGAAATATGATAAAATTGGCCCAGGTGAAGTTTTGCGTTGCCACAAGGCAAGAATTACAAAAAAATACAACTTTACAGCCCGGGATCAGAAGATACAATGCAGCTGCGGTAAAGATATTGGGATAGACAAGGGATCTTTTTTCAAAATGATCAGCAAGGCTTTTACTTATTCCGGCACCAAGAGAAATAGTTAACCTGTCTCCAGGTTTGTAAATTAGTTATTCACATATGTATAATAAGTTTTTTGGTTTTAAAGAAAAGCCCTTCAAGCTGGTACCAAACCCAGAGTATCTTTTTTTAAGCAAAAGCCATGAAGAAGCGCTTGCCCATCTCACCTACGCCATTACTCATGGCGATGGTTTTGTAGAGATAACCGGTGAGGTTGGGACCGGCAAAACTACCTTATGCCGAGTTTTTCTAGAAAACCTCGATAAATCCATTGAGGCTGCCTATATTTTCAACCCGAAACTTGATGCTCTACAGCTTCTTAAGGCTATCAACGATGAGTTTGATATTGATTCTTCGCCTGACAACACCAAGGATTTAATCGACAGGCTCAACACTTTCTTAATCGAAAAAAAAGGTGCCGGGCACAAGGTGCTCGTTCTTATTGATGAAGCCCAAAACCTTTCCCTTGAGGTTCTTGAACAGCTGCGTCTTCTCTCCAACCTTGAGACTACACAGGAAAAACTGCTGCAAATCATTCTAGTAGGCCAGCCTGAGCTCGGTGACATGCTGTCCTCACACCAACTCCGACAACTGGGGCAACGCATCACTATTAACTGCCAGTTGTCCCCATTAACGTATGAGGAAACAAGGGACTATATCAGGCATCGCATTACACTTGCTTCCCATAGGGCCGGCCCGTCTTTTGATAAAGCATCCTATCGCACCATATATGAATACTCACGCGGCATACCGCGCCTGATCAATATTGCCTGTGACAGAGCCCTGCTGAATGCTTTCAGTCACAACAGCTTTAATATAACCAGCTCAATTGCCAAAGAAGCAGTCCGTGAACTCACCAACAAAAAAATAAGCACCTCACCGCGGAAACAGCAGGTGCCAGCCTTTATTGTATTGGCTGCCATAGTGGTTCCCCTGGCTGCTGTTATCTTCTATTTTAATTCTGGCGGCAATTCAACCACTCCTTCGCCTGGCAAAAATTACTCCCTGCCTGATACCCCAAAGATCAACCTTGTTGACGAACCGGTCGCTAAAGCATTGAATCCTGCAACAGGTTCTGCTGCACCTCCCAAAACACAAGAATCTGAAATTGAATTGAGCCCTAAAGAGAAACAACAGACTATAGGCCGAAATCTGGATAAACTCTTACCAGTTACAGCGTATACTCCCAGTGAAGCTGATGCTCTGCAGAAAAGCCCGATTATTAAACCTGAAGGAAATTCTTCTCTTACTGAGGTTTCAGTAAGTAGCCAAACTGAAGAAATATCATTTGCAGACTCACATGTTATTGATGATCAGGCAGAATTGGATGCTGCTGCTGAGCAGTTTTTAAGTTTTCTCAAGAGCATCAATTCAAGACATTCACGTAACTCTGCAATGCAGCAAACTCTGGGACTTTGGAGTCAATCTGCCTCAATAGGTCAGCAGGTTATGATGGTTAACTCCGATCAGGCCTTCTTCCACAAAGCTGCATGGAGAAATGGCCTCCTGGTCCAGCCCATGGCAACTGATACAGACCTGAAGCTTATCCAAGGACTGAACCTCCCAGCCATACTGACCTTTTATCTTCCAAATCATGCCTGGCCCAAATATCTCACTCTTGCTGGTGTAGATGCAGATAAAGCATATCTTGATGCTGGAGACCAAGGCGGAATTCTTACGGTAGACAGGAGAATTCTCAAACGATTCTGGTCTGGTGAAGTTTATATTGTCTGGAAAAATTTTATCGGCCTTGAGGGCATCATAACTGAGAATTCAGATGCTGATTCCGTGGAAAATCTTAAAATGTTACTCAAGGACCTTGCATACCTAGATGATGCCATAACTGACGAGTTTGACATGGACACTAAAAAGCTCATAAAAGCAATTCAAACCAAAAATGGCCTCGATGCAGACGGAAAGGTTGGGCCACTCACAAAAATTGTCCTGTATAATGAAAACAGTGACTTTATAAAACCATCACTTGTTAAATTTGAAGCAGCCAGAACGGAGAACGGCAGTTGAGCTCAATACTTCGCGCCCTGAAAAAACTTGAAAATGAACCCAGGCATCTGGATGAAACCCAGCCTCTGGATAGTAAATTTGTTCCATTAGCAGATACCAGTCCGCAAAAATCACCTGCTGGTATTTTATTTATGGTCATTGGTGGCGGTATTGTTTGTGGGCTTGTAATTTTAGCTGGCTGGTGGCTATTTTCAGAAAAAACACTGTCTCCACCTGCTGTACCTCAACAAACCTCCCAGCAGAACTTGCAGCAATCAGAAAAGGCTGCTGCCAAACTTAAAGAGCTAGAAATATCTGAACGTCCATATGCTTCAGTTGAGCCTGCAAAACCTATTTTAGATATGACAGCTATAAGGGAAACAACTGATCAGGGTCCAGAGTTGCCCCAGGTGCAAACACCTCAACCTTTATCAGTAACAATTGAGCAAAAAGAAGCTATATCTGCTGATAAACAGACTGCAGGCTCGATTATAAAAATGCCTGAAACTACAAGCACTGAAATTAGTGACCAAGTTTCTGCCGAGAAAGTTGCGGTTCCTGTTACCAGGGCCCCTGAAGTCACTACTAAAATTGAAGAAGTTGAGATTCCTTTGCTCAAAGATCCTGATATGAAACTGCAGGCAATTACATGGTCAAAAAATCCGCAAAAACGTATTGCTGTTATAAACAACCGTATTTTACGCCAAGGGGAAGTTGCTCATGGCTATCGCCTTGATACCATCAACCAGGACGATGTAGTGCTAAGCGATGGAGGTGAAAAATGGAAACTCTTATTCCGCATTCAATAAAGTTTAAGGACACAAAAGGTAATTCCTCATTATGAAACGATTATTGCTGCTCTGTTTGATTATACTCAGCTTCTCAACTAACAGTGCCCTTGCAGAAGCCCCAAAAGACTTTAATTCTGAATCGCTGCCATCTCTCATTTCAGCAATCAGGGTTGAGGGGCCTCTTAGCTTTTGTGGCGAGCCCGTGCCACTGGAAAATCCTGATGTTCGTGAAAGGCTTGAAAAGGAATTGCTTCTCATACTCTGGAACAGGCCCCAGGTCATACTTTGGCTGAAGCGTGCTAGCCGTTATTTTCCTTATATTGAAAGAACCCTTGCTCAACATAATATGCCGGAAGACCTCAAGTATATAGCTGTTATCGAAAGTGCCCTGCTGCCCCATGCAGGCTCCTCAAAAGGCGCGGTGGGCTACTGGCAGTTCATTAGGAGCACCGGGCGCAGTTATGGGCTAACCATTGACCGTTACATTGATGAAAGGCGCAACTTATTCGCTTCGACCAGAGCTGCTGTTACCTATTTGCAAGATCTGCATGACCTTTTCGCCTCATGGACTTTGGCTGCAGCCGCATATAATATTGGAGAAGATCGACTCCAGGATGAAAAAACAAGCCAGAAGGTAGATAATTACTATGAGTTTTATCTGCCCCTTGAGACCCAGCGTTATATTTTTAAAATTATTGCCGCAAAGATTATTTTTTCTAATCCAGACCGTTATGGGTTTCACCTTGATGAAGAGGATTATTATGCACCAGTCACCTTTGATAGGGTTAAAATAACCCTGCCGAGCAGAACACCTTTATACCTTGTTGCTCAGGCCTCAGACACATACTTTAAAAAGATCAGGGACCTCAATCCCGAGATCAGGGGTCATAATCTTCTTAAAGGCACCCATATCATTGCTGTACCAAAGGGAGCTGGCGAAAACTTTCATGGGCGCTTTGCCAGTCTCTCAAAAAAATGGCGGCAGGAATACAAAATGCATATTTACATTGTTAAAAGAGGTGACAGCCTATCCACTATTGCTGAACGCTTCCATGTAACCCTCCCGGCCCTAATGGCCTGGAATGACTTAAGTCCGAATAAGTATATTCACCCCGGTGAAAAACTTGTCATATACCAATAAATTGAATGATTTAAAAATGCTCAACCAGTTTCTTAATAAAAAGCCCTGGAAACACACTATTAAACGTTGAAACCGGGGTAATAATCTTTTAAGAAGATAGTTTATGAGTAAACAAACTCTAAAAGTGCGGACTCCCCAGTTCCCTCTCTATTCTGAAGCACGACATCTTCTGAAAATTTTTGAGGGTATTTCGCAATCTGCTATCAAAAAAATGCTCAAAACCATTGAAGAGCAAACCGGAACACCGAGGCACCCAGTGGACTGGACCAACCCTGAATCCTGGATCCAAAAACGGTTAAGCGGCGAATCGGCTGTCCTGGCCCAGCGGATCTGGAAGGAAAGCAACAATGAAGTCAACCCCCGCCACGTATACGGTTCATACCTTTTTATTAATAACTGCGGTTTGTTGACGGATAATGTTTTTGGAGTATACCAAATTACCACGAGGGGTCAGGCATTTCTTGATAACGACCCAAAGCTCCTGGCTGAAATTGATGACAATGAAGGCATCCCTCACCTGTTGAGAATACTTTCTGGCAAAACTACGGCCAGAAGGCGCGATCTTTTGCCGGAGTGGAGTGATTTTTTAAGAGAGCACTCTCACTTCGGAACCCAGGCAACCATTAGGGATACGTTGCGCCGCAGGCTGAATAATCTTGTTGAAAGGGGCTATGTTTCCAGGGAAGGCGTAACATATCTTATCACCAAGAAAGGACTTGATTATGCCGAGCAGTTCACCCAGGCCGACCTTGATCAGAAACGCGATGTTGTCCGTGCCATAAAGGCTTTTAACCAGGAGCAGATGCAAAAGTTAAGCAGCCTGCTAGCCTTTATGCACCAGAGAGATTTTGAGTTTCTCGTACTGGAGTTGCTCGAATCAATGGGTTATGAAGATATAAAAATAACCAAGGAAAGCGGCAGCAAAGGCGTTGAGGTGACGGCTTTTATTCAGTCGGGCATCAGCACAGTCGCTGAAGTCATACATGCCAGGCGCTACCAAACATCAACTGGGCGGCCCGTACTAGATCAGCTCCGTGAAGCAATAACGCGCCATAACTGCCTACGCGGCACATTAATCACTCTGGGGCGATTCACCAAGGATTGCAAAGAAGCCGCATTATCAACCGAGGCTATGCCAGTTAAACTTATCGACGGCAAGCATCTTCTGCAGCTACTGAGTGAGAACAAGATTGGTGTCACCAAGCAATCAGTTTCACTCTATCATATTGATGATGAATATTTTTCATCATCCAGCGATACTTCAGCAACGTCTGAAAATTAACAATTATTTGTCTTAGATCATGGCCCGCAAACGTTTTATACGTTCCTGAATTGGCGGATGTGTACTGAAAAGGCTTGCCATAGTACCACCTGCAAGGGGGTTGACTATGTACATCTGGGCCGTAGCCGGATTAACCTTCATCGGCAGTCTGTGATTATATTCTTCCAGGCGCTGCAAAGCATTTGCCAAGGAAATGGGGTGGCCGCAAATTTTAGCCCCTGTTGCATCAGCTAAGTATTCCCTGCTTCTTGAAATTGCCATTTGGATAATTGCCGCTCCCAGAGGAGCAATTATCATCATTACCAGCATGGCAAATAGATTGCCGGGACCTTCGTCATCATTTCCCCCGCCACCTCCAAATATCATTGCCCATTGGGCCATTGTAGCGAGGTAACTTATTGCACCAGCCATAACAGCAGCAATGGAACTGATTAAAATATCACGATTCTTTATATGGCCGAGTTCATGGCCTATAACACCCTCAAGCTCATCCCGCTGCAAAAGTTGCAGCAACCCTTCGGTCACTGCAACCGCAGCATGCTCAGGATTGCGCCCGGTAGCAAAGGCATTAGGAGTC
>CP070776.1:881231-884983 GCA_020346205.1 Deltaproteobacteria bacterium
TTCTTATTAACACTTCACCTGAACCGATCACGAATTGGTTTACTTCTCTTGGGGAAGATGTTGTTGTTATTGTAGGTCTTTGGACAGCACTGCATTATCCCCTTGTCTTTGTGTGTTTCTTGGTAATATTTATTCTCCTGTTAATCTGGCTCCTTCCAAAAATCTGGAAAGGGGTAATCAAGATCCTCTCCATGTTGGCCAACCTTTTCAAACCCAAGCAGGAAACTAGCCAAAATAATGAACATTCCAACGAGTGATTTCTCTGTCAATTTTATACGTGACAAAATAAAAGACTCGGGTTAAATAATAGAAATTAATTCATTTATTTTTTTATTTAACATTGCCTATTGATATCTTGACAGTTCATTCCTGATATCTAACGGTAATTGTATAACACCTTGTTGATTAGACATAACTTCGTGGTTTGGTGTTCCTTTTTTGGACTTAAGACGTTTTAGGTAATCTATCTTATAACTTCAATGTAAAGGAGGGGATTATGAGAGTAAAACATTTTGTAGCAGGTCTGTTGGTGCTGCTCTTTGGTTTTGCCCTGACAGGCTGTGCTGGACTATCAACAAAGAGTACTGCAGACATAACCTGTACTAGCAAGGATATTAATGCAATGCTTAAAAGTGGTGATTACCAGAAAAAAGTTGATAATTTCTTAATCATTCAGGACGCATCTTCCTCTATGGCTGACAAGCTTGGAAAATCCTTTTCAAATGAACCCTCAAAACTGGCACTTTCAAGAGATCTGGTAAGATGCCTCAACAGTACCCTGCCGGATGATTTTGATGTAAATGCGGGAATGCGTGTTTTCGGCCCAATCTATTCTGAAAAGGGTCTTGTTTATGGTATGAGCAAATACTCCAAGGCCGGCCTTGACGATGCTGTCCTTGCCGCAAGTGGCACAGGTGGAGTAACACCCCTGGCAAATGCAATTACCTTTGGCAACGCTGATCTTTATGATTTAAGCGGTGATGCTGCACTCATCATATTCAGTGACGGTGTCAATACTGAGGCAGCAAGCCCGGTTGCAGCTGCAACTGCTATGAAAGAGATGTACGGTGATAACGTTTGCATCTATACAGTTCTTATTGGCGATGATCCCAAAGGAAAAGCGACCATGGAGCAGATTGCCGAAGCAGGCAAATGCGGTTTTGCCACCGAAGCGAATAATCTGCATGCCAGATCCCTTTCCGATGGCTCCTCTGTAGGTGTTGCCGATGGAATGGCTGATTTTGTCTCTGCTGTCTTTCTGGAAAAAGCTGCAAAGAAAATGGACTTAGACAGTGATGGTGACGGTGTTACAGACAGCATTGATCAGTGCCCCAATACCCCGCCGGGTATCAAGGTTGACCGAGTTGGCTGCCCAGTGCCAATTCCAGGAAAAGTCTCAATTACACTGTTGGTTGAATTTGATTTTGATAAGGATACCATAAGGCCTGTACATCACAGCGATATTGAAAAGGTTGCAAACTTTTTGAATGCATATGCTAAAACCAATGCAGTACTTGAAGGCCATACTGACAGCATCGGCTCTGAAGAGTACAACATGCAACTTTCCAAAAGAAGAGCAAAGAGTGTTAAAAAATATCTTGTCGATAAATTCAACATTGATGCCTCCAGGATTACAACTGTTGGCCACGGCGAATCAAAACCTGTGGCTAGTAACAAAACATCTGCAGGCAGGCAGAGGAACCGGAGAGTTGTTTCCAACATTGTTACAATAACTGTAAAATAATATTTTTCAGAATCCAGATACATAAAGGGCGGTTAAGAAATTAACCGCCCTTTATCTTTTGAAGTAATGCCTCAAATATATCCATCTATAATTTTAACTGCTAATCTTCCTTCTTTCCTGCTGATGTCTTATAATTTGTTTGCCGGTATGATCTGAGATTTCTTTAAAGGAGTTTTTAAGTGCCGAAAAATAAACTTCCGATAATATTTTCTGTTTTCTTGCTGTACTTGCTGCTGTGCCATCTGCCTTCTGTCATTATTGCAGGCACATTCTCGGTCAATCTTGAAAAGGGTACCCTCTCTATCACTGCTGAAAATGTACCCCTGCAATCTATTCTCCTTAAACTTGCGGCAGAGGGCATTACTGTTAAGATTGATCCTGCAATCAATCCTAATATCAAGGCAAATTTCAAAAACCGTCCCATCGAACAGGCCCTGGAATCCATTTTAAAGCCCGCCAGTCATTCGCTGCTTTGGGAGGCCAAGAATCAAGGTAACACAAAGCCTGCAATACAACTTACCGAGATTCATGTTTTTCAATCAGGCAAAAAAAATCTGATGAAAACTTTGAAGCCCCGACGGACAGAGGTCATAACAAAGAACAAAAAAGGCTTCTTTTATGTAAAGGGAGAGATTCTTCTATATATTCCTCCCGGAACAGACCTTGCTGAACTAAAGAAACTCATTCAGTCTTATAATGGTACGCTTGTTGACAGTATGGGGTTACCCGGGATGGTTAAAGTGCTGCTTCCGGAAAATGCAGATGTTTTTGCCATTGCCAGAGAGATAAAAAGTAAACTCAACCTTGAAGTATCCCAACCAAATTATGCTCACCCAATTCAAGCACCTGTTCATTATGGAATAGGCACAACGCAGGCTGACCTGGATCCCGGATTTTATGCACCGACTGATAACAGTGTTCCAATTGCCATATTGGACAGTGGTCTGGATGACAATATTGAACTGAACAAGTTTGTGATTTCGTCTCTGGATGTGATAGATCCCAATACTCCAATTACAGACACATTGGGCCATGGGACTCAGATGGCATTTATCGCTTCCGGCATTGTTAAACCCTACGGGTCAGTTGCGGATAATGAATCATATATTCCCATTATTCCGATCAGGGCATTTGATGATAACGGCTATACAACTGATTTCAAGATAATGGATTCCATAAATTTTGCCCTGGCAAATAATGCGAAAGTTCTGAGTCTTAGCTGGGGAAGTGAGACCAGGAGTGATTTTATGGAGAAATCCTTTGCATATGCTAATAGCAAGGGTCTCATAGTTGTGGCATCGGCAGGCAATGAACCAACTGGGAAACCTGTATATCCTGCTGCCTATCCCTCTGTCATAGGGGTAGGAGCCCTAGGCCCCCATGGAAAGACCTGGGAGAAGTCCAATTTTGGAAATTTTGTCGCGCTTTATGCTCCCGGATTTGCTAACCTGCCTGTCGGGCACAAAGGAGATCCTGGATTGTACGCCGGCACATCCATATCTGCTGCTTTCGTGGCCAATACCATAGCCAACTATCTGTCAGAAAATCCTGCTGCGACTCTGCAGGAAATTAACGACTATTTAAACAAGAAGTATTAAAAGTCCGCAATCCTAACCATCCTTGAAACAGAGGATTTTCATAAGCTTATGATCTGGTTTTTTCTATCTCTTACAGCAGCCATTTCAATAGCTGCCAGGGATGTATCAATTAAAACCTACGAAGACCTGGATCCCCCGGAAATAGCCATACTTGAACTCCTGTGGGCCTTGCCATATTTTCTTGTTGGCTGTCTTCTCGTCAAAACACCTCCTTTGGACCAGACGTTCTGGTGGACTTACCTTCTTTCGATCCCCATTAATATTCTTGCCTATATTTTCTATCTTTACGCCATAAAGATTTCCCCGATATCCTTATCAGTACCCTTTTTGGCATTTACTCCTGTTTTCATGATACTGACCGGTTTTATTTTCCTGGCTGAGACCATAAATATTTGGGGCGGTTTGGGAAT
>CP070776.1:885083-899064 GCA_020346205.1 Deltaproteobacteria bacterium
AGAAAGGAACACTGCAGTTAGGAACTAACAAATGTAGGCACAATTTGTGATTGGTATTTTATATTCTGGATGGAGCTACCTCAATGCTTTGGAACGAAGTCAAAGAACTGTTAAAAAATAAACTACCGGAAGCGGTACAGCATTTATGGATTGAGCCTTTATCCTGTATAAGGGCAGATGATAATCTTATAGAACTTGCATGCCCGGATAAGTTTTTTTGTAGCTGGGTAAAAGAGAACTACCAGAAAGTTATCCAGGAAAGTTTGGTGCAGTTGGGTAAAACCTCAGTGAAGATCCACTTTGCTGTTAAACCCGTTAACGTAAATGAGCAGTCAGTACCTCTGCTTGAGAACTCTACTCGGGAGCAGCTTCGCCTGCCTGCAATACCTGAAGCTTATTCCAATATAAGAAATCTGCATCCGAGATATACTTTTGAAGAATTTATGGTTGGGGAGTCAAACCTCCTGGCCCATTCAGCCTGCAAGGCCATCGCCAATGGCGACACATCCCTGGGGCCGTCACTCTATATCAATGCCGGCACCGGTCTGGGCAAAAGTCATCTCAGCCATGCTGTTGCCCACACCATAGTTAATAATTTTCCGGGGACCAGACTCTATTATTTAACAGCCCAGCAATTTTCCTCAGAAATGGTTTCGCGCATCAAGTCTAATAGCATGGACGAGTTCAAGTCTAAATATCATAATAACTGTGATGTATTGCTTATCGAGGATGTCCAGAGTTTAACAGGTAAGGTCAAGACCCAGGAAGAACTCAACGAGCTCCTTGATGTACTGATGAAGTCAGGCAAACGCATTATCCTGACTGGCTCTAATGCCCCCAGAGAGCTAACGAGCATTGATGAAGGCTTCCGTTCCCGCATGTCTGCCGGCCTGATATCAACGATTAATCCTCCTGACCTGCATACAAGCAGGCTCATCATCAAACGCAAGGCAGCAAACTGTGAGCTGCTGCTTGAAGAAGATATTGTGGAGTACCTGGCCCAGTGCATTAAAGGGGATATACGTAAAATTGAAAGTGCAATTGTCGGGCTGAAAGCAAAATCTTCACTTCTGAAAAGAAGTCCTGACTTAAGCATGGCCAAGGAAGTTGTGGCAGAGATCATTGGCAACAGTCAGGACCTGTCCGCAGAATTGATCCGTGATTTTATCGCTCGGCAGTTCAAGATCAGTGTTTCAGACCTGCAGTCGAAATCTCGCAAGAAAACAATTACGTTCCCGCGTCAGGTTTCAATGTATCTGGCAAGAAAATATACTGAACAGGGATTGATGGAAATTGGCAAGGCATTTAACAGGGATCATTCAACGGTGCTGCATTCAGTTAGGGTGATTAGTGCTTCAATGTCTCGCAACGGCAGTATTCGAGGGCAGGTTGAGCTACTGGCCAAGAAGCTGCAGAAGTAAAAAAACGGCAGATATGGGCAGGCAGGGTTCAGAAGCCAGAATCCGGAAAACAACAACAATGTTTGCCTCCCGTAAACAGTTCATTGCCTGAGCTGTTTAAGTCTTTCATATAACCTTGAAAAAAATCTTAGCGGTTTATCCTGGTACTTTCTGGCTTCTGAACCCTGCTTGTTCGCTTCTAAAAATAAACTCCCTTAACCTCAGTTTCTCCTCTGGCTGCAATACCTGCTGCAATCGCAGCAGCTACCTGCCTAGCAGATTTGGTCATATCATTAATCCCGATGCCTTCCCAGCCAAAACCACAGACATACAAACCCTTGTTGCTTTCAACCAGACTGTTCCGCCAGGCAAGTAGTCTGGGATAACCAATTTCCAGTTGCGGAATACCATGATCAGGCCGCAGCACTTTTGTGAAAACCGGAGGGTCTGGAAGGTGGATGAGCTTTTTGAGGTCTGCATATGTCTCACGCACAAGGACATCATCGTCCAGTTCCAGTTTCTCTGGATGTCTTCTGCCTCCGATAAGAGCTTCAAGAAGCATATGTCCTTTCGGGGCTCGGCCTGGGAACATATGGGTTGAAAAAAGTGCTCCCAGTGCAAATCTTTTCTCCTGCTCAGGGGCCAGGTAACCAAAACCAAAGGGGATTTCAGCTGTTTCTCCAAAGCCCATGGCAATGGTGACGATCCTGGCTTCAGGTATGGACGGCAGGGGCGGATCTTCTCCTGTCAGGCCTGAAGCATTTTGCAGCAGTGAAAGAGAGTGGTTAACCGATAAGGCCAAAACAAGAGAAGCAGCCTGGTAGTTTTGAGCAGCGGTCCTGACCTTCCAGCCATCTTCATTTTTTTGAATACTTTGAACCTCTGTTGAGCAGAGCAGGTTCTTGTCAGCAGCCAGAACTTCTGGAAGTCTGCCCATGCCCTGGGGAAAACTAATCATTGCAGGTAATCTTTTTTTGGGCCCGGCCGACTGATTTTTCTTGGCCTCCTTTCTTTTCTGCAGCAGCCCCCTGATCACTGAGCCTTTTTCCAGTTCGAGACCCCGTATGCCTGGAAAGACTGCATCGATACTCAAGCGGTTTAGATCGCCAGCATAGGTACCGGTTAAGACCGCATCGACAAAGGGCAGCAGGTTGGCACCAAAACGGTATGCAGCCCAATTAGCTACGCTCTGCTCTTCAGGCCGCGGCTTTTTCCATAGATCAGCTAAAACCCTAAACTTGGTTGACAGAGATACCAGGTTCGACTTGATGATCTTTTTAGGATTTTGGGGGATCAGGTTCAGTTTGCCGTCTAAGCAGATATAACGAACAAACTCATCCAGGGGTGCCTTCTGGGCTTCCTTGTCAAGGCCTGTATCAACCAGGAGTTCCCTGCTGGCCTCCACGTTATCTAGAAAGCCATGGGCTCCCCATTCTGCAAGATAACCGTCCTGGTGAAATGAGCGTATGGCCCCTCCGGGAGAAGAAGATTTTTCAAGGATGCTTATCCTTGCCCCGGGCTGGAACTTCTGAAGAAAATGGGCAACTGTAAGACCTGAAAGGCCTCCGCCGATGATCAGTGTATCAATGGTTTTTTCCATAATGAGTTATTGCCTTGTTCTATTAAAGATGAAGTTCAGCAGAAAGTTCATCGTTTTCAAAGCGAACCTCAACGTAGCCACCGTCTTTGATCATGCCCGGATTAAGCACTAGCGTCCGGCCGATATGATCCTGTCCCCCCGATTCATGGATATGACCGGTCAGGCAGAGGAGGGGCTGCTTTTTTTCTATAAATTCTCTTACAGCCTTACTGCCCACATGTTTGCCGTTTGCAAGGCGGTCGGTATTCGTCTGCATTGGAGGGGTATGCGAGACAAGAATAAAGTTTTTCGCATCTTTAATCTGGGCATATCCTGATATGAGAAAACTTTCAAGCTCCTGCTCACTGAACTCATAAGGTGTATTAAAAGGGGTATAGTTGGAGCCTCCCAAGCCCATTATGCCCAGGCTGTTAAATATTATGCCCCTGCCATGCAGGCTTATCTCAATATCTTCCAAATAACGGGCAACATCCGGCTGGTCAAGATTGCCGGCCACACCCAGGATTGAGCTGTTTATGGTCAGCAGCCTGTTGAGTATCGCCTCTGCATCCAGACTTGAACCATAGTTGGTAATATCGCCGGTTATAACAATATAATCGGCAGATTCTATCCCAGGTATGTCTGCCACCCTACGGGTATCCATATGGATATCCCCAAAAGCAATAAGTCTCATGGAAGTAACAGTTTCATCTTCAGTTTAATTATTCATAAAAAACAGATCCAGACCGCTTGGCTCAGTGTGACAAATTCTTGACAGAGCGAGCATGATGATTATCATCTTTGCCGTAATAAACATTTAAAACGAAACAGTAAAGATAATAGGAGGCAGCTAAATGGCCAAGGAAAAAACCAAGGCAGAAACAAAAGAATTCCAGGCGGAAGTCAAGAAACTACTCGATATAGTCATACATTCCCTTTACACCGAGAGGGATATTTTTGTCCGGGAGCTGGTTTCCAACGCTGCTGATGCCCTGGAAAAATTCAGGCACCAGAGCCTCTCGGAAGAAGAGGTGTTCGACAGCCATGTACCGCTGGAAATTTCAATTGATGTGGATAATGAGAACCATACACTGACCATTACCGACACCGGAATCGGTATGACACTTGAAGAGCTGGAAGCTAATCTCGGCACCATTGCCCATTCAGGTTCAAATACCTTTCTTTCAGAGCTGGCCGAGGCGGCCAAAAAAGATGTCAGCCTCATCGGTCAGTTTGGTGTCGGTTTTTATTCCGCTTTTATGGCGGGTAAAAAGGTGAGAGTCCTGTCGCGTTCCTATGTGCCTGATGCTGAGGGTTATGAATGGTCTTCAGACGGCAGTGGCAGCTATACACTGACACCGGAGGAGGGCCTGAGACGCGGTACCAAGATAATAGTTGAGCTTAAGGATGATGCCCATGAATTTGCTGAGGAAGAAAAGATCAAGCAGATCATCAAGCAGTACTCAAATTTTGTGCCTTTCCCCATCAAGGTCAAAGGTGAGACCGTAAACACTGTCCAGGCCCTCTGGACACGAAATAAAAATGAGATAAAGGAGGAGGAGTATACTGAATTCTACAAATTTATCGGCAATGCCTTTGATGACCCCCGGTTCCGCCTGCATTTCACTGCTGATGCTCCTTTGGCCATCAATGCCCTCCTCTTTGTTCCCAAAGAAAATATTGAGCGTCTTGGTTTCGGGCGTATGAAATCAGGGGTAAACCTCTATTGCCAGAAGGTACTTATTGAGCAGCATAGTGAGAATATTCTGCCTGAATGGCTGCGCTTTCTGAAAGGGGTTGTTGACAGTGAGGACCTGCCTTTGAATATATCCCGACAGGCATTGCAGGATTCGGCTCTGGTGGCAAAATTAAAGCAGGTTCTAACCAAGCGCTTTTTGAAATTCCTTGGGGAGCAGGCCAAGGATGATGCTGAAAAGTATAGTGATTTTTTTGCCGAATTCGGCATTTATCTTAAAGAAGGCGTTACCATTGATTATGCCTATCGTGACGAGATTGCCAAACTGCTTCGCTTTGAGTCCTCAAAAACAGAAGCAGGCAAATTGATATCCCTGGCTGAATATGTGGAACGTATGCCGGAAGGCCAGAAGGAGATATATTATATCAACGGCCCATCCCGTGCTGCAGCAGAGTCAGGGCCTTATGTAGAGGAGTTCAAAAAAAGGGAAATCGAGATCATATATACCCTGGAGCCTATTGATGACTTTGTCATGAATCATCTTGGAGAGTTTGATGGTAAAAAGCTGGTTTCAGCAGACCGGGCCGACCTTGACCTTTCAGATATAAAAAGCTCCGAGGATGCTGAAGAAAAGGAAAAAGAAACGTCTCTGGAACCGGAAGTGGCCACATCCCTGACAAAATGGATCAAGGAAACACTGGGCGAGCGTGTGAAAGAGGTAATTGCCTCAAAACGTTTGGTGGGCAGTCCTGCTATTATAGTGAACCCTGATGGTTATATGACAAGCACCATGGAGCGGGTGATGCAGGCCGCAAGGCTGGAGAAAGGAGAGCCGCTGCAAGAACTTGGAAACAAGAACCTGGAGATAAACACCGGTCATCCGCTCATCAAGCAGCTGTCTGTACTGCGCGGCACTGATGAAGAATTTGCCAAAAACGTCATTGAGCAGGTATTTGATAATGCCCTTATCCAGGCCGGGCTCATGGTTGACCCGCGAAAAATGGTGGATCGCAGCTATAAGATCCTTGAGCGGGCCACTAAAGGGTAACCTGGGAAAACAGCGACATATCTATTGAAAAAATGGCGCTGATCAGTATATTCATCCGATGTTCAGTAGGATTTTTTTGAAAGCTCCAGGCAGATCTTCGCTTTTATCCTAAGCATCTGGCAGAAACTTATCACCGGAGAAAAATGGATGTATAAAAAATGGTATGGCATGGCTGTTGTTCTCTGTGTAGTGCTTTTTATGGGCATGACCGGCTGTGCAAAAAAAAATGTCAGGCATCTAGCTTCTGATGTGTGTCTGGTAAGCCCCGAAAAAACTACCAAGGAACAGGTGCTCACCTACCTGGGCCAGCCTGACGCCCAGTATGAAATGGCTGATGGTAGCGAACTCTGGGTCTACTATGATGTCCAAAAGACTGCTCTGAGAAATACACCATATATAGGGGACAAGCTTGGTGAAAAGAAATATGAAACGGTCAAGGTAACATTCAGGGGCGATATTGTACAGACTAGTGTCTATCGCTTATTAACCGAGGAGGAATTCGAAGAAGGTGAATTAGTCAAGTGAGTTTACTCTCTTCAGATTTTGCAAAAGCTCGGGCCAGAATGGTTGAAGAGCAGCTTATACCCCGGGGTATTCATGACCCGAAAACTTTAGAGGCCATGGGTAAAGTGCCCAGGCATCTTTTTGTTGAAGAGGCCATGAAGAACCAGGCATATGGAGATTTTCCGCTCCCAATAGGACGCGGGCAGACCATTTCCCAACCTTTTATAGTTGCCCTTATGACCCAGGCCATGGATTTGAAAGGGCATGAATCGGTCCTTGAGATCGGTACCGGTTCAGGCTACCAGGCAGCAATTCTCTCACAGATCTGTGAAAAGGTATATACTGTTGAACGCATCGATTCCCTCCTTGTTGAGGCCAGAAGGGTATTTGACTCTCAACATTATCTGAATATCCTCACCAAGCTTGATGACGGGACCAATGGTTGGCCCGAATACGCTCCCTATGATGCTATTATTGTTACAGCAGGGGGGCCAAAGGTTCCGGAGCCGCTCCTTGAACAGCTGTCTGATCCCGGCACCCTGGTTATTCCGGTGGGCGACAGGGGAGTGCAGGACCTGCGCAAAGTCACAAAAATAGGGGGCAAAATAACTGAAACAACCATTGAATTTGTTCGTTTTGTCAGTCTGATCGGTGACCATGGCTGGAAAAATGAATAAACCAGAAGCTAAAGCAGGCGAAAAAGATCCACAAAAAATAAGCTGGATCAGACAGATCTATGATAAATCCCTCCTTTGGGTACAGTCACCGTACGGTGTCTGGGCCCTGTTTTTGATAGCAGTTGCCGAGTCATCTTTTTTTCCCATTCCCCCAGATGTTTTTCTCATGGTTCTTTGCATATCTGTACCGCAGAAATCGTTCCGCTACGCAGCTATCTGTGCGGCAGGTTCAGTGATAGGCGGGGCAATCGGCTACGGGTTGGGGCTGGGCTTCATGGATACAGTTGGGGTGAAAATCCTTGAGTGGTACGGACTGCATGACAAGTACGAAGTGGTGCAGAGTCTTTACCGTCAGTATGATGCCCTAGCAGTCGGGGCAGCAGGTTTTACGCCCCTGCCCTATAAACTTTTCACAATCACTGCAGGAGCGTTCAAAATTAATTTTGCCACCTTTATTTTAGTTTCGCTGGTGGCACGCTCGGCCCGGTTTTTTCTGGTCGCAGCCTTTATTTACAAGTTCGGTGCGCCTGTCAGGCATTTTATAGAACGATATTTCAATCTTCTGACTATTTTATTCTTCATCCTGCTGATAGGTGGGTTTCTTGTGGTCAAATTGTTTTTTTAAGGTGAGAAAACTTTTTAAATCGGCTAGAGTCTGGGCCAGTATAAATACTGATGTCAGTCAGATGAGATAGATCAGAGGAGGAACGAAGATGTCTGCCCATGATGAACATGCCCACCATGAACCGGAAGATGAAAGCATAGGAGTGAAAGCCGGTATTTTTCTTATCCTTGTTCTGGTGGCACTTTACTTCATAGCCCTATAAACTCTTTGCAAGTTTACGAACCTCGGCCATTGCCTGATCAACATCAAAGGTGAGGACCTTCCTGTCCTGCATAACTATTTTGCCGGCAATGATAGCAGTGTCAACATCTGCACCACATGCGCCATAGACAAGCAGATCAGAATGGTAAAATGGCTGCAGGTGCGGCTGTTTTATATCTATAAGAATTATATCTGCCTGTTTCCCTTGGGTCAGGCTGCCAGTTTCATTTTCTAAGCCAAGAACCTTTGCTCCGCCAATTGTGGCTATTTCCAGGATAGATTTTGCAGGGAGTGCAGTCGGGTCAAGATCTTTCACCTTGTGAAGTTTGGCGCAAATATCCATTTCAGAAAACATATCCAGCTTGTTGTTGCTGGCACAACCATCCGTTCCCAATCCCACTGAAATACCTGAATCGAGCATTTTTTTAAGAGGTGCAATGCCGGCGCCGAGCTTCATGTTGCTCTGCGGACAGGTTGAAACTTTTGACCCGTTTTTACCCAGTATTTCAATTTCTTCCTCCTCCAACCAGACACAATGAACACAGATGGTGTCCTCATCGAGAAGCCCAAGGTTTTCCAGGTAACGGACCGGAGTTGCGCCGTGCTGCTCCTGTATCTGTTCTGCCTCAGTCCTTGTTTCTGCCAGATGCACAAAAAGTTTAACGTTTTTCTGGCAGGCCATCTCTTTGGAGCGTTTTAGAGTATCTGGGGAGCAGGTATATGGCGAATGGCAGAAAATAGCCGGTGTGAGTAAGTCATTTCTGCCTTGCCAGTTTTCAATAAATTTTGCAGCGGTTGCAACATTTTGACCGGGATCAGGGACACCGGGAGCCGGATAATCGATGACGCCCTGGGCCACAACAGACCGTATGCCGGCTTCTATAAAGGCATCAGCCACAGAGTTTTCCAGAAAATAGCCATCCGCTGCAGTCGTAGTTCCTGACAGGATCATTTCAGCAGCCGCAAGCTTTGAGCACCAGTAAACCATTTCAGGATTAACGCTTTTGGCCTCGGCCGGGAATATATGTTCATTGAGCCAGGTCATGAGAGGGAGGTCATCTGCCATGCCCCTAAAAAGGGTCATGGGAGCATGGGTGTGAGTATTCACCAGGCCGGGCATGACGAGTTGTCCTTCAGCATCAATGGTTTTGCCGGCCTCCATTGTCTCGGGAAGATCGATAATGGGCCCCAAAGCCACAATTATTCCATCAGTTATGGCAAGAAAACCCTTGTCAAAAAACTCCAAATCCTTCCCGGCCTTGGGTAGAATGGCACCGTTTACGATCAATATGTCACAGTTCATTTTATTGATTACCAACGTTTATTAAAAATCAATTAGGAAATGAATATTTTCTGGCATTGGCAGAATCCTGTAGTAAACTTATAAAAAATACTATCCCATAATTTATTAGAGGTGTCTATGTCAGAAAAAGAGAAAATAAAGGTTTTGTTCCTGTGTACAGCCAACGCCGCACGCAGCCAGATGGCAGCCGGTATCGTAAAGCACGATTTTGGCGACCGCATTGAAACATTCTCAGCAGGTACAGACCCCAAAGAGGTAAGTCGTCTGGCGGTAATGGTGCTGGATGAGATAGGAGTAGATATAAACTCTGAGACATCAGATCACCTGAATAAATACAAGGACATGCACTTTGATTATGTCATTACCCTGTGTGATGATGCCAACGAGAAATGCCCCGTGTTTTTCGGAGGAGTGCAGCGTCTGCACATGGGCTTTCCTGATCCTCCCCATACAAATGACCCCACAGAGAAGAACCTGCAGAGTTTCAGGGATGTGCGCGATTCCATCCGCAACCGCATGGAAATTTTCTTTACAGAAGAATTTGTCAAGATGGAAGTATCCCCGGTTGACATTGATGAAAAACAGATTAAGGAATTATCCTTTCTGGACCGGTTTCTGACCCTGTGGATATTTCTGGCAATGTTCGTAGGTGTAGGGTGGGGGTATCTCTTTCCAGGTATCAAGGATGTTATTAATACATTTCAGGTGGGAACCACCAATATCCCCATTGCCATAGGGTTGATCCTGATGATGTATCCGCCTCTTGCCAAGGTGAAGTACGAGCAGCTGCACCAGGTGTTCAGGAACACAAAGGTATTGGCATTGTCTCTGGTACAGAACTGGATTATAGGACCTATCCTAATGTTCTTGCTGGCCATAACCTTTCTTTCCGGGCACCAGGAATACATGGTGGGCCTCATCCTCATCGGCCTGGCCCGATGTATAGCAATGGTTATTGTCTGGAATGACCTGGCCAAGGGCGACACCGAGTACTGCGCCGGTCTGGTGGCTTTTAACTCAATCTTCCAGGTTCTGTTTTTTTCAGTCTACGCCTATATTTTTATTACCGTCATTCCGGGCTGGCTCGGCATGAAAGGCTTAGTGGTTGCTATCACCATGGGTGAAATTGCCAAGAGCGTCTTCATCTATCTCGGCATTCCCTTTCTGGCAGGCATGTTTTCCCGCCTGGTCGGCATTAAGGTCATGGGAAGGTCATGGTATGAAGAGAAATTTATTCCAAAAATTAGCCCTATGACCCTGATAGCACTACTTTTCACCATCCTGGTCATGTTCTCTCTCAAAGGTGAGATAATAGTGCAACTGCCCTTTGACGTGATCAGGATTGCAGTGCCGCTCTGTATCTATTTTGTCATCATGTTCCTGGTTTCTTTCTACCTTTCCCTGAAAGCAGGAGCGACCTACGAGCAGTCTACAACGCTTTCCTTTACTGCAGCCTCAAATAACTTCGAACTGGCCATTGCTGTGGCTGTAGCAGTTTTCGGCATCAACTCGGGCCAGGCTTTTGCTGCGGTTATCGGCCCATTGGTCGAGGTGCCGGTGCTGATCAGCCTGGTGACCGTGGCCCTGAAGTTCAAGCAGAAGTATTTTCCCCATGCCGTTGAAACACCGACCGGGATCTGCCATGTATCTTGTAAAAATTAAAGGCAAAGAATTTTAGGAAATTGAAAATGCTTGATAAGCATATACTTGTAGTTGAAGATGAAGAGGATATCCTTGAACTGGTCAGCTTTAACCTTAAAAAGGAAGGTTATCAGGTAGTGGGTGTAACTTCAGGCGAAGATGCACTGCAGGAAGTCAGGCAAAATATTCCGACTCTTATAATTCTTGATTTAATGCTTCCAGGTAAAGATGGATTTGATGTATGCAAATCATTGAGAGGTGATACTAGAACAAAAGATGTGCCAGTACTTATGCTTACTGCCAGAAGTGAAGAAGCTGATATTGTTATTGGTCTAGAACTTGGAGCCGATGATTACCTGACAAAACCTTTCAGTCCAAGAGAACTGATTGCTAGAGTGAGAGCTATACTCCGGCGATCAAAAGCAAATTTTATAGATTCCGAAAGTATACAAAGAGTTCATGATATTGAGGTAGATGCTAAGCGTCATGAAGTTTTAATTTCAGGAAATCCTATCAATCTTACCCCGTCAGAATTTAGGATTTTAAGTTTATTGATGGGAAAGCCGGGCTGGGTGTTTAACCGTGACCAGATTGTCGCTGCTGTCCATGACCAGGAGTATGCTGTCACTGACCGTTCAGTTGATGTAATGATTGTTGGTTTAAGGAGAAAATTAGGGCTGTCAGGTAAGCTTATTGAAACAGTTCGCGGAGTTGGATACCGCTTGAAGGATTAGCAATGCCCAGGAGAAAGCTCCTCTGGAAATTATTTCCTGCACACCTTTTGATAACAATCAGTGCTTTGATTGTTCTTACCTTGTTTGTCACGAACTCGATGCAGAATTTTTTTCTTGCTGAAACAGTTGCTGATCTTGAGGCCAGGGCTTCCCTGATTGAAAGTGAGGTAAAGAATTATTTAGCAAATAATGAACTGGCCCAGTTGAATGAATTTTGTCGCCGAGTGGGCTCCCTGGCTTCAACGCGTATTACGGTAATTCTTAATTCTGGCCAGGTGGTTGCTGATTCCCAGGAGGAAACAGGAAAAATGGAGAACCATGGCTCCAGAGAAGAAATAATTGCAGCTTTGGCAGGGAAAGTAGGCACTTCAATTCGATTCAGTAAGACCCTTCAACAGAATATGATGTATGTGGCTAAACCGCTTATATTTCATGAGAAAGCCTCTGAAAACAAAATTAATGTTAAAAGTGTTTTACGTATATCAATTCCCATTACCACTTTTGAGCAAGAATTAAAAAAGCTGCACGGCAAGATTGCTTTAGGCAGTTTGCTTATAGCCCTCGTCACAGCAATAATAACATTGACTGTTTCACGTCGTTTAATCAGACCTTTGGTGGCAATTAAACGTTCAGCCGAACGTTTCGGCAGAGGTGATTTCAGCCATCAGCTAACAATTAGTGAGGATACTCTTTCCATGTCGCTTGAAGTTGGCAGCCTTGTAGATACTATGAACAGGATGGCTGAACAGCTCAATGAACGCATAACAACTGCAGAAAGACAGCATCAGCAACTTGATGCAGTCTTTTCAAGCATGGTAGAGGCAGTCATTGCTATAGACTCTTCAGAAAATGTGATAAGTTTAAATCAGGCTGCAGCAGATTTATTTATGGTAGAGCCCTCAGAAGCTGCAGGGACAAAAATTGAAAATGTTGTTGGTACCGGTGATATCCTTGATTTTGTAAAAAAGACAATGACTGGTTACAGGACAATAGAGGACGATCTTGTATTCAGTGATCAAAAGAATAAAAAGCGTTACCTTCAGGCTCATGGTACAAAATTAAGAAGTCTTGGCGGACAACATTATGGTGCTCTCATTGTACTCAATGATATTACTCGCCTTCAAAAGCTTGAAGATGTAAGACGTGATTTCGTCGCTAATGTTTCACATGAGCTAAAGACACCTATAACATCAATTAAGGGGTTTGTTGAAACTTTACTGGATGGAGCATTGGAAAACCAGCAGGATACAAAGCGATTCCTGGAAATCATAAATAAACAGGCAAACAGACTTAATAGCATAGTAGAAGACCTTCTTATACTTTCTCATTTGGAGCAGGAAGGAAAAGATAAAGTTGAATTGGTTTTTCAAGTAGAGAACTTAAGGGAGATCCTCCTGTCTGCGCTTACCGTATGCAATATTGGCGCAAAGGATAAAAATATAGAAGTTATTCTAACTTGCCCTGAATCTCTCTATGTTTCTGTAAATGCTCCACTTTTTGAGCAGGCAATTGTTAATTTGGTCGTGAATGGTATTAAGTATAGCGATGAGAATAATAAAGTTCATGTTATGGCCAGCCGCGAGAATGGTGAAACAAGAATAGCTGTACGTGATTTTGGTGTAGGTATTGCTGAAGAACATTTACCCCGCCTGTTCGAACGGTTTTATCGAAGTGATAAAGCACGTAGCCGCAAATTTGGTGGTACTGGACTTGGACTGGCAATTGTCAAACATATTGTCCAGGTACATGAAGGTTCAGTAGCAGTTGAAAGTGCCCTTGGAGTGGGTACTGTATTTACTATTCGTCTCCCAGAAAGTCGGATGGCTTAATTATTTTACTGTTGTAGATAATGATAAAAGTTGACCGAATGAAATAAATTGTTCAAATAGAAAAAATAATTTTGTTAACGTTTTTTTTATATAATCCTCACAAAAATCTAACAAAAAGGATTAATATTTAATAAATAAAGATAATGGCTGACAAAGTCATTTCTCTTAATGAATAAAGAGGTAAATATATGAATATCATTCAGGATTTATTCGGTAAATCGCCTTTCGGGCCTTTGGTTGAGCATACTAAGAAGGTACATGAGTGTGTTGAAATGCTCAGGCCGCTCATGGAGGCCCTGGTCAATGAGGATTATGAGGAGATCCGCAAGATCCAGGACAAGATTTCCAGGCTGGAGTACGAGGCGGACACTATCAAGCATGATGTGCGTGAGCATCTCCCCCGTCGCTATTTCATGCCGGTTGAGCGGGTGGAGCTTGAAAGGTTCATCAGCAGCCAGGATAAAATAGCAGACAAGGCCGAGGATTTCGCCGTTATTCTGACGCTGCGCAAGACCAAGCTGCATCCTGATATCATGGATAAGTTTTTTGATTTTCTGGACCAGGTCTTTCAGGTCACCGGCACACTCCTGGGCGCAGCGGTTGAATTGAAGAATCTTGCCGAGGTTTCTTTCAGTGGTGCAGAAGCCAAGCATGTTCTTGACATCCTCCAGGGCCTCAACGAGGAGGAATGGAAGGCAGACCGTTTAGCCCGCAGCCTGAGCAGGGATATCTACCGTCTCGAGG
>CP070776.1:899164-903035 GCA_020346205.1 Deltaproteobacteria bacterium
CAAACTTTAAACCGTCAAGTTTGGGCATTGATACATCAGAGATGATTATGTCTGAACAAGGGTTTTCATGATAACATTTAAATTCTGAGGAAGAATTTAAAGGACAGTCTCCTGCATCCTCATATGAAAATATTTCATGCCCCCGTTCATCGAGAAGGAAATTAAGGATCTCCCGGACATGTTCATTATCTTCACAAAGTATGGTTCTGTATTTCATTGACAGTTTCCCTAAAAGACCTTGGCAGACAAGGTTAGTTGTCGAGTAATAATATTATATAATTATTAGGAAAACTTCTCAAGTGCCACAATGTGTTAGAAGTATGTTTTTTGAAAGTCAATATGTCTTGCCAACATCTTAACTTTTGATAAGCAAAAATCGAGTTAAGATGTCCTCCACTGGCAATGTTAACTTTGTCAAGTAACCCGTTATTTGATTTTGCGGGCAAATATCTATTAAAGATTGCGGCCGTAATTTAAGACCCGTTGATTAATTGTGACACCAAGATTTCTCTGCTGTAGCTCATGGGTGGTTTTTTCAAAAGGCAGGTAATGAAGAAAATAGTCCTTAACCTTGAATTCTATATCCGGTAGATGGGGAAAAATATTGCTTTTAGAAACGGTAGAGTCTGCCAGGATTACCTTAAGACTCTGCTTGGCATCGTTATGCAGCAGGGTTACTGGATACAGTTCATTTCTGGGAACTGAAGCAGTTGTTTTCAAAGTGTGTCTGCGACTTATGGTCATTTGGGTTCCAAGTCGCAGAAAATCATTGGGTCGAAGTTTAAATGCAGGAGTGACAAAATTAAGAGGGAGCTTTTCCCATTCTGACTTTATAACAATTGGCTGGTTTGTGATCCTCAGGAAATCGGCATAAGATTGAATATCAATCCCCACAGCATCTACCTCAAAATTCCAGAAGGGAATGAAGAGTGCATCTTTAGCCGAAGTAGGGGTAACATCAAGTTTCACCTGCGAGAAGTTTTTGCCCCCTGCCTCCCAGGCAGTGTTGCAGTTGGCACACAATAGCACGACGCTATCAGGTTCTCCTTCAAGATTCCAGCCGCACTGGGGGCACAGAGCTGAGAGAAAAACCGGTTTCCAGGTATTGCGTACTATTTCAGTTTCGGCAAAAGGGGTTGAGTCTTCTGGAATTTGAGTAAGGGTTTTTTCAATAACACCGTCTAAAATTTCTTCATCCCTTATGGATAAAGGCAGGTAAATAATATTAAGTGCATCTCCGATAAAGGCTTGATGCAGAATTTTTTCATCGCGGATATGGAGATTTTTCGCAGCCCGTTTTAGGATTTCATCTGTATGTATGGATATTTTCAAAAAAGATCCTGGAAATTCAGGGGTTGCAAAGCGCATTTTCATGGCCTGGGGGCGAAGTCCTAGGGATGCAGGCAGAAATGAAAGTTTAACTCCCTTTGTTGATATGTCGGCAAGCCGATGTTCAATCCTGTTATGCAGGCAGCTGTAAATAGTACCTTTAAAACGGAGGTATGGTGCATAGATCGTATAGGGGTCCGGTAAGCTGCGGGGCAGGACAAAATGCAACGGTCCGGTGTTGGTGAGAAAACTCTGAACATTGCAGAAATTACAGCTCAGCAGCCTATCAGTCTCATCCATCTCAAGAGGACCTCCGCATTGGGGACAGTCCTGTAATACACGAAGGGTCATGCTGTTCTGCTATTCACTCGTTGAAGTCTGTTCGCCGCACTGGTTGCAGAATTTAGCGCCAGGCATGTTTTCAGCCTGGCAGCGTTTACACAAAATAGGCTCCGGTTTAGTGTCAGCTGGCTTGCCGCATTTGGAGCAGAATTTTGCGTTTGGGGTCAGGTTTTTACCGCAGTTCTGGCATTGCTGCAGAATCACCTGCTGGTGCCCGCAATGGGGGCAGAACCTGGCATCAGCAGGTATGGAAAGCTTGCAGTCAGGGCAATCATTTGCGGCAGTATCTTTGCCTGCAGCAGTAGGCTGCATGGACTGCGCGAACATGGCAGGCATCATGAAACCAAGCCCCATGCCGAGTCCGGATCCGGCCTCGCCGGTTGATTCGGATGCCTTTTCCATGGCAGCAGCAGCCTTTAATTTAACCAGGCGGTCCAGATCATTTATGACGCCCAGCCTGCTCTTGTCATCAATGGTTTTTTGTACTTCTGCAGGGGGAGTAATGGATGTTATATACAACTGGCTCAATCCAAGTCCAAAATGGCTGAAATCTTCCTGCAGCTTTTTTCTTAATCCTTCAGATAATTCGTCATAGCGGCCTGGAAGGTTGAGGATTGAATCAAGTTCTTCTCCCAGGTAATCATTGAAGCGGGAGACAATGACCCTTTTGAGATATTCCTCTATCTCTTCTGTGGTGAATTTATGCATGGTGCCCACAAGGGTATTGATGAAAAGTACTGGCTGGACAACCTGGATATTGAAAACTCCATGGGCCCGGAGTCTTATGAGGCCAAGTTCCGAATCCTTAAATGCGACAGGATCACGGGTACCCCACTTGAGGTTGGGGAATATTTTCATGTTGGCGATATAGACTTCAGCCCTTAAGGGACTTGTCATGGCCCATGGCATCGAGAGTATCTTGGTGAGGATAGGGATATTCGCAGTGGTCAGGGTATGCCTGCCAGGCCCAAAGGCATCGCAGGCACGTCCCTTGTAAAAGAAGACAGCAGCCTGGCTGTCCCGGACTATGAGTTGGGCGCCAAACTTGATCTCACCAGAGCCCTTTTCAGGGATACGGTGCACAAGTTCCTTGCCTGTTTCGTCAAACCATTCAATGACTTCAAGAAAAACGAGATTGTCAGTGCCCATAGTTTAGTCCTTTTGTTATCTATAATGGAGGTGATAGAGAAAGAGAAAATTTTGATCCTGTCTGATTAGATTTTTTACTTCCACAGTCATTTTGCCATTATAATCGAGTAATGTCAAAAAGTTAGTAAAAATCCTACTGACCTAATCAGACAAACTTTTTAATTTTTATATGGCAAGTGCTGAAGTTTTTGGAGTAGATATATATTTTTGTTTTTTACAGCGTATCCGGCAATATTTGACATGGCAGAGGACAAAGTTCGAATCGATAAATGGCTATGGGCGGCAAGGTTTTTTAAGACCCGCTCCATGGCAGCCCAGGCAGTTTCAGGGGGAAAGGTCCATCTCAACGGTGGCAGAATAAAACCTGCGAGAATTGTTCAAACTGGCGATGAATTAAGGATACGGCGCGGCGAGATTGAGTTTGTTGTAATTATTCTGGGCTTATCTGATAAGAGAAGGCCTGCCAAGGAGGCCCAGTTGTTGTACGAGGAAACAGAGGCCAGCATCCAGATTAGGGAAGAGACCAGGGAGCAAAAACGTCTTGAGGCTGCCGGCAGGATGTATGGGCCAGTGAAACGTCCGGACAAAAGGGCCCGCAGGCAGATCAGAAGTTTTACCCGCAAGGATTAATATTTTTTAAAATACATATTCATATTCATATTTTTCAAAATTTATACCATTTCAAAAAGAGAGGAGAAACAATGAGTAAAATGCAGAGAGCGTTGATCAGTCTGACCGATAAATCAGGAATTGAAGATTTTGCCAGAGAACTCCAGGATCTTGGTATTGAGATCCTTTCAACAGGTGGAACAGCCAAGAAGATGCGGGAAAATGGTATTACAGTTAAGGATGTCTCGGAATTCACAGGTTTCCCCGAGATGCTCGACGGCCGCGTCAAGACTTTACACCCCAAGGTCCATGGCGGCATTCTGTATCTTCGGGGAAATGCATCACACGAAGAGCAGATGGCTGCCCACGGATTGCAGCAGATAGACCTTATAGCAGTCAACCTGTATGCCTTTGACAAGGCCACCTCGGACCCGAACTGTAC
>CP070776.1:903135-911485 GCA_020346205.1 Deltaproteobacteria bacterium
GAGGTCACACCCGTTCCCGTTCCGATCACGGAAGTTAAGCTCCTCAGCGCCGATGGTACTGCATGGGAGACTGTGTGGGAGAGTAGGTCGCCGCCGAATCCTTTTTTAAAATCCCTCATCCAAATATGGATGGGGGATTTTTTTTTGGGTCCAAAACAAAAGTAAACGGATTAAATAAATTTGTTGTTTGACAGTTTTGCTTGAATCTATAAAGGATAATAAAAAGAGGGGGCTGTATATTACTTTCACCATTAAGATTTAAATCAATAGAATGAAAAAGAAATATTTTCCAAATACATTGGATAAAAAGCTGCCCCGCATCTTTTATCCAGTGTTCATATTTTCAGCATGTCTTATCCTTGCTGCAGGCCGTGGGGATTTATGGCTTGATGAAATCTGGTCATTGCTTCTTGCTGAAGCGACCTCTTCAACCTGGGAAATCATGCAAATAAAGCATGATAACAATCACCTGTTAAACACTTTGTACATCTATATTCTTGGTGAACAGGAACGGTTCTTTCTCTACAGGTTATTGGCAATGGTAAGCGGAATTGCAACGATCTATCTTATAAGCTTGCAGGCAAGAACCTGGGGCAAAACCGAAAGCGTAATTGCATTATTGCTGGCAGGAACCTCATACCCGTTGATCCTGTATTTCTCAGAGGCCAGGGGTTATGCCCCGGCAATCTTCTTTGCCATTTCCACTTTTATTGTCCTGCAAAAATATGAGGAGCAAAAAACGCCATTACGGCTTATTGGCATCTGGTTATTAATTTCCCTGGGACTGCTTTCACACCTGACATTTATTATCTTCTTCCTAAGCATTTTTATTTACTCAGTATCGCTCTTATTTATTCACAACTCACGGGAAAGCCTGAAGTCCAGGATATCTGATTTACTTCTTATCTATTGCATCCCGTTTGTTTTTGTTGCAGCCTTATATTTCTTCTTCATTCAACACCTTACTTTGGGCGGCGGCCCAGTCTACAATAAAATAGATGTACTTTACAATATTGGAAGTTTCATACTTGGACTCCCTGCTCAAAACATTGTAAGAATATCAGGCTTTATTTTTTTACTTCTTTCATCAGTTACAGCAATTATTTCACTTTATAAAAGCAGGGATCATTTATGGATCTTTTTCACAGGAATTCTCTTCATTGTACCTGCTCTCCTGATTCTGGTAACAAAACCTTCCTACCTCTACTTCAGGTACTTTATAATTTGTTTCCCCTTTTATTATCTCCTGCTGAGCTATCTATTTGGCCGAATCTATCAAGCAAAATTAAAATCCGGAACTTATGCAGTCGTCTTGATTGTTACAACCCTGATGGTTGGTCATACATTCAAAATTCTGCCTTTGCTCAAATATGGAAGGGGGAATTACACAAATGCAATGAAATACATGCTACAAAACTCAACAGGTCAGACTGTTCGCATTGGAAGTGACCATGATTTCCGTAACGGTATGCTTTTAAAGTATTATTCCCGCTTTGCCCCACCTGAGAGACAGATACATTTTATCAATAAGGACAATATAGTAACCCAAAAGCCTGATTGGCTGATTACCCATAACCAGGACCTAACTTACAATCCGCCGGAACAAATTATAATTAATAACAGCTTGATATATGAGTTCAGAAAAAAGTTTTCTTACTCAGGAGTATCTGGCTGGAATTGGTTTATATATAAGTTAGCGGATTATGCTTATCCGAATCCGTAATAGAATTTATTATGAAAAAGAAAAAGTTACTCAAACAGCGCCAGAAACAACTCAAAAAAAAGGTTTTTACCCCTGGAAAGGCTTATTCATTACAGCTATTCAATTCCGGCAGACTGCTGGAAGCTGCAAGTGAAAGTGCAACTGAATTAAAAATAGATCCCCGTAATGCTGAAGCGCTGTATGTCCAGGGCCTTGTTGCGAAACAGCAGGGCCAAAAAGCAACTGCAGTAGACTTCCTAAACCGTGCTGTTTCTGTGCAGCCATTTTTTGCAGAGGCATATTTTGCTTTGGGTTCTACCCAGCACGAGCTTGGGGCCTTTGAGGAAGCGGTTCATGCCTATCAGAAAATTTTGTCCTGGGGGATAAAAACTCCAGTTATCTTTAATAATCTGGGTAATTCCTTAAAGGAGCTGGGTGCGTTGGATAAGTCAATTATCCATTACAAAAAAGCAATACAGTTAGATAAAAATTACTATTTAGCCTTTTTCAATATGGGAATTGCCTACCATATTTACGGACAGCTAAAGGAAGCGGCAGAGTGCTTTCAGAAAGCCCTTGCTATAAACGCAGATTACTATTTGGCATTAGATAACCTTGGAACAATATATGATGACCTGGGCAAGTTTGAAGAAGCTGTAACGTGCTATAAAAAATCCATTAAAATAAATAATAACAGCCCGGTATCTTTCAACAACCTTGCAAATGCGCAAAAAAAATTAGGCCTTTTGCAGGAGGCTCGGGATAATTGCAGAAAAGCTTTGCAGTTTGATGAGAATTTTGCCCCGGCACATAAAAATATGGGTACAATCTATCATGATATGGGGAAAGCGAGGGAGGCAGTTACCAGCTATCGAAAATCACTTTCCTGCGAACAGGATCACAAAACCCATTCAAACCTCTTGTTCACATTAAATTATTTAGCCGACGTCGACCAGGAGGAGATATTTGCTGAATCACAACGCTGGCAGAAATTGTATGCATCTAACATATCCTCAAAAAAACAAGTATATGAAAACAGCTGCGAAGATAAGAGTCGCTTGAGAATCGGCTATGTATCACCTGATTTCTGCGACCACTCGGTATCCTATTTTATTGAGCCTGTTATCCGGTCACATAGCAGGACAAAATTTAAGGTTTTTTGTTATGCCAATGTGAAGCAGCCTGACACTGTCACTGAACGCCTGCAAAATGGTGCGGACTGCTGGCGTGATATTTCCCATAAAAGTGACCAGGAAGTTAAAGAACTTATTAGAACTGACAAAATAGATATTCTTGTCGACCTTGCAGGGCATACGGCTGCCAACAGATTATTGGTTTTTGCTTATAAACCTGCACCAATACAGGTTACCTGGCTTGGGCATCCAAACACTACCGGATTAGATACTATTGATTATCGCCTGACTGATGCAATAGCTGACCCTCCGGGAAAAGAAAACGAACCATACACTGAGAAGCTGATTCATCTTGATCATGGTTTTCTGTGCTATCAACCAGACGCATCTGCCCCTGAAGTTACAGAGTTACCCTGCCTCAAGCAGGATTATATTACCTTTGGCAGTTTCAATAATCTGACCAAATGCCAACCAGAAGTTATTAAGACTTGGGCGAAGATTCTCTCTTCTGTAAAAGACTCACACCTTGTTTTGAAGGCAAAGGGTCTGGAGGATACTGAAACTAGGGAAAACTATTTGAAAATGTTCACTGCAGAGGGAGTTGTAAATGACCGTATTGAACTGCTTGGCACACTGCCCCAAAAGGAAGATCACCTGAAACTTTATAACAGGATTGATATCGGGCTTGATCCATTTCCTTATAATGGCACTACAACGACCTGCGAGGCCCTGTGGATGGGGGTGCCGGTGATAACAATCAGCGGTAACAGACATTCCGGGAGGGTCGGAGCGGACATTCTGCAGCGTATAGGCCTTAAGGAGCTGGTTGCAGCATCCGTTGAAGAGTATGTTTCAATAGCCCGGACTCTGGCAGATGACCGGAAGCGCCTGCAGGAAATGCGCTCCAGGCTGCGTGATTTTCTGCAGGAGTCGGAACTCATGGACAGGCAACAGTTCACAAAAACACTAGAAGCTACCTATGAAAAATTCTGGTCACAATGGTGCGATCCATCTAACTCGTAACCAACGAACTTTGGACAATTAAATGATTGGCGGCTGCTATTAAGGAAGATCAAAATTTTCGGCTGCGGAATATATTAATGACCACAACCATGCCGAGAATAGCTGAAATGAGATACCCCACGAGGCCAATGGCTGGATAACCGAAAATAAGCGGTTTTACCCCTGTTGTGATAATCATTGAACTGCCGATAATAAGGGAGGCCAAAATAATAGAGAAGGATAGACGGTTGCTGACGTTATCCAGGCTCTTCTGCAACCCTCCCAGATTTTCATGCTTGAATTGTATGTTTAACTCTCCCTGCTCTACTTTCTGCAGAATACGTTGAATGGCGCCTGGCAGGTTGCTCTGTAATTTAAGATAGAAACGGAGTTGTCTTGTAAAACGACGCCAGACCTGGGAAGGACTCCAGCGTTCTATACCGAGCTGGATGATAAAAGGTTCTATTTCTGCGATAACGTCAAGCTCTGGAAAGAGTTGCCTGGCTGTGCCCTCAGCAGTTACCATGGTTTTAAACATCAAGGCCAGGTCACTGGGCAGTTTGATATGATGGGTCCGGAGCATGTTATTAAGGTCCATGAGAAGCTGGCCCAGGTCCAGCTTGCCAATGGTTACACTATGATAGAGGTGGAGAATCTCTAAAATATCACGCAGTAGCAACCGCTCATTGATCTGAGCTACATTTGCCCCTGTGAGAGCGACAAGAAGGTCTAAAACCTTTTCAGCCTCCATGTCAACAATGGCAGCTATTAATTCTACCATTTCGAAGCGTGTTTCAGGCGGAAGGATCCCGACTACCCCCCAGTCAAGCAGGCAAACCTCCTGATCTTCTACAATAAGAAAATTTCCCGGATGGGGATCAGCGTGAAAGAAACCGTTTTCTAAAACCTGCTTAACAACCAGCCTGATCCCTGTTTTAGCCAAGTGCTCTCTCACTTCAACATTATCTAATTGCAGATCTTTGAGCTTGACCCCTTCGATCAGGTCCATGGTCAAGACAGATGACCTGGTATAATCCTCATATACTTCCGGGATAATAACATCTTTTTCATCAGCCAGATTTTGACTGATAATCTGCATATTCCTTGCTTCCAGGGTAAAATTAAGTTCGCGCAGCAAGGCACGCTTCAATTCTTTGACCAGGTTGACAAAATCATAGGTGCGAGCAAATTCCAGGTGCTCACTCAAATAAGGAGCAGCGCCTTCAAGGATCTGAAGGTCAATCTCAACTGTACGTACTATATCGGGACGCCTTATTTTTAAGGCCACCGGCACATTTTCTTCTTTAAGAACAGCTCGGTGCACCTGGGCAAGGGAGCCGGCTGCCAGGGGCTCCTCTTCAATTAAACTGAATAACTCATCTAAAGGTTTTTTAAGGGCCTTTTGCAGCACCCCCATGATTTCTTCAAAAGGAACAGATGTAACGTTGTCCTGCAGCCTTTCTAGTTCCTTGATAAGTTCGGCGGGCAGCAGGTCACCCCTCAAACTCAGAATCTGGCCGAACTTGACAAATGTGGGGCCCAACTCCTCCAGGCTGCGGCGTAGCCGTTCCCAGGTACTCATCTCCGGAAGAGCAATCCTGGTTTTACTTATGAGGATTTTTCCAGGCAGTTGCAGACGCTCGGCTACATCATCAAAGCCATATTTGAACAGGACTGCTACAATATCACGAAAACGCCCCAATTTAGAAAGAGCAAGAATATCCATGGCAGAATTCTTATGCTGTTTCCTTACTCTTCAACTCTTGAGCTTTAAGGCGCTTATCCATAGCTTTCACCTTTTTCTCAAGCTTTTTCAAATCGGTGGCTTTGCAGATATCCATATTTGTCAAAAAACCCTTTACTGTTTCCTGCAGTCTTGCTTCAAAGTCGGTCCACTGTTTCTCGCCGCTCTCAAGAAGTTCCTGGCCCATTTTCTCTGCTTCATCCCGCGACATCTTCCCTTCTTCAACAAGTTTTTCCAGAACACTTTCCAGTTTTGTCTTGGTGACAACCGCCAGCCCCAATCCAGCAAACAGACTCTTCTTGAAAATTTCAAACATGGCGCACCTCCTGGTTTTTTTGACAAACTTCCTTCGAGTTTCATATACGGTAGACGATTTCCTACCCATTAAGCAAGAAACTTGAGTATAGAGAGTTTACCTAATAATACCTTATTAGCCCCAAAAGTCCGAACAAGTTTTTTCCATAACTGCTTGAATTCATGTAATTCTTGAAATTTTCCACTGAAAACTTTAAACTTTAATAAAATCTTCACAAATGCCTATTAAGTTGTTTTTGTGTCTGCCTGTCGATAAAAAATTAAACCTCTTTTGGGTCACATTTCACTAATTACTCTTGAACAATCATGACAGTTGATAAAAAAATTTGCGCTCTGGTTCTTGCCGCAGGCCTTGGCACCAGGATGAAATCATCCAGAGCAAAAGTACTCCATGAAGTACTGTTCAAGCCAATGATCCTTCATGTACTGGATACGATAAAAGCTCTCAAACTTAATCAGACTTATGTAGTTGTTGGACACCAGAGGGAAAAAGTCGCTGACCTTGTATCAGGATATCAGGCAACCTGTGTCATCCAGGAGGAGCAACTGGGAACCGGCCATGCCGTTCTCTGTGCAGAGAAAGAGCTCAGCAGCAGTGACACGGTGCTTATCCTCAGCGGCGATGTCCCTTTGATCAAGGCAGATTCTCTCAGGAAGATGCTTGCTGCCCATGCAGAAAACAGGGCATCCCTGACACTCATGACAGCAACTCTAGACGACCCAACAAATTATGGCCGCATTGTTCGCGACCACAGAGGAAAGCTCCTGGAAATAGCTGAAGAGAAAGATGCTACTTATGAGCAGAGAAAAATACAGGAGATCAATGCCGGAATTTACTGTGCGGAAGTTCCTTTTCTTTTCAAGGCCTTAAAAAAAGTTGGCACTGACAACAAGCAGGGGGAAATATACCTGACCGACATAGTCAAGATTGCAATTGATGAGGGGCATGATGTTAATATTTTTTCCGGAGCAGGAGGAAAAGAGGTACTTGGCATTAATTCAAGAGGCGAACTGGCAGAGGCAAATAAATACCTGCAGATGAAATATAACAAACAGTTGATGGCAGATGGCGTAAGCCTCATTGATCCTGAAACCATTTTCATAGAGCAGGGGGTGAAGATAGGAAAAGATTCCTCAATTCAAGCCAATGTTCAAATATCCGGGAGCACGGTTATCGGCAGCAACTGTACCATAGGGCCGGATGTGGTCCTGCATGACTGCCAGATAGGTGACAGTGTAGTTATTGGACCGTTTTCCAACCTCAAATCCTACACTGTACAGGACAATGAAACTGTTGCGCCCCATACCAACCTGGTCAATGATTGATTCATTTTTCGTAAATATTTATTTTGTCGATAATGTTAAAAACTCTCCTCCGACAAGCATTTAGCTTGTAGCAGGGTTATTTTATTGGCCCTTGTTATGGCTGAACAACTTTTTATGCTGACACCCATTTTGACAAGCAAATTTTTTACATTTCTGCTAGATGTACTGATTCTTTCTAATCGTCTATGAAAATACACAATGTTAAAGATTAACGAACAGACAATACCTTATCAGGAAGGGATCAGGGTCAAAGATCTTGTTGATACTTACAGGCCAGGAGCAGACCTTTTTATTGTCAACGGTTATCCTGTTTCTCTGGAGACTGTCCTTGCTGACGGAGATATCTGTTGCCTGGTCAAGCGCGGAGAAACACCGACAGAAGAGGAAATGGAAAGTCTGTTGGTGGCCCGCCATACTCCGGGTGTTCATGAAGTTGTGAGGAAAGCAACAGTAGGCATTATGGGGTTGGGAGGCCTAGGTACTGTTGTTGCAGGAGCCTTGGCCCGTATTGGAGTTGGCAAGCTCATCCTGGCTGATTTTGACGTGGTGGAACCCAGCAACTTAAACCGTCAGCAATACTCCATTTCGCAGATAGGCATGCGGAAAACAAAAGCCTTGAAGGAAAACCTTTTAGACATGAACCCATACATTGTGATTGAAACGGTGGACGGCCGCCTGACAGAGGAATCTATCACTGAGGTTTTCAAGAGTGTTGATGTGCTGGCCGAATGCTTTGATAATGCGGAAATGAAGGCTGCAGCCCTGCGGGTTGTTTTGACTGATATGCCTGATATTGGTTATGTAGGAGCGTCAGGTCTGGCAGGATACGGTAACAACAATACTATCCAGACTCAGAAAATTAATGACAATGTTTATATTATTGGTGACGGGACTTCGGCTGCAGGCCCAGGCCGTGGTCTTATGGCCCCAAGAGTAGGAATTGCAGCCCATCACCAGGCAAACCAGATATTGCGCATCCTGCTCGAAAAGGATTAGAATGTTGTTATAAAATACAAGGTACGGCAGTAATGAAAATAACGTGTAATGGCGAAAAAATTGAAATAGATCCGGACACTACTCTAGTGTCTTTTATACGGGGCATGGACCTCAACCCTGATACTGTTGTGG
>CP070776.1:911585-920774 GCA_020346205.1 Deltaproteobacteria bacterium
ATTATAGAGAAACGTGAAAAGACAGATCTCCCCTCAGGAAGCCTGGATATTACATTATACAGGGATGATTGGAGCAGGGTATCCCAGAACCCCATTGTCAAAAAGACAGATATTTCCTTTGAAGTTGAAGGAAAGATCTTGATATTGATTGATGATGTAATCTATACCGGTCGGACTATTCGGGCAGCCCTGGATGCGATAATGGATTTTGGGCGCCCCAGCAGTATTCAGCTTGCCACTCTGGTTGACAGGGGAGGGCGGGAACTGCCTATTCAACCTGATTATACCGGTATGAAAGTAAAGATCGATACTGATCAGCATATACATGTATTATTGCATGAGGATGCAGGAACTGACGAAGTTGTACTGGATTATAGCAGCTGATCTGCTGTATAATATAACTGTGCCGGTAATAGCCATTTCCACTTGGCGGGCATAATGTGTTTAAGGTATCCAGTTCAGGATTTCATGTACTGCTTTAAGCTCTCCTGTTGAGGTATTCATGGCAAAAGATCACTCCGATAAAAGATTAGATCTGCATCATATTAGAGAGCGGGTACGCCAGAAGCTAAAGGATCATAAGCGCTATGCATTCAGTGCTTTACAGAATAACCTGTTGAAGAGCTTTTTTGACCTGGTCCAGGAATATGACCGCCTGGATGATTTCTACCGGATATCTGTTGTTGTTCTCCTTGAATCCATGAAGATTGAGAGTGCACTCTATCTTCTGGATAGTGAGCAAAAGCACCTCAAGCTTGTATGTAACAGCCAGGAAGGTATTATCCGGGAAGCACGCCCGATACCTACCGGTATATACCTTAGTGAAGAGGCATATAAGACCGGAAAATCTTTTGTTGTGCCTATTTATAGAAAACCACCAAAAGAAGCTTCCAAAGATGACAAGTTGGTGAACTCAGAACAGCAGCTTTGGCAGGGGAATATCCGGATTCTTGGCATGCTTGAGATTTCACCGCAGGATAAACTCACTGAAGCGGATCTGTTTTTTTTGACAAAATATGCCAACCGTATCGGTTTCAGGCTGCACAATCGTCTTTTGGCCCAGCAGAATATCAAGCACCTTAAGTTTATCAACAGCCTGGTGATGGATATTGAACATAATGTCATAATCCCCAATATGTATTTCAAGCATCTGTTTAACCAGCTCAGGAAGAAAATCGGTGAACTGCAGGAGCTTGAGATGGAAATGACAGAGTATAAAGAAACTTCTAAGGTAAGCAGCGAAGCCTGCAATGCCATGATTGAAAGAATGACAAACATGCGTGCAGACCTATTGGGATACCAGCAGGAGATGATGAAACACCACGCCAATGTCAGTCTTTTCCTTGAAAGCCTCTTCCGCAAGGAACATTTTGAACGTGGGCATCTGGTGCTGCGTCCTAAACTCTGCCGGGTGGAAAAGGAGATAATCCTGCCGCAACTTGAGCAGTACAAGAGCCGTATGAAGACAAATAAAATATCAATTGACAGGCCTAAGGGCATGGATGAGGAAGAGATCCCCATTATGGTTGATAAGGGGTTGCTGGCACAGGTGTATGCCAATCTTTTTTCCAATGCTGTGAAATATACTGATGAAATTGTTGACGAAATGGGAAACTCCAGAAAGGCGGTGGCCTACGGGCGCGAAATAATTGATGACTACTTCGGACCAAATCAACGGGGTGCAAAGTTCAATGTTTTTACAACCGGTTATCACCTTTCTCCCCATGAAGAGTCTGGCCTATATTCTGAAGGTTTCCGTGGTATAAACAGCTATAGTAAACCGGGGACAGGCCACGGCCTCTCATTTATCAAGCATGTCATTGAGCTGCACGGCGGTAGCGTGGGATATGAGGCAACCGGTCAGGGTAATAACTTTTTCTTTGTAATTCCATTGCCAACGATCAAGTTTTTACGGCCATGGCCTGAAGAATTGGAATTTGATGAGGAGCTGTAGACGTATTGTTGTTTTATGCAGTTTTGAAAAGCATCTCTTCCATGTATCCTATAGTCAGGAATTTATTACAAGTCCCGTTTACATTCACTCAATTTTCAACTTCAAAATAATCTAATCTCTCCCTGATGTTTCCCCTAAAAGATAATATTCAGGCCAGAAATTTTCCTTACGTCAATATTGGATTGATTGTCATCAACATAGTTTTTTTTATTTACCAGATGTCCTATGGACACAGGGTTGATCAGCTGATTTTTGCCTTTGGTTTTATCCCGTCACGTTTTCTTGCCCAACAGGCTGAAGGCTGGCTTAACCCTTCTGGATTTCTGCCGGTTTTCAGTTCAATGTTTCTGCATGCCAACCTTATTCATCTAATCTCAAATATGTGGATGCTCTGGATTTTCGGAGATAATGTCGAGGACTGTATGGGGCATGGACGCTATCTCCTGTTCTTTTTACTGTGCGGTGTTGCATCTGTGGCTGCCCAGGCTGTAGCAAATCCTCAGTCTGCTATACCGATGATTGGCGCCAGCGGAGCTATATCAGGCGTGCTTGGCGCCTATTTTCTTACGTATCCTCAGGCCAAGATTCTGACCCTGCTGCCTATTTTCATTTTGATATACATAGTCGAACTGCCGGCTTACTTTTTTCTAGGTTTCTGGTTTGTCATGCAGTTTGTGCAAGGATCGCTTTATTCGCTGAATTCAGATCAAATGGCAGGAGGTGGTGTGGCATGGTGGGCACATGTTGGTGGTTTTGCAGCAGGTGTGGCTCTGCTGCAGGTATTCCGCTGCAAGGATTGGCAGCGGCCGGTGATACAATCTGAGAAAAAGATCCGGCGTATTAGACGACAATAAATGAAATTATGACAGACAGGCAAAAGCAAAAACCGGAACTACTTGCACCTGCAGGCTCTATTAATGTTTTTGAAAAGGCAATAGAAGCTGGAGCGGATGCTGTTTATATAGGGGCTCCGGCTTTAAATGCCCGGGCTTTGTCTCGGGATTTTACCATGGCAGAAATTGCGGCCATGGTAAAATTTGCCCATGAAAAAGAAGTCAAGTTGTATCTGGCAGCAAACAGTTTATTAAAAGAAAATGAAATTCCGCAGGCAGTTGAAACTCTTGCCATGCTGGAGGAGCTGCAACCAGATGCACTGATAATCCAGGATTTGGGGATTTATTACCTCTGCAGAAACTATTTTCCTCGTTTGCGGATTCATGCCAGCACCCTATTAGGTGCCCACAATTCCCTGACAGTCCAGCAGTTCCAGAGCATGGGCTTTGAGCGTGTGGTGTTGGCCCGTGAACTCAGTGTCAAGGAGATTGGAGCCATAGCCAGGAAGAGCAAGGTTGAACTTGAGGTTTTTATTCACGGTGCCCTCTGTTTCAGCTATTCAGGGCTGTGTATATTCAGCAGCTACCTTGGCGGTAAAAGCGGACTTCGCGGTCGTTGTGTTCAACCCTGCAGAAGGCGTTACCACTGGAGCCAGAAAGGACTTAAACCGGGATATCTGTTTTCAATGAACGATCTCAGCGGTATAGATATGGTTCATAAACTCTCCAAAGCTGGAGTTTCGTCCTTTAAGATTGAGGGACGGTTACGAAGTTCCCATTATGTAACATCCGTAGTCAAGGCTTACAGGATGGTTATTGACAAACCAGCCGGAGACAAAGAGACCCTTAGAAATGCCCGGGAACTCTTGAACCAGGCCATGGGCAGGAAAACCAGCCAGGGATATTTCAGTTCTCCCAAGACAAAAGATCTAATATCACCATATCACTCCGGCAATGTCGGGATGTACCTTGGCCGGGCAGGTAAAATTACAGGGAAAGGCAAGGTGTCATTGGCCGTAAAACATCCTGTACAGATTGGAGACCGTGTCCGTTTGCACCAGGAGGAAACAGGTGAAAGAGTAGCCTTTACACTGCGTAAATTAACAATAAAAGATCAAAAAGTATCCCAGGCTAAACCGGGTGAAAGTGTCACTCTCCATGTTCCGGCACAAGTAAAAAAAGGGGACAGCCTCTTCAAGGTAGACAGCCGTGCAGCAAGGGAGGCAGAAAAAGAAGAGCCGACCCTTACAGCTGATAAATTCAAACAGAAAGCTAAGATGCTGCAGCAGCAGGTAAAGCAGAAAGTGTCTGCAATTAACAAAAACCTTGTGTCAGGGGATGGCAGAAGAAAGAAAGCTGGAATTGCCCCCAGGAAAAGAGGCAGAGGAAGGGGTGGGGCTAAATGGCCCCTGTACATTAAAATTGATGATCTGCAGGTCTTGAAACTCCGTTTGCCTATAGTGCCTGAACTGTTCATTGTTGAGTTGAACCGGAAATCATTTGCCGATTCTCAACGCTTGAAAAAAATTGTCAAAAAATTCAGATACAAGATTGCCTGGAGTCTGCCACCGGTCATAATGGAAAATGAAATGGATTTTTTCATGCAGTCTATCAGGGAACTCTTAAAAAATAACTTCCGGACCTGGCAGATTGCCCATATCGGTCAGCGTTTATTTTTCACCAAGAAAGACAGGGTAAACCTTTTAGGTGATTACACCTTAAACATCCTGAACTCCATGGGAGTGTTTGCCCTTTCCACTTTAAATATACAAAGAGCCCAGGTCGCCATTGAGACTGATAAAAAAAGTCTGGCAGATCTCATGGGAAGCAAAGCAGCAGCAAAAGCAGGGATTGGCCTGGGTATGACTCTTTATGGCAGGCCGCCTCTTTTTACAGCTAGGCCCATGGCATCACATTTTCAGTATGATAAAACCTTTGTCAGTCCCAGGGGCGAATCCTTTATCTTGCGCAAAGCATATAATTCCACTGTGGCCCTGGCTGAGAATTCCTTTTCATTGTTACCAAGGTTAGCTGAACTCAAAGTATTGGGTGTGCAATATGGTGTTATTGACCTATGCCACCGTAAGATTGAAAGAAGGGAAATTGATGAAATTGGCAGGGAACTGGCCGGTAAAGGTGCAAGAAAAAAACTCTCCACCTTCAATTATTTTGGAGACCTGTTGTAGAGACAGAGTTAATAGCCTTTTTTCTTATCCGGCCAGAGGATGGTGTGTAACTGGAGCCTGAGCCTTACCGGTAAACGATCATTAAGTATCCATTCAGCAAGCGTGACTGGTGCAATCCTGGTCACAATCGGTGAGAATGTAACCGTTGTCCTGTTGTGCAAATCGTATGAACTGACAAGCTGTGAAGCCCAATTGTAATCTTCCCTGGAGGCGATAACAAACTTGATTTCATCCTTTGGCTGCATAAAATCAAAGTTGTTGAAATCCATTTTGTCATGCATTTTGCTTCCAGGACATTTCATGTCCATGATCTTAACTATGTCTTCTGGAACACTTTCCAGGCTGATACTGCCGTTTGTTTCAAGCAGAACTGTTCTGCCTGCAGTCAACAGTTGTTCAAATAGGGGATAAACACCTTTCTGGATCAGGGGCTCACCGCCAGTGATCTCTACCAGGATCCCGGGGTATTTTTCCAATTCAGCAAGTATCTGGCTGGTGGAGTAGGTAATATGCTCACCTTCATAGGCATAGCGGGTATCACAATATGCACAGCGCAGATTGCAGTTGGCAAAACGGATAAAAAAACAGGGATACCCTGCATAGGAGGATTCTCCCTGGATACTATAAAAAAGCTCACAAATTTCTATCAGCGCTTCATTGTCCAAAATATGTTACACCGGAATTGTCTGTTTCACATACTGTGACACTGTGCACACCATAGCGGTCTGCAGAAAGATCTTTTTGCAGATTGTTGAAGATGTAAACAGCGATATTTTCTGAGGACGGATTGATGGTCTGAAAGTCGGGATGCTCGTTAAGATCGTGATGATCGAGAGTATCAAGTACCTTTTTTACGGCATCTTTTATTGCCCTGAAATCAATTCCCATGCCGAGGTTGTCCAGTTCAGTTGCCTTGACGGTAACTTCGACTTTCCAATTGTGGCCATGGGGCCTTTCGCAGTTCCCAGGATAATCTCGTAAATGGTGTCCGGCTGAAAAATGACTTTTTATAAAGATGTGAAACATGTCAGGTGTACCTCGCAGTTTTGTAATTAAAAATATGGTTAAAGTCCAAAAGTATTGTTGAAAAGAAATTGCTTTTTTAATAGGGTGCAGAACCGAGTTTTTTTAAATATATATCAAAAGTAATCAACCTTGCCCGGGAGAGCAAGAAAGAGTTTTTCAGATAGTTTTTTCTGCGAATCCTCCGTGCATTGGATAATAAATAAAGGAGTGTTTCACTATGGCCATAGTGGCACCATTTAGGGCACTGCGTTTTAACCCCCGGAAGCTGGAGCGTCTGGAGGATGTTGTAACGCCTCCCTATGACATAATTGATGAAAAAAACCAAGCAGCATTTCAGGCCAGGAATCCATATAATATGATATTTCTGGATATCAGTAAGTCTCCAGGTAAGGGGGATGAATCTGAGGAACGGTACAATTCTGCAAAAAATTATTTCACGAAATGGCAGGAAGAAAATGTACTGATCCAAGATGACGTACCGGCAATATATCTTTATAATATTGATTACACTCTGCCGTCCGGCATTCTTCTTACCAGGAAAGGATTGGTTGCCCTTGTAGGTCTTGCTGAATTCTCAGAAGGTATAGTCAAGCCCCATGAAGAGACTTTTGCCACTGTCACCGCAGACCGTTTGCGCCTAATGGACACCTGCCAGGCGCAGTTCAGCCAGATATTCTCTCTTTATGCCGAAGACGGGGCAAATATTATTGCCACACTGGAACAGGGTCTCCCGGAGAAACCACTTTACGAGGTGAAAGATGCAGATGGCGGAATACATTCTATCTGGCCCATCGCAGATGAAGAAATTCTTGCCAAGGTGCAGGGGCTTTTTCATGACAAGTCTGTCTATATTGCCGATGGTCATCACCGTTATTCAACATCATTGCGATACCGGAACAGTCTGAATGAAAAGCAGGGTGAACTTCCTCCTGAAAGCCCCTATAATTTTACCATGATGTATCTGTGCCCCATGGAAGATCCCGGGCTTACTGTGCTGCCCACTCACAGGCTGGTAACACTCCCGGATGATGTATTGCCCGGTCTGCCCACCATGGATGAACTGGTAAAGATGATGGCAATGTCCTTTGAACTGGAGGAAGTTAAAGGCGGCTCACGGGAAATCCTGATGGCCGAAGTTCTGTCAAGGATGGACGAAAAACTGGCCGAGGGTAAAAAGGACCAGACAATGTTCGGACTTTATCATGCTGCCGAAGACCGGTGTTTTCTTCTGACATTGAAGGAAGAAGCCCAATTGAACAAAACCTTAACCGAAAGACCTTCTGCGCTGCGTGATCTCGATGTGGTCGTTTTGTCAGACCTGGTTGTCGAGGGTATTCTAGGCATTGACTATGAAAGACGTGAAAACGAAAATCTGGTTCGTTATTATGCCGACCCGGACGAGGCCCTTGATGTGGCAGTCAAGGAGAGTATAGAGAATGAAAATGCTCTGCCCCTTCTTTTTCTCATGAATAATACCAAGGTGCTGCAAGTGAAAAGAGTAGCTGATGAAAATCTGATCATGCCTCATAAATCCACGTATTTCTATCCGAAAATCCTCACCGGTCTGCTTTTGAATAAACTGAATCCGGATGATGAAATCAGTATCAAGTAACCCGAAGTTGTTGAGCTGAAGAGAAAAGCAGTTTTAAGGGATGACACGGTATCAGGTGATGTCAAGACATGTTGAGTATACAGATGACTCCCTGTTCGACGGACGTATCCGCTGTTTGCAGCACAGCAGCGGTTACCGTTTTTCTTTAGACGCTGTGCTGCTGGGAAATTTTATATCGATTCGGCCAGCAGAAAATATCCTTGACCTGGGATGCGGTAGCGGGATTGTTTCGCTTATTCTGGCATACAGGTGGCCTTCCAGTCAGCTCACCGGTCTTGATATCCAGCCTGACCTTGTAAAACTTGCCCGTGAGAATGTAGCACAAAATAATTGGCATGAGAGAATTAAAATAGTGCAGGGTGATCTGCGCCACATTGAAAAATATTTTAAAGCAGGGCAGTTTGACTGGGTTATCAGCAATCCACCTTACAGAAAAATGGGCACCGGCAGGAGAAACATCGAACCTGAGCAACTGGTGGCCCGGCACGAGGCCACGTCGGATGTTGCCAGTGTGGTCAAGGCTGCTGCCTGGGCCCTTAAAAACAAGGGAAGGGCAGCCTTTATCTACCCGGCAGTTAGAGGGGCAACGGTTCTTTATGAATTGAAAAAGCAGGGCCTGGAACCCAAAAGAATGCAGACGGTATACAGCTATCCCGGGAGTTCGGCAACTCTGCTCCTTGTCGAGGCTATAAAAAATGGCGGTGAGGAATTAACAATACTGGCGCCTTTTTACGTATATAGAGAGCCGGAAGGGGAGTATTCGCCTGAGATGGAAGCCTGTTATAAGCCCTAAATAACAATGTCACTGTAAAGGATTTTTCATTGCTAGCAAAAATCAAGAGCTCTGCAGTTGTTGGTGTAGACGCACTTCCGGTAACAGTGGAAGTGGATATTTCTTATGGCCTCCCAGCTTTCTCTACCGTCGGTCTTGCAGAGGGTGCGGTCCGTGAAAGCCGTGAAAGGGTTAAAGCAGCAATAAAAAATTCAGGATATGAATTTCCCAATCGCAGGATTACCGTCAACCTGGCGCCAGCTGATATAAAAAAGGAAGGGGCTGGTTATGATCTTCCCATGGCCCTTGGTATTCTAACCGCCTCAGAAGTTATTAAGAGTGATAAGCTGGAGAAATTTGGCATTATTGGTGAGCTTTCTCTGGACGGTTCCATCAGGCCGGCTAAAGGCATTCTTCCAATGGCCATTGCTGCTCAAAAGTGCGGGCTGGAAGGAATTTTGGTGCCTGTTGCCAATGCTGAAGAAGCAGCAGTTGTTTCCGGTATACAAATAATCGGGATCAAAACACTGTATGAGGCTGTTGAATTTCTTGTTGGTACCATGGAATTGCCCTCTACTGCCTTGGACCTGCATTCGGTATTTAATGATAATGCCAATTACAGGGTTGATTTTGATGAGGTCAAAGGCCAGGAACATGTGAAAAGGGCAATGGAGATTGCGGCTGCCGGGGGGCACAATATCCTCATGAAAGGACCGCCCGGTTCCGGTAAAACAATGATAGCCAGGAGGCTTCCCACCATTCTACCTGAACTCACCTTTGAAGAGGCCCTGGAAACTACCAAAATC
>CP070776.1:920874-924398 GCA_020346205.1 Deltaproteobacteria bacterium
GGGACACTTGTGAACAATGCCATTGGCCGGATAAGTTCCATGGCAAGAAAATCAAGATTTTTAATCATTTTACTAATGATGACCAGCTCAACCCAGAAATCAATGAAATGGCCCTGCATATTGGTGGTCATAATCCCCAGACCGGTGAGTTTGAAGGAATCCACTGGCACGTGAGTAAAGACGTTGAGGTCAGCTATCTGGCAACAGATAAAAAAAGGACCCAGGTTGCCAAAGTAAGGGTAAAACGCCCGGATGGTACTGAAGAGGAATTTATCAAAGAGGATATCGAGATTCCCGAGGGAGAAGAGCTGGAATGGCGGACCATGGATTGTATCGATTGCCATAACCGTCCTACCCACATCTATGACATGCCGGATGAAGTGGTGGATTTTGGCTTACTCAGCAAGAAAATCAATCCTGAAATTGAGGGCATTCGTGAAGACAGTCTGATTGCCCTGCAACGGGAGTACCCTTCCAGGGAAGAGGCTGAAACCAAAGTAATCGAACATCTTATCGGCCTGCAGAAACTCCGTGGAGAAGAACAGTATCAGCAGCATGCAGATGATATCCAGAAAGCGGGTGAATACCTTGTTGAATCCTATCTGAATAATGTCTGGCCGAATATGAATGTATTCTGGGGTACCTATTCAGGCCATCTCGGCCATAAGTATTATGATGAAAATGGCTTTGGCTGTTTCCGCTGCCATGATGAGGAGCATACCTCTGAGGCCGGTAACTACATTGCCATGGACTGTGACCTGTGTCACGATGAACCGGAGTAATAAATACTTTAATTAATAATTATTACAAAAAACCCCACTGACTTTTCCAGTGGGGTTTTTTGTTGAACAAATAGACGAAACTAAAAATATTTTTTATTATATGAGGCATGGGGATATAAAATGCCAATAGAATACGAAATAATTGAGGATCAACAATTAGTACTGGCAAAAGGCTCCGGTGTGATTACTGGTGGAGATGTAGTCGGGCATCTTGACAGCTTGGCCGCTGACGGTAAATATAAGGCGCCTATGAAGAAATTAGTCGATTACAGATACATTGATGACATCAGAATATCTTCAGAAGAGGCGGTGACAATTGCTTTAAAGAAGGATACGTTCAGCAAAAAATTTTATGGTGAAAAATGCGCTTTTGTAACGCCGGGAGAAAGAACCTATAATACTTCACGGGCGCACCAGGCACTTGTTAACAGCACTGACATTGATACAGCCGTTTTTCGGGAAATTAAGGAAGCGCTGGATTGGCTTGATGTAACATTGGATTAACAATAATAACTGCACTGTAAAATAATAAGAATACTTCACAAACATTGATAAAAATTCAGTTTTATTTCTATCCATAAAAAAAGGCAGGGTCATTTTTGACCCTGCCTTTTTCTTTAAATATTTGAACGTCAGTTTACTGCTCTGCTTCCTTGGAATAGAAACGCAGTTCACCGGTGTATATTGGAATTGCAAACTTCATCAGCAGGGTATATATCAAAGCTCCTGTGGCCCAGACAGCCACTGTAACAGCCTTTTCAACAAAAGTGGGTGTGTACTCGTAAATCTCACCCAGGGTGCCCGGTACAAAGCCGGGGATCGAAAGCCCCATACCCTTTTCAATGTAAACTCCAATAATTATCAGTACACAGGCAATATTGAGGGTAAGTAAATTCTCTCGTGTCTGAGGTCTTAAGAAGAGGAAGAAAGCTGTTATATTGAAAATCATTGCCGCCCACATCCAGGGAACCAGTCCATTATGACCGTGCAGCCCGAAGTAGAGATACTTCATGGGTGCCAGGTGAATGGAGCCTGAATAGAACTCCTTGAAGAATTCGGCGGCCAACAGGAACAGGTTGATGCCCATAGCATAGGCTACCAGTTCGGCAATCTTGAAAATTGCCTTGTTGTCGATCTCAACCTTGGAAACCTTGCGCACGATCTGGAAAATAATCATCATCACTGCCGGGCCTGAACAGAATGCCGAGGCCAGGAAACGTGGTGCAAGGATTGAGGCGTTCCAGAAAGGCCTGGCAGACAGGCCGTTGAACAGAAAGGCTGTAACGGTATGGATACTGACAGCCCAGGGAATGGAAAGGATGATCAGCGGCATAATGATCTTAAGGCTGTATTCACGGTTATGGGCCATTTGATAGAGTGCATAGAACGAAATAAAAAGATTGATTGCCAGGTAGCCGTTCAGCACGATAATATCCCAGGCCAGCAGGGAAGAGGGAAAGTTCATTAATCCGACAAAGGGGATAACATGCCATAAGCGGTCAATTCTGCCCATGTCAATGGTTACGAACATGATGCACATGGTAATTGCCGCAACAGCCAGGAGTTCACCAAAAAGGGCAATCTCTTTGATGGGTTTGAAATTGTAGATATAGGCCGGTATCACCAACAGGACGGCAGCTGCTGCCAGGCCGACCAGAAAGGTGAAGTTTGAAATATAAAAACCCCAGGAGACCTGGTCCCGCATGGCAGTGACAATAAGGCCATTCTTGAGCTGGGCTCCGTAAGAGGCAACGCCGATAAAGATCAGCAGGCACAGAAAACCAACCCAGGCATAGTAGTATTTGTTACCAACAGTAACCTGCTTGAGTACAATAAAGAAATTCTTGATTGGATACATATGTAAAAGCCCTCCACCAGCCGTTTATCAGGTAGCGAAAAAGTAATAAAATTTTGGATTTGTATTCAAATCTTCCTTGAGCCGGAATACACGTTTGTGTTCGATGAGGTAGCGTATTTCGCTTTTCGGGTCCAGCAGGTTGCCGAATTTTCTGGCGCCAACCGGACAGATCTCAACGCAGGCAGGATATTTGCCGGGGTTGCCGCGGGTCCTCTGGATACAGAAATGGCATTTCTCCACTACACCTTTGATACGCGGCCTGTTGCCCAGATAATGGGTGTTCGGATTTATCTCTTCCTTGCGGATCTGCGGTTCGCCCCAGTTAAAGCGCCTGGCGCCATATGGGCAGGCTGCCATGCAATAGCGGCAGCCGATGCACCAGTTGTAATCAATCACCACTATGCCGTCCGGTTCTTTCCAGGTAGCCTTGGTGGGGCACACTTTCACACAGGGAGGGTTTTCACATTGCTGGCACTGGACCGGCATGTAGAAATAACCTTCCTCAGGCACTTCGTCAGGATTGTAGTATTTGTTGGATTCTTCGAGATCGCTTACCCATTTTTCCCCTTTTTGGAACTCTAGGACAGAGATGTAATGGATCTGCGGGTCCCGAGACTGGTTATTTTCACGGACGCAGGCATAAACACATCGTCGGCAGCCGATGCAGCGTGAAAGATCTAGACCGTAGCCGAAGAGGGTATCGGGCAGCGCAGGGTTTGTTTTGATATTGAAAGAAGTGTTGAACTTCTTGGAGTATTCCTTTTCCAGGCGGCTGATGACTTTTGCTAATTCCTCCTTGCTCATCTCGAGGAAATGTTTTTGGAAAAAAGATTGCCAGACCGAGGCATCTGAAGTCCCCACGGGGATAGCCAGGGTCGCAGCGC
>CP070776.1:924498-941237 GCA_020346205.1 Deltaproteobacteria bacterium
CACCGCCAGCTGCAGTTTGTTCTTCCTGATTTGTTTCGTTCTCAGCCATTGCTCTTAACTCTCCTTCGCTATCATCTTAATACATTTAATTATATAAATTTTCCTTTTAAGAACTGAACCCAGGAAATTTCCTGGAAAAAATCTGATTACTATTTGTTGTTTGTAAGGTGATCTTTAAACCACTACGTGGCAAACAAGGTCAACACATTAAAGAACCCCCTTATTTAACAAAGGGGGTTCCAAACTTCAACCATTTTTATGTGCGCAATATTACCTATTTTACATACAGAAATACCATGGAGTATATAATGGATACAACGAGAGCCAAGCCGATGGCTAAAGCAGTAAAACCAAAAACATGCGACACAACAAAAAACCAACGCGGTGTCGGCGGTACTTTTATTTCATCCAGCTTACCTGCAGCAACAAGCTCTGCATATTCCCTGGGCCGTTCATGCATCAATTCATCCAAGGGCATGGTGCCTGTAAAAATTACCGGATCCATGGGGAATTTTTCAGGCCGCAGATGGGTGTTGAAAAAATGAATGGTAAAAATAAATCCTGAAGCAAGCAGGGCCTCATCACTGTGGATTATTGTGGCAATATTAATCCAGTAACCGGGAATGACAAGGGTGAACTGTTCCGGAAACCAGAGACAGAGACCGGTTGTACCGATTACCGCAACACCCCAGAAAACAGCCATAAAGTCAAACTTCTCCCAGTAGGTCCAGCGCCCGTATTGCGGCTGCGGGCCAAGTCCGAAAAACCACTTGAAAGTCTGGATCAATTCTTTGGCATCATTCAAATTGGGGATCATGCTATCCTTATCTAAGCAAAATTTAAGAAGAGATTTCCCTGACTTTCTCCAGTTCTGGTACATGAGAACAAAGTTCAAGGCAAAGTAGATGAAAGTGACAATCGCCATTAGCCTGTGCAGTGCCCCCAAAACCTCAAAACTGCCAAAAAAATCAGCAACAAATTCAGCCCATTGCTCAGAGGCAAACTTCAGTGCCATACCGGTAACAGCCAGGGTCAGAAAACTGACAATTACCAGAAAATGTAAAAATCTGGGAAAGATTGTAAATCTCTGTACATATTCTACTTGTGGCTTATCCATAATGAATCTTCCTTCTCAAAAACTTTCGGCTCTGCCGACATATCAATTTATAGTCAAATTGCCTTTAATCTAATTTATCACCATTACGTCTCATCGTCGTCTTTCTTCAGAAGACTCTGGCGGCTATGCTCACGGCGCTTCTTGAAGCGTTCCCTGAAGGAGCGCGGCACCCAGAAAAGGGTATGTATACCAAAGAAGGCAAATGTTCCGACCAGGAGGCCGGTCATGCCCCAGAATGTGTAATAGAGATAAGGATATTTATCCCGGTCATGATGAGTAGCGTGGGTCAGATAGCCAGTAAATTTCCTGTTGGAGCCGGGATGACATTTCTTACAGGTTTCCACCACATGACGACGGTTAAGCCGTGACTCGCTATAATAAGCCGGTAGAATGTCATGGGATCCATGACAGTCAGAGCACTTAGCAGTCTTTTCACCTCCGGAAAGCATGGATGCCTTGCCGTGGTATGTTTCAAAATAGGTTTCAGTTTCATGATCATGACATGTACCGCATTCATCAAGGATCAAGCCTCGGAAACCTGCAGTATCATGCCGGCTGATGGTATGCGAAGTATGGCAGTCATTACAGACCGGCAGTTTCTTCTCTGTTTTCGAAACCTGCGGGCTGTGGATCGATGAACTGAATTTTTCTGCAATTCCCAGGTGACACTGGGCACAAGCCGTAATGATATTATCTCTGTGTACACTTGATTCAGGATTCGATGCAGGCAACATGCTGTGTGCTGTATGACAGTTGGTGCATGTGGCTGAGACCATTAGTCCTGACTGAGACAACCCCCGGCCGTGAATACTCATCTGGTAATGCTTAATAATATCATGCTGAGTTCCGGTATACCTCAGGGCAGCCTTTTCCCCTTCCCTGTGGCAGCGGGCACAGAGATCCGGAATGTTACGGGCAAAAATCGGAGATTCAAAATTAGACTTCGACATTATACCATGGCTACCGTGACATTCTGTACAGTTTGGAGCATTTCTGTCTTTTTTAGCCACCAGCATGCCGTGAGTGCTCTTTGCATAGAGATCAACTACCTGAGCATGACAAATGGAACAGTCCACCGGTCCTGATTCTTTACAGACGGGATTCTTCTGATGATCGACATTGACATGACACTTGGCGCAGGCGATACGTTTTTCCTGATGGATTGAATGTTCAAAATCCTCAACATTAATATACAGGCTCCGCTCGTCGCCGTTGGCAAGAATAATTTTCAGATCTGGATTGCCATGACATTTAAGGCAGAACTGGTCGTTTAAACTGTCTTCATAAAGGACCCTTCTAGCCTTGTGGGGGCCATGGCACTCAACACATGCCGGAACCATGTGCGGCTCTTTTTCCCACAACTCACCTCTAACAATCTTGGTATGGGCCTCTTCGATATTTGCATGGCATTTCATGCAGGTCTTCACAACATTCAAACGGCTGATTGTGGAATTGGGATCGGTATGTGGCAAAACATTGTGGGAAGTATGACAGCTGGTACACACAGCAGTCACTGTAAGACCCTTCCGAAAAAGCCCCTCACCGTGGATGGACATGGAGAAGTTCTTCAGGATGTTTTTCTTGGGAATATTATGGGTCAGGGTCATGGGGCTGCCTTCCTGATGACAGCGACCACAGGTAAAAGGAATATTCAAGATATAGGTTGGAGAGTTCTTATCATTGATGGATAGAATATCATGCTTACCGTGACAATCTATACACAGGGGAGCATACGGGTCATTTTTTGCATGCGCCTGGCCGTGCAGACTGTTTTCGTAAATTTCCGCAACGTCATCATGGCAGTTGGCACAATCGACAGGTGCGAGAGGATATGGATGCGGGGCATCTTCCACATCAGCCTCTTCATGACAGGAAACACAGCCATTGTCTGCATGCACAGATCCCATAAATTTCTCGCCGTCAACAGTCAACTGTACTGTCTTGCCATCAACTTCAACGGTAAGGTCCGGGTCAGTGTGACAGTCAAGACAGTCCTCATCTGTCATGGCTCCTGCAATTTGCGAAAAAAAGAGCAGTCCGGAAACTAAAATGAAACACAGGAGCTTAAACCCAACTTGTTTGTTTCTTACTCTCGTCATGACACTTCAAATCCTGTTTTTTGTTATGATGGATTATTAAAAAATTGTTTGAACAATTCCAATGGCACCGGGATCAATGTGCTGTTCTGTTCCGACACACCGATCTCTCTAATAGTCTGCAGATAACGAAGCTGCAGAGTGACAGGCTCTTTTGCTATCAGGCTGGCAGCCTCACTCAACTTGGCAGCAGCCTGTAGTTCACCGTCAGCATTGATTATCGTTGCACGCCTTTCCCTTTCAGCTTCTGCCTGTTTAGCCATGGCTCTCTGCATGCTATCGGGCAGATCAATCTCCTTTAACTCTACCTTGCTGATTGCAACACCCCATGGCTCAGTTTCATGGTCCAGGATTTCCTGCATTTTCTTATTTTTGGCATCACGTTCTGAGAGGATATGGTCCAGGTCTTCCTGCCCGCATACGCTTCGCAGTGTAGTCTGAGCCAATTGGGAAGTTGCAGCCTTATAGTTTTCTATTTCAACAGATGCTTTTACGGCATCGATAACCCGGAAATAAACAACTGCACTTACGCGCACAGAAACATTGTCCTTGGTGATGATGTCCTGACCAGGGACATCATGGGTTATGGTTCTCATATCCACCCTCTTGAGTCTATCCATTAGAGGGATGACAATCACCATGCCAGGACCCTTTGGCTGGGTTACCTTACCCATTCGGAAAACAACACCCCGTTCATACTGCGGTATCATTTTTACAGAGGCAAAAATTAACATCAGGAAAAGTGGAATCAAAAAAATGGCAACGTATAACATGAGTACTCCCTTTGCAAAATTTTCTTAACGCCTTTCACCCTGTGCTCTGAAGCAGACTTATACGCCAGATATGTTGATTTCTTGCCATCCTCTGCAACACTTTCAAGGAATAATGCAACACTTCTGTGGCAAACGGAATATACGGTTATTTTCTTAAAATGCAAGAAAAAAAGACATTTTTATGAATGAACATTCAATCGTTTTTGGGGCTTTAAAATTTCTGCAACCAAGTGAAAATTAAGTAAATTTCATTTTTTTTCTTAAAACATGATTTTGTATTTTATGAACAAACATATCTAAAATATTGAATTGTTAGGATTTTATTCTCCACATATATTTATGCCAAAAAATACTAACAAACATATCTCGCAAAAATTATTACATTCAGTTTTTTTTATAGACACATTTTATTATTGTCATGAAATAACCACATATTCATACAACATCATCTTTATTCCAATTTACTTGACAATATTTGTTCAACTGGTCTATTCATTGCATAATTTTTTTGATGGAATTGCTTTTTGCCGCAAATAAATCAACCTAATATGGAGAAAACACTTTAAGTGGACCTAACTTTTATTTTCCATATTTTTTCCACAATCGGTTTTGGCCTTGCCTTACTCCTGGCATTCCGTATTCAAAAAAATCTTCTTGGTCACCCTTCAAGAATATTCCTGACTCTTTTCCTGCTCATTTATTTTCTTATAGGTGTTTCGAATGTCCTTAAACATGGTGGTGTGACTAACTACTTTGACCGGTTTGAATATTTTGCCGAGATTCTTTTTCCGCCTGCCTTTCTATTTTTCATTTTCCCCATCTTTTCCCTTTACATATTTTCCATCTATATGAAACAGGATTTTGAAAAGCGTATGGAAATTGAGGAATCCCTTATAGAAAGTGAAAAAAAGTTCCGTAATATATCAGAAGAGATAGCTGACGGGGTTGCAGTTATAATTGAAGGGAAGATTAAGTGGGTTAACAAAGCCTTTCCTGAGATTTTCGGTTTTGAGCAAGATGAACTTATTGAAACGGATATTGATTCACTCATACAGGCTGTGAAAGCACCGCAGATCGAAAACTCCTTGCAACAAAACAACTCATCAAACAATCTTCATGAAACCCGTTATGAAACAATCGGATTTTTAAAAAATGGCAGCAGGATAGCTATCGAGGCTTCTGAAAAATCCATCACATTTGACGATGAACCAGCGCTCCAGATCATTGCACGTGATATAACAGAACGAAAGCTGGCACAGGAAGAAATAACGCGGGCAAAAATGGAATGGGAGCAAACATTTAATACTGTTCCGGATATGATCACTATACTTGACAGCAGGAATAGAATTATCCGCGTCAATAAAAGTATGGCTGAGCATCTCAACTCAACGGCAGATGATTTGGTAGGTAAAAACTTTCACTTGCTTGTGCATGGCAAAGAGAAACCTGATGAGCTTACTTCCCCTGAATCAATTGCAGCTTACTGTGAGGGACAATCTGTGGAAATTTACGAAGAGCGACCCACAGATCATTATCTGGTAAGCATCTCCCCACTTAATGACGACAGTGGCAATTATATAGGTTCTGTGAGAGTCGCCCATAATATTACCGAACTGAAGCAGGCACAAAAAGAACTTGAATCAGCCAGGGCCTTTCTCCAATCAATCATTGACGGAGTTACGGAATTTATCATGGTCATTGATAAAGACTACCGCATACGTCTCATGAATGAAGCAGCAAGTAAATTACATGCCATTGATCTGCCCCTGACTAATTCTCATCTCTGCTATCAGGTTTCACACCAAACAAATCAACCATGCCATGGAGATGAACATCCCTGTCCTTTGGAAAAAGTCATTGACACAAAAGAGCCCCTTACTTTGGTCCATAAGCATATAAGGGCTGACGGCTCTGAATATATTGTTGAAATTAGTGCCTCTCCTATTATCGACAATAAAGGTGAAGTTAGTGGAATTATTGAAGTTGGGCGTGATATAACTGAAAAATTACGCCTTGAAGAAGAAGAGAAAAAATTCAGGGCCCGGCTATTTCAGCAGCAGAAAGACCAGTCCATCGCACTTATCGCTAAGGGAATTGCCCATGACTTTAATAATTTACTAGGAACCGTCATAGGCAATGTTGACCTCTTGCAGATGGGCACAGCCCCAAAAGAGGATGAGTGCGGCATCGTAGAAGCCATTGGGAGTGCTGCCCATCGTATGAGTGACCTAACTACCCAGCTTCTGGCATACGCAAAAGGTGGCACCTATAAACTAGAACATTTTGTTCTTAATCCCCTTATCCTGCAAACACTTAAATTTTTACATACCGGAGAGGCATCAAAAATCAAAATAGCTCATAATTTGGCGAAAGACCTCTGGCCTATTCTGGGTGATCCGAACCAGATGAAGCAAATGCTGGTGAATATTTTTTCTAACGCCTTTGAAGCCATGGAAGAGACAGGGGGTACCCTGAAAGTGGAAACCAGAAATGTAATAAAGGAAGCTGACTGGGAGTGTTCATTAAATAATGTTCATCCTGAAGGCAGTTATATACAAATAAACATTTCAAATACCGGCCCTGGAATTTCGGAAGATGTTGCTGCGCAGATATTTGAACCCTTTTACACTACAAAGTCTCTGGGGCGTGGCCTTGGCCTTGCAGCAGTTGCAGGCATAGTGCAAAACCATGGCGGTTGCGTGTCATTTGATAGCAACTCTGAGGGAACAACTTTTCTTATTCTTCTGCCTAGGTCAAAAAATAATGGTAATAATTTAGAAAATGGACTTTTAAGTCATACATCTATGAACTCAAACTGAATACGCTCAATTAGCAGTAACTATCCAAGTTATACAAATAAAAAATGCAGCGCCATTGCTGGCGCTGCATTTTTTTTACCCTAAATATTGACCGCTAATTTTATCTTATATTTCAGGCTTCATTTTTAATTCATACTTTCAGGCCTCTCTGATATTGATCAGAATGTTGCTTCTTCAGTTGCCTCAGGCTCATGATGTTCTTCATACCCTGTAAACATAGCTTTAAAATGTGCCAATGGTGTATGACCGAGGGTTGCAAGATATGCATGCACAAATATAAAAGTGGCAAAGAAGAAAAAGAGTAAAACATGGATTGTGGACACTATTTTGATACCGCCAATAAGATCTATATAATTTTCAAATCTCTTGACCCGCCAGAGAAAAAGTCCGGTAATCATCTGGGCCGGCAAAAAAACAAACATGATACCGACATAAGCTTTCTGCTGCAGGGCATTAAATTTATTATCAGGTGTCATCTGATGCGGATTTGGTTCACCTTTAAAGAGCCCTGAACCGTAATATTTGATCTGTTTTACGGCATCCGGAACAAAAGTCCTCGGGTTGGGAAAGTAAAGTTTTATTTTCATGGTCCCAAAATAGTATGAAACCCATAAGCCGTAGATGGCAATCACAACGAAGCCAACATAATTATGCAATTGAATAGCTTCCTCCAGGGAAAACCAGTTCACCATCTCAGCAAAACGTATCTGAATGCCGGTTATGATCAGGATGATAAACCCGACCGCATTGACCCAGTGCCATACCCTGACAGGAGCAGGATGAACATACATCAATTTATCATCTTCCATGTTCATTCTCCTTAAGCTGAAAATTCATCTTTCTTTTCTTTTCTTTTTCTGCGCATAGGTGCAGTCGCGATCCTTACCAGGAGATGTCCTGTGACCACACTTAATCCAGCAATTATAAGAGCAAGGCCAATCTTGTCCAGGTACCTCACTCTGGTGCCGCCAATGGCATAAAAATGATTTACATAGTAGCTTTCAAGCACTCTGCGCTCCACTTTATGGCGTTCACCTGTCCCATCATCTTTATTGAGGCTGATATAAACCTCTTCAAAAAACGGTGATTGAGGATTATGGCATTGTTCGCATTCCCGATTTGCCCCTCCCCTGTTGACGTGATGGACACTTGGTACAAGTTCAACCACTAGCTCTCCGTGAAAAGTCCCGCGAATATCTTTATGACGCAAAAGCAGAACCATATCCTCTAATTCAGATAGATTTATGACTCCATCCTTGTCTTTATCCAGTTTTTCCATGAAAGTGTCATAATCTGTTTCCAATGCTTCAAGGAGATCTTTCGCACCTAAAAACTTTTTGGAAATCAGGTCGTAGAACCTCAGTGAAATGTATCGCGGAGAATCCGGGGCATGGCAGACGGCACATTCTACAAAGGCAAAATGTGTTTCCTTCTGCGGCAGCCAGTCATGGAAATTATCGGGGTTGTGACATCTAAGACAGAATTTATTCTCACGCTCGAATACAGAATCCGCTTCCAAATGAGTAACGAAATGATAGCCATGGCAGGCATAACATGGGATGGTAATACCTTTGCCCCCTGCTTTTTTGTGCACACTGTTCAGATATGCTTCACCCTCTTCATCATGGCAGTCGTCACAATTTACCATAGCCAAAGAAGTTGCATGGGGTACATCGTTGTCCCAATTGAGTTCCTCAATATCTGAATGGCAGTCGATGCAGGTCACGCCGTTAACATTATGTACAGAGAATTTAAAACTGCTGTAATCAATAAACAGATCCTCCTTCATACCCTCAGACTCACTCCTTTCAAGAGAGTCATCACTGTGGCATTCCATACATTCATCATTCTCGATGGCAAACGCATGGGTTGCAATGAAGCAGGAGCTAAAAAGTGCTATAAAGACACCGACAGCCAAACAAGTCTTTATTTTCATAATATTGAAGGCCTCCTGTTAATTTTTGTCTTAATTGGCTGGAAATAAACTTAAACTATTTACATATATATTTTTATATATTTTTATATATTTTTTCCGAGCAATTCCTATCATATCTGCGATACAGAAATAATGAAAAATTACAAATTTAGTTTATTACTAAAGAAAACAGGTGGATGGGTTCAAAATGACACCGCAAATATTCTTCATTTAACTTGAGATGAATTATTAAAGGGATACCAATTCCAAATAATACTCTGTTTTTATTACAAAATGAATGGTTAATCATTAAAAGGAATTGACGATTTTTGCAAGTATTTTTATTGAGTTACCACTTTGTGGTACTTCCCCGGAAATCGTTATGATCACTCATTTTCTATGCTCATATACATTATTCAGTAAAAGGAACAGAAACTTTTTGTTCAAGAATGAACAGGTTAGTGAATTTTTGTTTCATACTTTTATTATATCTGTTATGGAATGAAACCCCTTTGATCATTGTGAATCGGCTACTGATTTTGTCATAAATTGGTTACATGGAACCTGCCGATTATGTTCAGCCATCACTTAAATTTTAATAATTGATTAAATAAAACCCTATTCATAAACTGATAAATAGCTAACTGTTAGCAGACCCCCCATGGAAGAGAAACCGGAAATACCCTTACACACCAAATGGGGCATTAGAATTACAGCGGTTATTATCATTGTTATCACTGCAATGATCATCAAGAACTGTATCGGTTCATTCATGTATGGTGTTTCGACAGAGGAGAAACAGCAATCAGAGTATTATGAGCTGGGATATTCTCATGGAGCCTATAAAGCACAAGGGATTGAATCTGCCCCAGAGCCTGAGACAGAGAACCTTCTCTTACAGAAACTTTACCGCAAGGGATATAGGGATGGATGGGATAGTGTGAAGTCAGATAAGAAGGGAACTGATCCTTCAGGGCCACATAAAAACGGTCAATGACAAAGGGGATTAATAAAGCAAACCAATCTTAATAGAAACGGAAAAGCCTCCCCACAAATCTTTCACCCATCAGGAAGCCAAATGCAACCAGGGCAAATGCCCCCATAACCACTATAAGTTCCGCACCACTCGGAAAATAGTGAAGAAATTGTGGCAAATCGTTCCAGCCATAAAATTTTGGCACTATCTGACCACTAAAAACCAGATCAAAGCGCTGGACATATGCTCCTACCATGGCCATGCAGGATGCCAATGTCATGGCCCAGATGGATTTTGTTTTAGTTATCAGTAGCAATACAAGTGGCAGAACAAGACCGGTTAAAATTTCAAAACCCCAGAAATTTACAGCCAAAGGTCCATTTATAAGTGCTTGGGCAGCGGCTATTCCAGGATCTGGAGTTTCACTGAAGAACATCGTATAAAACCTGGCAATGGTAACCACAAGCACAATCCCTATCATCAGGGTCATAAGTGTTGCAGCTGTTTCAAGGGCCTTATGTACTTCCCCAACTATACTCTGCTGTCTTAATTTATACGCGAGTACAGTAAAGATGATTACAGCTGCAGTTCCTGACATTACAGCGGATGCAAGAAAAAGCACAAGAAGTTGAACCCCGAACCATATGGCTGGATCAGCAGCAAGGGTAAATAAACCACCAAGGTTATTATTTGCCCCAACTGCAGTTACAGCAGCAATAATACCAAATGTTAAAGCCAATCCTTGACTACCCGAAACTAAAAAAGCAAAGCGCAGGAAGAGGCAGCCAGACATTATGCCGTAAAGAGTCGAAAGCCACCATATGTTAGATGTTAGGTTGGGAGACTTAGCGTTAAGGTATACAAACAACCATGGACTTTCCACACTAAAGGCCAGGAGCATGAAAGCGGTGACGGTTGTAACAATTGCAAGGTAGACTGCGCGACTTCCCAGGGGCCTTAATGGGGTCACCCCATAGGCATGGCTGATGGCAGCAATCAGGCACAATCCTGTGGAGGTGATAGCAAAAAAGGCAAAGGAAGAGGTTAATATTCCCCAGGGCACTTCCCGGGAGATGCCATAGGCAATCTCGTGTCCTGTCATGGTCGCATAAGAACCGGCTGTCAAACCTGCGATGACAAAAAGGGACAAAAGATGCGTTAACCATTTAATTGCAGGGCTTGCAAGCCGCCCTTCTTCTAAATCTTCAATTCTGGTTGTCATTATTTTACCAAGTAACTTTATAACGCCTTACAGCCTATTTGATCCCCAGCTGATATTCCAACAGGTTCCCATGCCCCTGAACACCAATATGACACCAGTTGCACTTCGTATTGACTGAAAAGGCAATAGTGCCATCATGGCATCTGCCGCAATATTTGCCCTGATTAAAAGACTCCATAGTAAAATCAGCTTTTTCTTGAACTTCACCTGCTTTTTTGACGAATAAATCAGGATGGCAACTTTGACAATTTAATTCTTTTCCCAGGTGAAATTTATGTTCAAAAATTACAGCCCGAACCGGTTTTGTAAATACAATTGGCCCGCCGCCGTATTCCTGTGCTCCAGCTGCTCCTACAATGCCAGAACAAATAAACAGGAACCCTAAGCGGGAAAAAATTTTGCGTAATTTGTTCATTCTTGCTCTCCGGCGGCCCCTACTCTCACTTTATACATATACTATAAATAAAATACATTTGGCATGGAGCCTGATTCTGGCCTTAAGACCATAATAGTCTGCTCCGGCTTATGGAGTATTTTGTAGAATTCACCATCCTGGTCTGACAAGTCACCAAAAAACAATGCGCCTGTCGGACATGCTTGGGCACAGGCAGTATTAGTTTCTCCATTATGCAACCGTTTCCGATAACAAAAATCACACTTGTCAACAGATTGGATTTCCCTGTTATAGTAACGAGCATTATATGGACAAGATGTCATGCATGCCTTACAACCGATACATAATGACTCATTCATCATGACAATGCCATTTTTCTTATCCTTATAAGTAGCCTTGGTGGGACAGACGCGAACGCATGGAGGCTTGTTGCATTGATTGCAGAGGACAGGAAGAAATTCGCGAATGAATTTGCTGGACGCAATCCCAGTTTTTTTACGGTTTAAAATTATGTTTCTAAAACCATATGATGGTACATTGTTTGTTTTATTGCATGCTTCTATACAACGCTCACAATCTATACACTTATCAGTATATATTATCATTGAATAGTGTGGCTGGTAAGGATATGTTCCCACAACACTGGAACCAAGCAGTTCGCAACTCACCTTTTGCGTGGGAACAAGAGAAAGGATCGATCCACCCACAAAAACACCGGTTACTTTAAGGCCAAGACGTAAAAAGCTTCTTCGCTCCTCTAAAGAAACCACTTTGGCATTTTCATGTTTCATTTCTTGGATATTCTTTAAGCGTTTCATTATATATATTAAGTAAAATTCATTCGATTATCGCAGGGAGCATACTATAAAGTGACTAACCAACTGCGGTCAAGGCTATAATTTTGAATCATTTTCTGCTTATAATTGATATTTTTTATACAGGAACTCATTATTTCAAGCAATACTCTCCCGGTAAGTTTTAAATTAATGGTTCCCAAAAAGAAAATTTACCTTTTAGAATTGCCTCATAACAAAAAATGAATTAGCATTCACCATTTTTATGATTGGCGTATAATTTATTTCATTTTTTTGTTTTTTTTATTGATTGAAAATAGAAATTGTACGAATTCACAATTTCGGGCTGATATTTTTTTCTAAATTTGTTCTTTATGTACTGTTAATATAGCTAGCGCCATATACAAAAGACCTTACTCTTCAAAGGGAGATATTAATGGACACCCAACATGAACAAACCGATAGGATACTAATTGTTGATGATGAGGAGAGTTTACGCCTAACCTTTGAAATGCTTTTAAAAAGAGCCGGCTATGGATCTGTTACAGGGGTTTCCAGCTTTGACGATGCCGTGTTTGCTATTGAAAAGGAAAATTTTGATCTGATCATTAGTGATATAGTCCTCCAGGGTGCTTCAGGGATTGACCTGCTCAGGCAAGTCAAGGAGATGGGCAAGACCTGTCCCGTAGTCATGATAACTGGCTATCCAAACATCGAGACTGCTGCTGAAGCCGTAAGACTCGGTGCATTTGATTATGTACCCAAGCCTGTAAAAAAGGAAGAACTCTTAAAAATTGTGGCTCTTGCCCTTGAAAAACAGGAACTACAAAAAGAAAAAAACCGCTTTGAAGAACAACAGGAAAAGAACCGTTATCTTCAGGAGACAATCCTACGCTCTGTCCGAGAGATAATAATTACGGTAGATACGCATCTGAGAATAGCAGACATGAATGACATGGCCCGGGACTGGGCCCGCTCTTTCCTACCTGAAATTGCCATAGGAGTAACTCTTCCTACCCTAACCAGCAAGTTAGGACAGGCATTGCTTGACGATGCTGAAAAGGTTTTAAAAGACCGGAATGAAATTAAAATGCATCGCCTGGAATGGCAGAAGCCTGATAACAGTTTTGGAGTAATGAGTGTAACTGCAGCGCCTCTACAGGACAGCAAGTCAACTTTCCTGGGTGTTGTTATCACAGCCCGTGACCTTACCCATCTTGAAGACCTCGATAAACATGACCAGCGCTCTAATTTTCATCGTTTTGTTGGGAAAAGTCAAACAATGCAGAGAATTTATGCCCTCATTGAAAGTGTTGGCAAGGTCGACACAACAGTTCTTATCACGGGTGAAAGCGGCACCGGAAAAGAGCTTGTTGCTGAAGCCCTGCATGAAGAAAGCCCACGCCGAAGTCGTCCGCTGGTGAAAGTTGATTGCACTGCCATACCGGAAGAACTACTGGAAAGTGAACTTTTTGGTCATAAAAAGGGGTCTTTTACCGGTGCCGATAGGGATCGCCTTGGAAGAATCCTGCAAGCAGACGGAGGCACCCTCTTTCTCGATGAAATAGGTGATATTTCTTCTCGAATGCAGTTAAGGTTGCTGCGCTTTCTCCAGGAAAGAACATTTTATCCAGTGGGTCAGGACCAACCCATACAGGTTGACGTCCGGGTTATTACCGCAACCAATGCTGATTTGAAGGAAAAAGTGAGACAGGACCTGTTTCGGGAAGACCTCTACTTCAGGCTCAGGGTAGTCGATATAATTCTTCCTCCCCTGCGTGAACGGAAAGATGACATCCCAATCCTGGCCCAACATTTCCTAGCTATTTTTAACGATAGGATGAATAAAAACGTTACCGGCTTTTCCGATTCTGTTATGGAACTGCTTCTCAGCCATTCTTGGCCAGGTAACATCCGGGAACTGGAACATGTTATCGAGCGGGCTTATGTTCTCTGTACAGGAGATACAATCACCACTGACCACCTGCCGTCTGAAATACTCGAAGATGAATCTCCCAAGCAACCCTTGCAAGAGCCAGTAATACACTCCCAGCCAACTCAGGTAGAACAAACATCATCATCAACCGGGCTTGATTCAGAAAACGAAGTAGAACGAATCCTTGAGGCCCTGAGGCGCACTGCCGGCAATAAAGCTAAGGCTGCCCGTATGCTGGGTATGGATCGAAGCACTCTTTACCGCAAAATTTCCAGTTATAATATAGATCTATCAAGCTTGGATATCATAAGGTAAGTACAGTTTACCGACTTAACACATCCTATATGAACTTCAGGTGTAAGTGTTTCCTTATCTGTGCAACACTTTTAGGGTATATTTCAAACTGACATTGCTATGCTGTCATATAACATTTTGAAATTATAAGGTTTATTCTGATCACAGATCATGATATAAATAAATTCATTAAATACTATGTGTATCTTTTTTTCCTGATATATAAAGTGTGGCACGAACATACCTACCAATAGTTTCTCTCATTTTATATCCTCATAACCAACTAGAAATATTAATATTTTTTACATTATGAGCTAAATATACATCAGGCTCTTCATGTATATTATCTTTCCAATAAAGAAGTCAATTTCTGTCCATAATTAATTGAAATTAAACAAAAAAAATACAATTGCGACACAAGTGTTGCAACACAAGTGTTGCATCCAACACTCTATACTACACGCAAATAATAAACATTCTCAAAACCAATTTTGAGAGGATTTGCATATACACTTTGGATGTTGATAATTTTCAATTATCCATCCCAGCTTCAACCCGAAACACATATTCCTATCTCCTTGTTATAAAACAATAAATACAGATAGACTGGACACAGAAATTCAAAATTAATCATGTGAAATCACAAAAAATATTTTTTTAAAATTATTGATTTATTTTTATGGCATGGAAAATGCAGACTTGAACTTCAAAGGTAAAAAATGGCGTGAATCGGGCTAAAATTAACTCGACAAGCAAGGAGGCAACAAATGTACGACTCAATGAAAATTACCCAGGAAAGAGTGACAACGTTTGAAAATAACCTGGAAGTTGCTGAGCTTGAACTTGGAAATTCCAAATTAGGCCTTGGGGTCATCATGGTGATGGCTGCTTTTGTAGGTATCTGGGGTGTAGCCTGCCTGATTGGCGGACTTGCGAGTACAGAAAATTTTTCTGAAATCGGTCGTAGCCTCATTACAGCTTTTACCGGGATGTAGAAAACAATATCATACTAAAAAATGGAATACGTCATGGGCAAAGACAAAAAAAATCTGGGCAAGAGAATAGCATGGCACGCTTCAATTTTTTGCGGAACAGTCATAAGCATCTGGTCTGTTGCCGCTTTTCTCAGCGGTTTAGCTCAAGTTAACTGGCAGTTATCTGAACTGTTGAGACAGTATCTGATTGCTGTTGGACTTATGCAGGAATTCCATACCTTGTCCGACTTTTATACCCACATCAAAGGAATTGAATATATTATTGCAGTTATGTTCCTTGGATTATTCCCAGCTTTTTATACGTATCTCAATAGAACCAAGGGGAGTATTGCGGCTAAAACGTAATAATTAATCTGTCATTAATGCCTGGTTGAGACGCAGTGACCTGCCAGGCTTTTTTTTACCCAAAATTCAGGCTTTTTATTAAAAAAATATCAACAAATTCAATAGGTTAGATAAATTCAACCCAAAGGAGGTAACAAGAAAATGGAGCATATTCCAAAGTATCTATGCGGAGCAGTACTTGTAATGCTGTTGAGTATATCACCCCTGCAAAAATTTGCTGCAGCCGGTGATGGACCTGATGAAGTTGAAATTGATTCCCTGGCGCAGCTGTATGAACCGGTAATTTTCGACCATGCTATGCATGAAGAGGTTTCTGAGGGTAACTGCTCAACCTGCCATCACCATACCCTTGGTACTGGAAATGACGATGAAAACTGTATGCAATGTCATGCAGAAAGTGGCGGTACCGATGAAATTCTCTGCCAGGAGTGCCATTCAGGCAAAAGGTTCGATGCTGAATATATTAACAAGATTAGTTCTGACAATATGCTGCACCATCGTGATCGATTAGGGCTCAAAGCTGCATATCATACACGCTGCATGAATTGTCATGAGGAAATGGGTGTAGCAAACGGCTGTCAAGATTGTCATGCCCGTACTGAAGCCGGTGACAAATTCTTCCATGCCGGAAGTTATTCTCCTCCCAAGAGTGATAAACCTGCAGGCGGCGGTCACTAGGAACATACATAACTCTAAATACTTTTCAGTATAAAAAATATAAGGAGAAGATAATGAAAGCAATGAACCGAAGAAAATTCCTGAAAGGAAGCTTGCTCGGTGGAGCCGCAGCCTCAGTAATCTGCAAAAGCAAAAATGCTGACGCTTCAGCTACATTCGGTGGGTATCCTGACGGCATGGGCGTCCTGGTTGACCTTACCCGGTGTGTCGGCTGCCGAAGCTGCGAAGCAGCATGTAATAAAGAACAGGGCCTTCCTGCACCTGCCCGTGCTTTTGACGATATGTCTGTCCTGGACCACAAACGCAGAACCAGTGAAGGAGCATATACTGTTGTCAATCGTTACGAAATCCCGGGACAGGACCACCCGTTATTTCGTAAAATACA
>CP070776.1:941337-946356 GCA_020346205.1 Deltaproteobacteria bacterium
TATTGGGAAGCGTTAGCTTAATTCAGTAGATGATTAGCATCGCATCACCATAACTGTAAAAACGATACCCGAGTTTTATGGCCCTGCCGTAAGCTTTAAGAATGAATTGTCTGCCAGCTAGAGCTGCAACAAGGAAAAGAAGTGAAGAACCCGGTAAGTGGAAGTTGGTAATTAAACCATTAACAACTTTGAATCTGTAACCGGGATATATGTAGAGTCCGCACCAACCTTGTTTAGGTTCTACCTTTCCAGCCTCAGTAGCAGCAAACTCCAATGTCCGTGCAGTCGTAGTGCCAACTGTCCATACCCTCCTGCCTGTTTCTCTTGTTTGATTGATCAGTTGTGCGGTTTCTGGACTTATCTCCACGTACTCTTCATGGATTTTGTGGTTTCGTATATCCTGGTCCCGAACAGGTGCAAAGGTACCATATCCGACATGGAGTGTGATCGGGGCTATCTGTATATTCTTTTCATTGATTTTACGAAGCAAGGATTCTGAGAAATGCAGGCCTGCGGTAGGCGCTGCCACTGCCCCTGCTTTTTGAGCAAAAAGAGTTTGATAACGCTTTCGGTCATCCGGGTGATCCTTATCATCTCGCTGAATATATGGTGGCAGGGGGATTCTGCCACTGGATTCCAGAATCGCTTCAGCATTTAATCCATCACTTAACTTAAAATATAGTTTTACGTGTATCTTACCGTCACCAAGATACTGCAGCACTTCCGCTTCAAGATTTGGACCAAAAAAAAGACGTGATCCAAGTTTGGGTTTTTTAGAACTTTTAAGAAGACCGGTTACATTTATACTTTTGAAGTGCACAGTATTTGCTTGGTCTGAAGTTTGCTGGAATGCAACTGTATTATTGAAATCAGGATATTCCAACAGGAATAGCTCAACCTTCCCGCCCGTATGTTTCTTTCCAACAAGCCTTGCCGGGAAAACCTTTGTGTCATTGACAACAAGCAAATCACCTTCATGGAAAAAATCAATTATATCATTAAATTTCATGTCCTCTATAAGGTCATTGCGCCTGTCCAGGACTAAAAGCCGTGACTGCTCCCTTTTTTTTGCAGCAACCTGGGCAATTTGTTGGGGCGGCAGGTCATATTGATATGATTTAAGATCGAAATCAGATGCCATGTCTTTCTCAATTGTAGTTACTGTTACGAAATTGGTTGCTGTGTTGAAGAAAATACCCTAACTTTCCTTATCGTGCCATATAATCAAGTACTTGAGTATGAGGTGTACATGTTACTTATAGCTGTTGCCACTGAAAATGAAATACTGCCCCTGAAGAAATTTCTTGCAGATGCTGACCAGGTTGAACTTCTTGTTACCGGAATGGGACCAGTTATGACTGCTGCCAGTCTCAGCAGTTATCTGGCTCTGTACGGTTCTAATATTGAGGCAGTCCTGAATATAGGAGTAGCTGGTGCATATGTTGATTCAGGTTTGGAAATGCTGGATATCTGCCGAGCGCAACAGGAGTTTCTGGGTGATTTTGGCATCTGCGTGCAGGATGGAATCCAGGATTTTGATCATGGTTTTCTCAAGCCCGGTTCCCCCTTGTTGTTTGACACAGATTTTGCATCAAGAATTGAAAGTGTTTTAATTGACCATGATATTGATTTTAAGAGCGTGAATTTTGTGACTGTCAACTGCTGCTCCGGCACAAAGACAAGGGGTGAGTATTTGCGGGAAAAGTTTGCAGCCGGATGTGAGAATATGGAGGGAGCTGCAGTGGCTATGGTCTGCCAAAAATTTAATGTTCCCTGTGTTGAGTTGCGCTGTGTAAGTAATATGGTAGAAGACAGGAAAAAAGAGGACTGGAAGCTTACAGAAGCCATCAGAAAAATTTGTCAAGTGATTGAAATCATATTGCAAGATTACACAAAAGGGGATTCTCTTTAGATTATATTAATATTGAAGGAGAATTTTAGCTGTTTAGAAGCAGGTTAATTTATGGAGCAACTTACCCTCGGGTTTTCTCCCTGCCCGAATGATACTTATATATTCTGCGGTTTGGTCAGCGGCAAGATACCACTTGATGGCTGGAACCTGCAGCCAGCCATACTTGAAGACGTTGAGACCCTTAACGAGTGGGCCATGCAAAAGCGGCTTGATATTACAAAGCTTTCCTTTCATGCCCTGGGACATGTCCTGGAAGATTATGTCCTGCTCCATTCAGGAGCAGCACTCGGGCGTGGCTGTGGGCCCCTGCTGGTTGCAGGCAGGGAAATCGATCCTGATCTATTTCCAAACATGACAGTTGCAATACCCGGTAAATACACGACAGCAGCCATGCTGTTGAAGCTGTTTGCCCCTGTCTGGAAGAATATTGTCACGCTACGTTTTGATGAAATTTTGCCAGCCATTGAATCCGGCAGGGTTGATTGTGGAGTCATTATCCATGAAAGCCGATTTACCTACAAGGGGAGAGGGCTTGAGCTGGTTATCGATCTAGGTGCCTGGTGGGAAGATATTTCAGGACATCCCATACCCTTGGGCGGTATTGTTGCCAGACGTTCACTTGGCAGTGAACTCATTATAAAAATAGACCGGGCTGTAAAAACAAGCATATTGTGGGCTCAAGAAAACCCACAGTTTTGCCGACCATATATAAAAGAATATGCCCAGGAGCTTGATGACTCTGTAATCAGAGAGCATATCGGGCTTTATGTAAATACTTTTTCTGAAGACCTGGGAGAAGAGGGGTTGGCTGCAGTTAGGTTTTTTCTGCAAAAAGGAAGTCAGGCAGGGATATTCCCCAAATCTCAACAGCAGTCACTAACCATCCCATAGAAGGACATTCTGAACACTGTTCAATAAGACTTACCAGTGAAGGTGTTTCACCTTAGTTAATACTTTTTCCGCTTCTCTGCGTAAACCTTGCAGGGGCTTTTTAAACTTCAGAGTTTGCCTACACATTATCACCCCTTTTGCCTTATTTATTGGCATATAGTTGTCACGCTGACTGATTTCACTATCCAGCAGGTTGAAAAGATTATATTTTTCAAGCACTCTTTTTCTGGCCTCAATAATGTATGGAAGCCTGTCTTTATATTCATTATTTGCCAGCGTGCTTCGAATAATTTCAACAGTTCTGTCAAAATTATTAATATCTATGGGGATAAAACTCTCGGCAGGAAAATAATCCGAGGCATTCGGGCACCCATGATAAAAGGGCAGGGTATAGCCTAAAAATGCATCGGGAAGCTTTTCGGTCAGGTGATGCGGAAAAACATGGTTTTCAATGGCTATATGGTATTGGTACGAGTCAAGAGATTCAGCCTTATCGTTCATTGGTTTAACGCCGTGGCCAAAGACGTCCAGCTCAGGTATATGGGGTTTCAGCCTTTCTGTAAAATGATATCGTTTATAATGCAGGGTCAGCCTGCCTTGTCTGATAGAGCAAACCGTTGATATAGTATTGCTCTTTTCAGGAGGCGGGGTGTTGAGCATTTCGTCAAAGGTTGTCATTTTGCCACCTGAATTGGGAGCTCCATAATACCAGATAAGGCCGGGCTGTGTGAAAATGATATTGGGGTGCCTGATGGCCCATGGTTCCTGGCTGGTAATAATTAACCCGTATTGCCGCAGATAATCTGAACCGTAAACAGTAATGGATGAGGGTTCTGTGGTGATCAATATTGTTTTTTCACGGGGGCAGCGTAGTTTTTCAGTACTAAGATGCATTGGTTCACGCGGTAAATCGTGATACACAACGAGCCAGTCGTATTTCTTGGCGTCAATATCAAAGGTGAATTGACATTTGCCCCAGCTGTAATCATGCCCCGGCAACTGTCGATACCAGCGCTCTTTACTTTCCTTGCGGAGCATGCCCCTGGCGATAAACTTTACCTTGGTCAATTTATGAACCCTTTCTGGAGTATCCTGAGTCAAAGGCGTTTCGGGCGATAGCATGTCTGTTGAGTCTTCTGTTGTTAAATACATATAAGTTAATAACTAAGGTTTAATATAATAAGACAAACTTTCAAATATAGCACTTTCCGATAAAAGAATAAAATTTTAAGTTATTAATAAGTTCCAGGTTACTGCGAGAGTTGAACATTTCGAGTCAGACAATTAAATAAATTTATGGAAAGATAAGCAGAATTTAAGATCGGCTCAAAAAATATTGCAGCAATGAGCTTTAAAATTATTTCTCGTCAGACTTTCTCGTGATGTATTTTATAAAATCTGGAAAAGACTGAAAGGACCAATTCCAGTTAAACATTGGCTTGACAATTCGAGCCGCTGTACTATATATTCCATTCTTTTCTTGAATTTATTTTGACGAGTTAAGTACTGTAAATAAAACAGTAGGATATACTTTTTTAATTGGAGAGTAGAATGTTTGTTTTTGTTTTGCCAATTGCCAAACGATAAAAATGAACATTCTTAATGTAAAACATACAAAATGAAGGATGAATTTTCATGAAGATTACAGGTGCACAAGCGATCATCAAATGCCTTGAAGAGCAGGGAGTTGATGTTATTTTTGGGTTTCCCGGTGGAGTGATAATCGATTTATTTGATGAACTGGAAAAATCCGATATTACCAATGTTCTTGTAAGGCATGAACAAGCCGCTGTACATGCGGCAGATGCATATGGCCGAGTGAAAGGTGAAGTAGGAGTAGCTTTGGTTACCTCAGGACCTGGAGCAACAAATACCGTAACAGGTATAGCCTCTGCTTATTGTGACTCCATCCCCATGGTGGTTTTTACAGGACAGGTGCCAACGGGCCTTATAGGCAATGATGCTTTTCAGGAAGTTGATATTATTGGCATTACCAGACCATGCACCAAGCATAATTATCTGGTGAAGGATAGTAATGACCTGATGCCGACAATCAGGGAGGCTTTTTATATTGCCCGTACCGGCAGGCCTGGTCCGGTCCTTATTGATCTGCCCAAGGATATAGTGATCGGTAAAGTTAATTACACAAAACCAAAACCGGTTAAAATGCAGACATACCGGCCTACCTATGAACCGCATCCCGGCCAGATAGCTAA
>CP070776.1:946456-957843 GCA_020346205.1 Deltaproteobacteria bacterium
GGGGATCATGGGCCTTAATCTGTGCTCCCTTTTCCAGTAGGGCAGGTAATATGGTAAGGGAAGGGGCATCCCTCATATCATCTGTCTCCGGTTTAAAGGTGAGACCCAAAATACCAATAACCTTTCCGGCCTCGGATCCGCCCAGTGAATCACGGATTTTCTTTATCATCCTTGCTTTCTGGGCAGCATTAACTTCAACTGCAGCTTCTACAATACGCGCTCCGGCTCCATGCTCCTGAGCCATCCTTATAAATGCAAGGGTGTCCTTGGGAAAACATGATCCTCCATAACCTGGGCCGGGATGCAGAAATTTTGATCCAATCCTGCCGTCTAAACCTATACCTTTGGCTAACTTAATGACATCTGCCCCAAGACTTTCACATATATTTGCCATCTCGTTGATATAACTGATTTTAACTGCAAGAAAGGCATTTGCTGCATATTTAATCAGCTCGGCAGTTTCAATGTCTGCCTGCACAATAGGTGTCTCGATGAGATAGAGGGGTTTATAAATATCTCTCAGGATTGCAGCAGCACGTTCAGTTTCCACACCGATCACGACCCTGTTAGGCCGCATGAAGTCATTTATTGCAGCACCTTCACGGAGAAATTCAGGATTAGAGGCAATGTCAAAATCAGCTTCTGGGTTTGTTTCCCGGATGATCCTGGCAATTTGTCTGGCTGTACCTACCGGAGCAGTACTTTTGGTAACTATGAGTGTGTATTCTGATAAAAGCGGTGCAATTTCCTTGGCGGCATCATAAATAAAGGACAGATCTGCATAACCGTCACCACGCCTGCTTGTAGGCGTTCCAACTGCAATAAATATTGTTTCTGCCCATGGCACAGCTGTTGTTAAATCAGTATCAAACCTTAAACGATTTTCCTGGACGTTTTTTTGAACAAGGTCCTGTAAACCAGGCTCATAGATTGGGATTGACCCTGACTGCAACTCGCTAATTTTTTGCTTATCCTTATCAATGCAAATAATTTCATGGCCGAATTCAGAAAAACATGTTCCGGATACAAGCCCAACATATCCAGTCCCTATGATAGTAATTTTCATCTATAAACCCCTGGTTTTATGTATCACAATTAACTTCATTATAAAAAACATGAGCCCACTAAGTAAAAAAAAACTATAATTTTCACAGAGAATTATTGCAAAGTTTATTGGTCCCGTGTGCCAAAAATTGCCGTCCCGACACGAACCACCGTGGCCCCTTCTTCAATTGCCACTTCAAAATCACCTGACATTCCCATGGAGAGTTCAACAGGCCCATGATGGCCAAGTAAACCTTTTGCTGTAAGTTCTTCTGATAATTGTCGTAGCTGTTTGAAAAAAGGACGCACTTCCTCAGGGTCGGCAAAAAAGGGTGGCATGGTCATAAGACCTGTAATACGCAAGAAATTACATTTAGCCAGATCATGTAAGATTTTCTCACATTCTTCAGGTTGAACGCCGGACTTTTGTTTTTCTCGAGCGATGTTTACCTGGATATATGCTGTCAGTGATTTATTTAAATTAGCGCATTGCTTGTCTAAGGCAAGGCCTAGTTTAATACTATCTACAGTTTCAATGACATCAAATAATTCAGCAGCTTTTTTTGCCTTATTACTCTGTAATTTTCCAATGAAATGAAAAAGTATATTTTGCCTGGCCGTAGATTTTATGAACGGGATTTTATCATTGGCCTCCTGTACGTAATTTTCACCAAAAATTAATTGACCAAGATCTATAGCCTTAATAACTTTTTCCGACGAAATGCGTTTAGATACAGCAACCAGTTTAATATCATCACTTGACCTGTTTACACGAGTGGCAATTTTTTTTATGCGATGTTTAATGTTTGCTAAATTCTTTTCAAGCATAAGCAATAGGAATTCTACGAGTCACCTTTAATGTGATGGGATTTTGAACAGTTTTAAAGCATTTTCCGTTGTGCAGCGTGCTAACTCTTCAAGAGACAAACCGCGCAGATCTGCTATTTTCTGGGCAGTATACAGGACGTATTCTGGGATGTTTTTTTTGCCACGTAACGGTTCAGGTGCCAAAAAAGGCGCATCTGTCTCAATGATCAGTTTATCAAGGGGAACTTTTTGGGCAACTTCCTGCATTATTTCGGCTTTTTTAAAAGTCACTACACCTGGTATGGATATTAATAGGTCCAAATCCAGAACTTCTTCTGCAAAGTGCCAGTCGCCAGAAAAACAGTGCATTACTCCACCTGCTGAAAAAGGAGCTTTTTTTTTGAGTATGCGCAAAATATCATCATGGGCCTCACGGTCATGTACCACAATTGGTAGTTCCATTTTTTTTGCCAGGTCAATCTGTCGGTCATAATGTTCAAGCTGGATATCTATCGGGGCATATTGTTTGACATAGTCGAGCCCTATCTCGCCAAATGCAACTACTTTGTCTTCTCTGCAAAGTTTTTCAAGTTCAGTATAAGAACTTTCATTTAAGTTCTGTACATTATGTGGATGAATACCCACAGTCGCATAAACTGTATCGTATTGTGCTGCGAGGTTGATTGCATTTTTTGAACTCTCGATGTCAATGCCAACAGTAATTAATGGGGCTACATTACTAGCCGCTGCACTTGCTACAATAGTCGCAATATCATCTCCGCTGCTGATCATGTCAAGATGACAATGGGTATCAATGATTCTGGATTCAGAAAGCAGTTGCGGCAGAGGAATTTTTTTCTTTTTCTTTCCCATAAGTTTAGGCTCCGAGCCGATTATCTAACAGATTCTGGCAAATGAGGCAAACTGCATATAATTAGTATGCAGTGGTTTTGTATTTTGTTGGTATTCAAAAAAATTAAGGGAAAATCAGTATGTTCCATTACGAGATGTGGTTGACAGCCACTTTTTTTTCTTATACAGATGCAAGCAAGCCTATATATTGAACGAATAACTATATTATTAAAGGATACAGACAATATGACTTCACCGATTTTAGAGGCTATATATAAACGACGCAGCATTAGAGAATATACCGATGCTGAAATACCCGTTGAAAAGTTGCATGAAATAATAAAAGCAGGAATCTGGGCACCATCTGGCTTGAATAATCAACCATGGAGATTTGTAATAGTTCAAAATCAGGATATTAAAGAGCAACTGGCTGTGCAAACACATTATGGTCATATAGTCAGGGGTGCAAACGCCCTGATAGCTGTGTACTTGAATAAAGATGAAATGTATGATGCGGTCAAGGATCATCAGTCAGCAGGTGCTTGTATACAGAATATTCTCCTGGCAGCTGAAGCCTTGGGATTTGGTGCTGTGTGGCTTGGGCAGATCCTGAAAAACAAGATTGAAGTAAACAGGATATTAGAGCTTGCAGATAATTTTGACCTTATGGCAGTAATCGCCCTAGGATACCCTAAGCATCATAACCAGAAATCCAGAAGAAAAGATATTTCTGAAATGCTTCTTAAACAAATATAAATAGTAAGGAAAAACATTCAGACTTAGCAGGTAAAAAACAAATAATTTTATAACGTTGGATCATTATGAAAAGTAAACTTGCAGGAAAAAAGATTCTTTTTGGTATTACAGGCAGCATTGCTGTGTATAAGGCTGCTGAGTGGGTGCGGGAGCTTACCAAGGCCGAGGCAGAGGTTACTGTTGTCATGACTGAGGCTGCCACGCGTTTTGTTTCCAGTCTTACATTTGCCGCTCTATCTGGTCAGAGAGTTTATACAGGTATGTTTGAACCGGATGCCGGTGAGGAGATGACACACATCAACCTTGCCAGAGACTGCGATCTTGTCATAATAGCACCTGCCACAGCCCAGACGATTGCAAAACTTGCATACGGGTTTGCTGATGACCTGCTCTCCACCCTAGTCCTTGCTAGTAGGACAAAGGTAATTATTTTTCCTGCGATGAACAGTAATATGTATTGCCATGCTGCAACCCAAGCCAATATGTCTCGGCTACAGGATTACGGTTATGAAATTATAGAACCGGAACAGGGAAAACTTGCCTGTGGTGATGAGGGCATCGGCAGGCTCATAGATTGGGAAACAGCGAGGGAGACAATATTATCGGTATTTGCTGATCAGGATTTAGTGGATAATACCATATTGATTACCGCCGGTCCAACATGGGAGTCTTTTGATCCTGCACGACATCTAAGTAACCGTTCTTCAGGGAAAATGGGATACAGTCTGGCAAGAGTTGCCAAAAGAAGGGGTGCCAAAGTGATCCTGGTGAGCGGCCCTTGCACAGTTGATCCTCCTCCAGGAATTGAGTTTGTAAATGTCATGAATGCCCAACAGATGCATGATGCTGTTATGGAAAACTATAACAGTCTGGATATAGTAGTCATGGCTGCAGCTGTTTCTGATTATCGCCCAGGAAATGCTATGCAACAGAAAATGAAAAAAGGGGGAGAGTCGATCGCTCTGGAATTGTTGCCTAATCCCGATATCCTTAAAGAATTGGGTAGGAAAAAAAATAATGATAAGCGCCCCCTGCTCATCGGTTTTGCCGCAGAAAGCAATGATCATATCGAGGAAGGCCAGCGAAAGCTTAAAGAAAAGAATCTAGATCTGATTGTTATAAATGACATCATTGGCAAAGATACGGGCTTTGCAGCTGACACAAATCAGGTCAATCTCATTGACAGGGATTACCAACTGGAAACATTGCCGCTTCTCTCAAAAGAGGAGTGTGCTGATATGATCTGGGACAAGGTTGTAAAGCTCTTGCAATAATGATCAGATATTACCGTTGAAGGCTGCCTCGTAAACAGCAATTACATCTTCTTCTGTTGGTTTTCTCGGGTTGTTCTCAACAGGCCTGGTAACCGTCAGGGCAATCTTTGCCATCTCAGGTATTTTGTCTGCTGGTATATTAAGAGCAGTCAGGCTGCTGGGAATACCCACATCAGCATTGAGCTGGTGGATTGCCTCTACAGCTAACAGTGCGGCTTCACGTAAAGGTAAACCCTCAGTTTCATAACCCATCACTTGGGAAACAGTGGCAAATTTTTCAGGACTGCCTATGATGTTGTATTCAACAACATAAGGTAACAGAACCGCATTAGCCAGTCCATGGGCTGTATTGAACATGCCACCAAGAGGATAGGCCATAGCATGCACCAGTCCTACTCCTGCCGTGGCAAGTGCTTTGCCACCAAGTAAACTTCCCATTAGCATTGCAGCACGTGCTTCAAGGTTTGAGCCATTAGCATAAGCAACTCCGAGGTTGCTGCTTATTAGTTCGATTGCTTCGAGGGCATACATATCAGAGAGTGCATGTGCCTGGGTGGAGACAAATGCTTCCAGGGCATGGGTAAAGGCATCAATACCTGTAGCGGCAGTAACATGAGGTGGCAGGCTGAGTGTCAATGCAGGATCCAGTATGGCTGCATCTGGATAGAGAGGATCACCATTCATGCCACCCTTTGAATTTGTTTTTTCGTTGATAAATACCGCTGTAAATGTAACTTCGGCCCCTGTGCCGGCAGTGGTAGGTATCATGATTTTTGGAACGCCCTGTTTTTTGATATTGCCAAGGCCAAGATAATCTTCTGCCTTGCCTCCATTGGTCAAGAGAATGCTTACAGCTTTGGCGATGTCAAGCGCAGATCCGCCACCAACTCCTACGACACAATCAGCCTTGTTTTTTTTAGCCAACTTCATTCCCTGGTCAGCAAGTTTCAATCCGGGTTCAGGTGTTACGTTGTCATATAATGTAAAAGGAATTTTTGCACTCTTAAGAACTGCTGATATCTGTTTGATAATTCCTGCCTTTTTCAGACCTGGATCAGCAACCAGAAAAACATGGCGGCCTCCCAGTTCAGTTATCAAGTCACTTAACTGTTTTACAGCATTGACACCGAATATAATGCGTGTCGGCTGATTGACGCTGAATGATTGTGTCTGTATCATTTGCAATACCTCATCAGAGATTTCAAGGATTCATACCCTATTGATACAGAATGGCAATAGGGTATGAACGTTAAGCGTTTATAAAAAATTTAGGATAGTATATAACTTTAACGGAACTGTTCATATAAAAAAATAAATGTGATTGAACAAAAAATTGTGTGATGAGTTTTTTATGGATTCACAGTTGAGTAAATCAGAAAAGAAGAGAAGGGCTAAAGGAATAGAACAACTTGTTTTTGAGCTTGCCGCTCTACCTCTGGGAGAAATTGCTTCCCTTCCTTGTGAACAGGAAATTCGGGACGAAATTTCCTCTGCCAAGAACCTTAAAGGTGGTGCCAGGAAACGACAGCTTAAATATGCTACGAAACTTCTCCGCGATATGCCTATAGAAGACCTCTATGATTTTCTGTCCCGGAAAAAGGGCTCGATGCTGAAAGAGAAACGTGAATTTCAGGAACTGGAAAATTTCAGGAACCTTCTGCTAACTGAAGTCGTTAAACTTTATGAAGAAACAATGCAGAGTAACGGTTTTTTAAATGAGAGTGAGCCTGAGGAATTATTACATGACAGCGAGACAATTCAGGCTATTCTCCTGCATATACCGGATATAGATGAAACCCAGTTAAAAAATACTGCAATACAATTTGCCAAGACCCGCAACAGAAAATTCAGCCGGGAGCTTTTTCGTATCATGAAGGCTGCCACGGAAAAAGCACAATTTTCTCAAAAACAGGATCAGAATGATGGAATATAGAAAAGGAACAATCGGAAGAGTTTTCAGTCTTCGTTTTGATGAGGGCGATTTTTTTCTAGAAGAACTTATTAAGATGATAAGAAAAGAAAATATCCGCAGCGGTTGGTTCCATGTCCTTGGCGGCTTGCGTGAAGCAGATGTTGTAACAGGTCCCAAAGAACCGGTCATGCCCCCGGAGCCTGTCTGGAGTGAGGTCCGTGGAGCCAGGGAAGTCTTGGGTGCAGGAAGTATTTTTTGGGATGATACCGAGCCCAAAATTCACCTGCATGCAGCCATGGGACACCATGGTGATACCCTGACAGCTTGTGTACGTAAAGGCACGAAAGTTTACCTTGTATTAGAAGTTATGATCATAGAAATTGAGGGTATTGAAGCAACACGTCCATGGTTTGAAAAAGGTGGATTTAACCGTTTGACTTATTCCTGATCCAGGAAAGAATTTTTTCAGAAAACTCCTAAAAAATAACTTCACAAACATGATCTTTTTTGTTGACATCTTCACTTATTTTCTTCATTAAATAGCCTTACTTTTTTTACTGATAATTTCACAATTTTCGCTCTTTGATTTTTATGAGCACAGGAGGTATTATTCGATGGCAACAAAGGCAAAAAGTACAGGTAAAACAGCTAAAAAACCCGCAAAGAAAAAAGCATCTACTAAACCTAAAAGAAAAACAATTCCTTCAACTGAATTTTCCTTGCATGCAGCAAATGTGAATGAAGTCTACCTGGCTGGAGATTTTAATGACTGGCAACCGGATGCAAAAAACTATCGTCTGCGAAAATTTAAGGGTGATATCTGGAGGAAAATGTTGAAACTCAAACCCGGCAGGTATGAATACCAGTTTGTTGTTGACGGCCAATGGTGGTGTGACCCTGAAAACAATAACCGAGTAACCAACCCCTATTGCACAGAAAATTGCGTCATTGAAGTAAAGTGAAATAATAACGGTTATATGCAATATGAAAGATTTATTGTCAGAATATTAATTTGCCCTGGACATAAAAAAAACCGGAACCCTTAAAAGAGGTTCCGGTTTTTTGTTTTTATATAAAGAGTACTATCTAATATTTATTTAACCTCGGTAATGATTTTTAGGATTTTGTCGCCCACTTTCAGGGCATCACCGACTTTAGCATGAACCTCGACTACAGTCCCCTCTACCTGGCTTATGACGGGTGTCTGCATCTTCATGGCTTCAACCACTGCCAGTTTGTCCCCAACTGCAACTTCCTCTTCCTCATTTACGACAACTTCACATACATTGCAGGAGAAAGTAGCACGCATATCACCGGTCTTGGCAAGGTCTTCAATCTCTTTCTTGCTTAACTGTGGACCTGCAGCAGCTGCAGCCTCCTTGGCTTCTTCCTTGAATGTATAGTTGCGCTCCTGATGATCAACATTAAGATATATAGACCATTCTCCTTCCTCGTTTCTCTGCTTGGGGCCAACTTCAATCACATGTTCCTTGCCAAAATGATCTTTGAACATCAGGGATTCGCCGAGCTTATAACCACCTCGCCGCAGAAATATACTGGGGGGCAGAACGTACGACATGCCAAATTCTTCTTCAAACTTAAAGAAGTTCACAGCATCATTCGGGTGCTGCAGGTAAGTAACCAGTTGCTGCTCCGTTGGTTTATAACCAAGGCGGTCGGTAAGAATTTCTCGTTCCTTGTCAATATCCATATCTTCGATATCTTCAACACCGCCTTCCTCTTCAAGGATATTTTGCCAGTTGGAACCAAAAACTTTCTCATAGATCCAGTCGGCAGGGCGGTAGAATGGGAAAGGTCCATATTTTCCCAGCAGAAGATTCTTGAGATCGCCTGATGGATTACCGTAACGATCTTTTTCCAAGACGTTGGTTACAGCAGTTGTCCACAGTATCTGTGAACCAGGTGTAACCGACCACCAGTTGCCAAGTTCAATCTGGACCTTTGGCAGTTCGTCATGCAGGATAGTTGGCATTTCATCAAGAAAATTTCCTTTCACAGCCTGTTCAAAACTGCTTCCCATGGCACCGCCAGGAAGTTTGTGTATTTGCACTGTCGGGGAAAAGCCTTTGAACTGGGACTCAAAGTATTCATAGTGATCACGTTCGCTTCGCAGCACCTCAGATGTGTCAATTACAGCTTCTTCATTCAGGCCGACTGCGGTCTTGCCATACTCCTTAAGGGTATGAATAACGCTCAGCAGGGGGGGTGGACCGTAATAACCAGTAAAGGCATGATCAGAGGCATCAACAATGGTTGCCCCATTTATAACTGCGGAAGTGATACGGCCAATATCGTTACCATCGGTATTATGTCCATGATAATGGATAACAAGTTCCGGGAACTTTTGTTTGATGGCAGCCACCAGTTCACCAATCCGTTTAGGGGTTCCGAGGCCACCGTGGTTTTTTATACAGAGAATGATATCTTCACCAGTAACATCAAGAATTTCCTGGACTTTGCTCACATAAAACTCGTCGGTATGTTCAGGCCCGGTTGAAAAACAGATTGAAGGTTCAAGGATCTTATCCGCCAGCTGAACTTCCTCAAAAACTGCCTGCATATTCGGAATGTGGTTCATGAAATCAAAAACCCGCCAGACGTCAACATATTTGGCAAATTCTCGTACTGCAAACCGGATAACATTTTGCGGATATGGCCTGTAGCCAAAAAGATTGACTCCACGGCAGAGAGTCTGGAACATGGTGTTGGGCATCTTTTCGCGCAACAATTCAAGTTTCAGAAAGGGGTCCACCTGTTTTCGTAAAATATCGACATGTACAGAAGCGCCGCCTGTAATTTCCAATGAGAAATAATTAGCATTTTCCCTTGGTTCAGCTGCTAAAAGGTCAGTATGCAGCAGAATTCTGTTTTTGAAATCAGACTGGGACAGATCACGGGTAGTATTGGTTAAATAATAGCCGTCAGTCTGTCGCAGGATCTGCAGTGCTTCCTTGGGATTCATTCCATGAACAATTCTTTCCATGATATTACCTTATATTTTTATAATTACGTTATTAAATGGCGTAAGTGTTTTCTTCATTGTAGTGAATTTCGGCTATGAGTTTCGCCAGTTTGTTAATCTCGGTGTTTTGTTCCTCATATTCCAAGAGATGGGCGTGAGTCTCAAGGTACGAGGTATTAAAATCACCCTTTTGAAAATCAGGATCGTTGATGAGTTCCAGGTAGAAAGGAATGGTAGTTTTGGGGCCAACAATTGTAAAATTTTTAAGGCAGCGCTTGAGCCTGTCAACTGTTTCATTCCAGCTGTATCCATGGACTGTAAGCTTGACAAGCAGGGAGTCATAAACCTCGGGAATGGTGTAGCCCTGGTAAACAAAACCATCAAGCCGTACACCGTAACCGCCGGGTGATCTATAAATACTTACCGTTTTTCCGCCTTCCGGCATGAAATCGTTTTTGGGATCTTCAGCATTGATCCTCATTTCAATGGCATGGCCTCTTATCTGAATTTCATCCTGGCTGAAAAGCAGTTTTTTGCCAAAGGCCAGCTTTATCTGAGTCCGGACAATGTCAATACCAGTCACCATTTCAGTCACTGTGTGTTCGACCTGGACCCTGGTATTTATTTCCATGAAATAATAGTTCAGGTCCTTATCAACCAGGAACTCCACCGTGCCGGCATTGGTATAATTTGATGCCTTTGCTGCCTTGACCGCAGTTTCACATATGGAGTCAATAATTGCTTGATCCTGAATCATCGAAGGAGCAATTTCAATCAGCTTCTGATTTCGGCGCTGTATTGAGCAGTCACGTGTGCCCAAGTGGACAACTTCACCAAAGGAGTCGGCTATGACCTGGACTTCAACATGCTTTGGATTAATGACTACCTTTTCCAGATATACATTGTCATTATTGAAAGCAGCTTTGGCCTCGGCACGGGCCATGGGAATCTGCTCCTTCATTTGGTCGTCATCCTCTATAAGACGAATACCGCGACCACCACCTCCAGCAGTAGCCTTGAGCATAATCGGATAGCCATATTCGGAAGCAAAGGCAATAGCCTCTTTTACGCCTTCGTCATCTGGAGAAAGGTTCTGAGTACCTGGCACCATGGGAATATTTGCATCTGCCATGATTTCTCTGGCGATAACCTTATTGCCCAGGTTTGTAATGACCTCAGATGTAGGCCCGATGAAAATAAGTCCGGCATCCTCACAGGCTTTGGCAAACTCAGGATTCTCTGCCAGGAAACCATAACCGGGATGAACAGCATCAGCTCCTGATTTTCGGGCAGCCTTTATTACCTTAGCAATATCAAGGTAGTCTTTTCTGGGGCCGTCGCCAAGCCAAATTGCTTCATCCGCTACCCTGACATGTAAGGCATCTGTGTCAGGAGTTTCATAAACTGCAACAGCCTTATGCCCTAATTCCTGGGCAGCTCGTATGATTCGAATTGCTATTTCTCCTCGGTTTGCAACTAGTATCTTTTTCATCAATAGGTTCCCTTGTTTTTTGTGGTCATAATTTTTCAATTCACTACTCATCTCTTTTGCATTTACAGCTTACCGGTATTCTCATTTGAATGATGAATGAACCGGAAGTTTACAGTGCTGTAACAAAGAGGCGACAGACATTGCAGAGTTAAATCATTGTGGAACTGGCAGTCTGTAAAAATGATATTTTCTAGCATAATTTCTTGCAACAGGCAAGTAAAAGTGTCTGCCCAAATAAGGTTAAATTTTAAACAGAATTTTTAACGA
>CP070776.1:957943-971269 GCA_020346205.1 Deltaproteobacteria bacterium
ATTCAATATTAAAAGTCAGTGGGAAGATGTGCCTGATGATGCCTTTATGATCCTTGTTATGGATGATAATGCCATGCAGAATGTTTCAGGAATTGCCACGTTCAGAGATGAATTTAATGAAGCATTATAATTATTATGCATCGATTCCCTTGCCAAGAGAGTCATTTGAACATACAGTACTAAATTATACTTGAATTCACCTATCCAATTTGAGAGAATCAATTATATATTGATATCAAAACATTCATTTTACTTATTGAAAGTTAATGAATTTCCGGTGCACCTTTTTTTCTTTGCCGGATAAAACATACAGACCAAAGAGAGGAATTATTATGGCCTGGCAGGATGAACAGCCCCCTTGGGGCAAAGGTGGAAGAACTCCATCTCCTGAAGATTTTATAGCAGATCTTCTGAAAAAACTGAAAGATGCTTTTGGGGGCGGTGGCAGTGGAGTCCCTCCTGGAGAGGAAGGAGAGCAAGTACCTTCAGGTAGACCGCCTTCAGGTCTTTTCGGCGGTATAGGGAAACTCCTCCTCATTATCATCATCATTATTGTGGTGCAGGTCGTCTACTCATCGTTTTACACAATCAAACCCGGTGAACGCGGCGTTGTCCTGCGATTTGGTGAATACAGCAGAACAGCTCCTCCTGGACTTAACTTCAAGATCCCGTTGGTGGATGATGTTATCAAGGTTGATATCGAAACCGTGCGTAAAGAGGAATTTGGTTTTCGCACCAAAATTCCCGGCCAGAAGAGTATCTTTCAAAGGGAAGGTTTTGATGCTGAATCCCTCATGCTGACTGCAGATAAAAACGTTATCGATGTCCAGTGGATCGTCCAGTACAAAGTGCAGGACCCCTTCAATTTTCTTTTCAAGGTCCAGGATGTCCGTCAATCAGTGCGTGACGTCTCAGAAACCTCTATGCGCAGAATTGTTGGCAACATGGATTTTGATTATGTGCTGAGCAACCGGGAAATCCTTGCCAGCACTACGGCAGATGAACTGCAGGCTGAACTTAACAACTATGAAGCCGGTGTACAGGTCGTCACAGTCCAGTTACAGGATGTCAACCCGCCCGATGCAGTAAAACCCGCCTTCAACGAAGTCAACGAAGCGGACCAGGATATGAAAAGACTGGTTAATGAGGCAGAGGAAGCCTATAACAGGGTTATTCCAAAAGCACGCGGCGAGGCATTACAGATCGTTGAAGAGGCCAGCGGCTATGCAGCCCAGCGGGTTAATGAAAGTAAGGGTGACACTGCCCGCTTTCTCTCCATCATGAAGGAATACCAGCTTGCAAAGGAAGTGACCCGCAAGAGGATGTACCTTGAGACCATGCAGGAAATCCTGCCCAATGTTACCGATATATATGTGATGGACAAGGACCAGCGCTCCATCCTGCCATTTCTGAATGTGGGCGGAGCCAAACAGAAATAAAAAAATTTACGCAATCAATATTAAATATAATTAATACATATTGAGGAAATCAGGTGAACAAAATAGTTAGAACCATTCTAATACTTATCGTCATCGCTTTAGTATTTACCGTTATCAACGGTGTTTATATACTGCAGGAAGGCAGGCAGGCGATCATTACCCAGTTCGGCAGACCCGTGGGCCAACCGATAACTGAGGCTGGTCTTCATTTCAAGCTGCCGTTTGTCCAGGAAGTAACCTTCTTTGAAAAGAAAATCCTCATCTGGGACGGCGACCCCAATCAGATTCCGACCAATGATAAGACCTTTGTCTATCTTGACGTTACAGCACGCTGGCGTATTGCCGATGCCCTGGTCTTTCTGCAGGCAGTCAACAATGAAGCCCGGGCCCAGACCATACTGGACGACATCATTGACGGTACGGTTCGCGACCTGGTGAATAAAAATGACCTGGTAGAAATCATCAGAAGCTCTGATTTTTCTCCTGAAACCATGACTAATTCCGCAGTAGAACTAGAAAAGCTGCAGTATGGCCGCGATAAAATTTCGTCCATGATCCATGAAGCTGCTTCCAAGATCACCCCGAAATACGGCATTAAACTTGTTGACGTTATGTTCAAGCGCGTCAATTATATTGAATCTGTGCGCCTCAAGGTATATGACAGGATGATATCGGAACGTAAAAGGATTGCAGCGGAAAAACGCTCCCTGGGTGAAGGCCAGAAGGCTGAGATCATGGGTAAGGTCAAACGTGAATTCCAGGTAATTATCTCATCCGCCAAACGTGAGGCAGAAGAAATAAAGGGCCAGGCAGACGCTGAAGCGGCAAGCATTTATGCACAAGCCTACAACCAGGATAAGGAATTTTTCTCTTTTTACAAGACCCTGGAAAGCTATAAAGAGGCGGTCGGGGATAACACCAAACTTATCATCCCCATTGATTCTGAGTTCTATAAATATCTTGATGTGATTAAATAAGGTTCAAGGCTCAAGGCTCAAGGAAAAGATTTTTAATTCAGAATTTATAATTCAAAATTAAGAATTCCTTATCTATTCATCATCCATGCTTGGATAGCCGGGGCTGTGCTCCGTCTTGAAGGATATCCTGCCTGTATTCTCCAGGAGTTCAAGCAGTTTCTCTATGTGCGAAACCTTATCCATTTTTTCAATATCCAGCTTGGTGAACCTGCAGTTGCAATAGGTCAGCTGGCCGCTGCACCAGGGACATATTTCAACCGGGCAGCCAAGGGTGTGGAATTCTCCCACAGCAACCTGGCATGACGGACACAGGTTGGAGTCAGGGGAGTAGGGCTCATATTCTTTCAACTTTTCAGGTTTTTCACCTAAGGCCAGAACCTCCTTGTTATCTGTATAACCAAAGAAATCAAGAAGCTCACGGTCAATTATCCCTTCTGCAAGAGTACCGATAATATGTGCTGACTCGCTACTTGCCACGTAGAGATAATACATGCCGTTTCCCGTTAAAACACAGAGCAGAAAAACTCCCTGCCTACTGGTCAGCAAACGTAATTCCATTACAGAGTCTTCCCTGCCCTCAGGCAAATGAACATAAAAACTGTGCAGCAGGTTCAGGACAATTACATCAGCCTCATATTTTTTTAACACTGCCTCTGCTGTATCAACCTGATCTTCCGGTACAGCATATTTCATCAGAAATTCTATGTCTTTCCTGCGGTCCGCCAGGGTTTTCTTGGTATCCATATTTTTAGAACTCTCCTTCAATAAGCTCCTATTATCCAGTCACTGTCCGGATGCCTTGGTAATTGCCTCGACCCAGCGCCTGGTTTCTGCCGCTATATCATCTGCCTGGGTCAAAGCAGTAACCACGGCGATACGGCGTGCTCCCCTTGCTGCAAGTTCCTGGACATGATCCAATTTCACGCCGCCCATTACGGTAAAAGGCAGATCACAGAACTTTACAAAATCTTTTATGGCATCCGGGCCAAGAAAAGGCGTTAGCTTTTTCTTTGTTTCTGTTTGGTATAGCGGCCCGATATTAAAGTAAGATGCACCTCGTTCCTTAGCTGTCCTGGCCTGCTCCGGCTTATTGCATGAAACCCCGATAATCAGTTCAGATGACATTTTCCTTACCTCTTCAGCCGGCAGGTCACTATTGCCCAGGTGTACCCCATCAGCTTTTGCAAGCAGAGCAATGTCAACACGATTATTCACTATAAACAGGGCACCTGCCTCGCTGGTCTTCTTTCTGAAAACCAGAGCCTTCTGATAAAATGTCATGTCATCTGAATGCTTGTCCCGAAGCTGAACCAACTTTGCTCCGCCAGCCAGGACACCGTCAAGCCATTCAATATCTGATCGACCATTGGCCAGAGGTTCACACGAAACAGGATATATGGTTACCTTGTCGCGAAAAAAATCTATTTTTTGCAGGTAAGTAGCATCTTCTGGAAACATCAATTTCATCGTCCAAGTCTAAATAGTTGCTCGATTATTGTTTTTCTTCTATAGTAAATAGTTTGTATCTAAAAGTCACCCCGGGCAGCTTAAATAATTTCATCTATAAAGTAATACTGTCCGGTGAAGCTTCATTTATTTTCAGCACAATAGCACCACCTAATTGTGCTGTTCTTCCAGACAGAACTGATAGAGAAGGTTGATTACTATGATTAATAAATTGCGAAGCGATAAAACAGCAGAACTGGTCATTGAAGGGAAGAAACACACCCTGCCCATTGTAGAAGGCAGCGAGGGGGAAAAGGCCATAGATATCCGCAACCTGCGCGAGGATACCGGCTATATAACCCTTGACAGCGGTTACATGAATACCGGCTCCTGTGCCAGTGAAATTACCTACCTTGAGGGCTCAAAAGGTATCCTTAACTACAGGGGTTACTCCATCGAAGACCTGGCTGAGAACTGCTCCTTTGTCGAGGTGGCTTATCTGCTCCTGCACGGTCATCTTCCCACCCCGGAAGAATACCAGCATTTCAGCTATCTTCTGGGCCGTTTTGCCCTGATTCACGAGGATATGATCCACTTCTTCGATCATTTTCCACCCAATACAGCTCCTATGGCAATCCTGTCATCAATGGTCAACTCGCTTTCCAACTTCTATCCGGAGATGACTGAAAATCCGTTTGAAGATATTGACATCATGGCAACGCGACTTATTTCCAAGGTGCGTACAATTGCCGCCTTTACCTATAAAAAATCACAGGGCTGGCCTTTAGTCTATCCACGCCATGATCTTTCTTACTGTGCCAACTTTCTCAACATGATGTTTGATTCACCGGTAAAACCATACTTGATAAATGATGAGGTCGTTGCTGCCTTAAACAAGATCCTTATCCTGCATGCCGACCATGAGCAGAACTGCTCCACCTCCACTGTAAGGCTGGTGGGCAGCGCCCGGGTAAATCTTTATGCATCTATCTCTGCAGGGATCAGCGCTCTCTGGGGGCCGCTGCATGGCGGAGCCAACCAGGCTGTTGTTGAGATGCTTGAAAACATCTACGAATCTGACGGTGATTATCAGACTTACATAGACCGCGCCAAGGATCCGGATGATCCCTTCCGCCTGGTAGGTTTTGGTCACAGGGTATACAAGAGCCATGACCCCAGGAGCCGAATTATCAAAAAAGCATGCGATGATGTACTCTTAACCTTAAAAGTTTCAGATCCGCTGCTCGATATTGCCAAGGAACTGGAAGAGGTAGCTCTAAATGACGATTTTTTCATTGAGCGCAATCTCTATCCAAATGTTGACTTCTACAGCGGTATTATATACAGGGCTATCGGCATCCCCAGTAATATGTTCACTGTAATGTTTGCCCTGGGCCGACTGCCGGGCTGGATTGCACATTGGAAGGAAATGTGGGATGACCCGAACTGGCGCATTGGCAGGCCGCGCCAGGTTTATGTTGGCCCGAAACACAGGAGTTTCACACCCAGGGAAGAACGCGAAAAGAAGAAGCAGGATAAAATTAGACGTGAAATGATGAAGAGTTGAGTAGTTCAATGCGCTCTTCAATCAGCTCAATACTATTCTTATGCCTTTTCTTTTTTTAAAGGATATTTCTTCTTGATAAATTTTTTTTCATCCGCCTTGGTCTTCACTAAACCGTCAAGTTTTGCCTCAAGCAGATGATTCAGGATGGTCTTATAGATCGGGCCGCTCTTGTAACCCATTTTCTTCAGATCTGCACCCTGAATATGAGTTTTATAGTGCCGCAGGTGGGTAACAAAATGCGAAACCGCCTTCTTCGCTGTTTTCTTTCTGGCCATGGCTATGAGATAAAGCAGGGTTTCATGGGTGCGTTCCTGGAGCAGCCAGTAAATTTCGCTGGAACTTAATCTCCTGTTCCTGTCCAACTCTTTTAGGATTTTGTCTGCAGCATCCTTTTCTTTTAAAAGCTCATTCTTATGGCGCTCGGCAAACTCAAATTTCATACAGAAAACCTTCAGGTCGCTGTAGGTTGAGTTGGCAAGGATGGTAAAAAGATACACCAGCCAATACCTGCAGGGCTCACCAAGATAGAGCAATTTGTACCAGGCCATGGCGCGCTGGGTCTCTATCAAATTTTTCTCCATACGCTTATCAAATTTCAGCCCGGGTAAAATAAATTTCAGCAGGTCGAATTCCGCCATTCTGCTGATAGCAGGTATGGGATTTTCTTCGGAAAAAATAAGTTTCAATTCCGTAAAGCAGCGATGCCCGAAAAATCGGTTGAAAAGGTTCATTTTAACCGCGTTTTTCAGAAGTTTTTCCGTGTGCTTGCCAATGGTAAATCCCATGCGCTGTTCAAAGCGAATAGCCCGGAAAATTCGTGTGGGGTCTTCCACAAAGCTCAAGTTATGCAGGATGCGAATGCGCCGCTCTTTTATATCAGCCTGGCAGTTGAAGAAGTCCACCAGGGTGCCGAACTTCTCCGGGTTCAGATTGATGGCCATGGCATTGATGGTAAAATCGCGGCGGTAAAGGTCAAGCTTCAGCGATGAAAGTTCAACTGTGGGCATTGCTGCCGGGTACTCGTAATATTCAAGCCTGGCAGTTGCCACATCAATGTTGAAACCATCAGGCATGATGACCAGTGCCGTGCTGAATTTTTCATGAGTGCGGACAGCTCCGCCGAAGTGATCAGCAAGTTTCTTGGCAAACTTGATGCCGTCACCTTCCACCACAATATCCAGATCAAGATTTTTTACCCGCAAAAGAAGGTCCCGGACAAAGCCCCCAACTGCATAGGCTGTATAACCATTTTTTTCTGCCACCTCGCCTATGGTCCGGAGAAGGACAATATTTTCCTTGTTCAGGACCTCGATAATCTGGCTGTTTACATTCCTGTGCCGTTCAATATAGGAGCGGTCATCTGAAGTAATGAGGTTTTTAGGCTGGTGAGCCGGATCGTTAATAAGCAGGTTAAGCAAATCGGTTCGGGTAATAACTCCCTGCAGCTCATTCTTATCCACCACGGGGATCAGGCGTTGTCGATGTTCGATGATCAACTCCTGTATATCTGCAAGGGATGCTGAACTTTGCAGGGTGGCAACATCCGTGGTCATATAATCACTGACAGGCAGATTACCCAGTTCATGAAAAATGGCTTTTTCCGTTACCCGTCTTGAAATTATCCCCAGAAGCTTGGACTTTCCCTTTACAACAGGCAGTACGGTAATGCTGTACCTGGTCAAAACCTGGTTGGCATTCTTGATAGATATATCAGGCGGCACTGTAATAGCAGGATGCGACATCAACTCCCCGGCCAGGCTCTGCGGCCTGACATGCTTGTTGAGAAGCCTGATAAGCTTTTCCTCAGCCTCAACCATGGTCTTGTTTTTCACCGTGGCAGAAGCTGCAGAGGCATGTCCGCCGCCGCCAAATTCCCTGGCGATCTCTCCCACATTAACTTCCGGAACACGGCTCCGGGCGATGAGATATATCCTGTCCTCCATGCCGGCCAGGGCAAAAAGGACGTTTAAATTTTCCATGACCATGAAGCGCCTGACAAGCAAAGCAAATTCATCCACGTACTCTTTGAGAGCCAGCTTGGCCACAACAATATCTATACCCTGGATGGTATAGTTTATTGCTGATTTGATAAGATTGTTTAAATGCTCCAACTGTTGAACGGTAAGCTCCCGGGCAATGGACTGGGATACAGTATGCAGATTGGCGCCCTGCTCCAAAAGCCATGATGCTGCCTCAAGATCCTCTGGGGTAGTGGTTGCAAACTTAAATGATCCTGTGTCCTCATAAATTCCCATGGACAGCAGTGTTGCTTCATCACTTGTGAGAGCAATCTTCTTCTTACGGAATAGCTGGGTGAAAATAGTCGATGTAGAGCCTACCGGCCTGATGACTTCCACATCCCCTTTCAAATCTCCCGGTGCATCAGGATGATGATCATAAATGTGGAGCTCTATGCCTTTGTTATCAAGGCACTTGGCAAAATTTCCCAGCCTGCTTGCCTGGCGGGTATCAACAAGAATTAATTTTGTAACCTTTTTTAAGGGAATTTGCTTCTGGCGTTTAAATTCATGAAAATCATGGCTCGACTTAACAAAGAAATCCCGGATATTCTTTTCCTGTGAACCTGCAAATGCCATTACCGCATCAGGGTAGATTTTTTTGGCAGCCACCATGGAGGCAAGGCCGTCAAAATCAGCATTCATGTGTGTGGTTATGACTTCCATGTTTTTTTAGCGATCAGCATTCAGCTATCAGCTTTCAGTAAATAACTTTTCTGCAAACTAATAACTGCAAACTTTTTATGTTTAACCTTCAGCCTTCAGCCTAAAATCCTCAATAAACACATCTTAGCCAATAGCCTTTCACTTGCCAACAGGCAAATTAAGTAACAGAAGTTCCGGAACATTCATCCCCGGGGATGAAATTTTTTATGTATGCTTTTTAGACGGCTGCTTTCAATATGTGTATATAACTGGGTTGTTGATATGTCGGAATGTCCCAGCATGAGCTGCACCGAACGCAGGTCAGCACCGTTTTCCAGGAGATGGGTTGCAAAGGAATGCCTGAGCACATGCGGGCTTATCTCCTTTTTTATACCTGCCAGCAGGGCAATATCCTTGAGTATCTGCCAGTAGCGGTTTCTTGTCATAGCCCTACCCTGCATAGTGACGAAAAGTGACGGACTGGTTTTGCCGTACAGCAGTTGGGGCCTGATATGATCCAGGTATTCCTCAAGCAGGACCCTGGCCTGTTCGCCGATGGGGACAAGCCTTTCCTTGTTCCCTTTACCAAGAACCCGCAGATTGCCGCTGTGACGATTAAAACTTATTAGCGGCAGCTTAACCAGTTCAGAAACCCTGAGCCCTGTAGCGTAAAGCAGATGAAGCATCACATGATTTCTGGCAGCAAGGGGTTCCCCCCTGTCCAGTTTTTCTGAAACAACAAGAAGAGCATTGACTTCACTGATGCTCAGGGCTTTTGGCAGAACCCTGCCTAACTTTGGATGTTCAACCATGGAGGTTGGGTCAGAGTCGATAAGGTTTTCAGCCAGCAGGAAACGAAAAAATCCTCTCAAGGTGGAAATCCTCCTGGAAATGGAGCGGGATGAAAGGCGTTTTTTTCTGCACCAGGAGATATAATCCCTGATTATAGCCCTATCTATGAGCTTCAGTTCTTCAATGGCTTGTTCCTGAAGAAAATCAGCAAATGTACTTAGGTCGTAACGGTAGGACTTGTTATATGTGTTGGGTGCCAGACGGCGGACAGCAGATAAATATTTTAGGAAAAGATCCTGGTGGGAATACAGTGAACTCTGTTTTGAGGAAGATTTATCTGCGCCCCCTCTTGCAAGAGAGCGCTTCTTAGATTTTTTTCTTGCCCTGTCAGCCATTGACCATATTTTTCATAAGCAATGGAAGCGGGCTTAATTCTGAAGAATATAATCTATGCCTTACGATGCCTGAACTTGCGCAATTTACGCTTTGCTTCAGCCTGCTTCCGACGCTTTTTCTCACTCGGCTTCTCGTAATACTCACGGCGTTTCAATTCACGCTTAATACCATCCATCTGCAGTTTCTTCTTCAGCTGCCGAATGGCATACTCAATGTCACCTCTAACTTCAACTTCTATCATTTTATCTCCAAGTTCTTTGAATAAACGGTTAGTAACAATTTAAAATAACAAAATAACCTTGAAATTTCAATACATTTCCAAAACGAAAGTCGGAGATATTAAAGGCAAAAGCAATTTCTGTCAATGGCTTTTTACTGTAAATATCTTTCCTGGATTTAAAACATTGTTGGGGTCAAACATGCTTTTAATGCTCTGCATGAGTTCCAGGGATGGTTCATCCAGTTCCAAGGACAGGTAAGGCGCCTTGGTGATACCGATACCGTGTTCCCCTGAAAGCGTTCCAGATAGAGTCATTACGTGTTCAAACAGTCTTCTTTTTGCAGTTTGTCCCTTTTGGTTTTCTTCAGGATTATCCTTGTCCAACATAATGTTTACATGGATATTACCATCACCGGCATGTCCGAATGTAAGGATAACAATGTCCAACTCCCGGGACAGCTTTTCGGCAAAATCAACAAGTTGCGGAATCTTTGTTTTCGGCACCACAACATCTTCTGATATCTTGTGGGGCCGCAATTTGAAAGTCGCGGGGGAAATGGAGCGCCTGGCTTTCCATATATCCTCAACTTCTTCTGCATTTTGTGCCTGCCGAACTTCAAGAATACCAGGGTATGTTTTCCGGTCTGCCAGCAAACTCAAGAGTTTATTCCCCTGTTCCTCTGTTGATTTTTTATCACCATCCACCTCGATTAAAAGCAAAGCTTTTGTTCTTTGCGGAAGTTCAAGGGGGAGAAATTCATTGACCACATGCAGAGCGGTTTGGTCCATATATTCCAGGGTATTGGGCAGAATACCGCTTTTAAGTATCTCTGATACAAGCTCAGTTGCCTGCTGGAGGCTGTCGGTCAATACCAGGTACGTCTCCTTATGGGTTGGCAAGGCAAGCAGCCTGAGAATGATCTTGGTTATAATGCCCAGTGTCCCTTCTGAACCGATAAACAGACGGGTAAGGTCATAGCCCACAACTCCTTTAGCAGTTCTTACCCCGGTATGCATTAGGCGGCCGTCAGGCAAAACCACCTCAAGGCCAAGCACATAATCCCTGGTTACCCCGTATTTTACAGCACTAGGGCCTCCGGAACACTCTGCTACATTGCCGCCCATGGTGCAAAAATCACGGCTTGCAGGATCAGGTGGATAAAAAAGCCCTTCTTTTTTAACAGCAGTTTGGAACTGTCCGGTTATAACACCCGGTTCAACGGTTGCCACCTGGTTCTCTGCATCTATTTCAAAAATTTTGTTCAGGCGGCTCATGACAAGTACCAATCCACCCTCAATTGGCAGGGATCCTCCTGTCATGCCGGTACCGGCTCCGCGGGGAATTACCGGGAAAAGCTCCTGGTTTGCAAGTTTCATGATAGAAGAGATCTCAGCAGCAGAACCCGGAAATGCCACGGCGGATGGCAAATACTCCATACCAGTGCCGTCATAGGAATAACACATAAGGTCTTCCCTGGCAGTGGTGAAGTGTTTCTCGCCGACAATAGCCTGCAATTTTTTTATAGTATTTTTATCCATATACATCAGTGTTATGAAAAAATATGGTTCAAATGTCAACGGCCAATTGTCAATTGAAAAGTATGGTCGAAGCAAGTATTCTTTATATACCAACCATTAATTCAACAGGTGTTAATTATGAAAAAATTACGACTTGCCTTACTGGCCGGGGGAAAATCAGGCGAAAGAGAGGTTTCTCTTACAGGAGCGGAAGAAGTTGCCAAAGCCCTGGACCCAAAAAAATATGAGATAACACGCTACGACCCTGCAACAGATCTTGCGAAACTGGCAACTGAAGCTGACAATTTTGATGCTGCTTTCATACTGTTGCATGGGCCCTTTGGCGAGGATGGTACCGTCCAGGGTTTTCTCGACCTTCTCGATATTCCTTACCAGGGTTCAGGGGTGTTGGGCAGCGCCATTGCCATGGACAAGAACCTGGCCAAGATCCTCTACCGCAATGCAGGTTTGAAAGTTCCTAAATGGTATATGGCAGCAAAAGAAGATATCGAAAACCCGAGTAAAATCCTGGGAGAACTGGGACTGCCCCTTGTCATCAAACCGGCTAGCCAGGGATCAAGTCTTGGCATGACCATTGCCCGTTCAGAAGATGATATTGCAGACGGCCTGGAAAAGGCATTTGCCATTGATCAACAGGTAATGGCCGAAGAATTTATTGCTGGACGGGAAATAACAGGTGGAGTTATTGGTAATAACGAATTGAGCGCTCTGCCCCTGGTTGAGATTATCCCGGGAGAAGAATACGAATTCTTTGATTACGAGGCCAAGTACAAGCCCGGTGCCTCAAAAGAGATCTGCCCCGCAGTGCTGGAGGAGGCAATTACCACCAGAGCCCAGAATTATGCCCTCACCGCACACCGAGCCCTACTGTTAAGAGGCTATAGCAGAACAGATATGATTGTCAGCGGTGATGACATTTATGTGCTTGAAACAAATACCATTCCAGGCATGACACCGACAAGCCTTCTGCCCCAGGGCGCCGCTGCTGCCGGACTTGATTTTTCAGCACTCCTTGACAGGCTGATTGAACTGGCCATGGAATAGAGAACTGCTGTAAAAACATATAACTTGCTGCAAAATATATACTTTTTTGGTAACAATCTTATTCGACCAAGGTTAAAAATACTGTTCCGGGTTGTTCTAATTTTTCTGAATAGGTACTTGTATGGATATATGGGAGAAGCTTCAATCTGTTGAACAAAACTTTTTTACCAAAGATCAACAGCTCCAATCCACTGCCAGGACCCTGCCTGATCCAGTTTTTGTCATTGACGAGTTTGGCAAATACCTGGATGTAATAGGCGGCAAGGAACGATCTCTCTATCACAGCGGTGAATTTCTCATAGGCAAATACCTGCATGATGTTCTTCCGGAAGATCTTGCTGATATGTTTATGCAGAGCATAACAGAAGCTATTGCAGACAACTCCCTTAAAACTATTGAATACAAGCTTAGCTCCAATGATATTAAAGGTTCGCCCCTGGATGGCCCTATAGGAGATCAGTGGTTTGAAGGACGTGTTTATCCCATCAAAGATAGGAACCACGAAGCACACTCAGTCATCTGGTTGGCCATTAATATTTCAGAAAGGAGACGACTGGAAGAGAAACTGAAGGAGCTTTCTGAAAAAGATACCCTTACAGGTGCCTATAACAGGAGGCACTTTACGCAAATATTTGACCAGGAGTTTGCCATTGCCAAAAGATATAAGAATAAATTATCTGTCCTTCTCATTGATATAGACAACTTCAAGGATATTAACGATAGGAATGGCCATGATGGTGGCGATGCTGTCCTGAAAAAATTTGTGATATTCTGTGAGAGTATTCTACGGCAATCTGATCTGTTTGCACGATACGGTGGTGAGGAATTTATTGTCATGCTGCCGGGCACGCCTAGCCTGGGAGCTGCTATCATAGCTGAGCGCATAAGGGCCCAAACAGAGGAAATGTCAGTCAGCTATAAAGAGCAGACTATTAAGTTCACCATAAGCATAGGCATCAGCCTGGTTTTGGAAAACGACTCCTCCAGTAATGCTGTTTTCAGCAGGGCTGATGCAGCTCTTTACCAGGCCAAGAAAAAAGGCAGGAATAGAGTAGAGATAAATTAGAATCTATTCTCGAAATAGGGTTCCAGGATCTCAGGTAGATAAATGGAGCCGTCATCCCGCTGGAAATTCTCCAGGATAGCTGCCAGGGTTCGGCCAACCGCAAGACCGCTGCCGTTTAAGGTATGCACCAGGGAACTTTTCTTGCTGTCCCGGGGCCTGTAGCGAATACCTCCCCTT
>CP070776.1:971369-984437 GCA_020346205.1 Deltaproteobacteria bacterium
GGGAGGGAAAAGAAGAGGTGCTCTCATGATCCAGGCTGATTGGGACATAAAAGACATCAAGGAGCTCATTACCTTCAAAGGTGAAAATCCGGGCACCTATACCGGATGTAATGTATCTGTCAATGTCACCAATGATGAATTCTGGGATGATGAAGAATTAATCCAGTTGATTGCTGAGTATATCTGGAAATCAGGTGATCCGGGCCTTCTTTTCACCCAGAAAAGTATGGAAAACACACCCGTACCTAAAAAGTATAACCCTGTCTTCTCCAACCCCTGCGGAGAATATCTTTCCACCAAAGATACTGCATGTAACCTGCTGACAGTAAACCTGCAGAAATGCCTTGGTGACAAATTTGCCGATTTTCTGAACAACGTTTATGAAAATGCAAAGCTTGCAGCAATAGCAGGGAATGAGATTCTTGACATGGGCGGTTTCCCCCCCATTGAAAGGATTAAGGAAAACACCCTGAAATTCAGGCCAATCGGTATCGGTTTTACCGGATTGCAGCATGCCATGAATTTTTTTGATATTTCCTATGCTGACGAAAATGAGGCGCCAAAATTTGCCAAGGCGACCCAGCTAGTTCTTATGCTGGGCTCAATGCAGGGAAGCCTTGACTATGCCGAATATTACAAGAAAAAGACCGGCAAGAAATTGGAAGTCAGGGAGTGGAACCTTGACTACACCAAAAGAATTGCCAAGGAAGCCCGGGAATTTGCCGGTCAGCTTCCGAGAAAGGCTACCTGGCAGAAGCACATAAAAAGAATTTTTGATACGGTCATTAAACAGGGAGGCCTTTATAATTCCGTAACAACGTCACAGGCCCCTACCGGTTCTATTTCTCAGCTGATGCAGGTTGCATGTACTGGCGTTGAACCCTACTTTTCCATGATCCAGTCCCGCCGGGTAAAAGATGCCGACGGCTCTTGGAAGGAATTTACCCTGGTCCCGCTGGAATTCTATGATTATGATGAGAACAAGCTTGACTGGGTTGATAACCAGACAGCCCATAATATAACACCTATTCAGCAGATCAGGCTTCTTGAGGCGTGTCAGACCTTTAATCACACCGCTGTTTCCAAAACCATCAACCTGCCCGCTTCTACAAGCGTGGATGAAATTAAGGAGATGTTGTTTATCGCCCGTGACAGCAAACTGAAAGGCGTAACCATGTTCCGCGATTCATCCATGACCGGAGTCCTGAGTGATTCTGCAGCCAAGGCAGCTGAAAAGCCGGGCACTCCATTTTCAGATCTTGCGGAAAGGCATGGCAGCACCTTCAAGTTCAGTGGCCCGGCCTCCTTATATGTAACAGCGAACAAGGGTGAGAAGAATCATGTTCGTGAAGTTTTCATTAATACTACAAAATCAGGCTCAACCATTCATGGCATGTGTGAATCTCTTGGCCGCGTTATTTCCGTGGCCCTGCAGCATGATTACCGCCTGGTAGGTAAAATAGCCCGCACTTTAGAGGATATATCTTCCGATAGTGTTTGGAGCAATTCATCAATGGGAAGAGTGTTCTCAATACCGGCTGCTCTGGCCAAAGTATTAGATAACTGTGCCCCGGAAATCAACGGCAAGGAAGATCCGGATCCCTATGAGGAACCATCGTCCTATTCGACCTGCCCGGCTTGCGGCAAACATACCATGCGCCGCAGTGGTGGTTGCAGCCAGTGTGTGAGTTGCGGTTACTCGACTTGTTAGAATGTTTCAGGAGAAGGGAGACGTTCTGTGCGGCATAACCTGCCTGAGCCTCCGGCATATTTGCCGGAGGCTCAGAACACCCTGACTGGCCTGAAAGCAAAGAACCAGAAACCTCCTGGCTTGCGTCTGTCAGCGATATAAATATATCCCTGTTTAAAGGTCATGCATGGGTGGATATAAAATCCATGCTCACCTTTTTCTCTCCCCAGCAGTGATAATAACTCTTCTGTCGTTGGCAGGCGCCAGTCAGTATGGCCCGCAAATTAATTCCGGTTGAAATTATTTATCCAGCTTTTGTTGCTGAAGCACAGAGCAGATATCGTTCCCACCAAGTTGCTTCTTAAAACCTGTTTTCACATCAAGCAAACTATCTGCATCATGTTTGTGTCATGCAGTTATGATATTTCCCGGTGCAAATCTCCGCAACACTCAAACAATCCATAGGCCTCAATGGCCTCCATAAACAGGTCAATATCATCAACTACTGCATTCATTCATAATAGGGTAATATAACGCTTACTTTTTCACTCTATTTCTATAGAGTTATGGTATTGTTTTTCACAGGTTAAATTATTTTTGAGAAAAATAATGAGTAACATTTTAACGTCGAATATATTTTCCATTTAAAAAACTTAATAAAATATCATTCAATTATTTTTACATGTTAAAAATTAACCCTACACTTCAACAAATTGCCATGCCAACATGGTTTAAAAGCAAAGTATTTTTGCTTCCTTTCCTGGCAGTCATAACCTTTATTCTGTATGCAAACACCCTCAATAGCCCATTTGTTCTGGACGACTATCACAATATCATAGCTAATAAACCTATCCGCATAACAGAACTATCCATAGCAACCCTTACCAATACAGTACAGAATAGCCTTATTGAGAATCGCCCGGTTGCAAATTTAAGCTTGGCAATAAATTACTATTTTCATCAATACAACGTCACCGGTTACCACCTGTTCAACATATTTATCCACATATTGAACGGTTTCCTGCTTTTTCTTTTTGTCCAATATACTCTCCAGCTTGCCCCTGGTTCTTCATTTAAAGAAGAGATAAACTTACTTGCATTCGCCACCGCACTCCTCTGGCTTGTACATCCACTGCAGACTCAATCGGTCACCTACATCATCCAACGCATGAACAGCCTGGCCACCATGTTCTATCTTTTAAGCTTTATTTTCTACATTAGGGCCAGGATATCTACTCCAAAAACCATCAGAGTAGCCTTGATCTTTGGGTCTCTGGCCGCAGGAATTCTTGCCATCGGTTCAAAGGAAAATGCGGTCATGCTCCCAGTTTTTATAGTTCTTTATGAATGGTACTTTTTCCAGGATTTACGTTTTAATCTCAAAAAATATCATTATCTGATTATTGCCCTCCTCATACTCTTTCTACTGGGAGCAGTTTTCTTTTACCTGGGGCCCAACCCTTTTAAAATTGTAGCAAATTATTCGGGCCGTGATTTTACCCTGCAGGAGCGTCTCCTTACCCAGTTGCGTGTTGTAGTCTTTTATATCAGCCTGGTGTTTTTGCCCCTCCCCTCCCGTTTAACACTTGAACATGATTTTGCTCTCTCACATTCTTTTATAGATCCCGTAACAACTTTATTTTCATTACTGACAATTATCGGAATTATCATTGCGGCAGTATTTTTGGCCAAACGTGAGCGGATATTGTCTTTCTGTCTCCTGTGGTTTCTGGGGAACCTGTTCATAGAGTCCTCCTTTATTCCACTTGAAATAATCTTTGAGCACAGAACCTATCTCCCCTCAATGATGCTCATTCTTTTCATTGTCATTGCTACTCAAAGGTTGTTTACCAGCAATATACTTAAAGCTGCCCTTCTCACAGTAGTTATCATAATGCTGTCTATCTGGACATATGACAGGAACAGGGTCTGGGAGAATGAAATAACTCTCTGGACTGATATTGCAGAAAAAGCACCAAATAAATCCCGAGCCCAGATGAACCTTGGCATCATATTGAGCAAAAAAGGCAGAATGGATGAGGCAATTGTCTACCTGAACCGGGCTATTCAGCTTGATCCAGACTATGACCTTGCGCACTATTCCCTTGGTGATGCCCTGATGCTGCAAAAAAAATATATTCTGGCAAGTGAGTCCTATGCAAGAGCAGTACAAATTAAACCCAATAGCAGCCTGGCCCGGTTTAATCTTGGGAAATCCCTGGCAGCTTCAGGGAAGCATAAAAATGCGGTCTTTCATTATAAAAAAACAGCAGGGAAAGACCCCCTTATAAACCATCAGATTTACTATTTTATGGGTAATTCACTCTACCAGCTAGGAAAGTATACTGAGGCAATAAATGCTTACAGCAGAGCATTACAACTGAAACCGGATTATAAGGAAGCCCGGAGGGCAATTATTAACACTAGAAAAATTCTGGAAGTACTCAAAGCAAAACAGTCTATGAAGTCACCATGAAAAAACTCCAGAAACTTATTCTTGCATGGTTTCAGAAAAATGCCAGAGATCTGCCATGGAGAAAAACATACGATCCCTACCATGTCTGGATCTCAGAGATCATGCTGCAGCAGACCCAGATGGACCGGGTTGTAAATTACTTTAACAGGTGGATATCTTATTTCCCGGATATGACCAGTATCACAAAAGCAAGCGAGGAAGAGGTGCTGAAACTCTGGGAAGGCTTGGGGTATTATTCCAGGGCCAGGAATATTATTAAAACTGCTAATATTCTTCTTTCGGAATATGGCGGCAAGCTACCTGCAGACCATGGACGACTGCTCAAACTACCCGGCATCGGCAAATACACTGCCGCTGCAATCATGAGTATTGCCTTTAATAAGGAATATCCCCTGGTTGATGCTAATATTGAGCGAGTCTTTGCCCGTCTGTTCAATCTGGATAAACCGGTGAAGGAAAAAATAACCCATGCTTTTATTTGGCGAAAGTCCAAGGAAATGGTTCCTCAAGGCAAAGCGCGAGAATTCAACCAGGCATTGATGGAACTTGGAGCACTTGTCTGTATAAGCAAAAATCCACGCTGTAAAGTCTGTCCTATAATGAGTTGCTGCCAGTCATTTAGCCAGGGTTTAGTCGCAGAGAGGCCGGTCCTGAAAGATCCTCCCAAGACAATCTTCATTGAAATGGCAACCGGCATTCTGGAGAACGAGGGTAAGATTCTTATACAGAAGCGGAAATCAAAAGGTGTCTGGCCGAATCTGTGGGAATTTCCCGGCGGCCGGCTGGAATCAGGTGAAACTCCGGAAATGGCACTGGTAAGGGAATATATGGAAGAGACGGAACTTGAAGTCGGAAATTTAAGAAAGATCACTACGGTCCAGCATAGCTACACCATCTACCGGGTAACGCTGCATTGCTATTTCTGTTCTTCCCAGAATGGAAGTTATAAACCTGTCCTGCATGGGGCCCAGGAGTACCGCTGGGTGTCACCAAAGGATCTGGCTGATTATGCTTTTCCTGCAGGACACAGAAAGCTAATAGATCACTTACAGAGAAACATGGAGTTATTTTACTTGTAATGCTGGCTATTGGATCATTTTTTCAGTATTATTATTAATATTCAATCAACATCATTTGTCTTTATCTATATATTACTGCCTTCACAAGGAGTTGTTTTAATAGGCTCGTTATTCACTCTTCTAGGAGAATGCATAAATGCCAAGAGATATCCCTGTTGGAAACGGCAAACTCCTCATCTGCTTCGATAGTCATTATAATATTCGTGATCTTTACTTTCCGCATGTTGGCCAGGAAAATCATGTCCAGGGCGAATACTGCCGCCTCGGCCTCTGGATAGATAACCAGTTTTCCTGGGTTGGAGAAGACTGGAAGATTGACTTGGGATACGAGGAGGACACCTTGGTAACCCGTGTATCCCTCTATAATAATAATCTGGCTGTTCTCCTTAATTGCCGTGATGTGGTGGATTTTCACGAAAACATTTATGTACGAGAAATCATTGTTGAAAATATGGCTCCAGAGGCTCGACAGGTACGGCTTTTCCTCAGTCATAATCTTGACATATCAGGCAACAGTGTTGGAGATACTGCAGCCTACGATCCCCACACAGGCGGGTTGGTGCATTATAAGGGATCACGCTATTTTTTAATTGGTGGAAATACTGAAGATACATCCGGCCTTGACCAATTTGCCGTGGGGCAAAAAAATATCAACGGCAAGGAAGGTACTTATATAGATGCTGAAGATGGATCTCTGTCGGGCAATACCATAGCCCAGGGATCTGTAGATTCTGTCATTGGTTTGCACTTGGACATCCCGGGACTTTCCCAAAAAAAAGCCTTTTATTGGCTTGCGGCCGGAGAAAACTGGAATGATGTGCGTCGCCTTAATGACCGGGTTAAGCACAAGAAGCCGGAAACGCTCATTAAAAGAACTTCTGACTACTGGCACCTCTGGGTCCATAAAGAAACACTTTCACTTGAGACGCTCCCACAATCTGTTGCCAAGCTCTACCGCAGGAGCTTGCTGGTACTCAACACCCAGATTGATGCCAATGGAGGTATTTTAGCAGCCAACGACTCTGATGTTGTTATGTTCAACCGTGATACCTATTCCTATATCTGGCCACGTGATGGGGCACTTGTTGCCAATGCCCTGGATGTTGCAGGCTATCCGGAAATTGCCCAGCGTTTTTATGAATTTGCGGCCCGGACAATAAGCAAGGATGGTTATTTTCTGCATAAATACAATCCTGACGGCACCCTGGCCTCTTCCTGGCATCCCTGGCAGGAAAACGGGCAGCACCAACTCCCTATCCAGGAAGATGAAACAGCTCTGGTGATTTGGGCCCTGTGGAACCATTTTGTTATTTACAGGGACATTGAATTCATCAAGCCTTTCTATCGTCCCCTTATAAAAAACGCTGCCGAATTCATGTGCAGCTACAGGGACAAGGAAACTGGCCTGCCTGACGCTTCTTATGATTTATGGGAAGAAAGACGGGGTATGCTCTCCTTTACAACCGGTTCAGTTTTTGGCGGGCTTACAGCGGCATCTCTTTTTTGTACAGTTTTTGGAGAAGATGACCTGGCAGATCATTATCAGCAGGTTGCATCTGAAATACGCGATGCTGCTTCAAAGCACCTCTGGCGCCCTGAATTAAAGCGTTTCTGCCGCATGATTTCCAGAGATGACAAGGGTAATCTTGTTTACGATGATACCTGCGATGCGAGTCTCTGGGGTCTTTTTGCCTTTGGGCTCTATGATGCAGATGACGACCGTATCACTGCTACCATTAATTCCCTGCGCGAAAAACTATGGCTCAAGACCGAAGTGGGTGGGCTTGCCCGCTATGAAGACGACTACTACCACCAGATTGACAAACGTTTTCCAGGCAACCCCTGGTTTATTTGTACCCTCTGGCTTGCCGACCACCTGGCAGGTATAGCGACCAATGAAAGGGAATTGGATGAACCTCTTAAAATCCTTGAGTGGGTTACAGAGCATGCCCTGCCCTCAGGTGTTCTGGCAGAACAGGTTCATCCTGTCACGGGCAAACCACTTTCTGTCTCACCTCTGACGTGGAGCCACGCAACCTTTGTGGCCTCGACCAGAAGGATCATGCGAAAAATGTCTCGGATACATCGTTGTCCTGAATGTGACCATTCAAAGGATGAAATCATTCCAGGCGATGACTGGCTGGCAAAATTGTATACTAAAGCATGTGATGCTATTCATGGTATTTGCAGTGTGAAATAATTGATCAGGAGGACTTTATGGCCCCCAAGATAGGTTTTATAGGAATGGGTATCATGGGTCAGCCCATGGCTGAAAATATTCTTAAATCCGGTTATGAGCTCATGGCCTATAACAGGACAAAAGAAAAAGCCCAGGCATTGACCGATAAAGGTGGGATTGTTGTTTCCACACCAGCGGAACTTACTGAATGGGCTGATGTCATCATCCTCATGCTTACCGGCCCTGAAGCTATCGATGCAGTTCTTTATGCAGAACAGGGAATCTTATCTGCTCAACCGGCAGACAAGATCATTATTAATATGAGTACCGTCTCTCCATCATATACTCGTAACCTTAAAAAATGCCTTGAACCAAGCAACATATCTTTTATTGATGCTCCTGTTTCCGGTTCAAAAAAACCTGCCATTGAAGGTTCGTTAATCATATTGGCAGGTGGAGAGGCGGATCAAATAAATGCTCTGGAACCTTTATTTCTTACTATGGGCAAAAAGGTAATTTATTGCGGCGAAGCCGGTAAGGGTTCTGCAATGAAAATGACGATCAACCTTCTCCTGGCACTGATGATTGAGGGATTATGTGAATCCTTAAACCTGGCCCAGCTATTGAACCTTGATACCGACCTGGTGTTAGACTCAATACTTGCCGGGCATCTTGGTTGCGGCTTGTTTAACCTGAAAAGTGATATGCTTAAGCAGAACGATTTTCCAGTGCAGTTTCCTTTAAAACATATGACTAAGGATTTGCGATTTGTTCTCCAGACCGCTGATGAGGCAGGTGCTGCTGTTCCGGCTGGCCATGCAGTTTATCAACTATACAGGCAGGGAGTCGGCCTGGGAAACGGTGATCTTGACTTTGCAGCAGTGAAAAGAACACTTGAAGCATTAAATGATCAATAAATTTAACTGGTATATTCCCTATGCAAAGTGATTCATACGAAGCCCTTGTTATTGAAGAATTAGACTCTGATAATTATTCAAAGAAGGTACGGGCAAAAAACATTGCTGAATTACCTGAAGGTGATGTGCTCATAAGGGTACATTATTCTTCACTCAACTATAAAGATGCCTTGTCTGCTTCAGGAAACAGAGGAGTTACCAGGCGCTACCCACATGTGCCAGGTATAGATGCTGCAGGAGTGGTTGAGGAAAGCAGCAGCCCGGATTTTAAAGCAGGAGACCAGGTAATAGCATCCGGTTTTGATATTGGCATGAATACATCAGGTGGTTTTGGCCAGTACATTCGTGTTCCTGCAGGCTGGACACTCCACTGCCCGCAGGGCCTTACGTTACGGGAAAGCATGATCTATGGTACTGCCGGTTTTACCGCTGCCCAATCAGTTGAACGGTTGGTAACCTTCCCTGTATTGCCTGAAAGTGGGAATATTCTTGTCACTGGGGCAACAGGCGGTGTTGGATCTATAGCCATAGCACTGTTGTCACGTTTAAAATACAGGGTAACTGCAGTGAGTGGAAAACCCGAAGCAGAAGATTTTCTGATCCGTTTGGGAGCTGAAGAAATTATTTCACGTAAACAGGCCACAGATTTATCGGGGAAACTTTTATTGAGAGAAAAATGGGCCGGTGTGATCGATACTGTGGGTGGTGAAATCCTAGCCACTGCTATAAAATCCACTGCTTATGGCGGGGCTGTGACATGTTGCGGCAATGTTGCTTCACCTGATCTGCCGCTATCTGTTTATCCATTTATATTGCGCGCTGTCTCATTGTTGGGTATAGATTCAGCTAAGTGCCCCATACATTTAAGACAAAAAATCTGGCAAAGACTCGCCGGAGAATGGCGCATTGAGAGTCTTGATTCCCTGGTTACAGAATGTAACTTACCAGAACTGCCGGATTATATTGAACACATGTTGCAGGGTCGCCAAATCGGCCGCGTAATTGTGAACCTGCTTTAAAGGATATAGGGGGACAGCAGGCTGTTCCATACATGAAAATTAATAAAGGAGGTGCAAAATGGCTGGAAGTGTATACAAAATTATTGAATTAGTAGGCACAAGCGAAAACTCCTGGGAAGAGGCTGCTAAAAACGCTGTGGAAAAAGCTGCCGAAAGTCTCAAAGATCTCAGGGTAGCTGAAGTAACTACACTGGACATGCGTATAGAGGACAACAAGGTTGTAGCTTACAGGGCTAAAGTAAGTTTATCATTTAAGTATCACTCCTAAAATAAAAATTTATTTCAAAGTTTCCAGGGAACCAACATTAATAGGGTTTCCCTGGAAACTTTTTTCCTCAAGTTTTACATTACTTACCTCCAAAAACCTTACCATCTCAAAATATCTTCAAGAAACTGAAGTGATGTTTTGATATTTATTGCACTCACCAATCTCTCAATTTAATTGCAGTTTTTTCTAAGCAAAGTTCTTGGCAAACATTTTTGTTGCGGGTTGCACCTGGAGTTGAGATAGTAAATCAATGAACCCGCATCCCACAAAAAAACAATCATGGTTCGGTTGGTGTATGTATGACTGGGCCAATTCAGCTTTTGCCACGGTTATCCTTTCTGCTGTACTTCCCGTTTATTTTGTTGCCCTGGTGCCGGAGGAAGGAGCCCGTATTTCTTTCATGGGTTTCAGCCACATTTTCCGTGCTACATCACTGTGGGGATATGCTGTTTCCTGCTCAATGCTGATAGTAGCAATAACTTCTCCTTATCTGGGTAGTCTGGCTGACAGATTTAGTATCCACCGGAAATTTCTCTTTGCATACTGTCTCATGGGTGTCCTTGCAACTTCATCTCTCTTTCTTGCCACACCAGGGAGGTATTTTCTCGCCTCGTTTCTTTTTATTTTGGCTAATATAGGTTTTGCCGGGGGCAATGTTTTTTATAATGCCTTTCTGCCCAAACTAGCTGCAAACCATGAGTTGGACAAATTGTCCTCAAGGGGGTTTGCTTATGGTTATTTAGGTGGAGGTATAGCCCTGCTCATTGTCTTTGGTATGATCCAGGGATATTCATTTTTTGGTTTTGCAGATAAAGGTGCTGCAAGCCGGGCCGGGTTTTTACTCACCGGAATCTGGTGGTTTCTTTTTGCGATTCCCACATATCTCTATGTTCGAACACCTGCAAGTCCGATAATGCCGGATAGCCTTCACAGTGGAATACGTGGATACTTCAGGATCTTTGCTGAAATAAAAAAACACCCTTCACTCCTGCTCTTCTTAATAGCTTTTCTTTTTTACAATGACGGTATCCAGACTATTATTGTCGTTGCGGCAATTTTTGCCCGTGAAGAACTTGGGCTCTCCCAGGGAACCATACTTTCCTGTTTCCTGATGATACAGTTTGTAGCCATGCCGGGCACTTTACTGTTTGGACGCCTGGCAGAAGCATACGGAGCCAAACGCTCATTGTATCTGGCTTTGTTTCTTTTTATTCTTGTTACCATATACGCCTACTTTATGAATCACGCCTGGGAATTCTGGCTTCTGGGGTTTGTCATCGCAATCATTCTGGGTGGCAGCCAGGCTGTGAGTCGCTCCTTTTTTTCAAGTCTTATTCCGGAAGGAAAACATGCTGAATTTTTCGGCTTTTATGCTATCAGCGCGAAGTTCGCTTCTGTTTTTGGTCCCTTTGTTTTTGCTCTGATCGTCGATATAACTGGCTCTGCCCGCCTTTCCATCCTAGCTCTCACCTTTTTCTTTGTTGTCGGCATGCTGTTGCTCACCCAGGTAAGAACGGGCGATCAAATAACGACTGCTTAATGCATAAAGTTGAGAAGCTTTCTTTTTTATAAAGAATAAAAAATTATGAGGAACGTGATGATTATCAAACAAATGGAACTCGGTGCTGATAAGGTGTTTTGTTATATTCTGGCCTGTGAAGAAACTCGGGAGGCAGTGATAATTGATCCTTGCGGTGATGAAGAAAACCTTCTTACAGCGATCCAGAAACTTCAGCTCAACCTTCTTTACATTATAAACACCCACTGCCACCCCGATCATACATGCGGGAACAAGATTATTAAAGAAGCAACAGGTGCCTCAATCGTCAGGCACGAGGCTGACGAATTACTTTTAAATGATCCCGGAGCAAAGTCATATTTTAATAGGCAGGGTTTTACTCCTTCCCCGCCGGCTGACATGGTTGTAAATGATGGCGATCAACTGAAATATGGCAACTATACACTTGAGATTATCCATACACCAGGTCATTCACCTGGTTCCATATGTATCTATGTGGACAACAATCTATTTACCGGAGATTCTATCTTTGTCGGTGCTGCAGGCCGGGTAGATGTGCCAGGAGGTGACTTCAACACCTTAATTACTTCCCTTGCTGATAAAATTGCTGTTCTTCCTGATGAAACCATAATCTGGCCGGGGCACGATTACGGGGACTCTCGAACAAGCACTGTGGGTCGCGAAAAAAAAGAAAACCCCTATCTTGGTGGTGAATGGTAGGAACAATTTAACGGGGAATATCTCATGTCATGCAAAAACATCTTTGCACTGTTGATTGCTGTTCTTGTTTCCATTACAAATATTTTATCTTGCCTTGCAGAAGATATGCTGCAAATGAACATCTCTCTGCCGCCTGGATTTTCAATCCATATTTATGCAGATAATGTCCCCAACGCCAGATCTATGGCATTGAGCCCCAACAATGTCCTTTTTGTCGGCAGTCGAAAAGCCGGCAATGTTTATGCAGTGATCGATAAGAACCGAGATTACATCGCTGACGAAACCATTATCATTGCAGAAGGTCTCAATATGCCAAATGGCGTGGCCTTTCGAAACGGTGATCTTTATGTGGCTGAAATTCATCGTATCATTAAGTTCCCTGAAATCGAAAAGCATTTATATGATCCAGAAAAACCAGAAATTGTCTTTGATGCTTTGCCAAGTAAAACATGGCACGGTTGGAAATTTATCAAATTCGGCCCGGACGGGAAGCTCTATGTGCCCATTGGTGCCCCCTGCAATGTATGCGAATCTCAAGATCGACTTTTGGGCACAATTACAAGAATGGGTGAGAATGGAGATAATTTTGAAATTTTTGCCAAGGGAGTAAGAAATTCTGTTGGCTTTGATTGGCATCCTGAAAATCAAGAATTATGGTTCACGGATAACGGAAGAGACATGTTAGGCGACAACCTGCCGCCTGATGAGTTAAACCATGCCCCTAGAGCCGGCCTGCACTTTGGTTTTCCATACCTGCATGGCAACAATGTCATAGATCCTGAATATGGCACCAGTAAAGGAGATATAGTTATTACAAAACCTGCCCAGGAACTCGGTCCCCATGTCGCCTCCCTGGGTATGCAGTTTTATACCGGCACAATGTTTCCTAAAGAGTATGTCAACCAGATCTTTATAGCTGAACATGGTTCCTGGAACCGTAGTGTGCCCATTGGGTACAGAATAAGTATTGTCAGGCTGGAAAACTCAAAACCGACTGGATATGAAATCTTCGCTCAGGGCTGGCTCCAGAAACATCGTGTCCTGGGTAGGCCAGTGGATATTGAGATGATGCCGGACGGCTCCTTGCTGGTGTCAGACGATTACAGCAACAGGATATACCGTATAATTTACAAAACCCCCTGAGGTTTCTTGCCAACTATCTACTTACGACACCAGTACCCATCATAGAGCTGATCGTAAC
>CP070776.1:984537-1002055 GCA_020346205.1 Deltaproteobacteria bacterium
AATGTATTCAATTATTAATTCTGCAGCCATTGCCTATAAGGACGCCATTCCGACTGACAGGTGGAAAGAGCCCTATATGCCTAAGGATGAACTTGCTAAAGAGATCGAGGCAGGTGTAGTTTTCTGGTGCTGGGAAGAGAAAGGAGATATTCTCGGTGTCATGGGAATCCAGGATATTAAGGACGTAACTTTAATACGCCACGCCTATACACAACCCAAATACCAGAGAAAGGGTATCGGATCAAAATTGTTACGCCATCTTGCCGCCAAGACAGAAAGACCCCTGCTTATGGGGACCTGGGCAGATGCAAAATGGGCTGTAAGTTTTTATGAGAAGCATGGATTTAAACTTGTTACAGAAGATGAAAAAAATTTTCTTCTGCGAAAATACTGGAATATACCTGAAAGGCAGGTCGAAACATCGGTTGTCCTCAGCAACACCCCTGTGAAAAGGCTTATAACAGACTAATTACAGCAGGCTATATAACCCGACAGACAACAATAAGCATGATGCAGGCAATATCGCGTTTCATTTTAAGAGTGTTTGGCTGGCAGGCAGAACTGGCCGTTCAAATGGTTGATAAGTGTGTGCTCGTGGGGGCTCCGCATACAACTAACTGGGATTTCCCCCTTGCCATTCTAGGTATGTCTGCCATGGGCATTAAGTTCAACTGGGTGGCAAAACATACACTTTTCCGGTGGCCCCTGGGTATTATTATGCGCGCCCTCGGAGGCATTCCTTTAGATAGAAAGACCGGTGGAGCTGGTTTTGCATTAAAGGCGGTTGAAAAATTTCATTTGCCCGATAGCTTTATACTCGCTATTGCACCTGAAGGTACACGGCATAGAACCGATCACTGGAAATCAGGCTTCTACAAGATTGCACTCAAAAGCAATGTCCCAATTGCATTGGGCTATGTTGACTATAAAAAAAAGAAAATAGGGATTGGGAAATTATTTACGCCAACAGGTGACAAGAATAAAGACTTTCTACTGGTGAAAAATTTTTACGCCGACAAATCAGGTAAGTATCCTGAAAAACAGGGAAAAATAAGGTTCAGCTAGTTGGACAAAAAACATGGCAAATTCAGAAAATACAAAAACCACTTTGGAACAGGCAGGGGAAAACCTGTTCAACTTTGCCGTTGACCGTGAGGATGTGAAGACTCTTATTGAACATTTGCCCAGTGAAGCAAAATGTACACCTGCAGCAATTGAATACGAACTCCAACTGCTGAAAATTATTTCCACAGGCTGGTCAATATCATTTTTTATGGATAACAGTTCCCTTAAGGATAAGCTTGCAGATAATTTCTGGAAACAGATCCATGAGTTTTCAGCAAGCCTGTCTGAAACAACCGGACTCATGACCGGGCAGAACATTGACTATTTTCAGATTTTAAAGAGCCGCTTGGATATGTACGTGGCCGCATTGACTGAAAAGCCAGAAGCAACTGAGCCGGCTTCTGTAGTAGGACCTGCGTTTGCCAAATTTTGTGGGGACCCTGATGATATATTCAGTGTCATGACCGGCTCGAGAATGTTCCTTTTAACTGTTGCCAGGGTTAAGGAATATTTAGAGTCTGTTGAGTTGTAATTGCCTACTCATTACTCAACAGACAACCGATATTAGGTAATATTTATTTCATTAAGGAGAAACATATGACTGAATTTATCAATGTCACTGTAATCAAAAAAGCAAATGTATATTTTGACGGGATGGTCACCTCTAGAACAGTGCCATTTTCCGATGGCTCAAAAAAGACACTCGGCATCATGTTGCCAGGTGAATATGAATTTAATACAGATGACAAGGAGATTATGGAAATAATAGCTGGAGATCTTGATGTCCAGATACCCGAAGGAGATGGCTGACAGAAGATCGAAGGCGGTGAGTCATTCGAGGTCCCGGCTAATTCCAAGTTCAGCCTGCGTGTTAAAACTCCTACAGACTATTGCTGTTCATATATAAAATAGTTCCCAAACATACATCTTATATTTTACAATATGTAACTACTTGACAAGTATAGACAAAGTTATTATTTATGAACATGTTCATTTAGTGAACATGTTCATAAATAAAGCACAATGGTTACCCGCCCCCTTAAAAAAAGCAGCCGCCGGCAAATGCAGAAAGATGAAACCCGGAGGATCATATTAGCCTCCGCGTATTCACTTTTTGGACTCAAGGGCTATGAAAAAACCACTATGCGTGAACTTGCCGAACGTGCAGATGTGGGCCTGGGTACTATTTTCAAGCATTTCCCCGACAAACCCTCACTGCTGATCAACTCTTTTCGAGAAGATATCCAGGCAATAATCCAGAACTGCTTTAATACCCTGCCTCAAACAAACATAAAAATGCAATTGGCTCATGTTGCCACGGAGTTGTATCATTTTTTGGGTCATAACCCCTTGTTTTCCAGAACCCTGATTAAAGAATCTCTTTTCCTGCAGGAAAACCATAACGAGTTGCTGAATGTGGAGGGTCTGTTCCTTATTGATAAAATTGAAAAACTGTTCCAGGATGCAATTGACAGAACGGAACTTGATCCCAGTACAGATTGCAGTACAGCTGCTCTGACATGCATGTCATTTTTTCTGCTTGGACTAATTGGAGGATTACGAAGCTCTGAGTTTGATGTAAAGAAACAGACCCTTCTCTTTGCTTCACTCCTTGATAAACACCTCTCAAGTTTTACGAAGCAAAACAACCTTTAAGATCAGTTTATGATCAACGGCCTTCGATCATGAAAAAATTAATAATAATTCTCTGTGTCTCGCTTTTCAGCTGGGGAGGTTGGTGGCTTGGTGCGCGGTTCGGTCTGATGACCGGTTACCTGACAAGTTTTGTGGGAAGTCTAATAGGTGTATATGTCGGGGTCCGTATCAACAGGGAATATATGACCTGACAACAGGTACAATGCATATGTTAATGAACAAAAAAGGCGCTCTCGATTGCACGAAAGCGCCTTTACAATTAAGGAAGGGGAAAAATTACCAGCCGCGTCTGCCGCAGTTGCCAAATCCTGGACCGCGTCCATATCCATACCTGGGGCTACCCTCAAAAGTCTTTTCAGCTTTTTCTTCCATCGTGGTCTGTAGGTCGTAAAGATCACCAGTGAGTTTTGCTACTTTCTTTTCATCAGGGTTATCCTGCTGCATCAAAGCATTAAGCTCACTTCTTTTTACAACGATATCTTTTCTTAACTCTTTGGTTTCTTCAAAGAATGCTGCAGATTTCTCATCGTCTTTTTCATAATAGTTTTCACAATACTTGCCGCCTCCGCAATTACCATATCCGGGGCCGGGACCATAGCCATAATTGCCGCGGGCGTTTGCCATGGAAAGACCACTAAATCCAATTGCCCCAATAAGGGCTGCTGCTACTAAATACTTTTTCATTAAAACAACCTCCAAAAATTTATGCCTTTGTTAATAGTTAAAATGGCAAGAGCCACCTTGTTAAAAAATGCTTTAGGTCTATTCATCGGCATATATAATCCAAGAAGTGTGCCACACTTAGAACTCCATCATACAATTTTTATTTTCTCTTTTAATTTCAACACAATAAAATTTCTCAGACCTGCATTAAGTCAAAATCTCAATGGTAGTTAACTGGCGAAAAACTACCCGGATTGAAAATTAATTAGAGAATATTCTTTACCCGTTAAAGGATATTAACCTAAGAAATACAAAGAAAATCAAACAGTTAACTGCCACAATGTGGCAGTTAACTGTTGTATATTTATTCCCAGGGCAATGTTGTCTTCTCTAAAAAACCAAAAGTTGTAAAAATGAAAATCATTCTTACTGTTTCCCACAAATATACTTTTGGAGGGACCATGCAGCACCTGAATGAATATATGATAAACGATGAGCCGTTCTACCTTGCCCAGGGGGATGAAATATTTATTGCCGAAGCAGCTTATGAACACACAATTCCCTTGCTATTAAAGGGGCCGACTGGCTGCGGCAAGACCCGTTTCATGCAGCATCTGGCCTGGAAGCTTCAGCGCCCTCTGGTGACGGTTTCATGTCATGATGATCTTTCCACCAGCGACCTTGTAGGCCGATACCTAGTCAAGGGGGGAGAGGCGATCTGGGTGGACGGCCCACTGACCATGGCCGTCAGACATGGAGCAGTCTGCTATTTGGACGAAATTGTCGAGGCCCGCAAGGACACTACAGTTGTTATCCATCCCCTGGCTGATGACAGGCGTGAACTGCCAATAGAAAAATTGGGAGAGCAACTCCACGCGCCTCCAGAGTTTATGCTGGCAATTTCTTACAACCCCGGCTACCAGAGTGTCCTCAAGGACCTTAAGCAGTCTACCAGGCAGCGCTTCATCTCCCTTGAGTTCAACTATCCCAAACAGGAACAGGAAACTGAGATTGTTCAGCATGAATCAGGAGTTGATAAAGCAACCGCAGAAATGCTTGTGCGTCTTGCGGCCATGACCAGAAATCTCAAGGATGCAGGTCTGCCAGAAGGTGCAAGCACAAGACTGTTGATCCATGCAGGCAAACTCATGCAAAGCGGTATGAACTCCAGACGTGCCTGCCGTGCCGCAATTAGCGAAACCCTCACCGACGATCAAGAGTTGCTGGCCTCAGTAAACGAGATGATAAATTCCCTCTTCTGATTCAAATTCTTCATGAATATTGCAGAACTTAAGGAAAATTTCTTTGCACTGGTGCCCTCTCACCCTCCCAATGACTGGGAAATAGAGGAACATCTGGAAAGTATATCTAATCTCCCAACCGAACTTCAGGAGTTGGCCTTATCCCACATACCTGCAATATGGTCAGTGAGCCATTCCTTATGTTATTCCTATCTCTCCTCAGCCGGAACCGCTCTGGACTGTCTCACACCTGAGCACATAACTCAGTGGGTTGGAGATTTTTTAGATATCTATGAAAAAAATGGATTACGGGCTGCACAGCACTTTATGAATAATGTTGAGGCCAACTTTCTCTGCCGTATTAGAGGCGAGGCCGGGTTGGACTTCAGTGATGCTGTAGGCCGTCTTACCCCTTATGCCCGTTCCATAATTGAACGAAAGATTAACCTTGCCTCAGGCCCCAGCATATATACAGATACTGAGTTTATATATTTACCCAACAAATTGAGCCTCTGCTCTTTAGATGAAGACAACTTTCTTCTCTATAAACTTATCATCACTTTTCAGCTTTGTGTTCTCCTGCAGGGAACATATAAAATCGACCTGCCGGCAAACCATGCCCTCATTCAAAAGATTGAAGACACGTATGGATGCGGCCAGGCAGCTGAACGCATTCAGCTTGACCGGTTCTTCTCACTTTTTCCTGATCCTCATCTAGCGGAAGATATTTTTACTCTGGCTGAAGGGCAAAGGGTTTCACAATATCTTGCAGCCGCCTTTCCAGGATTATGGCGAGATACTGCTGGTGTCCGCGCTGATCTTGCTGCTTCGCGAACCTCAAGCAATGATTTATCTATGGTATCAAAGATTTTGGAACTGCTGGCTTACCATACTATCATGGGCAAGAATGAATCTTGGCAAAATAGTTCTCGCCAGCCTCTTTATGAACATGTATTTGCCGAATTTTCCAGGTCAGCTGAAACAGTTGAAGACTCCGCTGCCAGGACAGCAGCCATATATGCCATGCTTTACAAGGAAAAGGAAAGCTACACCAGGATTCAACCTGTTTATTATATTGGCAGGCTCAATCCTGCTGAAGTCAGAAAAGGAATGCTGAGAAGACGTACTATGGCAAAAGAGGAGTTCATTAAGATACTTGCCACAGTAATTCTTCAGTCTAACCGGAAAGCAGCAAACGAAACTGAAAACGACAGTACATCGCAAAACAAACCACCCGCGTTTTCAGGCGATGAAGGTACCGGTATGCTTCTGCTCTCCTCTAAAAAATTTGGTGACAATGGCCCAACTCATGAAAAGACGGAGGCAACCCGTTTTCTAACACTTGAAGGCCCAATGACGGATCTGCCGGAACCGCTGCTTAAACTTGCTGATGAAATTGTTGCAGATCTGGGCCACATCCCCAATGACTACATTTCTTCCGCCCAGGGCATGGCTGGTCAAGCTGCCCCCTCACTTGAAGCTGCAAGCAGCCCCGAGGGCGAAGCGCTTAAGGCTTCACTCACCTATGACGAATGGGATTTCAGGCGTAACGGATTCAGGAAAGACTGGTGTTTACTTCATGAAAAACAGTTGCTGCCAATAAAAGGAACATTTGTTGACTCAACCCTGGTTAAGTACCAGGGCTTGCTGCGTCAGCTCAAAAAACAGTTTGAAATGCTGCGCAGCAGCGAACGCTTTTTAAAAAGACAACGGGAAGGTGATGATATTGACCTCGATGCCCTGATCGAATCCATTTCAGATACACGGGCAGGCAAGCCTCCGTCAGAACGCTTGTTCATCCGTTTGCAGCGCGACGAACGTGATATTGCCGTTCTTTTCCTCGTGGACATGTCCTCCTCCACTGAAGGTTGGATAAATCAGGCCTTGAAGGAAGCGCTTATTCTCATGGGTGAAGCTCTGCAGGTACTCGGAGACCGCTTTGCAATTTATGGCTTTTCAGGTATGCGCCGTACACGCTCGGATTTTTACAGGGTTAAAAATTTTGATGAACCTTACAGCGAGGAGATTAAGGGCAGGATTGCTGCTATCGGTCCACAGGAATATACCCGTATGGGTCCACCACTGCGTCATGCCGTCGAACTACTGCAAAATGTTGAAGCCAAAGTGCGCCTGCTGGTGACGCTTTCAGACGGCAAGCCGGAAGATTATGATGATTACAAGGGAGAATACGCCATAGAAGACACCCGCCACGCCTTAATCGAGGCCAAGGCTGCAGGTATCCATCCTTTCTGCATCACCATTGACAAACAGGCCCACGACTACATCGGCCATATGTACGGTGAGGTGAACTATATTTTTGTGGATGAAGTCCGCAAACTGCCGATGCGTTTACCGGAAATATACAGGGTCTTGACGACTTAGGGTCAACTTTACTATCTCTCAGGATTCATCTTCCAGGGCCTGAGCAACAAGCCCTTCGGGCAGTTCTTTCTGTGCCTTAACCCCCAGCTGCCGCAATTCAATAGACCGCCGGACCAGATTGCCCCTGCCCTCAGTTAAACGGTTGCGGGCAGTCTGGTAGGATTCCCGGGCCTTGTCAATCTTCTGCCCAACGTCATCCAGCGCTTCTACTAACCTGACAAATTTATCATGGAGATCCCCCGCTTTTTTAGCAATGAGCAAGGCATTTTTATTCTGGTCTTCATAACGCCAGATATTATTTATAATACGCAATGTTGCTAACAATGTTGAAGGACTGACCAGCATAATATTTTTGTCAAAGGCCTCGTTAAAAAGTCCCTGTTCTGACTCGATTGCAGTCCAGAACGCGCCCTCAATAGGCAAAAACATGAGGACAAAATCAAGGGTCCTGATGCCTTCCAGTTCCTCATATCTTTTCACGCTTAAAGTTTTTATATGAGTCCTTATTGATATGATGTGCTCTTTCAGGCGCTTGTTCCTTTTATCCTCGGTATCAGCGGTACAGTATTTTTCATAGGCTGTCAGGGAAACCTTGGAATCAATAACAATATCCTTGCCCTCGGGCAGGTGTACTATGACGTCCGGATGCCGCCTTTGCCCCTCCTCGCTGGCATACATTGTTTGCACTTCATACTCCCTGCCCTTATGCAGTCCGGACTCCTCGAGTACTCTTTCGAGGATCATCTCACCCCAGGAACCACGGGTCTTGCTCTGCCCTTTAAGTGCATTGGTCAGGTTGACTGCATCCTCGCTGATCCGCTCATTCAATGTTTTTAAATGGATGATCTCGTTAAGCAAAGAAACCCTGTCTTTTGATTCCTTGTCATAAACATCTTCCACCTTTTTCTTGAAATCCAGCAGTTGCTCCCGCACAGGCTTGAGAACTCCTTCGATATTTTCTTTATTCTGTTCAGTAAATTTCTGGCTCTTGTCCTCAAAAATTTTATTGGCGACATTCTGAAATTCCAGCTTGAGTTGCTCCCTGGCTTCCTGCAGCAGGCTAAGTTTTTCTTCAGTATTTCTGCGTTCGTCCTCAAGTCTGGTATCCAGCTCGGACAATTTCGCCTGCAGCGTGGTATTTTCCTCTTTCGCCTTTTCAAGCCCCACTTCAAGGCCCGGGACCCTGGAACTTTTTTCTTCGGCAACTGCTCTCCGTTCTGCTTCGGCAGCCAGCTTTTCCCTCAAAGCGGCAGTATCTTCTTCAAAATGCTTGATTGAGCCTTTCAGTTCTGACATCTGCCTGTTTTTCCCGGCCAGGAGCAGCAATCCTCCTGCTATTCCGACTAAAACCCCTGCTATCACAGCAAGAATTATCCCAGTTTCACTCATGTATTGCTCCTCTCTAAAGAGTTTCATCCAGGGTAAGTCACCGCTTGACACCCTGGCTGAAAACAACTTAAATAGTTTTTCTATGAAATTTCAAAAGGAAAAAGTAATTTTAACCGGTTATCGGGCAACGGGCAAAAGTTCCATAGGAAAAATTCTGGCTGATTTGCTTGGTTTTGGTTTCATAGATACAGATAATGCCATTGAGAAAAGGCAGGGTGAAACAATAGCAGAAATGGTTAGCAGGGGTGGCTGGGACCTGTTTCGCAGGAAAGAGGAAGATATACTTCTGGAACTTTCCCGGAGCAAAAATAAAGTCATAGCTACTGGCGGCGGTTCGGTAATGCATGAAAACGCCTGGGCAGAATTGCGTAAAAACGCGCTTGCCGTCCTGCTCATCGCCGATGTGAAAACAATCTGCCAGCGGCTTGCTGCTGACAGCGAAACTGAAGACCAAAGGCCAGCGCTTACAGAAATGGGGACCATGAATGAAATTGCAATGGTCTTGAGTGAAAGGCAGCCACTGTATGAAAAAAGTTCTGATCTTACTATCAACACGGAAGGCAAAAATCCGGAAGAAGTAGCTGAGACAATTTTAGCTGAGTTTAAAAAAGGGAATTGATGATGGCAGGAAACACCTTTGGCAAAGTATTTCGGGTAAGCACCTGGGGCGAGTCCCATGGCCCGGCCCTGGGAGCTATTATTGACGGTTGTCCTCCTGGCATGGAGCTGGATATCGCAGACATCCAGAAAGACCTGGACAAGAGGAGGCCCGGCAAGGGGGGTGGCGAAAGTCCACGCAAGGAACTGGACCAGGTTGAGATCCTTTCAGGTATTTTTGAGGGGCTTACAACCGGCACGCCTATCTCTTTGATCATCCATAATAAGGATGCTCAGAGCAAGGCATATGATCACCTGCAAAACATCTTCCGGCCCGGACATGGTGACCTTACGTACCTGAAAAAATACGGTATCAGAGATCACCGCGGCGGTGGCAGGGCTTCGGCAAGAGAAACAGTTGCAAGGGTTGCTGCTGGTGCCGTTGCCAGAAAGATACTGGCTGAAAATGATATCTCGGTCATTGCCTATACAGTTGCTCTGGGAGGTGTTGTTACCTCCAAGCGGGAAATGCAGGATATAATAAAAAACCGTTTATGCTGCCCAGATGTTGAAGCAGCTTCACGTATGGAAGAACGCATCGACTCAGTGCGAAAAAAAGGTGATTCACTGGGTGGAGTTGTTGAGATCAGGGCTACAGGTTGTCCAGTCGGTCTTGGTGAGCCGGTCTTTGACAAGCTCGATGGAGCTCTGGCCCAGGCTCTGATGTCTATAGGCGCAGTTAAGGGGGTTGAGATCGGGGCCGGATTTAAAGCGGCCGAGTTGCTCGGTTCGGAAAATAACGATGCCATAACACAGGAGGGATACAGAACAAATAACTCCGGAGGCATCCTGGCCGGCATCTCAAATGGAGATGACATAATTGCCAGAGTGGCGGTTAAACCCATTCCCTCTATCAGCTTAGAGCAGGACACCCTGAACCTGGACAATGAACCTGTCAAAATCAAAGTGGGCGGGCGCCATGACATTTCGGCAATTCCCCGTATTGTGCCGGTTTGCGAGGCCATGGTTTGCTTGACCCTTACAGATCATCTACTGCGCCAGAAAGCTATTGAAGTCTAAAGAACTGTCAAGGCAAAATTATGGAGTTTCTTAATAAAATTATCCATTTTCACACTTCAGGCAACTCTAAGAAAATGGTGTAAAAGAGCATGAGCAAAAATATCGAAAATATCTGGATGCTGACCCGCGAATATGACTCCATTGCTGGAGCAGGAGGTGTTAAGGATGTCAGCCGTCAACTTGCAGAGGCACTGGTTCGCTTAAAAAAATCCATCACTGTGATCCTTCCCTGTTACGGTTTCATTGACCCAAAAGAGCTCGGATTCACCAAACAGCCCATATCTTTTGATGTGGATATGAATTACATGGCAGAAGACCGGCGCGAAGAGGTGACATTATGGAAAAATACTCTGCAGGGAGTCACACTCTACCTGGTGGATGCTGTTCGCTACAGGGAAAAACAATCGATCTACACCTATACCGCAGAAGATGAGGCCAATAACCCTTACCAGATCCAGGGAAATGGCCACTTTGATTATTTTGCCATGAACGTTCTTCTGCAGAAGACGGCACTGGATTTGATGATTATCCTCGGCCAAAAGCCCGACATAATTCACTGCCAGGATGGCCATACAGCTATACTGCCTGCCATGATGCGTGAAGGTATCGGCTACCGCCATTATTTCACCACAACAGCTGCTATTGTAACGATCCATAACGCAGGTCACGGTCACCACCAGGAGGTACGGGACCTCCCTTTTGCCCGGTCTATAAGCGGTCTGCCTTATAACCTGATCAATAACAACCTGCTTGATGGGGCTTTTGACCCTTTTCTGGCTGCATCCTCTTTTGCAGTGCTCAATACTGTAAGTGAGAACTATGCGAGGGAACTCCGTGAAACAGATGATGATGTCCTGACAGGCTGGTTGGGGCACCGCCTCATGACCAGGGGCATACACTTGGAAGGCATAACAAATGGCTTTAACCCTGACGATTTTGATACAGCCAAACCTGATAAGCTTGGACTGCCTGCTGCCTTTAATCCGGCAACAGGGGACATGGATGGGAAAAAAACCTGCAGGAAGAATTTACTCCAGTCTATTGCTAAGCAAAGCAAAGAAGGTATAAATCACTTTGGCACCTTAGCTGATGAACCAGGCAAGCCGCTATTTACCCTCATAGGAAGGCTGACAGAGCAAAAAGGTGTGGATATACTCCTGCCAGCTCTTGAAACACTATTGCAATCCGACAAAGACTGCCAGATGCTTATTCTTGGTAGCGGGACAAAAGAATTTGAACAGGCTCTTATCAGTCTGGCTCAGAAAAAAGAAAATGATAGCCGTATATGTTTTTTGTCTGGCTATGACCCGCTTCTAGCAAACCAAATTTACGCAGCCGGCGATTTTTTTCTTATACCATCCAAATATGAGCCCTGCGGCCTTACGGACTATATTGCCCAACTGGCAGGCAACCTGCCCATTGTACATCACGTAGGTGGACTGGTGAAAGTGGAAGACGGGATTACCGGCTTTGCTTTTAATGATTATTCCTCCGATGCCCTAATGGCTGCAATGCAGAGAGCAAATACGGTTTTTAAAGAATCACCGGAACAAATTAAGGACATGCAAAAAACAGCTGCAAAGAGAGTCAGGGAATCATACACCTGGGATAAGGTTGTGCACCAGTACCTTGAACTTTATGCAAAGGCTGTTGATATGATCCGATAAGGAACCGTCGTCAGGACAAAACGATTCCAGCCCATTTCACACAGCAGAGCTCCTCAAAGTCGAACAGTTTTATTTTTAAAAAATTCAAGATAAAGTAATGTATCATAGTAGCGGATGAGATCTTTAACGCATGAACCTTTTCATGGTTGTAAAATATAATAGAAGCTGCGGAGGTAACAACAATGACAATCAAAGTAGGCATCAACGGATTCGGCAGGATCGGCAGGAGCATCTTCCGGGCCTCCGGCATGGATGAGGCCTTTGCCGATATAGAGATTGTCGGCATCAATGACCTTACTGATAATAAAACCCTGGCACATCTGCTTAAGTATGATTCTGTCATGGGTGTTTATGGCAAACAGGTGGAAGCAGATGAACGAGGAATTATTGTTGACGGCCGTCACATAGAAATTTTCAACCACAGGGAACCGTCAGATATTCCATGGGGCAGCCTTGGAGTGGAATATGTCATAGAGTCCACCGGACGCTTTACTCACAAGGACAAGGCCCAGTCTCACATCGAGGCTGGAGCAAAAAAAGTAGTAATATCTGCTCCAGCCAAGGGGGATGTCAAAACCATCGTCATGGGTGTTAATGAGGACGAATATGACCCGACCGAGCATCATGTTGTGTCTAATGCCTCATGCACGACAAACTGTCTGGCTCCCATGGTAAGGGTTATTCTGGACCGCTTTGGTGTCAAGCATGGACTGATGAATACCATTCATGCCTATACCAATGACCAGAGAATTCTTGACTTTCCCCATAACGATCTGCGCAGGGCCAGGGCGGCAGCTCTTTCAATGATCCCGACCAAAACAGGAGCTGCCACTGCACTATCACTGGTAATACCTGAATTGAAAGGAAAATTTGATGGCCTCTCAGTTCGTGTTCCCACGCCAAATGTCTCTCTGGTAGATGCAGTAATGGAAGTGGAAAAGGAAACCACCGTACCTGAGGTGAACCAGGCACTGAAAGAGGGTGCCAGCCGTTATCTCGGTTACACGGAAGAGCCACTGGTATCCATTGATTACCAGGGCAACCCCCATTCTTCTGTTGTAGACGCTGACTCAACAAAGGTAATCGACGGCACACTGGTCAAGGTCTTAACCTGGTATGACAACGAATGGGGGTATTCAAACCGTGTTCTGGATCTCATCCTGCACATGGAGGCAAACAAGCCAATCTAAAGGCATCGACTTTTTATTTATGGCAACGCAAGACCAAACAGCAATCGACACAATAGGCATAGATTCTGATGCGCTCAGGGCAAACCTGCTGGAAACCGCAACAGATGATGTGACTATTGATCCTTCTCTAATTATCCTTGAGGAGATTGTCGAAAATTACAAGGGTATCAGCAAAAACCTTCATGGGCTGCTCTATGAAGTGTGCCACCCCTATCGCAATTGGAAGATGCTGGTACCCAGGGTACGCGCCTTTGTCCTGAAAAATATAAGCCATTATTTCAAGCATGAAAAAGGGCCTGAGGCCTTTGACCGCTTCATTACAATTTTCTGTCAGGCTCTTATTGACTCGAGAAAGAACAATACCGTTCTGGCCCAGACAATAGAAAGTATGCTTGCCTATACTGACAGGCTGGTCAGCCTGTTGGACCAGGATTCCCTTGTCCGTTATGAAAAGACCCTGGCTCTGCTTTTTTCACGACTGGAGATGCTTGATGATGAGGTAATAATATTCATGGTGCAGGGCCAGCACCCCATGAAAAAAATAGCACAGCATCTTCTGAAACTTGAAAAAGGGGAAACGTCATATAACTTTAAACCCCTTGCCAAGCTGATGAAGCGCGTCTTTACCATGAACTATGAATACTGGCTAAGCGAAAAAGACCCACTTGCCTGGTTTACTGAAGAGTGCGGTGACATCTGTAAGGGCTGGCAGGCTGGAAAACTGTTCAATGCCATCTCTCATATGCAGCTGAAAAAACATCTTGGCACTTTAGACGGAGTCGATATAGATGGAGACCCCCGGCAGGCTTTAAGTATTTTTTTAGAACTGCCCTCCCATATGGATATTGTGAGGATGTACAAGGTTGTACCTGAAAAGCTGAATGAGGAGCAGCAGTCTGCCATGGAGGCGGCCGAAAATTTAGAGCAGCTAGACCGGTTCAGCGAAAACCGCAAGCTTATATTCCTGTTCCACATCATGGAAACCTCGGGGCTTGCCCTGATCCATGAAGAAACCATCCGGGAAATAAACCGCAGCCTGGTCCAGCTCATAAGACGCCAGACATTTGAGGAGATCGAAAGCTTTCTGCTTACCACTTTCCAGCTGCTCAATGCAAATGTCCGTAAATACCCGCACACATCTCTGCAGTGTATCCAGGTTCTGGGCACCGAGGTTTTCAAGCGCGGCAACAGCAGGCTGGTGGAGGCCTTTTTGTGGGAGTCAGTACGCTTCGGCTTCCAGTATGCCAATGTCACAGGGGTGGATGAAGACTGGCAACCCATAACCAACCCGGCCCACCTTGCCAATATCAGGGTCTGGATCAACCTGATCATGCAGGAGCCCAAGTGGTGTTCAACCCTTTTTTCCGCTCTGATCATCAACCTCAAACTTTCAGGTACCTGCGTCAAGGACACCGATCTTTTCCAGCGCGATATTTCCCAGCTGCTTAACCACCCTATCGAGCCGGTATACAACCTATTTAAGCAGTTTGCCAAGCTCATGCCAGTGTTTTTCAATGAGATAGGAGCCGAAGGCTACCTGAGGGATGTCTCCACAGAAATTGACGAAATCCACAGGCGTAAAGATGCACTTATTCATTTTCTGCGCAAGCAGAGCCATGTGGAAAGCAGCAACCTGATTGTCGACTTCATCAAGGCAATTTTTGTCTTTTGGAGGACCAAGGACAAAAACGTTTTGGTTCCTTTTCTCCCGGCAGAAGTACTCTCAGAGGTAAAGGGAAAGGGAGTGTTTGTCGATGATATGCATAAAATCATGCAGCGGGCTTTTGAGTTGCCGGGCATGGAAGACTTACCCGACCTGCTGGAATGGAAAGACAAGGTACGGGCAAGATTTCTTGAGGAACAACAGGATATCGCTGAATCTGAAAAGAAACGTTTTGACCAGCTGGTACGAATGTATAAGTTACTGTACAACAAGTACAATCTCGGCTACCAGGAAATGCGGCATCAACTCAGGGAAGCTATCAACAGCGGCTTTCCTGAAATGGAGCAGCTGCTCGCAGACCTGGAGATCTGCGACACCTACCAGTGCCTTGATGCACTGTTGACGCACCTTGAAGGGCTCAAAGAAATTATCCTTAGCGAGGAAAAGTTCGAAGCCAAGGAGGATATTTACTATAAGCGTCACATAGCAGTTGATATACCATCGGTTTATGGCCGCTATCGAGAGAGAAAATTTGATGCGCTGGGACTAACCTTCAGGTTGGAGAACCTGGCCAATCTTTACCTGGAAAGACTGCCGGAAACAGTCAACCTTACCTTTATTACCAGGGCGACATTTATCAGCATAATCAAATGCTTAGATCTCTACCTGCGGGCCCTGAAGATCGATGGCATCACAAGCCGCAGGCTGGAGACCTACCTGAAACTTCTTTCCAGTTCACTCAGCATCAAACGTTTCTCCTATACCCAGTACCTTGATATTTTCAGGGGATTGTCCGACGGAGTAAAGGATGTGATCTACGCTTATTACACCAACATCCACCAGAATAACCTCTCAATTATCATTCCACAGATCGGAGAGGCCAACCTGTTGACCAAGTATCGCAATCTATGGGATGAAAATGATGCCAGCGGTTCCATTCTTAAATTGTCTGAATTCTTTTTCAGAAACCTGATTGCCGGAACCTTTGGACTTCAGCACCTTGATAACTTTATCACCAGGATTATCCATACTTTGGAAAGCCAGAAAGAGTTGCTTGGCCAGGAGAACCTCGATCTCCTGATGACCTATAATCCAGAGAATGTCATCAGCTTTCTGCATAACAGCAATCCTCAAACCAGAAACCTCATCCATCTGGGAAACAAGGGGTTAAATCTGACGCAGCTTACCGCTGAAGAAAAACCTGTGCCGCCAGGCTTTATCATTACCACGGAAATCTTTCGCTGTTGGCCTGTGGTAAATACATTTCACAAGGCCCGGGATGAATTCATGCGCCAGGTGCGCAAGTCTTTGTCCGAGTTGGAAGGGGTTACGGGCAGTCAATATGGCTATCCGCAAAATCCGCTTCTTCTTTCAGTTCGCTCCGGTGCTTCAATTTCCATGCCCGGTATGATGGCAACCATTCATAACGTAGGCCTCAACCAGGACATTGTTGAGGAATTTGCCAAAGCCACTGGAAAAGAATATCTGGCCTGGGATAACTACCGGCGTTTCCTGCAGTCCTGGGGCATGGCAGAGGGCATGAAACGTGAACAGTTCCAAGTGCTTATGAACAGTGCTAAGGCGCGCTACAATGTCAAAGTAAAAAAAGAATTCACCTCAGTTCAAATGAAGGAACTGGCTCTGGAATACCAGAAAGTTGTGCGTTCCGTGGGCATTGGCATACCGGATGATCCGTGGCTGCAGTTAATCGGGGCTGTTGAAATTGTACTTAACTCCTGGAATGCCACTAAAACTAAAGAATACCGTGCCCTGATGGATGCCTCCGATTCTTGGGGCACTGCTGTTATCATACAGACCATGGTATTCGGTAACCTGAGCCAGGAGGCAGGCAGCGGTGTTGTTTTTACTGCTCATCCCTACAGAAAAGTAACAAGGGTAGCACTTTGGGGAGACTATGCCATAGGTGACCAGGGAGAAGATATTGTCAGCGGCCTGGTAACCACCTACCCCATTTCGGTGGAGCAGGCTGAGCTTGACGGACGTTCCAAGGAAAACACCCTGGAGAATCGTTTCCCGGAAATCTATAAGGCGCTGCTCGAACTCTCACGCGAGTTGGTGTACGAGAATCGCTGGAATCCGCAGGAGATTGAATTCACCTTTGAAAGCTCTGATGCAAAGGATTTTTATATTCTGCAGACCAGGGACATGATCACCATCAAGAAGAAAGAGAATCTTTTTGTCTTTGAAGATTCCGATACGCTTGAACCATATTTCTTGGGCAAGGGTATAGGCGTCAGCGGCAGCGCCCTGTCAGGTCGTGCTGTTTTCACCAGGGAAAATATTGACCAGATGCACAAGGAAGATCCTACTTCCACCCTTATCCTGATCCGTCAGGACACAGTGCCGGAGGACATCAAGGAAATTGCCCAGTCCCAGGGTTTACTGACTGCCCGCGGCGGCCAGACTTCCCATGCAGCGGTTGTTGCCACCCAGCTCGAAAAAACCTGCGTAGTCGGCTGCAAGGACCTGCGTGTTTATGAAAGTGAACAGCGCTGTGAAATTAATGGCCATGATATTCGTTTTGGCGATCACGTCAGCATTGACGGCAGAAAAGGCCTCTTTTTAAAAGGAAGTCATCCTATACGCGAGGAAGTTCTCATTCTCCCGATATGATAATAGCTATCAGCTTTTTTTTATTTTTACTTGTCTGATAGCTGATGCCTAACCGTTCTCAGCAGACATTGTTCAAACGACTCAAATATTTCCACTTATATAATTACCATGCAAAAAATAAAAGCCATTCTCTTCGATCTTGACGGCACCCTGATCGATTCTGTCACCGATCTGGCAAACAGCGTGAATTATACTCTTGCAAAACTTTCTCTGCCGCTTCACACCACTGATGAAGTAAAAAGTTTTGTCGGCGACGGTGTACAGAAGCTGATTAAAAGGTCCCTTGGTCAG
>CP070776.1:1002155-1004298 GCA_020346205.1 Deltaproteobacteria bacterium
TTTAAGATTTTATGTTTTGTGCTTTTTCCCTGTCTTAAAGTAATTATCAGCTGATCACCCACATAGCGGGTTTCGGCTAGAGTGTGGTTAACAAGTACGAACGACAAGAGTAGTGCCAGAATGATGATCATGGAGTAATAACGCATTGAATGCCTCCTGATGGAATAGTGCTATTTTTACCTGGACATATTAATGAGTCTTTTTAAAACAACCTGTCCAGATTAATGCTATATCAAAAAAATACCTTAATTAAGAATAGTTACGGGTGTCAAGAACGAAAAAGCAAAGGATATGGCAAATTTATCTCTTTTGAAATTATGGGACCACCCAGGATAGGCTATTACAGGAAATTCTATAACGTTATGATGCTTCCTTTTTCAGGAAGCATGATTTTTAGGTCAGAATATTTTTTCCCAAGGCTTTCAATGGCTGTTCTTGATTGCTGACGGATATCTCTTTGCATATGCACCAGGGCTATTCTTTTAACTTTCGCATTCCGGGCAAAATCAAGGCATGTTGCAATGGAGCCGTGTCCAGGCGTCGTATCCTCAAACCCGTAAGCTTCGTGGATTATGATATCACATCCCTCTGCCAGATTTTGGGTTTTAGGGGTTGGACGGCCATCACCACTGTAGAATATTACTTTATCATTGAGTTCAAGCCTCAGCGACAGGCAAGGTTGTGAATGTTCATTGTAAGCTCCCAGCCACTTACTATCTGATAAGTTTTTTAGTTCTCCAGGTTCAACATTAATAAATATCAGTTTAAATCCTAAGCGGGACAAAAGGTTTGGATAGGCTAATTCCATTGAGTCAATGATTTTAGCCTCAATTCCAGGAGGCCCGAGTATATGAAGGGGTTTTTGTCTGTCCATCTCCCAAAACCAGAGAAGAAGAAGCGGTGTCCCCAGAAAGTGATCACCATGAAAATGTGAAATCCAGAGGATCTCAAGTTCTTCAGGTGATGGATCATGTAAGAAATACCGGTGAGGTACACTGAAACCGCAGTCCAGAAGAATCCGGCCTGAAGTACTATCAGTATTGGATTTTAACAGGATTGATGTGTTGGGTTGATTACCGTCACAGGCTTCACCGACCCCTAGAAAGTGTATTTGCATGGTAATTTCTCCAAGTAATATATACCCGATACACTAAAGAGTTAACGTAACTCATCAGTATTAGCAAGTTCAGCAATTACATCAGCCAGGCCCATTGAAACCCGGGCTAGACGGTCATATTTGATTTTTTCTGGAGTATCCTGAAGGGTGTGATAGTGGTCATACCTGAAAAAAGCAGTATCTGTGACCATGATAGCCTTATACCCTTCACGCCAGAAGGACCAATGGTCTGACCAGCCTATGCCTGTGATCCAACCCGGAGCAGCAGTGCCTTCGGAAGGAAAATCAGCATTACGTCTGAAAGATTCAAGACTTAATTTAACCAGGTGGCGTGAACGGATGTTACTGACAAAGCCGATAAAATTGGCTGTATCGGGATAAAAGAAACTGAAAGGGAAGGGATAATCCTGGCTGTGAGGGACCTCGGAATAGTAGCCCATGGTTTCAAGTGAAAGCATAGCAACGATGTTTTCCTTACGGCTCTTGGAACTTGAGGCATAAACCCTGCTGCCCATGTCGCGCCGCATGAAAAAGGGGGGTTCTTCATTTGTGAAGGCAACGAAGCGTATTGTCCTGGCAAAATTTATCCCGGCAAGAAGCCGGGAGATTTCAAGTAGTGCTGCTACACCAGAACCATTATCATTAGCGCCTGGGGACCCCAGTACAGAATCATAATGAGCACCAACAATGATAATCTCATCGTGGAGTGAAGCGCCCGGTATTTCAATTATAAGATTAGCTGATTTAACTCCCCGGGTTTCATATTCCTGGTGCTGGACGTCAAAGTTTTGTTCCTGCCAGGTTTTCTCTATATACGCTGCTGCAGCATTGAGCTTTTGCGGCAGCCATATATTTCTTTCCCCAATTTCACCTGCCAGCGTGAATACATGTTCATGCAGGTTGGAACTGATATGTTTTTCCTTTTCTGAAAGTGGCAGAAATCGACCAGAGTAAGATTTTCCGACCATTAGGGATGTCCAGTAAAAAAAACCAAAGTAAGTTATTGAGAGTATGACTAAAAAGCCT
>CP070776.1:1004398-1007202 GCA_020346205.1 Deltaproteobacteria bacterium
TTAAAAGCAGTTGTCCTGTCAGGCTTAACTTCAGAAAATTTAATAAATAATGATGTTGCCCATTCCTTAGCTTTAACTATTTCTTGAAACAAATCATTTGGGGCATCATGAGTAAATTGCTCTGACATAGCTGGATTTCTACTTACACTTTTTATCAATGCGGCATGATTCAATTCTTCATAGGCTAATTGTTTCCAAAAATCTGAATCCTCAGCAAATGACTTTTCAAATAAAGTATACATATCAGCCATTATTGTTTCCAAAGAGCTGGCTTGGTCTAGAAATTCTGAGATTAAATACTTTTCCATAGATTATCTTTTTTATTTCAAAGCAAAATTGTCTTGCCCCAGTCTTGAGTATGTGAGGAAGGATTACCAGTTAAAGGTATGTGCTGATATTATTAACTTTTAGGATGGGACTGCTAGTTCAGATTAATAACAGTTATTCGTAAATAGATAAAAAGATTTATCATCTTCTAATGTTGTAAATTCATAACCTGATTTGATCAGCTTATGTTTTCATGTTTTTATACTATTTTTCGTTATTTCCCGGTAGAGTGATGACAAATACAGCACCACCTCCCTGGTTGTTGCGGACACTGATAGTGCCGTTGTGCTGCTCAATAAGGCGTTTGCAGATAGATAACCCCAAACCTGTCCCTTTAGATTTAGTAGTAAAAAAAGGATTAAATACCATATTAATTGACTCCTGTTTAATACCCTGACCAGTGTCGGATATTTCAATCATCACTGATTTATCCGAATTTTTCGTTGTTTTTATGTTAATTTTTCCCTGTTTTTTTATGGCGTCAGCCGCGTTTAAGACTAGATTTAACAGCACCTGTTGCAGTTGAGCAGGGTCAGCATTAATTTCCTTAATATTGGAATCAAAGTCCGTGGTAATGTTAATATCCTTGCTCAGATGGGACGGATCTTTAGGATTTTTGATTGAAAACGCTGAAGTTTTGATTATTCCATCCAGAATTTCATGAAGATTAACAGATATATGCTGAGTCTTTGAGGGGCGGGCATAATTAAGCAGATTTCTAAGTAATGATTCTATTCTGGTTATCTCATTGATAATTTTTATAAATAATTCTTTATCCTCCTGTTCGATGTTCAATTCATTTTTAAGCACCTCAATTGCAACCTTGATGCCTGCCAGGGGATTTTTTATTTCATGGACCAGGCCGGCAGAAAGCTCTCCTACCGCAGCCAGACATTCAGTCTTCTGTATCCTAATCTGATGTTCTTTCAGTGAAGATGACATTTCATTAAATGACGTGGCCAGTTCATGAAACTCGTCTTTTAATTGATCTTTTATTCTGTAATCCAGTTCACCTTCTTTGATTTTTCGGGTAGCTGTAGTTAAAGAAGTGATAGATTTGGTAAAGTTCTTTGAAAAATATATGACCATGAGAAGAATGATGATCGGACCTATTATTGTAAGTCCTATGAGGAATTTTTTCGTTTCCCCGATATTCTCTCGCGCCTGAATAGTCCGCTCAGATGTCTTATGTGAAGACTCTTCGATTATATTTTTGATTTCTTCCAGCAAAGACTGACCAATTTCAAAGGCTTCTTTTTTTTCTCTATCTAACCTTAATTGGTTAGCTCTCAGTGTATATATACGACTTAATTTTTTCATGAACGTATCAATTTTTTTATCAAAAAGTGAGATACGTTGCGTTACCGCTTCTTCATGATGGCAATCGCTGCAAATATTAGTCGCTGCATGCATTTCCTCTACATGTTGAACAAAGATGTCAACATTCCTGGCATGGGGAGAATCCTTAAGCATCAGGTCCCCTTGAACAATAGCAATTTTGTTCTCTAGATTTTTTCTTAAAGACTCCACTCTTTTAAGAAGGATGATTGTTTCGAGCTGATCTGTTACCTTGTCAATTGATGAGCCTATATAATATCCTCCTGCCAGAAAACAGAGAATGAGGAGGAATATGCCGAAGTAAATTTTCTTTTTCATGGAGTTTGTAAGCTAATCGTTTTTGTAATTATATTTGATGAGATCGAGTTCGATTTTTTCAGCATAGAAAAAAACAGGATTATAGTCCTTAACAGTTGTTTCAATAAATTTCTGTGCACCGAATTCAGTCAGAATTTTTCTGCCCCATTTGTCCTGATCCATCTGTAGTAGAATATTTTTCAGCTTTATTTTTAAAGAGCTGTCCAGGTTCTTTTTTACTGCTAAGGCGTTGGCAGGGACCTCAGGTGACTTTGCCAGGATCTTCAGTTCATCCAACAGCTTGCTATCCTTTTGGGCAAGCCGTTCAAAAACCGTATTTTTAGCGGCTCCAATATCCGCCTTCCCGTTGAGAACATCATAAATAACATCTTCGTGGGTTCCAGTAAAATACGTTTCGGAAAACCATTCCCGGTAATCTTCAATACTGTTTTCTTTAAAATAACTAAGGGGTAAAAGCCAGCCCGCCGTCGTTGCTTTGTCCACAAAGGCAAACCGTTTTCCCTTCATGTCCAGTGCATTTTTTATTGCGCTGTCTTTTCTAACAATAATTAAACCGTAATAAGTTGATTTACCGTCAAGCCATAAGGGCCTCGCCAGAGGTTCAACTCCAAGTTTTTTAATAGCTAGAGCCCCGGTAAAACTTCCGAAGAAAGCTCCGTCCAGTTTGTCGGATCGAAAGTTATGAATGATGTTGCCGTAACGGGAAAGAATTTTAAGTTCGACGTCAAGCCCTGACTTTTCTGAGATATAACTGGCAAGGGCTCCATACCTCTCCTTCTGGCTGAACAGATCCTGTTCAGGTATAAGTCCTATGTAAAACT
>CP070776.1:1007302-1022329 GCA_020346205.1 Deltaproteobacteria bacterium
CTTCACATTACGACTGAATTCATATATGGGGCAGGAAAAATGGGAAATTAACCTTGTTGGTCTGCGTCCCTCCGCTACCTGATTACAACCTGATTCAATAACATATTTTATATGACATATTTACACTTGACATGATAGGTAATTTTACCTAATATTTCCATGCGTCAGATATGAAATATTTCCTGAAAATAGACTACCGCAACAGAGGAGCAGATTCTCTAATGATTAGAAATAGTTGCGTGTAAATAATTACCTTCAAAGATTTATCCTAACTCCTTTGGAGGTTTTTTTGTGACCTAAAAGCTTATCTACGATTTATTCGTTATTTTTCATTAATTGACTCCATCTCTTTAAAAAACAATACAAAATCCAGACCGCAGGGGTGACAGCCATGATGACAGACCAGATAATTGGACACTTTGCTGGCCAGGCCAATCAATACGATAACCTCATGGAAAGACTGGTTCCGCATTATAAAAAACAGCACGAGATAATTTATGAGTTGCTGCCGGAAAGCACGGATAAGCACTTTTATGTATTGGACCTTGGCTGCGGAAATGGAGCATTATCTGAACTCGTTTTGAAAAAGCTTCCAAATGCCAAAATTGTTGGCTTTGACCTGACACCCAAAATGCTCGAAGCCTACGAGGAAAATCTCTCCCAGTATCGGGGCAGATATGAGCTGATGCTGGGGGATTACCGTTTTGAATCTCTTGGTAACAACTACGATTTAGTTCTTGCAGGCCTGACGCTGCAACACCTCACCTGGGGAGAGCGAAAAGATTTTTATAAACTTATTTATAATATTCTGAATCCCAATGGTTCATTCATCTTAAATGATATCATCATAGATGAGGATTGGGATACCCGGAAACTTCAGTACAGCACCTGGAAGAAATTTATTGCCTCTAATGGTGAAGACCCTGAGTTCTGGTTCGACAAACACATGACCAAGGATTATCCAGTAACCTTGGAGGACCACTTTAAATGGCTTGAAAAGGCCGGATTTTCAAAAACCGACTGCTACTGGCGATTTCATAATTTTGCCATTACCATGGCAGTAAAATAACGCTGAGTCCAATTTTCCTCTCTTGACAAATTCTTCCATCTGCAAGAAAAGTATTACATTGACGTAATTACTTTTCTTGAAAATACTTTTTCATCACCGATAAAATGACAGATTATGTAGATCCTAAATCCCTTGGATTACATCCACGTTTGCTTGTTGCAGAAATCGACAAGAATACTTTAGCCATAGTCATAAACCGTAAGAGTAGAATAATTATGGCTGACGGCAAAAAAATTCTTGCCAATATTACAAAAATCAAAAAAGCAAAACCCGGCAAAAAGGTAATAGTAAAAACCACTGCACCTGTATGCAGTAAAACCTTGCAATATCTTGGTGATCAAGGGATTGAGGTTATTAGAGATTCATAATAAGGATTATTGATTTAAAAATGTAGAGAATGGATATTGCCATGACAGAATCAAGAAAAATCAGGAAAGTTTTTAAAAGCAAGCAAACCATTGAAGGGGCAGGGGTGCATTTAAAGCGTGCCTTTGGATTCAGCGAAGTACCTCTCTTTGATCCATTTCTTCTTATGGATGATTTTCGTTCAGGGAATCCGGATCATTACAAAAAGGGCTTTCCATGGCATCCGCACCGAGGTATCGAGACTATCACTTATATTCTGCAGGGTAAGGTTGAGCACGGTGACAGCCTGGGCAACAAGGGCATCATTGATTCCGGTGATGTCCAATGGATGACTGCCGGAAGTGGTATTATCCACCAGGAAATGCCGAAAGGGGACGCCAGCGGGAAAATGGAGGGGTTTCAACTTTGGGCCAATCTGCCGGCAACTGAGAAGATGATGGCACCACGTTACAGGGATGTAAATTCAAGTGATATCCCGCTCATAACCTTGGAAAATGGTGTACAGATAAAAATAATCTGCGGTACCGTCAATAATGTCTGTGGACCGGTGCAGGATATAATGATAGACCCTGAATATCTGGATGTTACCATACCTGCTCATACTGTTTACAAACATCCCACCAAGACCGGACACACGGTTTTTGCCTATGTAATTGCAGGCCAGGGCTACTTTTGCAAGGAAAAGAAACCTTTCACCTTTGAAACAGAAGGCGAGAACTATTTTGATATGGAGACCGATCCTGTTGCCAATAATGGCACGCTTATCCTTTTTGAGGATGGAAATAATGTATATATGGAAACAGAAGCTGATTCCATGCGTATGCTGCTTATATCAGGAAAGCCTTTAGGGGAGCCGGTAGCGTGGTATGGACCCATTGTTATGAATACACAGGAAGAACTCAGACTGGCATTTGAAGAATACCGAGAGGGCACCTTTTTAAAACACAAGCTGGGAGAATTACCCTGAGATCCATACGCTAGTTCTTAATCCTTGCACGGTCCTTGCGGTATGCATTCACAAAAAGTCTTTTAGACAGTTAAAAATAAATTATGCTATAAAGTAGGGGGCTGGTTATTTCTATTCAATAAGGTAAACACAACTGCCTGTATTTACACAAATATATTTAATTTAACATAATATATGTTATGCGACATTTGTAATATTTTGCAATGGTTTTATCATTGCTTGCTGACAACGGACTGATAATTTCGTATATAAAATAGCGCTCCCTTTTATGAAACTTTATTAAATTCACCCTTTTAAGGTATTTTTTATGAGCAAAGAAATTTACCAGGAACCACTGGTGAGCCGTTACACCAGTCGTGAAATGCAGGAACTCTTTTCTGAACGCACCAGGATTCAAACATGGCGTCGTTGCTGGATTGCCCTGGCTGAGGCACAAAATGAGCTTGGACTTGACGATATTGTCACCATTGAAATGATCAATGAATTAAAAGAACATGCTGACGATATTGATTTCGAACTTGCTGCCAAAAAAGAAAAGGAAATCCGTCATGATGTCATGGCCCATGTTTTTGCCTATGGCCAGAAATGTCCATCAGCAGAAGGCATTATACATCTCGGTGCCACATCCCAGTTTGTTGTATGCAATACCGACTTGATCCTGCAGAAAAAAGCTTTGGTTCTTATTAAAAACAGCCTGATCAATGTTATAGCTAACCTTGCATCTTTTTCTAATAATTACAAAAGCTTAGCAACTCTAGGCTATACGCATTATCAACCGGCCCAGCCTACCACTATCGGCAAACGGACTACCCTTTACATCCAGGACCTTCTTATGGATCTGGACTATCTGGAAAACCTGGAAATACAGATCAAGGCCCGAGGCGCCAAGGGTACTGTCGGCACCCAGGCCACCTTTTTGGAACTATTTAAAGGTGATCATGAAAAAGTCAGGCAGCTGGATGAACTTGTTGCCACCAAACTTGGTTTTGACCGGTATTATCCAGTTACAGGCCAGACATACCCGAGAAAACTTGATGTAAAAACTGCTGAAACCCTTGCAGGCATTGGTGCTTCGGCACATAAATTCGGTGTAGATCTCAGACTGCTATCCAATCTGAAAGTCCAGGAAGAGCCATTTGCCCAAAAGCAGGTCGGCAGCTCTGCCATGGCCTATAAGCGTAATCCCATGCGTTCAGAACGGATGACAGGCCTGGCCCGGAAATTAATGGGTTTGACAGCAAATTTTGCAGCCACGTATGCAAACCAGTGGTTTGAACGCACGTTGGATGATTCAGCCATTCGCCGTATGGACATTCCACAGGCCTTTCTCCTGACAGATGCCATACTAAAGTTATACATTAATATTTCTTCCGATATGGTTGTTTTTCCGAAACAAATAGAGAAGCATCTTCTTCAGGAATTGCCTTTTATGTCCACTGAGAAGATACTTATGGCAGGAGTTGAAAAAGGCAAAAGCAGACAGGAATTGCATGAGATCATCAAGATGCATTCTCTCGCTGCCGGCAAGGTTGTTAAAGAGGAAGGAAAAGATAATGATCTTCTGCAAAGACTTGCTGACGATGCGGGAATACCCTTCACCCTGACAGAACTTGAGGGCATGATAGGCGACTTTCAGCAGTTCACAGGCAGAGCGCAGGAGCAAACTGAGGAATTCATCAACGAAACTGTCATTCCCCGACTTAAGCCATACAAGGACATAATCGGCAAAGTAGATGCGGAGCTGACAGTATAGAATACCCTACTTCCAGTTCATATATTGTTGATATGAAGTATTTATGGTAAATGGTGTTGGCGCAGAAAAGAGAATGTCAAACGATACAGAAATAAAGAGAAACTGCTCCTCCTGGAGGCTTGAAATATCTCCGGACCGAATTCATTTTCTGAAATTCATCCTTGAAGGATATGATGGCCTGGCCATAATGTCTACCATTGACCCCAGGCAAGGAATCGTGGAAATTAAATATCCGCCTGAAATCAAAAAAGACCTGACGGATTTACTGAGAAATATAGCACCACAATTATTAAAACCTACCAATTAGGACCTGATCTTATGAAACGTTTGGTATCTTGTTCACTACCTGCTCTTCTGTTGTTCCTGTTTTCGATATTTTTCATTCAGACTGCTGCTGCGGAAGAAAAAATTTTAAAAGAAGATACAAGCGGTAAAGTTTTCAGCCTTTCGGAATGCGTTTCCATAGCAGTTGAAACGAACCCGCAGATCCTCTATTCACAGGCTGATATCGTTGAAAAGGAATATTCCCTGGACAGCACCAGAAAAGATCTCTACCCTTCTCTATTCTTCCAGTATGGCTATAGATATGCTCCGGATGCCTATTCTCCCTTTGGAGTGGAAAATTATTACAATTATAGTTTTTCCATTGAGCAGCCTATATATCAGGGCCGAGCTCTTGTAACCGGAGTTGAACTTGGAGAACTTGACCTGGAGTTTTCCAAGGCGGACATGGCCCGGACAAAAAACGATATTGTCCTCTCGGTACATGTGGCCTACTACGATCTTTTAAAAACCAGAAAATTTGTAGAAGTTGCCAGGCAATCCCTGGAAGAAAGAAAGGCCCACTTAAAGGACTCCAAAGCCTTTTACAAGGCCGGCCTGATTCCAAAAAACGATATGCTCCAAAGCGAAGTACAGCTGGCAGGAGCAGAAATTGAACTCATCAGGGCAATGAATCTTTCCACCATGGCTTTGGCCAGACTCAACACCCTGTTGCGCAGACCGGTTGAAACGGAAATCCAAGTGGAAGACATACTTAAATTTGAGCCAAGTGAGATATCCTGGGAGCTGGCGGTAGAGCAGGCAAAACAATACCGTCCTGAACTGAAACAGAGTGAAATATCCATTGAACAGGCTGATAAGAATATAACTCTTGTCAGGGCCCCTTACCTTCCTGCCGTTTCAGTATCAGCCAACTACCTGAAACAGGGCGACAATCTTCTTGCTGGTGAATACCCGCTTGGGCCAAGCGAAGTGAAAACCGCTGAGGCTACCCTTCAATGGCGCTTCTGGGCCTGGGGTCAGAGCAAAGATGAAATGGCTGCTGCCAAGCACAATATGAAAAAAGCCCAGGAAAGCCAGGCCGAATTACTTGATAATATTATCCTGCAGGTCAGAGAAGCCTTCGTCGATATTAAGGAGTCTGAGTACAATATAGGAGTCACTGAAAAAGCCATTGAATCGGCTGAAGAGGATTTTCGTATCAACCAGTCCAGGTACCAGGCCCAACTCAGTACCACAACGAATGTTCTTGATGCTCAGACACGCCTGACCAGAGCACGAATTAATTATTTTAACGCTCTGTATAGCTACCGTATATCTCTCATGCGTCTGGCCTGGTCTACCGGGACGCTTCTTATGTAATTATTCTATATTCAGTTTTCACATTTATATGAACGCAATCAAAAAGGCATACATCGAAACATTTGGCTGCCAGATGAACGAGCGTGACTCTGAAATAATGGGTCAAATGCTGTCCAACGTAGATTTCGGACCCACTGAAGACATCAGGCAGGCCGATGTTATTGTAATCAACACCTGTTCTATACGGGAAAAAGCAGAACAGAAGGTTTACAGCCTTCTAGGCAGGTTGAAGAAACTCAAGGAGAAAAAACCTTCTCTGATCATTTCGGTTGCCGGATGTGTTGCCCAACAGGAAGGCAAAAAGCTGCAGTCACGTATGCCGCAGGTAGATATAGTTCTTGGTCCACAGCAGATATACCGCTTACCGGAACTCATTCGCCAGGCAGCCGGAAAAGGCAAACCACAAATGGCCATAGAACTTTCTCCAAGTTTTGAAATTCCCCGCTATGAGCCCCCCTCCCCTGCCATTCAGTTGGGTACCGATAAACAAAAAGAGATTACGCATCCCTTTAAAAAATTCGTCACCATAATGCAGGGGTGCAATAATTTCTGCACGTATTGTGTAGTGCCTTATACCCGTGGCCGGGAAACAAGCAGGCCGCCTGAAGATATTATTGACGAAATAACTAATTTGACTGAAAAAGGCGTAAAAGAAATTACCTTGCTTGGTCAGAATGTTAATTCATACGGCAAGGGGCCTGGCGGCAGCCTGAAATATATTTCTTTCCCGGAGCTTCTCAAGGAAGTTGCCAAAATTGAAGCTATAAAGAGACTCCGGTTTACCACTTCCCATGCCAAGGATCTCTCTAACGAACTTATTGATTGTTTTGGAGATATTGAAAAACTCTGCCCCCATTTCCACCTTCCTGTTCAATCCGGCTCAAACAGAATACTGCAGAAGATGAACAGGAAATACACTATTGAAAATTACCTTGATAGAGTTGCTGCACTCAGAAATGTTCGGCCGGATATCGCCCTGACAACTGATATTATAGTGGGATTCCCCGGTGAAACAGACGAGGATTTCCAGGCAACCATGCGGCTCCTGGAAACCGTCCGCTACCAGGGAGCCTTTTCCTTTAAGTATTCAGACCGGCCACAGGCCAAATCTGTTTCATTTGCCGACAAGGTTGACGAAGAAACCAAGTCAGCGAGGCTCAGCCATTTGCAGAACAGACAAAATGAGATCAGCCTGCACAGAAATAGAGAATATGAAGGCACGATCCAAACAGTTATGGTTGAAGGAGAAAGCAAGAATGCTGACGGGCAGTGGAGCGGTCGTACAGTGAGCAATATAATTGTTAATTTTAACGGTCCTGCCCTTGATTGTGGCCAGGAAGTTGAAGTGAAAATATCTGAGGGGCTGCTTCATTCCCTGAGAGGGCTCCTGGTTTAGACAACCTTGTACCGGGGACAAATTCCGGTGCTATAATTATACCATGTGAGAAAGACCATGATTGATTTACACACACATACGATTTTCAGTGATGGAGAACTTATCCCGGCAGAGCATCTTAGACGTGTTGAGAATATGGGTTATGAAGCCGTAGCCATCACTGACCATGCAGATTCTTCCAACCTGGATTTTATCATTCCCAGGATAGTAAAGGCTGCTGAAGACTTAAACAGTTTTTCGAAAACAAGGTTAATTCCAGGAATTGAGCTTACCCATATACCACCTGCACTTTTTGCTGAGCTGGTTCCACAGGCACGGCAGCTCGGCGCTCAAATTATAGTCGGTCATGGTGAAACGGTGATGGAGCCGGTTGTACCCGGCACAAACATGGCAGCTATCATGGCAGGAGTCGACATTCTGGCCCATCCTGGTTTTATAACAATCCAGGAAGCGGAACTGGCAGCCCAAAATGGGGTGTTTCTTGAACTTACCTGCAGAAAGGGCCACTCGTTGACAAACGGCCATGTAGCCAGTATTGCTGAGAAAACAGGGGCTCTCATGGCAGTTAATGCCGATGCCCACGGCCCCGGTGATTTTATGACTGAAAAGATGGCGGAAACTGTTGCTTTGGGTGCAGGCCTTGATAATACCCGTTATGAAAAATTGCGAAGGGATATGTCAGAGCTTATTGCCGGTAAATAAAAAAGAAAGGGCTCGAGATCTTATGGTTTCAGGGCGTATCTGACATCTTGCAAAATTACTCCCCAACCAGCATCCAGTAATGGATTGCTGTTCTGCCGCTCTCCTTTTCACGCCCACTGATTGCTACACGGTTTATCCGGCGGTGCAAAGTACTGCTGTTGTCAATACTGGCAAAACCGTCCTCCACCTTAGCCTTCTGCCAACCAAGTTCACTTACGTAAATTCCTATTGTTCCTGGAACATAGCGATCCGGATAGAGCAGGCGTGCTCCGAAACGTTCAGGGACACTCCCCAACAGTTGGCCTGGGTTAGGAATTTCATCTGTTACCGGGAGATCCACCCTTTCCAGAACCATTTGAAAATGTTTCATGGTTGCCCAGTCATTACCAAGTATCGGCTCCCGGGGTATGGCAAAATGATTCGTTTCGCTGCTAACAGAACCAGGGTCCTGCAATAAAATAGCCTCATATCCAAAGAGACGGATCTCATCCAGGACTGTTTTGCTGTATTCACCGTAAGGTATAGCAAAAAAACGGGGACGCTCATCAAGCTCCTCTGATAATATCCTGGTGCTTACAGCTAAATCTGCTCTTATCCAGGATTTATACTCCTCAATATCCATGCCTTCAGGCTTGAAAGCCAAATGTTCATGGGCAAAACCATGATTCTGGAAATCAACACCGGCAGATTTTAATTCCCTGATCTGGCTCCAGGTCATATAATTCCAGTGTTTGTTCTCTGTGGCCTTGGCGTAGATAAAAACCGTAAAAGGAAATCCATACTTCTTGAGTATAGGCCAGGCATTTTCATAGACGCTCTTATAGCCATCATCTATTGTGATCACTACACCACGTTCAGGAAGTTTGATTCCCTGATTCAATGAATCAACCAACTGCTGCAAGGGGATAACTTTATAGTTATGGGCCTTCAGGAATTCCATCTGCTCCTGAAAACGGTCTACAGAAATATTGGTTGTAGGATATTTATCTTCACCAAAACGATGATAGATGAGAACTGTAACTCCAGGGACGGCACTCTCAACATTCCCGCTTTTCTCCGCATAACAGGGGACTGCCGCAAAAATCAAAAATAAAAGAATAAGTAGGTATCGCATGAATTGATTGCTAGAGAGAAACTTTGCCCGATTCATTAAAATGGCTTGTATCTTTGACAGGTCCGGAAAAATCAGGCAAGTCGGAGTCCGACAGGCTGCAGCTGTCATACTTTTGAAGATTGTTGGACTGAATAACCTTCTTGATATCCTCAACGTACTCTTCACCTCTTTCTGAATACAGGGAGAGACCTTCGGCCATAACCAGCGGATCATCGGTCAAGAGCCTGAGCTGCCTGAAATGCGTGTATGGCTCCAAGCGATTCAGGGTCAGATGATATGCCCGGACAGAATCAAGGACATTTTCATAGACTTTAACCTTGTGGGTTTTTCCTTCTTCTCTCTTTGAAGGCACTATACCCTTGGTTTTCCATGTCCACATTCCAAAAAGACTGTTTCCTTCCCTGGTAAAACGGGAACTTCCCCAGGAAGACTCCAGTGCACCCTGGGCAAGAATTATGCTTGTCGGGACAGCATCGACACGCTCTAAAAGTATTTCAGCTGATGTAGTGCGGTAATTTAAACAGAGATCCTGAATAAAACTTACCTCGTCTTCAGCCAGGAATTCCGACCAGGAGCATCGGGTTGCATATTCATATCCGTCAACAAAATCAATATCCTGCAGGGAGCAGTCAATTTTACTCAATATTACCTGAAGTTTGCCCCTTTTGCGTAAAGCTTCCTGTCTGACAAAAAGTGCATGCGGCAACAGAGAATGAAGAAAAACTTTCTTTTTGATGGAGATATCGTTAACCGCATATAAATCAGGTGGGTAGGACTCGATAAAAAACCGCGGCACATTCTGATCAGGAGGATCGCTCCACATGCCGTATTGCTTCAGCTTGTTAATCAAATTATCAGTGGCCGCATGTTTTTCAGATGTAAAAACAGGCTGTTTCAGGCTTTTTTGTAATTGAGGAACCGGGTGATCTTGCGTATCTTGATATGAGTTGTCCAGCGTAATGATCACTACAGAAAGAACTGCAGCAATAATTCCTAATGTTAAATAAACAGACCAGTGCTGTACCTGTTGCTTGCCAAAACGCATCATGTGCACACTGTTATCCTTATTTTCCGAATTATTAATATTTGAGGAAGGGTTATTCATATGATTCCCGAATTTACGTTTACTGCCAATCTTGTCAAAGGGCGTTCATATAAATAAAAAACCGATAAATTGCAAGATTAGAAAAAAACAACTCAAATTTTACAATATTTAGAGTGACGGGGACAGGAAAAACTATTTCTTTTTCTTCAGATCGAACAAACCAAGCTGGGATTTGCTTTTCTTTGCTTCTACTGCCGGTGGCTCATCCTTTTCACTTTTCTTCTTGGTGGGAACCTTTTCAGGTTCAGGGGTTGGAGGCAAATCGTCTTTCGGCACAACCTTATTTTCTTCGGTCTCGGTTCCATTCTGCTGTTCAGACACCTTTACAGTCAATTCTGAAATGCGTCTTACGGTTCTTGTGGACAACCTTTTACCAATAGCTCCACCGCCTTTAATTAAGAATTCATCAAACTCCAACCGCTGGGAGTTAACCTTTGAGCGTGCGGTGGGGACAAAATCTATCCGGACACGAACTCCCTCTCCGGTCTGCAGGAATTGGATCCAGGATTTCTTATGGGCAGGGAAAAGACGGTATTCCTTGTCCAGAATAAATTTTGGCGTTGTGAACCGTTTGATATACGTCAGGCTTTTGGAGCCTTCCCTGTACAAAAGGTTAAAAACTGTTTTGCCCTTTACTTTACCCGCCCAGTAGATGTCATGATCGACAAAAACCTTATCCGAAACCTTGATGGCCTTGTAGCGTCCGTCCTTGTAAATAAGCAGAATTTTGTCATACTCTGAACAGGGTACTGCCATGTCGCAATCTGTTTTGACCTGGTATCCCAGGAGACCTGTTTCCCTGTTGTATCCTACTGTCAGGTTAGAGAGGGCAACTTTTCGCGCTTTAACCTCTGTAAATGTATCAATCGAAGTTTTGCGCCTGTATTGTTTGCCATACTTCTTAAGTAGGCTGTCCAGGTAATTGATAGTGAACCCGGTTATATCTTTGAGTTTCTTCTCAATGTCCTTGATAGAACCTTTTATGTCTTTTATTTCCTTGCGCTGCCTGTCAATGTCAAATCGTGATATCCGCTTGATGCGAATTTCGAGCAACCGTTCAATATCATCCTGAGTAATAGGTTTGATCAATTTGTCCTTGAAGGCGGCCAGGCTTTTCTCCAAGGTGGTCGTAATAGCCTTATAGGTTTTACATTCTTCAATTTTCTTATAAATACGTTCTTCAACAAAAATCTGCTCCAAAGTTCTGGCATGAAGTTTATCCTGGAGGCGACCAAGTTCAATCTGTAATTCTTTTTCTAGATCCCTCACCAGTTTTTCAGTGTTGTACTGCAGAACTTCTTCCACTGAAATATTATAAGGCTGATTTTCTTTTATAACAGTCAGATTGGGACTGATAGACACCTCGCAGTCGGTAAACGCGTATAGTGCCTTAATCGTGTCCTTGGCATATATTCCACGGGCCAGCTTGATTTCAATTTCAACTTTTTCTGCTGTATAGTCATTGATGGACTGAATTTTTATTTTTCCTCTTTTATCAGCCTTTTCAATACTATCTATGACGGATGAGGTTGTTGTTGAATAGGGTATTTCTTCAATAACAATGGTTTTTTCATTCTTTTCGAATATTTTCGCCCGGCACTTGAGACGGCCGTTGCCATTATTGTATGCAGACACATCAAGTAAACCGCCCTGCTGGAAATCCGGATACAGCTTGACTGATTTACCTTTAAGAATTTTTTTCTGGGCCCGCAGGAGCTCATTGAAATTATGCGGCATGATCTTGGTTGCCATTCCAACTGCAATACCTTCAGCGCCGAGCAAAAGCAGCATCGGGATCTTGGCCGGCTGGGTAACCGGTTCCTGCATCCTGCCATCATATGATGGTTCGTATTCGGTCAAATCCTTGTTGAAAAGGGTTTCTTTAGCCAGGGGTGTCAGACGACACTCTATGTAACGCGCAGCAGATGCCTGGTCGCCTGTATATATGTTACCAAAGTTCCCTTGGCGTTCGATAAGGAGATCCTTGTTGGCCAGATTGACTAAAGCGGCAAAAATTGAGGCATCTCCATGGGGATGCAGCTTCATGGTCTCTCCGACCACATTGGCCACCTTTTGGAAGCGACCGTCATCCATGTTATGAAGGGTTTGCAGAATACGACGCTGAACCGGTTTTAATCCATCACTGATGTCCGGAATGGCACGCTCTTTAATTACATAGGAGGTATACTCCATGAAATTTTCATCAAAGAGCTTGTGGAGTTTTCCAAAATCAGCAATATCTTCCATGGAGTGTTTATTCTTTAGGTGTTAATTAAGCTTGTTTTTTGAGGGATACTCAAAATGTTGAGACCACCAGATTTGGTTGCCCCTTTTTATCATATAAGATTGTTCATTATATATTCTTTACGTTCAGGTGTGTTTTTTCCCATGTAAAAATTAAGCACTTTGGGAACCGCAGAAAGCTTATCAATACTAACCTGGCGCAAACGCATATCCTTACCAATAAATTGCTTGAATTCTGCAGGAGATATTTCACCCAATCCTTTGAACCGGGTCGTTTCAACTGACAATTTCTTACCCCCTACCTTGCCAAGCTTTTTGGTTGCGCTTACCCTTTCTTTCTCACTGTAACAGTAAATAGTCTGCTTCTTATTGCGAACCCTGAAGATAGGTGTTTCAAGAATGTGGATATGACCAAGTTTAACTAGAGGTTCAAAATAGTGCAGAAAGAAAGTCAGCAATAGGTTCCTGATGTGCAATCCGTCAACGTCTGCATCCGTGGCTAATATTACCTTATCATAGCGAAGATTACCCACAGACTCCTCAATATCAAGGGCCTGCATCATGGAATACATCTCTTCATTCTTATAGAGAAGCGGCAGACTCTGGCCAAGTACATTCAAAGGTTTTCCTTTCAGAGAAAACACGGCCTGGCGCATGGGATCCCTGGAGCTTACTATGGAACCAGCGGCGGACTGGCCTTCAGTTATAAAAAGCATGTTTTCCTCTCCAAGAGGTGAAGGCTTTTCCTTTGTTGGGTGATATTTGCAGTCCTTGAGATTCGGAATTTTCAGGGCAACTTTTTTTGCCTTTGCCCTGGCCTCTTTTCTTACATGCTGTAACTCCTTGCGTACCTTTTCGTTCTGCTGGATTTTCTCCAACATACGCTCAGCAGCATCAGAATTTTTATACATGAAAGCACTGACAGCATCCTTGACCTCATTTACAATCCAGGAACGGATTTCCGTATTGCCCAGCTTATTCTTGGTCTGTGATTCAAAAACAGGATCTTTTACTTTAATTGCCAAGGTCCCGACAATCCCTTCCCGGACATCTTTACCGGAATACTTTTTGCTGGAGAACTCATTCACCCCTTTGAGAATTCCCTCACGGAAGGCTGAAAGATGAGTGCCTCCCTCACTGGTATAGGTTCCGTTAACAAAGGTAAAATAACTGTCGCCGTAATTGTTGGTATGGCAGAAGCAAAACTCAAGGGTCTTATCCTTAAAATAGATTGGCTCATAGATCTGACTGCCATTGATTTCTTCAGCTATAAGATCCTGAAGACCGTTGGCGGAATAGAAACGCTCATCATTAAGGTACAGGTTGAGACCTGAGTTGAGGTAGGCATAGCGCCACAACCTTTTCCTGACAAACTGCTTATCATAGACAAATTCGCCGAAAAGTTCCTCATCCGGTAAAAATTCAATAAAGGTGCCATTACGCTCCTTGGTCTTGCCCTTCTCTTCATTTTTAAGAAAGCCGCCTTCAAATTCAGCCATGGCAAACTTTCCGTCCCTGTAAGAAGTGACCCGGAACTTTTTAGACAGTGCATTAACAGCCTTGGTGCCCACGCCATTCAATCCCACCGAGAATTGAAAGACATCCGTATTATATTTGGCACCAGTGTTAATAATTGAAACACATTCTACAAGCTTGCCAAGCGGTATACCACGGCCAAAATCCCTGACCGTTGTGAAACCTTTGTCATCGATAAGAATATCAATCCTTTTGCCGGCTCCCATGATATATTCATCCACACCGTTATCAATCACCTCTTTAAGGAGAATGTAAATACCGTCGTCCTGGTGGGAACCATTGCCAAGACGGCCGATATACATACCCGGGCGTAGACGAATATGCTCAAGGGAACTGAGGGTCTTTATCTTGCTTTCATCGTAAACGTGAGCTGCTTGTGTCATACTGGTTTCAAAGTCCGAGTTTAAATTATCCGGGATATGGTTCTCTTCCGGTCTTTACTGGCAATTCTTATCCTGTTAGCCCATTATACAACATATGGACAAATTTTTAAATATATACACAATATAGGGTATGTCTTCAACTAAAAAATGCTGACAAACTATTAATTACAATTATTTATTAAATGTTATTATAGTGCACAAAACATTTAGACTTAACCAATTAATCCAACACTCTATGCAATATGACTTTTCATAAAAAACCGTTGCAGGTTGCTTTGACCATTGCAGGATCAGACCCATCAGGTGGGGCCGGTATTCAAGCGGATATAAAAACATTCACTGCTCTCGGTGTTTATGGAGCGGCAGCAATCAACTGCCTGACCGTACAAAATACCCAAGGTGTCCATGGAGTCCATCCGGTTGACCCTGAACTTGTCAAAAACCAGATCAGCTGTGTACTGAACGACCTGGCCGTAAGTCATATCAAGATCGGCATGCTGGGAAGCGGGCCGGTAGCATCATCAATCTACGAAGCACTGGGCAATTTTAAAGGAGAAATAATATACGACCCTGTTCTGGTCTCATCAAGCGGTCATAAGCTTTTTGACCAAAACGATTATGAAACCATTCGCAACCATATACTTGCAATATGCACAGTCCTCACTCCAAATCTCCCAGAGCTTCTACAATTATCTGATACGGATTGCTCCACAAAGGATGCGCTCAAAGCTGCTGTAAAAAAATTACA
>CP070776.1:1022429-1025099 GCA_020346205.1 Deltaproteobacteria bacterium
CCTCGGGTAATGGGTCTGGCGCTCGATTGACAATGAGATACTTGTTTTTGATCTCAATGGCCAACGGTTTGGTGAGTTCAGATATCCTCTTGGCAGTAAGAATGCCGCGGGCTGAAGGGTCTGAGATTACCAGCAGAACATCTATGGAGCGCAGGTTCATTCTGCTCAAATGCTCCATGCCCGCCTCATTATCCACAAGTATGTATTTATAGTTGTCAGCCAGCTTGTCCATGGTCATGGCAAGGTGCTGGTTCGCAGCACAGTAACAGCCGGGCCCATCAGGCTGCCCCATAACAAGCAGGTCAAAACCTTTTGACTCAATTAATGCCTGGTGAACTTTCATCTCCATAAACTGGTCCCTGGTTATATGGGCAGGTATGTCCCCCTTTAAGTCTCTCCGTATTTCACCCAGGGTAAGATCGACATCCAGTTCCAGGAGTTCATTTAAGTTTGCGTTTGCATCAGCATCTACCGCCAGAACAGGTGTCAGATTATTATGCAGCATATAATTAATAAGCAAAGCGGATAATGTTGTTTTGCCAGTTCCGCCTTTGCCGGCCATGGCAATAACTTTGGGCATTTTTTCCTCTCAAGAGTTTTATTAAAGTGAAAAGCATCTTATTCCTTACTGTAATACAATAAAGATATTTTTTATGCCTGATTCATGCTATTAAAGCCCGGCTGATTATATTAATCTATTGTAGGGTTGTCAAACTTGATGGCTTCGTAAAAAGTCGGAATCGACGATATTGGGAATAATAACTTCAGCAATTTCCATCCCCATAACGTCCGTCTCGTTTTTTTTTACGAGACCGAGAAACCTGAACCTGAAAATAAAGGCGGAAGGCTTCTCTATTTAAAGGAACTTTACCCTTGCAACTTGCATATTACTTGGTATTTTAGCGGCAACGCGTCAGTATATCAGTTTTCTATCAAAAGATTTACATTGGTGATTTTTTTAAATTATTGCATTTTCTCCGGTCTCCGAAAGGCCGGATCTCATAATATTAAAGGAGCAAAGAACATGGACTACCGGGCAACTCTCAATCTGCCCCAGACAAGTTTTAAGATGAAGGCAAATCTTTCTCAGAAAGAACCGGAATTTCTTAAGCAGTGGGAGAAGGAAGACCTTTATGGACAGGTACAGGCAGAGACGAAGAACAAGCCACTTTATATTCTCCATGATGGACCGCCATATGCCAATGGCCATATTCATCTTGGAACAGCATTTAATAAAGTACTGAAAGACATAATTCTCAAATCAAAGCGGATGGCCGGCTTTCATTGCCCATATGTCCCTGGCTGGGATTGTCATGGCCTGCCCATTGAGCATAATGTTGATAAAGAACTTGGTGACAAGAAAAAGGAGATCCCTGTTCTTTCAATTCGTGCCGCCTGCCGCAAATATGCTCAAAAATGGATAAAAATCCAGAGAAATGAGTTTAAGCGCCTTGGAGTCCTTGGCGACTGGGAAAATCCATACCTGACAATTAATTATGGCTACGAAGCGTCGATTGCCAGAGAATTTAACAGGTTTTTACTCTCTGATGGAGTTGTCAGGAGCAAGAAGCCGGTATACTGGTGTTCCTCATGCCGGACGGCACTGGCCGAGGCTGAGGTGGAGTATCATGATCATGGCTCACCCTCAATCTATGTCAAGTTTCCTTTGCTGGAAGATTTGGGAGAGATCATTCCCGGCCTTGCAGAAGAAAACCGTGGAGGCCGTAAAGTATTTGCCCTGATCTGGACAACCACTCCATGGACATTGCCGGCCAATCAGGCTGTTGCCTTTCATCCTGACTACACATATGGGGCTGTGGCAGTGGGTGATGAGATATGGATTATGGCTGAAGACCTGATTGAGCAGGCATTCTCAGAGTTCAGTGAAGATAGTGGAGCTATTGAACATGAAATCCTGGCCACATTTTCAGCCAGGGGAATTGAAGGAATGAAATGTAAGCATCCCTTCATGGAGCGTGAATCGCTTATTATCCTGGCTAATTACGTGACACTGGACACTGGTACCGGTATCGTTCACACAGCTCCTGGTCATGGCCGGGAGGATTACATGAGTGGCCTGCAATACAATCTGCCGGTATTTTCACCGGTTGATGCTTCAGGCACTTTTACAGACGAAGCCGGGCCATATAAAGGAATGTTCATTTATGATGCGAACAAGCGTATTAATGGCGATCTGAATGAGAAGGGTCTCCTGGTCAAAGAAACAGCAATTTCTCACAGCTATCCACACTGCTGGCGTTGTAAAAAACCGGTGATCTTCAGGGCTACGGAACAGTGGTTCATAGCAATGGATAAAAATAACCTGCGGGATAGCGCTCTACAGGAAATTAAAAAAGTTGCCTGGACGCCTCGCTGGGGCATGGAGCGTATCTTCGGGATGGTAGAAGTTCGCCCTGATTGGTGCCTGTCGCGTCAGCGTACCTGGGGGGTGCCGCTTACTGTGCTCACGTGTGAAGGTTGTGGTGAGGTGCTCAAGGATAAAGCGGTGGCTGATAAAATTATCTCTATTTTTGCAGAGGAAGGTGCAGATGCCTGGTTCAAGTACGAAGCTTCCCATTTTACAGGAGATAAATGCAGTTGTAAGGAATGCGGAGGCACAGTATTTTTAAAGGAAACTGATATTTTAGATGTCTGGTTCGACTCAGGGGT
>CP070776.1:1025199-1027977 GCA_020346205.1 Deltaproteobacteria bacterium
CAATTCCCTGATGCATCCAGTAGCGTGAAACTTCTGATGGGCTAAGCTTTCTGCCGGTTCGCCTCTCAGCCTCAGCTTTAAAATCTTCCTGCTCGTACAGGGGGTCAGGACGAACGAAATCCAGTTTGATATAGGTACCGTTGGCATCCGGATTATGACCGATATAAAAATTCTGGCCTGCCTGCGCAGTAGTCAGGACCAGTTCATTACCAACAACATAATTTCTGACAATGACCGGTGCAAGAGCACTTGCAACTCCAACAATAAAAAGGATCAACATTCCAAATTTTTTATATATCCTGGTATTTTTATTTACCAGTAACGTGACGAGAATTATGGGGAGGATAAGAAAAAAATTTGCCCTGGTGAGACAGGCCAAACCAATAAAGAACCCTGAAAAAAATTGACTGGGACCAACATCCTCCATGTCTTTATAAAGAAACAAATAAATTGCCAGGGTGAACAGAAATGCAGAGAGTGTCACCTTGAGTAGCAATCCATCGTAAAAAATTGCTGGGCCGTACAGTGCATAAAACATTCCGGCAAAAATACCGGTAGCTTTGCTGAAAATCCTGTTGCCGAGCCCTACAAGCAGCAGAGATGTAATGGCCCCCAGAAAGGCCTGGATCACATAAATCCAGAAAAAATCACGACCAACTACCTTGTACAAAAAGGCCAGGAAGTAGGGATAAAGAGGATCCTGATAAAAAATGTCCTTTCCAAGCCAGCCATGCTCAATAATTTCACGGGCCCAGCGGTCATAAGCACCGAGATCACCTGGCAGCACATCAAAAAATGGACTGATCTTATAAATAGCGGCAATATGGAATAAGCGGAGTACAAAAGCCAGGGTAAATATTACAAATGCCCAAATATGGATCCTTTGTCCTTTGACTTGTTGCATAGAAGTTGCTGTCCTGGATCACACCTGGAACTGAATCCTCACTCTATTGCCTTGAAACTGGAGTTAAGGGACAACATTACATATCTACTGAGCACTTGCCATGGCCTTCTGAAAAGCTTCTGCCGATCGTTCTATTACAGCATCTTCAACGCAGAATGCCAACCTGAAGTAACCAGGTGTCCCAAAGCCTTTGCCAGGTACGGCAAGAATTTTCTGTTCCTGCAGTTTAGCGACGAACTCTGTATCATCAGCGATTGGGGACTTGGGAAAAATGTAGAAGGCTCCCTTGGGCGGCATGAATTCGTAGCCTGCATCAGCAAGGATTTTGCAGAATTTTTCTCGTCGTCTTGCATAGATGGTATTGTCAACAGATGCTCCCTGTAATTCCGCAACAACCCTCTGCATCAGGGCCGGGGCATTAACAAAACCTAGAATACGGTTTGCCAGGGTCAAGGCCTCTGTCATAGGATTTTTTTCAGCAATCTCAGGATGTAATGCAATATAACCGATCCTTTCACCAGGCAGCGACAGGTCCTTTGAATAAGAAGACACCACTATACTGTTCTGATATGCCTGCATGATACTCGGCACCTCATTGTTATCAAAAACAATCTTTCTGTAGGGTTCATCTGCAATAAGAAAAATTGTGCTTGAAAATCTCTGTGATGCCGAACCCAGAAGCCTTCCCAGTTCTGCCAGGGACTCTTTAGAGTATATCTGGCCTGTAGGGTTATTGGGGCTGTTGATAATTACTGCTTTGGTTTTTTCATTGATCGCCGCCTCAATAACTCCAAGATCCATATTAAAGTTATCGTCTGTGGCAACTACCTTGCTGACGCCACCATGGTTGTCCACATAGAATTTATACTCCACAAAAAATGGCGCCAGTATAATAACCTCGTCTCCCGGATTTAGCAGGGCCTTCAAGGTAACGTTAAGACCACCGGCTGCGCCGCAGGTCATCAACATTTCATTAACAGAGAGAGTTACTCCCTGCTCGGCTGAAATGCGAGCGGCAACCGCCTCCCTGACAAAGGGATAACCCCCGTTAGGCATGTAAGCATGGGTGCCGGGACTATCATTTTCAGCCAACTGCACCAATGTTTTCTGGAACTCTGGAGGAGGCGGAAGATCCGGGTTCCCGAGGCTGAAATCAAAGACATTTTCAGCTCCAAATTCCGCCTTCAACCTTGCACCCTCTTCAAACATCTTTCGGATCCAGGAAGCACTCTTGGCAAACTCATTCATTTTTTTTGAAATGGCCATTTTCCCCTCCACTAATATCAAAATTCATAATAAAAATTTTTATCGAGCTTTTCTCAAAACCTTATAGCAAAAATACGACTAATTTCCAATTGCAAGCGTATACGTCATATAATTTCTACTATTGAGCAAATTTTCTCTTCAGGAATTCATAAGCATTATTTATCTCTTTCATTTTTTCTTCAGCTACTTTTTTAAATTCTTCCCCGAGGTGCCCAACCTTATCCGGATGATATTGCATGCTCAACTTCCGGTAGGCTGCCTTTATCTCATCAAAGCTGGCTCCCTGTGCAAGACCAAGTATCGCATAATATTTATCCTCAGCAACTTCTTCTGGCTGTACACCAGCCTTAAATCCAGCTTTATACTTTGCTGCAATAGATCTTTGATCATAGGCTGAAATACCCAAGTAATTGCCAATGTTTTCAGCAAGTTGCATCTCTTCCTGTGATACCTCCTCATTGGAGTATAGGACCTGGTAGATCAGCTCCAATACTATCAGCCTGGGTTCATAGGCGAATTTCTGTTTGAATTCCTCCAGTAATGAATCAAGACTTGCGCTTGAAACCAGAGCCTCCTTGATAAGCTCTTTTACCCAGAAAAGCTGGTTC
>CP070776.1:1028077-1041364 GCA_020346205.1 Deltaproteobacteria bacterium
AAACAAGGTTCTGGATAATTTTACCAGACTGGTAAACCCTTATCTCGACTTGCTTGAAGATAACCTGGCCAATACTCAGCAGCTGGAATACATCAAGGTCATCCAGGAGAATATCAAGAAGATTACCTCTGCTTTTTCTCTCAATCTCTCCTCAAGTTACCTCGGCTTAAGTCCCAGGGAAATCCAGGTGGCAGATCTTGTCAGGCAGGGTCGGGCTAACAAGGAGGCTGCCAGGATACTTAATATTTCGATCAATGCGATAGAGTTCCACAGAAACAACCTAAGGAAGAAACTTGGCCTGCAGAACAAAAAGGTAAACCTGAGAACGTATCTGCTTTCGATGCAGTAACTAAATATTTTCATTTTTTGTGGACTTTTTTTGGCACATGCCCGAATTGTTTGATTTGAAACTTGCCGCCTTCACCATCAAATCTGATATTATGTTTTTTCTTTATATCAAACCACTTACCAATACTAACGTTCGTTTTTTCAAGCTGTTCAATCTCTCTTTTCCCGCCTTTCCACTTATCATGTGGGTTTATGCAAGGGACAGCATCAATAACAGCTATTTTCCTGGGGTGGTCACCTAAAAAATAATGATACCATAAATCAATTCCCCAGCCTGTCAGTACCGGGTCAAATATTTCCATGAAACCATCCAGCTTGTCTTTTCGGAATAAGGGACAGGTATTTTCTACAAAATTTGTGTATCTCAAAAAGCAGGATGGATTCATTTTAGTAATTGAGTGACTTATTTTACCTATCTTGTCAAAAGCTGGTTGGAGCAACCACAAATCATATTTCTTCCGGATTTCGAACAAGTGATTAATCCTATTACAATCAATTACAATGTCATCATCCATTACAAATACAGCTTCATAATGAGCTAGAATATCATTCCATTCTTGATATACATGCAATAAGTTAGGGAACTTCGCCCCTTGCCTCATATTATAAAACTCACTGACTTCTTTATATTTATTCTTCACAGAGCCATAATATGTTATCCACAGGTCAAAATTCCTTTTTACTTGTCTGCTATTAAAGTTTTTTAGCCAATAGAGGAGGTTTGAGTTATCCCCTGCAGATGTATAGACTAAATATTTTGACTTGGGTGTGTTCATTTTCAGGCAGCAATTAATAATTTATTTATTCTTAAAGTCCAGCAGAAGCCATTTTGAATTATTGTCTGTATTTTTTATCAGCATGATATTATTTTTTATCCGTAATTTAAACCTGTTCTAAAAACAAGTTCAATTGAAACGATTATACAAATGCCCATGCAAAACGAATTTGATCTGCTCGAAAAAACCATTAAGGACATTTGCGGCAACAAGCAAGTCTGTTATCTTGCAAATCCTGGTAACTGGGGAGATGCACTTATTCGCCATGCCACAAAAGTTTTCCTGAAGCAGAAAGGGATTAATTATAATGAAATAATGGTTAACGAACCAAAAGAAACAATAAATAAAGATATACCTGAGTGTGACATATTGCTTTATGGTGGGGGCGGTGCCTGGTGTGAATTATGGAGCCATGCTAATGAAACCATTAACAAATTAAGAATAAATTTTGATAGAGTAATAGTTCTACCCTCAACATTTGAAAAGAATTTTTCAATTCCCAATACAACATTTTTCTGCAGGGATATTTACGAAAGTAAAAACAATATGCCTGGGGCTATCTTTTGCCACGACATGGCTTTTTATATTGGCAAGCTGACTGTCCCAAAAGGATCCGGGACAGGCTATTTCTTCCGCTTGGACTCTGAAAGCTCAAAAAAAATCGATATATCTAATAATAATTTAGATATCAGCCTGAGAGGAAATCACCTGAGTGATATAGGTCTTTTTTTTGAGTACATTGCAAAATATGAAACCATACATACCGACCGTTTACATGTAGCCATAGCATCATGCCTGTTAGGCAAAGAGCTGTATTTATATCCAGGTTCATATTTCAAAAATAAGTCTGTATATTTATCAAGCATTAAGTATAATTTTCCCAATACATACTTCCAAGAAATTTAATCGACTTACACCTAAAGACTTCTTTCTGTTTAGTAGTATATTTAAATCTTGCTTAAAATCCCCAAGTACTCAGCCACTGCTTCAAGAAAAATAGAAGGGGAGAAAAGATAAAACCGTCTCTTTGATCCGTTATTTGTTGATATGTATTACAATGATAGAAGGGTTTTATTAACCGAATGTAGCATGCACCAAATTGGATATTGGGCCGCAGAGATTGGACCAGCTCTAATCAAAGAAATTGAAGTTATACAGGTAAAAAAGAGAAGCCTGCTTAAAATTAATTAGAGCCCATTACATAATGTCTATCAATTATCGGTTCAATAAATTAACCGTTTCTCACCTTCAATTTTCTGGATAGCGCCAATCTCCTGTGTTACCTCAAGGACCCCCATATATTCATCGGATTCATTATACACCGGGTAATAACGGATCAAGATCTTATCATCCCGGAAGTCAATCCAGAAATCCGCGTGGTCCATGGTCCGATCCTTAAAGCCGCTTACAATCTGGCGCACCATATCGACACTTTTCTCAGGATGACATTTTTCCACCTTACGGCCAATGACAGATCGCGTTCTAGGGAATATCTTGGTTTTATCAAGCTTATTGAAGTAGGCCACAGAGTCCTCCGCATCCACAAAAGTTACTTCAAAAGGCAGAGTCTCCAAAATTGCGTCAATCTGTTCGTAGGAGAGATTTTGAATCAACCTCTTCTTGGCCTCGCTGTCTTTTTCCACCTCTGCCAGCATTTGTTCATAGTGCTCTCTGGCCTTGAGTCCATATGTCTGCTGATCCAGAGTTTTAAACTCAGTTAAAAGCGTGGTGTTCTCTTCCTCGCTGAAGACCTTGCGGCCCATGGCATAAAGCACATCATTTTCCTTCCAGATGTGTTCGGCCCTTATTGTAAGGTACTCGAACCCTTCTGCTGCAAATTTCTGGCGACCGGCAGTTGATGCTTCAGCCAAATTGGGAAGCTCGGTCATCATCCTCTGCAGGAGCTTTCTCTCTGCGTCATGCTCCATGAGCATAACTCCTATGGGACCGCCCTCAACCGGAAGACCCTTTTCTCCCATGAGGGGAAAAAGGAATTTCTCTTCCTTGGTGTTATGTATTTTATCTCCAAATTCCAGGAGAAAGTCTAGGGCTCTCTGCATTTGTAAGGGTGATTCTACAGAGTCGTCAATCTTTTCCAGGCAATTTTTCAAAACAGCCATGGCCCGTTCGATCATTTCATGCTCTGAAACAAGGAAATCATCCCATCTCGTGTAATGTTCCATATTGCGCCTCCCGCACGTTATTATCCCACTCCATTCACGGTTTCATAGTTTAGTTGTTAGCTCTTTGTAGTCAAAGCCATCTATACCCAGCTTCCTGATACTTTATAAACACATATGACACAAATCCTTGACCTGGGTCAACTCGGAGTAAATTAATCATCCTCGTAGATACAGGAAGCGGGACAATTGTCTATGGCTTCTTCAATCAGGTTTTCAGGTCCCTCTTTTGGTAAAATAACCTCAGCCTTCCGTATCGGTATTAAGCCTGAACACCTCAGGACAAATCTCTTCACAGGTGCCGCAACCGATACACTCATCCTCTTCTATATGAACAGACATGTTACCTCTCTCCAAATGAAATTATAAATATAGCAGTATAAAAAATTTCACAAAATTTCATAAACTGTTTTATACAGAGAGAAAATAATAAAATATTCCAACCAAAATGATTGAGCCAGTTCTGAAAACCTGATTGTAGGTAATCAACTCAGCAGCCAATTTTGGTTGAAAAACCCCGGCATAAAAAGGAAACTGATGCCGAACGGCACGCATGGGTGAAGACAGAACATTTCCCGCCAACAATGCCAAAACCACCTGCCGGGCTTCCAGACTGCCGTTATCCAGCAAGGCGCCAGCAGCGGCAAGTCCGGCACTTATTTCTGCCGTAAGCTGCAGTGCGACTATGCCCAGGCTTTCCGGATGCAGCCAGGCAAGAACTTTTACATGCTGGGCCAACCATGTTTCTAATATGGCAAACATGCCAAAGCGATTTAATATAAAAACTGCTGTATAGATAGGTACGGTAATAACAAGAATACGCATGATCCTTTTTTGAAAACGGAGCCATGCTTTATTAAAAGCCTGTGACAGCGAACTGACCCTGTTTTCATCTAACCTGCAGGAAACACAGTGCTCTTTGTTACCCGGAAGTATTATTCTGCCGATAAGAAGAATAGAGACAGTACGTAAAAATGCGGCAAAAAGGGTAAGACCAACGTATATAAAGGCCACACCTTTAATCAAGGGAATCGCAAGAAAAAACAGGGTGGGAAGATGTAAAAAATAGGTGGGCAAGCTGTTAAAAAGATTGGCAAAGATAAGTTCCTGTTTTGTTATTTTCCCCTGTTCATATGCCTCGGAAAGCATGGTATTTGCACTTACAGCCGAAAAAAAAGCCATAGAAAAACTGGCCCCTGTTATATCAGATAAATGGGCTATACGGACCAAAGGTGATGCCAGGCGCGAAACTCCATGGGTCCAGTTCAGGGACTCAATAAGATTGCCTATCATAAGGCCAAGGGAAACAAAAAATACCAGCCTGATAATGGGCCAAGCCAATCCCTGCCAAAGCATTATTATAAAGTCAGGTTGCTCCATGCTGTTACATCAATATAATACGTTTGCTTTAACAGAATATTTAAAAAATCTGTTCCAACTGAATCTTTTAAAATGTGCAGATTAATCCCAAATTGAATTTAAATATATTATTTTTTTCTCTCTTAATCGGAATCGGCAACATACTTGAATTGCTTGATTTTGTTGCGCAACACAACTATCGGCATTACATTCCAATAAATAGTTCAAGAATAAAGAACCTTGAATTCCCTTCCTCTTTTATGATAGCCTCTTGCACATTTTGAGGCCGGGATATTCAATTATTCACTAAACCAGAAAACAAAAAATTACTAAAACCAGGCTAATTTTTATTAAGTGAGCACACAACAATGTCGAAATCTCTCATAATAGTCGAGTCGCCCGCAAAAGCGAGAACCCTGAAAAAATATCTGGGCAAGGATTATGATGTCAGGGCCTCCGTCGGCCACATTCGTGACTTGCCGGTCAGCAAGCTGGGCGTTGATATAAAAAAGGAATTTTCCCCTCAGTATGTAACAATCAAAGGGAAAGGTAAAATTATCTCCGACCTGAAAAAGGCTGCCACCAAAGCTGATGAGATTTTTCTGGCTCCAGATCCTGACCGTGAGGGTGAAGCCATTGCCTGGCACATTGCCCATATCTTAAAATCTGCAGATAAACCAATACATAGAGCCCTGTTCCATGAATTAACCCAGAAAGCTATTGGCACTGCCATCGATAATGCTACCAGCATTAACCAGAACAAATTCCAGGCACAGCAGGCCCGCCGGATTTTGGACAGACTTGTGGGCTACCAGATTTCACCTCTCCTATGGGAAAAGGTAAGAAGAGGTCTTTCTGCCGGCAGGGTCCAGTCAGTCGCGGTACGAATGATATGTGATAGGGAAAGTGAAATTGAAAAATTCACACCCGTGGAATACTGGACTATCGGAGTTAAACTGGAAGGAAAGAACCCGCCTCCATTCATTGCCAAGCTCGACAAGATCTCCGGCCGTAAGACCAAGGTGGAAAACGAAGGACAGGCCACGGAAATTGTTTCAACGCTGAAAAAGGCTGCGCATACTGTCAGTGCTGTTGACAAGAAAGAGCGTAAACGTTATCCAAGTCCTCCATTTATTACCAGCACACTGCAGCAGGACGCCAACAGGAAATTCCGTTTTCCGGCAAAGAGGACCATGGGGCTGGCCCAGAAACTCTACGAAGGAATCGAGTTGGGCGATAAAGGGCCTGTCGGGTTAATTACTTATATGCGTACAGACTCTACCCGTATAAATAAAGAAGCTCTTGCTGAAGTTCGTGAGTTTATCAAAAAGGATTACGGTCAAGATCTTTTGCCCTCAAAACCGGTTTTTTATAAAACCTCAAAAGCATCGCAGGACGCCCATGAAGCCATACGTCCTACCGATGTCACCCTGACACCTGAAAAGGTCGCACCCTATCTGGAAAAGGGTTTACTCAACCTATATACCCTTATCTGGAAAAGATTTGTTGCATCGCAGATGTGCCCTGCCATTTATGATCAAACAACCATTTCAATCAAGGCTGATAAATATCTGCTCAAGGCCCAGGGTGCCATTCTCCGCTTCAAAGGGTTTATGGCACTTTATGTTGAATCCAGAGAAGAAAACGGGGAAAACAATGGTAATGGTAAAGACAGTGCCATTATCCCCGATGTAGCTACTGGCGAATCAGTCAAGGTCTTATCTGTTGATCCGAAACAGAATTTTACCCAACCCCCACCGCGCTATACTGAGGCAACACTTGTCAAGGCCCTAGAAGAAAACGGGGTCGGCCGCCCCAGCACCTATGCCTCCATTATTTCTACCATCCTTGACAAGGAATATGTCATGCAGCAGAAGAGAAAATTTGTGCCTTCTGACCTGGGAAGACTTGTCAATGATCTTCTGGTGGCCCATTTCCCCAATATTCTGGATATTGAGTTCACCGCTACCATGGAAGAAAACCTGGATAAGGTTGAAGAGGGAGAAAGTAATTGGATAAATCTGCTGCAAGCCTTTTACACCCCTTTTGAGAAAACCCTTACTGCTGCCAAGCAGGAAATGAAATCAATAAAAAAACAGGGACTCCCGACAGAAATTCCTTGCAAACTCTGCGACGGTAACCTGGTCATCAAGTGGGGCAGAACAGGAGAGTTCCTGGCATGTGAGAATTATCCAACATGTAAATTTACCCAGAATTTCAGGAAGGATGAGAACGGCACTATAATTCCCATAGAAAAAGAAGAGCCTGTAGACTCTGGTGAAAAATGTGAAAAGTGTGGCAGACCCATGGTTTACAAGCAGGGACGTTATGGAAAATTCCTGGCCTGTTCTGGCTATCCTGAATGCAAGCACATAAGGGCCCAGACCACCGGAGTGAAATGTCCTGAAGAAAAATGTACGGGAGAACTTGTACAAAAGGTTTCAAAAAAGGGGAAAGTTTTCTTCAGCTGCAACAGATTCCCGAAATGTAAATTTGCTACCTGGGACCGACCTGTACCCAAAAAATGCCCAAGCTGCAACAAACCCTTTCTCTTAGAAAAAAAGACGAAAAAGGGCACTGTTCTGCAGTGCATGGATAATGCTTGCGGTTATTCCGAACCTTTGGCATAACCATATCCAATGAGAAAAGTATCTTTATCTTTTCTTTCTTACCTAATCAATACTACCGATAATCCATGCAGCAGGTAAAGAAAAAGCATCGTAAGAAAAGCAGCAAGGAACTTGCCAAGCTTTGCGCCCAGGCTGCAATAGACAAGAAAGCTGAGGAACCAATAGTTCTCGATGTCAGAAAGCTTTGCTCTTTTACTGATTTTTTTGTCATCATCAGTGGCAGGTCGACCAGGCATGTTCAAGGGCTTGCCGAAGCTATCGAGGCAGAGTTGCGCAGTAAGAAAATTTCCTCCTCTAAAGCAGAGGGTCTTAATGAGGGAACATGGGTGTTGTTAGATTATAATGATATCGTTGTTCACATCTTCTACGCTGAAACGAGAAAGTTTTACGATATAGAGGGGCTCTGGCATGATGCGCCCCGAATTTCCCTGGATGATTAACCAACTAGTTCTTAGATGAAAACCCCGACCCCCATATTACTGGCTATTCTTGATGGCTGGGGAGCAGGCCCCTTGACTGATGCCAACGCCATACATGTGGCCGATACTCCGAACATGGACCGCTGGCAGCAAAACTATCCTTTTACTACCTTGCTGGCCCATAACGGTGCTGTTGGTTTACCGGAAGGCCAGATGGGTAATTCTGAAGTGGGGCACCTCAATATCGGTGCTGGCCGTATTGTCTACCAGGATTTCACACGCATCAACCACGCCATTGAAACAGGTGATTTCTTCGCAAATGAAGTTCTTAAAAACTGTTTTGCCAAGGCCCTGGAAAAAAAATCCGCTGTGCATCTCATGGGCCTTATTTCCGACGGCGGTGTCCACAGCCACATGAATCACCTCTTTGCGCTGCTCAGAATGGCTGCCGATCATGGCCTCACCGAGGTCTATATCCATGCTTTTATGGATGGCAGGGATACCCCGCCGACCAGCGGCCTTGACTATATAAAACAGCTGCAAAATGAGCTGGGCCGAATCGGCACGGGTCGCCTGGCCACGATATCAGGCCGCTATTATGCCATGGACCGTGATAAACGTTGGGAAAGAGTAAAAGTTGCCTGGCAGGCCATTGTTGATGGCCAAGGTGTTTCAGGACATGACCCGGTGCAGGCCATGAAAGACGCTTATGAACGGGGCGAAACCGATGAATTTATTAAACCTATTGTCCTGTGCGATGAAACCGGCGAAGCCATTGCCACAGTCAAGGACAATGACGTAGTCCTGATGTTCAATTTCAGGGCTGATCGTGTCCGTGAACTGACCCAGGTCTTTACGGATACGGATTGGGATGAGTTTACCGTAAATTTCATGCCTGTTTTAGCAGAATACGTTACTTTTACCCAGTATGACGATGATTTCGCCCTACCTGTTGCTTTTCCTCCCGTGAGCCTGGATCATATACTGGCAGAGGAGATAAGTTCGGCTGGCTTAAGGCAGCTCCGCATTGCGGAAACAGAAAAATACGCCCATGTCACCTACTTCTTCAATGGCGGCCGTGAAGAACCTTTTCCGATGGAAGAGCGCGTTTTGATCCCATCACCAAGAGAAGTGGCTACCTATGACCTGAAACCTGAGATGAGCGCTCACTTTGTGACCGAAGAACTCCTGCAGCGTATTGATAATGAAGACTACTCGCTCATTGTACTTAATTTTGCCAACGGTGATATGGTCGGGCACAGCGGTATACTGGAGGCTGCGGTCAAAGCCTGTGAAGCAGTGGATGAATGCCTTGGGAAAATTGTGGAAAAATTCACTGCCAAAGGGGGTATTGCCTTAATAACAGCCGACCACGGCAATGCTGAGGATATGTGTGACCCGCACTCACTTTGTCCGATCACAGCACACTCCTCCAACCCGGTGCCGTTTATCCTGATCAGCGAACATTACAAAACAGCAAAATTACACCATGGCGGTTCTCTCCGGGATATCGCCCCTACTATTCTCAGCCTGCAGGACCTGCAAATACCGGAAGAAATGACAGGCAAAAGCCTTATTAAACCCTAGTTAGGTTCTTCAGTGATACCTTAATGCTTGTGCTTGCTTTTTGGCATGAGATTCTGCTAAACAAAGACCGTAACCTTGTAGCATAATTTCCAGATTACCGTTTGATGCGGTTTTAATTTCAGAATACAGCGATATTAATCATGCACTATATTAGCACAAGGGGAGGAATTTCCCCGATACCATTTAAGGATGCAGTAATGATGGGCCTGGCAACTGACGGCGGACTCCTGCTGCCTGAGACTTTACCAAAGGTGGACCAGGAAACTTTGACACGCTGGAAATCATTTTCATTTCAGCAGCTGGCCTCAGAAATCTTCCGCCTCTTTATCAGTGATATCCCTGATGCACACATCACTGAGCTCATTTCCCGGTCCTATTCTAGCTTCTCTCACCCGGATATCACCCCTCTGGTTAAAAAGGATAATCTCTATATTCTTGAACTCTTCCATGGCCCCACCCTGGCCTTCAAGGATGTGGCTTTGCAGTTTCTCGGCAATGTCTTTGAGTACATCCTGGAAGAAACAGGAAGCAAAATGAACATAATCGGCGCTACTTCCGGTGATACAGGTTCAGCAGCCATTTACGGAGTGCGGGGCAAGGAGCGCATTAATATCTTTATTCTTCATCCCCATAAAAGGGTGAGCCCCATCCAGGAACTTCAAATGACAACAGTAGTTGACCCCAATGTCTTCAACGTTGCCATCAGGGGCACCTTTGATGACGGGCAGGCTATTGTTAAAGCCATTTTTAATGACATCCCTTTCAAGGATAAATTTCACCTCGGTGCTGTCAACTCCATCAACTGGGCCCGTATTCTGGCCCAGGTCGTCTACTACGTTTATGCATGGTTCAGAATAAAGGAAGACACCGGTAAGGAGTCCATCGATTTTTCAGTACCGACTGGAAATTTTGGTGATATCTTTGCCGGTTATATTGCCAAAAGTCTCCTGCCTAATGGCGCAATTCGAAAACTCATCCTGGCAACCAATGAAAACAACCTGCTCACTCGTTTTGTCACCCAGGGAGATTATTCCGTCTCAAAGGTCGTAGCCACAAGCAGTCCCTCCATGGACATCCAGGTGGCTAGCAATTTTGAGCGTTACCTTTATTACCTTTACGATTCTGACCCTGAAAGGACCAGAAAAGATTTTGAGCAATTTTCCCAAAACGGCAAACTCCGTTTTGACGAGAGTCTCCTGCGCATCATTCAGCAGGACTTTGCTTCAAAAAGTGTCAGTGAGGAGGAGACCCTGAGCACAATCAGGAAATTCTACGAGGACCATGATTATCTGCTCGATCCCCATACTGCAGTAGGGGTAAATGCTGCCCAAGAATGCTCTTCTTCAGATATACCGGTTATCTGTTTAGCAACTGCACATCCTGCCAAGTTCGGCGCAGCGGTTACAAAGGCTATTGGTAAAGCACCTGATTTGCCGCCGGCTTTGAAAGGTTTGGAAGACAAGGAAAGCAGGTGTGAAGTCCTTGAGCCCGATATCGGGATGGTACAGGATTATATTGCCCGGAATGCTCTTTTATAAATGAAAGAGCTTAAATGAGAGATATGGAAGACTACAAGAAACAAGTCGAGGAAACTATCAGCTTCCTGAAGGGTAAGATCAAGAAGCCGCCTGCTGTTGTTATCATCCTCGGTACCGGCCTCGGCGGTTTAATTGACTCAATGGATATTGATACCCTGCTGCCCTATGATGAAATCCCCTACTTTCCCCGTTCCACAGTGCCCGGTCATCATGGCAATCTCATTTTCGGCACATTGAGCAACAAAAATGTGGCTGTGCTGCAGGGCCGTTTTCATTACTACGAGGGCTATTCAACCAGAGAAATCACCTTCCCGCTCAGAGTCCTGTCCCTGCTCGGGGCAGACACCCTTGTTATTACAAATGCAGCAGGTGGTCTTGATCCACATTATGCTCCTGGCACCATTATGATAATCCGCGATCATCTCAATTTTATCGGTGAAAATCCTTTGCGAGGTGCAAATATCGATGCATGGGGCCCCCGCTTTCCAGACCTTTCAGAACCGTATGATAAAAAACTTATTGATGCAGCGAAGCATTGTGCTGAATATCTGCACATGAATAATGTTACCACAGGGGTATACGTGGCCATACCAGGCCCCAGTCTGGAAACTCCGGCTGAAACAAGATTTCTCCGATCTGCCGGGGCGGATGCTGTTGGCATGTCGTCAGTACCGGAGGTAATTGTGGCCAAGCATGCCGGCATGAGGGTGTTGGGACTTTCTGCTATTGCCAATGTCAATGACCCGGACAATTTTGTCCCTATCCTGCTTGATGATATTCTAAAGACTGCTGAAGAAATTGAACCGGTTTTGCAGGAATGGATCAAAGAAATCCTTAAAGTTATCTAGTAGTTATGGAGTTATGATGAGTCAGGCGGAACCCTCTGCTGATCTTCTGGTTACCGGAAGTTATCTTTACCTTCAGGACAAAAGTAAATCCATTGTCAAGGATGGCGGTATCGCTATACTCAAGGACACCATTGTCGAGATCGGTAATGCATCAGACCTGGCTTCCAAATATCCCGGTGCTGAGAAGCTTGCTACTGACCACGGCCTTATCATGCCCGGCCTTATCAATACCCATACCCATGCAGCCATGGCATGTTTCCGTGGCCTGGCAGACGATCTTCCCCTCATGCAATGGCTGCAGGAATATATTTTTCCGGTTGAGTCAAAACTGACAGGCGATATAGTCTATCAGTCCACCTTGCTCTCCCTTGCGGAAATGATTAAATCGGGCACCACAAGCTTCTGTGACATGTACCTTTTTGCCAAGGACGTTGCCAGGGCTGTTGATGAGTCAGGGATGCGTGCCTGGATCGGTGAGGTCCTCTATGATTTTCCTTCGCCCAACTATGGTGAGGTAGCAGCCGGATTTGAATATGTAAAAGAACTTTTTGCCACATATGCTGGGCACCCCCTCATTAATATCACTGTTGATCCTCATGCCGTCTATACCTGTTCTCCAGACCTATTAAAGAATCTAAAAATGCTGGCAGATGAACATGATGCACTTTACGTGATTCACCTATCTGAAACAGAAGATGAGGTGAAAGGATCCCTGGAACGTTTTGGGGCAAGCCCGGTTATGCACCTTGATAATCTGGGACTCTTAGATAATAGGGTTGTTGCTGACCACTGCGTCATGCTGAGCGATGATGAAATAACGCTCATGGCCCAAAAAGGAGTTAAGGTTGCCCACTGCCCTGAAAGTAACATGAAACTCGCATCAGGCATTGCGCCTGTACCGCACATGATTGCAGCAGGTATTTCTGTGGGACTCGGGACCGACGGCAGTGCCAGTAACAACAACGTGGATATGTTCGGGGAGATGAACTCAGCTGCCAAGCTACACAAGGTCAACTCCCTTGATCCTACTTCAATGCCCGCTGAAACAGTACTTGAAATGGCAACCATTGGTGGAGCAAAGGTCCTGGGGGCGGAGAGTGAAATAGGCAGCCTGGAGCCAGGCAAAAAGGCAGATCTTATTGTACTGGACATGAACCAGCCTCACCTTACACCGCTATTCAATATTCCATCCCACATGGTTTACGCAGCCAGGGGAGCTGATGTGGTTCATTCTGTCATTAACGGAAAGGTTGTCATGCACAACAGAGAGTTGCTCTCCCTTGATGAGAAAGCAATATTGGACAACATGGCAAACTTGGCCGAGCAGATAGCTATGATGAAAGACTGACCTCTTTTAAAAATGAGAGCCAGTTGCATCTATTGCAATTTGATTTGCAAGGATTGGCTGAAAGGAGTAAATTTAATTAATAATGGCACGAAATCGAATGGAATGTTATTAATTGCGCCTTTGATGAGCGTAATTTTGATAGATTCTATCCGAGAGGTTAATTTTAAAACTCGTGAGGTAACTATATGTTCGGACTTGGAATGCCTGAACTTATTATCATCCTGGTAATTATTGTTATTATTTTTGGCGCTGGC
>CP070776.1:1041464-1053258 GCA_020346205.1 Deltaproteobacteria bacterium
AACGGCCAGGACTCATTCACCTATGAGATTAGCGACGGACAAGGTGGTACTGACACGGCTACCGTTACTGTCACTGTTGATCCGGTTAACGATCCGCCGGTGGCAATTGATGATTCCTACTCAACTACTGCTACCGATGCAACTGCCAATGTTGTTCTGGTCATTGACACATCAGGTTCTATGGAAGGAGACCCTCTGGCATTAACCAAGACAGCTGTTGCCAACCTGATCAATACCTATGGCAATTCTCTCCAAGGTGTGATGGTTGTTGAATTTAACACCAATGCCTCTGTCCTTACCAATGGTGGGAACGTCTGGATGTCTGGTCCCAATGCCATATCCCAGGTTAATGGTCTAGAAGCCGGCGGCTGGACAGATTATGACGACGCAATACAGGCAGTACAAAACAATTACAATGGTGTGAATGGGACCGAAACACCACCGGACGCAGATAACACCTTTGTCTATTTCCTTTCTGACGGTGACCCAAGACCGGTTGACGATCCAGACTCCTTTGTTCAAGCAGATGACAGGGCAGCCTGGGAAACCTTCCTGAACAACGAAGATATTGACGAAGTCTATGCAGTTGGCATTGGTGACGGAGTTACCACAACTACGTATCTCGAAACAGTTGCCTGGACATCTGATGCAGGTGGAGCACCCATTGACAATGTAATAATGGTAGACACCTTTGACGACCTGTCAGGAACGTTGGAATCAATTGCTCAAACTGTTTATGGCAATGTAATTACGGACGGGACCGCCAATGATTATGACCCTGATGGGGATCCAATATCCGTTACCCATGTTAATGGAAATGCACTTGACGGCGACTCCTCTACCTATGACGAATTTGTTCTTGATAAAGGCACGCTTTCCATTAACGAGGTTGGTGAGTTTTCATTTACGCCAAATACCAATACTACCGGAAACCAGACATTTGATTATACAATTGATGATGGTTTTGGAGGGACTGACATAGGAGTTGTCTCCATCGATATTCTGGTTGATCCGGACCCTGAGACATAAATTATTTTATGAAAAAAAACCACTGCTCACATTTAAGTGGCAGCGGTTTTTTTGTTGATTAATAGCTCAAAAAATAGCCTGCATTAAAGGCAATGGGCATACATCACAAAACAAGACAAAACGTTATCAATCATGCATGAGCTATATTTCTTTAACCACGGTTGATTAACAATGCCAGGTTAAGACGACTACCCGTCTTAGTTTTTTCATAAACAGAACTTAAGTGTGCTTTCACTGTGCGCTCTGTTATTTTCAAATCAGCAGCAATTTCCAGGTTTGATTGCCCATGGGCAACAAGGTTTGCAATTTCACGCTCCCTCTTTGTTAAACTTCCAAGTATTTTTTCAGAATTGGAAACCGCTTTTTCTTTTGCTCTGGCATAGGAATCGAGAATCAACCGCTGCATGACCTTCTGGCCCAACCATACAGCACCACCTGTAATGACGCGAACAGCTTCTGAAAGGCGCTCTGCCGAGATATAGGTGTTTGCGTATCCTACTATTCCCAGTTTAAGGAATGTAAGGCCTTCCTCTTCATTGGGCTCATCTGAGAGCAAAAAAATTCTGCTCAACGGAGTTGCGCGCCGTATCTCAATAAAAATGTCTGTGTCGATAAGGGGGCGGTGAATCAAGATCAGATCAAATGTATTCTCTGAGGAGTTACTTTTTAGTTTTGCAACTGTATTGACCTGCTCGAAATCATAGTTATCCCCCAGCAGGTCCCCCCACCTTTTGATAACCGTTTCATCAGCACTGCATAAGAGAATAGCCATGGTTTACTGTTCCCTTAATGCCATGTACTTTGCTCTCAGGACTGGTTTCATAAGATAGGCTAATATTGTCTTCTCACCAGTAAGAATATCAACAGAAGCGACCATACCGGGGATAATTGGCAAAGGGTCTGATTCCGGTCCAAGATAGTTCTTGTTTGTTCTTAAACGCACCAGATAAAAACTGTTGCCTTTTTCATCTGTAATACTGTCGGCACTAATATGTTCAAGTTTGGCCTCCAGCCCGCCATAGATGGTAAAATCATAAGCTGTGAACTTTACCTTGGCTTCCTGGTTCGGTCGTAAAAATGCAATATCAGAAGGCTTGATTTTAGCCTCGATCACCAGTGTATCTTCCAGAGGAACTATTTCAACAAGATCCATGCCAGGCTGGATAACTCCGCCCACAGTATTAACGAGGAGCCTGTTGATTGTACCTGTGACCGGTGAACGTACATTTGTTCGTCTTAAACGGTCTTCCAGTGCAATTGCTGTAGCAGATACACCCTCAAGTTCAGCCAGAACCTCATTTAACTCGGATTTGGCTTTATTAAAGAAAGCAAGCTGGTTTTCACGGAGCTCAAACTGGGCTTCCTGGAGTTTTGATTTTGCCTTGGGAATAGACTGTTTAATCGTTTGAATATCGCCCTGCATCTGGCTGGCTTGCCGCTCAAGGTGTAAAACTTCAACTTCCGACACCGCTCCCTGAGCAATCAAGGGCCTGGTAAGTTCCAATTCCTTGTTCAAAAGGGCAAAGGTTCTGGTCAGTTCTTCAAGCTTTGAAGTTAATTCCCTGTGCTCATGCTTCCGCTGGCTGATCTGTTCATCCAGGATATCCATGGTTGACTGGAATTCCCTTTTTCTGGATTCAAAAAGCTCCTGTTCACGCACCCCGATCTCAGGCTTTTCGTCGATTACTTCCTGCGGTACTTTAAAGTCAGTGCCATTGGCTTCAGCTAGCAGCCGGGCAGCTTTAGCTTTATAGGAGAGATATTTAACCCGGTTCTGCTTGAATGATGAGGAGAAACGCGTTTCATCAATCCGTAAGAGAAGTTGATTTTTCTTCACCAGTTCGCCAACATCAACCATGATTTCAGAAAGTATGCCGCCTTCAAGATTTTGTACTATCTGAATCTGTGTAGAAGGAACCACCTTACCGTCACCGCGGGTCACCTGTTCAATATTAGAAAAATATGCCCAGATCATAAACAACAGGAAGAGAACAAGAATCACCCAGAGAATTGCCCTGCCCCCTCTAGGGGTCTGAGCCAGGATAGACGTACGTATATCGGTCATCAGGTCGACTTCTTCAGCCTGCATGCGATAGAACAGTTTATTCTGCTCAGGTTTTTTCTCAGGTTCAGACAAACTGCAAACTCCTGTTAAACGTTTAACTGGCCTCTTTTCAGGGCCTCAAGAACAGATGCTTTGGGTCCATCAGCCACTACAGTACCATTATCAATAACTATTAGGCGGTCTACCATCTCAAGCAGTGAAGCCCTGTGAGTGATCAATATCACCGTTTTGTTTTCTATAGTATTGGATAGATTATCACGCAGCAATACCTCTGTCCTGTTATCCATATTGCTCGTCGGCTCGTCAAGAACAAGAACCTGAGGATCCAACAGCATTGCCCGGGACAAGGCCACACATTGTCTCTGTCCGCCTGAAAGCCCCCTTCCAAGCTCACCCACCTCCATGTCAAAACCCATGGAATGCTTTTTAACAAATTCGTTCACCCCTGTGAGTTCTGCAGCTCTTACAATGGTATTATCATCAACATCATGGGTGCCCATGGTTATATTATCCCTGATAGTGCCGCGGAAAAGGGTGATATCCTGCGATACATAACCGATACTCTTTCTCAGGTCAGCCGGATCTATTTGCCTTATATCTGTGCCGTCCATGCTCACCATACCGCTGAGCGGTTCGTACAAACCAAGAATTAGCTTGCCCAGGGTCGTTTTGCCAGAGCCTATGGGACCAATGACACCAACCTTTTCAGCTGGTTTTATTTTCAAGGAAATATTATTCAGGATCTTTACAGTCTGATTCGGATAGGCGAAGGATAGATTCTTAACTTCAATAGCCCCTTCAATCTCTGCCCTATGCAGAAATGACTTCCCTTCCGGCCGTTCCACCGGAAGCTCCATAATCTGATTAAGGGTCTTCAAAGCTGCCCTGGCACGATGATATCGAGTGGCAAGGCTTACAACCTGAGACATGGGGGCAATGGCCTGACGGGAAAGTATCACCAATGCTATCAAGCCACCTTGTGACAGATTGCCATTGGAGATCATGTAGACACCCACAACAACAACACCAACAACGGACATGCTTTGCACAAAAAACGAAAAATGATTCACTGAGGATGATAGGAACCTTGAACGGGCGCTCCACTTGGCAATATAGCTGACCGCTTCTTCCCAGGCTCGCTGAATCTGGCTCTCAGCGCCAAGCATCTTAATGGTCTCAAGACCGGTTAGCCCTTCCACCAGAATTGCATTTTTTTGGGATGAAGCCTGAAATGATTCCTCAACAGCTTTTTGCAGGGGAACCTGGATAAAAAAAGCATAGGCCAGAAGTAGTATGATGGAAACTATCTGCACCAGGACAACAACTCCACCCAGATACCAGATGACCAGAAGGGCCAGAACCACAAAAGGCATATCGATCAATGCAGTTATGGAAAAAGAGGTAATAAAATCGCGTATAGATTCAAACTCCTGCAGATTCTTTGAAAAAGAACCAATTGACTGAGGCCTTGCCTCCATGCGTAATCCAAGCACCTTTTGGAAAAGGGCTGCAGAAATTTTCAGGTTTGCCTTCTTGCCTGCCTCATCGACGAAAAAGCCCCGCAGGCCACGCATGATGACTGCAAAAACATAAATGACACTGATACCAATGGCCAAAACCCATAAGGTTTCAAAGGCAGCATTCGGTATCACCCGATCATAAACATTTAAAACGAAAAATGGACTTGCAAGGCCAAAAACATTAATTAAAAATGAGGCAATAAAAACATCCCTGTATATACGCCAGGACTCAAAAATTGTTCCCCAAAACCACCCTCTTTCAGAACTTGTAGGACTGATTTCCTCAACGGTCTGTTGATCCATGCGGAATTTCGGCCGCACAAATATTCCATACCCGGTGTAGATATCTTCCAGTTCCTGCTTTGTAACGGTTTTTTCCCCCATACCTGTTTCAGGCATCAAGATCTGTAGCTCCTGGCCTTGTTTTTCTATTGCAATAAGAATACAGGCCTTACGGTCATTCAGGAGCAGGACTACCGGGAGTTGCAGGCTGGTAATTCTCTCAAGGGGACGATGGAGGACACGGGATGACAAACCGACACGTTCTGCTGCCCTGGAAAACAGATCAACAGTGAGCCTGTTATCAACTAAAGGCAAACCGGAGCTTAAGCTCGTTCGTGTAGCCGAACGGCCATGCAGCTTGGTAAGCTGCATGAGGCAATCCAGAAGCGGATCATCATGAGTATCTGTATCCCCCCCAAGATTCCAGTTCCCTGGAGGGGTTTTTGCATCTTTTTCTGGCATTTATTTGCTATTCTGTTTTGAGAAATATATCTAAAGTGAAACCATTTACAACCACACATCTTTAACTTATTAATGCGATCGGGTAAATATATTTTAGTGTAAAAATAAGGAGATGTCCATTTTTTGTTGGATAACACTCTAAAATAGCTTATAAAATAATGTGTGATTAACTAATGCCAATGGAGCAGAACTATGCTGTATATTGAAAGGGATAAGGATGGAAACATACTTGCTCTGCATAACAAGCCAGAACCAAATGCTGGTGAGCAAAAATCCATAATGGATGAAGAAATTCTGGAGTTTCTTAACAAGAGCGTAGATACAGATCCCTGGGTGCAGCTGCTGTCACTCTCTGATATCGGGATCATCCGCATACTTGAGGACCTGATCGATCTTCTCATCCGTAAAAACGTTATTCTTTTTACGGAACTGCCGGAAGAGGCACAGGCAAAGATCAGGGAACGTAAACGGGTGCGAGAGAAAATCGACCCGGGCCATTTAATGGTTGATGATATTCTATAGAAAGTTTTTTATTATCTTTAAGGAATTTTTCTTTCTCGTCTCTTAGATTGTTCTAGCTCTACTGTTTCTCTCCAAGCAAAGGCATAGGCCTTTCAACAATATATCCCTGAATTGCGTCAAGGTTGAGTTCCTTAAGCTGCTGCCATTGCTCCTCGGTCTCAACCCCTTCGGCTATAACTGTGATATCTAGGCTGTGTGCAACACTGCAGAGAGAACCAATAAAAAATCTGCTGTCACTTTCCTTGTCTTTCAATTCACCTGTATAAGCCCTGTCAATCTTGACATAATCCGGACGCAGTGATTTCAGGTAACCCAAATGAGAAAAGCTCTGTCCATAATGATCTAGGCCTACCAGATGTTCATATTTCCTAACAACTGAACTGAACTCTTTTATCATTTCAAGATGCTGGACTGCTCCAAACTCAGGAAATTCAAAATTAATCCGCGGAGCCTTCTCCGGTAAATTTTCAACAGCAAATAAAAGCCATCTGCGGAACGAATCATTCTGCAGCGAAGCAGGTGAAACATTAACCGCCACCCGGTCAGCGTTTAACACTGCGGAATCAATCTGCATCACATCTTCAATTACAATACGGTCAAGGTAGGAAACCAGTTGCAAACGCTCTGCAAAAGGCATAAACACTCCTGCACTCATCAGGCTGCCATCATCCTGTATAATACGGGAGAATATCTCAAGATGAATAATCTGGTTTCTGTCAAAGGTGTTGACAACCGGCTGGGCAAACAGGGTTATGAGACGTTCCGATAAAGCCCTATCAAGTGTTTCTTTCCACTGCTGCTCTCCCAGGGGTGTTTTCTCCATTTCTTCTGTAACAATATGGACTTCCCATTTGTTGGGGCCAGCCTGCTGTGCAGACCGTAATGCCAGGTCTGCCTCTGACAATAAACGCTTTAGGGTCGTAGTGCTTTCATAACTTACTGCGCCCACATGCCCGACATTATCGGTCAATGTGAGTTGCTCCACAGCAAGTTGATTCAAGTTATTACCTACTGCCTCTGCTATTGACTCAGCATCCCATTGTGCGACATCGGGTACAAAAATGCCAAAATCACCACCGGTCAAACGGGCAAGAACAGAATTGGGATACTCTTTTGTTGTTTCCTTCAGCATAGCTCCAACCCGCTGCAGGAGTTCGTCACCTGCCTGGAACCCTTTTTGCTGGTTCAATCCCTGCAGATCATTAATCTGAACGAGCAATACTATACCTTTGGTTGTGCTGTCGCGCCTATCAAGCCGTGCTGTTATCTGGGTATCGAAATAACGCCTATTACCCAACCCAGTAATAGAGTCATGATAAGCATGCTTCCGTAGGCCTTCTGCGATGGTAACCTGCTCTTGAAACATCTCCTTAACTTTACTGGTCATACGGTTCATGGCTTCAACTACACGGCGCAGTTCTTTTGTCTTGGGCAAACGATCCTGGATCTCATATTTTTTCTTACACAGAGCATCCGCCTGCCGCTCAACCATAACCAGTGGCTTTAATAACACCCGTAGCCCATATCCTCCTGCAATGAGAACAACTATTCCACAGGCCAAAAACCATAGGCTCATACGGACAACATTTTCCCAGAGAGTCTTATAAGCATATCCAGGATGACTTTTAACATAAACCATACCAGCCTGATGCCAGCCAGCCATGACATTTGCTGTTGCTTCAGGTGTTTTCAATGGAACAAAGCTGATAAACCATTGTGGTACGTTTTCAATGGAAACGTTCAGCACCCTGTCAATAAGGATATTGCCATTGGTATCCGTATATCTGACAATCCGGTAATACCCCCTGTCAAACACTGCATTGATCATGCCTTCTATTGCCGGCATATCATTTTCAATATTGTGCTGAGATATAGATAGGCCAAGGGATGTGGCGGTATCCTGAGAATGGGATTCCAGCTGGTCTATCAAAAAGGACCTGGTGCTTTCAAGTTTTGCCAGCCAAGTACCTGTGAATAGGATAAAGAACAGGACCAGAGTGAAAATAACGAGTTGTCTGTAAAGCGTCATAATTTACACCTTGTTTTAACACAGCAATTATAATTCATAAGCATCAAATACAGTACAATTGTTTCATTGATGCCCTACTTTCCCGGGCTGCTTAAATTTGGTTTGCATTCTCATCTAAAACCATTTTCAAAATAAAAACTGAATACTATTGTTAAAACTTACACTCTTATAAATCATCCTCAGACATTCTTTGTATGAGGTCCTGCCAACGCTGCAACCGGCTGCTGCTTCCAGCCAACTTTCCTCGTCCGCGCTGCTTGGCAAGCCACAAACCTGTACCGTTAAAACTATATATTGGGATCAGATCTGTTCTTTTTGATGCAGGCTTTATTTCTCCAACGAGATTATCCAGAACCAGGGGCTCGGCACCAGGCGCACTGAAGTATGTGAGAACCATATGGTGCACATTGTAATTAAGTGCTTTTACATATGTCAGGTTCAACTTCTCCTCATCAATCCCCATTGCCTTCAAGGTAAAATATTTTGCTATGGAAAAATCCTCGCAGTCTCCTCCCTGGGTACCCAAAAATTCAATAGGTGTTGCCCAGTAATCCTTTTCGCCCCAATGGATAGTATCATCAACAAATTCCATCTGGTTAAAAAAATCATTCACCCGCTCGAGTTTCTCTAAATCAGTCTGACTGGTATCCTGGATTATGATTTCTTCCCAGGCAACAAGGAGAGAACGTGCGTCCTTACCATATTTAGATTCAGCTTTATTTAATAGTTCAGAGCTGAGTTGAAAATTCTCGCCGGTAATGATGGGTGCAATACCAATCAGAAACGAAAAAAAAACGATGAAAAGAAAAAAATATTCTATTTTATCAGTTTGTTTGAACACAATGGCTGAATAACAGAAAGATCATTTAATGGGTATACCCCCTCTTAATAATGGTTAGGGCAGGAGGGAGTGGTTGTAAAATAAAAATGGGGTAGCAAAAACTTGCTACCCCATTCTAACAATTTAGAGCTTGATTAAGCAACAATCTAAAGTGCCTTAGGAATCATTGGAGCGATTACCCATTAGGGCAGCTGATTTATCTTCTTTGGGTGTTTCCTCCTTCTCCTCTTCTTCGACCTTGCTTTCTTCCGGCCACTGCAGTCCCAATGTATGAACGAGCTTACCTATGCCGCTTAAAACCCTGTATTGTGCATAAACTCTGTCATACTGTGAATTGACCAGATCAATCTTGGCATTAATCAGTTCCGCTTCAATATCCAGAACATCAAACATGGTCCTCCTGCCTATATTCCACTGTTTGGAAAACGCTTCTGCAGTAAGACCAGTTGATTTTACATAACTTTGAAGATAGGTAATTCTGTTTTGAGCTGATTGATAGGCTACCCAAGAGAGGCGGATGGATTCAATAATCTGCCTGTGTGTGTTATTCTTAATCTCTCGTGCCTCACTGATAAGCTGACTTGTTTCTGCGATACGTGCTTTATCTCTGAAACCATTGAAAATATTAAAACGCACCAGGGCAATGGCAGAGAGTTCCTCCTGACGTCCTGGGATATCAACATCTTCCTCCCATGACTGGTCAACTGCAAGATCTAAGGTGGGATAGTAATTACTTTTGGCAACAACGTGCTGAGCTTCACGGGCCTTCAAATCAGCCTGAGCGGATTTGAGGATAGGATAATTATTCAGGGCAAGCTGCTGGGCCTCTTCCATGGACACAGGCATGACGGTGTCAACAGGATGGGGCTTAACCAGATCAACCGGTACATGTCCAACCACAAACTGGTAGTCAGTCTGTGCATCTGCCACATTTGCCTCTGAGATAACCACATCTGACTCTGCCAGGGCCAGACGCCCCATGACCTGGTCTAGGTCTGCTCTTCGGTCCAGGCCTGATTCACTTCTAAGTTTTATCTGGTCATAGATACGTTGGTGCGTGGTCACATTTTCTTTGGCAAGTTCCAAAATCTCTAGCTGGCGTAGAACATTTAAATACACTCTTGAGGTCACCAGACCTATATTCTCAGAAGTACCCTGCAGCAAATATGCAGCAGAATTGACACGCGCTTTCTGCCTCTTTATTTCATACTGGTCAGCAAATCCACGAAAAACATTTTGCCTAAGACCAATAATTGCAGATTGCGGATGGGTCGTATCATCAAAGGGCTCCCTCTGGTCTTCAACACCGGCCCCATATGAAACATCAATGATCGGCCAGTATCCTGCCCTTGCCTGAGTGATCTCCTGGTCCCGTGCCAGACGATTATAAGCCAATGATTTAATTTCCGGGTTTGTTTGCAGCATGAGTTGAACAGCATCCTGCAAAGTTTCAGCCTGGGCGTATCCGGATCCAAAAATTAGGGCTCCAATAACAAATACGCCCAAATACCTGAATGTTGATTTCATTCGAGTGCCTCCCATCGTCAGATAATCGAATCTTTTTTTTAAAATAGAGATTTTAGGCCAAATTTATTTTAGTAATTTCAATAAACATGCAAACCAAATACAACATCACAAAACTTATAAAATTTATCATATATATTTAATATTCTCAATAACTTTTATGAGTCCCATAAGAAACAATACCTGTCCATTTCTGTTATAAAACATGTTAATACTGTCTCATTTTAGTTAGCATATATATAAATTTATCTTCCAAAATAAAATTGGTTATATTTATATCAATGCATAATATCCTTCATATAGATCAATTTCTGTAATTCTGAGTTGCATATGAAAAACCAGAAAACGACCCTTGAGATATACTCAGATTATGTCTGACCATTTTGTTGGCTGGCGGAGCCTGCCATTACAGAATTCGCCAGAACAGAACCGCGCATTAATATTCACTGGAAAGCATTTGAACTCAGACCGCATCCGGTTCCAACCTTAGACCCCAATGGTGACTACTTGACCAGCGCATGGCAGGAACATGTTTATCCACTGGCAGAAAAAATGGGCTTCACAATGCATAAACCACCGGTGCAGCCCCGAACCAGGCTTGCGCATGCTTTTGCCAAATGGGCTGCAGACAATGGTAAATTTAATGAATTCAACAATGCACTTTTCAAGGCCTTTTTTCAGGCCGGACGCGATATTGGTAATATTGAAATTCTTGTTCAGACAGCCGAAGAACTTGGCATGGATGTAAATGCATTTGAATATGAATCGCAAATGGACTCATATGTACAACAGGTACTTCAGGATGAAAAAATGGCTAGGCAGATTAATGTCAGGGCAGTTCCTGCTTATGTGGTAAACGACAAAGTCATTGCTGCAGGCGTTCAGAGTCTGAGTCAATTACAGCATTTGATAGCCCTGAATCAATAGTTACCTGCATAGGGAGTAAATTTTAAATATAAAATTGTTCAGGAGGTCCACCATGAAATTACGACTTGTTATTTCGAGTATTATTACATTCATGATCCTTTCACTTTGTTTCTTTTCCCAAGCTTCCTCAATGGATGACCCGGGATTTATGATTAAGCGTATGGTCATGAGTGAAGAAATTGCAGACAAAGAGCCCTTTGCCATAGGTGACACATTTTCTGCTGACACAGAAAAAGTTTACTGTTTTCTTGAGGCAAGAGAGATTGAAAACGACACCACGGTCAGTTTTGTCTGGTATTTAGAAGATGAAGAAATGGCTAGGGTAACGCTGCCACTAGTGAAAGGTATGCGATGGAGAACTTACTCCAGTAAGAAGCTTGCCGGCCGAAAAGGTAACTGGAAGGTAGAACTGCAAGAGTCCTCAGGCATTGTATTACATTCAGTTTCTTTCCAGGTTCAATAAAAAATCCCCTCCAGAAATAAAATGGAGGGGATTTTAATTTAATACTTTTTGGGCTATTTGCCGTAACCCGGAACCTTTTGAGCCCCCAGTGACTTGACATAACTCGCTAGTTCCTGCATTTCAGTGGATT
>CP070776.1:1053358-1060114 GCA_020346205.1 Deltaproteobacteria bacterium
GATTATCCAATAATGCCCGGAGTATTACTCTGTGAAGCTGTCTTTCAGACAGGGGCCCTGTTCATGGCCAAAATGCTGCAGGATTCAGAAAACACAAGTGAAACTGCTGGTAAAGCTCCCGTACTCACCAGGATAAAGGGGGCAAAGTTCAAAAGAGAGGTCAAACCCGGTGACACCATAAGGGTGCATGTGACCCTTGATGAAAACATTGGCAATGCCTGGTTTTTTAAAGGCAAGGTGCTCGTTGACAACAAGACGGCTGTTAAGGTGGCTTTTGGCTGCGCCATTACTGAAACGAATCAAATGGCTGACAGCAAGTGAAATATGATATTACCCAGGTCAACAAATGCATTAACTTATAGGGTAGCGCATCACTGCCCGCCACTTCCCGGAAAAGAAGCACCCCCATGCCAGCTTATTGACATGTAATATAAAAACTATATAGTATTGTCCGTCTTGTAAGAACACTAAAAGCTCTGAGAGGAAGAGGCGGCCCTTCCCTGCTTTATAAAGAAACAAAACACAAAAATACTCTATATATAAGGAAATATATCAGTGCAAGATTTAAGCATTTATCAAATGATCATAGGTGCAGGTCCAATGGTGAAGTTCGTCATGCTTCTCCTCCTTGTTTTTTCGCTGGTGTCTTGGACCATAATAATCATGAAGCATTTATCCTACAAAAATGCCAAGGCTGAAACGGAATATTTTTTAGACATATTCTGGAAGAGCAAAAACCTTGCAGATGCCTATAAAGCAGCCAAGGAAATACCGAACAGCCCGGAAGCATCCATCTTCATTCTTGGCTTTAATGAATTGCAGAAACTCGGACGCAGCCGCAGTTCAAAGCAGAGCACTGAAGATACCCTGGAAATGCAGCTGGCCAGCATGGATAATCTGAAAAGAGCGCTGCGCAAAGCTGAAGGCAAACAAATGTCTTATCTGGGCAGATATTTATCCTTCCTGGCAACCACAGGAAGCGCCACTCCCTTCATTGGTCTTTTCGGAACGGTCTGGGGAATTATGACTTCATTCCAGGATATCGGCATGCGCGGTTCAGCCTCTCTTGCTGTGGTCGCCCCCGGAATATCTGAGGCGCTAGTTGCCACTGCTGCTGGTCTTGCAGTGGCTATTCCCTCGGTTATCTTTTATAATTATTATTCGAACAAGCTGGCTGATCTGGAAAATAACATGCAGGGTTTTTCTGCCGATTTTCTGAACCTGGTGGAAAGGGACCTGCTCTCAAGAGTTTAATTATCTTAGTGAGGACTTTAAGCCATGGCATTCGGCAGTACCAACGGCTCTAAAAGACTGGTTTCCGAGATCAACGTCACACCACTCGTTGACGTTATGCTCGTGCTTCTCATTATTTTTATGGTAACCGCTCCCATGATGACCCAGGGGGTTGATGTCGACCTGCCTGAGACCACCGCCAAGCCATTACGTCAAAAAGAAGAACCGCTTCTTGTTACCATCAAGAAAGACGGCCAGATATATTTTAACGATATCAAACTTGACCAGACCCTGCTCAAGCAGCAGCTAAGCACCCTGTCAAAGGCGGAACATGAAAAACCCATATACCTGAAAGCAGACAAAAATGTGCCCTACGGTCTTGTTGTTGCAGTAATGGCTGATATTAAGGATTCCGGTTTTGATAAGTTGGGGATGATAACCCAGCCGGCCGACAAGAAAAAGAGGCCATGAAACTTATTGGCCCTAACGGTTTGACAGCTCCACACAGCATGATAATCAGCGAATGGCGAAAACCCTTTAATATATCCATTGGCCTGCATATTATTGTACTTGTCCTTGCGATGCTGGCACCGTCCCTCTTCGACCGAAAGCCCAAACTGCCGGAAATTTACACCGTGAACCTGTTCACTGCGACTGAGGTAGCAGGACCGGAAGCGCCTGCTCCCAAGGCACCTGCCCCTAAAGCGGCGGCAAAACCGGCAGTTAAAAAAATTGAACCCGCAACAAAAAAACCTGTGGTCAGTATCAAACCTTCAAAACCCGAGGTTGCGCCTGCGGTAAAAACCATTTCCAAGCCTGTTTCTCTAAAACCGCTCAAGCAGAAAGTTAAAGTCGGCAAAACCAAGGAAGAGGAAGCAAAAGATAAGGCAAAGCTGTCCAGGGTAGTACAACGACTCAAGGCAACCGCTGCACAAAAAGAAGCCGAGGAAGTGGCTGATGAAGCAGCAAAAGATGCAGTCAGCAAGCTGGCTGATGCCCTTAAGACCACAACAGGAACAGCGACAAGAGCAACAGGAAAAACCACTTCTGCGGCAAAATCCACAGGCATTTCAGGCCCCAGGGGAACCGGTATCGAACCTGATTTCTATATGAAACAGTACCTTTCAGCTGTTTACCAAAAAATTCACGACCATTGGGTCTTGCCAGACCTGCAAAATTGGGATAATTCTCTTGAGGCTGTATTGGTAATTACTATCATGAAAGACGGGACTGTAACAAAAAGCTTCTTTGAAAGAAAATCAAATAACATCTATTTCAACCAGTTTGTTTTGAAAGCTTTGAAAGATGCTTCGCCATTGCCCCCATTCCCTGATCAATTAAAAGAAAACTCCTTTGAGCTCGGTTTACGATTCAAACCCGGAGAGCTGTATTAAACTTAAGTGTAAATACGTTATGAATCTTAGAAAATTAATATATATAAACGGGATGTTGGTGGTTATTGCCCTTTTGTTCACCTCCATGGCCCAGGCAAAGGTCTACCTCGATATAACATCCCCGGAATTTCGCAAAGTTCCCTTTGCTGTCCCCTATTTCACCAATAAAAACAAACCCGGCAGAATCAACAAGACTGACCTGAACATGACAGCCCTGCTTACCAAGGCTCTCGAATTTCATGGCTTTATTTCAGTGGTGCCTGTGCAAAGATATGACGGCTCCAAGAATACTGACTGGGTAAATCTTGGCGTTGATTATGCCATTATCACGGATTATGAATCCACAGGTGAGACCATCTCGTTTGAGTTCCGGCTGATCGATATAACCGAGGGTAGAATGCTTGTCGGCAAACGCTACAAGGGTTCTCCGGAAATTAGGGAAAAAATGATTCTGCGGTTCTGCGATGAAGTCATTTACCAACTCACCGGCGAACGCGGCATCAGTCTTTCAAATATAGCTTTTTCTTCAGAAGTGGAAGGCGGTTTTAAGGAAATTTTTGTAGCTGATGTTTTGGGCAGAAATATAAAACAGATAACAAGGCACAAAAGCATAGCGGTCTCTCCAAAGTTCTCTCAAGACGGTACGCTACTGGCCTATTCATCCTACCACCCCGGAAACCCAAATCTTTATGTTACCGACTGGCGGGAAGCAAAAACCACAAGAGCCATCTCCCGCCGGCCCGGACTCAACCTTGCTCCTGCCTGGTCTCCTGACGGAAAAACTATGGTCATAACCCTGAGTAAGGACGGTAATCCCGACCTTTATCTTATCAGTAAAGAAGGTGTAATTCTCAACAGGCTTACAAAAAATACCGGGATCAATGTTTCTCCGGCCTGGTCTCCGGATGGCAAACATATTACCTTTGTATCGGATCGCAGCGGCAGTCCGCAAATTTATATCATGAATGTGAAGACAAAATCTGTTAGACGTATTACATTTCAGGGGAATGACAATACAGAGCCAAGCTGGTCTCCCAATGGCGACTGGATTGCATACTCAGGTCTTTATGAGGGGCGTTACCAGATTTTTATTATAAAGCCTGAGGGAGGACAGCCCCTGCAGCTGACATGGTATAGGGACGATCATGAGTCTCCCTCTTGGTCTCCAGATTCAAGGCAGGTAGTATTTACACGCCGCCATAAAAATGACAGGAATATCTGCAGGGTATTCAGAAACGGTACGGGCTTTCGCACCCTGTTCCACCTCGAGGGTCACCAGTCATCACCTGAATGGTCAGTAAGAATGGAATAAAATATATAATAATGAGGATATCAATGAAACGAGCAGTATTATACTCCATAGCCCTATTTGGTTTATCAACCCTTTTGGTCCAGTGTGTTGCCACGCAGCAGGATGTGGAATACACCAATGTCAAAGTACGCAAAATGGACTCAAAAGTTGAAGATATCAATAAAGAAATCGAGGAACTGAAAAAACAGACTGTACAGGATGTCCAGTCCCGTCAGGCACAAACCGGCGATCGTCTCGATTATCAGCAGTCTGAAATACTGCGTCTGCAGGGTGAAATTGAAGAGAACAACTTTTTCATCCGGCAGGTGCAGGATGAAAACAGAGAGCTGAAAAAACTGCTGCTGAGCCGTTTAGATACTTCTGAACAAAACAGGTTGGAAGAAGTCAACAGGCTCAATGAGCGCCTGGTTCTCACCGAAGAGCAGCTGCTCAAAGCCCTTGAACGCGTGGCCTTTGCCGAGAGCGAAATCCAGGCTATCAAGGCAGCCCGTAGCCAGGAAGCATCACGGCGTGCCGCAGAAGCTGCTCAAAGAGCCAGGGAAGCAGAAAAAAAGGCGAGAAAGCCTACTGAGAAAACAAAAAGATTGGCACGTGAAATTCATCCTGATGCCTTTAAAATTGACGTCAGCAGCCAGAACATAACCGAATCATCAGCGGAAGAAAAAGAGGCCGATAAGGTTGAGCCGAAGCCTGTTGCGAAAGCTGTAACACCTCCCCCGCCTCCTTCGGCCGTCTCAAATGCTTATGATAAGGGCATGAACCTTTATAAAAACAAGAAATACAGAGACGCCTATAATAATTTTGCAGAATACCTTGATGAAAATCCTTCAGGTTCCAAGTCTGTCAATGCCCGCTACTATGCGGCGCAAAGTTTGTACGGAGACAAGGACTATGAACTGGCTATCCTGGAGTTTCAGAAAGTGATCGTCGAGCACCCCAAGCATGACCTGGCTCCCAAGGCCCTTTACAAACAGGGACTTTCCTTTGAAAAGATAGGTGATCCTGAAACAGCCCGTATCGTGTATAACAAACTCGTTGATACCTATCCCCAGAGTGAGGATGTGGTATCTGCAAAAACCAGGCTTGAATCATTAAAGAAATAGACCTGGCCTTTTCAATTAATTCTCCCCTTGCACACTTGCATCAATATCTTCATTACTGCTGCCCCAAGGGGCAATACGTAGAAGCAGCAGCATACCCGGCAGAGCTGCAAGGGCACAGGCAATATAAAAACCTGTCCAGCCAAGGAATTCCACCATATAACCCGTAACAGCTGCTGCCGCGGTCCCGGGAATTGCCATGAGGCTTGTCATCATGGCATACTGGGTGGCGGTGAAACGTTTGTTAGTCTGGATAGCCATATAGCTGGCATAGGCAGCCTGCCCCAATCCTGTGGCCAGAAACTCAAACGCTACAATACCGCTCAATAATACGTGATTTTTCCCGAAGATCATCAGCAGGGCAAAACCGGCTGTTGAGATTGCCTGGAGAATACCAAAGACCCAGAGAGAATTTGCTATCCCCAGGCGGATCATGACAATTCCGCCTATAAAGGCACCTCCGAACAACGCCAGCATACCAATGCCCTTGACAATGACGAAATACTCCTGCTTGGTGAAACCCATCTTCAGGATAAAGGGAATATTCATGGCCCCTGCCATATTATCCCCGATCTTGTACAGCAGGATAAAGGAAAGCACCCACCAGGCGCCTCCACGGTTGAAAAACTCGCGAAACGGTTCGATAACCGCATCCTGTAATGTCTGCGGCGCTACCACCCCTGTATCAGGCTCAGGCACCAACAAAGTAGTTATGATGCCGATACCCATCATGAGACTCAAAACAATATGAACAGCCGAGTAGCCAATGCTGTCGGCCAGAAAAAATGCTGTGCCCGTTGAGGCGAACATTCCAAAACGCCAGGCATTCATCCATATACCTGTTCCAAGCCCGAGCTCTTCATCTGTCAAATATTCCCGCCGAAAGGCATCCAGGACGATATCCTGTGAAGCACTGAAAATGGCTATACAGAAAGCGACAACAGCCATCATTTTCAGAGATTCTGTCGGATCAAGCTTCCCCATAAATGCTATGAGAAGAAGCAGGCCAATCTGGGTCATAAGCATCCATCCCCTTCTCCTGCCGAGAAAGGGAGGCGTATATCCGTCCATTGCAGGGGACCAGATAAATTTCCAGGTATAAGGCAACGCCACAGCGGAGAAAAGCCCAATGGTTCCCAGATCGACATTGGCATCGGTGAGCCAAGCCTTGAGCACCTCGCGGATCACATAAAAAGGAAAGCCCGAAGAAAAGCCAAGGGTGAACATGGCAAGCATCTTCGGGGAAAGAATAATTTTAATTGTGCTCCTGGACATGGTAAGAATGTATAGTAATAATGAAGATTTGAGAAATTGAAAATTGAAGATTGCTAGACAGATTCAAAGTTAATTATAAATCAATTTAATTTGGAACAATGTTTCTCCCTTTTAAAATGAATTATTCATAAAACATGCAAAGCCTTAGCAGTTTTGTACCAAAAACGGAAGAAAAGAATTAAACCAAAGCTGCCTCCATACCCTGCCCATGAAAGTTCGTCTTGACAAATTACTGCTGGAAAAAAACATGGCCCCCACCAGGCAAAAAGCCCAGGCCCTGATTGCTGCCGGCCAGGTACTGGTAAATAACCGGCTGGCTGATAAGGCTGGAACCATGGTGGAAAATTCGGCAACAATTGATGTTAAGGAATCATGCCCTTACGTCAGCAGGGGCGGCTACAAGCTAGAAGAGGGATTAAAATTCTTCAAAATCAATCCGACT
>CP070776.1:1060214-1067608 GCA_020346205.1 Deltaproteobacteria bacterium
CCATTAGTTCTTTGCTGAGAAATGTCTCAGATCCGGGCAGACTGATGCTGAACAGGCCGTTATGGACGAGGTGGTCCCTAACCAACCTGAAGAATTCGATTGTATAGTAACGGTTCAGTAAAAGAGTTGAAGGTACCGGAAAATTTACCATGATAAGGTTATACTTTTCCGATGTTTTTTTGAGGAATAATCTACCTTCTTGGGGATGGATATCTACACTATCATGATGTAATTCAAAATCGGTCAGTGGCGTAGTAAACTGCTTAAAGCTTGAAATGATTAGAGGGTCCTGCTCGGTATAATCAATTTTTTTGACAGGATGCTTAAGTAGTTCATTCAGAAATCCTCCTGCTCCACCGCCTATTACCAGAACTTTTTTTGGAAATGGATGGAAAAGCATGGGCAGATGAGCTTTCTCCTCTACGAGGGCTGGAGGCTGTGGTGTTGTAGCATAAGGCATACCATTGGCGAAAAAGGTAAACTGGTCATCTTTGCTGATCACGGCAATATTTGCGTAGACAGAATTTTTGGTTGATTGCAGATCGTGTTCATACCAGAGGAGACGAGAGCTGAATTCATGAAGTCGGCTGTTGCCACCCAGTAGAAGCATGCCGAGTAATAACAACAGGATTAGCGCTACGCTTTTCTTCATCCAAATAGGCTGGTCTGTGGCAGATAGATATAAATAAGCAGTGCCGCAGTTGATGATAAAAAGTATGGAAGCCAGCTCGAAACTGTTGAACCAGGCAATAAGCAGGAAAACAAAACATAGTGCTGCTCCAAATGAACCGAGAGCCTGGTATAGATAGACCCTGCCTGCGGCTTGCTGCCCACGAGAAACTTGGGCCAATCCCTTGCAGCCGAGTGGGAAAAGAACGCCGTCAAGTATGGCCACCGGGGCAAGAGCAAGCAGAGAGATTATAAACACATACTCCAAGCCGAGAATCTCACCTGTTGAAAAATGGAAGGCAAATTTGAAAGAGCGGATAAAAAGAATACTGAGAATGCAACCCAGGCCGATACAAACCTGCAGCATGGCAAAAACACTCACATATCTATTGCTGAACTCTGCACGCCTGCGGGCCCAGAAGCTTCCGGAAGCTTCAAGGAGAAGCCAGTTTGCTAAAATTATACCAATGGCTAACTCGCTTCCGTAAAAGGCAACGAGGAGTTCCCGGATAATAAGGATCTGGGCAGCAGTTGCAGTTCCGCCCATGACAAGGAGGGCTGTTTTGCAGGCTGTGGCAGGCGATAAATTTAAAGCTCCCATAGCCCGGGGATCCGGTAACCGCAAAAACTGCATTTGCTGTTTTTTATTTTTACCTGGTGGACTGCAAAGTGGGTACGGCTGATAATCTTATTTTTACATTCAGGACAGTAGGTGCTGTTATATTTATGGCCAGGTACATTGCCGATATACACATATTTGACACCAGCATCAGCAGCAATTTTTCTTGCCTCTTCCAGGGTCTTAATCGGAGTGGCTGGAAGGTGTTTCATCTTATATGCCGGGAAGAAGCGGATAAAATGCACTGGCACATCCGGGCCGAGGTTTGCCATTACCCACTCGCACATTTCTTTGACACTGGACATATTATCATTCATGGTCGGCACCATCAGGTTGACAATCTCAAGCCATTTCCCTTGCTGTTTGATGAGTTTCAATGTTTCCAGCACAGGTGTCATCCGGGCAAAACTCATATTTCTGTAATAATCAGCTGTAAAACCTTTGAGATCAACGGTCACTCCTCTCATATGCCTAAGGAGTTCTTTCATCGGCTCCGCCTGCATGCCGCCATTGGTATGGAAAATGGTATTCATGCCTTTTGCGGCTCCCATTTCTGCAATGTCATACATGAATTCATAAAAGACAGTGGGCTCATTATAGGTAAAAGACAGCCCGGCTCTTTTTTTCTGAGCTTTCTTAACAATATCTTTTGGCGTCAGTTCACTGGTATAAGGTGCCAGTTCTTCAAGAGTCCGTTGGGAGAGATGCCAGTTATGGCAGAATTTGCACCTGAAATTACAACTTGCAGTACCGGTACATAAAATAGTTGAGCCCGGCAGGTTATGATACATGGGCTCTTTTTCTATGGGATCATGCTGCACTGCCGCAGCTTGACCGTAAACAAGAGAATAGAGGGCACCGTTACGATTTTCCCTGTTCCTGCAAAATCCTCTCTTGCCTTCAGCAATTGTACAACTCCTGAAACAGAGGCCGCATTTTACTGCTTGCGATGAATTCACATTATAGAATCTGGCTTCAACAGCGGAGGGTATGGTTTTGGCGCCAAGCTCACTAAAAGGGCACCCCAGGCATAGAAAAGCTGCAGAGCTGAAACCGGATTTGAGAAATGAACGTCGTGTGATAACTTTCGTCATTGACTATTACATAAAGTTTCCAGTTATGAAAAAAGTTTATGAAGTTATCAATGGACTTAAACTGTATACAGTGCCTGCTGTGTTATAATAATTAATTTTACCATATTTTTAGTTTGCTGGCCAACAAATGAACAGCAGGAAAACTATCTTAACAGGTAATTACTGGCAGATATTATCTTCACCTGCTCCATCAGTTTGTTGCTTTTTGATATGACCCTCATACCAGAGGAACTGGCGGCAGAAGCCGCGGATGATGCGGGCCTCCTTGGCGCGCAGGCCAACCCTTCCCAGAAATTCCCTGATGTTCCGTATCCAGTAGCTGCTGTCATTAGTCCGTAGAAAGCCTATGGTGTTGAGCAGTTTCTCCACATGCTCATACATGCCTTCCAGTTCATGGGAACTTGCAAGCTTAGGCGATGACTTAACGACTTTTCCTGAGTACATAACACCCCAGTAAAGTTCATAGCATAGAATTGCTACAGCCTGAGCCAGGTTCAGTGATGAAAAATCTGCTGTGGGGATTGTTACTTTTGTCTGGCAGTACTTGAGATCTTCGTTCGTTAGGCCCCGGTGTTCTGGGCCGAACAACAGGGCAACCTGGTTATTCTCCAGTAAGGGCAGGATGGAATCCAGCATATACCGCGGGCTGTTTTCTATCCTCCTTTTTCTGCCCTGCCTGGCAGTAGTACCGACTACATGGGAAAAAGGAGCCAGGGCATCTTTAAGATTGGAAAACTGCTTAAAGCCTTCAATGAGATGAGCTGCCTTATGGGTCGCCATCTTAAGCATCTTCTCCTGATCTGGAGTTTCATCACGCACAACGGTCAACTTGGAAATTCCCATATTCATTGCACAACGTGCTGCAGCCCCGATATTTTCAGGGTACTTGGGCTCCATGAGAACTATGGTCACGTTCTCCAATAATTTTTTTGCCTTTTCCTGTGATGCGGTCATTTTATATAATATCAATTAAGCAATGGTGAAGTTTATCCTGCGTCTTTTGATATCAACACTTGCAACTTTTATTTTGATCAGATCCCCCACCTGGAATGTTTTATTGGTGTGAGAACCGATAAGTCTGTAATTTTTTTCATCAAACTGGTAATAGTCGCCCTTTAGTTTTGCAATTTCAATAGCACCGCTGACAAAATGATCCAGTAACTCAATAAAAAGACCAAAGGCGGTAACCCCGGAAATAATTCCGTCAAACGTTTCACCAATTTTTTCTTCAATGAAGCTGACCTGTAAACGCTCGGTCATCTCCCTTTCTGCATCCACTGCCGCTCTTTCCCTGCCGGAAAGAAAATCTCCTGCCTGTATCAGGTCAGGGGCCGGGGATGCGCTGCTGATTTTCTTTTTGGTTAACAGCGTATAAAGGGTGCGGTGCACAATCAGGTCGGGGTAGCGCCGGATCGGTGACGTAAAATGGGAGTAAAATGCTGCAGCTAAACCGAAATGCCCCACGTTTTCGGGAGTATAACGGGCACGCTGCATGGTGCGTAGCAGGATGTTGTTGACAATGTATTCTTTCGGGGTGCCGGCCACCATTTTGAGAACCTTGCCGAACCATTTAGGGGAGCCGCCGTTAGCAGAGAGGTGCAGGCCCAAAGTCCTGGCAAATGCTGTAAATTCCTGAACCTTAACATCATCAGGTGATTCATGAATTCTGTAAAGAGTCGGCAAAGCATCTGCTGCAAGTGTAAAAGCAACAGCCTCATTGGCAGCTAACATGAATTCTTCAATGAGCTTGTGGGCCATGTTGCGTTCAGCCCTTATAACATCTGAAACCTGTTCTTCAGCATTAATGAGCACCTCAGCTTCTGGGATGGAAAAACCTATGCTGCCGCGGGTAATCCGGTTTTTTTCCAATACAGCGGCCAGTTGCGCCATCTCCTGAAGCTGGGTGAAAGTATCCTTGTATTTGGAGGTAAGAGTGCTGTCTTTGTCAACCAGGATCTGTTTGACTATATTGTAAGTCAACCGGTGATGGCTTTTAATAACGCTTTTCGTGAATTTTTTTGCAAGTCGCTTGCCTTTGCGGTCAAATTCCATTATCGCGGTAAACGCAGGTCGCGGTTCATTAGGAACAAGACTGCAGAGGTTGTTGGAAAGCCTTTCAGGCAGCATAGGAATAACCCGGTTGGGGAAGTAGACACTGGTGCCCCGTTCATAAGCTTCCCGGTCAAGTGCTGAGCCGGGTTTGACATAGTAGCTGACATCTGCAATGGAAACATAGAGGCGCCAGCCCTTAGCCGTTTTTTCAACAGCAACAGCATCGTCAAAATCCCGTGCGGTTTCTCCATCAATTGTTACATGCAGAATAGTGCGAAGATCAGACCGCCCTTTTTCCACAGGCATGGTATCAGGATACCTGTCTGCTTCCTGCAGGGCCTTGTCAGAAAATCTGTGCGGCAGCTTATGCTTGCGGATGACTATTTCAGCCTGGACTTTTATATCAGCAGGATCGCCCAGGACCTCAATGATACGGCCTTCAGGATTGCGCCTGCCGGTTTTAAAATCAGTAACTTCAACAACCACTGCATCTCCATTTCTGGCTCCGCAGGAGTTTTTCCTGTTAACCAGGATGTTAAAGAGAAAGCGTTCGTCTTCCGGGATCACCAGGCTTGTCTGTCTACCTGCTTCATAAGTGCCGACCAGAGTGGTAGCAGCGCGGTGCAGGACCTTTATGACTATGGCTTCAGTCCTGCCGCGCTTTTTGGGAATAAGTCTGAAGAGGACCCTGTCACCCTGGTGGGCGCTTCCCAGGTTGTCCGGTGCGATGAACGGATCCTGACGTAAAGACTTGTCAGTCTTTTGAGAAAATCCGCTTGGCGTTTTACCAATGATGGCGAATCCAAAACCTCTGGGATGAACCTCAACTAAACCTTCAACAAGATTATCCTTTTTCCTTAAAGTATATGATTTGCCGGCCTTCTTGCTTTTTGGACAGGAAATAATGTCCTGGCTGCATAAGTCTGTGAGAAGGTTGGAGAGTTTTTTTCTGTCTGAGCGGGTAAGAGAGAGCGCACTCATGATGTTTGTCAAATTTTGCGGCTCATCGCTTTGGTGGAGATAGGCGAGAACTTCCTGTTCAAGGAGGCTAATTGGGGGAATTTCCTGTTTTTTTCTAGATTTGGCTGATTGGTGGAATTTATTCCTGGTATAGCTTGTTTTGCTATACTTACCCTTTCGGAATCCTTTTTGTTTTCTTCTCATAATTACAATATATCAGAGAGTAGTTCTTCTTATTTGCTCGTAGATTTTGCTTCTGTTTTTTTATTCAAAACAGGTCTTAAGTTTTCCTAAAAGTGTTATTTCCTGAAAAAAGACTTGTCCGGTTTATAACTCAGTGTTATCTAATTAAATTTCATGCAAAAGCTATCATACTCTATATCACAATAAAGAACAGAATACACTCACCGCGTGCATGGCGAAGAAAGAATTTGATATTGCCGGTTATAAAGAAGTGATGACCAATTACCTGGGTGATCCAGGTGGCAGCGCCAAGGTTTTTTTTGATGCACTTGATTTCGCAGAGCAGGCCCATGCCGGGCAATGGCGCAAAAGCGGAGATTCCTACATTCTGCATCCCTGCAATGTGGCCAGGATACTCGCTGAAGAAATGGAGGTTCGTGACCCCGAGATTCTGGCTGCTGCACTCCTGCATGATACTGTGGAAGATGTCAAGGAAGTAAGTACTGAAATTATCGGTGAACGGTTTGGCAAGAATGTCGAGGCCATTGTCGATGGCTGTACCAAAATCACCCACTTTTTTGGTGATAAGCAGACATTTTATAAAATGGTGCACCGGAAGATTTTCTCAGGTGCGGCAGCAAGGCTTGAAGTAATTCTGGTAAAGCTTGCAGATCGTCTTCACAATCTCCGGACCCTGCATGCCATGCCCAGGGACAGGCGCCAGAAGATTTCCGATGAAACCCTGGACATATATGCTCCCCTGGCAAGAGTTATGGGGCTCTTTGATTTGAAGAGAGAACTCTACCAGCTTGCCCTAAAGTACAAGTTCCCCAAGCAGAGCAATAAAGTACTTGCTCATATTCGCAAACTGGAAAACTCCCCAACTGTTCAGGAGATTGTTACTACTCTCAACGAGGAGCTTGAGAAGGCATGGATTAACGGTGAGATAAAAGTAAGAGCCAAAGGCCTGGGGGGGTATTTCGATCCGGTTAACAAGGCGCTGAAAAAGTCAATTGAGCACCCCATGGAAATAGTCATCCTGGTAGATGACATTGAAGCATGCTACCGGGTCCTGGGGCTGGTTAATAAACATTTCCCTCCCATTCCCAGGACTATTCGGGATTTTATAGCCAATTCCAAACCGACAGGGTACCAGGGGCTGCACGCGCGGGCCAATATAAAAGGCAGTAATTTTCTTTTTAAAATCAAAACTCCGGAAATGGCCAGAAATGCTCATAAGGGTATTATTAAGGCATGGTCTCGAAAGGAAGCGGTACCGGGTCATTTTGAAAAAGCCCTGCGGGAAATGTTTGACTTTCTAGGCGAAGAACAAGGCCTCTCTCCTAGGGAAGTGATTGCGGCAAGTGGTAAGAAAGAAATATATACCTTTACACCAAAAGGAGACCCAATTTTTTTACCGCTGCACTCCACTGTGCTGGATTTTGCCTTCCAGGTCCATACGGAAGTGGGTCGTAGATGTGCTGCTGCCCAGATAGGCAGCAACAGGGTAGAACCTGATCATATACTTAAAGACGGAGATCAGGTTAATATCATTTTGCAGGAAAAGTCGGTACTCTTTGATCCACGTCTGCAGGAATTGTGTAAGACTGCAAGGGCCCGCTCAGGCCTTGCCAAGGGATTTAAAATACGCCGTCAAACCTCAGCTGTAGAGATCGGCAGAGATATTCTGGATCAGGAATGTAAGCGCTATGGCCTGTCGCTGGCTGAATTGCAACAATTTGAAGAGGAAATTCTTGAACAGCTGGGATTGGATTCTCTTGAACAGCTGTTTTTAAATGTGGGTGAAGCGAAAATTA
>CP070776.1:1067708-1073630 GCA_020346205.1 Deltaproteobacteria bacterium
TTCCTGAGGAGCGTATGGCGCAATAGTGTTAGCAATTAGAATACTCCAAATTTAAGTGAATGGAAAACTGGATTGTCTAATTCGTAAGGTGTGAAGATATTTTGGGCGTATACCGTGAAGATTTTTAAATACCTAAATTTATGGTCACAAGTATATTGAATAGTTATAATTATATTAAGGGATAGTTATTTCAGAAAGGGAACAAGATGTTGTTGAAAAAAAGCAAGCCCACAGATACTCAGCAAGTCTACAAGGCATCTGCCTGGCTTGGAGTAAGCGAGTTCCAGGTTTTTTGCGATGCCTGGCAGGCATGGTATGATGAAAAACCTTCTGAGAAAAGAATTGAACCCTATTTTGTCGATTTTCTCGGGCAGGATGCTGTTCCTTTCTGGGTGCGCAATTATGTGCGTATCATTCTAAATAGAAAAGATCTGCTTCAAAATGAGAAAAAACGTCTGGTAATTGGTGTGTTAACCTACTATGTCCCGCTTCTTATTTTCTTTATTCTTATAATGCGGGCTCTTTTATAAGCAGAGACTGCTTAGCTTATACCTTGCCGAATCTTTTTTTATTCAGCCTTAGATAGATTACCCAGAATGTACCCGGAAGCAGGAAGATCAGGGCAAGTCGCAGGGTAAGCAGACGGGGATCAACACCATGATCAAGTCCCAGGCCGGTAAAATATGTTGAAAGACTTAAAACAAGGGTTAGAAGTGCCATTTCTGCAGCAAAGACACGACCGCGGAACTGATCGGGCACAATCTGCTGTAGCAGAGTAGTGCTGAATACCCACTGGATGGAACCGCCTATATGGCCCAGTAATACAAAGGGGACTGCCCAAAGCAGCGTTGGAGCTTGCGAAAATAAGATATAGGCACCAGAGGCGATAAAAAATGAGAGACTAATGGAGCGGTACATGGCCTTTTTTGTTTCTCCGAAATAATGCCAGGCTAATATGGGCCCCAGGGCTGCTCCAAGTCCCCGCACCGAGTAAAGCAAACCGCTTTTGCCTCCCTGACCACCTGTTGAGAATACCTGTTCCCCGAAAACGGTCAGCAGAACCAGAATGCCCCCGGAAAGAGCCCAGCCGCTTTTAACCAGTAATAGCGTAGCAACTTCCTTGTGCCGGGATACATACTTCAGCCCTTCCCGCAGGTCTGTGATCCCGGTCAGGTCATGCCAGGTGGGTTTTTCTTTTTTTTCGGGCGGTACATGGGACAGATCCAGCCCGGCAAGCATCAGCGCTGATACCAGGAAGGTTAACGCATCAATAACAATGGCCGTTTCCCAGCCGTAGAGATGTGTTACGAACCCACCCAAAGCTGCTCCAAATGCCAGCATAATTGACCATGTGGCACCGCTCAGGGCATTTGCCAAAATGAGTTCTTCCCGGCTGCAGAGATTGGGAACAGATGCTTTTCGTGCCGGATCATAAAAGGTCCAGATTGATTCCTGCACCAGAGCAAGTATATAGACCAGCCAGACATGTTCGGGACGTTTGACCAACAGGAAACCAAGTACGATGAAGACCCGCAGCAGGTCTGAAATGATCATGATACTTTTGCGCGAGAAACGATCAGCAATAACCCCGGCGGCAGGACCCAGGAAGGTGGTTGGGATAAACTTGGCTATGAGAAACCAGCTGACGGCGCCGCCGGAACCCGTCAGCTTTGTGAGTAATACAAAAATACCAATATAGTTGAACCAGTTCCCAAGGTGACTGATCACTCCGGCCAGCCAAAATCTCCTGAACCTGTGATTTGTTGTAAAAAGGGTTTTATATGACTGGAATCGTCCAACAGCCAGAAAAGGTTTTGTCTGGGCATCAGGATCTGTATTATTAACTGTTTTCATTGTTTTTTTAGTCTGATTCTATCAAATTTACCATTCCATAAGGTACATACAGAGAACGCTTTTGTTTGACAAGGGGATAATTTATTCCTTAATATTATTCTCAGGGTTGTTATCACAGTAAATTTATTCGTTTGCGAGAATCTTTTAAAAGGAGAGTATTATGCACAGGCCTCTTGGAGTCACCGTTAGCAGACATATCATGGATTTGCAGCGAATGCATCCTGAAGCCACTGGCGATTTATCCGGGTTGTTGAGTGAATTGATCGTTGCTGCAAAGACTATTTCAGCAGAAGTCAACATGGCGGGCTTGGCTGATGTTCTCGGAATGTCAGGAAAAACGAATATACAGGGTGAAGAAGTTCAGAAACTTGATGAATTTGCCAACAATACTATAAAAAGAAGGATGGCCCGCTGCGGGTATATCTGTGTCATGACCTCAGAGGAGGAGGATGGTATCATTCCGGTTGAAGAAGGTCATGAAGGTAAATATACCCTTGCCTTTGATCCGCTTGATGGTTCTTCAAACATAGATGTTAACGTCAGCATCGGGACAATATTTTCAATTCATCGCCGTAGATCAGACCATGGTGAACCCCCTATTGGCAGAAGAAGTACAGATGCAGTAGAAGAATGGCAACCTGCAAAGGGAAAACTGGGCTCTGATGAGGATCTCCTGCAGAAGGGTAACAGGCAGGTAGCGGCAGGCTATATCATCTATGGTTCAAGTACCATGCTTGTCTTCACAACCGGGGAAGGTGTACATGGCTTTACGCTGGATCCGAGCGTTGGAGAGTTCTATCTTTCCCATCCTGAAATTAAAATTCCCGAGAAAAGCAAATACTTCAGTGTTAATGAAGGAAATTACAGCTATTGGGATGAAAACATGCGGCGTTATATAGATTATCTCAAGGAGCAGGATAAGGCCAGCTCCAGGCCCTATAGCTCGAGGTATATTGGCTCGCTTGTAGCTGACTTTCACCGAAATTTGATATCAGGCGGAATTTTTCTCTATCCAAAGGATAACAAGAATCCGGCAAAACCTTCTGGAAAACTACGATTGTTGTATGAAGCCGCCCCCCTGGCCTTTGTAGTTGAACAGGCAGGAGGCAGGGCAATTACCGGTGACGGACGGGATATAATGGATATTGAACCTGAAGAACTGCATCAGCGGGTACCGCTTATCATTGGCTGCAGGCATGATATTGATGAAGCAGAGGATTTTCTGGATGGTAAAAGATAGGCAGGTGAAAAGCTGAATATTTTTACATGTCTCACAATAAGAAATTAATCGGAACAGGATGGCGTCATGGCTCAAATATCAACAACAGTTGACATGGATAAAAAGCTGACAACTTTTGAAGTCAAAGGTACGTTGACAGCCGAGGAGATAATTAAAAAAGTTGAGGAGTACTATATTAAACATCCCACAAAATTGGTTTTGTGGGTAATGGAACATGCTGTTACATCTGGTATTTCAAGTGAGGAAATTGAAAAAATAATCCTCACTGCAAAAAAAAATTCAGGCGGCAGAAAAGAGGGAAAAACAGCCATAGTAGGCCCCAAAGACATTGAATACGGGCTGGGTAGAATGTATCAGGCCTATGCTGATATTGAGAGCCTGCCTTATGAATACAGAATATTCAGGAAATTGGAAGATGCAAAAGAATGGCTGGGAATTGGATAAGCATGCTGAGGTTCCGTTTTTTCCAGCCTCGACTTCTTAAAGTTTCGCTTTTATTCTCCTTATTGGTAATTCTTTTTTTACTTATATCATTTATTTTTTTGACACCTGAGAATATTAAGCTGTCAAACCTGGTACAGAATATTAACATTTTTTTTTCCTGGCCGTATATCATGCTGGAAGCTGTAACACATGTTTCCGTGCACTGGATTTTTACGGCAATGATTATTTTCATGTTTTGGTTTTGCGTCTTTTATCTGATTTTACTGCTTTTTACCATTTTCAAGCAGGAATAATGAGTCAAACCTTATGAAATTATTGAAAGTTTTAACAATATGAATTCAGAGGATATAAAAAAACAATGGCTGTTGCAGAATGAAAAGATCTGCATATGCAAAGGAATACCCCGAAAACGTATTATGGAAGTCATAAAAAGTGGCTCCTCTTCGCTTCAGGAGATAAACAGAATTGTGGGATCCGGCAGCGGTGACTGTAAAGGTGAGCGCTGTGGTCCTAAGATTGAGGAATTACTTGATGCATATTCTGAGATGGAACAGATCAAGCCAGAATAAAATAGTCCTGCAGTGTAAGGTAATAAAATGATATACTGGTCAATGAGGGTTAACAGGGATACTATAATTTGGCAGAGTCGTTTTTTTTCTTAGAGGTATAAACATGACAAATATACTAAGCCTGTTTGAGCAAAGCAGAAATTATAAGAGTGGTACAGTAGTAATTCATGAAGGCGAGGATAACAGGGACCTGTATATTCTTTCAGAAGGCGTTCTTGAGGTATCAGTAAAGGGTAAAGATAAAAAGATTGTGGTTAGTGAGATAACCGCACCTGAAATATTGGGAGAGATATCTTTTTTAAATGGAAGTCCTAGAACAGCAACTGTTTCAGCTAAAACGGATGTTGAAATGTTCATTTTAAGCTATGACAAAGTACAGCAGGAGATGTCAGAGATACCCAGCTGGTTTAGAATGGTCTTATTAGCTTTTACGAACCGTATGAAATCCTGTGATGCAAAAATTAAAGAATATGACCAAAAAGTAAAAAAACTGGAAGCGGAAATCATCCGGCTTAAAAAAGGCTGATTTCCTAAAATACCTACCTTAATATTCTTGATTTGTTTTCTATTACTCCCCTCCAGTTCTTAAACGTAAATCCCCCCAAAATGATCTGTGTAATCTGCCGCTTTCCTGACTGACAGTTGCATCTTATCTTGACATTTTTTTAACGTGGTGGTAGTAAAAAATTAGTGTTTTTTTCGATCAGGGTTATAAGCAATGGTTGAGTCATGGCAATACCCTGGTCGCTTAGATTGCCACGACATACACGTGTTCATAACACATGGCTCACCGCAACCAAAATAGGAGGCGTTTATGGGTTTCATGGACAAGCTGTTAGGCTCATCAAAGGAGTATCCCCCCTTAAATAAGGACGATCCAGCTGCACAAAAAATTGACGCCATGCGGCAACCTGTTGAAAAACTTGTCTCAGAGATCAAGGACCCGATTGAAGTGGTCCCAGGTAATGAAACAGCCTTCTTTTTCATAGGTAAGCCGCCCAAAAAATTTGGAGTTGCCTGGGTAGATAAGGAAGGCAATGTATTCAACTTTAAAAGCCTGGTAGAAGAAAAAGGGCTCTCTATGATCAGTCTTGAAAAGCTAAGCGATCGCCTGAAAGCTGTTTATATCGAGCATCAGGAAGAACCCCGCTATTCAATGCAAATTAGTGATAAGCAGGTAGTAGTTACACCATCCGAGACTTTAAAGAGTGATATCAAGAAGGTGATTGATGACACTGTGAGCTGATTTTTTTTATGTTCAACTCTAAGTTAAACCCCTCCAAGATCATTGGAGGGGTTTTTTTATTTGCTCAATGTACTTTACACTTTTTCCCCGTTAGGCTAATTTAGCTCCGTGAGTTTATCTTTTCGCAAATAAAACTAAGGGGTTTTACGAATGGCAGATATGGAAAATCAGGAAAACAGGACATCAGCACGGCGGCTGCTTGAAAGAGAAGTTACATTTCACACAGAGGATGATATCTATATGGCCAAGTCTGTAGATATTTCAGATAACGGCATTCGTATAGTAACCGATAAGCCTCTGGCTATCCGTTTTGAAATAAATGATGAAGGCAAGCTGGTTCAGTATGATGCTCAACTAGTATGGGCCAGAGTAAAAGATGACGGTACCATGGAATATGGTTTAAAATATTAGTCTCAAGTGCGCAGTATAATTTCAGTTTCAAGGTAGGTGAAAACCTTGAATATCAATAATATTGTTTTTATGTATAAACCTCAACATGGAGGTATTACATTAAGTATTATGATATCAAATTTTCGGACCAATATGACTTTGCTGAATGGGTTTGTAGA
>CP070776.1:1073730-1078284 GCA_020346205.1 Deltaproteobacteria bacterium
TTCACGCAGGTTTTCCCGTAGCCTGTTGTCAATATAAAGTTGTTCAACTGCTTGCAGCCTGGAACGGATGCGTTTCACATCCCGAAGGGGAAAGAGCAACCTACGTTTAAGTAGGCGCGCTCCCATGGGTGTAGCGGTATGATCAAGCGTGTCAAGCAGGGACCCTTTTCTACTGCCCCCAACAATTGTCTGGACCAGTTCAAGATTTCGGCGGGATGGTTCGTCAACGATCAATACATCATCAAGGACAACCGGAATGAGTCTTTCAATGTGCAAACAGGCAGTTTTCTGGGTTTCTGTAATATACTGCAAAAGGGCGCCGGCAGCAGAAATGCCTGCCTTCATATGCTCACAGCCGAACCCCCCCAGATTCAGGGTTTGAAAATGTTCCAAAAGGCTCTCCCGGGCAGTTTCCAGGTGAAAGGTATGTTCAGCCCGTTTGGTCAGACAGAGATCAGGGAGAAGTCCTGTGATATTTGCAATAATATCCCTGCCACTTTCCTCTATTGATTCGTCAATAAGAAGCTCGGCAGGTTCCATACGGGTGAGTTCATCGAGCAGCCCCTCAAGATTTTCATGTTCGCTCACCAGAAATTCCCCGGTGGATATATCAATATAACCGGCGCCATAGGTAATATTGGACTTATCTGTTGAGAGAGATATCGCAGATAAATAGCGGTTGCTTTTGTCATCAAGGAGTTGCTCGTCGGTGGTCACCCCGGGGGTAACGACTCGTATAACGTCACGCTTGACTATCTTGCCGCCTTTAACCTGGCGCGGATCTTCTACCTGTTCGCAGACAGCCACCCTGTGGCCTGCCTGAACCAGTTTGGCCAAATAGGATGAGGCCGCATGGTGAGGGACGCCGCACATGGGTATTTTGTTATCGCTATTTTTGCTGCTCCGGGAAGTAAGAGTTATGCCAAGGATTTTTGCAGCAAGCTCAGCGTCATCAAAAAACATCTCATAGAAATCGCCCATACGGTAAAAAAGTATGGCATCCTCATGCTGAGATTTTATCTCCATATACTGCTGGAGCATGGGGGTGATTTTTGGGGTTTTGGTCATGGTTTTTTATACTTTGCTACAAGCAGCTCCTGAAAATCAGGCAGCAGCTGGTCAAATGTTTTCTCAATATGCTCAGGGATCGTTCTCACCTCGGCCAAAACCGTCATAAAGTTGTGGTCTCCTTCCCAGCGCGGGACCACATGAAAATGCAGGTGATCCGGATGACCAGCTCCGGCAACAGTACCAAGGTTGAGCCCAATATTAAAGCCATCAGGATTTTTATGCTTGCGTATAATTGAAACAGATTGCCGGATCATTTCAAACAAGTCAGTGCTTTCTTCAGGTTTCAGGTCATTGAGATCACCTATGTGACGGCTGGGAGCCAGCAAGAGGTGCCCGTTGGCATAGGGGAAGCGGTTTAAAAGGACGACGACCGAAGCACTACGGAACAGGAGCAAGCTCTCTTTTTCATGTTTTTTATCTCTACCTGCCTCAAATATGCACTCCTTATCCTTTGATTCTGCATCTTGGATATAGCTCATTCTCCATGGTGTCCAGAGATTTTTCATGGCGTAGGCCCCAATGAGTGAATTTGTCCTTCCATGCTATGGCTGTCAACCTTGATAATTGCATAGGTCCCGGATGCGCCGTAAGGGCCTGTTGCAGTGAAGCTGCCAGGATTGATCATAAGGGTCGGACCAAGACGGTGACAGACCGGCTTATGCGTATGCCCATAAACGATACAGTCAATCGGTGCAAAAAGATCAAACAGCCTGTCTTCAATATTATACATGTAACCGGCCCCGTGTATAAGGGCGATGCGGAAATCGGAAACACTGATAATTTTACTGGCTGGTAATGTTGTGCGTGTCTTGGGACCGCACATATTGCCGTGCACAGCATGTATGGTTTTTCCGTCAAAAACATCCAGCACTGAAAGACTTGTCAGATCTCCTGCATGCAAAATCATATCTGCATCTGCAAAACATTGCCGGGCCCTTTCCCTGAACCATGGATCGGGTTGCAGGAGATGGGTATCCGAAAGTACACCGATGGTAATCATGAAATATTTTCAAAAAAACTCATAAATTAATTAACTTCCATTAATCAAAATTTTACTTTAACCCTGTAGAGGAGTTCAGCCGAACCTTTGGATGGAACCTTGACGAGCCACTCAGCCTCAGAGGAACTTATCTTTTTGTGACTGTGGCTTTCAGACAAGATCTCCCAGTCACCCGGCATTGGCTCCACAACTTTGACCATAACGTCTTCATCCTTGGCGTTTTTTAATTCAATACGATAGGCGCTTTCAAAAACATAGTTATACCTTCCAAAACCGGCGAGTTTCTTAAAGTCTGTCTGCTTACGGTCTGCCGTAATATCAAAGGCGTTACCGAGTTTGAGTTTTACCGTTTCATTTTCAGGGGTGTGGTCTATACGGTCCTCTCCCACAAACTGAACAGACCCCTTGCTGTCCTGCTTATAAACCCTGACAATTCCTTTTGGCAGCGGCAAACCCAGGTTTTCCTCTTTAGTGTTTTCAAAGGAGAGGTATACAGCCACCTTTATTTTGGAGCCCAGATCTCCAGCCCTGTTCCGGTAATAATAATCCTGCCCCTTGAGAAGATATTCCTTGCTGCTTGTAATGTCTTCTGCCTGAAGCAGGGCAACCTGCTTTGTCTGGTTCTCCAGGATATCAGTTGTCCTGTCCAGGGTATATAAATGGTACTCAAAGAGTGACTCCTGAACCATTCCTGGCGCTTGGGCCTCATAAGCAATTTCGGCAGTCCCCCTGACCATTCTTTTATCAAAAACCGGCTGAACCTGGTGCACATCTCCTGCAACAAGCTGCAGACGGGCATTGTTGTACGATGTGCCGCTGGTATTAGTCAGGGTTACCCAGCCAAGGAGGTTGAGCCTGTTTTCATCACTGTTAAGTTCGGCAACATAATCAGCCTGCCAGCTCAGCCCGCCGGTAAGATAGCTCAACTCAAGATCCTGGGGCGTGTCTGTTTTACTTGCAAGCTGCATTACAAGTGTCGGCTTGTCGCGTAGATTTTCTGGTACATCAGGAAAAATGAGACGCCCGCCTGACAGGCCGGTTTCGATCCTGTCACCAACCTTGAGCACAACACCGTTATTGGAGCTGAGCACAGTGGCTTCTTCCACGGTTTCCTCACCGGTTGTTGGATGAGTTTTGACAACACCGATAGTTTTACCCACATATTTTTCAAGCAGTTTCTGTGGGGTGAGCAGGTCAAAATCAAAATTTTGTTCAATAACAGTTATGTCCTGTTGAGAGGTGCTTTGCAGAAGCGCAGTTTCAGGCCGCATCCTGCCACTTACCTCGCGGAATGCGAGGGTGCTTTCTCCAGCAGGCAGAGTGAGTGTTCTCTTGTCCTTTACCAGGGCAAGATTTTCATTGTAAATTGTAACCGCAACCTCTTTCTGGTCAGCCAGAGTACTTATTTTTTCCCCGGAGCCGGCATTAACATAACCGGCAGTCATTAGAAATAGCAGCAGGATTAACCCTGAAAAGTATCTGTTACCCATATTCCCTCCAGTCTTTCAATTAACAGTAAGGCTAATTATGGTAAATGCTTTTGCATCATAATTAATAAAGCACACATGCAAACAGATGATTTATTCCAGTTACACGAAAAAATCAAAAGGTCATTTTGGTGCTTAATCAATCTACATTATTCTTGGCCTCAGGACCATAATCTTATCGTTGCATAAAAGTACTTAAAAACGTATAGTAGGCCGCCTATTTATGGTGAAATAATTAGTTTTGGAATTTCGATATAAACCTTGAGGAGCAAAAATGTATAGCGCATCAGATTTACGTAAAGGCTTGAAAATTCAAATAGATGGAGAACCCTATATAGTTGTAGATTTTCAGTTCTCCAAGCCGGGTAAAGGCCAGGCCCTGTACCGTACCAAGTTGAAAAATATGGTGACCGGCAATCAGTTTGACCGCACATTCAGGTCCAATGATAAATTTGAGAAAGCCCCCCTTGAGGAGAGAACCATGCAGTACCTTTACTCCCAGGGGGACGAGTTCCACTTCATGGATACAAAAAACTATGAGCAGATCGTTATCATGCAGGAGCAAATGGGAGACGACGTAAACTACCTTATTGATAACATGGAAGTGCAGATCCTGCTTTTTAACGATAACCCCATCGGTGTTACCCTGCCAAACTTTGTTAACTTGACAGTAACTAGGGCAGATCCCTGGGCAAAAGGAGACACCTCTGGAAGCGACTCAAAACCGGTTACCGTGGAAACTGGATATGAACTCCAGGTTCCCACGTTTATTGAAGAGGGCGACAAGATCCAGATTGATACTCGGACTGGGGCTTATATGACAAGGGTCAAAGAGTAATTTGATGGCGTCGTAAAAAATTCGATCTTCTGTGTCGCTACTCATTTTTCTCGTTCGGCATACCATCTGCATAGCCTCACTCGTAAACAACGCGGCTCCTTGAATGTCAAAATTTTACTTAGCCATCCCACGGGTTTTAAACTTTATCAAAGTTTGTC
>CP070776.1:1078384-1089007 GCA_020346205.1 Deltaproteobacteria bacterium
TTGGTAACATATCCCATTGCCCCTGCTTCTATAGCCCGAACTACATATTGCTCCTCTTCATGCATGGTCAGCATGATAATGGGTAGATCAGGAAGATAATTCTTAAGTTGACTGATAACCTCCAGCCCGTCCAGTCCCGGCATGGATATATCGATAACAGCCACATCTGGTTTCTTTTCCCGGGCAAGATGGATAGCGGTTCTGCCTTCATCCGCCTCGGCAATAACCTCAATATCCTCGCTCTCCTCAATGATGCGGCGCAGACCGGCCCGTACTATCGAGTGGTCATCCGCTAGCAGCACCTTTATCATCCTGTCTCCTTTGTATCCTGCCTGATCGGCACCTTAAAAAGCACATGACATCCCTTGCCTTCTTCGGACATGACTTCTAAGCTTCCACCTGCCAATGTTGCCCGTTCCCGCATCCCTGCTATACCGACCCCTTCAAACTCAGAGAGTCCTTCAGTGTTAAAACCCTTACCGTCATCCCTGACAGAAAGGCTCAGTATATTATCTTCTGCTTTTAAAACAACAGACACTCTGCTTGCTTCTGCATATCGGGCCACATTGGTCATGGCTTCCTGACAAATCCTGTAGGCAGCAGTAGAGACCGTTTCATTTAATTCTGGCACATCGGAATTTTCAAAAACACAGGTAATGCCGCTGCGGTTCTCAAAATCGCTGGTTAACCACTCCAGTGCATCAACCAGGCCGAGATCATCCAATACTCCCGGACGCAACCGGATGGCTATGGAGCGGACATCTTTGATGGTTTTATCGATCAGGTCACACATTGTCAAGGTACGTTCAGCAATATTAGGATCATTCCCTTTCAAACGCTCCTGCATCCAGACAGCATCCATGCGCAGGGCGGTCAACACCTGGCCCAGTTCATCATGGAGTTCCCTTGCAATAGCCGTACGTTCCTTTTCCTGACTGGTCATAATGCTGCCGGATAGTCGCCGCAATTGATCCTGTGCCTTCTTGACAGCGGATATATCAGTTGAAATGCCACATACTCCGTTTACAGCCCCTGTTTCATCATATACCGGGAACTTTACAGACAGATAGGTATGGACTTCACTATTATGGAGCACTCTTTCCTCAACCTGCATGGATCTGCCATCTTTTAGGACCTGGAGATCATTTTTACGGAATTCATCAGCTACCTCTTTTGACATTATCTCATAATCGGTTTTGCCGCGAACCTCTTCATTACTGACCCCAAACAACTCCTCAAAACGTGAGTTTACCAGGACATATTTCCCTTCTCTGTCCTTTACGTAAACTACATCAGGCGTATATTTTAAAATATTGGTAATTTCTCTGGTACGGATGCTCACCTGTTTTTCCAGATCCTTTGAGTAACTGGAAAGCTCTTCCTTGGCAAGCCTGAGCGCCTCTACTGCCCTATTCCTCTCAGTTACATCTATAGATACGGCGAGAGTTCGGATAATATCACCTTTTTCATCACGGTCGCCTATGGCTGAAAGCAGGATGTCTATTATCTCTCCGTCTTTTTTGACAAATTGATATGGGATATCTGTACAGTATCCAGTTTTAAAAAAATCAGGCAGTACCACTTCTTCAGCATAACGCTTAGATGCATCTGTAAAAAAATCTGTCAATTTGCGCCCGATAACCTCATTTTCGCTGTAACCAAGAACTTCACTCCAGTAATTACTGACGCTGACAATATGACCTTGCTTATCAATTGAATGGAGCATTGCCGGAGTATTATGATAAAGAGAACGATAACGCTTATCACTTTCACGCAATGCCTCCTCGGCTGCACGACGCTGCCTGATCTCCTGGCTTGCCTGCCTGTAAAGCACTAATACCGATAGCCCGAGTACGATAAAAAAAGTTAGAACCAGGGGACGCACAAACACTACAAGGGGCTTGAAAGCTTCCTGGGATATTTTTTTCATATCCAATAAATGCATGACCTTCCAACCAGGATAATTGTCCATCTCGGTCTGGTGGTACAGGTATTTCTTTCCATTTCTGTCAATCACATATTCCTGTTCGTTCATCTCCAACCCGATCCATTCCCAGGGTCCAGAGCCGAACTGGCGTGAAGCTGCAATCTCAGCAATGGATTCTTCTGAAATTTTCCATGCTGTCTTGTAAAGCCAATCCTGACGGTTTGAGATAAAAACAACCCCATTCGGATCAGTCACCATTACAATTTCATCTCCTGGAATACCAAGTTCCCTCTCAATCATCTCCACGGAACCTTTTATGACGACGATACCTTCAGGGGACTCTTTACCGTATTCGTAGATCGGGTAACTGAAATACACTCCTCTTTTGCCGGAAGTGGTCCCAAGGGCAAGGTAACTTGCATCTTGCCCCATGATTGCCATCTTGAAATAAGGTCGGAAGGAAAAATTCTGCCCCACGAAACTGTCAGGATCGTTACGGTTACTCGATGCAATCGTGTCACCTTTATTATTCATGAGGTAACATACGTCTGCCTCAAGGGTGTTTCTGAAATGATCGAGAATACGATTGGCAGCTGCAAGTGTTTCCGGGCCAAAATTGCTCAGGAGCTTCTGAAGTTCCTGCATACCGGCAAGTATCCGGACCGGTTTGTTATATTCAGACAGGAGAGAAGCGAGATTCTTGTTAATGCGCTCCAGGCGGATAATTGTCTCACTTTCAGCTTCCCTGAAAGCAGTTTCCTTAAAAGAAGTATAATAAAAATATCCCCCGGCAGAAGCGAAAATAACTGCCATGAGTGATAGTATGAGTAATATTAAACGGAGTTTCATTTCTGATTTTTCCTCCGGCTAACACCTAGCCGCATCAAAGCTGAAGTTATTACTTCAAATTATACAGGCACCAGGGGAAGATATTTGGGCTCCCAACGCATTTTTTCAATCAGTTTTTTAAGTTGCTCCGGATCGTTTTTGTGCTTGAATTTACTGAATGCACAGGGGCCGCTCACTCCATCCCGAATGGCTACCAATCCCACGGCGAGAGCCACACTGTCACTAACCTCCCTGAGCTCCTCTACTCGCGGCATAAGAATTCCTGACTTAAGATCTTCCTCGCAAATGAGTTCTGCAACCGCTTTTGCTCCTGCAGTAAAAAAAGACGGCAGTACTTCTTTGGCACCTGATGCCAGGGTACCGAGTCCAACACCGGGGAAGATAAAGACGTTGTTACATTGGCCGATCCTGATTTCCTCTCCTCCCTGCCTGACAGGAGGGAAAGGACTGCCTGTTGCGACCAAAGCTTTACCGGAAGTCCACGTATATATATCCTTGGGTAAGGCTTCAGCCTTATCAGTAGGATTGGAAAGGGGCAGGATTACTGGACGCTCGCAGTTTGCCGCCATAGCCTCAACAATCTCCCGGTTAAAACAGCCGGGCTGACCGGAGGTACCAATCAAGACTGTGACTCCTGCATGTTTCACAGTTTCTAAAAGTGCATTATCTCCCGACTCCTGCAGCCAGCTCATCTCAACCGGGTTTTTGGCGTATTTAGCCTTATAGGGCTCAACCATTCTGTCAGAGCTAACAACCCCACGACTGTCAAGGGTAAATATTTTTCTCCGGGCTTCGTCTTCGCGCAGGCCCTGTTCAATCAGGGCAGCTTCAATCTGTTCGGCAATGCCGATACCACCTGCCCCTGCTCCATGGACCAAATATACCTGGTCCTCGATCTTCTCCTCTTTGATCTTCATAGCCGCAAAAACGGCTGCCAAAGTTACTGCACCGGTTCCCTGAATGTCATCATTGAATGATATGAGATCATGCAGATAGGCATCCCTGACCGCAAAGGCATTTTGCTTTGAAAAATCTTCCCACTGGCAAAGGGCATGGGGAAAGACATTCTTAAAGGCCTTGGCAAATTGCTGCATGAACTTGACATACTCAGAGCCGGTCAGTCTGCGATGACGCCAGCCGAGGTATTCCTCATTATCCAGCAACTCCTGGTTGTTGGTTCCAACATCCAGTGATATTGGCAGACAATGCCAGGGTGCAATACCTGATCCCTGGGTATACAGCATCAGTTTGCCAAGACAGATAGCTATGCCGCCTGCGCCCTGGTCACCGATACCAAGAATTCCCTGGTTATCAGTTACAACAGCGACACGGATATCCCTGTGTCCGTAGCGACGAAGTATGGCCTCAGCATTATCAATATTTCCCGGGTAGATATGAACCCCGTTGGCTGAACGGAACAGGGACGAATATTGCTGGCAGGCCAGGCCAACCGTGGGCGTATAGATAATCTCCATGAACCTGGCAATATCGGTAGCTATAACTGCATGGGCCAGGGTTACATTTCTGTCAAACAGCGAACGCATATAAATATAGCGTTCAATATCATCTGCTTTTTTTAGGACCTTTTCCCGGCTGTTTTTAACCTGTTGCTCAAGGGGCCTCACAGCTGGCGGCAGGCTGCCGTCCATGCCAAGGCCCTGCCGCTCATTCTCTGAAAAGGCCGTTCCTTTATTGACATAGTTATTGCCTTGTACCCCAACACCACGGGTATGGACTTTCATTTCTTTAGTGTTGCCAAATTCGTCATAGACAAATTTATAGCTTTTGGGCGACATCAAAATTTCCTCCATATCAAATACTTACCAATATTAGCAACTCTGTATTTCTACTGTGCCGTTTACCACACTGTAACAAAATCGGAAACGTAAAAAAACCGGCCTGCTTTCCTAACCCATTATTCAAGAAAAACAAAGATAAAAAAATCATGCAGGGAAAAGGATCTGGTTAATAAAAACTGACCTCAGTATAATCATATCCGGTAGTTATAGTAGACTCTTTATGATTTTATGGGTATAATTACTATTGAGGGTACTATTTATAAGGCGTTTAACACCGGAAATTCTTTAATTAATTCTTTTAACTCCTTAAATTCACTCTATTCCATTTTTTACTATGGAACATACTGAGCATCCTTTACGAAAACAGATCATAATACCGCTGATGTTCTGTCTGTTCATCATGCTGGCAGCTTCAATTGCAAGTGTTATCATGATCCAGCGTCTTCACATTATTAATGCTATCAAATCCAATGTAAACGGGGTGGAGCAGCTCTTTCCAACTCTGCTTGAAATGGAATCCACTCAACTTGATTCCCAACTGAACATTCTCAAAAGGAATGAAAGACTCCAGAAATCATGGCTAGCAGGAGATAAAAAGCTGCTTTATCAGGAAGCTTTCACTTTTTTTTCTGAAATCAATTCCAAGTACAACATTACCCATTTCTACTTTATTGACCTTGACCAGGCAGCATTCCTGAGGGTCCACAGTCCTGAGCGTTTCGGCGACTACATCAACCGGGCAACTTTGAATACTGCTGTGCGCAAGGGAAAACCAAGCAGCGGCATTGAACTGGGTCCTCTCGGCACATTCACCCTCAGAGTTGTACACCCCTGGTTTATTGATGGAGTTCTCACCGGATACGTTGAACTCGGCAAGGAAATACTGCATATAGCCCCAATGATCAAAGAAACTCTTGATGTGGACCTCATCTTCACCATTGATAAAACTCGCTTGAGCCGCTCTGACTGGGAAAAAGGCATGCACATGTTAGGACGGAGTGCAAATTGGGACTCACTAACTAATTCAGTGATCATAGATGCAACCATAGAGGAAATACCCCTTCCGGTGGATAACCTCCTCTTCCTGCCTCACCAGGAGCATGCTGAAGATATTTTGGAGTTTTCTGCCGGCAATTTGAAATTGCGAGCCATGTTTGTCCCCCTTATTGATGCTGCGGCAAGGCATGTTGGTGACATAATAGTTATTTCTGATGTAACTGATCTTATATACAGCCTGGGCATGATCACCATTTCAATCCTGACCCTTTTTCTGTTTATCGGCGGGATCCTCTTTACATTCATGTACTTTTATCTTGTCAGGACTGAAGTTACCATCACTTCTATACAGAATAGACTTATCGATGAAATCGAAGAGCACAAACTGACTGAAAAAGATCTCAAGCATCACCGCAACAATCTTGAACTTCTGGTCCAGGAACGCACTTTTAAATTAAACAACTCGTTGGCCAATCTGAAAAGTGAGGTTGAAGACAGAAAATTGGCTGAAGAGGCATTACGTTTGAGCGAAGACCAGTTCAGGGGCGTTTTTGAAGGCTCTGCCCTAGGTATTACAATATCAGATACAGAGGGCCATATATTAAAATGCAACCCGGCATACCAGAAAATGCTGGGCTATAGCGAGGAAGAACTCCAGAATCTGAATTTTTCCGCCCTGACCCACTCTGAAGATGTGCAAAAGCATGTGTCACTTTATTATGAACTCCTCCATGGAAAACGTGACTTTTTCAGTGCTGAAAAGCGTTATGTAAGTAAAGACGGCCATATCGTCTGGGGGCAGCTGACAGTATCCCTTATCCGTGATCAGGACGGCAAACCGCTGTTCGTTATCGGTTTAATAGAAAATATCGGCGAAAAAAAACAGCTTGAGATTGAACGCATCAAGGCCAGTAAGCTTGAATCCATTGGAGTTTTAGCCGGCGGTATTGCGCATGATTTTAACAATCTACTCACCGCAATCATTGGAAATATTGCACTGGCAAAAAATTATATTGAACCAGCCAACAAAGCTTCATTAAGGTTGCAGCAGGCTGAAAAGGCCCTCTTACGTTCCAAGGAACTTACCCAGCAGCTACTGACATTTTCCAGGGGCGGAGATCCGGTTAAAAAAACTGTTCCAATTGCAGATGCCATACATGAATCGACATCTTTTGCCTTGCGGGGCGCCAACGTAAAATGCAAATTTGATATTGCTGCAAATCTTTGGAGAACTCTTGTTGACATCGGCCAGTTCAGCCAGGTCATCCAGAACCTGGTACTGAATGCAGATAATGCCATGCCTCAAGGCGGTACAATAACTATATCAGCACAGAATTTTACTTTGGCATCAGAGAATGAACTACCCATAAAAGCAGGAAAATATGTAAAGATTTCCATTCAGGATCAGGGTCAGGGGATTCCACAGGAAGACCTGCCAAAAATCTTCGATCCCTATTTTACCACCAAAAAGGATGGCAGCGGCCTGGGTCTTTCCATTGTTCATTCAATAGTTCGCAACCATGACGGTCACATTGAAGTTGATTCACAGCCCGGCAAAGGTACTTTATTTCATTTATATCTGCCTGCATCCCTTAAAAAGGGCTCTGCAGAGAAAGCCGAACCATCTGAGGTAGTAAAAGGCAGCGGCAAGATCCTTTTAATGGATGATGAAGAGATGATCCGGGATTTTGCCAAGGAATTGCTGGAATACCTGGGATACGATGTTGAGGTCGCCAGGGATGGTGCAGAAGCTGTCACTTTGTATCAGTCAGCCGATGTTAACGGGATACCCTTTGATGCTGTCTTTATGGATATTACAGTACCGGGAGGCATGGGGGGCAAAGAAGCCATAAAGGAAATGCTTGCAATTGACCCTGACGTTAAAGCTATTGTATCAAGCGGTTACGCAAGGGATCCCATCATGTCGAACTATAAGCAATACGGGTTTGTCGGTGTTGTACCAAAACCTTATAACCTGGAGGATATGAGTAAAGAACTTCACAGGGTGCTTTCACAGTAAATTCAGAATTCAAAATTTAGAATTTAGAATTAATGATTCACCCTTCCGGTGAAAAAAATCGTAATCGCAGGGCATTAGTAACTACTGAAACCGAACTCATGGCCATGGCGCCACCGGCAATCATCGGGTTCAAAGTGGGCCCGCCAAAAATATAGAGCAGGCCGGCTGCAACGGGAATTCCCACTACATTATAAGCAAAGGCCCAGAAAAGATTCTGCTTGATATTTCGCATTGTGGCTCTGCTAAGCGCCAGAGCTGTTAGCACTCCTCCAAGCTCCCCTTTCATCAGCACTATATCACCAGACTCCACAGCAACATCTATACCTGTACCCATGGCTATTCCCACATCAGCCTTTGCCAGGGCCGGGGCATCATTGATTCCATCACCCACCATCCCGACCTTCATGCCTTTGGATTGCAATTCTGCTACCTTGTCCGCTTTAAAGTCCGGCAACACTTCGGCAATGACCTCTTTGATTCCTGCCTGGGTGGCAATTGCCTGAGCAGTTGTTTCATTATCCCCGGTAAGCATGAAAATTTTGATTCCCATATTTTTCAGCCTGCTGATTGTCTGCGGGGTTTCAGGTTTTATTTGGTCGGCTATGGCAAGTAATGCGGTCATCTCGCCATTGACGGCCAGAAAAAGGGAAGTTTTACCAGAAGCAGCAAATTCTGCGGCCTTGCTGTCAATATCCTGATTGTCTTTATAGTCAATATGTTCCCTGATAAACTCCCTGTTGCCAAGGAGAAGGTTTTTGTCAGCAATGGAAGCTTTTATGCCCTTGCCAAGAATTGCTTCAAAGGAATCCGGCTCCTGTATCGATAATTCCCTTTCCCGCGCCTCCTGGACAATTGCCTCTGCCAGGGGGTGCTCTGATACACTCTCTGCTCCAGCGACAAGCGCTAACACTTCATTGGGAGTTGAGTCTGATTCCTGCACCAATTCAAAATCGGTAAGCTTTGGTTTCCCATAGGTAAGAGTACCTGTCTTGTCAAAGACCAGGGCATTAACACCCTGGGCCATTTCCAGCGCCTCCCCGCTTTTAATAAGAACCCCTAGCTGAGCCCCTCTTCCAGTCCCGACCATGATCGATGTGGGGGTTGCCAGCCCCATGGCACAGGGACATGCAATCACAAGTACTGCTATAAAGATCCGCAGGGCAAAGGGAAAAGAAGCATTGCCAACAAAATACCAGGCCAGGCCTGACAGTGTGGCAATGACCATAACTGCCGGGACAAAATACAGACTTATCCTGTCAGCCAGATTTGCTATGGGTGCCTTTGAACCCTGGGCCTCCCTAACCATTTTAATGATGCGTGCCAGTACTGTATCCTGCCCAACACGTTCAGCCAATACCCTCAGCATCCCGTTCTTGTTCAGAGTACCGCCAATTACTTTGTCACCTTCTTCCTTGGATACCGGCAGACTCTCACCGGTAAGCATGGATTCATCCACACTGGAATGTCCTTTCTTAACCGTGCCATCCACTGGGACCCGTTCACCAGGCCGCACCAGGATTAAATCACCGGCTTCAATATCGGACACAAGGATGAAAACCTGTTCCTCTTTTTCCGTGCCAGGATTTTTTAAAAGGGTTGCCCTGTCAGGTGTAAGTTCCATGAGTTGACTGATTGCATCCGATGTTTTGGCCTTGGAACGTGTTTCCAGGTACTTTCCCAGTGATACCAGGGCGATAAGGACAGCGGCAGACTCATAGTATAAGTCCATTACCCGTGCCATGGCATCAATGCCGAGAAAAATCTCAATGAGATTCCAGGTTGAATAGATAAAGGCAGCGCCTGTACCGACGGCAATAAGTGAATCCATATTGGGCGATTTTCTGAAGAGAGCAGGAAATCCATTAAGATAAAAACGGCGTCCTGACCACATGACAGGCAATACCAAAAGGAATTGTGCCAGGGCAAAGTTAAACGGGGCATGGTGGGGGTCAAGAAACCCCGGCAGCGGCATACCAAGCATCTCGCCCATGGAAAGTATAAGCAAAGCAAAGGCAAAGCCAAAGGCAGGAATAAGCTCTTTTTTCATCCTGGCCAGCTTTTCCTGGGTTTCCCGCTGCTGCTTTACAAGTAAATTCTCGTCCTGTTCTGCCAGAGATTCAGCTTCAAATCCAAGGCTGGCTATGGTTTCCAGAATCCTGCGCTTGCTTATTGCATCCTGATCAAAAACAACAACGCCTGTTTCAGCTGCCAGATTAACCTGCATTGAGTTCACTCCAGGAAGGCCTGAGACAACCTTTTCAATCCGTGCTGAACAGGAAGCGCAAGTCATACCCTTAATTGCCAGGTCCAGGGTTACCTCGCTGATTGGTGCTTCAAGTTCAAAACCAAGTCCTGCAACCCGCTCTCCAATATCATCAAGAGAAACTGCCAGATCATCCCATTCCACCTCCATGGTCTCTGCTGCCAGATTCACGTTTACAACCTTGATGCCTTCCTGACCAGACAGTACTCTTTCAATACGGGCCGAACAGGAAGCACAGGTCATACCTTTCACTGCTAATGTCTGTTTCTTTATTTCAGCCATAGAACTTCACTCTATTATATTAAAGCCATCAAAAGTCATTGGAAATCAACTATAAGCATGAAGGGACATGAATACAATCAGTAGGAGCTGTAGGCATCAAGAAAAATTATCAAAAAAATGGCAAAACCAAGTAAGCGTGATTATTATTCAATTAATTTACACTAAATGAGACTGCTTATATTCAATATTTAGTAATCTTTTTATTAACTTAACTGAACAATTCTAAAGGAGAACAAAATGGCTGTATTTAAATGCGAGAAATGCGGAGCGACCAAGGAAGGACGATGCAAACCCAAGAAATGTCCCGAATGTACTGAAACAGGAACCATGCAGAAACAGGAGGAGAAAAAAATATCCGGTTGCGGCTGCGCCTGTTCAGCAAAAAAATAATTTTTTTATTCAAAAAAGCCCCTGTCAAAATTATGCGGCGGGGGCTTTTTTGTTTTCTGCAAAAGGTTTTTTCCTCTTAAAGTCCAGCCGCTAACAG
>CP070776.1:1089107-1116098 GCA_020346205.1 Deltaproteobacteria bacterium
AGTGTCATGCAGAGGAAGCCCATAATGTTATGCAGACCAGCCACTGGACCTGGAAACTCAAACAGGATTACCAGCAGCGGGGCCAGGTTGATCGAGGTAAGGTGAATGCAGTGAATAACTTTTGTGTTTCCATCAACGGGAACTGGGCTCGCTGTACCAGTTGTCATGTTGGGTATGGCTGGAAAGATGCAAATTTTGATTTTTCAGATGCCAGCAGAATAGACTGCCTTGTCTGCCATGATACAACCGGAAAATATAAAAAACCCGGTCCGGCAGCAGGGATGCCCGCCGGATTTACCGGCAATAAGAAGTTTGATAAAAAGCCTGTAGATCTTGTTGCAGTGGCTCAAAACATTGGCAACCCATCCAGGGACAACTGTATAGTCTGCCACGGTTTTGGAGGTGGCGGCAATAACGTAAAACATGGAGATATAGACTCATCCATGATGTCACCAGTCAAGGGGCATGATGTGCATATGGGTACTGATGGTGAAAATTTTACCTGCCAGACATGCCATACCACTGAAAAGCATCAGATCAAGGGGAACGCGATGGTCGTCTCGCCCCGAGGTGAAAACCATCTGTCCTGTACAGACTGCCATGATGCAGAACCGCATGGGGAGTCCCTGTTAAATAATCATACGGCTCGCATTGCATGCCAAACCTGCCATATTCCTTTCATAGCCAAGGAAATGCCAACCAAGCTCTCCTGGGATTGGTCGACAGCTGGAGAAGACATACAGGATCCCGCGAAAGACAAATATGGCATGCCCACATATAACAAGAAAAAAGGCAGTTTTGTATGGGGCAAGAATGTTAAGCCAACCTATGCCTGGTACAACGGCAAGGCAGGTTCGTATCTCCTTGGGGACAAGATGGACCCTGACAAGGTAACCAAGCTCAGTTATCCACTTGGCGACATTAATGACAGTTCTGCAAAGATCTATCCCTTTAAAGTGCATACCGGAAAGCAGATCTATGACAAGAAGAATAAAATCTTTATTACACCAAAACTATTTGGCTCCAAGAAAGACCCTGATGCCTACTGGGTAAATTATGACTGGAATAAGGCAGCAGCAGCAGGAATGAAGGTCTCCGGGCTGGACTATAGCGGTGAATATGATTTTGCCCCAACTAAGATGTACTGGCGCCTGAATCACATGGTCACACCGGCAGATAAGTCCCTTAATTGCCTCGACTGCCACGGTGACAAGAGCAGGCTTGATTGGCAGGAACTGGGTTATAAGGGTGACCCGATGCGTGAAAAGTTAGCAACGGGAAAAAATAAGGAAGAAAAGGTATCAATGAAATAAAAAAGCAATGGGATACTGATAAAGGGCCTACTTTTTTTGTAGGCCCTTTTTTATTGTCTTTGGGCAAGCAAAGGAGGATATTAGGCAAGGTTGCCCAGTTCGTGCTGCAGGATGGCTGCAGCAGTTATTGCTGCTGTTTCTGCCCGTAAGATTCTGCTGCCCAATGTTACAGGCTGAAAACCTGCAGCTATGGCTGCCTTAACTTCGTCAGTGCTGAATCCACCCTCCGGGCCAATCAGGATCAGCACTGATTTTTTTTCATCCCCTGAAGCAAAAATTTCATGTATGGTTTTTTGACCTTGTTCCTCCCAGAAGATCAGTTTCAGATCATGGTCGTTTTGAGCAGTTTCTGACAGTAAGTTTTTGAATTCACTAATAGAATGGAGTTCTGGAAGTTTAGGACGGTTGCTCTGTTTGCATGCCTCCAGAGCAATTTTTTGCCAGCGAGAGAGCCTACCGTGTGCATGGTCATGGGCAGCACAGAACCGGGACCGGAAAGGACGTAAGCTTTCAACTCCCAGTTCAGTAATTTTTTGGATAATGAGATCCATTTTTTTGCCTTTCAACAGTCCCATACCCAAATGCAAAGCTGGATGAATATCTTCGGCCGAAGCAATATAAGGAATGATTGAAACAATCTTAGTCTCAATTCTGCCGGCAGATGTTTTAGTGATAAGGGCTTCATAGTATGAGCCGCTGCCGTCAAAAAGGGTTATTTTTGTACCCGTAGAAAGCCGCAAAACAGAGGAAACATGGCGGGCTTCTGTTCCGGTGAGTACGGCAGTGGGTCCAACGATATTTTCCGGATCTATAAAAAAACGGCGCATATAAACCTCAATCAATGTTTTGAAATTGCAGAGCAGCCCATTCATTCTTTGCCAGGCTTTTTATATGATTCAATCCGAGATTTGTATATATTTCTCTGATGGAATGCTCCTGGTCCTCTTTGAGGATGCCAGAGAGAATAAGAAAACCTCCTGGATTTATAAGACTGGTCAAATGCTTTGCCAGCCCTGCAAGGGTATCATGGGTTATGTTGGCTACAACCAGATTAAAACCTGATTTTACTGATGTTATATCCTGGTCACTTACAGTTATCCTGTCTTCAAGCCGGTTCCTGATAATGTTTTGTTTTGCTGTCTCAAGCGCATCTGGATCATTATCAATGGCCAGAACATGTCTGGCTCCATAGAGTCCGCAGGCCATGGCAAGAATACCAGACCCCGTGCCTACATCAAGGACTTCATCAGGTATCATTGTCCTGCCCTGGAAAAGTTCTTCAAGCAGCAACAGGGCAAGTTGAGTACTGGCATGGTGTCCGGTACCAAAAGCCAGCCCAGGGTCCATTTCAATGATAATTTTTCTTGCTTGGTCCTCTTTTTCCTGCTCCCCGATATCTTCCCAGGACGGCTTTATGGTGAGTGTCGGTGTAATTTGAAAAGAGGTAAAAAAGCTTTTCCACTTTTCCCCCCAGTCTTCTTCTATTATAGTTTCGATAAGAAGATCAGGTTCAGGGCAATCAGGGAAAATATGGCTGACATTTGATAGAAACAGTTTCAGTTCCTCTATTTTGATTGCAGCAGTTTTTTTGTCAAACTCTTCAGATCCAACAGGGATATAGGCAGTAATTTTTTCAGGGGTGAAAGTCTTGTCTGCTGTTGTCTTGATACTTTCCTGTGAAGATATTTCTAGGCCGGTACCGGTGAGATCAGAAAGGAACGCTGTGACAGCATCAGTCATACGCGGATCAACCTGGATGTTTATTTTATGCCAGGATTTTGCTAAACGATGCTTGATTGAGGATGCAGGCATGATATTTAACTCAGCGCAGATCTAATTCAGTATCATCTGTTGTCCGTGCTGAAATAACCTCTTTTACAGACCAGTTGGGAGCACTGATAAATTCAGTATTTCTTTTGGAGCAGTCGTCAACCTCACATACCGGGCAATAAGGAGGCTCGCAAGGATCAACGTGGATCATGATATCACCCTCCTCGCCCAATGCTTCCAGCAAAGCCTGGGTTATTTCTTCTTCAGCCTCGTGTACCTGGGTTAAGGTCCAGTAATGGGGCAGGGATATATGAAGATCGACATGGTGGTATCTCCCGGAACGCAAGGCCCTTAACTTGTGCGGGTAAAGCCAGCCAGGCTTTTTGATTGTATTGAGGGCCAGCACTATGCGTTCAAGAAGCTCAGGATCAGCCTCATCCATAAGGTTTTTAAAGGAATTGGCAAACAGCTTTATGCCGGGGATAATGATATTGAGAGCCACCAGGCAGGCTACAAGAGGATCAAGCCAGAGAAAACCGGTGATCCGGTAGAGCAGTAAACCTATTATAACGCCAGCACTGGTATAGAAGTCTGTGAGAAGGTGTCGTCCATCAGCGCTTAAGGCATCTGATTTATATTTTTTGCCGGCATGCATTAAATAGGAGCCGACAACAAGATTAATAGCCCCTGCCCCTCCTAAAATATAAAGACCGAAGCCCAGGTTTTTGGGTGCTTGTGGTGCAAAAAAAACAGGAACAGCTTCAATGAGGATTACAATAGCTGCAATAATGATGAGGCCGCCTTCGAGTCCTGCTGAGAATGATTCGATTTTACCGTGGCCATAAGGATGGTTTTCATCAACCGGCTTGCTGCTGACAGAAATGGACAGCATTAAAAAGGCTGCTGTCACTACATTTATGATTGATTCAATGGCATCGGACAGCACAGCTTTTGAATCGGTGAGGTAGTAAGCACCGAATTTAGCCAGGAGCAGTGTAAGAGAGGTTATAAATGCGAGCCGTGCAGCCATGTGCATGGCATGCTTATTTTTCATGAATTTAATTTTGTTTATTTTTTTTAATCATTGGTTGAGGTTTTTTGAATAATGTTTATAGGTTTTGATGAATTAGATTTGTTGCAGAATGTTTGATATTGTAGGAAACTTGCTGTTGGAATGCAACATATCTGCATAATGAGTATGTGTTTCCAGAAAAGAAGTATGCCTGAAAGGTAATAATGCTGTTGAAAGGTTGAGTAAAAGGCATTTAAAAGTGATTCTATGGATGAAAAGAGCTTGAAAATACTCCTTGAGAAGGTCCGGGAGGGGTCCTGTGATATTGCTGAAGCAATAAAACAAATGAAACACTGGCCTTCTGAAGGCATGGATTTTGCCTGTCTTGATCACCACCGGGCTTTAAGGACCGGGTTTCCTGAAATTGTCTATGGAGAGGATAAAAGTGCTGAGCAGATTGCTGCGATTACGAAAGCCATGCTGGAGAAGCCAAGTGTTGTGCTGGCAACCAGAGTAAACCCGGAAAAGGCTGCACAGGTCCGTGAGAAGGTTGCCGACCTCGATTATTATGAAACTGCCCGAATGCTGGTAGGAAATACTGACAAAGTATTAGAGCATAAATGCAGGGGCACTATTCTTATTATGTCAGCAGGAACATCTGATATGGCAGTTGCAGAAGAAGCTTTTTATACTGCCCGCTACCTTGGGAACCCCGTAGAAAAGCTTTATGATGTTGGGGTTGCAGGTATCCATCGCCTGCTGTCAAAAAAGGAATTATTACATCAGGCAGCCGTCTTGATTGTTGTCGCCGGCATGGAAGGGGCTTTGCCCAGTGTTGTTGCCGGGCTTGTTGACAAACCGGTTATTGCAGTCCCGACAAGTGTGGGCTATGGCGCATCTTTTGGCGGGATTACAGCCCTGCTGGGTATGCTTAACAGCTGTGCACCAGGCGTTGCTGTAGTGAACATTGACAATGGATTCGGCGCAGGATGCATGGCTGCAACCATAAACAGGCTGTAGTGGACAGAAGCCAATTGCTGACTTTCCCCTTACTCTATATGTAAAAGCAAATTGACACTTTTGGCATCTAAGGTATAATCGCCATTTTCTTTTCCGCTGGATATGAGAAAAAAAGCACTTATTTGTTGGAAACTGTGGATAAATTTTGTTTCAGGGTATGGGTTCTTTTTAGATAAACACCCCTGGCCTCAGCAATTTACTTAATAGATGAACTATTCAATAACGTTATTGTTTTTATAAAAGCGAAGGAGCTTACTGGATGAACAGGACTCTCAAGTGGAAAATAGCACTCTTGATCTTTATGATTCTAACTGCGGGAATCATATTAACCCCGTCACTTTATAAAGGCGCTCCAAAATGGATAAGCACTTATATTGCACCAGAAGGTTTGAACCTGGGGCTTGATCTGCAGGGCGGTATGCACCTGGTTTTAAAAGTTAATCTTGAAAAAGCCGTTGAAAACACACTGGATCTTGCTGCAAGTGACCTCAAGGAAGGATTGGCAGAAAAAAAGATCACTGCTGTTCGGACAAATTCCGGAGATCCCCATAAAGTTATACTAACCTTACCGAACACCGGCGTTCTGGAAACCGTCCAGGAACTGGTGGCTGACGACTTTCCTAACCTGGATATCGAAATCAAGGCAGAAGAAGGTTCTTTTCCCAGAATCATTTTGAGTCTTACCTCTGAAGAGGTTGACTTCATCAAGAAAAATGCTGTTACCCAGTCCCTGGAAATTATCAGGAACAGGATTGACCAATTTGGTGTTGCGGAACCGGTCATTATCCGGCAGGGGCAGGATGAAATAGTTGTACAGTTGCCGGGCGTCAAAAATCCTGACAGGGCTTTGGGTCTTATCGGTCAGACTGCGCAGCTTGAGTTTAAGCTCCTCGATGAAGAGTCTGCTGTAGATCCATGGCAGTTAATCAGCCAGGCCCAGAACAGTGGTAAATGGCAGTGGGGTGAAAGCAGGAAAAAATTGAATCTTGCTCTGCAGAACCAGTTGCCGCAGGGAACAGAGATATATTTTCAAAGAGATATTGACCCGCAAACAGGGGCTGAGTCAAAAACACCGCTTCTGATACAAAGCCAGGTTATGATGACCGGCGAGATGGTCAAAAACGCCCAGGTAAGGGTAGGGGGAAATTTTAATGAGCCTTATGTTGGCCTGGATCTTACAGGCAGGGGCGGAAGAATTTTTGGCCAGGTAACAGAAAAAAATGTGGGGAAACGATTTGCCATTATCCTGGACGAGGTGGTGCGCTCTGCTCCTGTGATTCGTGAAAAGATACTGGGTGGTTCAGCCCAGATCACGGGCAATTTTACTTATGAAGAGGCAACTGACCTGGCGATTGTTCTGCGTGTCGGTGCATTGCCGGCCCCTGTAGAAATAATCCAGAACCTCACGGTTGGAGCAAGTCTGGGCAAGGATTCCATTGACAGGGGTCTCATGTCAGGTTTGCTTGGAACCGTCCTGGTCCTGGTCTTTATGATTTTGTATTACAGGCTGTCCGGGGTTATCGCAAATTTTGGACTCATGCTGAACATATTTTTGCTTTTCGGCGGGCTGGCTGCCCTGGGCGCTACTCTTACCCTGCCAGGAATAGCGGGTATCATTCTATCCATTGGTATGGCTGTGGATGCCAATGTTCTTATTTTTGAGAGAATGCGGGAGGAATTTGCCATTGGCAAATCGGTCAAATCCGGGGTGGAAGGTGGATTTGATAAAGCATTTTGGACGATCATCGACTCCCAGGTGACAACCCTCATCACGGCACTGGCGCTATTTCTCTTTGGTACCGGCCCAATCAAGGGCTTTGCAGTAACACTTTCACTTGGCATCACCTTCAACCTGATTTCTACGCTTTTTGCAACCAGGCTGGTTTATGATGTTCTGCACAGCAAACGCTTGCTTAAACCCATTAAATTCTACCAATTCATTAAAACGCCTAACTTTAACTATATGCAGTTGAAAAAAATCACCTTTTCAATCTCAGGAGTACTTGTACTTATCGGCCTCATTGCCTTTGTGCAGATTGCCCGTGGTAAAGCCAACCTCGGTGTCGATTTTACAGGCGGCACGCTTGTTCAGTACCATGCCGATCAGCAGTTCTCCCTGCAGGAAGTCCGCAAAGTATTGGGAGAGAATGGTTTAGGTGAAGTGAACCTGCAGCAGGTGGAAAATGAAAACAGACTAATTGTCAGATTGAAAAAATCTGAGGAAAAGGCCTCAAATCTTGGTGAGCAGATCTCCGCTGTTTTTGAAGAGAATTTGCCGGAAAAAGGATTTATTATGGAAAGCCAGGAGGCCATCGGTTCATCAATAAGCGAAGTGCTTCGTAACAAGGCGTTGCAGGCCATTGCCATTTCACTTATCGGTGTAATATTTTATCTTGCCTTGCGCTTTGATTTAAGTTTCGGAGTTGCGGCTGCGACGGCTACTTTCCACGATGTGCTGGTAGTTCTGGGAATCTGCTGGCTTTTCAATATCGAGATAACCCTTTTGATTGTAACAGCTCTTTTGACCCTGGCAGGTTATTCATTGAATGATTCAGTTGTAGTATTTGACAGGATCCGTGAGAATATGCATAAGTCGGAACAGGGCACCTTCAAATCAAAAGTATTTTCAGATATTATAAACGGCAGCATCAACGAGGTCCTGAGCCGGACCATTGTCACATCCCTTACCACGGCACTGGTCCTTGTTGCACTCTTCTTTCTGGGCGGGACGGTTATCCACGATTTTTCCTTTGCTCTCCTGATGGGACTCGTTGTGGGATCATACTCCTCAGTGTTTGTAGCCAGTCCTGTGCTTAGTTTGTGGAAGAAGGATTAGCAGCTGAGAAAAAATTTATTCCTCAAACAGGTTCATTGTCAGATCAATATAAAGTGATCTGGTGCCGTATTTTCTATTCTTACGATTGAGTTGACTATGGATTTCCCGGACACTGTAACTAGGCTTTGCGGCATGAAGCGTTTTTCCTTTGGGTGTCATCCCGATGTTGCCTGCTTTACTGAGTGCTGCCGAGAGCTCGACTTGGCACTTACGCCTTATGATGTCCTGTGTCTACGCAAAGAGCTGCAGATGGGTTCAGAGGAATTTATTGAACGGTATGTAGTGATTGAGCAGGATGAGAATGACTTCCCGCGCCTGTATCTGGGAATGGTTGATGATGGCAAGGCAAGTTGTCCCTTTATCAGTGAAAATGGCTGCAGGGTTTATGAGAATCGTCCGGGGGCCTGTAGGGCATATCCTGTCGGCCGGGGAATAACTCTTAATGAAAATGGCAGGAAACAGGAGCTCTATGTCCTGGTTCAGGAGGAGCATTGTAAGGGTTTTGCAGAGAACCAGAGCCATAACGCTGCAGAATGGTTCGAAAACCAGGGGCTGACAGAGTATAATGCAATTAATGATGAAGTTTTGGGTCTGCTGCAGCATGAACAGGTTCGTAAAGGTATTACGTTAACCCAAGAGCAGAAAGATTATTTCATGTTGGCTTTATTTAAGCTTGATGAATTCCGTAAGTTTATTTCTTCACCGAATAATACAGATAAATTCAATTTAAGCGCGGATGAAAAAAAATCTGTACTTGCTGATGACCTGAATCTCCTTCGTTTTGGAATCCATTGGCTCAAGGAATTCCTGTTTACAGAAAAGATATGAGTAAAGACAGTTTTAAAGAAGATGATTATCCCCTCGGAGTTGAATTGACTGAAAAACTCCGGCAGTTGGCAGACCCGTACCATGATGGCATGGGCGGCTGCCACGGACCTGATCACACTGAACGTGTGCATAAAACAGCGTTGCATATCGGTCGGCTGATGGGTGCGAAGCTTGATGTATTAAGTGCTGCCGCCTTACTGCATGATATTGGCAGGAGGTATGAGACCAGGGAGCAGGGTAAGGTTTGTCATGCAGAAAAAGGCGCAGAACTTGCCAGAGAAATTCTTGCAAAGCTTGATTTTACACCAGCCCGCATCGAAGAAATTGCTCATTGTATTGAAGCGCACAGGTATAGGGGGGACATGATCCCCAAGACGCTTGAGGCAAAAATTCTCTATGATGCTGACAAGCTTGATTCCATTGGTGCTGTAGGTATTGGCCGGGCATTTCTTTTTGCCGGTCAGACAGGTGCGAAGCTCCATAATGAAAGTGATGTAGATATTCTTGACTGCAAACCTTATTCAAAAGAAGATACTGCTTACCGTGAATTTAAGTTCAAAATGTCCAAGATTAAGGACCGTATGCAGACCCCAGAAGGAAAAAGACTTGCAGAGGAGCGGCATGGTTTCATGGAAGTTTTCTTTGAACGCCTGGAGAGGGAAACAAAGGGCGCTGAGAATATGGTTGAGGATTTGCTCCAAGTAGCATCTGAAAGAAGATAGTAATTAAGACAATGACTGCATTAAAACTTGTCATATTTGACTGTGACGGCGTCATGTTTGATTCAAAGGACGCCAACCGGAAATATTATAACCACTTGTTGGAGAAGTTCGGTTATCCGCTGATGGATCAAGAGGAAGAGGATTACGTACATTCTCATAATGTGCTTGATTCAGTCTCTTATATTTTCAGAAAATATCCACATGAAATTGACAAAGTCCATGCTTACAGGCTATCGGTTGATTACACTCCATTTTTAAAATATATGCTTATCGAACCGGACCTGAAGGAGTTCTTGAGATTTTTAAAGCCGCAATTTTTTACGGCGATCAGTACCAACAGGAGTACGACAATGCCTGCTGTTATGCAGATGCACGAACTTGATCCCTATTTTGATCTTGTGGTTACCTCACTTGACGTAGAAAAGCCAAAACCACATGCCGAGGCATTGCTGAAGATTCTTGATTACTTCCAGTTGTCAGCAAACCAGGCTGTTTATATAGGTGACAGCATGGTTGACCGGGAACATACTGCAGAAGTAAATATGCGTCTCATTTCGTTTAAAAATCAGGAATTGCCAGCTGAATTTCACGTAAACAGCTTTCTGGATATTCCCGGTTTGCCGATTTTTTAAAGAATAGCCATTTTTTTCAGCAGGAGGATTAGTATGGGGAGCCTGGAAATATCGCATGATATCCTGATAGCTGGTTCTGATTTTGAATCCTGCCAGCTGCGGGTGAAGCAGTTTTTTGACAGGACAATGCTTATCCGTTATGACGAAGCCCTGGTCATGAAAAATGACTCGGTCAATGGAATTGAAGAAAACTTCTTGGTAAGAATTCAGGAAGGGCTTGCGGCCAACCAAAAGGTTCTTGAAGAATTTCTGGAAAATTTAAAGGCTGAGGGTTTCACGACCCTTGATGACCTTAAGAGTCTTGAAAAGGGCTATGTGTCAAAAATTCTCCATACCATAGCCCATCTTCAGGATGGATTTATCGGTATAGACAGTCGTTTTTACAACTTTGAAGAGGACTCCCATGGAGTTTCAAGAGATACACAGAAAAAAATTTCAACAACTCCTGAAAACTACTGGATTATAAGGGTAAAGGGAAAGATTGCATCAATGAGTGAGGATCCGTTTGATGCCCTGCGGACCTTTGAAGGAAGAGGGAAGAATACTGATTAGGCAGCTGAGGTTCCCTCAGTCATCATGATGATGGTGATGGCCATGTCCTTTACTTGGGCCGCCTACTGATTCCAGGGCCTTTTCAAAGGCCTTGTCTGCTTTTGCAAGCAGATCAACCGCCTGTTCGATATACTCAGCTGTAGAGGAATGCCCTGCCTGCCTGGCCACTTCAATCCATTGCGCATATTCTTTGCCATGACCTTCATTGTGCTGCAGCCAATGAGTCAGGAGCATCTGCAGTTTTTCGAGATCGGTATATTGTTTTTCAGTCATTTTGTATGGCTTTTTTATCTAATGTTACTTTTCCGTCAAGGAAGTCAATATCTTTGACCCAGGCAGATTTTACCAGCTTCGGCTCTTCAAAGAGGGTACTGACCAGAACCCCTTCACCGGTTACTTTTAAATGGGTTACATTCTCCATGATATTTTCCTGCTCGCCATCCTGTTCAAGTACTACATTCATCTGACACATGGTTAAATCCTTAATGAAAATAATTTTAAAAGTATAAAATACTACTTTTATACCATAAACCGGAATTCCCCTTTGCCAAGTAGATCATGCAGATGCAAAATCCCTGTCAGGCGATCCTGCGTATCTGTTACCGGTAATATGGTGATTTCATGTTCCTGCATAATACTCAGGGCATCTGCGGCCAGTAGATCCCCTGAAATGGTTTTTGGGGCCGGAGTCATATAATCGGCAGCACACAGCGTATCAAGATCAACCTCTTTTGCCACCATTCGCCTGATGTCTCCATCTGTAATTATGCCTGCTACACGCTGATCCTCATCAACAATGAGGACCGCGCCAAGATTCCTGGAATTTAATATTGAGAGGGCCCCGCGCAAAGAAGTGTCCTGTGTTACCATGGGAATATGCTCACCGGTAATCATTACTTCCGATACATTTACCTTCAGGCGTTCACCCAGGCTGCCGCCAGGATGGTTCCTGCGAAAATCACATTCCTTGAACTGCTTGCGTTCAAGAAGAACTACAGCCAGCGCATCTCCCATTGCCAGAGCCGCTGTGGTGCTGGCTGTTGGTGCAAGACCGAGGGGACATGCTTCTTTTGGTACAGCAACATTTAATACAGCATCGGCAAGTTTTGCCATTGTCGATTCAGGATGTCCTGTCATGGCAATGATTGGTACGGACCTGTTTTTCAGGCTGTTGAGCAGCAGGTTGAGTTCTGCAGTTTCACCGCTGTATGAAATTGCCAGAACCACATCCCTGGAATCTACAATGCCCAGGTCACCATGCATGGCCTCAACAGGATGCAGAAAAAAAGAAGCGGTACCTGTACTGTTCAAGGTGGCTGCGATTTTTTGACCAATTATTCCTGATTTTCCTATGCCTGTCAGGATAACTCTGCTTGGGCAGGACATTATCAGCTCAATGGTTTTCGCAAAATCAGGGCCAACCTGATCCAGAAGGGCCAGGATGCCTTCTGCTTCAATTTTTAATACTTCTTTAGCCTGTTCAATAGTCATTTATATCTTACCCTGGGGTGATAATGGTTCGTTGTAAAATTTGCGCCGGTAAATTGATTATGCAAGTATCCGGATACCAGACAATATAGTTTCATGCTGCAAGAATAGTAAGACCTATTGCACCTATAATCAACCCAAAAGCCAAGTTATAATCTGTTAAACCTGGAGAGCAAATATTCAGATGAAAAGAGAGAATGATTTTAAAAGCCCCGGTTTAATGTATTGGGGCTTCTTATTGATGATAATGGCTTGTTTGCAGAATTACTCTGGTATATAAGTACCGGATGGATTTTTTAACCATTCTGCTCATAGCCCTTGCTCTTGCGGTGGATGCTTTTGCCGTAGCTCTTGCTGCAGGGGTCAGCCTCTGCCAGGTCAGCGGTCGGCAAACCTTCAGGCTGGCATTCCACTTCGGGCTCTTCCAGGCCATGATGAATATTATTGGCTGGGCGGCGGGATTAACTGTTAGGACATTTCTTGAAGGTATCGATCATTGGCTGGCTTTCGGGCTTCTTGCCCTTGTTGCTGCAAAGATGATTAAGGACTCCATAGCAGGAAGGGAAGCAGAGGCAGAGAAGGTCGATCCGACAAAGGGCTATACTCTTGTCATGCTTTCTGTTGCAACGAGTATAGATTCTCTGGCAGTAGGACTGAGCTTTTCAGTACTCAATGTTTCCATCTGGTTGCCGGCTGCCATAATAGGTATTATCGCAACCCTCATGACAGTTATTGGTTTGAAGCTGGGCTGTCTGCTTGGCACTGCCTCAAGGATAGGAGCACGGGCTGAAATTATTGGGGGCTTGGTGCTTTTGGGTATAGGATTCAACATCCTGCACCAGCATGGAGTGTTTTAACCTAAACTGATCCCTTACAAAATTTTACCCCACAGAATACTCAAAACGGGTAAACCTGCGGGGTAATTTCTTTATCGAATTTTTTACTGGGGTATAGATTTTATTGTATCTCTCCTTATAGAGAACCCTTTCAGGTTTTTACTGCCAACAGCCTGAGAGCCAAGAGTAAAATTAACATTATACTGGGCTGTAAAATTCAATCCGGATTTATTGCTGTCAATTGTTAAGACGGTCGGTTCACCAAGCGTCAAGTAAGCACCGCAGGCTTCAGCATCATCGCAGATATACGAATCATTATTCCGGTCTGATCCTGCATAAAGGTAGTAAGTACCTGCAGGAATATTGGAAATGCCGAAGCTATAAGTTCCGTTGCTTGCGTTAACCCCGGTCTGTAATGCAGGGTTAGTCTCAAGTGTATCAGGGTCTACCAGTATTACATAGAGTCTGCCGAGGTCACCGGTAACGGCAATTGTCTGAACCTGCATGATGACATTTACCTCAACAGTATTAGCCGAGGAGGTAAATGTGATGGTAGCTGTATAGGTGCCATCTGTAAGGCCAGTCCTGTTAACATTTGCCGTATAAGTGCCAAGCCCAGAACCAGTCACTGTTAACCATGTCGCATCATCAGTTGGAGTATTGACGGTTAAGGTCCCGTCACCGCCATTCTGGACGGAAAGGGAAAGACTGGTTTCTGACGTACCAAAGTTTATGGATGAAGGATTAATCACCAGGGTTGGCGGCAATGGAGTTCCGCCTCCCGCTAATTCCTCAGCAGCAGCAACCGCCTGGTACGCATCAATGAGACCGTAACCAAACAGATTATCACGGCCAGGTGACCCAAGATCTTCAGTTATGGTTCCTCCGGCAATTAGGTTGTCAAATTCCTGGGGTGTCAGGCCCGGATAAGCAGCTTTCATCAGGGCAGCAACTCCAGTAACATGAGGAGCAGCCATTGACGTACCCTGGAAAAAGGCGTATCCGAATTCTATTGATAGACCTGAATCATTTCCAACAGTACTGAGCACACCATCATAATAACCGTCACCATTCAGGTCCGGTGTATCACCTCCACCTGGAGCAGCAACATCAATTTTGCTGCCAAAATTTGAGTAGTAAGCCAAGTCAGAATTCATATCAATAGCGCAGACAGAAACAACATTATTATATGATGCTGGATAATTTAGTGCGCTGCTTGAATCATTACCTGCTGCTGCTACAACTATTATGTTGTGCACATTATGCAACTCGTCGAAGAAGTCCTGTTCGCTCTGCAATGAACCTGGTCCTCCAAGACTTAAATTAATGATATCTGCAGGATTGGCAGGAACAGATCCTGATATATTACTGAGTCCGGCAGCATAATTTAATGCTTCAATTATATCATAGCTCCAGCCGCCTTCTACACCTATGACCCGAAGAGGCATAATTTTGGAGTTCCAGGCAACACCTGCTACACCGGTTGAATTATTCGTTCTGGCAGCGATAGTACCGGCAACATGGGTGCCATGGAAAGAACTGCTGCCATCTGGATTGCTCAAATCACCTGTGTCATCCGGGTTGGGATCTATGCCGCCTCCATCATTTGCATTAAAAGGACTACTGATAAAATCATACCCCGGTGTCAGCTGTCCCTGAAGATCCGGGTGATTTACCAGAACTCCTGTATCAATTACCGCAACAACAACAGAACTGTTGCCAGTGGTTATATCCCAGGCTTGAGGCAGGTTAATAAAGGGATAGTGCCATTGGAGTCCATAGTGAGCATCATTTGGCACTCTTAGCGGACGTCTCAGATAATTTGGTTCAGCATAAAGAACATCAGGCCTCTTACGTAGAGCCTTTATCGTCTCAATAGTGTCTAACTTTTGCTGCCTGACGGCATCAACTTTACTCCTTAGAGGATGAGTTCGTTTTCCACTGACACCTAAAGTTTGAAACGCTTTTTTCCTGTTATTATTATCAATACTAAGCAGCATGGGCCTGCCGGGCTTGCCAGCTTTACCTGTCAGGCCTGTGGCTGCTGCCCGTTCCGCAAGAGATTTAAGACCGCCGGATCTTGCATCTTCCCTAAAGCGGACAATGATATCTCCCGGCTTAAATTCAGACTGCAGATGCAGGCTGTTGATTGCCTGTGATGCAATAATACTCGCAGTTGTAGCTTGGCCAATATTCAGGATATAATTTGAAGAGCCTGTATATGCCTGCACATAAACAATGTAAGAACCATTTGATGGTACGCTAAAAGATTCAGTCTGGGTTGTTCCCTCAGAAGACCCAATTTCTCCGGTATCGGTATTTTCATAAAAGAGATCAAGATCACTTGTGGTTTCAGTGAAATTGAGGGTAACCTGCTGGCCTGCAGCAAGATCAACCTGGAAATAATCAAATGCATCGTTTGAACTATTTGCGTAGCCACCCAGTATTACGGGATTTGAAAGCTGTTGTGCTGTCCCCTCTGTATCATTTGAAACATTGGGAGCTGCCGGATCATTTACATCACTATCGACCGCAGTATTACCAGGAGCCTGTATTGTTCCGCTGATCGAGTATGTGCTCGGAGCTGTTACAGAAATATCCAATGAGTTTGAATCTGTGGCACCATCATCATCTGTCACTGTCAAGCGGACTCTATAAGTGTTGGCAACATTAAAAGTATAATTGACAGTCTCGGTAGAAGCTGTTTGGCCGTCACCCAGTTCCCAGAAGTATTGGGTAATGGAACCGTCACTATCTGATGAGCCGGTAGCATCAAGCAATACATCAAGAGGGGCAGGACCGCTGTTGGGGGTAACGGTGAAGAACGCTGTAGGAGGCTGGTTTGTTTGCTCAGCCACGTTAATGGTTTTAGTAGTTGTGCCAGTATCACCATCATCATCAGTAACTGTTAAGCGGGCCACGTAAGAACCTGGGGTGGAATATTCATGGTTGACCCGGTAACCGGAACCAGTCTGGCCATCACCAAAGTTCCATCTGTATTGTACTATTGTGCCATCCGGGTCAGATGATGCAGCCCCATAAAATAGAACATCCAGGGGAGCTTCACCTGAATCCGGGGTAGTTGTAAATGATGCAACAGGAGGCTGATTGAATGTTTTATTGACAGTAATTGTGCGTGAAGCTGTATCGCGGGCCCCTTCGTTGTCAGTTACTGTGAGAACAACAGTGAATGTTCCGTGAGTGATAAACTCATGCCTGGCTCTTTGACCGAATGTGGCAATACCATCCCCGAAATTCCAATGATATTCTGAGATTGTACCATCCGGGTCGCTTGATGCCTCAGCATTAAATTTGACTACAAGCGGGACATCTCCTTCAAGAGTTGATGCTGTAAAAGAAGCTGCAGGAGATTGATTAACTGGTTCTGTCACTTCAATCTGTGTTGTTGTTTCATCACTGGCGCCTTTATCATCGGTTACAGTGAGTGTTACTGTAAATGTTCCCATTGTTGTAAATGTGTGGCTGGGGCTAACACCTGTGTCACTGTTGCTGTCGCCAAAATCCCAACTGTATGAAACAATGGTACCATCCGGGTCTGAGGAACTACCAGCATTAAAACTGACTGTCAATGGTACGCCACCTGTTGTCTGAGAAGCGGTGAAAGATGCAGTTGGTGCCTTGTTGGTGGAAGGAGTTACAACAATCTCTTGTGTCACCTCACCTGTAGCCCCATCATTATCAGTAACCGTGAGAGTCACCTGGTAGTTACCTTCTTCTGTATAGATATGATTAGGATTTGTAACGGTTCCAGTCTGACCATCACCGAAATCCCAGCTATATGAGGCTATGGTTCCATCAGGGTCTGATGATTCAGATCCATTGAAAGTTACCTGCAAAGGTGCTTCACCTGTTTGAGGATTTGCACTAAATGAAGCTGTCGGGGCCTGGTTCGGTGGTGGACCGGTTATAATAACTTCAAAAGTTTTTTCAGCTGTAGCTCCCTCATTATCTGTGACTGTAAGCTTTGCGATGTAGTTTCCTGGTTCTTTATATGTATGGTTTGCAACCCTACCAATAATTGATTTGCCGTCACCGAAATCCCATGCATACTGGACAATTTCTCCGTCTGGATCAGAAGAGCCAGTGGGAACAAACGAGATGAGAATGGGGGCCTGGCCAGTAGTTGGTTTGGGCGTGAACTCTGCAATTGGCGGTTCATTGGGTGGTATGCTAACGATAATTTCTTGTGCGCTGCTGGCTTCTTTGCCGCTTTCATCAACCACAGTGAGTGTGACCAGGTAAGAGCCGGTTTCAGCAAACGTATGTGTAGCTTCAACACCCAAATCTGTTTCACCATCCCCAAAATCCCACAAGTATTCACTGATTGCACCGGTCGATTCGGATGCATCAAAAGTAACAGGCTTTGAAACAACAACCATTTCCGGAGTAACGCTGAATATTGCTGCAAGTTCTGTAGGATCAGCAGGCTCATCCAGTACCTGTCTGAAATGCTCCTGTGCTTCTTCCGGGCCCCTAAGGGCTCTTGGGGTATTGCCTGAAAATGCCCCCTGATCATTCAGTGAATCAAAGAGATCGGCAATTTCCCCATCACCAAAATTTTCAACACTTGTATCAAAATTGATCGGGCGGCCACTTACTTCAGAAGCAATCTGAGGAGTTAAAAATATGCTGTTATCAAGATCACCATCAACATCAAGGGATTGCAGAAGCCGTAAAATATTTGTGACTGTAGGGTCTGTTTCATCCTGAGCTCCGGGTACAAGGTCAAGAGGGGTAATAATGCTTTTACCCAAGGTTGTCCCTAAAACAACATCCCCAATCGAAAAAGTGATGTCCTCTCCAGCTTCGTATTTAAAATTGCCCTGGCTGTTTGTTGTTCCACTTTGAGTGATAGTCAGATAATCCAAACCCTGGACAGGAGCATCAATAAATTTACCGGTTTTAACGTCAGAGCCACCTCCACCTCCACCCCCGCCACAGGCAGTGAGTAATGCCAAAACTAAGAGTACAAATAAACCAGTAGCTCCATGCATCAATAAAGAGTGTAATGATAAGGCTTTCTTCCTATATACTGCTTTCATCAGTAATTTCTCCGGTTATTTGAAAATCTGTAAACAGAGTATAAAAGTTTTCGAAATTTATTAAGCAAAATATATACCAGAGATAACAATATCTTCTTTACAGGTACTGAAAAAAAATAACATGCTGCAAAGCTAACAGCCAGGGCAATTTACTCTCTTTAATGATGATAAAAAGTAAGAATTATAACTGGGTAAAACCTAGAAGTCTTAATTGTTTAAATGACAATTAACGTCATATGATCATATTTATCAGTAAAGATTGTGCATTATATCATGAATTTAGAAAATTAAGAATTTTACTCTGAATTTTATTGTCATAAGCCGCTTTAACATGATTAGCAGGGAAATTGTAATGTTTGCTGCCAGGCAGTTTTGCACTTTCGGCAGAGACCAGGGCATCACCAAGACCAGGGGTAAGTTCTTTGGGAAGATGTCCTGCAGGAATGACTCCTGCAAATAAGTCCGGGAACTTGACAATCCTGTGGTTTTCCCCGGGCAGGTTGATTTTGAGTTGAAACAGGGCCGGACTAGTACCACCAAACGATAGCTTGCGCATTTCTCCGGGTAGCGGTTTTTTTACTGAGGCCAAAAAATCCGATTCAGGAGAGAGTTCCTCAATGGCCGGACTCTGAAGGAATTCCGAAACACGGCTTATAGCCTTTGCCAGGTTTGTCCTGGACTTACCTGGAAGCATTTTTTCCAACACTACTCCAGCAGGTTTCAGGTATCGGGAAAATTTTGCCATACCGGTCCCCGAGTGAGGACTGCAAATGGTTATAAGCCCCTCAACCTCGGTTGCAGTTTGCTCCAGTAAAAAACTCCGGGCTATGAGTCCGCCGCGGCTGTGTCCAATGAGGTAGATAGTTTTCCCCGGCCATTTATTCCGGACAGTATCTAGGGCTGTTTTAAGTTCGTCGATGGCAAGCTGGATAGGTCCAAGAGGTCTGCTTTGGGTCCAGGAAGCAAGAGAGAACCCGGCAGGTTTCAGGAAGTTCCAGAGACCCTTGATGTGAGGATCCAGCGAGCCAAAAGATATTGCGTTGCCAGATAGTTCAGGTTCATCAGTGAGAAAGATTGTAAGAGGAGCCAAGCCACCTAGTACAAAACATTGTTCAGGATCAACCCAGAAATAATTATTCATGCCGAGACCATGAATAAGAAGGACAACTGGCATTTCAGGTTTGCCGGTATGCAGCTTTAATGAAAGTTTCATGCAATCACACAATACAATCTATAATATCAAGCCCAATATGAAGAAGGAGGCCAACACCAATAATCCTTAATCTGGGCACAAACAGAAGCAATAAGTATGCTCCAATTGCCGGATAAGAGTGAAGAGGGTGGAAATTGATGGAGCAGCGCTCAGGGTCATACACCGGAGATGCAAGAAGATGATCCAGGTCAATGATCATGGCAAGCAGCATTATCAGCCATGCCTTCAGCCAGGTTTTTCGAAATGCCAAGCGAGCTGTAATGCCCGGGATTACACCATGCAGAATAAGATGCAGCAATGGGAAAAACACCTCAGCCTTTTTTCTCCCAGGGGAGCTCAGGTAAATTGTTCAAGGCTGTAATGTATTTTTCTTTATCGTATTGACGGTTTTCTTTTAAGACGCTGAATACCTCCGAAGCAACCACATATCCAATAAGCTTTAAAGCCTCTTCTTCTGATAATCCTTGCTCCTGGAGCCTTATGAGTGCCTGTTTAGTTTCAGGCGGGTTGTTGTCCCTTATCTGGTTATTGATCACTTCCAGGATAGCTGCCCGGAGTCTTTCATTTTCAGTATTTTCCATAGTAAGCAGGTAAGTCTAATAAGTATTTATGGCTGTAAAAAAACCTGAGTTGTAAGGATTCTTTATTTGAAACACTAAATATTGGCTAAAGTTCGGGAGGGCCTTTAACTATCATCTGTGCAATGGTCAATTTTACCTTGGGAGCAGACATCCTTCTTTGGCCGAGCAGCCCGATCTCCAGCTCGACCAGCCTTTTGAAAAATTGTGTGCGGTCAAGAGGCTCAGCAGAAGTATTTTTAGACATATGTTCCTGACAGCGAAAGCAGCCAGGGAAATTCATTTTTTGTCCATCCGGTCGCATGAATGTTGCAGGCACGCCGTGCAACCTGCATATCATTAACCTGTAGGAGTAGAGTGAACAAAGACCATCAATGTTAAGCGGACACATTATTATGGGACGCTCACCCCTTGCAAGGGCTGCTTCACTTTCAAGCACGTATCCTGCAGCTCTTTCAGTGATTTTTTTAAATTGGCTGTCCTCAAGTCTTTTAAGGCCATGCCAGAGATAGGCCCATTCCGTGTAAGTATGGTGCAGAAAGTAACTGTCGCAGCAGTTGTCAGGGCAACCGGTACAGGAAAAGTCCAAAGCCTTTGCAGTTTGGTCGTAGGTTTCCTCCATATCCTGGTACAGATCTGCCACCTGCTTGATAAAATCAGGTTTTAACATAATTTCATCTGCTCTCATGGAAATACTGGACCTGGTAAATTGAAACACCCAGTTCCCCCATTTTCCACTCATCAGCAGAAAAGCCTGCTTTCCTGCAGAGATGCGCCAGGAATTCCTCTGTTTTTGGAAGCTGTTCCCAGACCTGAGGAAGGAACGTTGCGCGAGCCATGCCTTTATTGATGATCACCCCGTCAATATTGGGGCGAAGTTTTTTAAGCAGATCACTGGAGTCAGAATATTTTAACTCCTGGGGGGCTGTCAGGATACTTACTTCAATTTCTGCATCTTCAAGTTCAGGAGGGGTAAGAGCCGGGAAACGCGGATCATTGAAGGCCGCATTGATGGCATTACGTTGAATACCATCCAGAATAGTCTCAGAAGGGGTCAGGCATCCCATGCAGCCACGCAGCTGATTCTTAATTTTTAATGTTACAAAGGTCCCCCGCTCTTCCTGGAAAGCCGGGTCAGCAATTTCAGTTTCAGAAACCAACTTGCTTACATCTTCTGATACTCCAAGCTTTACAGCAATTGTTGCACGGGCCAGGCGGACCAAAATCTGTCCCTGGTCATCCTGTAGTTTTGTTGAAGCCTGTTCTGAATTCATGGTCTCAATTTTTCCCTAAACTTATTACCACTCAACTCCAAGCATAAGACAGTTTATGCCACTGCCAATGCCCAGCAGAGCAGCGCGTTGCCCCTTGCAGAAGGCGCCTTGTTCAATGCCCATTGCCATGGTAACCGGTGCGGAAACAGAGCCCGTATTACCCATAATAGAGAGGGTCTCAAAATTTTTACCCGGGGCAAGACCCAAGCGCTCAAAAAGAAGGCGGGCATGGGCCTGGCCAACCTGATGGCAGAAAAATATATCGATATCAGACTCCAACCAATCCAACTCGACCAGAAAATCATCCCAAGTGTCCTTGGCAGTCTCAATGCCACGCTTCATTAGTTCTTCGGAGTCTGTAGCCATGAGGATAGATCCTTGAGTGGAATTGGGCTGGCTGGATTGTCCTCCCTGGCAGAGTTCATTGTGCATGGTATTTGCACGATAGGCTCCACCGATAAATTTTTGTGGGCCTTTGCTGTAGTTCTCATGGGTCATAACCAGGGCAACCGAACCTGAGCCGATGGTTAGGGAGGCAAAAGAGTACTTGATTGTCTTGCGGGTCAGGCTGCTGTCGGCAACTAATTGTTTTATGGTCGATTCCAGCAGGTCTTCAGCAGTTTCCCCGGCTACGAGCAGGCCACATTTTATCTGCCCAAGTTCTATCATGTTGGCAAGAAAGATCATGCCGTCCAAAAAACCTAGACAGGCATTTGAAATATCAAAAACAAGGCACCGTTCCTGCAGCCCCAGCTGATTATGGACAAAGGAAGCTGTTGCCGGCTCCATCATGTCCCGGGAGACCGAAGTAAATATCAAACATTCCAACTCACTTACCGGAATACCCGAAGCTGCAATAGCTTTTTTACCTGCCAGTATTGCAGCATCGCTTGGCCTGGTCCCCTTGTCCCACAGGCGGCGTTCCTTGATGCCGCTCATAAGTTCCAGGCGGCCTTTGGGCAGTTTGAGCTTTTCATAGACAGGAGCCAGCCGTTCTTCAATGTTGTCAGAGCTGATCACATTTGGCGGCAGTTCATAGCCAAAGCCATGAAAACATACATGCTGGTACTTCATTAATCCACAACCTTGGATATGATATCCGCATCAAAATAATTTATACCCATACCGCCGTCAGCAACTAGAGTCTGCGCGGTTATGGCAGAGGATCTCTCTGAAAGAAGGAAGGCAGCAATATTAGCAATTTCTGGTGTTTGCAGACCCTTTTTGCGCAATGTCAGCTTTTCAGCATAGAGGTAGCTGTCCACGTATCCTGGGATGCCTGCCGAAGCAGAAGTTTTAAGGAGTCCTGGACAGACTGCATTGAAGCGGATGTTGGAAAAGTTGGAAAAGCTTTTTGCCAGGAAGCAAAGGGATGATTCCAGGGCAGCCTTGATGGGTGCCATATAGCCGTAATTTTCTGCTGCCATCCTTGTGGTGGAAATTGATATGGTTACGACCGAAGCGTCTGTATCAAGCAGTTCCTTGAACTGTTTGCAGATGGAAATGAGTGAAAAACAGGAAATATCAATTGCCTGGAGAAAGTCTTTTTTATTAGTTTCGTGAAACGGCTTGAAACCGTCTGCATAGTTTGCAAAGGCAATTGAGTGCACGATGCCGTGGATTTTTCCATCAACAGATTCTGCAATTTCCTTTTTCACTCGGGCAATATTTTCATCATCCTCCACATCGCAGACAAAAACCTTTGAACCGGGAAAAAGCTTTTCAGCGGTTTCCTTTCTAACTGGACTCCGGACGACGTGAATAACATCAGCGCCTGCTTCTTGCAAAACCTTTGCAATGGCACAGGCTACAGACTTGCGGTTGGCCAGACCGAAGACAACAATTTTTTTATCAGCAAGTTTCAGAAAATCCATACGTATCAATTTTTTTCAGGGTTTTATAAGTATATTTCGCCTATGGGAAAGGCACTTTAAAAACGCTTGGTAAGGATGTCAAAGTTTTTCGAAAATTTCCTGTATTTTTCATTGGCGATTTATGGTCATGTTGCTATAGTGTGGCCCATGAAATCTCCAAAGCCTACCACCCGGACCAAGTTCATTTTCATCACCGGTGGAGTCCTCTCTTCTCTAGGCAAGGGTTTGGCAGCTGCATCAATCGGTGCTCTTCTTGAAAGCCGGGGACTCACAGTCACCTTCCAGAAATTAGACCCATACATCAATTTTGATCCCGGCACCATGAACCCGTTCCAGCATGGAGAGGTTTTTGTTACCGATGATGGCGCAGAGACCGACCTGGATATGGGGCATTATGAGCGCTACACCGATGCCGTAATGGCGCAGATTAACAACTATACTTCAGGCCGTATATACTATTCGGTTATATCAAAGGAAAGGCGTGGGGAGTACCTGGGCGGAACTGTGCAGGTCATACCCCATATCACTGACGAGATTAAAAATGCCATTCTGCAGCTTGCCGATACTGTTGATGTAGCCATTATAGAAATCGGAGGAACCATAGGTGATATAGAGGGATTACCTTTTCTGGAAGCAATCCGCCAGTTCCGTTTTGATGTGGGCCGCAATAACTCCCTCTTCATACACGTAACCCTGGTGCCGTATATAAAAACTGCAGGCGAGGTAAAGACTAAACCTACCCAGCATAGTGTTAAGGAGTTGCGCGCCATAGGTATTCAACCTGATATTCTTCTGTGCAGGACACAGTCGATTCTGAATAAGGGCCTGAAAGAGAAAATCGCCCTGTTTACCAATGTGCCGACCGATGCTGTTATCACAGCTAAAGACGTGAAGAGTATATATGAGGTTCCGGTTCTTTTTCATAAGGAAGGACTTGATGACAAAATACTCGAACTCCTCAATATCTGGACTGGTGCTCCAAAAATAAAAGCCTGGGAGCAACTTGTCGAAAAAATTAAAAACCCCAAACATGATGTCATCATCGGCATTATTGGGAAATATGTAGATCTGACCGAGTCCTATAAAAGTTTGCATGAAGCCCTTGTGCATGGCGGCATTGCCAATGACACCAAGGTTGAACTGCGTTATGTCAGTGCTGATGAGCTTGAAGAAAGCGGTTCCGCGGATGCCCTGGAAGGGTGTCATGGTATCCTGGTACCTGGCGGTTTTGGCAAGCGTGGCGTGGAAGGCAAGATCATGGCTGTCAACTATGCCAGAACCAACAAAATTCCCTATTTCGGAATTTGTCTCGGCATGCAGCTGGCAGTTGTGGAATTTGCCAGAAACATTGCCGGCATGAAGGGCGCGCACAGTACAGAATTTGATAATAAAACCCCGTATCCAGTCATTTACTTAATGAAGGAATGGTATGATTACCGTACCAAGCAGGTGCAGGTAAGGGATGAAGCCTCTGATATGGGAGGAACCCTTAGGCTGGGTAGCTATCCCTGTAACCTGCACAAATCAACCTTTGCACACGCAGCCTATAATCAGAAGGAGATACAAGAAAGGCACCGCCACCGCTATGAATTCAACCCGGACCTGCGTGAAGATCTCGTTGCCAATGGGTTGATCATCAGTGGTGCATCCCCTGATGACACGCTTGTTGAAATAATCGAGCTAGCTGATCATCCCTGGTTTCTTGGCTGTCAGTTCCATCCGGAATTCAAATCAAAACCAATGAAGCCGCATCCCCTGTTCCGTGATTTCATCAAGGCCGCTTTAGAGTTTTCTCAAAAATAGGAAGCGGCAATGGGGTTGTAGCATTACAGCCAAATGAACTGTTCTGGATAGATAATCGTGGATACCGTTTCAATAAGCAGACCTGGCAATACCGAGCCCATACATGTTGGGGCAGGACACCCTTTTTTACTTATTGCCGGCCCATGCGTCTTGGAATCTGAAGAGATGGCCAGGGAGGTTGCTACCGGCCTTAAAGAAATTGCCGAACGTCTCTCCATTTCCTTTGTATTCAAATCCTCATTTGACAAGGCCAACCGTACCTCTCTTGATTCCTACCGCGGTCCAGGATTGGAGGAGGGCCTTAAATTACTTGCTGCTATCCGCCAGGACTATAATGTGCCTGTAATCTCTGATGTCCATGAACCGCAACAGGTTGAAACGGTAAGTGAAGTGCTTGATGTGCTGCAGATACCTGCATTTCTCTGTAGGCAAACTGATCTTCTCGTGGCGGCTGCCAGGAGCGGGAAAACGATTAACCTCAAGAAAGGCCAGTTTGTGTCGCCATGGGATATGGCAAATGCGGTTAATAAGATCCGGGCCTCGGGCAGCAAAAATCTAATGTTATGTGAGAGAGGGTTTGCCCTTGGGTATAATAATCTGGTGGTGGATATGCGATCCCTGCCGGTGATGCGTTCCTTGGGCTGTCCGGTAATCTTTGACGCTACCCACTCCGTGCAGTTGCCGGGTGGCGCAGGGGGAAGCTCCGGCGGCCAGCGGGAATTTATTCCACCCCTTGCCAGGGCAGCAGTAGCAGCAGGCCTTGACGGTATTTTCATGGAAGTTCATCCTAATCCTGAAAAAGCACTTTGTGATGGCCCCAACTCCATGCCCCTTGACCAGGTGGAATCCCTTTTGAACACACTATTAAAGATTCATGCTGTTGTTTCTGAAGAAAGCAGAGAAAAGTAAATACAAAAACTTCATCAGGTAAATTGTAGATATGGCGCAGGACGATAATTGCTCGAGCGGAAATTCCAGTTATCCGTCAGACTGTGAGCTTACCCAGGCGCTGCTGGAAAAGGCAAGAAACAGGCAGGAATCTACTGAAAAGGGATATGTCTGGAAATCCTGCCTGCCCAAGGCTAAAAGTTTGAAGCTCTTTCTGCTTGATGTAGACGGCGTTCTAACAGATGGTACTATCACCTATACCCATGAAGGCAATGAGATAAAATCCTTCCATACACGTGATGGCTTAGGTATCAGATTGTTGATGGAAAGCGGTGTGGAGGTGGGTCTTATCACTGCACGTGAATCAGAGGCAGTGAACCGGAGGGTTCAGGACCTGGGAATCAAATATGTTTTTCAGAAGGCAAAAAATAAACTGGAAATCTTCGAGCAACTTTTGAAAGAACTCAACCTGCAGCCATCTGAAGTCGGCTACATGGGCGATGACTGGCTCGATCTTCCTTTGCTGGTGCGAGTCGGTTTTGCTGCCACCGTAGAGGATGCGGTGCCTGAGGTATTAAAGGTTGCACATTATGTGACGAAAAGAAAAGGCGGCAGAGGTGCAGTCCGTGAGGTTTGTGATTTAATTCTCGAAGCAAAGGAAACAGGCAAGCCACTTCTTGAGAAATATTTAAAACTTTAAAACTGTTACTTCTGCTAGCAAATAGTTGCATTCAAAATGTTAAAAGATTCGAGAAATCTGCTGTGGATAGTTCCTCTATGTGCTTTGTTGACTATGCCGCTTTGGAAACCTTTTGCTGCTGACTTTTTAAGCCCGGAACGAAAGGAAGCAGACTCCGTAGCTCCATCCCTCACCGCCTCACGTTCTCTAAGTAGTTCTGAAATGACAGGGGTGCAATTCGAACAAAGCAAAAACGGCAAAAAAGAATGGTTTTTAACTGCCAGTCGACTCTCCAGCTCAGAAAACGATTCCTTTATGAAGCTGGAAGATGTGAAGGCATTATTTTTTGGCAAAACAGGAGAGGCTGAAGAAACCAGGATCAAAAGCCAGAAGGCAAGGTATAATTCTGATACTAGGCAGATAACCCTGCAGGGTGACGTCGTTGTCCAAAACGATAAAGGGTATGAAATGAAGACTGATTCCCTGGAATATCTTGCTGACGAGAAAAAGATCAGAACCACTTCAGCAGTCAATATTCAAGGAAATAATATTACAGTAAGCGGCAACCAACTGCTCTATGATACAGTGACAGGGAATTACAGCCTTGAGG
>CP070776.1:1116198-1125502 GCA_020346205.1 Deltaproteobacteria bacterium
TTTAAAATTTTAAATTTAAAATTGAAGCTGAATTTTTATGCTCACAGCTGATATTGAAAAATTCCTTGCCCAGGGCCTTAACATCATGGGGCTTTCTCTGGATAACCAACCCCAAGCATTATCGCGACTTTCTCATTATTTCCAGGAATTAAAAAAGTGGAATAGAAAGGTCAACCTGGTGGCCCGGACCCTGGATGATAAAGAGATCCTGGAAAACCATTTCCTTGATTCCCTGACACTTCTTTCTCTACTGCCGCAAGAATCACTAAAGCAGGAAATACTGCTTGATGTTGGCACAGGCGCAGGTTTTCCTGGCTTGGTGCTCAAGGCTGCCTGTCCAACACTTTCAGTTACTCTTGTTGAACCCCGTAAGAACCGTTTTTATTTCCTGAAACACATTGCCAGGGTGCTGAACTTGAAAGGGCTGGAAGTGCTTGATATCAGCCTTGAAGAAAAGGTAAAGGCAAAGGAACTTTCAACAAGACGATTTTCTTTTATTACCAGCAGGGCTTTTACTGATATCTTAGGGTTTATAAAAATCGCATATCCTTACCTGGAAAAGGACGGCAGAATAGTCCTGATGAAGGGACCAGGAATAGTTAATGAGATGAATAATCTAGGTCAAATAGAGATGGATGGGAATTTTTTTGAGACTGAATCTAAAACTCTCACTCTCCCCTTTGCAAAGAAAAAAAGATGGCTGGTCAGCATAAAGGGACCAGATGAAAAACTTTAATAGCAACTAATGTCTTTGGAAAGTTGGTAAGTTAATCAGACTTACCGAAGTACATATAGATTATTACTCCTAAAATACATGCCGCACCAAAGACAACAGGTAGAACCTTTGCAAGCTGTATTTCATTATCCACAATAAGGGAATTCATATATTCCGTGCCGGATATATGCCAAATGCCAAAACCGATAAAAATGACAATGATTTCTCTGAAATCCTGTTTATAGAGCATGTAGCCGATCAGGCAGATAAATGGTACCAAAAACCAAGGGTTGGTAAAAAGGCCAACGGCATCCACTTCTTTAAATTGCTGCAACACCTGGGTAGAATGAATAAACTCGGTGATTTTTGTAAAAAAATCCATTGGTTTAGCCTCCCTAGTTGTTGTTCAGATTTTTTTGAGCACTTTTTTTCTGAGCCCTTTTAAAGACCTTGATGGCGCAGTATGACCCACACATACTGCAGGCGTCACCTTTGTACGTTCCGCCTTCATCTCTAAAGCGCCGTGCTTTTTCAGGATCAAGTGAGAGATCTATCTGTCCTTTCCAGTCTAAATTATTACGGCAGCGGGCCATGGCAATATCTTTCTCAATGGCTCCGGGTAGTCCTTTGGCGATGTCTGCTGCATGGGCAGCAATCTTCGAGGCAATCACCCCTTCTTTTACATCGTCAACATTCGGCAGCTTAAGGTGTTCAGCCGGGGTGACGTAACAAAGATAATCGGCCCCTGCAGCACCGGCAATGGCTCCACCGATTGCCCCGGTGATATGATCATAACCCGGTGCAATATCTGTGACAAGAGGGCCGAGCACATAAAAAGGTGCGCCTTTGCAAAGCTGTTTCTGCAGCAGGACATTGGCCTCTATCTGGTTCATGGGCATATGACCTGGCCCTTCAATGATAACCTGCACCCCAGCATCCCAGGCCCGTTCAGTTAGTTCTCCCAAGTGGATGAGTTCCTGCACCTGGTTTCTGTCCGTGGCGTCCACCAGGCAGCCAGGCCTGATTCCATCTCCCAGGCTCAAGGTTACCTCGTGTTCTTTGAGAATAGCTAAGAGGTCGTCATAGTTTTCATATAATGGATTTTCCTTGTTATGAAAGCTCATCCACTCAATGGTAAAGGAACCGCCGCGGCTGACAACTCCCATCAAGCGCTGTTGGGAGTTCATCCTTTCCAGGGTATTTTTAGTGATGCCGCAGTGGATGGTCATGAAATCCACACCATCTTCAGCCTGTTTGGTTATGGTCTTGAAAATATGATCAACCTCAACATCCACGATCGCCTTTTTCTGCTGTTCTACGGTCTCAGCTACAGCCTGGTAAATGGGCACTGTCCCCAATGGCACAGGACACTGCTCCAGGATACCTCTGCGTACGGCATCAAGATCACCGCCCATACTCAGGTCCATAACGGTATCAGCACCTGCCTTGATAGCCACACAGAGCTTCTGCAGTTCAGAGTTCAGTTCTGGAAGGTCTTTTGAAGATCCAATATTGGCATTGATCTTGGTTGATGTATTCTTGCCAATGGCAATAATCTTTTCAAAGTTGTGGTTTTTGTTTTTGGTAATGACCAGTTCACCCCTGGCAACACCATCCATGAGCTGGTCTATGGATATTGATTCGTTCTGGGCGCAGGCCTCAAAAAGAGGCGTTTTTACCCTGTTGATTGCATCTTGGCGTATAGACATTTATTCCCTCGGTAAGTAGTTATCTGAATTATTAATTTACGATACGTATATTATTCCTTAAACATATTAGTTTACCAATGGCTTAGTGGGGATGTCAATGTAAAAGAGGCTGTAAAAGGAGGAGCAAATTGAGAAATGAGTCCTTGATATTATTCGTTCAGGTTCCAATCATATGTATGGCTCATTTTTTTTTGCAATGTCTTTAACTTCCTTGATTTTTCAGGGTTTAGATATTTTTTAAGGTGCTCAATAATTCCTTTTTCTGAATCCCCAAAATCTGCTTGGAACCAGAAGTATATACTTGATACCCGCAGCCTGTTGCGCCTGAAAGATACACCACGCGGATGATTGATGAAGTCGCTGGCTGCTTTTTCCAGCAGCATATCAGAATTCTGAGGTGTAAAAGCCTGGGACTGAATATTGGGACAGCCAAGACTGGCACAGTTGACTGCATAGTGGATTCTGTTGTCTTTCCAGATTGGCCGTAATATACGATGCTCTATATCATTGAGGGAGACTTCCTGCCCTTCAATTTTAAGGAGCTTGGCATCCCATGGGCCATTGCTGAATAACCCGGGTGATATGTCAATATCCCGGATGGATTTGACCGGATAATGGTCTAAAATGACATCAACTGTCAAAGCATTATAGAGGTTAATCCAGTAAGCCTTCTGCTCATCGCGGTTCAGTTTTGAAACCTCAACATTTTGCATTTTTTGCAGGTAGTTCTTTAGGGTCTGCCGATCCTTTTGATTGACGGTGCTGTACTTGAACCTGTTTATCCCAGAAGGATGATTGGCATCAACATAGCGTTGCAGCATAAGGTTCCAGTATACGTGATCAATAGAGGTTAATGAGTCAGGGACGTGATTCTGCCAGCGGGGCCAGAGGTCTGCAGCTGGAGCTCCAAATGCGATGGTTACAGAAGTAAAAGCCCATAACAATAAAAGTATTGGAATGGTCAGTCTTTTAGGGTTAGTAATGTTTTTCATGAAAATATTACAATGTAGCGTGCAGCCATACTGCAGGCCTTATGAAGATTACATTTTATAAACTTTTGTAAGAGAAGAGGAGATTTTTCCCTTTAGCATCGACCAGGGCTTTTCCTCCCTTGGACAATTGCCCGAAGAGTATTTCCTCGGTGAGCACATCACCAATTTCTTTCAGGATAAGCCTCCTGAGCGGTCTGGCGCCATAGTCCGGGTTATAACCCTTTTTAGCAAGCAATGACCTGGCCTTGGCAGAAAGGTTGATAGAAACCTTTTTCTCGCTGAGCTGCATTTCGAGTTCACCCACCATTTTGTCGACAATTTTTTCAATCATTTTCATTTTAAGCGGGTTGAAGGTAATGACTGCATCGAGACGGTTCCTGAATTCAGGTGCAAAAAGATTGTGCAGAGCCTTCTGGCCTTCATCTTTTTTATCCGCCATGAAGCCGATGGCTCTTTCTGTTAATTCCCGGGCCCCGGCATTGGTGGTCATAATAAGTATTACGTTGCGGAAATCAGCTCGTCTGCCAGCATTGTCTGTAAGGGTGGAATGATCCATGACCTGCAGGAGAATACTGAAAACATCAGGATGTGCCTTCTCGATCTCATCAAGCAGCAGGACTGAATAGGGGTGCTTTCTAATGGCATCGGTAAGCAGCCCTCCCTGGTCAAAACCAACATAGCCGGGAGGTGCGCCAATAAGTCTCGCCACAGCATGCTTTTCCATGTACTCACTCATATCAAAGCGTTCAAAATGCACGGAAAGGGAATGGGCCATCTGTCTGGCCACCTCAGTTTTTCCGACACCGGTGGGGCCTGCAAAGAGAAAAGACCCTGTCGGGGTTTCTGGCTGTCCCAGGCCTGCTCTGGAGCGCTTCACCGCATTGGTCAAAGCCTCGATAGCATGGTCCTGACCGAATATCACCTTTTTCAATTCCGGCAGCAATGTTTTCAGTTGACGGATTTCCGACCGTGAGCTGCTCTTGGCAGGGATCCTGGCCATACGTGAAACCACAGACTCAACATCCCTGATAGTGACATTCTTACGCTTTTTAGTGGTTCCCGAGAGCCTGAATGCCGCACCGACCTCATCGAGAACATCAATGGCTTTGTCCGGCAGGAACCTATCGTTGATGTAGCGGCTGGCCAGTTCAGCTGTGGCCTTGATGGCCGCTGATGTATACTTTATGCCGTGATGCTCTTCATAACGGGATTTCAGGCCGGTCAGGATATCTACGGTCTCTTCAATGGAGGGCTCTTCAATATCAATTTTCTGGAAGCGTCTTGAAAGGGCGCGGTCCTTTTCAATATGGTTCTTGTGTTCCTCATATGTTGTTGAGCCAATGCAGCGCAGTGTTCCTGCCTGAAGTGCCGGTTTCAGGAGGTTTGAGGCATCGAGGCTGCCGCCGCTCGTAGCACCGGCCCCGACAATAGTATGGATCTCATCAATGAACAATATGGACTTCTCGCCCTTCTTTTCCATGCCATCAATTACAGCCTTGAGGCGTTTTTCAAAATCACCGCGGTACTTGGTACCGGCGAGCAGGGCGCCCATATCAAGCAGGCGGATTTCAACATCCTCCAGCATCGAGGGAACATTTTTATCATGGATGCGCAAAGCTAACCCTTCAGCAATGGCAGTCTTTCCAACACCGGGTTCACCAACCAGCAGGGGATTGTTCTTCCTGCGCCTGCAGAGGACCTGCATTATGCGCTCCAACTCACTCTCACGACCGATAAGTGGATCGATAAGGCCGGCCCTGGCTCTTTCAGCAAAATTTACTGTAAATTTTGCAAGCTCATCCTGCTTGACAGCAGGTTTCTTTTTTGGGCTTTGCCAGGCATCTGTTTCCAGATCTTCGGTAAGGCCATGGGAAACATACTCAACCACGGACATCCGATCCAGACCTTCTGAGCTTAGAAAATATACAGCATGGGAGTCCGGTTCAGAAAAAATTGCCACCAGGACATCACCTGAGTCGACCTCTTTTTTACCGCAGCTTTGTACATGGCCGATGGCCCTCTGGAGTACACGGTTAAAACCGAGTGTCTGGATGGGATCGCCGGTATCATTTAATTTCTGGGTAGGCAGTTCACCGTCAAAGAATTTTTCCAGTCTTTTCCTGAGATTATCCAAACTGCCGCCACATTGTTTGATTATGCGGTTGGTGAGCTCATCCTGCAGGATTCCGTAGAGCAGGTGCTCAACCGTGACAAATTCATGTCTGTGTGTTTTGGCTTCACGTACCGCAGTAACTAATGCCATTTCAAGTTTCTGGCTAAACATGTTGCTTTACCTTTAAGTATTATTTTGTTGTTTCATTTTTCTATTGTAAGACAATAAGTATTGATTGGCTAATATGCTCTACCTAAAATCAAAAGTTTTTTACCCAACTACCTGCTTTCATAGTTAAACTCTTTCCATGGTGCATCTCAAGGGGTATTCGTTTTTCTGGGCCAGGTCATGCACAATAGCCATCTTTGTTTCTGCAATCTCCTTGTGATAGACACCTGCAACACCAATACCCTGCTGGTGCACATTGAGCATGATCCTCGTGGCTTCAGGGGTGCTCTTGTTAAAAACTTTTTCAAGCAGCAGAACTACAAATTCCATGGAAGTGTAATCATCGTTATGCAGCAAGACCTTGTAAAGAGGCGGTTCTTTGACCTTTGTTTTATCATCAGTTACCACCCAGCCTTCAAAATCACGTTCTATCTTGCTCATGATGCATGTACCCCAGGTAATTTCTGTCCCATGAGATTAAAGAGCAGACTGTCCATGATGAGCCGGCTGTCAACCGGAGAGCCCTTCATGCGGTATTCAGCTGTCAGTACTTCTTTAAGGCCTTCCTGAAGATCTTCACAGCTGAACTGGGCTGCTTGCCGAAAGAGCATATACAGTCCATAGGGGTGGCTTTTCCAGAGCAGGTTTGACCATTCATCTCTGCCGTCCTTCAATTTAGGCAAATAGCTCTTCTGGAAAACCGGAAAAGAGAGTGATTTTGTATAAGCCGGGGATTTAATCTCCTGCAGTGAGCGGACAAGCAGCAGTTTTTTTATGTGATTTTTTAACGTTGCCAAAATAGCCAGTCCATGAACTCCGTTTGACTGGAGATGGTCAAGTATAAGCAGCCCATCTTCAAGTTTGCCCGAGGTCACAGCCTCGGTAAGCTCAAACAGGGCCTCTTCCCTGGTGCGGCCGATAATGGCGTCCACATCTTCTCTTGTAATTGTTTTTTTGTCACCTACGAAAAGCGCCAGTTTTTCAGCCTCCATAACAGCAGCTACGGGATGGAACCCTACTCTTTCAAGGAATACAGGAATGGTTTGAGGTTCAATATCTTTGTCATACTTTGTTAAAGTGGAGTGCAGCAATTCCTTGAGAACTTTTTCCTGGTCTCGTTTTGCTGCAGCTGAACTTCCAGGGTCAACTGCCAGATCGAGAATGACCCCATGTTCCTGGATGTATTTATAGAGCCGTTTCCTTTTGTCAACCGCTTCGGCAAGAAGAATAAGAATATTACCCTGGGGAATGCCTGTCTCAAAAGCTTGGGTATACAGGGTGGCAGTATCGGTATCTACACTTTTTGCAGCAGCAATATCTGCAGGCATGTCAGCAATGAGTTCCTGGGCCCAGGACAGTTTACCCTGAGGCTTTGTAAAGCCGAAAAGGGCTTTCCAGCGTGTCGCAGATATGGAGGAGATATCTTCTTCAGCCATTTCCTGTGGAGAAACTGCGGCAAGATTTAGCATCTGCAAAAGATAACGCAGAGCCTGTTCGGGTTCATTGCGCTCATTTTTCTCACTGGCTTTTTCCCAAACGTTTTTGGCTACCCCTTTTGAATAGAAAAGCTTTGTATCTGTCACCCAGAAGATTTTGCGACCGGAAAACAGGCTGTATGTCTTCAGGAGATTGAGAGTTCTGTTAAAATCCTCTTGATCGCCATCAATGTGTTGCAGGCTGGAGGCATGGCTCTCCTTTTCAGGGAGCAGGTGGGTGATTAACTCTTGGGCAGCGTTTCTGCAGAGATAACGTTCCCCGAATAGGAGATAGACTTGCGATGTAACACCCTGGTTGATTTCTTCTAGAAGTTTGGGGATTTCCTGGCGCTTGTATACAGACATGGCACTATAATAAGCATTAAATGTTCTGCTGTCAGCAATCTTCATATCAACAATATGAAATTTGCCAGGGAGTTTAAACAGGCAGTTTGAGAGGTGCTGATCTGCCTTTCGTGTGCCTTATTGTATTTTTTGCAGCACCATTGCACAAGTGGAAACTCAATTTTATCTTAAATTTTTTAGAAAAGAGGGGTAGAAGGGGTATGCAGAAAGATAAGATAAAATGTGGCTGCGAGGCTGAAACAGATAAGCAAAAGCAGGAATATGGGCAGTAACCATTGACGCAGCATCATAAGTAAACTTCTCTTTTGCTTCCTGCTTTTCTTTTTTCTCTTTTTTTTAACAGGCTTTTTGGTCTTTCCTTTTGTCGCCATTTATTAAGTGATTGAATCAGTAACAGTTATGTACAGTAAAAGCTTATTTGCCTTTGGTGACGGAAATGTTATTTGTCCCTGTGGATTACATAGTGGGCCAGCCCGGTGAGTATGGCTATAGTCTGTTCATTGTGTTTGGCACTCAAGATATCAAGGCCGCTAAGGCCAGCAATAATAAGTTCTTCAGCTAGTTTGCGTCCATAATCGAATCCACCACTTTTGCCAATGATATCTCTTGCTTCCTCAAGCTTAGTTTTACGCGCATCTTTTTCACCCTTTAAAAGCTCGAGCAGATAATTCCTTTCAGAATTTTCTGATGTTTTCAGGGCATAGATCAGCGGCAGCGTCATTTTTCCTTCAAGGAAATCGTTGCCAACTGTTTTACCTGTTTTAGAGGGGTCACCCAGGTAATCAAGGAGGTCATCCTGTATCTGGAAGGCCTTGCCAAGGTTTGCTCCATAGGTTTTTAGTGCTTCTATTTCCTTATCACTGGCGCCGGCAAAAATACCTCCGGTTTCGCATACAGCCCCGATGAAAAGTGCCGTCTTGCCATTAATAACGGCAAAATAATCTTTTTCAGACTGGTTGAAGTTCTGAGCATTTGCAAGCTGGAGAAATTCTCCAGCAACCATGGCTTCAGTTGCCCTGCAGATGAGTTCCAGGCACCGTTTCCCTCCCAGGGTTCCAACCAGATACATTGAGCGGGCATGGAGGAAGTCTCCGGCTAGAATTGCCGGGGTGAGCCCAAAGAGCTTATTGACTGCAGGACGCCCTCGCCGGGTATCTGCATGATCAATAACATCATCATGAAGTAAAGTGGCAACGTGCAGGTACTCAAAAGCAATGGACAAAGGGTAAATGTCTTTGCTTTGATTGCCGCAGAGACCTGCTGTCAAAATACAGAGCAGGGGCCGAATTCTTTTGCCGCCATTGAAAAGAGCATGTTCAAGAACCTCGATCAGTCTTTCGGGGATCAATCCTTTACCTGCAAGGTTTTGCAGGTCAGTCTGCATTGCCTGATCGACTATGTCAATTTCAGGTTTTAATCTGTTCAACAGGTCAATTTTTTCCACTCAGTGCATTCCTTAATATACAGCTACTTTATCATTTTTTTTGATCAAAAAAGGAAACCACATCAGCAATTTTCCTTGTCAGCGGACTTGGGGGCAGACTCTTGAGGAACATCCTGCCATACTGTTTGGTAAACAGTCGTATATCAAGTACTGCCAGAAGTCCTCTATCGGTCGATGTGCGCATGAGCCTGCCTACCCCTTGTCGCAGGGCAAGAATGGCGCGCGGCAGCTGGAAATCCATGAAGGGGTTTCCGCCTTCCTCCCTTATCTTGTTAATCCGTGCCATGATAACAGGGTCACTCGGTACTTCAAAGGGTAATTT
>CP070776.1:1125602-1130322 GCA_020346205.1 Deltaproteobacteria bacterium
TTTTACGAATCCATTGTTGAGAACCAGCAGACAGGTATCCTGGTCATGGACAAGGACCATAATGTTATCTATTCAAATAAACACATGAACAGGATGTCGGACATACCAACGGGTAAGATTAATGGCACTAACCCTTATGATGCTGGGAAACAGATTCCCAACCTGGACATCAGTGAATTTTCGAAAATTTACAATGAGGCATTTGAACAGCTAAAACCGTTATCTTATAAAAACATTCGGACAATAATGCCAAATGGTAAGACTCTATTTATCAGCGGCTGGTTCACCCCCATTCTCAAGGAAAATGTATTTGACGGCATGATCTGCTCGATCTATGACACTACTACATCGCATATCTTAAGAAATCTCCTGATCCAGACCCTGGATTTTTCTTCCCATGGTATAGGTATAGTTCAGCAGTTTAATCCTGGTGAACAGCCGAAAGTATATTTTTCGAACAAGCAATTCAATAAAATCTTCGGGTTACAGAAGATCAACCCCCCAGATGTACTCTTTTCAGATACTGTGGAACTCATGATCCATAGCATGAAAAATGGTGAAAAATGGTTTGATTTCATCAAAAATTCAATAAATAAAAATGCTGCTAATAGAAAATTTATCATTGAGATGAAAAATGGTAAAAAGTTCGAATGGATAGGGAATCCGCTCATTGATGATGATGGTATGCATTGGGGCTGTATTGCTACAGTGGAAGAAATCACTCAAAAGAGCAAAAAGAAGAAATAAACTAATGTAATTTTTCCACCATAATTTTTCCCTACCGAAGTTGAGAGTCTCTAGTTTTGACATTATATCTGCTTAACTACTTTGTTGTTTTCTTAACTCGCCTACCCCTTCCGTCCCAAGCACTAATCCTTTGCATAACACTTGTAAATTTTCCCCCAGGAAGCTAGATTAACCCAAGTTTACACATTATATACCTGAGAAAAACCTAATGGTCACGCCATGAAGCAGGGAGAAGTATAAACGGTTATGACGAGTCCAGATCAAGAAAAATCACTGTTTCAACCAGATACCAAACTCATTGAGTGGATGGAGGATATACGCAGGACTATCCACCAGTATCCTGAACTCGCAAACGAAGAACACCGCACCCAGAGATATATTGGGGAAAAGTTACATGAACTTGGCATTCCTTTCCGTACCGAAGGTCTGCATACAGGCGTTGTTGCAACCATTGGCCCTTCCACACCAGAAGATTCTGACACGCACTGTGTTGCCTTGCGCGCAGATCTCGATGCCCTGCCCGTTGATGAAAAAACCGGACTTTCCTTTGCTTCAAAACTTCCGGGGTTGATGCATGCTTGCGGGCATGACGGTCATATCGCCATGCTGCTTGGTGCTGCTGCCATGTTGCGCCAGGTAGAACTTCCCGGCAAGGTGGTCCTGTTATTCCAACCTGCTGAAGAGTCAGGTGACGGAGCCCTTTCCATGATTGATGATGGGGCTTTTGCCGGTGTACAGGCAATTTTTGCCGGTCATATAGACAGGCATTTCAATGTTGGCCAGATTGCAGCCGAACCCGGTCTCATCTGTGCCTATACAGATAAGTTTGTGATCAAGGTCTGCGGCCGCGGTGGCCATGCTGCAAGACCCCATGAAACAATTGATGCAATAGTTGTGGCAAGCCTCCTTGTGATGAGTATCCAAACCCTGGTTTCTCGGGAGATAAACCCTTCCTACCCAACTGTCGTAAGCGTGGGGCGTTTCAGCGGTGGTTCTGCTTATAATGTTATTGCTGAAGAGGCTGTACTTGAAGGAACCATACGTGCCACCCATCCTGAAATCAGGTCCCAGATCATTGACGGGCTTGAGCGCATGGTCCGGGCCATGGACGGTCTTTACAACGCCAAAACAACCATACATTTCCGCGAGGGACTGCCTCCTGTTATTAATCACCCGCTTGCAGCCAGTCTGGCAAGGATCGCAGCAAAGAAAGTCGTAGGTCATGAAGGAGTTGTCAAACAGAGGCATCCAAGCCTCGGGGGTGAAGATTTTGCTTACTTCCTCCAAAAAGTGCCTGGCTGCTTGGTACGTTTCGGAGCCGGTTACCCTAACCTGCCCAATACCCCGGCCCACAGCCCTTATTTTGATTTTGACGAGGGGGTTTTGCCTATTGGTGCAGCATTTTTGGCTCAGGTTGCCTGGCAAACCCTGCAGCAGAAAGAAATTTTCATGTTGAATCCCAGCTCCGTCATTTCCTCTGATATCCATAGCAAAAGGGAGGAAAAATGAACCAGGAACACGCAATCGAATTTCAGGACAGCCAGCCCTTTTCCCTAGGTGTAGAAATTGAGTTCCAAATCCTTGACAGGGAAAGTTTAAACCTGGTACCCAAGGCTCCTGAAATTCTAGCTATAGTGCCACGTGAGTTGCAGGAACGCATTAAACCGGAATTTATCCGCTCGATGATCGAGGTTAATACAGAGGTCTGCAGTAATATGGACCAGGTCAAAGACAATTTGGCCCATCTTGTCCGCCAGGCTGAAGTTCTGGCAGAAAAAAATGGTTGCCTTTTATTTGCAGCAAGTTTGCATCCCTTTGCCCTACACAAGGACCAGGAACTTTCCGACCACCCACGTTACAGCCGTATCATGGATGACTTACAGCTTGTAGGAAGAAGATTTATTACCCAGGGGCTGCATGTACATGTGGGTATGAGCGATCACGAAGCTGCCATAAGGGTATGTGACAATATACGACTCTTCCTGCCCATACTCCTTGCCTTAACGTGCTCATCTCCCTATTACGAAGGAGTCGATACCGGCCTTTACTCGTATCGGGCCAAACTCTTTGAGGCTTTGCCTCTGGCAGGGATGCCCGATCAGCTTGAAAGCTGGGATAAATACCTTAAAATGGTCAAACTGCTCACCAATACAGGAATTATTACCGGTGTAAGAGACCTGTGGTGGGATATACGACCGCATCCTGATTTCGGTACTATCGAAATCCGCATCTGCGACCTGCCGTCAAGCTTCACCGAAATTCTTGCCATTGTAGCACTTATCCAGGGATTGGTTGCCGAACTGACTGAGTCAGATAAACATCTCAATCCAAATATGCAGGTATTAAAAAGTAATAAATGGCAGGCTGCACGCTACGGCCTTGCAGGCAGATTTGTGTATCCGCTGCTCCAAAAGAAGATATCCCTGCAGGAAGCAGCTGGAGAAATATTTGCCAAGGCAGCACCCTGTATGGAAAAGCTGGGAACAAGTCACTATCTTTCAGATCTGCAGAAAATCATTGATTCCGGCACCAGTGCAGATGATCAACGAAAGATATTCAATGAGCAGAAAGATTTTTCTGCAATAATTAAAGAACTTCATCCTAAATTCTGGCAATGAAAAAATTTAACAAAGCAATAGTTGCAACCGGCCATCCGCTGGTAAGCCGCGCGGCTGTAGAAATCCTTCAGAAAGGTGGCAATGCTTTTGACGCTGCTGTTGGAGCTGGCTTTGCCGGTGCAGTAGCGGAACAAACCCTTACCAGCCTTGGCGGCGGCGGTTTTTTACTGGCACGGACAAATCAAGGCGAAGAAATATTATTTGATTTTTTCACCGATACCCCAGGCAGGGGACTAGATAACAGTGATCTTGAACCACATTTTTTTCCAGTGACCATACATTTTCCAGGATCTGACCAGGATTTCAATATTGGCCTCGGTTCAGTGGCAGTACCCGGCAACCTGAAAGGTTTCCTTCATGTTCATAAAAGACTCGGGAAGCTGGATCTTGAGGATATCCTGCAGCCGGCAATACATTTGGCCAGAGACGGCCTGGAACTGAATGACTGGCAGGGATATTTTCTTAATCTTTTAGAACCAATTGTTACCCATTCACCTGTTGGCAGAACTCTCTATACCATTAATGGCAAATGTGCCAAACAGGGTGATCACATAACAAACCCTGAGATTGCTGACTTTTTGTCAAAGCTGCCGAATGATTGCGGCGATAGTTTTTACAGGGGAGAACTGGCTAGAGCAATTGATTATGATATGCGCAAGGGCAAGGGATTACTTACTGCAGAAGATCTTGCATCTTACAAGGTCATTGAACGCACCCCCTTTGCAATTGGATTCAGAGACTATACTTTCCTTACTAACCCGCCTCCCTCAATGGGCGGTTCGCTTATCGGTTTGGCCCTTTCGCTCCTGGAAACCCAGGACATGTCTGGCATCGAGTACCATTCCGCAGCTCATACCCTGCAGACAGCTAAACTGATGACCGAGGTAGAAGAATTACGGGAAAATGGCATCACAGCATCTTCTTTGCAAAAATCAGGCGATATGATTCGGCAGTTTTCACGGGGAACTACCCATATCAGCGTTGCTGATGCAGAAGGTAATGTTGCCAGCATGACCTGTTCCAATGGTGAAGGCTCGGGTTATTTTGTTCCTGGCACTGGCATTATGCTCAACAATATGATGGGCGAAGATGATCTGCATCCAGAAGGATTTCATGCAAGTCCACCCGGCCAACGAGTTTCTTCCATGATGTCGCCCTCCCTGCTGCTGAAGGATGATGAGGTTGTTATGGTTATCGGCAGTGGAGGCAGTAAAAGGATACGTACAGCAATCACCCAGGTCCTTAGTGCCATTGTTGACTTCGGTATTCCAGTGCAGGAGGCTGTAGAAGCACCTCGTATCCACTGGGACGGTTCTATGATGCAGGTTGAACCCGGTTTTGAGCAGGAATCAATT
>CP070776.1:1130422-1138529 GCA_020346205.1 Deltaproteobacteria bacterium
TCCACCAGGCTCCTGAATGTTACTCCCGGCAGCTTGCTGACTGATTGCCTCATGGCTGCCTTGTTCTTTCTCTGTGAGGCAACTATGTAATCCAGCTGTGCCAGCTGTGCTATACCGATTGCGCCCTGGAGTTCCATCATGCGATAATTAAAACCTATAAAGCTCCTGCCTTCTCCACCCCTGCCTCCGGGATTGGGCACATGGTCATGACCGTGATCCTGATATTCTGACATGTTGCGCCAGATCTTTTCATCATCGGTTATGACCATACCTCCCTCGCCGGTGGTCATTGTTTTGACTGCATCAAACGAAAAGGTGCCGCATTTGCCGAACGTACCCAGATGCTTGCCCCGCCAGGTTCCCCCGGCAGCCTGGGCCGTATCCTCGATCACCGGGATATTGTGCTTATCAGCAATGGCCATGATTTCGTCTATCCTGGCTCCTGAGCCAAGCATATGCACAGGGATTATGGCTTTTGTCTTTTCGGTTATCTTTTTCTCCAGGTCTGCAGGATCCATGTTGAGTGTGGTATCAACTTCTGTAAAAACAGGTGTGGCTCCTATATCGAAAATAGCCTCCCAGGTCGCCACAAAGGTGAACCCCTGGGTGATTACTTCATCGCCCGGCCCGACACCGAGAACTGCCAGTGCAACTTTCAGGGCTACGGTCCCCGAAGTCACGGCCTGGGCATACCCAGATCCGGTATACTTGGCAAAATTCTCCTCAAAGGTGCGTACCTTGTATATACCGTTGCGCTGTTCGCCGAACTCATAGCGAAACAACACACCGGTTTCCAGTACATCCATGATCTCCTGCTTTTCTTTGTCACCAAATACTTCAAAGCCCGGCATTTTATATTCTCCTTGCTGAGTTACTTGTTTTTCCCATGATAGACAATATTAACAGGTTTATTCTACTTACTTGCGCAGCCACTTTTTTATCTTGTTGGATTTGTTCAAGAGTACGATCTTCGGGCTGTACGTACTTAATTCCTCTTCTGAAAAGAATGCATAGCTGACAATGATAATCTGGTCTCCGATCAGACCCTTGCGGGCTGCAGCTCCGTTTAAACCGATCACCCCTGAACCTGGTTGCCCTTCAATGGCATAGGTGTCAAACCTTTCTCCGTTATTTATGTTATATACCATGACCCGTTCATAGGGGTGCAGGTCCACTGCGTCTAAAAGGTCCTTATCTATTGTCAGGCTGCCTTCATAGTTCAGGTCTGCTTCTGTTATGGTCGCCCGGTGTAGCTTAGATTTTAACATGTGCCGTTGCATCGTAGTTCACCACTGTCAGTTGCTGGTTTCAGGGTCTGTTCCCATAAAACAATTATCTATTAACCTGGTTCCGCCAACTTTGACGGCCAGGGCAAGAACGCTCTGTGAATCAATTTCTTCCTTATCAGATAGGGTATTTTTATCAACTACAGAGATATAGTCAATACTAACCCCGCTATTGGCTAAAATAATATCACTGACCTCAGACTTTAATTGTCCCGCATCCTTAACTCCGTCAGCAAATCTGGTTTTAGCATGCTGGATTGCATTATAGAGGCAAAGGGCCTTACTCCGTTCCTCGCCCGAAAGGTATGTATTGCGAGAACTCATAGCCAACCCGTCATCTTCCCGTACTATGGGATGCCAGACAATATCAATATCCCAGTTCAGGTCCCTTACCATCTTGCTGATGACACTTAGCTGCTGAAAATCCTTCTGGCCAAAAATCGCGTAATGAGGCTTGATGATATTGAACAGTTTCGCAACCACGGTGGTCACGCCCTCAAAATGCCCCGGCCTCTGTCTGCCGCACAGCGTATCTGTTATGCCATCAACCCTGACCCGGGCATTAAAATCAGGTGAATACATGTCCCGGTCAGACGGTACGAAAAGAATATCAACTTTTTCGTTTTCGGCCATACGTGAATCCCTCTCCAAATCACGGGGATATATGCTGAGATCTTCACTTGGCCCGAACTGGAGGGAATTGACAAAAAGGCTGACAACAGTATGGTCAGCCAGGCGGCGGGCCTGCCGCATAAGACTCAAGTGGCCTTCATGGAAATAGCCCATGGTCGGGACCAGGGCTATGGATTTGCCGGCGGTAATAACTTCCCTGGACCAGTGGGTCATATCAGCCAATGGACGGATAATCTGCATATGGAAGAGAGCAGCTACTCCTTATTTTCTTCAAGTTGGGTAGAGATAACAGGATTATCACTATCTATAGAGGCGAGCTTTGCCTCTACCTGTGACTTTAGAGCTGGATCAGCTGTTTCATCCAGGCTGCTTAAAAGCTCCTCATAAACCTTGCGGGCCTGCACCGGATCTTCCTTAGCCATATACATCCTGCCGAGACCTAAAAAGGCCTGATTGCTAAAGCCTAAGGACTTTTTCAAAAGGTTATACTGAACAATAGCCTGATCATATTGACCTGCCTGTTCATAACTTTGTCCCAGGTTCAGCCTGGCCAGTGGTTCCAGGGAATTGCCTGCAGGAAGTGTATCTAGTATTTCCTTATATTTTACTGCTGCTGCCTCAAACCTTCCTTCCCCGTAATCCAGATGCGCCAGTTCAAGCTTGGACCAGCGGGCTGCATCGGTCCTGCCATAATCCTTGATAACATTTTCAAGTACAACTACCCGCTCCTCAGGAGCTTCTATCTGCAGTCCTGAAGCCAGGAGTGAAGTTCCTTTTTTCTCCTGCATTTCGGTGTAATAATCGTAAAAAATCCAGCCCAGCACCAGAACAACCACGCTTATCAGGCCTATCTGCAGGTTCCTGGAATTTTTTCTAACAAAGGCTATCAATGCAGGGGGAAGGTTTAATTCCTCCATAAGTCCCCTGCGTTTATCAAGCTGTTGTGACTGGATATTCTTCTTGCTGAATAAACTCTGTGTGCTCATTATGTTTCCCTGTTTAAATCCTAATTGGCACCGTGTTTCTTCTCAAGCCAATTTAATAATTATCGATCTATCCTAATTGTCAATTTATTGTAAAAACCTTTATGCCAGACAACAATCTGAAAGTTCTCCTGCCGGGTCAAAGGCGACTACTATAATATTGACTGCTAAAAAAAGCATCCGCCTTTTCACAAGATTCTTCTTAAATGAGAAAAAATCATTTTATGACACATTATTTAAAGGTTACAATAAGTTTTTATATTTTTGCCAACATAAATAAATTCAATTAAAGCAAGTCTGAAAAAAATAACCGCAGGTACTTCACGCCAATGCTCAATTTACCAACCCCGAGAATCCTGACAGTCACAGAATTGACCAGGTCCATACGCGGCATCCTGGAGACCGAATTTCCCTTTGTTACAGTCAGTGGAGAGATTTCCAACCTGCGGCAGCCCTACTCTGGGCACATCTACTTTACCCTCAAGGATGAAGATTCACAGTTGAGAGCCGTACTCTTTAAACCGCAGCAAAAATATCTCAGGGAACTGCCGGTTGACAACCAGCAGGTAATTTGCCGGGGGCGCATCTCGGTCTATGAACCCAGGGGCGAATACCAGTTGATTATTGATTATGTCGAGCGACTGGGTACCGGTGAACTGCAGATTGCCTTTGAAAACCTCAAACTGAAACTTGCCGAGGAGGGCCTTTTTGATCAGGAGCACAAAAAGGAAATACCAGAGTTTCCATCACGGGTGGCTCTAGTAACCTCTCCTGAGGGTGCTGCTTTATATGATTTCCTTAAAGTCTCACTGAATCGATTTCCATCTCAGGCCATTGAAATCTTTCCTGTCAGGGTCCAGGGGAAAGAGGCTGCACCTGAGATATGTGAAGCAATTACAACGCTCAACCAGCGCAAGCGTTCCGATGTGATAGTCTTGTGCCGTGGAGGAGGCTCCATAGAGGACCTCTGGCCATTTAACGAAGAGAGCGTTGCAAGGGCTATCTATGAGTCCAGCATCCCGGTGGTTTCCGCCATTGGGCACGAAATTGACTTTACCATTGCCGACTTTGTCGCTGATCAGCGAGCCCCAACTCCGTCTGCTGCTGCTGAGGAAGTTGTCCCCAATAGGCAGATACTTGCAGAACATGTACAACGGCTCAGGCATATACTGGCCAAAACCGTTCTGCAGCAAATTGGGGAAAAGCGTCACCAGGTGGCTTATCAGCAGAGCCTGGTGGGAGATCCACGTTCGCTTATCAGCCACAACTTCATGTACCTGGACAATGTGTACTCTTCCCTCGTGCATGGCTATAAGAGTTTCCTCTACAGGTACAACATGAAACTTGAATCACTTACTGGTAGATTACATAATCTCAGTCCTGCCCAACAACTTGTCTACAAAAAACAGTGGTCCAGAGAACTTACCAGGCGTCTCCAGTCCCTGATGGTGCAGCATCTGGAGAAAAAAAGAAACAGACTGACAGCTGCAACAACTCTTCTTGATGCTGTAAGCCCCCTGGGAATCCTGGGCCGCGGTTTTGCGGTGGTCAGATCAGGCCCGAGTGAAAAACCACCGGGAGAATTAATACGTACCACCAAACAGGTTAAACTCGGCAAAGACCTGGAAGTCATTCTGCAGGAAGGAAAACTCGGTTGTGAGGTAACTGAGATTAAAGAAGATGGTCGGGACGAGAGGATTATCAGTCAACAAAACGACTGATGATTGACATGAACCTCCTGGGTTTGCACCCTCGCCTGTCAATCCTCTCCGCCCCTTCTTCGATTTAACCTCATACAAGGAAATAAGAAAGGGACCTGCTTTATCCAGCTAGTCTCTTGTTTATCGATGGTCGGGACGAGAGGATTTGAACCTCCGACTTCATGCTCCCGAAGCATGCGCGCTACCAGACTGCGCCACGTCCCGACCTGAAAAAGGAATATTCTCTATAAAAAAAATAAAAAAAACGGCAGGTGCTGTTTCCGCATTGCGGAATAACACCTGCCGGGATTGTACGAAATTTTAGTTCAGCAGATTACTTTACAGCATCAGCAAGCTTGCTGCCGGCTTTGAACTTGGCAACTTTCTTGGCAGCGATTTTGATCATCTTGCCGGTCTGAGGATTACGGCCTTGCCTAGCAGCTCTCTTAGCAACAGAAAAAGTACCGAAACCAACCAGTGTCACTTTGTCACCTTTTTTCAGTGCCTTGGTGACCGCGTCCAACATACCATTCAAACCTTTCTCTGCTGCAGCTTTGCTGATTCCTGCGGCTTTAGCCATGCTTTCTACTAAATCACTTTTATTCATGCCCCTTTCTCCTCCTTCGTTTGATTATTGGATTATTATACAAGTTCCCTTGTTGTTAGTGGCTTACAATACTACAAATTCATATGGCGATTTAACGAACTATAACTTGATTGTCAAACAAAAAATTGCCTCTATACCTAAAAAAAATGGACTTTTTCAAAAAAGCTAAAAAAAACATTTGTTGATTAAAGGGTGTTCTCCAAGCAGATTAGACGAATAAAGAACAAATTCATTTACGGCCACATACATTAAGAAAAACCTTCTCTATATTGAAATCATTAAACTTTTCCAGAACAGCTAGCCTTGTCTCACTCTTGGCAAAACGCTCTATATCCTTCTCCTGAAGCTCTATAATGGCTGAATCCTCAGCAATTCTTACTCGGCAGCCCCAAAAATCATGGGACTGGAGAAAATTTTCGCAATTCCTTATGAGCTCAAGTTTTTCTTCACTGATTTGCTGACCGGTAGCAACCCGGGTTGCAAGGCACGATGAAGAATGCTTATCCCAGTTCGGCAGGTTCAGACTTTTACTAAGCTGGCGGATCTCGTTTTTTGACAGCTCGACATCTGCCAGGGGTGTTTTTATATTCAGTTCACCAAGCGCCTTAAGGCCGGGTCGGTAATCACTCAAATCATCCAGGTTGGTTCCATCCATCAGTATACTAAATTGATGTTCATCCAGTTTTTCCAGAAAAGTCTGGTAGATTTTCTTTTTACAGAGGTAGCATCTTTCCTGAGGATTTTCTGTAAATTCAGGCCAGACAAGGGGATTGAGTTTAACTGTGAGCAGGCGGCTGCCCACAAGACCTATAACTTCCTGGGCAAATTTAGCTTCACCCGGTGGCAATAAGGGTGTATCGGCAAAAACTGCCATAGTATTTTCATGGCCCAGTACATCATGGGTGATTTTCAACAGCAAGGTACTGTCAACACCACCGGAACAGGCAACGGCCGCACGCTTTTGCCGACCTATTATTGCTTCAAGTTCCTTTTTTTTATCCGCAAGGGCAACAGACAATTGTGTACCTTCTAAATTAATGTATATCTTTACTCAGTATTTTTTTTCTTATCAGCGGTGGGAAACATATGCAGCGGCTCATTCACCGTGAACTTGTTGTCCAGTATCCATTTCTTAAGCGTTTCGGCTATCTCCCTGGCCTTGATATAACTTGACAGGGGTGCTGTCTGTACAGGCTTTCCGTTCACCTCTATTTCACCGCTCATCAACTGGCCGTAACTTACTTCCCCATAATTCCTGGCAACCCTGTTCGGGTAATCATAAGCATAATCCACAACCTGGGTGAAAAGCTCGTTATTTGATACCCCGGTATAAGCTGCCATCTCAGCATTTAATATAGGTATGGGGACACCCAGCCCAACTGCCAGTGTGGTTCCGTATCCCAGCATACTGATGCCTTTCAGCCATTTCGAAGACATCTGCTTCATATCTCCCTGCACCATCAGCGTACCTGCAGGTCGCATGGGCGCCCCTCCATCTGTCCGCTTGACATTGGGATTATGCTGGGTACCATGCCAGGTCACGAAACCGACACCGCCGCCAAGAAATATTTTTGTACCCAGTCCAATGGTTTTATATAAAGGATCATTCAGCAAAGGCGACAACTCTCCTGCACTGCAGTAATTGGCATTCTTGGCATTGGGTTTCAAAGTTCCCATGTAGGTATAAATAGTTTTATCGGACAGATTTAGAGCACAGTTATAGTTCTGGTAGGCATTCCTTGGATTGGTCAGCAGGGCAAAGGGAAGTTCTTCCAAGGTTATCTCCTTGGATATTTTCTTGGCCGGATAGCAGTCAGTACCATATGCTATAGCTTCAAGAGCTACCTTCCTGCCGGCAACCAGGTCCTCGATAACATGTCCGCCGCCGTAACGAAACTCTCCGGGAAATACCTTGTTAAGCGGATCATCCTCGGTTGGTTCGGTGGCTCCCAGGTAAATATCAACAGCAGCAAGTCCTGCATATGCAGGTACGGTATTGAGCAGCACTTTTGAGGCTTTCAGGGTTGGTGTTGTGTGCCCGAAATTAATGAAAGCGCCTGAAGAGCACATGGGAGAAAAGGTCCCGGTAGTAACCACATCTACCCTGCTCGCAGCCTTTTCAGGGCCTTCCTTGCTTACGATATCTACCATCTCCTCAGCTGTCACTACTACTGCCTCGCCAGCTTTTATCCTGGCGTTAATTTCCTCATAAGTCTTGCTGACCTTCTGTTTGCTCATAAAAAATCCTCAATTATTATATATTAAATTATTGTCATCAAAAGTGGCGCAATTGTAGCAGTAACCGAGCTGGCAAGGCAACCTTTTTACTGCCATAGTTCCTTTTTTCTTTTCTTCTGGTATGAGATGCTTTAAGTTCTCATGTTTTCAGAGATTAAATATGATGCAACATACAAAGGAAGCAGGTCAGAGATGAAAAGTGCAAAAAAAGCTGATAACAAAGCTGAACTTGATAAAATCAGAAAAAAGATAGATGCAATTGACAATAAGTTTCTTGAACTCCTGAAACAGAGGGTCAAGCATGCCCAGGATATTGGCCGCATCAAGTCAAAGGACAAGCGGGCCAAGTATGATCCCTTGCGGGAGAGGCAGATATACGCCCGCCTGCTGGAAAACAACCAGGACGAGTTCCCTGAGCAGGCCCTACGTTCCATCTTTCACGAGATTATAACAACCTGCCGCCTGTCCCAGAAAAGGCCTGTAGTTTCCTTCCTCGGCCCGGAAGCGACCTACACGCATCTGGCAGGAGTTAAATACTTCGGGCATTCTGCTGACTACGAACCCATTGAATCCATAGAGGATATCTTCTCTGAGGTTGAACGGGGCCGTACTTCCTTCGGCGTTGTGCCTGTGGAAAACTCCATTGAAGGAGCTGTATTC
>CP070776.1:1138629-1144503 GCA_020346205.1 Deltaproteobacteria bacterium
TTTCTTTTTGTAACTTTTTCTTTTGGGCAAGCAAAGAAAAAGTTAATGAAACTAGTTCGGGCAGACGGATTTAAAAAATTCGTATTCTCCTTTGTCGCTGATCCTGACAATAACAGCGCACTTGATTGGATCTCCCTCTTCCGTAAAGGTCATATCACCGGTGATGCCCTTGAAGTTTTTGATCTGGGCGAGAGCATCGCGCACTGACTTGCGGTCTTTCTTTATCTTGCCGGTGATCTTGCCGGAATTTTCTATAGCGGTCTGAACCAGGCGGAGCGAATCCCATGTCAGAGCCGCTACATCATCAGGCGTGTAACCATATGTTTTTTCATAGCGCTCGATAAATTCCTTGGTAGCTCCCTGGGCCCCTGCAGCGGCGTAATGGGTGGAGAAGAACAGGCCGTAGCAGTCCTTGCCGCATAGGGTTACAGTCTCGGCAGAACCCCAGGAATCACTGCCCACAATGGGGCCAGTCCAGCCAAGCTCGTGGGCCTGCTGTACGATCAGGGCCACCTCGTTATAGTACTGGGGTGTGAAAAGCACCTGGGCCCCGGACTTGTTGATCTTGCTTAACTGTGAACTGAAATCGGTGTCCTTGGTCGTAAAGCTTTCAAAGGCAACCACGGAACCTGCTCCATGTATCTTTTCCCAGGCTTGTTTAAAGAATTCTGCAAGTCCTTTGGGATAGTCACTGGCAACGTCATAAAGGACAGCGGCTTTCTTAAAACCGAATTCCTCGGTGATAAAATTGGCCAGAACCGGTCCCTGGAAAGGATCAAGGAAGCACCCACGGAAAACAAAAGGACGGTCCTTGGTTGAATCGGGATTGGTGGACCATGGTGTGATCATCGGGGTCTCATAGTTGTTTGCCACATCACCGGCAGGAACTGCCTGCTTGGATGACTGAGGCCCGACAATGACCAGCACTTCGTCCTCTGTGATCATCTTTGTGTTGGCCTTAACAGCTGATTCTGCTTTGGCCTCGTTATCCTCAATGACCAGTTCCACTGGATATTTTTTGCCGCCCACTTCAATGCCGCCGGCTTTCTTGATATCTTCCAGCCACATTTGGGCCGCATATTTCGTGCCCTCGCCAACCTTAGGAATATCACCTGTAATAGGTGCATTGATGCCCACTTTGACAATTGTCTTGCGCCCAAAACTCCAGGCATTGGTTGAAACAATCATTACAGCAATGAGTCCCCAGATAATACCATTCAATACGCGTTTCATTTTCCCTCCTCTCATGGTTGAAAAGTTCATACGAAAGTTGCCCTCAATTAGCAGATTTAAAAACCAGCATTGCATTTTCTACCTTCAATTCAATGCAATTTACAACCTAAAAATTGCTTTTAATTAAGATGGGTATTTATACTTACATGAAAAAAGACAAAAAAACAATTTGCGAAAATATAATTTGCCCAGCAGAACTGATATGGGTCAATGATTGTACAAGTATCAAAAACTATCCCTGTTGTTTATTTGCAATAGGGTGTAATATAAAAAGAAATAATCAACCTCAACTGGAGTACATTCCCATGAATCTGGAGTACATTCTCAGGCATGAGGTTAGGCAAATAATTTTCCTTTAAAGTCTTCGCAGGTAACATTCCCTGAGGAGATTTTTTTGCTTTCTGTGCTGCAGAAATGCAGGGAGGACATATGAACAGATTAAGAATATCAGGTTATTGGCTGGTTTTGGGGCCCGGTTTCCTTTTCAGTTGTCTTCTTACAATATTATCAATAACTTCCTGCACCCAGGAACCTCCAGTTCTTCTTGGATACGTAGGAGGTTTATCCGGGAGGGTGGCTGATCTCGGAATCAGCGGCAGGAACGGAGCGATTCTCGCTGTGGAAAACATCAACAGCGCAGGAGGAGTGAACGGCAAAAAAATCAAGTTGGTTGTTAAGGACGATAAGCAGGAAAGCAAGACAGCTGAAAAAGCAGTAAAGGATATGATCGACCAGGGGGTTATTGCGGTTATTGGTCATATGACAAGTTCCATGTCCGTGCGGACTGTACCGATTGTTAATGATAATAAAGTTGTCATGATGAGCCCTACGACCACCACGACATACCTGAGTGATAAAGATGATTATTTTTTCAGGGTAAGTAATACAACCAAGAGTTACGCCACTAAAATGGCACGACATTTATATCATACGCTGGGATTTAAAAAAGTTGCAGTAGTGTACGATTTAAGAAACAAGGCATACACAGAAAGCTGGTTGGAAGATTTTCGCCAAGAATTTGAAAAATCGGGTGGGAGTATAGTTAGAGCCGAAACGTTTCATTCCGGTCCCGATGTGCAATTTTTTGATATAATAACCCAGGTCATGTTGCCAGATGTCAATGCTTTGGTCATTGCTGCCAGCGCCCTTGATACAGCTATGCTCTGCCAACAGGTTAATAAGATAGGAAGAAATACCACAATAGCAGCCTCGGAATGGGCAGCTACTGAAAAATTGCTTGAAATGGGAGGAGCCGCAGTGGAAGGCGTCATCGTTTCACAATTTTTTAACCGCAACAGTACCGACCCGGATTATCTAAAATTCCGCGAGGAGTATATAAAAAGGTTTGGCAATGAACCAGGATTTGCTTCGGTGAATTCATATGATGCTGTCAATATTGTCCTTGAGGCTTTTAAAAAGCAAAAACAAGGAAAACTAGCCAAGGAAACCATGCAGGAAATTACAAAATATTTTGGCGTCCAGGGGCCTATAACTATCAATAAATATGGAGATGCTGACAGGGAGACTTTTCTATCAGTAGTCCAGAATGGAGATTTTGTAGCAGTTCAGTGAACCCTTACTGCATTTCTAGTCAATGGGATAGGGATATCCCTCCATCAATAAAGTTATGGGATTAAAGCCTCTCAAACATACTCTTGCCCTTACCTTTGCCTTTGCGGCAATAATACCGCTTTTAGTTGTGTCATTTTTTGTTCTGAACCATCTTGCAGTAGACAACATCGAGGAAACAAAAGATAAGAACTTGATGTTGGCGAGGGCAATGAGTGGTCAGGTGGAGGTTTTTTTGCGTGAACCATATGTGGTCATGCAAAATATAAGTGCCATAATCCAAGCCAATCAGGATTATACAGAGGACGAAATCCAATATCTGCTTGATATGCATGTAAAGGGATCTGATCTCTTTGAATCCATATATATATTAGATGATAAGGGTATTGTCAGGAATGTAGGGTTGCCACCCGGTAAACAGGGTTTAAGAAGAGACATCATCGGCATCAATCTGGCTCACAAAGAATTTTATAATAAGGTCAGGCAGACAGGTCAGCCTAACTGGTCTGATACTTTTTTATCGTTGATCTCAGGCAGGATGTCATTGGCGCTTGGTATAGCAGTGGATGACAGGGTTCTGGTAGGGAATTGCAGCATAGAGCTTCTTGCGAGTTTTGTGCAAAAAGTCAATGTTGAATCCACAATGATGACCACCATTGTTGATCGCAGCGGAGCAATTATTGTGCACCCGGATCCGCTCATTGCAGCCCGCCAGGTTAGCATCAGCCATTTACTGCCTGTGCAGGAGGGGTTCCGGGGTAATGAGGGGACGTTCCAGTACTCATTTGATAATGTTGATTTTATCGGCAGTGTTTCACTAATACCGGGTCCCGGTTGGCTGGTTCTGGTCTCCCAGACAAAGGATGATGCGTATCGGCATATTGTCCACACAGCGACATTTTTCCTGATCGGGGTTCTGGGTGCAATCTTGCTGGCAATATTTTTTACCCTGGTAAAAGCACGCAGTTTTTCCAAACCCCTGTCAGAATTTGCTGCCCGGGCCAAAGTGATTGCTGACGGCAACTATGATTTCTCCCTGGAAAAACCAAGCTATCTTGAAGAAAAAGAGTTGGGAGAAAGCTTCCACCGCATGTCAGCCGCGGTCAGAGAGCGGGAGCAGGCATTACAGGAAAGCGAGGGACGCTTTCGGGAAATTTTTAATGCTGTAAATGAAGCCATCATTATTTATGACTCTGCAACTGGAAAAGTCATTGAGGTCAATCAGACCATGCTCGATATGTACGGTTACAGCTGGGAAGAAGCTTTGTATCTAACGGCAGGAGATTTAAGTTCAGGAGAAGTTCCCTATAGTCAAAAAGAAGCGATTGTTATACTCGAAAAAACGATTAATGAAGGTCCCCAGCTTTTTGAATGGCTGGCTCGCAGGAAGAACGGCGACCTATTCTGGGTAGAAGTGACTTTAAAAAATACAACAATAGGTGGACAGGGTATGGTCCTGGGGGTTGTTCGTGATATTTCCGAGCGGAAAAAACTAGAGGAAGAGCTTTTTCAGGCGCAGAAAATGGAAGCGCTTGGCACCCTGGCAGGAGGAATTGCCCATGATTTTAACAACATTCTAGCTGCCATAGTCGGGTACACGGAGTTGTTGAAAACGTATGTCAAGGGTGATGTTAAGGCGTCCGGCTATATAGATGGTTCTCTAAATGCTGCTTTCAGGGCTGGAGCTCTTGTTAAACAGATACTTACCTTCAGCCGCGGGGCTGAACAAAAGAAGATACCCCTGCAGATCTCATCCATTGTCAAGGAAACTCTGAAGATGCTTAGGTCGTCTATTCCCACTACTATAGATATTAAAACGAATATCAAGTCCCAGGGTATTATCATGGCTGACCCCACGCAGATCCATCAGATTCTTATGAATCTCTGCACAAATGCATATCATGCCATGCGGGAAACGGGTGGAGTACTGGGGGTATCATTAAGGGATGTTGAACTGACCGACGGAGATTTATCGGGGGTGGAAGTATCTGAGGGGCAATATTTATTACTTGAGGTAAGTGATACTGGACACGGAATGGATGAAGAAACGAAAAATAAAATATTTGAGCCCTATTTTACTACCAAGCAACCAGGAGAGGGAACCGGTCTTGGCCTGGCCGTGGTTCATGGCATTGTCAAGAGCCATAACGGTACGGTTACCCTGTACAGTGAACCTGGTGAAGGGGCCACTTTTCATGTATACTTGCCGAAAATAATGACTGAAAAAACAGCATCCATACCGGAGGAGGAAAAAGAACCACTCGAGGGTGGGGATGAGAGAGTCATGCTGGTTGATGATGAGATGAATATAGTCGCATTTACAAAAGATGCCCTGGAGAAATTTGGCTACAAGGTAACGCCGTTCACCAATGCTGTTCAGGCATATCAGGATTTTCAGTTGCACCCTGACCAGTACGATATAGTGATCACCGATATGACCATGCCATATATGACCGGCACCGAACTGGCAAAAAAAATAATTGAGATCAGGACCGATATTCCCATAATACTATGCACCGGTTACAGCGAGTTGATCCACAAGGAGAAGGCATATGCCATGGGAATAGCCGAGTATCTTGAAAAACCGATCATAATTGAGAATTTGATCAGGACTGTCAGGAGAGTATTGTCAGAAAAGGCTTGAGCATTTGATGCAGGGATAGGACATGACCAATCCTAGAGGATTGCTTTTAGTTGTTTTATTCAGTCTTGTTTTTGCCGGGACCTGCCTGGCAGAAAATATGAGCATGTATGCACTGGGAGTCCGCTATGGAACAAATAAAGCAGCGGATAAAAAAACTGATCTGCACCGTTATGATGTGTTTGGCATATTCAACCTGCCCTGGAACTGGCATCTTAGTTCAGTAATCGATCTTGAAACACGGCTCATAGTAAGCGGGGGCATGTTGGATGGTGAAGGGGATGCAGGTTTTATAGGTACTCTGGCACCGGGAATTTCATTTACTGACAGGAACAAAAGAATTTCTTTCGAGATTTCAGGGGGCATAGCAGTTCTTCCTGATTACAGGTTGGGGGAAGAAGATTTCGGAGGACCGCTGCAGTTTATTGTAG
>CP070776.1:1144603-1152598 GCA_020346205.1 Deltaproteobacteria bacterium
CGGCAGCAAGTTTAAAGATGCCGATCTTATCGGTATACCCTTTCGCATAACCATTGGTAAGCGTTTTGCCAAGGAAGGAGAGGTGGAGATTCGCACCAGAGTCGATGGCAACACCCAGAGCCTGCCCCTTGATAAAACAGCGGGAGAAGTTGTCAACTCTATTGGCAGTGAGATGGCAGCAACCCGAAGTCCGCGTACAAAATAATTCATATGCTTCATTTTATATAAAAAACCTGAAACCTATCCAGCGTAATGTCCAGCTTTAACAGTATAAAAGAGCTTGCCCAAGGCTATCTACTTGACGTGGATCTTGAACCCTTGGAAAAGGCTTACATCTTCGCCGAAAAGACGCATGCAGATCAGGCGCATCCAACTTCCGGAGAGCCGTATATTAATCACCTGCTTTCAGTAACAGAGATTCTGTTGGTTATGAAGCTCGACCTGCAGACAGTGATTTCAGGTTTACTCCACGGTGTGCTGAAACAGGATCCAGCGCTCACCGTCAAGCAGCTTGAAGAAGATTTTGGCAGGGATGTTGCTAATATAGTACGTGGTACCACCAAGATCACCAATGTACAATTCAACAGCAAGCTGACTTATCAGGCAGAAAACGTAAGAAAACTGCTCCTGGCAATGGCCTCTGACCTCAGGGTTTTACTTGTTAGGCTTGCCGACCGGCTCCATGATATGCGTTCCTATATTCTTGATGATAAGGAGCGTCAGAAAGAATTGGCTCAGGAGACACTGGAGCTGTATGCACCCTTAGCCAGTCGCCTCGGAATTGACTGGATGAAAAGGGAACTTGAGGATCTTGCTTTCAAGTTTCTTTTTCCTGACGAGTATACTGACCTGACTGCCAGGATAGAAAGCTCAACAGCTGACCGGGAAAATTATGTCAAGGAAGTAATAAATATCCTGCATAACAAACTTGCCGAAATAGATCTGAATAAATGCGAGATTATTGGCCGGCCAAAGCATCTATATTCAATTTACAAGAAAATCATCGCCCAGAACATCCCGCTTGAAAAGGTCTATGACAAGGTTGCCTTCAGGATCATTGTTGATACTGTCACAGAATGTTACGAAACCCTTGGTGTTGTGCATGCGAATTGGCCTCCGGTGCCAGGCAGGATAAAGGATTTTATCAGCACCCCCAAGGCCAATAACTACCAGTCCATGCATACAACAGTTATAGGGCCTTACGGTGAGTTCATGGAAGTACAGATCCGTACAAGGGAAATGGACAGGATTGCTCAGGAAGGTGTTGCCGCTCACTGGGCTTACAAAGAAGGCCAGGCCATCAATAAAGAGGATGCCAAAGTATTTAAGGGGTTGAAGCAGCTGGTGCAGTGGTTGCAGGAACTCAAGGACCCGAAGGAATTTCTTGATTCAGTCAGGGGTGAACTCTTTGAACCGGATGTGTATGCCTTGACCCCCAATGGTGAGGTGAAGGAGTTCCCGCAGGGCAGCACACCGCTTGACTTTGCCTATATCATCCATACAGAGGTAGGTAATAACTGTATAGGCGCTAAGGTGAATGGGAAAATAGTTCCCTTGAAATACAAGCTGCAAAACGGTGATGTGGTTGAAATTGTCACCTCGCCCAAACAGAAACCCCGCAGGGACTGGTTGTCCCTGGTACGGACAAGCAGGGCAAAATCCCGCATTCGTCACTGGCTGCGCAGAGAAGAAAAAGAAAAGGCAATGAATGTCGGGCGTGAGATCAGTGAAAGGGAGCTGCGTAAGCATGACACATCACTAAAGAAAATAATCAAGACAGGCCACATGAGGCAGATCCTCAAGGCAATGCGCTGTAATTCCCTGGAAGACCTGCTTGGCAAGATCGGTTCCGGTGCCATATCCATACAGAATGTCATTAAGGTGCTGCAACCCGAGGATATGAGAACCGAGGAGGCTGAAAAAGCTGAAGAGCTGGAACTGTTGAGCGTTGCACCTCCTGCGCACAAGCATGAAAAGCCCAGAAGCGAGGGTATTGTAATTGAAGGTGTTGATGATATGCTGGTGAAAATAAGCCAGTGTTGTCTGCCTGTACCGGGAGACCCTATCATGGGCTTCATAACCACTGGTCGAGGAATTTCCATTCACAAGGCCAATTGTCATAATCTCCTCGCAACAGACCCCCAGAGAAGGATAGAGGTGAGCTGGTCTGCCGATGCGAAGACAGTGCATCGGGCCCAGATCTATCTTGTTACCCAGAACAAGAAGGGTATGCTCGCTGCAATCAGCAATGCCATTAGCATGGATGATGCTAATATCGCTGAGCTGGAAGCCAAAACCAGTGAAGACAACCTGTCCACCAGTTCAATAGTGCTTGAAGTGGAAAACATTGATCATCTCAATCGTGTGCTGCACCATTTACGACAGATAGATGGAGTGATTGAAGTACGACGCAGGTAATACGTTCAGGGGAGCAGAACCTATGAAGTTGGAAGTTCCAATAATAGGTATTCTCAGGGGTGTTTCTGCTGAAGAGTTTACCCCCCTTTTACAGGCCTCTTTTTCAAGTGGCTTGCAGGCCGTTGAAGTAACCATGAACACGGCCGGCGCTGAAGAAATAATTGCAGAAAATAGAGAAAATGTTCCAGCCGGAAAATACCTGGGCATGGGAACAATCCGCAACATCATCGAAGCCCGCAAAGCGTATGCAGCCGGTGCCATGTTTTTTGTCACCCCGAATGCAGATCCTGAAGTTATAGAGTTTGGCCAAAATAAAGATATTCCTGTTATTGCCGGAGCCCTGACCCCGACAGAAGTATATATGGCCTGGAAGGCTGGTGCCGCAATGGTCAAGGTTTTTCCATGCCGGGCTCTTGGGGGACCGATCTATATAAGGGAACTCCGGGGCCCTTTTGACCATATACCTTTAGTGGCAGTTGGCGGTGTGACAATGGAAAATGGACGGGAACACCTGCAGGCCGGAGCGACTGCTCTGGGAGTTGGTATTTCCCTTTTTGGTGAGCAGGCAATAAAAAGAGGGGATTGGAGGGGTGTGCGGGATAATGTTGAACAGTTCATCCAACACTGCACAATGATCTAATTTTTAAAATTCGGTTCTTTTCAAATCAGTACTTCAAGGGTAGTTTTGCTTCTTTCCAGGCAGAGATCCCGCCTTTCAGGTTATAGACCTCACTCCAGCCGTTTTTCGACATGAGCTGACCCAGTGCCAGGGAGCGGCCGCCAACAGCACATATTAACAGAATAGGTTTGTTTTGAGGGGGGCGCTGGGTACCCTTGATAATGTCCCAAAGAGGCATCAGGGTTGAACCGGCAATGTAGCCTTCATCCAATTCGTCCTGACCGCGAACATCTATAAGGAGCAGATCTTTACGCTTCTCAATGAGATTTTTGGCTTCATTTGGGGTGATAGTTTTAAAAAGAGGATGCTGTTGTTCAAGTCCAGGAAATTGTTGCTGGGCTGCCGGGACCAGTTGAGAGCCAAGAAAAACAAAGAGGATTGCTGATATTGCCAGGGCCAGGATTCTTTTCATTATAGTGTTTCCAGTTTGATAATTATTGTTATTTAATGTTTGCTATTAGTTCAATAAAGTCATGGTAAATGTAAGTATTTGAAAGATAATTGGCAAGGGTAAAAAATATATTCCTTGTAATTAACTTTCAGGCACGGGTCAACTGGCGGTATTTTATCCTGTGCGGCAATTCTGCAGCATCTCCAAGTCGTTTTTTCCGGTCTGCTTCATACTCTGAGTAATTGCCTTCAAACCAGACCACTCTGCTGTCACCCTCAAAGGCTAGTATATGTGTAGCTATCCTGTCCAGGAACCAACGGTCATGGCTGATAACCACCACACAACCGCCGAAATTTTCAAGTGCCTCTTCCAGAGCCCGCAGGGTGTTCACATCAAGATCGTTGGTAGGCTCATCCAGTAAGATTACATTTGCCCCTTCTTTCAGCATGCGGGCCAAGTGCACCCTGTTCCTCTCACCGCCGGACAGCTGTCCAACTTTTTTCTGCTGATCAGCCCCTGAAAAATTGAAACGCGCCACATAGGCCCGTGAATTTACCTCACGCTCACCCAGGGTAATAGTATCCTGGTCATCTGCAATTACCTGCCAGATAGACTTATCAGGGCTTAAAGCATCTCGGCTCTGATCAACATAGGCCAGTTTAACCGTTTCACCAAGATTAATGGAACCACTGGTCGGATGTTCCTGGCCGGTGATCATTTTAAAAAGGGTCGACTTGCCGGCGCCGTTAGGTCCGATGATACCTACTATTCCGCCAGGGGGAAGCTTGAAGTTCATATCCTCAAATAAAAGCCTGTCCCCAAATGCCTTGGCTACTTGGTCAGCTTCAATAACATTTTTGCCCAGCCGTGGACCTGGGGGGATATAGATCTCCTGGTCACTTATCTTATTTTGGGTTTCCTGGTTGAGCAGGTTTTCATATGAGCTGATCCTGGCCTTGGACTTTGCATGCCTGCCTTTTGGGGACATCCTGATCCAATCCAGCTCACGCTGAAGAGTTTTCTGCCTGTCACTTTCCTGTTTTTCTTCAAGATTCAGTCTTTTCTGCTTCTGTTCCAGCCAGGAAGAGTAGTTGCCCTTCCAAGGTATACCGTGCCCCCGGTCCAGTTCAAGGATCCAGCCAGCAATGTTATCCAGAAAATAACGGTCATGAGTGACGGCAATAACCGTACCTTCGTACTGCTGCAGGTGATGTTCCAGCCAGGCGACCGACTCGGCATCCAGGTGATTGGTTGGTTCATCAAGCAGCAGGATATCAGGTTTTTGTAGAAGCAGTCTGCAAAGGGCAACCCGGCGGCGCTCTCCTCCTGATATAACGTTGACGGGCGTTTCACCGTCAGGACAGCGCAGGGCATCCATTGCCATTTCCAGCCTGCTTTCAATATCCCAGGCATCGAGAGTATCAAGTTTTTCCTGGACCTCTCCCTGGCGTTCAATGAGCTGGTTCATGGCATCGTCATCAAGGGGTTCTGCAAACTTTGCATTTATCTCGTTGAATTCGGCCAGCAGATCAACCTGTTCCTGGGCTCCCTGCTTGACAACTTCCCATACGGTTTTTGTTTCACCGGCAAGGGGTTCCTGTTCCAGGTAGCCGATCCTGAATCCGGGAGTCTTGGTTATCTTGCCGTTATATTCCTGATCAACACCGGCCATGATACGTAAAACAGTACTCTTGCCGGACCCGTTCAACCCCAAAACCCCTATTTTGGCGCCATAGAAAAAAGAAAGACTGATGTCCTTGATGACCGGTTTTTTATCATAGTATTTGCTGACTCCGATCATGGAATAGATAATCTTTTGTGGTTCACTGCTCATTTTTAAAGAATCCTTGAATTTTTTACAGATTAGAATAGCCGTATTGATGGTTTTCAAAGAGAGGCGGGAGCATACCATAAGTCAAAAAACCGCGCCACAATTCCTAAACTAATTTACTGCTGCATAAAAGGAAAATAACCGTGCAGGTTATTTGAGCATTTTGATTTTTCTTGAGATTCAGGCTACTGGTTGTTATTATTACAAGTTTGGGAGGATGGCTTTGGTTTGCCCCCAGTGTTACATATACATCTGCAAGAGCTGGTTGCAGTAATATTAAAACTCCAGCTGAATGATAATGATAAGAAGAGATTTTATAAAAGCTATAACAGCAGGCGTCCTCCTCAGTGGCGCTGATCCGTTTTCTTTTGTTTCCGCCTCCCAGCTGTTATCCCATTCCAAGGGGTTCTCCCAGTCTGATTTTGACGGCAACATCAAGGATTATCTGCACAAGATGCAGAATTTTGACCTGCACCATTACGGGGATATTATTCTGAATGAGGAAGAGCTTCCATTACTCAAATCATGTGTTCAAAGGCTGAAAAGGCTACAGCGCACTGTAGGACACGGAAATTTTCACCTCTTGAGCTTTGACGAAGGCCTGGCAATTGCCCGCAATTATTCGAAAGTAGGAAGGTTCACCAAACAGGAATTAGACTTTTTTGAAAGGGTTTTTTATACCGATAGCGCTATTTATGGATTCTGGGGTGAAAAACCCATTGATAAAATGACGATCCGCATCAAGAAAAAAGAGGTGGTCAAAATACCAAAGTCAGGAAATTATCTCTACAAAGGCGAGCCCCATGAAATGTACGAAAAGGTCAGAAAACAGGTTGGAGACAAATTGTACCTGACATCGGGCATCAGGGGTGTAGTCAAACAGTTTTATCTATTTCTCAACAAAGCCAATAAGCATAAAGGCAACCTTTCTCTTGCCTCACGCTCACTGGCTCCTCCCGGTTATTCATTTCATGGTATAGCTGATTTCGATGTGGGGCAAATCGGCTATGGCGCTCTTAATTTTACAAGCAGCTTTACGGAAACTGAGGTTTTTAAAAAACTTGATGACCTGGCGTATGTCTCTATCCGCTATCCCGAAAACAACCTTAAAGGTGTCCGGTTTGAACCCTGGCATATCAGAGTTTATCCCGGTGTGTGAAGTAAACGGAGTATATTATTTTTCTTCAATGCAGAGGGAGCAGACAGGGAGCGTTCACACAATTAAAATTACCTGAACTTGTAAGAACGTCTATTATCTGTTAAATTAATTATGATTTTTACCTACCTTTCACGTTGTTAGAGGGGTAATTTTGGGCAAATTCTGACAACACATCTGGATAAGAGGGGAGCCAGCTGCAAATGAAGGAAAGTGAAGGAAGGATCGTACTGTCCAGCTTGCTAGCATATGCCGGGGCAGTATTTCTGCTATTGTTTGTTATCATGGCCATTAATGGCTGTCAGTCAATAAGGTCTTCAGAACCCATTGTTCCCATAGCTGAGTATGAAAAAATGCTTGTCGGCAGGCTTGATGCTAATTATGTCGGCAATCAAAACTGCCTTTCCGCCTGTCACTACCACGACCAGGTAAGGATTGATTTTGAGGCGAGTACAATGGGGGCGCAGATGTCGGCCACGTCGGATCTGCCTCTGGTTGACTGCGAGTCGTGTCATGGTCCTGGAAGTCTTGCCATAGAAGGTTTGACCCCTGAAAAAGTTGAAGCCGATGCTGCAGCCGGAAAGCAGACTGCCTGCAATTATGAAACCCTGATCGTTCTGAAAAAACTCCCGCCCCAGGCCCAGTCCCTTCTTTGCCTGAAATGCCATACAGCGAATGCGACTTTTAATCTGCATGAGTGGAATGCAGGTGCTCATGCCATTGGGGATGTTTCCTGTTTCTCCTGCCATGATATTCATGCCGGCCCGGATTTGATTACAAGCCCAAAGGAAACAAAGGAAATGTGCTTCAAATGTCATAGAAAGCAGGAAGCCGAATTCCGGTTGCCAAGCCGCCATCCTGTGATGGAGGACAAGTCATTCTGCACCGATTGCCATCAGCCGCACGGAACCTTTCATGATAACCTTATGCGGGAAGAAACTATTCGGGCCACCTGCGTCAAGTGCCACGGAGAAGTGGAAGGACCATATTTATATGCGCATGCGGATCTTATGAATGAAGACTGTACCATCTGTCATGCAGGGCACGGCTCAGTGAATAACAACCTGTTAAAACTTTCAGAACCCTTTATTTGCCTGCAGTGTCATGTTGGGCACAGGACATCAAGTGATCCCGTCACCGGGGAAACCAAGGGTGTCTTTTATACCCGCTGTACAGATTGTCATTCACAGATACATGGAACTGATATTCCCTCGGCCAGCGGCAGAGGGAACTTCACTCAATAAAGGTTGTGGTGCATGTAATGAAAAAGACATTTCTCGTCTTCGGATTGTTTTTTCTCTTCATTAGCATTTGTTTTCCTGTTCTGGCTGAAGAACTGGATGAGCTGGACCTGATGCTTGATAGCCTCGATATCCAAGAGGATTATGTCTACGAATTTCCGGAAATATCTCCCTCAGCTCATTTGCACCTGGGTTATCGTTTTGTTGACCTGGATGGATCGAGTCAGGTCTTTGAGTATGAGTATCTTGAAAACTCCGTCACCTTTGGCGCTGAAGTTA
>CP070776.1:1152698-1162239 GCA_020346205.1 Deltaproteobacteria bacterium
GGATTAAGCTCCTGGTTAAAGAGAAGAAGATTGGCGTTCAAACGTAGAGCCGATAGCATGATCTCTGCCAATTTACCTTTTCCGAGAATAAACTTGGGATTAATTTTCTTACGCTGCTGAATAACTCTGTCTAAAACCACAACATCGTCTGACCTGGCAAGTTCAACCAGTTCGTCCATAGATTCCTGGGCAGAACTGCGGCCTTGGAACTTGGAAGGGGTAATGACGCTAATGAGTATGGCCCTGTCTTTTCCCTTGTCAACATCTCTGATCGGCTGCAGCCTGGTAAACTCTTCCTCCAGGGCGCCAATAAGTTCTTCAAAACCAAATGTTTGCTGTCCTGTGGCAATGGGTTCCAGAAAAGCCCAGTTTTTCCCTTCACGGGGGGATGGGACAAGATGTGCTGAATATAGCTTTTCAGGCTGACCATCTGACTGGACCTTGATAACCCCCATCAAGTCAAGGCGCAGAAACAAGAGGTCAACAAGGTCATCATCTGTCAGGTTTTCACCGGCCAAATGTGTGTGTATGCATCGGAGACCTTTTAGACGGCCGCCAGAAGACCTTATGCCTGAAAGGGCTGGAATGACAATCTGTTTTGCGTCCCCAACTATGACCAGGTCAACCTGACCTGACCTGTCGATAAGTACACCAACCTGTCTCCCTATTTCGCGCGAAATTTCAGACATGGCCCGCGAAATTTCATGGCTGATAATAAGTTCAGGTGCGATACGTTTTTTGCCTAAACGTTCAAGCCGTTTGAGTTGGGCTGTTTTCAGGCCACTGGTGTTGCCAACAAGCTTACTAATTTTGTTTCTCCCTTAGAATACGCTTATCGCCCACCCTGATTGTTACCTTAGTTTTATCGAAATATTCAAGAAGCGGGATGCTGAATTTTCTTGAAAGGCCTGTCAGGTCCTTGAAAGCAGGTGTGTCTATCTCTCCTTTATTGACAAGAAGTGTGACCAGTTTCTCTTTAAGACTTCCTAGGCAAGGTTTATAAAAATAGAGGTCCTCAGTTACTTTGGCTAAAGCATCATCGCGAACCAGAATTGCCAGAACTTCTTTTAGAAGATCCTGTGGGTATTTGCTGAATTTTGCCATGACTTCCTTAATGGTTGGCGGTGCAAGATCTGCCTCTTTATAAAAGGCTTCAAGTTCCCTGCGTAGATTCTTTTCATCTTCTTTCAGTGAGACCTTATGGCTGGACATACGGATCAATGCTTGATCCTGTGTTATTTCTCCTTTCTTCTGCCTGTCATTCAACAAATATTGAAAAAGACGCTGGTCTAGTCCCCTGTATAAACGGGTACGCAACTCTTCCTTGGGCAACCCAGCTTTCAGTGGGTTTTCCTGGTGATAGGTCACTAGAACAGCATTGAGTTTTTCAACCAGTTTTTCGTACACCTCAGAGGAGACCATTCTTTGTTTATCCTGCTCGATAAGTAATATATTTCTGGATGAAAGCGGCTGTTGAGTAATTTTTTTGAGACGGTTGCCAAAAATCCCCATTTTGACAGCAAGCCTGTCAAGTGTAATACCGTTATAGCCGCTTTCGTGGATATGGAGCAGGGCAAGATTTTCCGGATTGTTGGCCCTATAGGCCTTGAAAATTTCTTTATTTTTTTCCCGGAATCTTTTCCTCTTTCTTGGTGAGCCGTTTAAAATCATACCACCGCCAATGGTGTAAATGGGGGAATAACTACGCACAACGTATTTATCGCCCGGCCAGCAGCCGACCTGCTCTTCAAGCAGGATCTGCACATTTGCTTCTGAACCTGGCTCTAGCTCTTCTGCATCGAGCAGGACAATGCGTCCCATTATCTCTGCTGTCCCGATGTGAACTCTTACCCTGGACCTGTTCTTGTAGGGCTTTTTGGCTGATTCCAGGTAGAACAGGTGTGCATCAAGCAGGTAGGAGGGCTGCAGGCAATCAACTGAGGCAGCCATTTCTCCGCGGTTGATGGATTCCTTTTCCAGGCCCTGGATATTAATGGCAGTTCTGTGCCCTGCTTCAGCCTCCTGGGTAACACTGCCATGTACCTGGATGCCCCTTATTTTACCGTATTTGCGGCTGGGATATAGCATGAGATCTTCGCCGGTTTTTATCCGGCCGGATGTAGCTGTACCGGTTATGACAGTACCAAACCCTTTCATTGAAAAAACCCTGTCAACCGGCATGCGGAATGGGCCATATGCTTCAGAGAATTCAGACTCTGCCACAAGTGTATCAAGGGTATTCCTGACTTCTTCGACACCATCTCCCGTGGTTGAGGATACTGTAATCAGGGGAGCTTCTTCAAGAAACGAACCGGAAAAAAAGCTTCTGACATCGTCGGTTACCAGTTCAAGCCAATCCGGTTCTACCATGTCTTTTTTGGTGATAATGATGAGGCCCCGCTGAATATCAAGCAGCCGGCAAATTTCAAAATGTTCCTTCGTTTGGGGCATGATACCTTCATCAGCAGCAACTATGAAGGCAACCAGATCCATACCGGATGCGCCAGCCACCATGTTCTTAACAAATTTCTCATGCCCTGGAACATCAACGATACCCAGACGGTGACCGCAGGGAAGGTCGAGATAGGCAAATCCCAGTTCTATGGTGATGCCGCGCTCTTTTTCCTCCTTAAGGCGGTCTGTATCGATCCCGGTCAAGGCCCTTATGAGGCTCGTCTTACCATGGTCAACATGTCCGGCTGTTCCGAGGATGATCTCTCGCACTTGTTACCAGCCCCCGGTAAGGAATGGATTGGAAGCTTTTTCCTGGGCAATGGTGGAGCTTTCTCCGCCATAACCATGACCGGGCCAGACAATGGTATCAGGGGGCAGGGTGAGGAGTCGGTTTTTTATGGAGTCCAGAAGTTCCTGGGTGCTGCCACCGGGAAAATCAGTGCGGCCGACACCTCCCGCAAAAAGGGTGTCACCACTGAAGAGATTAGGTTTAGAATACAGGCAGATGCCTCCAGGCGTATGGCCCGGGGTATGGATAACTGTGAGGGATTCTTTGCCAAAATTGAGAGTGTCTCCATCTGCAACTCGTTTATCAACCGGAGGTGATGCCGGTAGACCGAGCTGGGAAAAAAACTGTTCTACTTGAGACTGACCGAAAAAGTCGGCATCAGAAGTATGCATAACTATATCAGCCCCGGTAGCATCTTTTAGACGTTTGTTTCCGCAGACGTGGTCGGGATGGCCATGGGTGTTGATAATATATTTAACTTTGAGGTTTTCCTGTTGGCAGGCTGCAAGAATATCCTCTTCATTACCACCAGGGTCAATGATCACAGCCTCTTTGGTCTCTTCACAGGCAGCTATATAACAGCAGACCCCCATCATACCAACAGTCATCTGTTTAATGCGCATTATGTCTCCTTTGTTATGCAATCTTTATAGGCGTTTACTTCTCTTTATCAGCAAATAGCAGCCTTATGATTCTTTTTTTACGGGCAGTTCTTTAATGACATTATCTATGATCTGATCAAAGGCTTTAGTAGCAATTGAATCGGCCCCCGAAGAAAGATAGGGTTTACCTGAGTCCCCTCCGGTAACCACCTTCGGGTCCATTGGTACATTCCCCAAAAAAGAGAGATTGAACTCAAGGGCAGTCTTCTTTCCTCCACCGGTCCCAAAAATATCTACAGGTTCATCACAGTGTGGACAGATAAAGCCGCTCATGTTTTCAACAATTCCAAGTATCTTGATGTTCACATGTTTGCAGAAATTTATGGACTTACGTACATCGGCCAGAGCAACCTCCTGGGGAGTTGTCACAACCAGGGCATAAACATCCTTGATGGTTTGAGCCACAGAAAGAGGCTCGTCCCCCGTGCCGGGAGGAGCGTCAATAACCAGGTAGTCCAGCTGTCCCCAGTCAATTTCAGCGATAAACTGTCTGATGGCCTGTATCTTGAGAGGACCACGCCAGATTATTGCCTCATCGCGGTTGTCCATCATATATTCCAAAGACATGATTTTAAGCTTGTCATTGTATGACATGGGCGGCACCAGGGATGTTTTTTCCTCTTTAGTCCTGTGCAGCCTTTCAGTAAGATTGAGCATTCGGCAGATATCAGGACCATGTAAATCAACATCCATCAGGCCGACTTGAAAACCCCTGTTGGCCAATCCCATGGCCAGGTTCGTCGCCACAGTGCTCTTGCCAACCCCACCCTTGCCGCTCATGACAAGGATTTTACGTTTAATTTTTGTTAATGCTGAAGTTATGGCTATATCCTGCACAGCCTTTGCAGTTTTAAAAGTGCCACAGGTTCCTTTCTGTTCACTGCTTGTGCTCGGACATGTTTTGCATGCATCTGACATTATAATTATCCTCCAAAAATAATAACTGGTTTGAAATAAAGTGTATTTATATACTGTAATGCTTAATGTTTTAAAAGCGAATAAGAAATAGTTTTTCATTTCCTTTAAATGCTTGGTACCAGGAATACATCGCTTTATGCTTGATTTGTTTTTTGGAATTTAGGTAAGTTATCATCATAAATATGCCATTCTGTTTTTGAGTATAGTACAAGAGTTTTTTAAAAGGGTTTCAGGGATAAACCCTGTAATCCGGGTGCAGTATTTTTTAGCAGGTGAAAATAATGGATGATTTTGACAGAAGGATTCTGGAAGAGTTCAAGGAATTGGAAAGGCAGATGGGCAGAATGCTGAGAAGTACCTCACTCTCACGGATGGTTCCCATGTCCTCAAGTAGCGGTTGGCAGCCTGCGGTTGATGTTTATGAGACCACAGATCACATAATAGTTCTTATGGACACTGCCGGAATTGATATGAACGACCTTGCCATAACCGCTGAAAATAAACGCATTACTGTTGAAGGTAGAAGGAATTTGCCCAAGCGGGGCAATGTTTGTTGTATTCATCAACTGGAGATCGAAATGGGTTATTTTAAGAGAACGATATCATTTCCGGTCTCTGTTAAGTTTTCCGAGCCTGCTTTCAATTGCCAGAACGGCATTTTGGAAATCAGGCTACCCAAGGAATCTAAAAGCTGCTCAGCTCCTTAACAACCAAGATGAAGGGATGAGATGTCATGACTGCTGATAAAGAAACAGTAGATAAACAAACCAATATAAATCCTGCTGAACTACCCATACCAGATGAATTGCCCGTCCTGCCGCTGAATGATTTTGTCTTTTTCCCGGGCATGGGATTCCCCCTCCAGGTTTCCAATGAAAATTCCAGGCAGCTTATTGACGATGCCCTGTTACATGACAGGCTGATAGCAGTGGTTTCCCATAAAAAGGTTTCAGAAAAAGAACCTTCTAAAGAAATTTTCAATCATCTTTTTACAATTGGGGTTACCTGCTACATCCATAAGCTCATCAAGTCTCCGGAAGGTTTTTACCAGGTGGTTATGAGCGCTGTAAAGAAGATAAGAATCCTGGAATATACTGCAAAGGAACCATACCTGAAGGCCAAAGTAGAAGTACTTGAAATGAAGATAATAGAGGACAAGGAGGTTGAGGCCCATGTCCTCAACCTGCGGAACCAGTTCAAAAAACTTGTTACCCTTTCTCAGCTCCCGCCTGAACTCTATATGACGGTCATGTCCATTACAGATCCATTTCATATAGCCTACCTGATCGCTTCCCAGTTGAACCTTTCCCTTGAGGAGGAACAGGCAATTCTTGAGATAGATGAACTTAAAACCATGATGCGTAAAGTGACAGAAGAACTTGCCAAGCGTCTTGAAACAGTGGAGATGAGTAATCAGATCCAGAAGGCTGTCAAGGATGACATGGATGATAAGCAGCGCGAGTTTTTCCTGCGCCAGCAGTTGAAAGCAATCCGCAAGGAGCTTGGTGAGGAAGACGAACATGCTGATATCAATGATCTCAGACAACGGGTTGCAGAGGCAAAATTAGGGGAAGAACCCCTTAAAGCAGCAGAAAAGGAGTTGGGCAGACTTGCCAAGATCCCGCCTTCATCACCGGAATACACTGTTGCCAGAACCTATCTGGAATGGATTCTTGATCTGCCATGGGAAATTTCCACCACTGACTCCCTGGATATTGACGAGGCCCAACGCATCCTTGATCAGGATCATTATGGCCTGGAAAAGATCAAGAAAAGGATTATCGAATTTCTTGCTGTACGTAAACTCAAACACGACATGCATGGCCCTATCCTCTGCTTTGTGGGGCCTCCCGGGGTTGGTAAAACTTCGCTGGGCCAGTCCATTGCCCGCTCTCTGGGAAGAAAGTTTATCAGGATCTCTCTTGGTGGTGTCCGTGATGAGGCGGAAATCAGGGGACATAGAAGAACTTATATAGGGGCCCTGCCCGGTAGGATAATTCAAAGTCTGCGCAAGGCCGGTTCCAACAATCCGCTTTTCATGCTTGATGAAATAGATAAACTGGGCATGGATTTCAGGGGTGATCCTTCTTCAGCCCTGCTCGAGGTACTCGATCCGGAGCAGAATTTTTCCTTTGCTGACCATTATATGGAAATCCCCTTTGACCTTTCAAAGGTAATGTTCATCACCACTGCCAATATCCTTGACACTATTCCCGGGCCCCTGCGCGACAGAATGGAAGTGATTGAACTGCCGGGCTATACCGAAGATGAGAAGGTGATGATTGCCATAGAGCATTTGATAGAAAAACAGCTTGAGGCCCATGGCCTGACTGCTGACGACCTCGAACTCACGGAAGATGCCATTCGGTCTATTATCCGATCCTACACGAGGGAGTCAGGTGTTCGTAATATTGAACGGAAGCTGGCTGCAATCTGCCGGGGTGTGGCAAAAGAAATTGTTTCAGGCAAAACAGGTAAGACCAAGGTTGACGCCAAGGACCTGCAGGAGTATCTCGGTCCCATCCGTTTCTTTCCAGAGATAATGGCAAGGACTTGGGGGGCGGGACTTGCAACCGGACTAGCATGGACCCCGGTGGGCGGTGATATCCTCTTTATCGAATCGGCAAAAATGCCCGGTAAAGGTGGCTTGGCGCTTACTGGCAAACTTGGCGAAGTAATGAAAGAATCGGCAACTGCCGCAATGACCTATTTGCGTACCAAGGCCTCTGAATTTGCTATTGCCGACTCGGTTTTTGCTGCAACAGATACCCATATCCATGTACCAGAGGGGGCTATTCCCAAGGATGGGCCTTCAGCTGGAGTGGCCATGGTTGTTTCACTTGCCTCGCTATATACCGGACGCCCTGTCCGCAAAGATGTTGCCATGACAGGAGAGATTACCCTGCGTGGTGACGTCCTGCCGGTCGGTGGTATTAAGGAGAAGGTGATCGCTGCTGTTCGGGCAGGCATAACCGATATTATCCTGCCCCATCTCAATGAAAAAGATATTATTGAGCTTCCCGACAATGTTAAAGAGGGGATCAAATTTCACCTTGTGCAGGGTATCAAGGAAGCACTTGAGATCGCCCTGGAGAAAGGGGAAGAATAAATTAATAATGCTCGTGTTCAGCGCACCCCTCTGCCTTAATGCTCTTGGCCGAGATGGGTTTGTCAACTGAAAGGGAAATGCAGTTTTTGGGCACCATGTGATGGGGGTAGTAACTTTTTTTCGCCTGGCGTAAACCCTGGATACCCATATCCTGTTCTCGGTTGACATACTCAAAATCAAATAGTCCGTACTTTGAAAACCACTGGTTAATCAACTGACCGAGTCCTGGTATATCGGCCATGGCCTTTTCAAAATGCCAAACTGCTGTACCAGGATGCAATGCTTCAGCTATGGCATATGCCTGGATTATTCCATCAACCCTCACAGCGCCACCGAGGAGTTCGAATTCATTGAAGTGAGCAAAGATTTCTGCAATGGCATTGGCCTCATTGCATAAACCGGGATTGCGGCCACAATCTCGGTTATCACACCAACTTTCTTGCATAGTTTCACATTCTGCAATGAGTTCGGAAGTTATGGGTATATATTCACAGGTATGACTGTTGAGGCACCTTTTGATACGGTTGCGTTTTTTAGCGAAGCGCCGGCCTTTAAGTTCAGCTAAATCCTTAACTCGGTAGACATAGTCTGCATTATCACGGTCAGGATTTATTACTAAGTCGGAAACTGAAAGCTTTTCAGCAGCTATATCAGGAATACGGACTGCCCCGATTACATTTGGACCTAAAACAGAAAGAACACCAGGAAAACTCAATTTGCCTACCGGAGGACCAAAAAGAATGTATTTACCGTCCTCTTCGGCAGCTTTGACAAGAAAAACAAGGGTGTTTTCAATTTCAGTGAACAGAATCGTCCTGGAGGGTTGCCAGATAAATAGGTTAGTGAAAGTATGCTCTGATATTTCGGGAGGGTGACTGCGTAAATATGCTGACACCAAATTTCTGTCAGCCAGGGTCAATGGGAGGATTTCAGGCATTGGGCTCGTTTAAATTTGTTTTTATGTGGAGCAGGGAAAACAATAATCTTAATACTGTTCACCCTTGATATTTTTAATCAACTGGGCAATTTCAAGTCCCAATGCAACACACTGCTTACCCTCTATACAGGCGTCTGCATCAGGTCTTTCGAGGAAATGTTTTAATTCATGGTTGTCTTTTTTTAGATTAACAGCCCAGGCATTTTGTCGTTTGTCAAAATCAACTGTAAGATCAATGCCACATTCTCCAATTTCAGGGTATAGTTGTTGGATTTTGTCACAAAGTACATCTTTATCGATCATGGCCTTTGCCTCCCGGTGGAGATTGATCTTTGTGTAAATGTTCCTTTATGTAACAAAACTTTATAAAAATACTTGATAATATATCATGCGACATTCCGGTAGTTTTAATTCTTCATCTATTGTATTAGTATGCAATTTTTTTAAGAATAGAGCTAGTCACAATCCCTATTAATATCTGACTTTATATGAATTCTGGCTTTAAAATTTTGAGGGGCTGCGGCAACAAGTGTAAGTTTTAAAATAATATGAAAGTAATATTAGCAAAAAGTGCCGGCTTCTGCATGGGTGTTAGAAGGGCGGTTGACACTACACTCGATGTTGTTCAGAAAGAGGATACCGGTGTATCCACCTTTGGCCCTTTGATCCATAATCCCCAGGTACTTAATCTTTTGGAAGAGCGTGGGGTGAAGATACTTAAGGATATACCTGAAGAGGAGCCCGGTACTGTTATTATACGGGCCCATGGTGTTCCACCTGTTCATAAGGAAAAGCTTCAAATGGCAGGCGCCACGGTTAAGGACGCCACCTGTCCCCACGTGGTCAAAGTCCAGGTTATTATAAAGAAATATCTGGCGCAAGGATATGGTACTGTGATTATCGGCGACCGTAATCATGCTGAAGTCGAAGGGTTGATGGGATTTGCCGGGAGCTTGGGCCGGGTAGTTAGCAACTCAGAGGATGTCAATACCCTGGAATTACATGCACCATATATTATCGTTAGCCAGACAACGCAGGATGATACAATCTTTGAAGAACTGAGTACCTTGATCCTGGAAAAATTCCCAGGTGGCAAGGTTTTTAATACAATTTGCGATGCAACCCATAAACGCCAGGAAGAAGTGCGAAGTCTCTGCAAAGATGTAGAAGCG
>CP070776.1:1162339-1170844 GCA_020346205.1 Deltaproteobacteria bacterium
CGGCAGTATCTGCAGCGCAGATTGCAACGGTCGGTAACAGACAGCCTCAGATATGTAATGGCCCGTCTGTGATTATCCAGCAACCGTGTTTCAGAGGTTGAGCTTGGGGAATTTGTATAAGCATGTGTCATAAAATACTCCTTTCCAAACACGGGAGGCATGGTTGTTTCCATCCAGACCCTATCGGCCGCAGACCATATTCCAGGAGAACGTAGATCTTTTGGCTCGGAGTTTTAATGTTGTTCTATATGTCTAACATCATACACTTCAAACAATCAATCCTATTTTGCTTGAAATGTATTTTCCACCAAAGGCTGTGCTTCCACCTGGCCAACATGGCACTGGTCACAAAAATACCAGCGGGCCTGGACGCCTTTGCTTGGCTTGCCATCCCGGTCACTATAGTGACTCTTATGTGGCATGGGTGCATCGGAGTCTTTCTCACCGTGGCAGTCCAGACAGTCGTTTTGTGCTGTTGTAACACCAAATTCAGACACATCATGGGGGATAAGCGGTGGCTGATGTTGAAAGGTCCTGGCAATCGCTGCATCTTCAGGCTGCCAATCCATACCAACAGTAGGGTTGGATCCAGCAGGGAGATCAGTATCCCCGCGCAGCGATTTTACATCCTTGCTGCCGGTTGTAGTACAGGCAAAAACAAAAACCAGCAGGATAAAGGGCAAAATTATCTTTTTCATATCATTACCTCCTTTAAAATCGTTTGGAAAAACGAAAAACATTCTGAGGACAGGTATCAATGCACCGCCCGCAATTAATACAGTTATTGGAAAAAATAACAGGTGAACTCTGTTCATCACCCTTGAGCGCCGGCCTGATGACCTGGGGTTCCGGGCAGACTGTAAAACAATCCATGCAATCGGTACACTGATCGCGTTGGGCAGCCTTCACCCGCAAAACAGATGCAAACCCCAAGAGGCTGTAGAGAGCTCCTACGGGACACAGGTGTCCGCACCAGCCGCGCCTGACAACAAAAACATCAAAAATAAAAATAACTGCTACCATGTACCAGGCCAATCCCATACCAAACAGCAGACCGCGCTGAAAGATGGTCACCGGGTTAAGCCATTCCCAGACAATGGTTCCACTCATTGAAGCCATTATAAGGATAAAACCGAGCAGCCAGTAGCGCGTGAACCTGCTGAGACTTAAACTTCTTTTCAGCTCCAGGCGCCTGTTCAGCCAGGCAGCAGCATCAGTTATTAAATTAACAGGGCAGGCCCAGCTGCAGTAGACTCGGCCTCCGATCATGGCATAAAATATAACAACTATCAGCACTCCGATCAGGGCAGTGGCTGCAACTGTATGCCCGGCCATAAAAGACTGCAGAATAATCAGTGGATCTGTAAGCGGCACTATTCCCAGGGTCATGCTGGCGGAAAAGCTGCCTTTGACTAACCAGACTCCTGCAAGAGGTCCCAACAGGAACAGGCCCAGAATGCCAAGCTGGGAAATTCGGCGCCAAATAAGCCATTTCTGCGCCTTGAACCAGCCCTTTTTCTGTATTGCTTCTCTGCCGGCAATTCTGCTCATCATGGCTTTTCCTCCGGGCGCCTGATAGGCAGCTTAATCTGTTCAGGTATCAATGAGCCTCCTGCCTTCTCCTTTTCTTCCCAGCCCAGGCGGTAATGCTTACCCAGTTCGCCGCGGGCCTGCTCAAAAGGCAGCACCTTGATGGCGGCATTTTCCAGAACACAGGAATGCTCACACTTGCCACAACCGGTACAATACTTGGAATGTACAATCGGGATGAAAAGAGTGTGTACCCCGCTTCTGCGGTTAACCTGAACATCAAGGGTGATAGCCTGGTCAATAAGCGGACAGGCTCGGTAGCAGACATCGCAGCGCAGCCCGAGATGGTTGAGACAATTCTCGTGATCTATCAGCACTGCAAGACCCATACGGGCCTCATATATTGTCGGCAGGCTCTGGCTCAAGGCCCCTGAAGGACATGCCTTTATGCAGGGCATATCTTCACACATCCTGCAAAAGTCTTTCCTGGCAATGAAAAACGGGGTGCCCGTGGGAACCTCTTCTCCCAGTTCAGCAAGATGCAGGATGTTGTAGGGACAACTCCTGACACACTGGCCGCAGCGCAGGCAGGCTCCCTGGAACCTGTCTTCTGCAAGAGCACCGGGTGGCCTGATGGCATAAGGCGGCAGTGCTCTTGCAGGTCGCTGGTACAACCCGAGACTTACAGCCAGCACAAGGGCTCCGGTGGCCGCAGGTACAGTCTCGGTAAGGAACTGCCGGCGGGCAGAACCTTTCTGCTGTTTTTCATCGCTATTGCTGTTTACATTATCCACTGTTATTCCACAGTTCTGTTACGTTACGCCTTGGTAACCTTGACGGCACATTTTTTGAAGTCAGTCTCTTTTGAGATCGGACAGGTAGCGTCAAGGGTAAGCTTGTTAACAATACGACCGGCGTCAAACCAGGGAATGAATACCATGCCCTCAGGCATTTTGTTACGGCCCCTGGTTTCCACCGGGCAGGTAATCTCACCTCTTCGGGATGTGATCTTGGCCAGCTGGCCGCGCTGCAATCCTCTCTTCTTGGCATCGTTAGGATGCATGAAGACAACGGCATCTGGTACAGCCCGGTACAGCTCAGGCACCCTCCTGGTCATGGAGCCTGAATGCCAGTGCTCCAATACCCGGCCAGTGCCAAGCCACATATCATATTCCTTATCAGGAGATTCTGCTGCAGGCTCATACGGAAGGGCGAATATCCATGCCCGACCGTCGGGCTTACCGTAAAACCGCACTTCCTCTCCTTTCTTGACGTACGGATCAAAGCCTTCACGGAAACGCCACAGGGTTTCCTTGCGGTCAACAACCGGCCAGCGCAGACCTCGTGCCTGGTGGTACATTTCAAAGGGTGCAAGGTCATGGGCTTTGCCCCGTCCAAAGGTGGCATATTCCTCAAAAAGACCTTTCTGCAGGTAGAAGCCGAAATGCTTCGACTCGTCATTATCATGTCCTTTCTGCAGCTGGCTTAAGGGATACTTGTTGACCTGGCCGTTGGCATACAGGACTTCATAAAGCGTCTTGCCTTTATATTCCGGATTTTTGTCCAGGATTTCTTTGGGCCAGACCTCGTCGGTCTTGAAGCGTTTGGAGAATTCCACCAGCTGCCAGACGTCACTTTTTGACTCACCCGGAGCCTTGACCTGCTGGCGAAAGAACTGGGTCCTGCGCTCAGCATTGCCATAGGCACCTTCCTTTTCAACCCACATGGCAGTAGGCAGGATGAGATCTGCAGCCATGGCTGTCACAGTCGGGTAGGGATCCGAAACAATGATAAAATTCTTCGGATTCCGGTAGCCCGGGTATGTCTCTTCATTCATATTAGGAGCAGCCTGCATATTATTGTTGCACATGACCCAGTAAACGTTCAACTTGCTGTCTTTCAGCATCCGATTCTGGAGTACCGCATGATAACCAGGTTTGGGCGGAATGAGGCCCTTGGGCAGCTTCCATATCTTTTCCGCCATGTCACGGTGGGCTTGCTTCATAACCACCATGTCGGCCGGAAGCCTGTGGGCAAAGGTACCGACCTCCCGTGCCGTACCGCAGGCAGACGGCTGACCGGTCAATGAAAAAGGGCCGTTACCCGGTGCTGATATCTTGCCGGTCAAAAGATGCACATTATAAACTAGGTGATTGACCCAGGTACCGCGGGTATGCTGGTTAAAGCCCATGGTCCAGTAGGAAACCACCTTTCTGTCCGGATCTGCGTAAATTTCCGCCAGCGCTTCAAGATCCTTTTTTGGAACGCCCGACATCTCGTGAGCCTTATCAAGTGTAAAGCCGGAGACGAACTTGGCATACTCGTCAAAGGAGTATTCTTTGGAGCCGATCTGGCTCTTGCGCGGTGAGCTGTTCTTGGCATTTGTTTCTCGGGCGTCAGTAGGACGCAAACCATAGCCAATGTCAGCATTGCCCAGGCGGAAGTTGACATGCTTGTTTACAAAGTCATTGTTTACCTTGCCTTTCTGGATAATGTAGTTGGCAATGTAATTCAAAATGACCAGATCTGAGTGCGGCTCGAAAACCATGGGCAGGTCGGCAAGATCAAAATTCCGGTTCTCAAAGGTGGAAAGTACTGCCACCTTGACATGGGGTGCTGTCAGGCGGCGGTTGGTCAACCTGGACCAGAGGATGGGATGCATCTCCGCCATGTTGGCTCCCCAAAGGACAAAGGCATCGGCATACTCGAGGTCGTCGTAACAGCCCATGGGCTCGTCAATACCGAAGGTACGCATAAAAGCGGCCACGGCAGAGGCCATGCAGTGCCTGGCATTGGGATCAATATTGTTGGAGAGAAATCCAGCCTTGTACAGCTTGGCAGCAGCATAGCCTTCCCAGACCGTCCATTGACCGGAACCGAACATGCCTACCGTGGTCGGGCCGTTCTTCTGGATGGCTTCCTTGTATTTTTCCGCCATGATGGTAAATGCCTCATCCCATGAGATCGGGGTGAATTCTCCGTTTTTGTCATACTTGCCGTTCTTTTTACGTAACAGAGGTTTGGTAATCCTGTCCTCGCCGTACATGATCTTGGACAGAAAATAACCTTTGATACAGTTCAGGCCACGGTTGACCGGGGCATCAGGATCACCCTGGGTGGCAACAACCTTGCCGTCCTTGGTGCCGACCAATACGCTGCAGCCTACCCCGCAGAAGCGGCATGGTGCCTTGTCCCAGCGGATACCATCCTGCTCTTTCCCAAGCGCCTGGGTAGCAGGAAGGTGGGTACCGGCAACTGCGGCAGCGGCGGCGGCGGCATTGGCCTTGATAAAATCTCGCCTGTTCAGTTTCATAGCTTCCCCTCCTTTTGTCTTGCTTTAGTAATGATCAATCATCATCACAGTAGTTGTAAATTAATGATGCGGACAGTACGCCCCGCATATTCTGAAGACTCATCAATGTTTTTGAAGGAGCATTATCCTTTGTGTCTTCAATGGTAATGACAATTTTGCCCTCTTCATTTGCACCATGGACATCCACCCCGGGCAGTTCTGCCAGCTCATCCTGCAGAACCGCTAAGTCCCGGGGGTGTGTCTGCACTACAATACTGGAAATATTCATAGGCATTCCTCACTTGTTAGAGTTGCTCTTGATTTTCTGGTCGTCCTATTTCTATGGCATTGACCGGACAAGCATTAAAACAGGCCCCGCAGCCGTTGCATGATTCGGTCATGACCATGGGCGTTTTGTTTTTATCAATTATCCTGGGAAGCACTATGGCCTCATTGTCACACTGCTCCACACAGGTACTGCAGATCACATTATTATTTATCAGGCAGTTGGAGTTTATATGAGCAAACAGGTTCCACGGAGGTTTTGCAGATTCATATTGGAAAGCATTCCTTTTGCAACTTTCAGCGCAGGCACCACAGAAACTGCAGGAACCGCGTGCGAAGTCAACCAGGGGAACACCGTCTTTGTTAAAGATCAGTAAGCTGTTTTCACAGGCTGATATACAGTCACCGCAGCCATTGCACAATAAATTGAACTCTTTAAGGTCTTTTGCCCAGGGAGGCAGTATGGGTTTTTGTGACGCATAGGAAGATTGTCCTGTTTCCTGTTCAGCATCACACTTAAGCAAGTACTCAAAACACTTATTCGCAAAAAAAGAAGTTAGATTCATAAATGCTTATCCGTGTTCAAACTATTCTGGAGACAGTTTATGCTGCTTTAATTTCTCCCAGAGATTTTTTCGGCTGATCCCCAACAGTTCTGCCGCTTTGGCCCGCTTTCCATCTGTCATACGCAACGCCTTAAGAATGACGGTTTTCTCTGTAGCAGCCAGGGCAGCAGATAGATTAAGAGCCGAATTTTCGGTTTTCTCTTCAACCGTACCGGCAAAATCCTGTGGCAGGTGCCATGGCTGTATCATAGGTTCTTGGGCCAGAACAGTGATCCTTTCAACTATATTTTTTAACTCCCTGACATTACCGGGATAATCATATTCCATGAGTGACTGGACAGCCTGATCAGTAATCTTTAAAGGTTCGTTCCTTTCCCTGCTGAATTCATCAAGAAAGTAATGGCAAAGCTCCGGGATATCCTCTTTCCGATCTCTTAAAGGAGGCACTTCGACGGGTATAACCTGGAGCCTGTAAAAAAGATCTTCACGAAAGTTTCCCAGGCGACACTCATCTGCAAGGTTTTTACTCGTGGAACAGATTATCCGGACGTTTACCTTGATGGTCTGATTACCGCCAATCCGTTCTATTTCTCTTTCCTGCAGAACGCGCAATAATTTAGCCTGCAGCATTAACGGCATCTCTCCAATTTCATCGAGCAATATGGTACCGCCGTTTGCTGCCTCAAACTTCCCTATTTTCCTGGTATCAGCACCGGTAAAAGAACCTTTCTCATGACCGAACAGTTCTGATTCCATCAAATTTTCAGGGATAGCGGCACAATTAATCCTTATATACGGCCCTTTGGAGCGAGGGCTGTTAAAATGTATCGCAGCTGCTACAAGTTCCTTGCCTGTTCCTGACTCGCCGGTGATCAAGGCTGTAGTATCAGTAGCTGCTACCTGTTCAACGATGGCCAGCAACTTCTTTATCGAATTACTGTTTCCTATGATTGGCAAACGTTGCGGTCCACACTGTTCTTCCAAAGATAAAAATCTGGCCCTGATATCCTGCATTTCCAGAAGCCGCCGGACCCTGATAGTCAGGTCATCCATATCAAACGGCTTGAGAATGTAGTCAGCAGCTCCTTTTTTCAAACAATCCACCGCATTTTCTACACTGCCATAGGCAGTCATGAGAATTACATCGGTATCCGGCGATGTACGCAGGACCTTGTCTAAAAGCTTGGTGCCGTCAAGCCCCGGCATACGTATATCTGAAAGCACCAGGTGATAATAATTCTGCTCCACCAGCTTTATCGCCTCTTTACCGTCCTTTGCCCCATCAACCTGCCAACCATTCTTGGCAAGCCTGTCGTACAGCGTTTCACGCATTATCTCATCATCTTCAGCAAGCAGGATTCTAGGCATTATATTTCAATCCAGACAAAAGATTTTTATCAAATATCTGACTCTGACTAGACAACAGGGCACACAGCCCAAATTTCAGAACTCATTCTGAAACGCTTTTTAAGGATAATCTCCTTATAATGAAGCAATATACATACCAGTAATTAATATCTAATAATTACAGCTAGTTTGGGCTAACAGCAGACCAAAACGATACCAAATGGTAACATATAGCGCCATTGGCACGCTACCAAATGGTAACATATTTTAATATTATGCTGATTTATTAATATGACCGGGGGAGGATTATTAATGAAAAAAATGAGGAATTAAGGCAACTACTGGCTGCTGCTAATTTAAAAAATGCTGGTATTATTAACTAACTTCAGGGTCAATGTTTTCAAGGGGCAATTCAATCTTAAAACTGGAGCCTTCACCTTTCCTGCTTTCCACGGAAATCATACCATTCATGTTATGAACAAGTGAATAGGTTACAAAAAGTCCAAGCCCGGTCCCTTCACCTATATCTTTGGTGGTGTAGAAAGGGTCGAAAATTTTCTGGACCTGCTCTTCATCCATTCCCATACCTGTATCAGTAAAGGTCAAAACGCAATCTGTATCCGATTCCCTGGATTCGACCAGGAGTTTCCCGCCGTCCGGCATGGCCTGGATGGCATTCAGGCCGATATTGACAATAACCTGTTTGAGAGATTCCACATCAACATTGAATGGGCGCTTTAGATTAAGATCCAGGGTCAGTTCAATATTCTTCAGACCATATTCCAAAAGAGCAACGCACTCTTTGATGAGATCATCAATCAAAACAGTGCGCAATTGCAATGGTTCACGGCGGCCAAAATTGAGCAGCTGGCGGACAGTTTCTCCAATGCGCTTAATGCCTTTGGATAACAGCGCCAGGTACCTTTGGTTCATTTCCCGGTCATCCGGTGACTCCTGCATACTTTTAATACAGTTCTGCATGCCGCCAAGCGGATTGTTTATCTCATGGGCTATACCCGCTGTAAGCCTTCCCAAAGCAGCCAGTTTCTCACCCTGGAATACCTGTTCCCTGGTTTTGTCTAGTTCCTGCTGTGAGGTAACAAGACGGGCACAGAGCTCCTTCAACTTCTGCGACAATCTACCTACCTCATCATCGTTCACGGGCAGATATTTAATCCTTTCTTTATCTACAGGAAAAAGGTCCATTGCCTTGGCCAGCAAACCCAGGCGCCTAACAATAAGGAGATCAATTAAAAGAAAAATTGTGGCACCAACAACCAGGATGGTAATAAACCAGATACCGAGCAGCATTCTGTTGTTTTTTGCTATATCATTGAAGGCCCAGTCGACCGGGATCGAGATACTCAGCCCGCCTCGCGTATCACCCGGGACATAGCTCTTCTCATTATGACATTCCTTGCAGGACTCCTCTACCTTCAGTGGTGCCATATAACGCAGTGTCCTGCCAGACGGGTTATTCTGTAT
>CP070776.1:1170944-1176425 GCA_020346205.1 Deltaproteobacteria bacterium
ATGCTCCATACGCTCCTCAATCGATTCAATGTGGCCATAGAGCATGGTGGCATTGGTATGCAGATCAAGCTTGTGAGCGATTTTTGCCACCTCAAGCCAGCCACTGCCCGAAAGTTTCTTCTCGCATGTCAGTTCCCGAATTCTCGGACTAAACACCTCAGCGCCGCCACCTGGGATAGAACCAAGTCCTGCTTTTTTCAAATCCTCCAGCACCCCGGCAGTTCCAAGGCCGGAAATTTCTCCAAGATGAGCAATTTCAACACAGGTAAAAGCCTGTATATGAACATCGGGTCGCTCTGCCTTTATAACTTTAAGCAGGTCTGTATAGTAAGAATAAGGAAGATCAGGATGGATGCCACCGACCATGTGAATTTCAGTAATAGGTTCTGAAATCCTTTCACGGACCTTTTCCCTTACCTGTTCTACTGACATCTCATAAGCAAGGTCGGAATCCTTATCCTTGCCAAAAGCGCAGAATTTACAGAGGTTGGTACAGATATTTGAGTAGTTGATGTGCTGGTTGTAAATAAAATAGGCATTGTTGCCGTTTTTACGTTCCCGCACTATGTTGGCAAGATAACCGATGGCCAGAAGTTCCGGACTTTGGAACAGACGGAAGCCGTCGTCAATATTTAATCGTTCACCTTCCTGTACTTTTTCAAGAATATCACCTAGGCCGGCGTTTTTTACCAATGAATCCATTATGTATTTGTATGCAGTGCCAATACATCAAAATTGTATGTAATGCTGGGCTTAATCCAGAAAGTTTTTAAGTTTGTCTCTGCGGCTGGAATGGCGCAGTCTGTTAAGGGCCTTTTTCTCGATCTGCCTGATACGTTCACGGGAGACATTAAAACGTTTACCAATCTCTTCCAGCGTATATTCAGCCTTCTCACCAATACCGAAACGAAGACGAATAATTTTTTCCTCCCGCTCACTCAGGGTGCAGAGAATTTTCTTTACCCGGCTTGATAGTTCACGGTTCTGGACAGCTTCATAGGGTGAGATTGATTCCTGGTTCTCCAAAAAATCTCCCAGGGTGCTGTCATCGTCTCCAATGGGTGTCTCCAGGGAAATGGGCTCTCTGGATGCCTCAAGGATGGCCAGGATTTTGTCCATCGGCAGATCGGTTTGCTTGGCAATCTCAACCGGGGTAGGTTCACGCCCCAATTCTTTGAGTAAGGAATAGAAAGCCTTGAAAAACTGGCTGCGCAATTCAAGAAAATGTACAGGCAACCTGATGGTCCTCGTTTTATCGAGGATTGCACGTGTAATTGCCTGCCTGATCCACCAGCTTGCGTAGGTGCTGAACTTATTACCCTTGGTGTAGTCGAATCGGAATACAGCCCGCATTAGGCCAAGGTTGCCTTCCTGTATGAGATCCGCCAGAGTCAGTCCCTGATGCATATATCGCTTTGCAATACTTACAACCAGCCGCAGATTGGCCCGGATCATTTCATCTTTGGCAGCCTCTATGGAGCGCACATATGCCTCGATCTTGGTATGCAGCTCAAAAAGTTCTCTGATGTCCGGGTATTTTGCAGCACAACGTCCAACTGATTCCTTCATGTAGTTGAGTTGCTGCTTTTTGGGTTTTAAGGAAGGATCTCTTTTTTCCCAAAGGTCGATGCGGTCTTTGAGAATTTCCATCTCAGGGACACCGGACTTATCCTCGCGAATAGCGCGAATGATTGCATCAAATCCTTCACGTATGGTGCGGCTATAGATCCCCTCTTCTTCCGGGGTCAAGAGTTCAAAACGTCCCATTTCCCTGAGGTAGGTCGTAGTCGTCTCTTCCGGGTCATGGGGTTCGTTGTCGTCATCAGTGGATGAAATGGCTCCAGCTATATCATCCTTTCCCCTTGCAAGGGTACCTGCAGCACTTTTTTTATATTCGTCCCATTTCTCTCCAGATAGTGTCCTTTTCTGTCCGGATTTCTCCTCGGAAACTATTTCAATGTTATTTTCTGCAAGGAAATCAAAAAGGTCTTCGATTACACTTGTCTCTTTAATATCATCTGGAATAAGTTCATTCAGTAGTGTAAATGAGACGCAGCCTTCATTCTTCCCTGCATCCAGCAATTTTGCTTTAATGGTTACGAGCATTGACACAGTACCCCTTTACTCTTTATCGTTAACGGTAAAATTAAGGAACCCATGATATATCGTGAGGAAATTTCCTTGAAATACAATTGATAATCCAGCAAGAATTATGCGTTTCTGACATAATTATATTATCTTCAAAAAATACCTGGAAGACCATTTGAGCACCATTGCCTGAGCATCAATCTCTCCCAGAAAACGCAAAGTTTTATATTTTATCCCAAATCCACAAAAAATGAAATGGAAAATTTACTTTTTCCAAATTGATTTTTTTTAAAGACCAACATCCACTCAGACTGCCTTACAGCCTGATTACTGGTCATAAAAAATCCAATTTCTTGACACACCTGAGAACCTTTCACTATACTCAGTCACCCAATATGGAATGTAATTATTTACAATAAGTCTAAAAGAGCCCTGAAACAAGGTAGCATTTTTGTTTTTTTGTGTAATAGTCTGGCCAGTGCTAACGTTGGATTATTTCTCCAGTTACTAAAATAATCTTTGAAACTTTTACTGAATTATTCTTACAAACATGCTTGATAAAAGGACCAGCGGTATTCTTTTGCACATTACTTCTCTGCCTGGCCCCCACGGCATAGGGGATTTAGGCTCTGGTGCATATAGGTTTATTGATTTTCTTGCTGCCTCCGGACAAAGGTGTTGGCAGTTTCTCACCATTGGCCCGACCAGCACAGCGTTTGACAACTCTCCCTATATGTGCCGTTCCGTATTTGCCGGCAATCCCCTTCTCATAAATCTGGAACTGCTCATCAAGGACAATTATCTTTCAGATAAAGACTTTGAAAGCAGCCCTGAATTCTCAGAATATGCAGTGGATTATGAACAAGTAACATCATTTAAGAATACACTACTCGGTAAGGCCTTTATTAATTTTACAAAGTCAGGTCAAACTCGGAATTTTGAACTATTTTGCCTTAAGCATAAAGGCTGGCTGGATGATTATGCCCTGTTCATGAGCTTCAGGGATGTGTTTCAATCAAAGCCCTGGTATGAATGGCCTGATTATGCCGCCTGTCGAGATGCTAAAAGCCTCAGCCAGCACACAGTTAACTACGCTGAAAAACTTCTCTATTACAAATTTGTCCAGTTTCTCTTCTTTTCTCAGTGGGAAAAGATGTATGATTACGCCCATACAAAAAATATTTCTTTGATTGGTGATATTCCTATATATGTTGCGATGGACAGTGCAGATGTATGGGCCAACCAGGAACTTTTTAAAATTGATCCGCAATCATTGGAACCTTTACAGGTTGCCGGAGTACCTCCAGATTACTTCAGTGATACTGGGCAGCGCTGGGGTAACCCGGTATATAAATGGAAAAACGACAATGGCACAATAAACCAGAAACTTTATGATTGGTGGCTGAGTCGTTTCAGGCTGATTTTTTCTATGATGGATATGGTCAAAATTGATCATTTTAGAGGATTTGAGGCTTTCTGGGAAATACCGGCCCAAGAAAAAACCGCAGTTAAAGGTAAGTGGGTCAAAGGACCAGGCAAATCCTTTTTTACTACCTTAAAAGCAAAACTGAAAGAACTGCCCATTATTGCCGAAGACCTTGGTGTTATAACCCCACCAGTGGAAAAAATGCGGGACCAGCTGGGATTTCCGGGGATGCGGATTTTACACTTTGCCTTTGAATCTGATGAGAACAACCCTTACCTGCCGCACAACTTCGAACAGACAAATACCATAGTCTATACCGGTACCCATGATAATAATACTACCCTTGGCTGGTTTATGAGTGATAAACTCTCTGAGACAACCAGGGATCGTATACGACGTTATTTAAACAGTTATGATGACAGTAAAATATCCTGGGAATTAACGAGACTGGCAATGTCTTCAGTGGCAGCCATGACGATAATCCCCATGCAGGATATTTTAGAGTTTGGTGAGGACTGCCAGATGAACAGGCCCGGTACCCAGACTGGAAACTGGCGCTGGAGATGTGCTTCCCGATTTCTTGACAAAGAAGTTGAACAACGTTTACTTGAATTAACACAGTTTTATAACCGTATTCATTGAAACTTCTTAACAATGGAGAAAACAGCTATGGATGTCTTGGTTTTTCTGGGAAGTCCCCGTAAAAAAGGTAACTCTGAAATACTGACCAATGCAATGCTTGAAGGTGTCAGGCAGGCAGGAGGTTCACCGGAAATTATCAGGCTCTGTGATTTGGAAATATCACCATGCATCAGTTGCGGAGGCTGTGATAAAACCGGAAAATGTGTTGTGGAAGATGATATGATCCCCCTGTTAAAAAAGATCATAGTAACTGACAAGGTAATTCTTGCGTCCCCCATCTATTTTTATGGCATTACCGCCCAAGCCAAGGCTTTTGTAGACAGAACCCAGGCTTTATGGAACCGGAAAAGGCTCATGCAGAAAAGTGGGGAATGGACAGACAACCCGGACAGAAAAGGTTTTTTCATTTCTGTTGCCGCCACAAAGGGCAGCAAAATCTTTGAAGGAGCTATACTGACCATGAGATATGCTTTTGACGCCATGGGAATGGAATATGCAGGTGATTTCCTTGCCACAGGTCCTGATAAGCGCGGCGATATGGCAAAGTATGAAAAAATACTTACTGAAGCCCGGGAGGCTGGGAAAAATTTTCTGCTTGGACTTAGTGCCCATGTTGACTGATGATGAGACCGCCAACTAATCCTTGACAAACCAAGCGTCATCCTTTACAAAACCCTGATTCCGTGTTCCGACACTCTTAAAGATTGTTCTTTTAATACATCACGGATTCAGGTTAAATGCCGATCATACGGCCCCTTCGTCTAGCGGTCTAGGACTCCGGCCTCTCACGCCGGCAACACGGGTTCGAGTCCCGTAGGGGTCACCATAGAGAAATCAAGGAGTTAGTCTGATCAGACTGACTCCTTTTTTATTTGCGAACACTTGCAAACTTTATTCGCAACGTATATTTCAACTGATCCTTACCAATTGTGCCCTTTGCTATGCAGTTTAGGTCTCGCGAACAATCGATATAAAATAATTAAAGACACCTTGATTTGGTAAGAATCATTCTTATTTTATTAAGTGCCTCAAACATTTCTTTCCTCCTGTGGCTCCTCTCGCGTTAGCCCAAGCGCAACCACAAAAGAAATTTTGAGGCAAAATTATTTATTATTTTTTTGGGGAAAATTTATGAATATCATTCAGACAATTCACCATGTATATATGGTGCTTCTTCACATCTATCAGGTTTATAACCGCATTCTGATTTCCTAGCCGTCTGAGACAAATTAGGCAGTTTTCTTGCTAAAATTCTCTACATGAGTATAAGCTTTTCACATCATATACTCGGGGTCAACATCAATAGAAATCTTGATCTTGCCACC
>CP070776.1:1176525-1198900 GCA_020346205.1 Deltaproteobacteria bacterium
AATGTGACCTTGCATTCACCGATGATACTCTGCAGCGTTTTGCTGCATACGGCTGGCATGTCCAACAGGTTGAAGACGGCAATGATCTTGAAGCCATTGAAAATGCATTGAACACAGCACAACATGAAACAGAACGCCCTTCCCTCATCGCTGTCCGGACATCGATTGGTTTTGGCAGCCCCAATCGCCAGGATACATCCAAAGCCCATGGTGAACCTCTTGGTGATGATGAAAGAAAACTGACTAAAGAAAACCTTGGTTGGCCGCAGGAGCCGACATTTCATATTCCTGACGAGGCCCTGACTCATTTCAGGGATTGCATTGATAAAGGTTTTGAGTATGAACAATCCTGGACATCCGCCTTCCGGAACTATCTGAATGATTACCCTGAAGAAGGGGCTCATTTTGAGAAACAGCTTAAAGGAGAGTTGCCTCCAGGTTGGGATAAGGATATTCCTGTTTTTCCAACAGATGTCAAGGGCAAGGCAACACGTGTTACCTCAGGGGTCGTACTGAACGCCATTGCCAAGAACGTCCCTGCCTTAATGGGCGGTTCGGCGGATCTTGCTCCTTCCAATAAAACCCTGATTGACAATGAAGACGGTTTTCAGGCTGATTCCTATGGCCAGCGTAACATTCATTTCGGCGTACGTGAGTTCGGTATGACAGCGGTTCTTAACGGTATGGCCCTACATGGTGGCTTTATTCCTTATGGCGGCACATTTCTGATCTTCTCCGATTATATGCGCCCAGCCATACGCCTTGCCAGCCTTATGAAGCAGCACGTTATCTATGTCTTGACCCATGACAGTATAGGTCTCGGAGAAGATGGTCCGACACATCAACCTATTGAGCACCTTGCTTCACTGCGTGCCATGCCCAACCTAACGGTCCTTCGGCCTGCTGATGCCAATGAAACTGCCGAAGCCTGGAAATTTGCCATCAAAAGCAACAGGGGCCCGACTATCCTGGCCCTTACCAGGCAATCCCTGCCGACTCTGGACCGTTCTGTATACGGCCCGGCGGAATTATTACACCGAGGCGCTTATGTGCTAAAAGACGTAGACACCACACCGGATGCCATTATCCTTGCAAGCGGCTCTGAAGTGAAACTTGCCCTTGAAGCTGCGGAATCCCTCGCAAAGGAAGGTGCTGCTGCAAGGGTTATCTCCATGCCGTGCTGGGAACTTTTTGATGCTCAGCCTGAGGACTACAAAAACAGCGTACTGCCAGAAAATATTCCTGTAAGGGTTGCTATTGAAGCTGGTGCTACCCAGGGCTGGCATAAATATGTTGGAAAAAGCGGTTATGTGATCGGGCTTGATCACTTTGGTGCCTCTGCTCCCATGAATGACCTGTTCACAAATTTTGGGATTACTGCAGATGCTGTTGTGCAGGCAGTAAAAAGCCTACTCCGACGGTAATATCACTCATGATGATCGCACTCGGTACTGATCATGGTGGCTTCCATCTGAAAAGCACTGTAATTAATGCTATCACCTCGGCAGGGCATGAAGTTCTTGACCTGGGTACCTTTGACGAAACACCTGTGGATTATCCTGATTATGCAAAATCAGTTGCTGATGCAGTTATGAGCAAGCGCTGTGACCGAGGCATATTAATATGCGGCAGCGGCGTTGGCGCCTGTGTTGCTGCAAATAAGATTGTCGGCATCCGTGCCGGCCTGTGCCATGATACCTATTCGGCCCATCAGGGAGTTGAGCACGACGATATGAATATTCTTTGTCTTGGTGCCCGAATAGTTGGTCAGGCTTTAGCTCAAGAACTGGTCAAAGCCTTCCTGGCAGCAAGCTTTACCGCCGAAGTCAGGCACAAACGCCGTTTGGAAAAGGTTTCAGCTCTGGAAAAATCACTCCAACATGAATAGTGATCCCCAAAATCGATCCTCGTGGAAAAAAAACCTCCATGCTGTAATTTTTGAGGCAGAAACTCCTGCTGGCAAGTGGTTCGACATAATCCTCATTTTCAGCATTCTTGCCAGTGTAATAGCTGTCATGCTTGACAGTATCAGCAGTGTCAATACATCATACGGTCATATCCTAATTTCCATTGAATGGTTTTTTACCATTATATTCACTATTGAATATGTCCTGCGTCTTATCTGTGTTGGCCGTCCTCTTCTTTATGCCACAAGTTTTTTCGGTGTAGTAGATCTGTTGGCCATTATCCCGACCTATATAAGTCTCTTTATTCCTGGCAGCGAATACCTGCTCGTCGTACGCATCTTAAGGATATTAAGGATTTTCAGGGTTCTCAAGCTTGTACAGTTTATGAAAGAGGCCCTTTTGCTGATGCGGGCTCTGCGGGCCAGTGCCAGAAAAATAATCGTTTTTCTATTTACTGTTCTGACTCTGGTTGTAATTTTAGGATCGTTTATGTACCTGATTGAAGGTGTGGAAAACGGTTTTACCAGCATACCACGGTCTGTGTACTGGGCAATTGTTACCCTGACAACTGTCGGCTATGGAGACATATCGCCACAAACGAGTCTGGGGCAGATACTCGCCGCATTCATTATGATCCTGGGTTACAGTATCATAGCCGTGCCCACGGGTATCGTTACAGTTGAACTTTCCCAGGCTTCTATCAAAAAAGCCACACGATCTTGCAGTGACTGCAGCGCAGAAGGCCATGACAGTGATGCGGAATTCTGTAAGTACTGTGGAGCAAAGCTCTAGTTTCCAACAAACATACAGATAATGACTGAGAATTCCTTAAAAACAGAATGTGATCGCTGCGGAACCTGTTGCGAAAAAGGTGGACCTGCCCTGCACCAGGAGGACAGGGTGCTTCTACAGGAAAATTGGTTAAACCCCGATCATCTCATTACCATCAGAAAGGGAGAGCCTGTTTTTTCCCTAGATTCTAAAGATCCGGCACCGGCCCAATCTGAGTTAGTGAAGATCAAAGGCAAAGGAAGCACATGGACCTGTATCTTCTTTCAGGAAAATGAGGCATCCTGCTCTATATACGAACACAGGCCACTTGAATGTTCCTTGCTGAAATGCTGGGATACTTTGGCTCTGGAAAAAGTTTCCGGCAGAAATCTCTTAAGCCGTTATGACATTATCGCACCTTATGATCCGGTACTCCCATTTATAAAAACTCATGAAGAGAAATGTTCACTGGATAAACTGGATTTGCTGTTTTCTGAACTGAGCAGTGAAGATACTCAAAATCAGGCAATAACTCTTTTGACAACCCTGGTAAATACTGATTTATCAATTCGGTCACAGGCCTATACAAAATTTCATTTCAGTCTCGATCTTGAACTTTTCTACTTTGGCCGTCCTCTATTTAAGATTTTGGAGCAATTTGGCATTAAAACCCATGAGAAAAATGGTAATTGCATCCTCTCTTTACAATCATCATTTGTGAAATGGGCCTAACAATGACTCAAGTCAAACCTATAGAAACAGGTCAGCAAAGTTTTTCAAGTCAGGGTTATATAAAAAAGTACCTGACGATTATCTCCATAATTTTCTGTCTGACTCTTCTTGGGGTTTTCATTGGTTTTAATTCCCGAGCCAACTTCCTTATCAAGGAGCAACTTCTCAAACAGGCGAGAGCATATACTAAGGAGGTAACACTCCTTCGAGGATGGATCGCTGATCACGGAGGTGTATATGTTAAAAAGAGACCCGGTATCAGTGAAAATCCATACCTCAAGGATATTAAAGGCGTAAAAACAACTATTGTTGATGTGGATAAGGAAATATATATTTTGAAAAACCCAGCCATGGCCACACGAGAAATTTCCGAACTGGCCAGTGAGGAAAGAATATTTTCCTTCCATATTACAAGCCTTAAACCGATTAACCCTAAGAATAGTCCGGATGCGTTTGAAACAGAAGCCCTCAAAGATTTTCAATCAATTAATACTAGTGAAGCTTATCAACTTATAACCGAGGGAGATGAATCTGTTTTTCGTTATATAATTCCCCTGCCAGTGAAAAAATCCTGCCTGAAGTGTCATGGGGCCCAGGGTTACAAGGTTGGAGATATACGCGGTGGCATTAGTGTTTCCATTCCAGCCTCTGATATAATTAACCAGATAAGGACCAGTAAAATTTATATTGTTGTTTTTGCAATTTCCCTTCTCATTGCGCTCACCTTGATTATCCTTTTTATTTCAAACCAACTTATAAGTGAATTGCGTAATGCTGAAAAACGTTTATATGAAATGGCCACGCGCGATTTTCTGACCGGTCTGCTTAACAGAAGAGAGGGGTTACGCAGATTTCGGGAAGAAATTTCTAAAAGCCGTAGAACCAACCAACCACTGACGGCAATAATTCTTGATATTGATCATTTTAAAAATGTTAATGATACATACGGACACCTTGTTGGTGACAAGGTATTACAGCATTTGGGGGATACACTCATGCCGGTTCTGCGTGATTACGATATATTCTGCCGTTACGGAGGAGAGGAGTTTTTTCTAATTTTGCCCAACACGGAACTTAACACTGGTATAGAGATAGCCGAGAGGTTACGTTCAAGAATTGAAGTAAGCAAATATTTGATAGACAGGGAGACTGCTGTAACAATGACCATCAGCCTTGGAGTTGCCCAGCTTGCAGAAAACGAGAAAGACAACAGCCTAATTTATCGTGTTGACCAAGCTCTATACAATGCCAAGGAAAATGGTCGAAATCGTGTAAGTTTTTCTTGAAATTATTTAAAATTCCATCTGATATATTTTTTCTGTTAGACAAGAACTTTGAAATAGAATCTGGACCAAGTGAGCATGAAACTCAAAACCGTTGGCGTCAAGGATATAAAATTCCCTGTATCCATTAGAGAAAAAAATGGCACCCTGCAGGAAACAGTGGCAAGTATAAGCCTGCAGGCAGATATCCCCAAGCTGTATAGGGAAACATGTGTCTCTACATTCATCGCTGTTCTCAATAAACATCAGGAAGACATGAGCGTAAAGATACTTGCCAAGCTGCTTTCAGAAGTTCAGGATGAACTCCAGGCAGAGGCAGCCCATCTCGAGATGACTTTTCCTTATTTTATTGAAAAGAAAGCGCCCGTGACCTTAACAAGCAGTTTAATGGAATACCCCTGTCGATTTACAGGCAGTGTCGGCAAGGACGAAGACTTCATGCTTTCTGTCTGGGTTCCGGTTACAACCCTCTGTCCCTGCTCAAAGGAAATAAGCTCAGGTGGAGCTCATAACCAGAGGGCAGAGGTAAATCTTAATGTTAAATACACTGGTTTTATCTGGCTTGAAGATTTGATCGACCTTGTTGAATCAGCAGCATCAAGCCAGGTTTATGCCTTGCTGAAAAGGCCTGATGAAAAATATGTTACTGAACAGGCATATGAAAATCCCATGTTTGTAGAGGATGTTGTTCGCAGGGTCGCTGAACTAGCCAAGAAGCATGATGATATCTACTGGTTTTCGGTGAGTGCAGAAAGTTTTGAATCAATTCATAAACACAGCGCTTATGCCTATGTTAACAGCATTGAACTTTAAGATTTAAGTCACTATAATTAATTTATTAATTTCTGAAATTTATCTGCAGAATCATATTGACTTAACAGGGAAACAGGAATATTTTTAGATACATATATGCTTTACATGAATTGCAGCCATTAATAGGAATGTCATCATGCCAGCAAGCAAAGACTCCAAAACTTATGTCAGACCTGACAATACAGCTGTTATAACCTGTCCGCATTGCGGTCTCCAAAAATCCGTCCCGGTGGAATCTTTCAAGGGTTCAAAGTCCACAGTTAAAATTAAATGCGGCTGTAAAAATGTTTTTACCGTCAATCTCGAATTCCGCAAAAGAGTACGCAAAAGAACAAGCCTGAAAGGATCCTATACAAATCACTCTCAAAGGAACAAACGTGGCAGTATTACCATCAGAAATATTTCAGTGGACGGTCTGGAATTTTCAAGTATGGATGTCCAAACTTTTAAAGTGGATGACGAACTTACCGTCGAATTTACTCTTGATGATGATCAACGGTCTGAAATAACAAAAGAGGTTATAGTCAGGGATGTACGCAAAACCTCCGTGGGATGTGAGTTTGAGAGATCCGGTGAGTTTGCCTTTGACGGACCATTGGGATTTTATATCATGTCGTGAATTTTAAAAATAGATAACCTCACGATTCTTCACAACAATTCTCCCTTAATAACTCGTTTATACTCCCATTTATTGCAACATAAGTATCTCTTTAGGGCCTATAAATTATCTCAATATCAGGTGGCAAAATGAACAAACATCTTGTACTTGTCGGTGGTGGGCATGCGCATATGGTGACCCTTAAGAACCTGCACACTTTTATTGACAAAGGGCATAAAGTTACCGTCATTGGCCCATCACTATACCACTATTATTCAGGTATGGGACCTGGCATGCTAAGCCGCACCTATTCACCTGATGATATCCGTTTTGCCACCGAACATGTGGTCACCAAACAGGGGGGGGATTTTATTCTGGACAAAGTAACAAGCATCAGTGCCGAGAATAAAACTGTTTATATGGAGTCGGGAGACTCAATTAATTATGATGTCCTTTCTTTCAATGCAGGGAGCTATGTTCCCTGGGATCAGGTAAAAGGAGAACAGGCTGATATATTCTCTGTAAAACCAATTGAGACCCTGTTGCAGGCGCAGGCTAGAATCGAGGAACTTGTTTCCCTGAAGAAAATAACCGTCGGTATTGTAGGCGGTGGCCCTTCTTCTCTTGAAGTAGCCGGCAACATCTGGCAGCTGGCCAGGGATAAGGGAAAATTTATGCCTGAGATCATTATTTTTGCAGGCAGTAAACTAATGTCCCGTTTTCCTGAGAAAATAAGGACTATGGCATACAAATCTTTAAGAAAACGTGGCATCAAAATTATTGAACAGGATTATTCGAAGGAAGTCCGATCCGGCAAAATTACCCTTGAATCAGGCGCTGTTCATGAAGTTGATGTCATATTTCTGGCGGTTGGTGTAAAACCTTCAACAATATTTAAGGAATCCGGCCTTCCTATTGGCCCGGATGGAGGTCTACTGGTTAACAAGTATCTGCAATGCACCGAACATCCTGAAATTTTCGGCGGCGGTGATTGTATTTACTTCCAGGATCAACCGCTTGACAAGGTCGGGGTTTATGCAGTTCGTGAAAATCCCATCCTCTACCACAATCTGATGGCTACCCTTGAGGGCGGCGAACTGCATCCGTTTGAGCCAGGCGGTTCTTACCTGCTTATTTTCAACGTTGGTGGAGGCAAAGGCATACTGGGGAAAAATTCTCTCATGTTTGACGGTTGGCTGGCCTTTTGGATCAAGGATTATATCGACAGGAAATTCATGAGAGAATTCCACGAAATGGAAAAATAAATATAATTCTTTCTCCCGGCTTCTTCTCAATAATCAGTTTTAGATGTTCTATCGATATTCGGTCCTGCTCATTAGCTCAATTGCTGTGTCACGATTTTTACCTGACTGGCTTATATTATCTGTATTTTGTTTAAAATCTCCCCATGCTTGAACTTGAGCATTTGGTTCCACATTCGGTTTAACCGGATATTCCATATTGGAGTCCGCAAACAATTTCTGTGCCTTCTCAGAAGACAGCCAGTTCAAGAGTCTGACTGCATGCTCCTTGTTCTTGGCATTTTTCATAATTCCTGCCCCAGAAATATCTACGATCACACCACCTTCAGTTTCACCTTGATTAGGCCAGAACAGTCCGACAGGTATACTTGGCTTCTTCTTAAGCATTCTAGCCAGATAATAATGGTTAACAATACCTACATCACATTGCCCATCCATAATAGCCATTATGACCTCAGTATCTTTTTTGTATGGCTCGTTAGCAAGATTCTGTACCCAGCCTTTGATGATTTTTTCTGTATCATCAACGCCATTTCTCGTTATCATCATTGCCACAAGTGACCGGTTATATACTTTCTTTGAGGTTCTGAGACAAAGTTTATTCTTCCATTTTGGCTTTGCAAGGTCTTCGTAAGTGGAAAGTTCTGAAGGGTCAACCCGTTCTGAGCTATAAATAATTGTCCGTGCCCGCTTCGACAGCCCGAACCAGTGATTCTGAGGGTCACGCAGATGTTCTGGTATATTTTTACTGAGAGTGTCAGAATCAATTGGCTGAAAGAGACCTGCCTGTGTAGCTTTCCAAAGGCTTCCTGCATCAACAGTTATGAGCATATCTGCAGGAGATTTCTCACCCTCCTTTTCAAGCCTCTCCAGCAGTTCATCAATCTTTCCAGTCACTAATTTAATGTTAATGCCTGTTTTCAGCGAAAATGAATTAAAAGGTTTTTTTGTCAGGGCCTTGCCTCTTGCAGAGTATACCACTATCTCCTGTGCGATGACTCCTTCGGCTAAAGAACAAAATAATAATATTACAACAAGTATAAATAATATTTTTTTGTTAAACATTATCAGCCTCCATTTAAATAAATTTTTAAGAGCAATTAACGATTATATATTCATCACTTGTTATTAAAATTGTTCTTCAGCTTTCGTGGGTTCCATAATTATCAAACGTAAAAAAGGTTAACCTCTGTATTTATGCAAGAAGTAAACCAGTTTAACAGAATGTTAAACTGACAACGCCGAACTAATAAATTTTTGCCTTAAAGGAAAATTTTTTAGAAAAAAATCGTTAACTGATAAATTATTCTTTGGAAAATGATAAAATCATCTGACAATATTTGTCACAAATTAAGCCGGAACAGGAATCTGAATATTCATGTCTGGCTTTTTTATATATAGTTCATATTAAGGCTAAATAATTAAGAAACATTCTGGGAGGGAATTTTTTATTAACAGCCGGTCATGATACAGTTACAGGATATCTGTGTGTCAGGATTTGGGACGTAGTAATAATATCTCACCAATTTTAAGTGTAGCTGAAATAGTGAGTATTTATAATCTCATCAACAATTGCCAATCAAAACCTTTCGTGCACTCAATAATCAACTCCACCCAGGATGGAATTCTGGTTCAGTTCAGGTGTGTAAACCAGGATCTTGTTCCCTTTTAGGAATTTCACTGTCGCAAACGTCTCAACTGAATACCAGACACCTACTCTTTTGCCATTCTGATCAAGGATGTAAGCAGCATAATAGTATCCTGACCTATTAAAATCCTGTTCAGTACTTATTACACTTATCCATTTTTTCTTCTGGTTGTAATCAACATAGTGAATCGGCAACCAAAGGTTTGCTGGATTGTCCAGCTCATAGTCCTTGTGGATTAAAAGAATTGCATTGGGTCTATCATACCCTCCTGTCGTATAATAGTTATAGTCTTGCAGTACTTCATAGTCACGGAACAAGTTGTCGAGATCCCTATCTCTGTCCAGTGACCCGTAAACACCTGCTGCTGCTGTATAACTGGTAAACAGGAAAAGCATGAAAGTTGATATTAAAAGAGTGAACAAACTATTACGTTTATTCAATATATTATATATTTTTCCAAACATGGTTGAACCTCCATATATATGCATCTCCAGCAACTTCTTTTGTTACTGAAAGCGAAATATCTTTTTAAAAACAATGTAATCATCCTGTACCATTTTTGCCATTTTTTTGCTGTATGGCTGAACCGAAAAAATAATCTTAATTACTGGTATTATAACAAAAAGCAGTTTTTTATTTAATTTCACAAAGTACCACATTGTGGTACTTTGTTTTGTTGACTATCTTTTATTTAGGACATATTATTTAACTATAGAATACGATAGAAAAAGTCGAACCATTTGAGAAGATGGGGCGGAAAGCTTCAGGTCTTTTATAAAGATAGCTGGGTTACCTATTTATAAGAGGTGACGCAGCTTTTTTTTTAAAAAATTTTTATATCCAAAGAAGGAGAAAAGTCATGAATATAAACAAACAGGATACAGCAGTATTATTAACCGACGTGCAGAATGACTTTCTCAGTGAGCAAGGTGTAACCTGGGAGTTGGTAGGCAACAGCGTCAAGGAGAACAAGACTGTCGAGAACATCGAGAGGCTTTTCAAGGCCGCCAAGGCCAACGGGTTCGAGGTTTTTATCTCGCCCCATTATTATTACCCCACCGATAGCGGTTGGAAGTTCGGTGGAACCATAGAGAATGTGATGCATGAAATTAATATGTTTGCTCGCAAAGGTGCCTTGGACCTGGAAGGGTTCATCGGGTCGGGTGCTGATTGGCTGGAGCGTTATAAGCCATACATCGAGGACGGTAAGACAATTGTAAGTAGCCCCCATAAGGTTTATGGCCCAGAAAACAACGACCTTGTCCTGCAGCTTCGCAAACGGGGTATTAACAAGGTTATCCTGGGAGGTATGTCAGCAAACCTGTGTGTGGAGGCTCACCTGCGTGAGTTGCTCGAGCAGGGCTTTGAGGTTTTTGTGGTGAAGGATGCCACAGCCGGAGCTCTCCATCCCGAATTGGGTGATGGTTACCAGGCAGCGCTTATTAACTATGGCTATATGGCCAACGCTGTCCTAACAACTGATGAAGCAGTTAATGGCATGGAAGGTTGAATCCCCAAAATGTGATTGCTTAAACGGCACCAGCATAGGACATTTAAATAAAGTCGGTGATGGAATTTTTTTCCAGCACCGTTTTTTTGTTATAAAATTTTAGGGGAATCTAGGTATCCAGTGGAAATACTAACCGGTCATTTAATGTATAGGTTTTGTTTCTTAATATAGTCCTCAACTATGGAAGGAACGAGTTGACTAATATTTTCTCCTCTTCTAACTCTCTCTCTGATACCAGTTGATGATATAGGAAGTGGTTCCATATGTTGAAGGATAAAAGATCCTTTGCAATCTGGGGAGTTCCAGGATTCCTGCAAGGGGTCGTACTCGTAGCCGGCAAAGGTGTTGCCGACAATATCTTCTACTTTATCAGACGGGTAGCCGGGTCTTGAAATAATAACAAAACTTACAAGGCGGGGAAGTTCCTGGAAACGTTTCCAGGTATCAATTTCTATAAAAGCATCCGCACCAATAATAAAATAAAGCTCAGCCTGACCACCTGTCTGCTGCAATAGAATAGTGATGGTATCAATAGAATAGGAGGGAGCAGAACGTTTTGCTTCTATGTCAGATATTATAAAAGAAGGATTATTTTCTGTCGCTCTTTCCAGCATGGCAATACGATGGTCAAAACTGGAAATTTCCAGGCCATTGCCATGACCGGCCTTGTGAGGCGGCAGGGCTGCAGGAATAAACCATATGGAGTCAAGGCCAAGAGCTTTCTGGACATGGTCGGCCACAGCCAGATGCCCGTTATGGACCGGATCAAAGGTGCCACCCAGCAAGCCGATTTTTTCTCTTTTATTTGCTGTCTGCACCATATTCAAGTTAAAATTACAGTGTGGTGTAAAAGTCTATGTTCTTACCTGCCCGTCTCCGTAAACGATAAACTTTTTCGTAGTAAGTTCCTTCAGGCCCATGGGGCCATATGCATGTAGCTTGGTTGTGCTGATGCCGATTTCAGCCCCGAGACCGAATTGCCCGCCGTCACTGAAACGGGTTGAGGCATTAACCATGACAGCCGAGGCATCAACCTCTTTTATAAAGCGCTGGGCATTAGCATAGTTTTGGGTAACTATTGATTCGGTATGCTGCGAGCCGTATTTATCAATATGATCCATGGCCTCATCCAGGTTATTAACTATTTTGACTGCCAGGATAAGATCAAGGAATTCAGCAGGCCAGTCATCTTCAACTGCATCCTTTACATCAGCCAGGATCTGTTTTGTCCTTGGGCAACCGCGCAATTCCACACCTGACTCGACCAGTTTGGCACTTACCATTGGCAGGAAAGATGTAGCTATATCCTGGTGCACCAGAAGTGTTTCAAGGGAATTACAGACTCCGGGTCTCTGGACCTTTGCATTCATTACAATATTGGCAGCCATTTCAGTATCCGCATCTGCATCCACAAACACATGACATACTCCCTTGTAGTGCTTAAGAACAGGGATCCTCGAATTCTCCGCTACAAAACGAATCAATCCCTCCCCTCCTCTAGGAATGATCAAATCTATATATTCTTCCAGTGACAGCAGGATATTAACGGCATCGCGGTCAGTGGTCGGCACAACCTGGACTGCTGCTGGATTGATATGTTCAGAAGCCAATGCATCCTGCAGGACCTTGGCAAGGGCCAGGTTTGAATGGATTGCTTCGGAACCGCCGCGCAGAAGAATTGCATTGCCGGCCTTCAAGCAGAGAGCCGCGGCATCTACGGTAACATTCGGTCTTGATTCATAAATCATGCCGATCACACCCAGAGGTATGCGCATTCTGCCAACCATTAGTCCGTTGGGACGTTTTACCATCTCATCAACCTCACCAACCGGGTCAGGCAGGGCAACCACCTCCTGCAGGCCGACAACCATTGATTCAATAACATTGTCAGAAAGTGCCAACCGGTCAAGCATGGCAGCAGACAATCCTTTTTCACGGCCTGCAGCCAAATCCTTATCATTTTCCGACTGGATGAATTCCTTCTGGTCCTGTAAAGCTTCAGCCATGCGAAGCAGAACATTATTTTTACTGGTTGTTGACAAAGAAGAAAGGCCACGTGCCGCCCTTTTAGCTTCAACTGCCAAAGATTCAATAGTTTCCTGTAAGGACATCTCCTGTCTCCATGTAATGAAAATTATAAAACTACAAGGTTGTCTCTGTGGATCACCTCATCACTATCCTTATATCCCAGGGTCTTTTCAATATCGACCGTTTTCAGTCCCTTTATCTTACTTAGATCATTAGCACTGTAGTTACTCAATCCTGTAGCGATGGCATTGCCCTTTTCATCCAGACACTGCACCGGGGCTCCAACCTTGAAATTGCCACGCACCTCAAGTATTCCTGAAGGTAGCAGACTTTTCCCTCCTTTCATAAGGGCTTTACATGCACCCTGGTCCAGGACAAGGTAACCCTTCGGTCTCAAAACATAGGCGATCCAGTGTTTTCGGCTTTGCATCTTTTCTGCCTGCGGTAAAAAAAAGGTTCCAACCGGTTCACAGGCAAACAACTGCTGCACTATTTTTTGTTCCCTACCTGAGCCGATAAAGGAGCTACCTCCTCTGGCTGAGACCATCCGGGCTGCCTGGATTTTACTCTGCATGCCACCCGTGCCAAGAGCACCTACAACATAACCGGCCATTGCCTCAACTTTTTTATCAACTTTGGCAATAGTATAGACGGGCATTGCCTCAGGGTCTTCATGGGGATTACCTGTATACAGGCTATCAACATCAGTCAGACAAATAAACAGATCAGCCTCGATGAGATTCGTAATCAAGGCACCAAGTGTATCATTGTCACCAAATCGCAGCTCTTCAACTGAAACGGTATCATTTTCGTTGATGATAGGGATAATTTTCCATTCCAACAGGGTAAGTATGGTATTGCGTATATTTAAATAACGGTTTCGGTTGGAAAGATCATCATGGGTGAGAAGCACCTGAGCTACCTTGTATCCCAAGTGGTCAAAAATATCTTCATAGAAACGCATGAGGCTGCTCTGTCCAACTGCCGCTGCCCCTTGCTTTTCTTTAAGCTCAAGTTTCCTGTTTACCTGTAGTCCAAGCCTTTTTTTTCCAGCAGCAACTGCACCGGAACTTACCAGTATTACTTCTTTGCCGGTCTCAACCAGAAACGAAATCTCCTGGGCAAGATTTTCCATAACAGACAAATTCAGCCCATCTTCACCGGTTAAAACCGCACTGCCAACCTTTACTACTACACGTCTTGATTTACCAAGATGAGATTTGCGCAGAGAAAACCCTTCTTCTTTATTCACTTGAAATGTCATAGTGCGGCTTCATTTATCAGTTAAATTTTTTATATGCCTGTTTCCGGTAAATTACTAAAACAAGTTTTACTCGTCAAATCCCCCCTCAAGAGTTTCAACCAGGTATTGTTTAAGTGCGTCAATACCTGAACCTGTAAGGGCAGATAATGCAAGTACAGAAATATTCCTATCTGCAAATTTTGTTACAAGTTTATCAATTTGCTTTTCATCTTCAAGAAGATCAACTTTGTTTAGGACAATGACTTTTCTACGGCTTAACAGTTTCTCATTAAACTTTCTTAGTTCCAGCTCAATGATTTTTTGATCTGCAATAATTTCGTCAAAGGGTTTTGAGGCATCGAGAATATGCAGGAGAATCTTGGTTCGCTCAATATGTTTCAAAAATTTGTGCCCTAAACCTGCACCCCCATGGGCTCCTTCAATTAGCCCTGGAATATCTGCAATAATATGGGGAGCATGATGTTCAAACTTCATTACTCCAAGATGCGGCTCCAGGGTTGTGAATGGATATGAAGCTATCTTGGGTTGTGCAGCAGATAACTTTGTCAGCATAGTAGATTTGCCGGCATTTGGCAGTCCGACTAATCCCACATCTGCTAAAATTTTCAACTCGATGCGCAGCCAGCGTTCTTCTCCCGGTTTTCCCCTACCGGCAACCCGTGGTGCTCTTTTAATACTACTGGCAAAATGTGTGTTCCCGCGACCACCCTTTCCTCCTCTCGCCACGATGACATTCTGTCCATCCTCAACCAGGTCTGCTATCACTTCATTTGTTTCAGCATCTTTAATAAGTGATCCTGCAGGAACTTTTACTACATAATCAGCGCCGTAGCGCCCGTGTTTCTTCTTGCCCTGCCCGTGTACTCCTTTTTCTGCTATAAAATGAGATCTGTACCTAAAATCAATGAGCGAACTAAGTTTTTTTGATGCTTCAATGATGACGCTACCGCCATCACCCCCATCGCCGCCATCTGGACCACCTTTCGGGACAAACTTCTCCCTGCGAAAGCTGACACAGCCGTTGCCGCCATCGCCGCCTTTTACGAAAAATTTGGCCTCATCAATGAAAGCCATGACAAATATCTGGTGGTTGGTTTACTTTGTTATACAGCGATACTAAAAACAATCGCAGTTTCATGAAGAGCGGCCGGTTTATATTTCTGAATGCCTGCCGCTCCTATTCTGATGGGTCTATATAAGACAGTATCGACCCGAATTCATTCTATCGAGTCAATAGGTAAGACAGGGGATCAGGACTCGTCGGGATATACGCTTACTCTTTTACGATTGCGACCAAAATCTTCATAGGTGACAACACCATCAACCTTGGCATAAAGGGTATAATCACGACCAAGACCAACATTGGTACCGGGATGAATTTTAGTGCCCAGTTGACGAACCAAGATATTCCCCGCCTTGACAATCTGACCACCAAATCTTTTCACACCACGTCGCTGACCTATACTATCACGCCCGTTTCTTGTACTTCCGCCTGCTTTTTTATGTGCCATGATAAAACCTCAATGTAATATCAAATTTGATTTATTCTATATTGCTACTTCAAACTGAGATACCGGAAATCTCAAGAGCTGTGAACATCTGACGATGACCACGCTTGACGCGATAGCCTTTGCGGCGTTTCTTTTTGAAAACCAATACCTTTTTAGCTTTGTCCTGTTCTACGATACGTGCAGTTACAACCGCACCATCAACTGTTGGTTGTCCTATTTTTGTATTATCACCATCAAAAACAGCAAGGACATCTTTTATTTCAACAGTATCACCAACGTTGCCGGCTATCTTTTCAACACGGACCAGTGACCCGGTTGATACCTGGTACTGTTTTCCTCCGGTACGAATTATGGCGTAACCAGATGCAACAGTTGCTTTCTTGGGAGCTTTTGCCTTTTGGACCTTTTTTTCTGGCTCGGGGCTCTTAGCTTTAGGCGCAACCTTTTTCACCTGTTTTTCTTTAGCTTCAGGTTTCGGTACAGCCTCTGCAGTTTCTTCCTTGACTTCTGACTTCTTCCCTTTTCCTTTGGTTTCAGCAAGAAGTAACTCAAGAAGCTCAGCTTTGCGGGACTTTTTATTAAAAGATACTCCCAGGCTGGTCAACTCTTCAACCAGCTCTTTAACAGTCATTTTGTCATAATCTTTCATGATATTATCCTAAATAATCATCTCTGGTAAGTTCTTGGTTAATTTCAAAAGGAGTACTTACCAAAAATATTGCAGTTAATTACAAAAAGAGTAAAGCAGTATTGGTTTTCCCGCAAACTCAGAAACAGGCATTAATAACAAAACGTAAATATTTGTCAAGCTCAATTTACGCGCAGGTTTTGCTTATCCTTCGGCCAAACGTTCAGCTTCTTTTTCCTTACGTATATTACAGGCCATTTCAAAAGCCCTTTCCTTACCATGTTTATTGATCGAAACAGATGTTTTGCCCTGTTTTCCGGAAGATGTTACCCAACTTACTTCAAATCTATTCAATTTTGCATTGTGACGGACACCTACAACACCGGTCTTAGAGTTGCTAATCGTTACAATATGTTTATCAGTACGTTGTTTGCCAAGTCTTGACTCGGTTTTATCTCGCCAGGCCAATGCAGCGAGAAGACTTGAGTACCTGCCACCGCATTTACGGTCTGAAAAAAACTTTGAGTATGTTTTTCCAAGGTAACGAACACGCACATACCAACCGTGTGTCCGTTTTATATCCTGATCAATACGGGCAATATCTTTATGTTTTTCAAGTAAAATCTTATCATCCTTCATCTTGCAATTACTCCTCAAGACCGAGCTTCTGACTTATTGTTTTCAAATGATTTTATAAATATTTTTTTTTAATGTCTCACTGTTAGGTCTGCACCAATGATTCAGCTGCGATACATAGCCACTTGGAGATGTCGGAAAAGTTAGTATAGCAAAGAAAGAATATTAATTTTATAGCTATTGTTTTAACAGGTTACAGGCAGATTTATCAAACCACACCCTTAAAATTGCAACCGACGTGACAAGTTGGTTAGGTTATAAAATGGCAAGACCTTAAACATTTATCAATGGATTTTTTCGCGAGCCACTATAAACTGTGTTTTTTTTCATTACAACCTAAAAAAGATGTTATATGACAATTTTTTTAAATGGAGCCGTTCTTTTACAATCAATTTTTATAAAATACCTTCCTTCCTTACGAGGTAAACAGTGACTGATTCCGGAAAACAATTTGACCAGTTTGTTGATATTGTCAGAAAGTTGCGCTCTGATAACGGGTGCCCGTGGGACAGGGATCAATCTCCGCTGTCCCTGAAGCGCTATCTTAAGGAAGAAACACGTGAACTCCTTGAGGCAATTGAATCAGGTGATAATCAACACATCAAAGAAGAGTTAGGAGATCTCCTGTATTTAATTGTACTCCTAGCCCAGATATTTAACGAAGAAGATCTATTTGCAATTGGAGATGTAGTTGAAACAATAAGTAAAAAAATGGTCCGCAGGCATCCGCATGTCTTTAAAGATGAATCAATCGGATCAACTGCTGAACTCAGACAAAGATGGCTTGAAATTAAGGACAATGAAAAAGCTGAGCGCAGCAAAAACAAAAAAAATTGACAATTTCCTTTGCATCATGTAAAAGAGCAAATTCGTTTTTAGTCTTTTATACATCTTATAAACCTTCTCGCTCTCTGCCAAGACATAGATAGCGAGGGCCACTTCAAGTCCATGAGGAGGAACACATGCGCAGATACGAAACTATTTTCATTGTTAGGCCAAATGTTGTTGAAAGTGAGATTGAGTCAATCACCAGCAAGGCTACTTCGATCATTGAAGGTGATGGCGGAACAATTCTCAGGGTCAACAACTGGGGCCTGAAAAAACTCGCCTACCTGATCAAAAAGGAAAGCCAGGGATACTACGTTTACGTAGATTATGCCGGTGTTCCAGCTTCTGTTTCGGAAATCGAACGTATTTTCAGAATCGATGACCGTATTCTCAAATATTTAACCGTTAAACTGGCTGATTTCTGTGATCCTGAAGTGATTAAGGAGCAACTGGCTAACGCTGAACCTGTTCCTGCTTCAAGTGAAGAGGTGACAGAAGAGGTGACAGAAGAGGAGAAATCAGAGGTTACTGAAGAAGAGCAGACAGAATAATTTTCAACCTATTTTGCCTGTTTACTTCTTCATTCAAATGTAACTGAAAAAAAATATCTGGAGACGCTGCTATGGCACCCAAGAAAAGAATATTTCCCCGGCAGAAAGTATGCCGATTTTGTGCTGACAAAAGTCTGGTGATTGACTACAAGGAAGTTAGAACCTTAAGAAATTTTGTAACCGAAAGAGGTAAAATCATCCCTAGGCGCATCTATGGAAACTGTGCGAGGCACCAAAGAAAACTGACTGATGCCATTAAAAAGGCAAGGCAGATTGCTTTGATGCCATATACCGGACCGACCCAACTGTAAAACAGGTAATGAGTTGACTGCACCATATTTTCAGGGCAGACATGAGAGGGGTATAGTCCAGTATTCAGGCTTTATTTTACTGGCAGCCATTTTACTTCTTCCAACTCTCCTCCCTGAGAAAACAGGATGGCTGACAAGTCTTGTTCCCTTACCTATCTTTTACTATCTCGTCAGTTTAGGTAATAAAAAGGGTTCAATTCTTATACGAAACTGTATATTTCTGGCCGCAGTTGGTGCGTTGATATTTGGCTCACTGCCATTATTGGTTTTTTCTTTAACTCTTGTGCCTCTTGGAATAGCTTTCTCGTATGGAGTTTTCCATGGGAAGTCGCCTGCTACCACAGGATTTATTGGATCCCTGGTCCTGGCATTTACATGGCTTTTGTACTGGTCAGTACTTGCAATGTTGCACCAAACAAACCCTTATGCAACTTTACTGGCAGAACTTGATAACGGCTTGAGCAGTGGCCTCATGCTATATGAGGAATCTGCAGAACTTGGTCCAGAGACTTTAGAAAGTGTCCGAAGAGCTGTAGAACTCTTACGTATTTATATTCCGAAGATCCTGCCAGCCCTGTTAGTTTCTGCACTTTTGAGCACTGTTTGGCTAAACATGGCACTTGGGAACTGGCTGCTAAAGAAAAAGGACCAGGAATTAACCAGCTGGCCTGAATTTAATGAATGGAAGTTGCCTGATCCTTTGGTATGGTTTGTTATAGTATCGGGAGCAATATTTTTTTTGTTGCCACAACCATTAAACTTACTTGGCCTGAATGGCATAATTATTTGTAGTACTTTATATTTTTTTCAAGGCTTGGCAATTGTTGCAAGCCTATTAAATAAATGGTCTGTACCCAGGTTATTCCGTGTCCTTATTTATGCATTGATCTTCGTACAAACCTATGGCATCATCTTATTGTCATTTCTCGGTCTGGCAGATGTCTGGGCTGATTTCAGAAAGCTTAACCAAGCAGACGAAAGCAGCAATAGTTCAATATGACTCACAGTGTAAGCATTACGTTTTAGAAAAAATTTAATAATATTTTTGAAAGGAACTTTTGAGGTAGAAAAAATGGAGCTCATTCTTAAAAAAACCGTTGAAACTCTTGGGGAAGAAGGTGAAATTGTAAAGGTCAAAGCAGGCTATGCCCGAAATTATCTGATTCCCAAAAAAATGGCTGTTATTGCCAGTAAGGCGAATCTCGCTCTGCTAGAACAGGAAAAAGCTGCTATTGAAACGAGAAGGGAAAAGCAGCGAGAGGAAGCTGAAACTTTGGCAAAAAATATATCCGGTACCACCATCACCATTGAGCACCGTGTGGGAGAAGAAGACAAGCTTTTTGGCTCAGTCACTTCTGGAGACATTGCTGAGAAGCTGGCAGAAATTGATATTCAAGTTGAAAAGAGAAACGTACTTCTTTCAGAATCTATCAAAACTCTTGGTGAAGTTATTGTACCTATAAAAGTCGGTTACCAGATGACAGCTGAGATAACAGTTCAGGTTGTTGCCCTGGAGGCTGAATAATAAAAATACAGGTCTATGGAAGCTGACCGAACAGCATCAATGCCCAAAACATCCACTGATCCTCATCGTTTACCTCCCCAGAACCTGGAGGCTGAGCAATGCGTACTGGGTTCCATACTGCTGCAGCAAGGTGCGTTGGTCAAAATTCTTGAACTGTTAACTCCTGAAGATTTTTATCGGGAGTCCCATAAGATCATCTTCGGTGCAATGGTGGCTCTATTTGAAAAAAATGAGCCTCAGGATATTATAACGGTTACCAATATATTAAAGGATAAAAATCAGCTTGATGCAGTCGGCGGTCCTGCCTACCTATCCAACCTTACCGATATTGTTCCTGTTGCAGCCAATATCACATACTATGCCCAGATCATCAGATCAAAAAGTGTTCTGCGCCATCTCATCCTGACCTGCACAGAAATAGCCTCTCGCTGTTACGAAGAGCAGGATGACATCGACAGTCTTGTCGATGATGCTGAACAGACAATATTTGAAATTTCCCGCAGTAAAAGTGACCAGGCATTCCAGGCACTCAGTAAGATTATCCCTGAAACCTTTAAACGCATTGAAAAGCTTGCCGAAAAGAAAGAATTAATAACCGGTGTACCTACTGGTTATGATGATCTTGACAGGATAACATCCGGTTTTCAGCCCTCTGATTTAATTATCCTCGCAGGTAGGCCCAGTATGGGCAAAACAGCATTGGCAATGAATATTGTTCAAAATGCCTCTATTTTTCACAAGACTCCTGTCGCTGTTTTCAGCCTGGAAATGTCAAAAGAACAACTTGGAATGCGCATGCTTTGCTCAGTCAGCAGAGTTGATTCACAGGATTTACGTACCGGTTTCATTCGTGACCCGGATTGGCCCAAGCTTGCAAGAGCCACGGGTATTCTTTCAGAGGCACCAATTTTTATTGATGATACCCCAGCAATCGGAGTCCTGGAGATGCGTGCCAAATCCCGGCGTTTGAAGACAGAACATAATATCGGCCTTGTTGTCGTTGACTATCTACAACTGATGCGTGGTAGGACCCATGCAGAACGCCGTGAGCAGGAAATCAGCGAAATATCCAGATCACTAAAGGCCATGGCCAAGGAACTGGACTTGCCGGTAGTAGCATTGTCCCAACTGAACCGCAGCCTGGAATCCCGACCGAATAAAAGGCCTCAATTATCTGATCTTCGAGAATCCGGAGCCATTGAGCAGGATGCTGATGTAATCTGTTTTCTTTATCGTGATGAAATATATAACAAAAGCGAGGACAATCCCCGACGTGGCATTGCTGAGGTTATTATTGGTAAACAACGTAATGGTCCAACCGGAACCGTTGAACTCACCTTTATAGACAAGTTTACCACCTTTGAAAATTACTCTCGAGTAGAAATCCCAACTTCGTATGTAGAGTCAAACCAATAATATATAACCGTTTACCATGACCTCCTCATCTCCAAAGAAAGATTCCAGCCGCTATAATTTTGTCTCCATAGAATCCAAGTGGCAAAAAAAATGGCTTTATGAAAGCACCTATAAGGCCAGCGAAGACCCGTCACGCAAAAAATATTATCTTTTGGAAATGTTTCCATACCCTTCCGGCAGAATACACATGGGGCACGTGAGAAACTACTCCATTGGTGATGTGTCCGCGCGTTATAAAAGAATGCAAGGCTACAATGTCCTGCATCCAATGGGATGGGATGCTTTTGGTCTGCCGGCGGAAAATGCTGCTTTGAAACATGATACACATCCTGCCAAATGGACTTATGAAAACATAGATTACATGAAAACCCAGCTGCAAAGGATGGGCTTTAGTTATGATTGGGACAGAGAGTTGGCAACATGTGATCCAGAATATTACCGCTGGGAGCAACTTTTCTTCATTAAGATGTATGAAAAGGGGCTGGTGTACCGAAAAATGACCTCAGTCAACTGGTGTGAATCCTGTCAGACTGTTTTGGCAAACGAACAGGTCATAGATGGCCAGTGCTGGAGATGCGACAATCAGGTTCTGCCCCAGGATATGAACGGCTGGTTTTTTCGCATTACTGATTATACTGAGGAACTTCTGACAGAGTGTGATAATTTACATGGCTGGCCGGAAAAAGTACTCACCATGCAGCGTAACTGGATCGGCAAAAGCACCGGTGCTGAAATTGATTTTCCTGTTGAAAATACAGATCAGGTTCTCAAGATTTTTACCACACGTCCAGACACAATATTCGGGGCCACCTTCATGAGTATTGCCCCGGAGCATCCTCTCATTAAATTATGCAGCAAAACTGATCATGCTGAACAAGTTGCACAATTTGTCGCCAAAACAAAAATTGACCGCAAGCAGCAGAACCCTGACGAAGAAATTGAGAAAGATGGAGTTTTTATAGGTCAATATTGCATTAACCCTTTCACCGGTCAACGTATTCCCATTTTTGCAGCTAATTTTGTGCTCATGGAATACGGCACCGGTGCTGTTATGGCTGTACCAGCACATGATCAGAGAGACTTTGAATTTGCCCGAAAGTATGATCTACCAATAAAAATAGTTGTGCAGCCTGAAGGAGAACGACTGGAAAC
>CP070776.1:1199000-1208519 GCA_020346205.1 Deltaproteobacteria bacterium
TAATGCCACCTGCCACAGACAAATCAGGATGCTTTTTGTCAATCCCTGAGTCAAGAACTGCAACTTTCACATCAATACCTGTTGGTGGCCATACTGCCTCAGCATCAATCCGGTCGACTCCCCAGGGCAGGACCTGACTTGAGCCGGGTTCACCTTTTTTGCCAATGCCTGTCCAGTCAGGCATATCGGTGGCATGGACCTTGATGTCATCTTCAACCAGTAAAACTTTTTCTGAAGCAACCAGTGCATTTAGGGCTTCTTCAGGCAGCGTCACGGCCATGCCGTTGATGAGCCCAAGAGGGAACCCCTCGCCCTCGATGCCGAAAGCCTGCAGCAAAGCTTTCTGGGCCTCCACGCTTTTAAAATTCTTTTTGAACATTACTATTTTGCGGGCCGATTTTCCTTTTTCTGCTGTTGCCTGCCCGGATAAGGCAAGGACCATTGTCAATACACCAATAAATGTTATTAAATAACCAAAAACAAAAATGGTGGTTTTTTTAATATTCATTTTGGGCCTCCTTTCTCAGGTTGAATATAAAAAACCGTTTTATGAGAGATTGCTTTAGTCAGCAGCCTGTCTCAAGTAAGTGGGTGTTTCCAGTTCTGCCTCATCTAAAGTATTGGGAAAGGGCAGTGACTGTTTCCGGACAAGTCCGGGATTACGTCTGTTAAAGGCCTTGTTAGACCTGCTTACACTGTTGCCAGCAGCAATATTTGCTGCATCGTCCGCTTCAACAACGTCTCTTTCCTTGGCCTGGGTCTTGTTGGCAACTACCTGAATTGGTCTCTTGAGTGTTTCTGCCTCTTCCATGCCTGCTACTCCGGTGGCAATTACCGTAACCCGCATTTCGTCTTGCAGGCTATCGTCAAAAAGAGCACCAACAATTATATTTGCATCCTCATGGGCCTTCTGGGATATCAGGTTTGATGCTTCCATGAACTCATTCATGGTCAGGGATTCTTCTGCAGCCGAAATATTAATGAGTACTCCTTTGGCGCCGTCAATGCCCACATCCTGCAACAGGGGGTTGTCGATTGCACGTTTTGCGGCTTCGACTGCGCGATTTTCTCCAACACCAACACCTGCTCCCATGAGTGCAGGACCTACTTCCTTCATGACTGCTTTAAGATCGGCGAAATCAACATTCATGTGGCCCGGGAGGTTTATCAGGTCAGTAATACCCTTTACAGCCTGAAGAAGAACCTCATCAGCCTTTTTCATCATATCCATGAGCTTGCTGCCTTTTTGCATGATGGTAAGAAGGCGGTCATTGGGAATGGTGATAATGGTGTCCACATGCTTTTTTAGTTCCTTCCAGCCTTCCTCAGCTTTTTGCATCCTGGCCTTTGCCTCAAAAAAGAAGGGCTTGGTTACAACTGCTACGGTAAGAGCCCCTATTTCCTTGCTGAGCTTGGCAACTACTGGTGCACCGCCGGTTCCGGTCCCACCTCCAAGACCGGCAGTAATAAAGACCATATCAGCACCTCTGAGCACCTCACGTATTTCTTCAAGGCTTTCAAAGGCTGCTTCTTTGCCCCTTTCAGGATCAGCTCCGGCTCCGAGGCCTTTTGTTATTCCCGGGCCGAGTTGTAAACATACATCCGCCTTGGAATTTTCCAGGGCCTGCATGTCAGTGTTGGCGGCGATAAACTCTATGCCTCTGAGATTATTTTCCACCATGGTATTGACGGCGTTCCCACCTCCGCCACCGATACCGATAACCCTGATTCTGGCCAATGATTCTTCTGCCATCCGAAATTCCATCTTTTTTTCCCCCTTCTTTCTTTTCTTTGTCTATGTAAAATGTAATTTCTTACTGTTTATTATCGTTAAATTGTTTCTAAAATTATATTTCCCATGGCTACATGTTGTTACTGAACCAGCCTTTTACCAGGCCGACTACACCACCTATTGCCTTTTTGCCTGGTACACGCCATTTTTTCCCGGAGGCATTCCTGCTGGCATAAATGACAAGCCCGACTCCTGTTGCATGCTGAGGTGAGTTGGTACTATCGGGAGCCTCATTAATTTCACGGGGATATCCAATTCTTACAGGCAGATCAAAAATCTGCTCAGCCAATTCTACAATATGCTCAAGAAGGGCTGTGCCGCCGCAAATAACAACTCCGGCATTTAATCTGTCTTTGTATGAGGAATCGATCATTTCCTGGTTCAGGATAATCAGCATTTCTTCGATACGCGGTTCCAGGATCTCACCCATGATCCTCTGCTTTACTTTTCTGGGCTGCCTGTCACCGACAGTGGGAACCTCTATAATATTGTCTCCATCTATCATTGAGGTCAGGGCAGAACCGTAAAGATTTTTTAAGCGTTCAGCCTCCTGAAAAGGAGTACGCAGGCCAACAGACAGATCGTTGGTCAGGTTATTGCCGCCAAGACCGAGTTCGTAGGTATGTTTTATTGTGCCCCCGGAAAAGATGGCCAGGTCAGATGTGCCACCGCCTATATCAAGAAGGCCTACACCAAGGTCCATTTCTTCGCGGGATAAAACAGCATTTGCGGAAGCTAATGATTCCAAAACAATATCTGCCACTTCAAGGCCGGCCCTGTTGCAGCACATAACAAGGTTATGGATTGACGTTGTATCGCCGGTCACAATATGAACATTGGTAACCAGTCTGACTCCGGTCATACCCAGGGGATCCTGGATGCCGGTGTGGTCGTCAACCATGAATTCCTGGGGCAGGACATGGATAATTTGCTGATTTTGTGAAAGGTTAACTGCTCTGGCAGCATCAATTACTCGGTTAATGTCATCCTGCCTTATTTCCCTGTTTTTAATGCCGACGATACCGGGACTGTTAAAACCCTTTATATGGCTCCCGGCAATGCCGACACAAACAGTGTTGATTTCACAACCAGCCATTTCTTCAGCCTGTTCCACTGCCATACGGATAGAATGCACCGTGCTCTCAATGTTAACGACCACGCCTTTTTTTAAACCTATAGAAGGATGAGTGCCTATACCAATAATATCGATCTTTTTTTCGAAAATCTCGCCAATGACAGCACAGATTTTTGTGGTGCCGACATCAAGCCCTACTATCAATTCTCCTCTTTGTTTTTTCTCCATTTCTTTCATCCCCGATGTATTCTGTTGGCTGCAAGTTTGCCAACCAGAATAGTATCCTTCTGATAATCCAAGCGGATATATGAAACTTCAGAAAACTCCTTCGTTTTATAGAGATCTTTCAAAACCTTTACCAACCGGTAATAGCGCGTTGAAATTTTTCCTTCTTTACCAAGGTAAATGGGAAATGGTCTGTCGAGCAGATAGAGAATAAGTTCCCCTTTTTCATCTATATGGATCTCTGAGATATTCTGTTCAGGCAGTATAGGGTTATTCCTGTTGGCCAATTTGAGAAAATCAAAAGCATCCAGAAGGGGTTCAGGGATAAGTACCGCGTCAGATGAGTTGAAAGGAAAGTTCTCAAGACCTGTAATTATTGGGAAATCAAGCTCCTGTTCATGGCTTGCGGCAGCAATTATTCGACCTCTGCTGTCGAGGTAGAACAGGCCTGATTTTCTGCTCAACAGCGCCACCGGATTTTTTTCCTTCAGGTTGATTAACAGTCGGTTTGGCCAATCCCGGATGACTTCCGCCCTGGCGACCCAAGGATGGCTTTCGAGTAACGACTGAACCTGTACAACATCAATGGCAAGGAGATTAGAATGTATATCCACCCTGCTCAAGGCAGCAATCTGTTCCTTATTTGTCATGCGGTTGCCATCAATCTTGACAGCTGTTATTTGAAAGAAGTCACTCTGGCACATCCTTTTGTATATATGTTTGGCCCCTAATCCGAGACTCATGAGAAGGACGAGCAGTAAAAAAATCTTAATGAACATTTTGCGCTGTTGCTTATTGAAGGCATTATTGGGCCCTTTAGGATTTTTCACTGATTTGATTTCTATGCTTGCAGCATGTGGCATATTCATTTTTTCCTCATTCTCCTCCCAGAATATGGACCTCAGGCTCAAGCTTGATGCCAAAATGTTTAAAGACCTCCTGCTGTACAATCTGCATGATGTCCAGTATATCTGCTGCGGATGCTGTGCCGGTATTTACAATGAAATTGGCATGTTTCTCGGAAATCTTCGCACCACCTACTGAAAATCCTTTAAGCCCTGCCTCTTCAATTAAACGTCCGGCTGAATCATCCGGAGGATTTTTGAAAAAAGAACCGGCGCTGTGCTCTGCAATCGGTTGATTTTTAATGCGCATTTCCTGATATCTTTTACAAGCAGCTTTAATATTGTCTTTACTGCCAGGCTTTAATGCAAAGGTTGCCGAGAGCAGAAGCGTATTTTGTGGCATGGACCACTTTCTGTACAGAAACCCTAGATTGATTCCCTGTTCTGAGGAGGCTTCGCCTTTATGGTCCATGAGGACTACCGAATCAACCAGATTGCCAATTTCATAACCCCAGGCTCCAGCATTCATGACAATTGCACCCCCTATACTTCCAGGGATACCAATGGCAAATTCCAATCCTGTTAATCCCTGTGAAGTACAGTAATTTACAAGCTTGGGCAGTAAACAACCTGCTCCAGTTCGAACGAAGACCTGTTTTTCATTTGTAGGGGTTGGTTCCGCGAGTTTTTCAATAGTGTTGAAATCTCCTTCCAGAACAATTATCACTCCTGCAAGTCCGCTGTCCGGGACCAGTATATTGCTGCCTCTACCAACAACCCACCAGCCGATATCATGATCTTTAAGCCACAGTATCAAACTTTTGAGGTCATCTACGTTCGCTACAGAAATAATGGCCTCAGCTGGTCCGCCAACTTTCAGGCTAGAAAATTGTGACATGGGGCTGTCCCATAAAATTCTACCCTTCCAGAATTGGGAAAGATCTTTTGCGTGTGAGTTGAGTGATGCCATGTCTCTTATCTGTCTGGTTTCAATCCTGAATCTTTTCAAGCAGCTTTTCACCAGCCTGCCAGATATTTCCAGCTCCTAATGACAAGACCACGTCACCAGGGGCAAGAATGTCCATGGTCTTGTCAAGGAGCCTCTCAAAGTTTGGCGCAAAGTATGCATGCCTGTGACCATGCTGCTTTATGCCGTCCAACAGTGCTTCTGCACTAACCCCGGGTATCGGGGATTCGCTGGCACTATATATTTCGGTTAAAAGAAGGATGTCGGCCTCGTGAAAGGCGGTATAGAACTCTTCGGCTAAAGCCTTGGTTCTAGAATATCGGTGTGGCTGAAACAGAACCACAAGTCTGCGCTTAGGCCACGCGTCACGTAGGGCGGAGAGGGTTGCCCGAATTTCAGTTGGATGATGTCCATAATCATCAACAACTGTAATATCTCTCCTTTCTCCTTTAATTTGCAACCTACGCTGCACCCCCGAAAAACTTTGCAAAGCAGCAGCAATAGTAGCAAATGGGATATCCAACTCCAGCCCTACTGTGACGGCGGCTAAAGCATTGTATACGTTATGTATCCCGGCCAGCGAGAGTGTGATGTCACCAAGGACTTCATTCTCTCTGCAGACTTCAAACCGGGTACTGATACCAGAAGTGGTAATTCCTTTGGCAAATACATTTGCCTGGCTGGTCAGGCCATAGGTCAATAATCTCTTCTTTATCTCTGGCAGTATAGAGGCAACATGAGGATCATCAAGACAGAGAATGGCTGCACCGTAAAATGGAATTTTATCTATAAACTCGAGAAAAACATCTTTGATCTCTTCTATGGAACTGTAGTAGTCAACGTGTTCAAGGTCTATATTGGTTACAACTTCTAAAACAGGGTCAAGTTTCAAAAATGATCCATCAGATTCATCGGCTTCAGCGACAAGAAAGTCTCCTTCCCCCAGCTTGGCATTGCTTCCACCCAGACAGTCTACTTTCCCTCCTATGACCACAGTTGGATCAAGGTCTGCCTCGGCAAGAAGCCACGCTACCATGGAAGTGGTTGTTGTTTTGCCGTGACTCCCGGCAATGGCAATGCCGAATTTGCTAAGCCGCATAAGTTCTGCAAGCATCTCAGCCCTGGGTATGACAGGGATGTGCGAATCGACGGCAGCCCGGATTTCCGGGTTGTCAGGATCTATGGCTGAGGAAATGACTACAACATCGGCTCCGTTTGTCCACTCTGCATCATGTCCCAAGTAAACAGATCCGCCGAGGGATTGGAGGCGACGGGTAATGTCAGATTCCTGCATGTCAGAGCCACTGATCTTGTATCCAAGGTTCAGTAACAGCTCTGCGATACCGCTCATACCGATTCCGCCGATGCCCACAAAGTGTATATGTTTGCTTTTTCTATACATTTCAGATCTTTTTCAGTTTTACGTGTTTTTCAGAAAGCCAAGATTTTTCCAGGATTTTCCTGTAGTTTATCCTTTAACAGTTCCATACAGCCGTTGATAATTGCGCCGGTAGCCTCTGGTTTAGCAATTTTTCCAGAGTTGGCGCCCATATCTGCCAGAAGTTTTGTGTCTCCCAAAAGCCGCTTTATTTCCATGCCCAGTTTTTCCCCATCCAGTTCAGACTGTTTGAACATGACTCCACCACCTGCATCGACAAGATAACGGCCGTTGATCTCCTGGTGATTATCAGCAGCATAGGGATACGGCACAAGAATTACAGGCTTGTGGAAAACTGTGAGTTCTGCAAGGGTGGTGGCACCTGCCCGGGAAACAACAAGATCGGCCTGGGAATATATTTCTACCATATCACTGAAAAAAGCCTGGACCCTGGCGTTGACCCCCATGGCAGCATATTTTCTCTGCACATAAATTTCGTCGTGCTCACCAGTCTGGTGGATAATATTGGGTAAATGCTCTAGTCCCAACAGGCACTTTTCAGCTGCTTCAAGCATGAGGCTGTTTAAGCGTCTTGCCCCCTGGCTGCCGCCTAAAATCAATACGGTCAAAGGTTCTTGGTATTCTTTCTGGCGCATCTGTTTGGCTGCCTTTACAATGGGGCTGCGTACAGGGTTGCCGCTTAAGACTGTTTTATTGGCTGGGAAATACTTTTCGCTGCCCGGAAGAGAGACAAATATCCTGTGGGCTATTTGGCCCAACAGTTTGTTGGCCAACCCAGGTATGGAGTTCTGTTCATGTATACAGGTTGTAATACCCAGGAGACGGCCTGCGAGAATTACAGGTCCGGTAACATAACCGCCCACGCCAAATACAAGAGCAGGTTTGAATTTCCTGATAATTTTGATTGCTTCAAAAAGTGCTGCAGGCTGTTGCAGCAGAGCTTTTATTTTTGCAGTCAGACCTTTGCCTATAATACCCTGTGTCCTAATGGTCATAGTTTTAAAGCCGAGGTCTGCCAAAGCTGTTTTATCTACTTTTCTCTCAGTACCTATAAAAAGCACTTCAGTACCAGGATAGGCGCGCATCATTGCCTGTGCCAGGGAGATACCTGGAAATAGGTGCCCTCCGGTTCCACCACCTGTGACGATAAGCCGCATGTTATGTACTTTTTCGTCTTTCATCAATGTACTGCTATCCCTTCAGTATTATTGGCATGATTGTCCCTTAATCCCAGGACTGATGACTTAAATGCTTCGCCTCGTTCAGCATAACTTGTGAACATGTCAAAGCTTGCACAGGCAGGAGAAAGTAAAACCGCGTCGCCTGGTACCGCGAGCTCGGCAGCTCTTGCAACAGCTTCCTGAAGAGTATCGAGCATTTCAACATTGGTAAAAGCCAGAAAAGCGCGTGCCATTGTATCTTTTGCTTCACCGATGAGCAGGATATGCTTAACTTTTTGCCTGATAAGCTCAGTAAGGATTGAATAATCCCCACCCTTGTCCCTGCCTCCGGCAATGAGTATGGTGGGCTGATGCATGGCATTAAGTGCAGAGTGAACTGCTCCGACATTAGTAGCTTTTGAATCATCAAAATAGCTGATCCCGCCAATTTCAGTCACCAGAGTCATGCGGTGGTCAAGAGGTTTGAAAGAGTTAAGGCCCTTTTGAATATCTTCCTGATGACAGCCCATAATGCGGGCACCAAGTATTGCTGCCGCTGCGTTTTGCAAGTTTGGATGAGTTTTTAAACTGGTGGAGGCTAACTGATAGACCTCACCGTGCATGGCATCGGGCAGGGTAGTGGAACTGCTGTTTTTTAGATAAATCTTATCTCCCTGGATTGAAGCTCCGGCAAGATCACCAAGCTGCTCGCCAAAAAATAGCTTCTGGGATGAAGGCCACAGGTTTCTGCGGTTCATGATCTCTGAATCGTCAGCATTAAGAATTGCATAATCATCGGAACTCTGGGCAGCAAAAATTGAGAACTTCGAATCCACATATGCTGCAAAGGAGGTATAGCGTTCCAGGTGGTCCGGAGTAATATTTAAGAGGATGGCAGTTTTGAAAGGCAGGCCATTTATGTCGCCGCCGGAGTCCAGCTGAAAGCTGCTGATCTCAGCAACTACTGTATCTGCATCCTGAGAACCGGATAAATAGTCAAATAGCGGGGTGCCAATATTGCCCCCAACAAAAACCTTTTTAGAGCTAGTTTCAAAAATGTCGCCCAAAAGTGTGGTGACTGTGGTTTTACCATTGGTGCCTGTCACCGCAATAACTGGAGTTTTAATGTATTGTGCAGCTATGGCCAGTTCACCGATGATCGGGATATTATTTTGCCTGGCTTTTGTCAGAGGTTCAATGGAGAGTGGGATTCCTGGACTGACAAAAATTATATCAGCGGTGGTGAAAAGGGCAATACTGTGACCACCCGTCTCGTATGCAATATTTTTTTCTTCAAGCCAGGATAGGACTTCAGGCAATATGGAACTGAGGGGCGATGACTCAGATACAGAGACTTTGGCACCATGATGCAGAAAAAAACTGACAGCAGCCTGACCGGTTTTTCCCAGCCCTACGACAAGAATATGGCGGCCTTGCAGTTGAATATTTGCGTCAGATTTTTTCATCGTTTGTGACATGTCTCTTCCAGTTATTATTGTGAATATTTCCTTGCTACCTGAGTTTTAATGTTGCCAGGGCCAGCAGGCCAAGAATGATGGATATGATCCAGAACCGCACCACAACCTTGGGTTCCGCCCAACCCTTTTTTTCAAAATGATGGTGAAACGGGGCCATGAGGAATACCCGTTTGCCACCTGAAATCTTAAAAAAGCCTACCTGGATAATTACAGACAGTGCTTCCATGACAAAAATACCACCAACGATGGCGAGCAAAATTTCCTGTTTCGTTATTATTGCAATGGTGCCAAGTGTCCCGCCCATGGCTAGTGATCCCACATCACCCATGAACATCTGGGCCGGATAGGCATTAAACCAGAGAAAACCAAGTGAACTCCCCACAAGGGCTCCGCAATAAACTGCAAGTTCACCCGACCCGGGAACATAAGGTATCTGCAGATAATTTGAGAGAACTGCATGGCCGGCCAGATATGAAAATACAAGGTAAACTGATCCGGTGATGATGATTGGTCCTGCAGCCAGGCCATCCAACCCATCAGTGAGATTTACAGCATTGGAAGAACCGACAATGACGATA
>CP070776.1:1208619-1212040 GCA_020346205.1 Deltaproteobacteria bacterium
GGTCAAGCAGTTGTAACATATCTTTTTCAGAAGGCATTTCCTGCTTGCTGAAATATTGCCGGGTAGCATCATCAACACCTGCAACATTGAATAAGTCCGCCACTATGACACCACTGTGTCTCAGAACGGTAAATCCTGCCTTTTCAGTAAATGCTAAAGATTCATTCAGACCGGCATAAAATTCGTGGTTACCGGTTACGGCATATTTACCGTAACGAGGGTTTATTTCTCCTAACATCTCAGCCAGTCCTTTCAGGTTGTTTATTTGGCCGTCAACTAAATCCCCGGTCGAGACCAGGATGTCGGGTTTTGCTTCTTTTACCACTGCAAGGATCTTTGCCAGACGTTTATGCCTGACAATGAGTCCCAGGTGAACATCAGAGATCTGGACAATACGGAGGCCGCTTAAATGAACAGGAATTTTATCACTGGCCAGGGTTACTTTTTCAAGCCGGATATCCCAGGCTTCAAAAGCACCCCAGACAGATACAAAAAGGGAAAAAATTACTGGCAGGTAGAAAGCTGCTTTTGGACTAAGCTGGAACAGAATTTTTTTATGCAGAATTAAACCCGCACACCAGATAATTATCCGATAACAGTCGACTGCCAATGCTGCCGCTGCAAAAAGAAAGACCAAACCCATCCAAATATAACCAATATAGGCAAGAAGCATGGCAAGCTGGTCGTAACCTGAGCGTTCCGAAATTCTTACAAGAATGGGAGCTGCGATCATTAGAAGCAAGAAAAATGCTAGAAGAAGCAAAAACCAGGTGGGTAAAGTATATGCGGCTTTTATTTTGAGAAAGAAGTAGAGATGAAAACTGCCGTAAATAAGTAAAAAGCTGATGAGAAAAAGTGACATTTCAATTTATTCAGTAATGTAATTATCAGTTAACCTGCTTTAATTGTGATATAGCTCTGGCAGGATAGGGTTTACGAATTATAATATAATAAATAACACAGTTAAAAAGGGGAGGGGAAGAAAACTTCGATGCAAATCAGTTCCGAAAAAGTCCTGCGCTTTTTCTACACCCTTTTATTTATATTTGTGCTTGCCGGTAATGCGATAGGTTTTGACAAGTATGAAGAAGACCGTCTTTACATGGTGCAGGAGATTGAACAGGATGTCCGTGAGACCAGTTACTATATAAACAAAACAAAGCTTGATCCGCGGGTCATGTCTGTCATGGGTAAGGTTGAGCGGCACAAATTTGTACATCCTTCTGATCAGTCATGGGCATATGACAATCGGCCTTTATCTATAGGTCATGGACAGACAATATCCCAACCTTATATTGTTGCCTTAATGACCGATCTCATCAGCATTGGTCCTGGTGACAGAGTTCTTGAGATAGGCACAGGCTCTGGGTACCAGGCGGCTGTATTGGCTGAAATGGGAGCTGATGTATTCACCATAGAGATCATTGAGCCCTTGGCAAAGCAGGCATCTAAACGTTTGGCGGATTTGGGTTACGATCAGGTAAAGACTCGTCAGGGTGACGGTTATTATGGATGGAAGGAAGAAGCTCCTTTTGATGCTATAGTGGTAACAGCTGCAGCAGGACATATTCCTCCTCCACTCATCAAACAGCTGAAGCCTGGTGGTGTCATGGTGATACCGGTGGGCAGCAGATTTTTGGTGCAACAGCTGGTGCTGGTTAAAAAGGACACCGATGGAGCCATAACTACAAGGCAGATACTGCCGGTCCGTTTTGTGCCCCTAACAGGTAAGCATTAACGGGGGAAAGCTGCTTTAATTTTGTTAAATATCTCCTGCAAGATTTCCTGGACATAAAAAAAGACCAGGATAGAAAGATTATCTGTCAATGGATAAGAAATTTTCCAAAAGCATGCATGGCCTTTCTCCACCCCGCCTAACAATTTTGCTAGTATCAGCAATGGCGCTTTCTTATGAGATACTTTTAATGCGCCTTTTTTCCATCGTCCAGTATCATCATTTTGCCTATATGATCATAAGCCTTGCCTTGCTGGGGTATGGTGCCAGCGGCACATTTCTGGTGTTTTTCAGGCAGTCTTTTTTGCAGCGGTTCCCCATGGCACTCCTTGGCAATATACTTCTCTTTGGAATAACAGTTATTGCCTGTTACCTTGGGGGCCAGCACCTTCTCTTTAATCCTGATGAGATATTCTGGGATAACAGGCAATGGCTGAAACTTTTTACTCTTTATCTTCTCTTGGCCCTGCCGTTTTTTTTCGCAGCAAACTGTATTGCCCTCACTTTTTCTCAATTCCGACAGAGGATATCTGAAATCTATGCTGCGGATCTTTTCGGGGCTGGCTTGGGCTGTATTTTTGTCATCATATTGCTCTTCTTTTTCTTTCCTAACAAGCTTTTAATCCTTCTTGGCAGCATAATTTTTACCATTGGGGCTGTTGCATGGCTGGAACTTCGCCTGCAGCCACGTGGGCAGGCATTATTCTTTGTCGGAGCTGCTTTAATATTGTTTTTGCTGCCTCCTGCCTGGACTGACCTTGCAATCTCTCCCTATAAAGGATTGAGCCAGCAGATGCGCATCAAGGGCAGCAGTGTAATTGAAGAGCATTCAAGTCCTCTGGCACAGTTGACAGTTGTTGAGAACAGGCTTGTTCCATTGAGATATGCGCCGGGGTTGAGCCTTACTGTAAAGTCAGAACCACCCCCGCAACTGGGAATATTTATTGATAGCGACGCTATGAATGTCATTACCAGGTTTCCAGATAATATGGCAGAACTTGCCTATCTTGATAAACTTATTACAGCGCTGCCGTATCACCTGCTCAAGGTCAGGGATATTTTAATTCTTGGTGCAGGTACCGGCTCTGAAATCCTTCAGGCTCTTTATTTTGAAACCCCTGACATAACAGCAGTTGAACTTAATCCGCAGGTTGTACAACTGGTGAGGGACCGGCCGGAATTCTCCGGCAGTCTTTTTGACCGGAAAGATGTTCATCTGCATATAGCAGAGGCACGCAGCTTTGTATCAGGAAGCTCTGGGAAGTACGATCTCATCCAGCTTCCCATTCTCGACTCTTTCAGCGGCTCAGCAGCTGGACTTTATGCCTTAAATGAGAATTACCTGTATACAGTAGAAGCATTACAGGAATATATACGCCACCTCACACCAGCTGGTTATCTGAGTATGAGCCGCTGGGTCAAACTGCCTCCTCGTGACAGCTTGAAGCTTTTTGCGACAGCAGTTGAAGCACTTAAGGGTCTCGGCATGGAGAATCCTGATGAATATCTTGTCATGATCCGCAGCTGGCAGTCGGCCACCCTGTTTGTCAGGAAATCTCCTTTCAGTAAAAAAGAGATCAGCCTGGTGAAAGAGTTCTGCCGGGAGCGCCTGTTTGACCTTGTTTATTATCCCGGCATGCAGCAGCAGGAAGCCAATCGATTTAATATTCTGCGCCAGCCTTACTT
>CP070776.1:1212140-1219203 GCA_020346205.1 Deltaproteobacteria bacterium
TGATAAAATATATGAAATAGGTTGTACGGCACATGCACCCTATTCAACAACCCCGACCTCAATTCAAGCAATAAAAAAACTTGCAGTCGAACAAGGCCATATATTTTCCATTCATGTGGCTGAATCTAAACAGGAAGTTGAATTCCTGCAATTAGGGACTGGTGCATTTAGAGAGTTTTTGCAAGACAGAGGTGCCTGGGACGGGAGTTTCAAGATACCTGGCAAGGGTTCGGTGCAATACCTGGATAGTCTTGGCGTAATAGACAGTAAAACTCTCTGCGTCCATACAGTGCATGTGGATAGTACAGACATTGAAATTTTGGCAAATAAAAAGGCAAAAGTGTGTCTATGCCCTGGCAGTAATCGTTTTTTAGGGGTCGGCAAAGCGCCGGTGACAGAACTTCTCGCCCATGGTATTTTACCCGCTTTGGGAACAGACAGTAAGGCCAGTAATGAGTCATTAAGCATGTGGCGTGAAATGCGTCTATTGCGTGAAGACCACCCGGGACTTTCTCCTGAATTAGTGTTTTCCATGGCTACATGCGGTGGTGCTGAGGCTTGGGGAGTAGTTTCAGAAATGGGCACACTGGAACCTGGAAAGCGCTCATTAGTCCTGGCAATCAGCTCTATGGAGAATTTGTACACAGCTCAGGATGTTTTTGAATATTTAACAACTGCAGGAGATGCAATCCAGGCAGAATGGCTGGAGTAAATAGTATAATGCTGACAGATCCACAGGTTCGCATAGGTATGGTTAATTTCATTAATACAGCGCCTCTGTATGATGTCTGGCTCCGTACAGTGGACAGACCTGAGTGGAATATTGTCGAGGCGGCCCCGGCAGTTCTGAACAGGATGCTCTATGCAGATCAGCTGGACATGGGGCTGGTGTCTTCACAGGAGTATGCTGCTCACCCTGAAAACTATATACTACTCGATGATATATCCATCAGTGCTTCAGGACCCGTTGGCTCAGTTTTCCTTTTCTCAAAATGTGCACCGGAGGATCTTACGGACAAGTTAGTACTTTTGAGTGGTCAATCCCAGACTTCGGTAAGCCTTGTAAAGATCATTCTGGAGAAATTTTATAATGTGGTTCCCTGGTACGAGGTGGGATCGGCCTTGGAAGCACAACATAATAGTGACATCTCAGCAGTTTTAGCAATTGGAGATGAGGCCCTGATTCTGGCACAGAATGGAATTTACCCCCATAAAATTGACCTGGGCAAAATCTGGTATAAGGAAACTTCACTGCCATTTGTTTTTGCAGTGTGGGCCATGCGTGAGGAATTCTGCCGCAATAACCCTGGAATTGTTCGGGAGGTTCACGATGAACTGCTGCGCTGCAGGAAAGAGGGCCAGAAGGATCTAAAAAATATCAGTAAAAGAGTCGGCCCAAGGGTTTCAATGGATGCTGAGTCCTGTTATGAGTATCTCAGTGGCATTGAACATGATCTGAACCTTGAAAAAAAGAAAGGACTCATTCGCTTTATTGAATATCTTATTGAAAAAGGTGAGGGTGTACCGGAAGCTCTTCCGTTAAGAATATTTTCCTAGTTTAAAGGGTTAATTGTGACAGTTGAATCAGTACAGTCTGCTGAAGAAAAAAAGCGATTTGTCCGGGACAAGTTTGCTTCTATCAGCAATAGATATGATTTTTTAAATTCCCTGCTGAGCCTGAAGGTGGACAGTTACTGGCGCTGGGTCACAACCCGTGAATTGAAGGAATTCCCGGAAGGTGCAGTTTTGGATCTTTGTGCCGGAACCCTTCCACTGTCGCTTGAGTTGACCCGTCAGGCACCAAAACGAACTGTAGTTGCTGTGGATTTTTGCGAAGATATGCTGCGTAGCGGTTTAATAACTTTGCCGAGCGATGAACGCAAGAATCGAATTGCTGCGGTTTGTGGGGACGGAGAGGATATACCAGCAGAAAGTGAAAAATTCTGGGGAGTAACAGTAGCGTTCGGGGTAAGGAACCTGGCCAATACGAAAAAGGGGCTTGCAGAAATGTATCGTGTATTAAAGCCGGGCGGCAAGCTACTTATCCTGGAATTTTCAAGACCACGCAATCGTCTTTTTAAGCCAATATATAATTTTTATCTGAACAGTGTTTTACCGAAGGTAGCAGGTCTGGTATCAGGCGATAAGGAAGCTTATGAGTATCTTGCCAGTTCTATTGCTGAATTTTACGAACCTGAGGAATTGCTGGCTATGATAAAAACTGCCGGATTTAAAGAACAATACTGTAGGCCCTTGACCATGGGGATTGTAACCATCTATATAGGTATAAAATGAAAAAGAAGATTATTCTGGGCATAACAGGTGCAAGCGGCAGTATTTATGCTGTACAGTTCTTAAAGTGTCTGCAGCAGGAAGATATAGAGATTCATGCCATCATCTCCAATGCCGGTCGGCTGGTGCTGAACCATGAACTAGGTTTGACATCAGATGATCTGCATAAATATGTATATGACTGGTATAAGGCAGATGATTTTGCTGCACCAATGTCCAGTGGCTCGAGCAAATTCGATGCCATGGTTGTCCTGCCCTGTACCATGGGCTCACTTGGGGCCATAGCCAACGGTATTGCTAAAAATCTAATTCACCGAGCGGCAGATGTGATACTCAAGGAAAAGAAGCCTTTGTTGCTCGCAGTCCGTGAAACACCACTGAACCGTATCCATCTTGAAAATATGTTAAAGGTTCATGATGCCGGTGCCACAGTTTGTCCCCCCATGCCTTCCTTTTATCATCATCCGGAAAATCTGGAAGAGATGGCAACCTTTTTTGCCGGTCGCCTGGCAGACCTTATAGGGATTGATGTTGCCGGTCTGAAGCGCTGGCAGGGTAAATAGAAGCCTGTTCGAATTGAGAGACAATGCTGAAAAAGATCGCCATACTGCTTGAAATGATAAAATTTGAGCACACGGTATTTGCTTTACCGTTTGCTTTTATGGGAGCGTTTCTGGCAGCCCGTGGTGTACCTGATATGGTTACTTTTGGTTGGATAATTCTGGCCATGGTTGGAGCCAGGACAAGTGCAATGGGCTTTAACCGTATAGTTGATCGAGAATTTGATAAATTAAATCCCAGGACAGCCTCCAGGGCTTTGCCAGCCCAAACTGTTAAAACATCTGAAGCCTGGGCCATGGTGATTCTGGCATCTGCTCTTTTTTTCTTTGCCTGTTACAACCTTAATCAGCTCACTCTCATACTGTCCCCTTTTGCCTTGGGGTTAACCCTTTTCTACTCGCTAACAAAACGCTTCACCTGGCTGTGTCATATTGTACTGGGCTTGGCCCTTGCCTTTTCCCCTCTTGGTGGCTGGGTTGCGGTGTCAGGCTCTTTGCATAACTATCCTTACGTTCTCTCAATTGGAGTTTTATTCTGGGTTGCTGGATTTGATACTGTTTATGCCTGCCTTGATGCTGATTTTGATGCCAATATAGGCTTGTTTTCACTGCCATCAAGATTTGGACGGCAGAATGCCTTCAGGATCGCTGTGCTGTTTCATGTAATTGCATTTATCCTTTTTGTGATGACAGGCATTATCTCCAGATTGAATTTTCTCTACTATATAGGCATTATCCTTACCGGGGCTGCTCTTTTTTATCAGCATTTAGTTGTCAATCCTCGGGACCTATCCAGGATACAATTGTCCTTTTTTACCATGAATGGTCTCATAAGCCTTACGCTCTTTGTTGCTACATGGCTTTCACTTGTGGTCTGATTATATGGAAAAAATCGATTCTATGAAAAAAGGCAGCAAGTGGAAGACAGCCTTGAGGTTTATCATCAGTTTTGGCCTCATGGGGATGATCCTCTTTCTTTTCAGGGAGCAGCTTCCTACAGTTTTACAATATCTTAAGGCAGTGCAACCATTATATTTTGCCCTGGCCGTAATCGTTTTTTTCGCCGGCCTTACAGCCGTTGCTTTTCGGCTTCGCTTTGTCATCCAGGTGCATGACACAAAACTTTCTCTTTCTGCAGCCTACTATGTCAATCTGATCGCACTGTTCTTTAATAATGTCCTGCCTTCATCTGTAGGCGGTGAAATGATGAAGGCATATTATTTGTATAAAAATGCTAAGGGAGATGTTTCAGTATTTAGTGCTGTAGTGGTTGATCGTCTTTTTGGACTTGCGACAATGCTGCTCATCAGCATTTCAACCATATTTTTCTTTGACAGTGCACAGGGATCCCATAAGATCATGGGAAGTATCGTTATGTTGGCAGCTACCACAATTACAGTTGCCATCTTTATATTCAACAAAAGAATTGTAGATACACTGTGTGAGCTCCATATACCATTTTTGCCAGCGATATTTATTGAAAAGATTCGTGAAATCTATAGGGCAATGTATGAGTACAAGGAGCATAAAGGAATTTTCGGCAAGTGCATGGCAGTTACAGTGATAGGGCAGACAACATTCATTTTTGCCAACTTCTTACTGGCCAAGAGTCTGGCCATTGAAATACCGCTTCCCTTTTTTTTCTTTTTTGTGCCAATATTATTGATCATGGGTGTTGCGCCTTCTGTAAATGGTATAGGTGTCAGGGAGGCCACTTTCCTTTTCTACCTCACAGAATTTACCACATCTGAAAAGGCACTGGCCCTGTCCCTCCTGACAACTTTTTTCATGATTTTTGTCGGGATGATTGCTGGCGTCATTTACGCTTTTAAGGGCGGACTTTCTCCAGAGGAATATGAAGTTTACTCCGAGTGATTTTTTCCCTTATTTGCACTATCATCTCAAGTAAAAATCGTGTATAGTTGCCAGCCAATTTTTTGATAACTTTCAGACCTTAAAAACATATAGATATATTGGAGGAAGATAATGAAACTTATATTATTGGGTGCCCCTGGGGCAGGTAAAGGAACTGTTGCTAAAATGCTGACTGCAATTGATGGTTCTGTCCAGATTTCCACAGGAGACATTTTGCGTGGTGCAGTCCTGGCAGGCACTGAACTTGGCAAGGAAGCAGAAGCGTATATGAAACGGGGTGATCTCGTTCCTGATTCTCTTATCATGGGTATTATGGAAAAAAGGCTGCAGGAACCTGACTGCCAGCAAGGTTTCCTGCTTGATGGTTTCCCGCGGACTATTCCCCAGGCTGAAGCTCTCAAGGATCTACTTGTTAAGTTGAATATTTCGCTGGACATGGCCGTTAACATAGATGTGCCACGTGAAGTAATTCTGGACAGGTTATGCACCCGCAGAACATGTGAAAACCCTGAATGTCAATCAATTTATAATATCAAGAGCAGCCCGACAAAACAGGAAGGTATCTGTGACAAATGCGGTAGTGCTGTAATCCAGCGTGACGATGAAACAGAAGAGGCTATTTCTCACCGCCTGGAAACATATAATGAAAAAACAGCGCCGCTTATCGGCTTTTATGAGAATGAAGGGCTGCTGAAAACGGTTTCCGGCACTTCAAGTGATGCTGTGGTCAATGAATTAAAATCAGCATTGGATTTTTAATTACCCACTCAATTTAAATGGTAAGAAAAATGTCTGAATCACCAGTAATTAAAACAGAATTCGAGGACTTGAACCTGGTTCATCGTGGCAAGGTCAGGGACCTGTATGAAGTTGACGATAAACTCCTTATGGTTGCTACCGACCGCATTTCAGCATTCGATGTGGTCATGGACAATCCGGTTCCCAACAAAGGCAAGGTGCTTACCAAGTTATCCTTGTTCTGGTTTGACTTCTTAGGAGATATTATACCAAATCATTTAATCACAGCTGATGTTGAAAGATATCCGACATCATGTGTACCTTATCTGGAAGAACTGCGTGGCAGGAGTATGCTGGTGAAAAAGGCCAAGCCCCTGCCGGTTGAATGCATTGTCCGGGGATACCTTTCTGGCTCTTTCTGGAAAGCTTACCAGAAAGACACTACCGTATGTGGTTTTACATTGCCAGCAGGTATGGTTGAGTCTGACAAGTTCCCCGAACCCCTCTTCACACCATCAACAAAGGCTGATTTGGGCGAGCATGATGAAAATATCTCCCTTGCAAAGATGGAAGAACTTGTGGGAGCTGCAGAGACTGCAAAAATTATTGATGTTAGTATAAAATTGTACCAGAAGGCAGCAGATTATGCCTTGACTAAGGGAATTATCATTGCAGATACAAAGTTTGAGTTGGGTTGGTTTGAAGGGGAGCTGATATTAATAGATGAGGTTCTTACTCCGGATTCATCCAGGTTCTGGCCCTTGGATCAGTATACACCGGGTAAAGGACAACCAAGCTTTGACAAACAATTCCTACGGGATTATCTGTCATCACTTGATTGGGATAAAAAGCCGCCTGCGCCAGAGCTTCCTGAAGAAATTCTTGACAGGACCGGGGCAAGATACGCTGAAGCGGTAGAAAGAATTATCGGCTCATAGATACCTGCTGATATATTAATTAACTAATCTTTTCCTGGTGTAACAAAGCAGGCAGAAAAACCTTTTTTGCCTGCTCCATAAATAGTGGGTTTGACAGTTCCATATCTTTACAGCATAGCCTGTTGTAGGGATCATTTTTTTCACCTTTTTTATTGAAACCGTTCCCTTCCCACTCGATGAAGGCTTTACCCAGTGCCTCCTTTTTATTTTTACCTTTATGGATTTCCTGAGCAAAAACAAAAGATGCCTTGGGAAAAAAGTGAAGTGGCTTTGTTAGGCCATGCCAGTATAGATCCAACAATTCCCCAAGTAGATGATTGCTTTCATTTACCGGGTCGTATTTATAAATATTGTTCTTACCTGCAAGAAAGGTGTTCATATCTGTCCCGGTTGGGTCCGATTCTTCTTGGCTGTTAAGTACCAGGTGGCTGATCCAACTCCGAATAACGTCTTTTGGTTTTATTGTGGCATAGCGATACAGTATAAGTCCTTTGCGGCCAACATTTTCCAGGTGGCCTTTAACAGTATAATCTCCGATCTGAAGATTAACTTGGCGTTGTTTTAACTCCTGGCCTGAAACCAGTTCTGCAAGTGATCGATGAAACGATTGCAGCTCAGTTACGAGCTGCTTGAAAAATATTTTGCCTATTTTGCCATGAG
>CP070776.1:1219303-1228201 GCA_020346205.1 Deltaproteobacteria bacterium
TAGATCATATCCCTGTTGTGTAATAACAAAATCCGCCCCAACGCTGATTTTTCGCTTGAGTTTTTCATATTGCCATACCTGTTCACTTTCAAGGGTCTTAAAAGGAGAGACAACACAGCCTTTGGTAATACCTTCTGCATCCTGATGGTTTTCAAGCAGCATGAGCAGCTGCACGCTGTCAATATCAAAAGTCTGGCTTGCAGTTTCATTTTCAGTGCTTACAAGGTAATTGCCCGTCACAAAAAGAAATTCCTGCACACCTGCAAGCCGGTAATCCTTTAGTTTGTTTAAGGCCGATTCTCTGTTATTACCAGCCAATGCCAGGGAAACCACCGGTTCCCCCCCGGCAGCCAGAATTTCCTTCGCCAGCTGCAGGGTAAAAAAACTGCGAGAGTATGTTGGTTGATCAGAGATTAGAAAGGTCTTAATTCTGCCGTCAGCCAGCCCATCTTCAACAAATGTCATATGTGTCTTGATGTCTCCCTCACCTGCAGCAAAGTGAGGCAGCAGGTTATAGCAAAAGGGAAAATCAGTGTTGGCAGAGAGTTTTTTAAAAAATTCCATTATGATCCGTGAACGAGAGATGCCCGATAAAGCCGTTCTGCATTAAGCAGTTGTGTGAATGGGATTTTTTCTATATCCTTCCTATAATAAATTTCAGTTTTTTTCACTAAAAACACTTAAAAGTACCTAGATATAAAGAAAACACAGCTGTTTTTTCAAGAATGAACCGCTAAAGGACATGCACAGCCTGCTCACTGCCACCTGGCCATACATCTTAACACTGGCTACATTTATTGCCATCCTGGCAACTGCTGTACATATTCTCTACAGAAAACGTGACACCCGGGCAGCGGCTGGCTGGCTGGGCCTGGTCTGGTTTGCACCAATCCTAGGGGTCATTTTGTACTGGATGTTCGGTGTGAACCGTATTAAGCGGCGCGCCATGCTGCGTTTTGCGCACAAGCAGGATATAATCCTTCCGCAGAGAGAAGCAGCCGTGTATCCAGACTTTATTCAGAAGCTATACAGCAAAGAGCAAAAAAATAATTTGATGCAATTGAGCCGTATGACGGACAAGTTGACCCGCCAGCCGCTCATGAAGGGCAACAGGATTACCCCCCTGGTTAATGGAGATCAGGCTTTCCCGAGCATGCTATCCCATATAGAGGCTGCGCAGCATTCAATAGCTTTATGCAGTTATATCTTTGACAATGACTCATGGGGCAGCAGGTTCAGGGCTGCTCTGCTGGATGCCAGGAACAGGGGCGTTGAAGTGAAAGTTCTCATTGATGGTGTTGGTGCCCGTTATTCTTTCCCGCCAATAACCTGGGGACTGCGCAAAGACGGCCTTGACGCAGCAGAGTTCATGAAGACGCTCCTGCCCTGGAGTTACCAGTACTTTAACCTGAGAAACCACCGTAAGATACTTGTTATTGACGGCAGGATCGGCTTTACCGGAGGCATGAATATCCGCGAGGGCAATTGTCTTGACGACAACCCCTCCCATCCAGTCCAGGACCTGCATTTTCTTATTGAAGGTCCTGTGGTGGCTGAACTGCAGCGCTCCTTTGCAGAGGATTGGACCTTCACCACCCGGCAGGTTCTGGAAGGGGAAGTGTGGTATCCGCATCTGGAGCCGCAGGGAAATGGGGTGGCTCGAGGCATTTCTGACGGGCCGGACGAGGATTTTGACAAGCTGCGCAGAGTTATCCTGGCATCATTGGCAACAGCCCAATCGTCTATCCTTATTGTCACACCTTATTTTCTGCCGGACGGGGAACTTGTTTCCGCTCTGCGCATTGCAGTACTCCGCGGTGTGGAGATAGAGATTCTCCTGCCCGCTGTATCCAATCTCAGGATGGTGAAGTGGGCTTCCGATGCATGCCTGGAAGAACTGCTTCAGGAAGGATGCAGGATATATCTTACCCAACAGCCCTTTGATCATTCCAAGATAATGGTTGTTGACCACTCATGGGTGCTGCTGGGCTCAGCTAACTGGGACTCAAGAAGTCTGGCGCTTAACTTTGAGTTTAACGTGGAGTGTTATGACTTTCAGCTGGCAGAGTCTATGGAAACAATCATGCAGAAGAAAAAAGCCACTGCCAGGGAACTTACCCTGGAGGACCACAAGTCAAAAAAACTTATTTTCAAGCTACGCAACAGGTTTTTCCGACTTTTTTCTCCCTATCTTTAAAGCACAAACTTCAAACTGAAATATTTCCGCAAAAAGACCTAGTATTCACTTGACTAGGTATTTATACCTAGGTATTATGCCTTGAAACACATTTTTTTGAGAGCCACGTCTGAGGTGGAAAAAGGAGGTAAAATTACAATAACCTATTAATAAAGTGCCAAATTTCAATGGATTAAATCAACCAAAACACCTCAACGGAGAAATTCGGCTGTTACGTTCTATAAGGAGATTGTTCATGGGATCTCGAAGCAATTTGTACTGTTGGGAAATAATGCAGTGTGATACATCAAAAAAATGTCCAGCCAGGAAGAACCCTCATAAGCCCTGTTGGGAAATCGCCAGGGAAAATGCTGATGATTACCGGAGTTTTTTCAATGTTTGCCGGGACTGTATTGTGCATGTACTTAAGGCGGACAATTCTGTTTTGTCAAACCGGGAAATTAAAATTATCGAGGGTAACAAGTTAAAATGCAGGCTGTCTCCAAAACTAACAAGAAAGCCACCGCCAGGTAAGAATGTGATCCCCCTGCGTTCTTGATAACTAAATAAAGTTATCGCTTTTTCATTCGATAGTTATTTTAAGAGGAAAAAGTAACAACAGGACACATAGACCTCTCCTGAAAACAAGGAGGGGTTTTTTTATGTCAATATGGTAAATGTAAGGGCAGACTCATTAGATTTATTGGAAAAAATATTTTCATAATACCTAACAAAATTAAACTTCATTATGGTTTGAGTCATGGAACTGAATAATAAATTGGCTGGTTTTTATCAGGAGCATCTTCCGGAGGGTAAAATAGACGGCACAATGTTAAAAGGCCCCTGCCCTTTTTGTAAAAACAGCGGCAAGAAAGATGCAGGTTCAATTACTGTTTACCTGGGTGCCAGGAGCTATTTTGCCGGCTATTTCCGCTGCCAGAGCAGGTGCGTTCCAGGAGGATTTGCCCCCCATTTTGCCAGGTTGAGAGGAATCGATCCAGCCACTGTTCCCGGTTTTGACCCGGACCGCGAACCCTATGTTCAGTCACTGAAATTTCCAACCTCCAATATCAATCAGGATATTAAGAAATACCAGGACAAGCTAACGCCAAACATTCAAACATATTTTACAAAGATCGGAGTTGGCGCAGGCACACTTGCAGAAATGAAGATCGGCTATAATGGCCGTTATGTTGTCTATCCGTATTGTATGCAGAACGGGAATTACTACACAGCTCATTGCATAATGCCTGATAATGAAACTGAAGAGTTCTGGCATGGTGATCAATCATTTGCCACAAAAGGCCTACAGATTTTCAATATAAATGACATTGATAACTGTGAAGATGGAGCTCTGTTCGTGGTAGAAGGCGAGAAGAATCTTCTTTGCCTGAAGGAGCTCGGTTTTCCCGGTATAGGAGTTTCCAGCGCAGCCGACTTGAACAGTATTGATATCAAACGGTTCGAGTTTATTAAAACCGTATTCATGGTCATGAACCACTCGCCGGAATCCGTCGAAGCTGCAAGAGGTTTTGCTGAGCAGTTAGGGTTTAAAGTCAGAATGCTGCAATGGCCATCGCAGAAGAAAAGGGGTTTTAACCTGGCTCAGCTTGCCGAAGAAGACCTGGTGGGTTTTAAAGATGAAGTTACAAAAATGGTCAACGGCTCCAAGGCATTTTCTCCTTTCCGCTCACCAAGTCATGAGTATGAGTTGTTTCTGGGCAACATCGAACGGCAGCACTCTGAGAGCTACAAGGCTCTCCGCACCGGTATGGCCAGTTATGACAAGGCAGTTGGAGGTGTATACGGAATAAACATCATTGGCGGTCCGCCAAAAACAGGAAAATCCTGTTTAGGTATCCAGCTTGGTACCGAAATAGCCAGAAAGAAAATGGGAGTACTCTATTATGACTTTGAAAACGGCACCCAGAAGATATACCAGAGGACCCTGTCACGTTTAAGCAGGGTACCGGTAAATAATATCGTATCCACTGAGTTGGAAGATGAAGAAAAGAAACGCCTTGAGACAGCTCAGGCTGAACTGCAAAACATGTTGCAGTTTTTCAGGGTGGTGAATGACCGGCAAATAAACCCCGTTACCATGCGGCGCCATGTCGATTTTCTACGTCATGAGACACGAAGGGAGGATACGGTGGTCGTCATAGACAGTCTTCACAAGCTGCCGTTCAAGGATTTTGCTGAACGCAGGACCGGGATCAATGCCTGGTTGCGGGAATTGGAATCAATCCGTGATGAACTGCAAGTGGGCTTCCTAATTATATCTGAATTGACCCGCCAGGAAAGCGGCCGTTACGACGGAGTCCCCCATATGGGGCTTTTTAAGGATTCCAGCGACATTGAGTATACGGCGGACAATGCCATGGTTTTTCTGCCTGAGTGGGAGCCGATCGATGTAAAAACAGGAACCGAGCGGATAAATTCTTTATGGCTGGTAGCCAGCCGTGAAAACAGTCCCGGCCTGATCGCCAAATATCACCTCGATTTTCCATATTGGGGCTTTACAGAGGTCGAAAACGGCTGATATCAGGGCTTTTTTGTAATATAATAGAAGTTCTGTATATCATGGGAAAGCTGCTCCACCCGGATATCTGCAAACCCTGCTTCCTGCAGCATGGCCAGGGCCTTTTCCTGACCCCACATTGCTCCAAGTCCGGGCCCACCACCGGCAAGAGAAACTGACATGCAGTGCATGCATGAGATTGTGTAAAGAAAGGGAGCTATCGGGTGGTCCATATTATTTGCCACATCACTTGAAGCAGCTATATCCTGCATCAAAAAAGTGCCACCAGGAGTCAGTGCCTCGTAAACATTTTGCAGCACCTCTTGCGGTTTTGCCTGGTCGTGAATTGCATCAAATGCAGTAACAAGGCCATATTTATCCCTGGCAAAAGATTCTGACGTATCCTGGACAGCAAACTCAGCATTGCCTAATCCCTTCTGTACAGCAGCCTCCCTGGCAGTTCCTATTGCCTCCTCTGATATATCCAGACCAATGAAACGGCTTTTGGGAAAGTTTTCTGCCAAAAGGGTCACAGCCCGACCACTGCCACAGCCGATATCAACTACGTCAATGCCCCGGGCAAGATTTTCAGACACATCCGGTATCAATGGCAATATGAAGTCATTTAAAGCTGCAACTACAGTCTGGCCGCTATCTTCGGCCATGACTTCATGGAAGCGCTTATAGGAGGAATAGGGTACTCCGGCACCATGTTTGAATGCCTCCAGCACTTCATCCTCAACAGCTCCGAGCACGGCAATATACTGGGTAAAAGCTGCAAGGTTGTTTGGGGCTGACTTGCGCGTCAGGCAGGCTCCATGCTCAGGCGGCAGAGAGTAAGTCTTATCCTGAGTCTGGTGCTCGATGATCCGGGCAGTAGTAAGTGCACCCAGCCACTCCCGAACATAACGCTCATTCAACCCAGCAGTCCGGGCTATTTCCTCACTTGTAGAGGGAGGCAGGCCTGCCATGACATCGAACAGACCTGTTCTGTGGCCTAGCGATGTCATCAAAGCCAAGGAGCCTAGATTGAGCATCTCTACTATCCTGCCTTCAAAAGCTTCGGCCTTGGCAGCATCAAAGTTTGTCTTCGTGTTCATAAGTGGCTCTCCTCAATGGTTAATAGAACACGCCCCAATTGAGCAGTCATATTGAGGCGTGTATATGGTTTAAAAGTTAATGTCCTGCATCATGGTGCCATTCTGGCAGGAGCACAATTGAGTTAGGGTTGAATCCCTGGTTTTTAAGGGTGTCCATACTGGCGACAACCTCTTCCTTGGTTAAGTCTATCACTGTTACTGAACCGTCGTCCATGCCTGGCAGACCAAGCAGGTTGTTCTGGACAAATGCCAGTCGTTCATCCGGAGAGAATGCCACATGATGGGCACCGTTGCCAACTTCAATAGTATTCAAAAGTTTTGGCTTCACTATACTGGTGCTTATATCAAAGATGTGGAATCGTCCCGGACTGGCAGTTGTTACATAAAACCTGTCACCTTTTTCATTAAAGTACATCTCCAGGGGCACGCCGTAACCAATGCTGTTGAAATCAAAGGCTTCAACAAAAGTAAAGTCTTTATTCTCTGCATTCCAGGTTCCTGCCCAGATTGTTCCCCCGAACATATTGGTAACATATACTGTTGGGGTATCGGTTCCCGGAACAAAGAGGACCTCAACAGGGGCCACACCTGAGGGTGACGGTTTGTTGGAAAGCTTGTGAGTGGAGAGTTCTTTTCCTGTACTGGCTTCAATAACGGTCACTGTCTCACCGGGGTCACCAAGGTCCGATGCCCTAACCGTGCTGGTGATGATCATGCGGTCAATATCCTCATTCACTGCAATCCCGTGCGGGTAGAGTTTGGTTGGAGAAATTGTCTTGACCGGCTGATCAGTTACAGCATTTCCGATAATAACTTTACTCGATCCCATGCAGGTGAGATACCAGGTCTTGTTGTCATCCGAAAAAATAATATCTTCACCAACTTGACACTCAGGCACTCCAACCTTGGTTAAACGGTAAGGGTTGCTGTTCATGTCCATGACATACAGGTCGCTTTTACCCAGGGCCGTAATATAAGCCTTGGAAATGTCTTTGTTGTAGAAGATATGATGATTAACAAGGTCTGGGGGCAAGGGGATGTCCAGTAGGATATTACCAAAATTATCGGAAGCCGGATCGACGTCAATAATTGCGATACCTTCCCTGCGGATGGTTTGTTGTGGTTTGGACTCGTAGTTGAGCATGGCCAGTATTTCCGCCCGCGGTACTGAAGGGATCGCGGTAATTGTTACGCCAAGTATGATAAGTAGAAATGAGAACCATTTCATGGTGTACCACCTCCTTTGTAAACCCAAAGAATTCAGATCTGTCCTGTAAACAGAGGTGATCCTTTCTGTTGCCGGCCCGGAATTGCAACAATAGTTAAGATATCATCGGGATGGGCCAGCATATTAACAACTGAGAATTGTTCTCAATGTCATATATAAATTTGTAAGGATGATAAGAAGCTATGTCAAACGGCTGCACCTATATAATTTATGGTATTTTTTAATGTTGTTATATGCTTGAAAGGGGAATTGCACCCAGGCTGTTAATGAACATTGTGGCAGTGAATGGGATCTTTCAGTATAGTGTTCTGACGGATCACCAGCAAACGTTTTCAATGAGGCAGGAATGGAGTGAACCCGGAACAGATCATATACGGGCTGGACCTTTTCGGGGTCGCAGTGTTTGCTGTCAGTGGCTCCCTGGCTGCTGGCAGGAAACGTATGGATGTGTTTGGAGTAATTGTCCTCGGCCTGGTAACAGCCCTGGGCGGTGGCTCCCTCAGGGATACATTACTTGATGCCGGACCGGTTTTCTGGGTTGACGACCCGGTCTACCTCTTTGTGGCTGTTGCCTCTTCTCTCTTCACCTTTATGGCTGTAAGGGCCATCTCCATACCCTGGCGTGGGCTGCTCATATCTGATGCATTTGGGCTGGCAGTGTTTATGGCAATAGGAACATCCAAGGCTTTGACTATCACCGGTTCAGCCAGCGTATCGATTGTCATGGGGGTGATGACCGGGGTGGCCGGCGGTATGGTGCGGGATGTGTTGTCTGCCGAGGTGCCGCTCATCCTGCGAAAGGAGGTTTACGCGACTGCCGCACTCTGCGGCTCATTGACCTATGTTATACTCATACCCCTTGGCATGCCGGAAATTCTCAGCCTCATATTTGCAGCAACAGTAACATTGTGCATCCGGCTTGCTGCCATACACTGGGGTTTTGCCCTGCCGGTTTTCAAGTCAAAGGATGAACTGGAAAGTACTGAATCGAAAGATTGTTGAAACTCCCGGCCTGTTCAGGAAAGCACCATTACCTTGTCAATGGCGCTCTTCAAACGGATTGATAAAACTGTACTTATCCCCTTGAGGATTTTGATACCGGTATAGGGATTTTCATGCATGAAAGTATCAAGCCTGTCATGGTTTATAACCAGCAGTTCCGAGTCTTCAACTGTTCTTAACTGGCCAAGGGATTCGCGTTCCGCCTGCATGGAGAAATCGCCGACATGGGAACCCTTTTCCAGTACAGCCAGCAGGGTAGGTTTGTCGGTAATCCTGTTGTGGCGCTCAAACTTCATCTTGCCGGAAGCGATAATGCCTATATAGTTTATTTTCTCACCCTCCTTAACACAAACCGTTCCAGCCGGATACCTGACGAGTTCAAGAAACTCGCCGATCTTTTTTCTCTCCTCGCTGTCCAGCAGTCGAAAAATGCTGATCTTATCACCGGATGTCTCCATTATTTCCTTGATGATGTCGCTCATATCAATGGCCTCACGTTTTAGTAACAAAGTGTTTCCCGCCTGTCAGAATTTATAACTGTACCTGAAAACAGGCTTGTGAAGGAGTTATAGTGAATGGGAATGCTGATGTTTTATTTTTACAGCATTCTCATTTCTTTCTCATGGTTTAATTATATGATTAAGGAAAAAAGAAAATGATATCAAGGACTAATTTTTGTTGACATCATAAAGACTGAATCATTAACCTCGGTATTTGAGGCTAGTTTTTTCTTAGTGGCACTACGGTGCCAAAAATGAATAAATACGAAACAAATAATGTGATATCTGCCATGCTGAATAGTTTAGATGATTGGCTGAAAGGAGAGTGAAATGATACGAATTTTAATGCTCATGATGATCCTTGTGTTTGC
>CP070776.1:1228301-1233766 GCA_020346205.1 Deltaproteobacteria bacterium
AGAAAGCATTTTACTCAATGCCCCGCCATCTCGTCCCAATATCACCCCAATGCGGCAGAGAACAACCCGTGCGCCATATTCCTCTGCCCTTTTCGCCTCGGCCTCCCAGTCTTTTACCACCCCAGCCAGAAAATCATCTCCTGCCGAACAATTTTCATCAAGTTCCTCGTCTTCCCTGAAACCGTAATAACCAACGGCAGATCCGCTGAGCAGTTTAATATTTTTTTTAGCCATACCCATCGCATCTACAAGGTTATGGGTAGTAAGGATACGGCTGCTGCGGATTGCCTCCTTGTTCTTATCATTCCAGGTCCGAAAAATTGATGCCCCGGCAAGATTAATCACCACATCATGCCTGAGGACTTCTTTCTGCCAGGAACCACTCTTTGTTGGATTTCCCTCGACATAGGCCAAACCGAGCTTTAAGGCCCTGTTTTTTGATGAACGGGAAAGGATGGTCACTGAATGACCTTCTGCAAGAAGAGCTTTTGTTAATGCTGCTCCTAAAAACCCAGAACCGCCAGTTATAAACACTTTCATGTTTATCTCCTATTTTATTAAAAATTACTGGGTATTACATTATGGATTATATAAGATAACAATATATACCGTTGAATGGTATTTTTCAATTTGCATGTTATTTCCACATTCCATCACAGTTATTGATCCTCTTGAATTTCTTCATGAAATCCTTCCACATTAATATATTGAACACACCCTTTTATAAATCCAGAGCGATTTATTATAACAAAAAAACATAGTACGAATCACGCTAAACCTATGCAAATAAAGGGCTATAAGTTTTTTTGTTTTTTTTTAATAATAGGTTGATATCCTATACCACATTGTGGTACATTGGCACTGTTTTTGATTGGCATAACTCTGGAGGGGCTCCAATAATGGATGACAAAGAGTTTTTGCGTGCGCGCAAAATACTTGGAAAAACACAAAAACAGCTGGCAGAATTATTAGGATCTTCAATTAAGGCGGTCCATAGTTATGAGCAGGGCTGGCGTACGGTTCCTGCACATGTGGAGCGCCAGATTTTTTTTCTTCTTGCCAGAAAAAGAGGGGAAGCGAGTAACACCAAGGCATGCTGGACTGTCAAAAAATGCCCACGCAAGCGCAAAATGCAGTGCCCAGCCTGGGAATTCCAGGCTGGAAAATTGTGCTGGTTTATTAACGGCACAATTTGTGAAGGTGAAGTTCAGCAGAATTGGCAGGAAAAAATGAAGATCTGCAGAAAATGCGAAGTCTTGAAATCATTAATGGATTAATAAATATAATAGTCAGGCAGGGATCAGCTCTTAGCAAGCAACCTCCAAACCTCTAAGTGAAAACAACCATGCGACGACCCATAAACACTCCAGATACCTTATTCTGCGTGTTTTAACTCTGTGTTACTTATCTGGCTATTGACCAGTGGCCAGATTGCCTGCCGAGAGCTGATCCCTGCCTGACTGATTTTTTCAACCTACCAGTGTTGTACTACAATTATAAGGTTCACATACAATGGCTCTGAAAAAAGACCAACAATTCAACACCAGGGTCATTCATGCCGGCCAAAGCCCTGATAAATGGGAAGGCTCGACCCTGCCGCCGATTTATCAAACCGCCTCACATGCCCATGTTACTGCTGAAAATCTTAGCCAGACTTTTGGCGGTAAAACCACTGACCATATTTACATGCGCTTGACCAACCCGACGAACCGGGTTTTGGAAGAAAAGCTTGCCGCTCTCGAAGGTGGCCAGGCTTCTGTGGTCATGTCCTCCGGCATGGCAGCCATCACCAATGCCTGCCTTGCCTTGCTGCGAGCAGGAGATGAATTTGTTACAGGTAATTCTCTTTTCATGTCAAGTTATGTGCTTTTTGCCAACATTTTCAAAAAGTACGATATTACTGCCAGGTTTGTTGAGTCAACAGATATGGCTGCCATTGAAAGTGCGATCAATGACAAAACCAGGTTTATCTGGCTGGAAACCATCGGCAATCCTAAAATGGATGTTCCTGATTTAGCTGCTGCTGCAGAGATCGCACACCGACACGGCCTCCCTTTAATGGTGGATAACACCATGGCAACCCCCTACCTCTGCCGACCAATAGAACTGGGCGCTGATGTGGTAGTCCATTCAACCACTAAATATCTCAGTGGCCATGGAGATGCAACAGGCGGTGCCGTGATAGACAGCGGCACGTTCAACTGGTCTGACTCTGGGCGATTCCCGGACCTTAAGCCTTTTATTGACCGCAAAGGACCACTTGCTTACCTGGATAAAGTCTGGCGTGAACATCACATCAATTTCGGCACCACCCAGGCCCCTCTCCATTCCTATCTGACCATGATCGGGCTTGATACACTGGCACTGCGCATGGAAAGACACCTGCAAAATGCAATGGATGTTGCTAAGTATCTGCAAAATCGCAAAGAAATTGCCTGGTTAAACTATCCAGGCCTTGAAGACAGCCCTTCCCATGAAACTGCAAAAAAACAGTTTAACGGTAAAGGTTTTGCCGGTCTGCTGGCCTTTGGCCTAGGTGACCAGGAAACAAGTTTCAGGTTTATCAATAATCTTAAAATGATCTACCACCTGGCTAATCTCGGTGACTGCAAGAGCCTCATCATACATCCTTACTCTTCTCAATACCTTTCCTTTGATGAGCCTACAAGGCAAAAACTGTCTATTCATGCGGATTTGCTGAGACTGTCAGTTGGCATTGAGGCTGTTGAGGATATTTGTGATGACCTGGAACAGGCCATGGATAATTTATAGCTGTCAACGATCAGCAGTCAGTGTTTTGCAGCCAGCTTTCCGTTTATTCCGAAGAAAAAAATGAATGATCTTCTGTCATTTTGACATTAGAGTATTGTTTTAAGTAGAAGTGAGAGGTTAAAGGCTAAAGCTTTAAAGATAAGAGAGATAACAGTTGACTGTCTGAAGTTAAATGATTTTTAGAGTACTGATTGCTGTCAGCTGATAGCTAACGGCTTTACAATCATGAGCGAATACATAGAACATGATAAAGACGGGATTTCTGTCGGGATTGTAGAAAAAAAGCATTTTACCTTTGCTAATCCCCCTGACCCTATGATCCTGGAGAGTAATGCTCGCTTAGGTCCTATCACCATTGCCTACGAGACTCTTGGCACCCTCAACGAAGACAGGTCAAATGTTATCCTTATCCTACATGCTTTGTCCGGTGATTCCCATGTAGCTGGTTATTACTCAGATGACGACCAGAAACCAGGCTGGTGGGAAATCATGGTCGGCCCTGGAAAGGGCATTGATACGGACAAGTATTTTGTTATCTGTCCAAACATCATCGGCAGTTGCATGGGATCAACAGGTCCATCCTCAATTAATCCGGCCACTGGTGAACCATATGGCTTTGATTTTCCAGTGGTCACCATCGGTGATATGGTAAAGGCCCAGAAAGCTTTACTTGATCATCTTGGCATCGAAAAAATTCTCACAGTTGTCGGTGGATCAATCGGCGGCATGCAGGTACTTGAATGGGCTGTGCGCTATCCTGACATGGTTGTTTCAGCCATCCCGCTTGCCACCACCACCCGTCACTCTGCCCTTGCCATAGCCTTTAACGAAGTCGCCCGTCAGGCCATCATGGCAGACCCCAACTGGTCCCAAGGCAAATATTACGGTTCCACAAAACCAAACCTGGGCCTGGCTTTGGCCAGAATGGTTGGACACGTGACCTATCTGTCTGATGAAGCAATGCGCCGCAAGTTCGGCAGACGACTACAGAACAAAATCGACTTTTCCTTCAACTTTGATGCAGATTTCCAGGTGGAAAGTTACCTGCGCTACCAGGGTCAGAAATTCGTTGACCGCTTTGATGCCAATTCTTTTCTCTATATCACCAAGGCATCTGATTATTTCGACCTGCGCAGACAGCATGGTAACGGCTCTGAGGCTGAAGCCTTTGCCAGTGCAAAAGCGAAGTTCCTGGTCATCTCTTTTACTTCGGATTGGCTCTACCCTACTTACCAGTCAAAAGCTATGGTTAAGGCCATGAAGAAAAACAGCCTTGATGTAAGTTTCTGTGAGATCGAGGCCGAATGGGGGCATGATGCCTTTTTATTACCTAATGAGCGTTTGTCCTCACTTATAAAAGGCTTTTTGGAACGCAATTATATTGAACTCCAGAAGAAATAATTTGCATTTATACTTAAGAATTGTAACTAGTTGTTCTAAATAAAAAAATGAAAAGTACAACGCCGAAACAACCTGAGAGCCTAAAGCGTTTTGATCTCCAGGTTATAGCATCCTGGATCAAGCCAGGCACGAGGGTATTGGATCTCGGCTGCGGCGAAGGAGACCTGCTCCTCTATCTCAAGCAAAACAAAGAGGTCGCAGGCACCGGTATAGAAAACCGGGAATCGAAGGTGGCGCTGTGCATTGCCAAGGGCCTCTCTGTTCTGCAGGGAGATATCAATGAAGAGGTGCTTGACTACCAGGAAGATACCTTTGACTATGTCATTCTAAGCCAGACATTGCAGCAGGTCTATTATCCGGAAAGACTGCTGAAATCACTTCTTGTGATCGGCAAAAAAGTGATAGTCAGCTTTCCGAATTTCAGCCACTGGTCCATCAGGACACAAGTCCTGCTGACCGGAATGGCGCCCAAAAATGAACAGTTGCCCTATGAATGGTACAATACACCGAACATTAGGGTCATAACCTTGAAAGATTTCAGAAAATTCACCCGGGACCAGGGCTGCAAGGTCCTCAAAGAGGTGGCAATCAATACCCATCATCACAACACCCAGGGACATATAGTTAGCTTCCTGCATAACTTACGCGCCACCTATGGAATTTTCCTCATTGGCAAGGGGGATAAAAAATGAAAAAGAATAAAAGTTCAAAATTTCTCGATACGTACCATCAATGCGACACTGCAATCGAACCGGCGACCCAGCTCTACGACCAGATTCCTGCAGTAGTTAAAAAACTGATGAAATTGCTGGCTGATAAGGACTCCTACAGTCATGTTGAACCGATCCCGATCCCATCCAATGAATCAGTAGTAGAACTGATCCACCAGGCCAGGCGTATCCTGTTTCCAGGTTATTTTACCCAGTCCACTCTGGCTCAGTCCAACCTGGAATACTATCTTGGCCAGGAGACCACCAATTTTCTGGAAAACTTATCCCGGCAGATAATCTCAGCATTCCAGCATGACTGCTTTCGGCTTGACCTGCCCTGCACCAATTGTTCAGACCAGGGTCATGAAATTGCCTTAAAAATTGTCCAGCAGTTTCCAAAAGTCAAAAAATTACTGGACACCGATATCAGGGCTGCCTATGAGGGAGACCCTGCTGCCAAGGGGTACGACGAGATTATCTTCAGCTATCCTGGGCTAATGGCAATCTCCATATACAGGATAGCCAACCTGCTCCATAAACATAAGGTCCCTGTCATTCCACGCATCATGACCGAACACGCTC
>CP070776.1:1233866-1238435 GCA_020346205.1 Deltaproteobacteria bacterium
TCCTTCAACCACTGGGTGCATTGACAAAACATTTTTCCCAGTTTCGGGCTGTCCTGATATGTTTTTCGTGTCAGCTTTAATCATGCTAAAATATTAATATTACCTGCTGTCAAAGCAGAAATTAAAATTCTTTAAATACCTTGGCAAGAGAATCACCGGCAACATGAATATTGAACTCATTAAAATACCCGAACGGTGTTACCATAACCCTGAAATCAGTCCTTTCAAGCCGCTCAACAACATCATCTAAAACTTCTTTGGAAAAGTCAGGTTCTGCCTTGCTTGCAGAAAGGTGGTTAAAGGAGTGCAGCACCACATTCTTTGTCGAGAACTTGCCACACAGCCACTTCACATTCTTGACAAATTTTTGCACAACCTTGTCCTTTTTTTTCATGTCTTCCGCCTCAACATGAAAAAAAACAACAGCAGCATCATTGACACTTTCCTTTTTCTTCACATCTGGAACCGTGGGCAAACTTTTTGATGCTGTTTCATAAGAAAAAGAATGGGCATAAAAGAGCAGTAATTTCATGTTCACGCACGCAGCTTCTTGCTTATAGTTTTTGCAACTCAGCTATAATGGTATCCGGATCAAGGCGATTGGTATAATCTGCATTAATAAAGGCATATTGAGCGATGCCGTTTTGCGCAACAACATAGGTTGCCGGAATGGGCAGCTCATAACTTTGGTCTCCGTTTGCTGTGGGCAGGTCAATACCGAAGCTGCTGTAAATTTCCTGCATTTTATCTGACAGTTTGAAAACAAGACCAAATTCCTTGGCTACCCTGTTACCGACATCGCTTAACACCTCAAACTCCAAGGCCAGCTTTTCGGCAGTAGATAAAGAGTTATCAGGCAACTGGGGCGATATTGTTACCAGTTCTGCACCCAGGGATTTAATTTCCGGTAGTGATCGCTGCAAAGCCCGCAGCTCTAGATTACAAAAAGGTCACCAGATTCCACGGTAAAAACTTAAGACCATTGGTCCCCGGGCCAATACATCTCCAGAGGACACCTTATTCCCGGAAACGTTTGGTAGAGTAAAAGAAGGTATCTTGTCACCTGGCTGACAGCTTGTTTTTTCAATACCTGACTCGACAAGTCCCTGCACAAACTGACCAATTTCCATCAGGATTTCCTTAGGTATTTCCTGGCCTAATTGCTGCTTTAAATCATTGAGTTGTTCTGTTAAGCCCATACTGACCCCCACAATTTCAAATTATCACTTTACATCCAGAAAGCAGATATGACCAATTAAACACTTACAAAACAGTATTGCCGTGGTTATTATACTATTAGGTTTGTTGCTTACTATAAAAAAAATCAGGGTGTTTAGTCTATGCAAATGATCTGGATTATGACAATGTTTGTTTTTACTGTCGCCTTTTTTCTAATTTTCTTTGCAGTATATTTTTTCAGGCCGAAAAAGGATGATAAAATTATACCCCTTGCTTTTGAAAAGGACCTCATCGATCCTGAAGAGATATCACTGCCCCATCGAGCAGAACCTAATTGGCCGGCCAGCATTGAAACTTCATCAGGAAAAACTGCTGAGGCCAATATAGTAAGTGTCTCGCATGGAAGTGCCTTTATCACAAGTTCTACAAAGTTGGAAATAGGCGAAATGTTTCAGATCACAATTCATTTACAGGAGAGAACTCCCCTGCAGTTAAGGGCTGAGGTTACCTGGTCCAATATGCACCTGCCGGCAGATAAGGTATTAAAGCGCGGCATGGGTATCCGCTTCATCGAGGCCGGGGAAGATGCTGTCTGCCTCATTAATGACACTATTACCCAGCACGCTGCTGCGCTTAAAGCTGCTGAGGATCTTACTTCAAAGTAAAAAACTTAGCCTGGAGGCCACGTGAAAGAACGTCCTGCCATAAGATGGAAATGCATGTGGAAAATTTCCTGCCCGGCACCGGCACCGTTATTCAGGATTAATCGGAAGGCATCAGCAACTCCTTCCATCTCGGCAACTTTACTCGCCACCAGCATAAGGTGTCCCAGGAGTCCCTGATCTGATTCTCCGGCATCATTTAATTTGGGCATAGTTTTTTTGGGGATAATGAGAACATGGACCGGCGCTTGCGGGTTGATATCCCTGAATGCGAGACATTGATCATCCTCATAGACAATATCTGCTGGAATCTCTTTATTGATGATCTTTGTGAAAATTGTCTCAGACATAACCTGTAACCTCCCTTTTCGATCCTTTCCTTCTTTTTATAACAATAAGGAAATTGGTTCTTCCTAAAGCAGCAAAAAAAATAAACGTTATTCTATATCTAACTTTCAGATTCCAAGATGTCTTGCAGAGTTTGCGCAATTTCATCAAGGTGAAAAGGTTTACTTACCACTCCAACAAAACCATATTCCTTGTACTTGGACATGACCGGGTTGTTGGAATAGCCGCTTGAAACAATTGCATTTGCCTTGGGATCAATTTCCAGGAGTTTTTTTATAGCATCAGCACCTCCCATACCGCCCGGTACTGTCAGATCCATGATGACCACATCAAAGGGTTTACCATTTCGTTTAGCTTCAGCATATTTCTCAAGGACCTCTTCTCCATGGACTGCAAAGTCAACTTCAAAGCCAATATGGCTGAGCATTTCACCTGCAACTTCACGCACAATTTCCTCATCATCCATGACTAGGATCCTACCTTCACCTTTGTATTCGTCTCCTTGCAGGTATTGTTCCTGGGTCAGCGAATCATAAAGTTTATCTGAGGCAGGCAGATAGAATGTAAAGGTTGTACCTACATCCAATTCGGAATTCACCGTTATAAAACCATCGTGGTTATTAATTATCGAGTACACTGTTGCAAGCCCCAAACCGCTGCCTTTCTGCTTGGTGGTGAAATAGGGATCAAATATTCTGGTTAAATTCTTTTGGGAAATTCCGACCCCGGTATCCTTGAAGGAAATCTTCAGGTATTTTCCCGGCGCCAAAGGCAGAGTAGTTTCATCTGCAATTGTCTCATTTTCAACTCCTATCCAGATAAGTCCTCCGTCTGGCATTGCCTGGCTGGCATTAAGGCACAGGTTCTGTATGACCTGGCTTATCTGCCCGGTATCGATATCTACAGCCCACATATCATCTGCAAAGGAGAACATTGTTTTGACTGAAGTGCCGCTGAGAGTAAAACCTGTGGATTCACGTATAAGCTCCTCTATGGAAGCTGTCTTTTTAACCGGTGCGCCTCCCTTTGAAAAAGTAAGAAGTTTATGGGTCAGGTCCTTTGCACGTATAGTAGCCCGGTCAGCTTCCTCTAATCGTTTAAAGGCTCTATTCTCAGGATCAATATAATTCTTTGCCAGGGAAATATTACCCATAATGGCCGTTAGAATATTATTGAAATCATGGGCAATGCCGCCTGCCAGAATTCCCACCGATTCAAGCTTCTTGCCTTTAAGAAGTTCTTCCTCAACTTTCAGCCTATCGGTAATGTCACTGAAAACCAGCACCACCCCTATTATCCTGTCCTTATCATCTCGAATAGGTGCCCCCACCTCGGAAATGATTCTTTCACTCCCGTCACTTGACAAGAGAATTGTCGGCCTGTTTTTATCAATAATCCTTTCCGCTTCAAGCACCTTGGCAACAAAGTCCTCACTCGGTTCCCTGGTCTTTTCATCAAGAGTGGTAAATACTTTGACCAGGGGTTGACCGATTGCAGTGCCATTTTTCCAACCGGTTAATTCCTCGGCCACTGAATTGATGAGAATAATCATGCCGCTGTTGTCAGTTGAAATAACTGCGTCACCAATAGATTGCAGGGTTACCGTCAAGCGTTCCTTTTCATCGACCAGGTTTGCTTCAGCCTGCAGTCGCTGTCTGGCATATTTTTCAACTGTCTCAACAAGGACTTCAAAAGATCGGACCAGGTGTTGGATTTCATTGCCGCCGGCAATCGTAATTTTTTCTCCGGATAGTTCGTTGGCAATCAGTTCTGCCTGCTCGGTCAATTGTTTTACAGGCCGAACATGGTAGAGGGTCAGAATGGCACCGACTATCAGGGCAAAGAGCAGTAAAAATAAAGAGGTGAGTGCAATCTGCCTTTGATATTTTGCCAACAGCATTTGTGAATCGCTGATATCCATTTCCACGATGAGGTTGAAAATTTCATCTATTACACGGACTGGTGCATAAAATATTGCTGTTGATTCACCAGGTTTATCCAAAAAGATTTTTCTCTCTTCTGCCAAACTACTTATAAAAACATCTTGAATAACATATTTGTCAGTGAGTTTAGAGGAAGCAGAGCTTGCAAATATACCGCTTGATGAAGCAAACGACACATCAACATCTGTAGCATCAGCAATACTTTCTGCAAATTGATTATCAATCATTGTGCCTATAATGATGGCACCATAGAGGTTGTTATCCCTCTGAGCAGGCACCATGGATAAGATGCTCCACCCGACAACTGAGTCTTCCGTGACAACCATGTCCCGCCCATCCAAAACCTCTACTATCCCCCAATAATCTGCTATATTGCCTCTTTCATCAGGTTTATGGGCCTGATAAATAATCCTACCTTCCTTGTCTGTGGCAATGAA
>CP070776.1:1238535-1252756 GCA_020346205.1 Deltaproteobacteria bacterium
ATCAGTTGCCATTTTAACTTCTGTGTTGCTATTCTCTGGAGATTTTCTGGAAAAGAAATCTGTCTGCTCAATGGTGATTCCGTAGTTTTGGCTGAATTTATCCAAGCTGCCCGCAATGATGATATTTTCATAGGCCTCTGTTGCCTGAGTGAAAGCAAGTTCTCTTGACTGTTGAGCCAGAATTTGGGCTTCGATCTCACTCTTTACCTCTTCCAGCGTTCTGGTGTAGGCAGGCTCAATCTTTTCCAGTTTTATGATGTGGAAGCCGAATTGGGTTTCCACTATGTCGCTAATTTCCCCTTCATTCAATGAGAAAGCCGCATCCTCAAAAGGTTTTACCATACGGCCCCGTGTGAAGGAGCCAAGTTCGCCGCCCTTGGGCCCTGTCGGCCCTTCGGAAAACTGCTTGGCAAGTTCGGCAAAATCTTCACCTGACCTGGCAAGCTCAAGGACCTGCTCGGCCTGGATCCTTTTTTCACTTAAGATATCCTCGGTATCCTCTGCAGAAGTTTTAATGAGGATATGGCGGGCGTTTCGCTGTTCAGGAGTGGAATATCGGTTAAAATTCTGGCGGTAATATGATTCCAGTTCCTCTGCCGCAATTTCAGGTTTTTTTTCAGGATCGTAAGGGAAGGCCAGGAAATGCAGTTTTACCTGCGGCTCTGTCAAGTAGTTTTCCTTGTTTTCCTCATAATATGATTTCAGTTCCTCTTCACCTGTTTCAACCTGATCTTTAAAATCAATACCTTGGAAAGAGACATATTCAATTTTGATCTCTTTATTATCAAAATCAAATTGATCGTTTATTTCCAGCGGTGTCAGCTTGGCAAAACGGGAGAGATATTCAATCACTTTACCGGCAAGAAGATCTGTTCGCATGGTATCTTCAAAAGAAGTAGGGGTCATGCCCGAACTGGAAAGAATATTCTTGTACTGATCGACATTAAAAATACCGTCGCTTCGAAAGGCTTCCATTTCCTCAATAGCCTGCTGAATTTCAAGGTCACTCACCATTATCCCCATCTCTCTGGCACCCTGCCTCAGGAGGGATCGCTGAATGAGTTGCTCCAGCACCTGGCCTTGCAGATCAAGGTTTTCGAGCAAGCCTTTGGGCAGATTACCGCCAAACTGGTCACGGTACTGGTTTGCCAAACGTTCGTAAGCTTTTTGGAAATCCTCATAAGGGATTATTTCATCATTGACCTGTGCCACTGAGTTTATGGTGCCACGATAGCCACCACCGACACCCCAAAAGATAAAGACAAGTGCAATAATAAGTATAGTGCCCTGAATTAGAGGTGACTGGGCTCTTTTTCGAAGTAAATCAAGCATATATTCTCTCCTTCATAACCATATAAAAGGCTTTTTTATAACAATAACAATTGTATGGATCAAAGCGTATCAAAGTGAGTAATGTTTCTTTAATGAAAAATAAAACATATTATTTTATTCGAAAGACATTACTTATTACCAGTGAAAAATGATTCGATCTCAAAAAGGCTCACAGTTAATAACGGGGCCTAATAACATATGCTGGTTACATGCGCAATACTTGCCTGTAGTTAACATTTGCAAAACAGACAAAAATTATTGTGCTGCAAGGTGAGTAACTGTTGTGTGGCACCATCATAATATTTGGCATTCAGAAATATATATTTTTTTATCATACAGCTAAAAAAATATGGGGAAAAATCTCGCTATATGATAGGGGTTATAGTAAGTATTTTTTTATACATTCATGCCTGCTTAAGGTGTGAAAAAAATCTGAATGATTACTTGACAAAGAATAGACGCTATATTATGAAGGACTATTCATTATTTGTTTTAAAAGTTCGGTAGAGACTGGAACAATCAACAATATACAAGACTGAAAGCAAGGAGGAAAACTAAGATGGCAAGTATCGAGCATAATGGTAAAGCGTACGATGTAGATGAAGATGGCTTCTTGACCAAAGGCATGGAAGACTGGGATGAGAACTGGGTTGATTATGTCAAAGGTATTGAAGGCATCACCGAGATGACCGAAGAGCATCAGAAGGTAATTGATGCCCTGCAGGAGTACTACAAGAAAAACGGAATTGCTCCTATGGTACGTATACTCTCAAAAACAACTGGCTTCCCGCTGAAGAGAATCTATGAGCTCTTCCCATCAGGACCGGGTAAGGGAGCTTGTAAAATGGCTGGTCTGCCTAAACCGACCGGTTGTGTATAAATTTATTTAACAAGTTTAAAATGAAAAGGGAGAAGGTTTGCGCCTTCTCCCTTTTTTTATTGACTCAACGAAAATAATTATTCCATATAGCTGTCCACCATCTGCTCGTGAATAGCTTCTACCCTTGCCTGGTATTCTTCCTGAGTAATGAGTGCTCCACGTATACCGCCTCCAAGATTAATTTCCCCAAGATAGGATTTGTCTTCTTTCGTTACAATAATATCGAGGTGTCCATAAGGAAATTGACCTCGCAACATTACTTGCCGGCAGAGATTTATTTGTTCCGCGGAAAGTTCACAGGGTTCACTTTGTCCGCCATGGTGTAAATTGTTTCTAAAATTATGAGGATTTTTGCGCCAATAAGCCTCGAAATAGTCACCCAGGAAAACGGCCCGGATATCACGGCAGTCTGGCTCAAAGGGCTGCAGAACAAAAGGAAAAGGGATATTGCCCAGTGAGGCATGGGTAAATACATCTTCAACAGACTGCCAGAGATGTACACCCATTCCTGCATTCCGACGGTCAAGCTTGGTCACCACTGCAGAGGTGGAGTTTTTCTGATAATCTGAAATTGCCTCAACCAGGTCATGATGAGAGTGAATGGTACGGGTCTGGGGCAGCATAAGTGGGGCAAAAAGAGTTGCCTGCAATGTTTTTGAACGGCTGGTGAGCTGTGAAAGACCTGATGGTACCAGGCGCACTCCCCGCTCACACAGGTCAAGAACAATTGATTCTTCAGATTCTCTCAGCCGCAAGCGCCCAACGATAATATCCCCTTGCTGCAGAGCATTGTACTGAGCCCGCAGAGTGGTATTGTCTCGAATGACCAGCTTCTCACGGCTCAAGCCATTTATCTCCTTAAAGAATGAACTGCTTTTTATATAATTATAATAATTTTTAAAATAGCATTTCCAGAAATCTTTTATGAAACTGGGTGAGGTCGGCACCGCAATCGCCACAGTAAAATTTTACCTGGCCCAGGACTTGGGAATCATCAAGTTCCTGGCTGAAACTGCCGTCACTGTGCTGGATAAAGCGGGTTGTAAGAATAACCCCATCAGATACTTCGAGAAATTCTTTTTTATTACCGCATTCAGGGCAGCTTATTCGCTGAGCGCTGGAAAAAGTTACCACTTTAGACCTTGTTTTTTTTTTCTTGATTTCGGACGTATTTGAATAACTCATTATAAGAGAAATCCTCCTTTGAAATGATTCGCTTTTCTATAAAGCAGTACTACTTTAATGTCAACACTTGTGAGGGATACAGCATAAAACATTACTGCGGCTGAAGGGGGCAATTGCAATAAGTCTAGTAATTACAAAAGGTTCTACTGTGTGGGTTCTGTGGAATATTTATCGGTGGTGCAGGGAATTTATGTCAAGAGTCAAACTTATGTAAATAGCATGTGATCAATAGTAATGGATTTCAAAGCTGTTGGAGTCGCCAACCGGTGATTCTTCAGTGGCATGTACTTTTTCTACAATTGAGTTTGGAGATCCCTGGTAAAACCATTGCAGCATCTTTTCCACTACTGCCTTATCTCCTTCAATAATGGCTTCGACAGAACCGTTAGGTCTGTTCCTGACCCAGCCGACAAGACCGAGTCTGGCAGCTTCTTCCTGAGTGTATGCTCTAAAAAATACACCTTGTACCCTGCCTTCAACAATGACGTGAACTCTTCTTCTACCAGTCATTCTGACCTCCTTTCCCATGGGTATAATAAGATGGGATGCCAGCTTGTTTGTTCTTCCTAAAACATGGAAAGCTGCTCATTTCTTGGGGAGCTGACATTGCCTGCCAGGAGACCTGTAAAATCCTTTTCAGTCAGTATTGTTAATCCCAGTTCCTGGGCTTTTTTCAATTTACTTCCCGGCTTGTCCCCAACAACCACATGTGATACTTTTTTGCTTATCTGGGATGCTACTTTGCCCCCGCGTTCTTTTACCCTGACCTTTGCTTCGTCCCTGGACATTGACTCCAGACCGCCGGTGAAAAGAAAAACCATCCCGGCAAAGGGGCTTTCCCCTGGGCTTCTTGGGGCAGAAACAATGGTAAAATGGAAATCCCTCAACCGTGAGAGCATTTCCTTAACATCAGAATCATTGAAATATTCTTTAATGCTTTGAGCCGTTTGTGGTCCAATCCCTTCAATATCAAGAAGTTCTTCCTCGCTTGCCCGCATGAGTTCTTCCAGAGAACCGCCATAATGCTCATCCAGAAGTCCGGAGACCTCTTCACCTACATAGCGGATGCCAAGGGCGCCTATCAGTTTGGCAAGAGTGGTTTTACGGCTCGCATTTATGGCTTCAACTGCATTACGGGCTGATTTTTCCGCCCAGCCGTCTAACTCGGCAAGATCGACAACCTGTAAGCCATATATATCAGGGATATCCTGTACAAGTTTTTCAGTGAAAAGTTGTTCCATTGCTTTTTTGCCTAGGCCTTCAATATCCATTCCTGCTTTTGAGGCATAATGGATTAAAAGCCGCAGCCTCTGGGCCGGGCAGTGGGAATTGGGACAACGGGTTATAGCCTCTTCTTCAGGAAGTATGAGGCGATGTTTACAAACAGGGCAGTTGGCAGGTGCCTGGATTGTTTTTTCACTGCCATCCCGGTGTTCTACCACGGGTTTAACAATTTCCGGGATAACTTCCCCAGCCCTCTGAACAAGGACCTGGTCACCTAATTTTAAGCCCTTACGCTTAATTTCTCCCTGATTATGGAGGGTCGCCCGGCTTACTACCACACCGCCGATATTGACCGGCTCAAGAATAGCCACCGGGGTTATGGCACCGGTACGGCCCACCTGGAACTCTACTTTCTGGAGTATGGTTGTAGCCTGGGTAGCAGCAAATTTGGCTGCTATTGCCCATCGGGGACTTCTGGCCTTACTGCCGAGACGTTGCTGCAGCTCAAAGGAATTGACCTTTACCACCATGCCGTCAATATCATATGGCAGGGTCGTGCGAATATCCTGCAACCTGGAGAAATGCTCAATAACCTTCGAGATATCACCGCAGTATGCAGTTAGCGGATTAATTTTGAAACCCAGTTTCTTGAGATATTCCAGGAGCTCCTCCTGGCTGCTGCAGGGAATTTGTTCGGTATCACTGATCCCATAGGCAAAGAAATCAAGCGGTCTTTGCGCCGTGATCTTCGAGTCCAATTGCCGTAGGGAACCAGCTGCCGCATTCCTGGGATTGGCAAAAATGGTTTCCCCGTCTTCAAGCCGCTGATCATTGAGGGCCCTGAAGCCGTCAAGTGTAAGATATGCTTCTCCGCGAACTTCAAGTAATTCAGGGAGTTGTATGTTTTCAGGGGCAGCCAGACGTAAAGGAATTGAGCGGATTGTTTTCAGGTTCTGGGTAATTTCTTCCCCGGTGCGGCCATCCCCCCTTGTAGAGCCGATTGAAAACAAGCCTTTTTCATAAACAAGCTCAACTGCCAGTCCGTCAAGTTTTGGTTCAGCCATATAGGCCAGGGGGATTTCGGATTTCAAAAATCGTTTCAGCCGCTCTTCAAATTCAAAAAGTTCTGTTTCGTTGAAGGCATTTTCCAGACTGAGCATGGGATGGGAATGGCGCACTGTCTGAAATTCAGATAGAGGTTTACCGCCAACCCTTTGAGTCGGGGAATCAGGAGTGACCAACTCAGGATGCAGCTCTTCCAGTTTCAGAAGTTCCTGAAAAAGCAGGTCATATTCGCTGTCAGCAATCAGCGGATCATCCAACTCATAATAACGGTAGGCATGAAGGTTGATCTGCTCGCGCAGCTCTTGAATTTTCCTCTTTATATCACCAGCCATATTCGGCAAATTTTATTTGGGCTTTTGCAGGAGATTGCCGCCCACAGATATGTTTTCGTGCTCATCCTCATCAATGAAAATAAGTATTGAGTCTTTGGGTTTATTGGCCACCCTGGCAATAACATCTGTTACGCCACTGCATATTTCCTCTTTCTGCTGTTTGTCGAGCTTGCCGGCTACCCGGATGTTGACATAGGGCATGGTTCCCTCCTTGCGGCTAGATTGTTAGTTTTTAATTTTTCTCATAAAGCTAATTTTGATACAGCCTCATTATCCAAAATTTAATGGTGACATATATAAATTTAAGATAGGTTAATAAATAAATTAAACTATATACCCATTTCGAAGAATCTTGGCTATGTTTTGCCAAAGATGCTAACGTAAATTAATCTAGCTTACTGTATTTATTAAACACTTTTCTAGTATGGGAATGAAATTTTATCAATCCAACTTCCATTGAGAGAAACAAAAATGCGAGTACTTGTTACAGGTGGAGCAGGTTATATCGGGAGCCATACCTGCGTGGAATTACTTCTTGCCGACTATGATGTCATTGTGGTGGACAGTCTCATGAACAGCCGGGAGGAATCTATTAGGCGCATTTCAGAAATAAGCGGTAAAAAATTAGGCTTTCAAAAAGTTAGCCTTCTCGACAAAGCAGGGCTTGATGCGGTTTTCCAGGAGGAACCAGTTGATGCGGTTATCCATTTTGCCGGTCTAAAGGCTGTGGGTGAGTCCGTTGCCATGCCATTGCAGTATTATACAAATAATATTGCCGGCTCTCTGGTGCTTTTTGAGGTTATGGCCAAATATGGGGTTAAAAACCTGGTTTTCAGTTCTTCGGCAACTGTATATGGTGATCCCGCCTCGCTGCCCATTAAGGAAGATTTTCCTTTAAATGCTTCAAACCCTTACGGCTGGGCCAAGGTGATGCTGGAACAGATCCTGCGGGATTTATACCATGCAGATCCTTCACTGAATATTGCGCTTCTCAGGTATTTCAATCCCGTAGGAGCCCATCCTTCGGGAAGGATCGGTGAAGACCCCAGGGGTATTCCGAATAACCTTGTCCCCTATATTGCCCAAGTGGCAGTCGGCAAATTGCCTGAACTGCAAATTTTTGGCAATGATTATCCTACTCCTGACGGGACCGGGGTAAGAGACTATATACATGTCTTGGATTTGGCCAGTGGACATATGCACGCTTTGGAAAAACTTGCCACAGATCCGGGCTTGGTCACCTATAACCTAGGCACCGGAAAGGGTTATTCAGTTTTGGAGATGGTAAATGCCTTTGCAAAGGCGGCAGGAAAAGATATTCCCTATAGGATTGTCGATCGCAGGCCGGGTGATATTGCAAGTTGCTATGCCGACCCCACTAAGGCGGAAAGGGAGTTGTCCTGGAAGGCAACCAGGGATATTGATGCGATGTGCGCCGATACCTGGCGCTGGCAGACTGCTAACCCGAATGGCTATGAATAGGATTGACCTCAAAAAAAATCTTACTTTTTTATAATTTTCAATATCATAATACAAAAAAGGGGATTGAATCTAGTTCAGTCCCCTTTTTATTGACATATGTCTGGTTGATATCTTTTAGTTTTTTCTACGGTCTCCAGTCTCCAGTCTTTAACCTTCAGCCTTTAACCTTTATCCTCAGCTGGCTCATTTGAACTGCTTACAGTTGGCAGGCCGAAACCCATCCGGACTTTTTGGGCTATTTCATCTGTAATTTCAGGATGTTCCTTTAAGAATGTCTTGGCATTTTCTCTACCCTGGCCGATGCGTTCTCCTTCATAAGAATACCAGGCACCGCTTTTCTCCACTATATCCTGGGCAGCAGCCAGATCCAGCAGATCTCCGACCTTGGAGATGCCCTCACCGTAAATAATATCAAACTCGGCCATCTTGAAGGGCGGAGCAACCTTGTTTTTAACAACTTTTACTCTGGTGCGGTTGCCGATTACCTCCTGTCCATCTTTCAAGGTGGCAATTTTCCTTATGTCAAGCCTCAACGAGCTGTAGAATTTCAAGGCATTGCCACCTGGGGTGGTTTCAGGATTACCGAACATAACTCCTATTTTCATGCGAATCTGATTAATGAAGACAAGGGCTGTATTGCTGCGCTTTAGAATACCTGTGAATTTTCGCAGGGCATGGGACATGAGCCTGGCCTGCAGGCCGACATGATGATCGCCGACATTGCCGTCGATCTCTGCCCGGGGAACAAGGGCAGCAACAGAGTCAATGACAATAATATCAACTGCATTGCTGCTGATAAGAACCTGTGCAATTTCAAGGGCTTGCTCCCCGTAATCAGGTTGGGAGACAAGCAGGTCGTCCACATTCACTCCAAGTCGGCTTGCGTAGGAAACATCCAGGGCATGTTCCGCATCAATAAAGGCGGCTGTCCCACCTCGCTTTTGTGCTTCGGCAATTATATGCAGGGCCAGGGTGGTCTTGCCTGAAGATTCAGGACCGTAGATCTCCGTCACCCTGCCTACAGGGATGCCTCCGACACCGACTGCTATGTCCAGGCTCATTGCCCCTGTGGGAATTGCCGGTACTTCTTCGGCCTCATGAGATCCCAACCGCATGATGGAGCCCTTACCAAACTGTTTTTCAATCTGGTACATCGCATTGTCGAGAGTTTTGCTTTTTTGTTCACGGGTTGCCATGTTGGTCACTCCTTGTCAGAAAAAGTATAGAGTAAGCAGAAAGCTTAGTTGTTTGATTTTATTGAATATGTTGAAAATTTATACCGCATAGTCAGTGCAGTCAACATGTCACTCTAATAAATAAGTTAAAACTTTAAAATAGATTTTGCCCAGGTCTGTATATTATTTGTTTATCTGCTGAATGAATAAAATTTTTCTAAAATTTTATGCTTTCTGCAATTTTTTTCCCTGGAGCAGCCGCCTAACAAGGTCAAGGCCTGTAGCAGCGGTCAACTCCTGTATCTGCCAGCGGTCTCCAGAGAAACGGCAGGGGATATCGATGGTCTCATCAGGTGTGGAAATACCAATGAATACAGTACCTACTGGTTTTTCCTGACTACCGCCAGAGGGACCGGCAATGCCGGTGACAGAAAGGCCGATATCAGCAGAAGTTGTGGAGCGGATACCAGCCGCCATGGACTTTGCCACAGTGGAACTGACCGCCCCATACCGTTCTAGCAGTATGTTATCTACACCGAGAAGCTTTTCCTTTAAGTCATTGCTGTAAGCAATAACTCCGCCGGCAAAATAATTTGAACTCCCGGGAACGGAGGTGATTTTGTGTCCAATCAAACCGCCTGAACAAGATTCAGCCGTGGCCAGGATTTTATTCTGGTTTTCCAGAAGCCTTCCCACAACACTTTCCATAGTTTCATCATCAGTTCCGAACAGGGCATCGCCCAACACTTTTTTTACCTCATCTTCAAGGTGTTGAAATGTGCTTTGGATAATTGCATCATCTTCGTCAATGACAGCTAAGCTAAGATGCACTTCAGGGAAAACCGGGTAATAGCCGATACGAATACGCCCGTCGCCTTCATTTTCAAGATGGGCCACGCGGTGATTGATTTCCGTTTCACCCAGGCCAAAAACTTTATAAATTCTTTGTTTGACCTGTTTTGCTTCACTTTCCAGCCATACAGCAAGTCTTGGTATAACCTTGTCGATAAGCAATTCCTGCATTTCATGGGGAACACCGGGAAGGAAAAAAATCGGTTTGCTTTCATGAACCAGAAGATATCCGGCCATCTTTGCATCAGGATTCAAGGCTTCTGCACCCGTTGGCAGCATGGCCAGCTTTTCAAGATTTTTAATAACCTGGTCATCGGCTTTAGCGTGACGGGCTTTTACCTTATCAAAAATCTCGGAATGGAAAACCGGAGGCCGTCCCAAGACCTGCCCCGCGACTTCGCTGGTAAGGTCATCACTTGTAGCGCCCAGCCCGCCTGTAACGATAATAAAATCAGAACGCTGGATGGCACGTAAGAGGGTTTTGCTTATCTCTGCCGGAGTATCACCGATGGTGGCCATGGAAATAATTTCGTGACCTGCGGCAAAGAGCAGCCCTGCAGCAAAACGGCTGGTAGTATTCAGCACCCTGCCGGAAGTTAGTTCATTGCCTATGGCTATTATTTCTCCGATCATTCTGCAGTAAGCGATAAAAGTATTTTATATAATTATATGAAACAGTTGCTTAAAATTATAAAAGCGCCCCTTTGACAAAACGTTCCTGCAATTTCTCAAGTTTCACCGTAACTACCCGATTCACATTATCCGGTCTGGCCTGAAAATGAACCGGGATATAGTTGTCGGTGAAGCCTTTGGCCAAACCTTCAAGGGATTTTTCAGCTTCAACCAGGACAGAATGCACCTCGCCAATTTGACTTCCATAAAAAGCAGTTCTCTTTTTATGATCTAATTTGCGTAGAACCGCAACTCTCTCTTCTTTGATCTTTGTTGGAACCTGATGAGCCATTTTTGCAGCAGGGGTCCCGGGTCTTTTTGAATAGGGAAAGACATGAATGTATGTAACGGGTAACTTTGTAATAAGTTCATATGTTTGCAGAAAATCCTGCTCTGTCTCCCCAGGAAAACCGACCAGTACATCGACACCGATAGCTGCTTCGGGAAGTATTTCTTTACAGCGCCGGACCTTTTCAGCGAATTGACCAGCACTATATCTGCGGTGCATTTTTTTCAGGATTGTATCAGAGCCGCTCTGCAAAGGGATATGCAGATGCGGCATAAAATTGTCCTTTGCCACCATAAACTCCAAAAGATCCTGGCTGATTTCAGTGGGCTCAAGCGAACTGAGGCGATAACGGATTTTTGGGGTAGCGGAAGTGAGCTTTTCCAACAACTCAAGCAGGCTTAAAGAAGGATTCAGGTCCAGGCCATAATGCCCCACATGTATCCCGGAGAGAACAATTTCCTTATAGCCTTCTTTTTCATAAAGCAATGTCTGCTGCAAGACCTTTTCCGGAGGAAGGCTTCTGCTTCTGCCCCTGGCATATGGAACGATGCAGTAAGTGCAGAAGTTGTTGCAGCCGTCTTGGACTTTTAAAAAAGCCCTGGTACGGCCCGAGAACCGTTTGACAGGTAAAAGGCTTATTTCTTTTTGCAAGGCTACATCGTTAAAATATTTCTCTGTTGTCAAGGCTTCGTCGTAATTCTCAATATCTGATAGTGCAGCCTCAACAATCTGGTGCTTATTGGCATTGCCGACTATCGAAACGTGAGTGTTATCAATTTCTTTTATCTTATGAGGATCAACCTGGGCATAACAGCCGGTTACCACTATCTTAGCTTTGGGATTGGTACGCTGCGCCCTGCGGACAAGCTGCCTTGATTGGGCTGCAGCCTTTGCGGTAACAGCGCAAGTATTAATGACATATATATCTGCGGGAGTGCCAAAGGAATTGACAGTAAATCCCTGCTCCTCAAAACAGGATTGAAATGAGGCGGATTCGCACTGGTTGACCTTGCAGCCAAGAGTTGCCAGGGCTACGGTTTTATGTTTGCTGTCCTGCTTTTTCATGGAGGCAATACCTTACGTAAAAACATGCTGGAAAGCAAGTCTGACGCTCTGCTAAAAAAATGTAAGCAAAATTACAGTCCTTAAATATCTTTACTTGATCCAGATGAGAAATTGTAATAAATCTGTATAAAATCAAGGGAGAAAGCAATAAATACTGTATGGAGGAGTGATGGAGTCAATAGACGATATTCGCAGTCAATTCGAATTTACGGATCAGGACCAGGAGAACCTGAAGCAGCTCGGCGAAATACTGTTGCCATTATCAGATCAGTTTGCAGAGGAGTTCTATGATTTCCTCAATCAGCACCCAAAGACTGCCGCATATTTTAAAACCAGCGAGGCCGTAGAACGGCGCAAGGAAACCTTCAAAACCTGGTTTAAGGACCTGTTTACATCTCAGTATGACAATCGCTACTTATTGAGGCTCCAGAAAATCGGCAAGGTCCACGTGAAGATCGGCCTGGACAGCTACCATGTCAACGCGTCCATGAGTTTTGTGCGAGAACTGTGCCGGCGCCAGATTGCAGCCCAGATAAAGGACGGTGTATGCAAGGAGGACAACCTTATTACCCTGCATAAGGCCCTGGATATCAACCTGTCGATCATGACTAGCTCCTACCAGGAGGAAAAACTGAAAAAAGTTTTTGTCTCCCACAAGATTGAAGAATTCCTGGTGCAGGCTGCTGAAAGGCTGCTGCACGGCCTCAACCTTTTCCTGCTTATCGGGTTACTGGTATTGGCAGTTGGGGTGGTGGCTCTTCTGGGCCATGACATATACGAGGCGGTTACCAAAAACTTGGAACATGGCCTTATCAGAGCCCTGGGCTCGCTGCTCATCCTCTGGATGATGATTGAACTCCTGCATACAGAGATTGACCACCTGCAGGGCGGCAAGTTTAGAGTCCGCATATTTGTGGAGCTGGCCCTGGTAGCCTTTATCCGCAAGATATTCGTGGCCAGCTTTGAGTACAAGGAACCCATCAGTTTTATGCTGCTGATGGGGGCATTGTTTATCCTTGGCATCGTCTATTTCCTTGTAGCCAAGGTGGAGGCCAGGGACAAAGCTTGACCTTAACTTCATAATAAACACGAATGCGTGTAAAAAAAGAATTATCGATTGACGTCCTCTGTGTGGGTTCGGCGACCTATGATTTGGTCTATTCAGTGGACCGTCATCCCCTACCGGATGAAAAGATACGGGCAAATTCCTTTACAGGCTGCGGGGGAGGGCCTGCTGCCAATGCAGCCCTGACAGCGGCCCGTCTCGGCCTGCAGGCAGCATTTGCTGGCTACCTCGGCAACGATATATTCGGCAGCACCCATATTGAGGAACTGCACCAGGCGGGGGTACGTACCGAACTTGTGACAAGAGGGGAGCGACCTTCTGCTTTATCAGTTGTCCTGGTTAAGCCGGACGGCAGCAGGGTCCTGGTAAACTTTAGAGATCCGGGCAGTTTTTTATCCGTTAGTTCTGTTGATTTCCCCAAAGTAGATGCCAGGGTGGTTCTTTTTGATGGTCATGAGCCCTACATATCTTTGCCATTGGCCAAAACAGCTCGACAGAGAGGCTCCATTACTATTCTTGACGCAGGATCTGTGCACAAAGGCACCGAAGAACTTGCAACTCTGGTGGATTATCTTGTCTGTTCAGAGCTTTTTAGCGTGAACTTTACAGGTGAAAAAAATGAGAAAAGGGCCCTTGAAAAGCTAAGTTCCTATGCGCCGAATGTCATAATAACCGTAGGTGACAGGGGCTTGTTCTGGAAGAATAGTAATGCATCAGGGCACCTGGATGCCTATAAGGTAAAGGCAGTTGACACAACCGGGGCCGGAGATGTTTTTCACGGCGCGCTGGCAGCCTGTTTGGCCCGAAAGACAGGATGGTTGGAAAGCCTGAGGTTTGCAAATGCTGCCGGCGCCCTTTGCTGCACAAAGGTTGGGGCACGTCCCGGCATACCAACCAAAGCAGAAGTTGAAGAGTTTTTGGCTGGACATGAAGAATAGTCTTTAAATTGTAGCATAAGTATTCTATATTATTGATAATTTTTGAATTTTGTGATTGCGATCTTTTCATTGAGCAGGAGAGTGCCATGGACCAATTAACTCAGGAATCTTCCCGCCCCAAGCAGATACGAATACGCTACCTGACAAAGCCGGATTATACCAGGCAGCCCTTTGAAATCCCCGATGCATCGAAGGATAAAATGTTTGAACGGCTTCGGTTTCTCTATGGTGACAGCAGGGCCCAGCAGACATTACCGGAGCTGGAGAGAATCCTGAAGGTTCACTATGCGCACAAGCCGGATGAGCTTATTGCCTGGGATGCCAAGGCTGATCCTACAGAACGCTTTACAGAAAAGGACCTTATCCTCATCACCTACGGAGACCTGGTCGTAGGAAAGGGGCACTCTCCCCTTGCTTCTCTTATGGAATTCATTCAGAGACCGCGTTTTCGTGATCTTTTCAATACCATACATATACTGCCATTTTTTCCTTACTCTTCGGACCGCGGTTTTTCAGTCACAGATTTTAAAAGTGTCGATCCCAACCTGGGGTCATGGTCTGATATTGATGCCATTGGTGAAGACTACCAGTTGATGTTTGACGGGGTTCTGAACCATGCTTCTGCCGAAAGCCCTGAATTTCAGGAATTTTTAAACGGTGCTCC
>CP070776.1:1252856-1259696 GCA_020346205.1 Deltaproteobacteria bacterium
GCGAAATGTAAGAAACCCGGAAGAACGTTTGGGAGATCTGCGGGCCCAGACAGCATCACTTGCCCGAGGCAAACAGCGACTCAACGACATTCTTGGAAAATACAATTCTGATCACATTTATGCCATACTTGACCAACTTAAGGACTATGCAAAGCGGTTGATGCAAAATGTCATCAAAAAGATACCCAACGGTCATTATTCTTATACAGATTATCTTGATGATGACGGCAGTGGCTCAACACCTATTCCCATAACCGTTGACCTGACAATAAAAGATTCAACCATTTCAGCTGATTTTTCCAGAAGCGGCAATCAAACTGATACGCCGATCAATACGGTCAGGTCTGTGGTAATGTCTGCTACTGCCTATGTTTTCCAGTGTCTGGTCGGTGAGGGACACCCCATCAACCAGGGCTCATACCTTCCTCTACAGATCATAACACGACCAGGCACTGTTGTAGATTCCACTAGTCCTGCTCCTGTTGCAGCAGGCAATGTTGAAACATCGCAAAGAATAGTTGATGTTTTACTCGGTGCCCTGGCTAAAGCAATCCCTGAACTCATCCCTGCTGCCAGCAGCGGTTCCATGAACAACATTGCAATCGGTGGAGAAAAAAACCATGACGGCCAGGAGTTTTCTTACTATGAGACTATTGGAGGAGGCATGGGAGGCCGTCCGTCAATGCGAGGACTCAGTGGTATTCACACTCATATGACCAATACCATGAATACCCCAATTGAAGCACTCGAACATACCTATCCACTCATGGTTGAACACTATGGTCTGCATTATGGTTCCGGAGGGAAGGGTTTACATAATGGGGGCGACGGAATAATCAGGTCCTATCGGTTCTTGGAAAAAGCCCACGTCTCACTTCTGACAGAGAGAAGAAAACTGGCCCCCTATGGATTAGCCGGCGGGGAAAATGGTCTACCAGGAAAGAATGAACTGCTGCGGAAGGAGAAAAAAAGAAAACTGGAAGGCAAGCTGGTATTTGAAGCTGAAAAAAAAGACCTCCTGGTCATCAAGACCCCAGGAGGCGGTGGATGGGGACGGACCACCGGGTAAGGTGGTCCGCCACTCATACGTAACTAAAATGATTTACCGGGAACAATCCATCAGGAAAGAAGACATTCGCTTTTTTGCTTCATAATTGTCTGCACTTCCTGCTTGCTCAAAACTGAATTCTCCGCTTTGAGCATATAAACGATACAGTCCTTGCAAATATTGAATGCCTTTCTGTAATCGTCCATTTCACTGGCAATTTCCCAGCAGTTTTGATCGGGACGTTTTCTTGCTGGACAGTCTTCCGTCCCCTCACATTTCATAATTTCCCAACAGGGCCAGTCGCTATTTGGTATCATTCACAATCCCCCTTGCTTTAAGTAACAACCAAATTGAAGCCTAACTTTGTAATTTTCCTAACCCAATTTTATTCATGAAATCTCGGCGAAGTTGATAATTAACCACTAAACAAGAAAGCTGTCAAGAGCTAGTAAAATATTCTCACGGCCCATTCCTGTTTTCGCTGAAAACAATAGCCTTTCAGACTCTGAAATACCAAATCCGGCATCGAGTATTGCTGCGTTTTTACTGCGTTGATTGGCCGAAAGTTTATCCGCCTTGGTATAGACAAGCAAAAAAGGGATGCCATTGCTTCGCAGCCAATCCACCAACTGCAGGTCGGCAATTTTGAGTTCATGACGCAGATCGACTATGACAACCACGCATTTTAAATTTTCTCTGGTTTCCAGATAGGCAGTTATCAATTCCTGCCAGGCAGCCTGCATCTTCTTGGAAACCTTGGCATAACCATACCCCGGCAGATCAACGAGATAGATACAGCTGTCAAGAAGAAAAAAATTAAGGCTCTGTGTCTTACCAGGTTTGGCGCTTGTCTTGACCAGTTTTTTACGCTTGATGAGCCTGTTTAAAAGGCTTGATTTGCCGACATTAGAGCGGCCGGCAAAAGCAATTTCCGGGATCTCCGGTGCTGGAAGCTGCCTGATATCAAACACGCTTGTCAGGAACTTGACATCTGAGAAACTCTGCCTGGAGATTTTCGTCACAGCAAAAAGTACCTAGTGATAACAGGAGTGAGCTCAATATTCGCCATCAATATAATCCTAGATAACTTTGTTCAAGGCATACTCTATGATGCCTTCTGCCCCGCTTTTAATAAGCCTTGGAATTAACTCCCGCACCTGATGTTCTGAAATTGCCGTCTCTACTGAATACCAGTCCGTATTATAGAGATTGGCAACTGTCGGCGCATTCATACTTGGCAGAATTGCAATAACCTTTTCAAGCCGGTCGGCAGGAACATTCATCTTGAGCCCTACTATCTTATCAGCCCTGAGTGCACCCTGAAGAAGCAAAACAATATTCCCGATCTTTTCCCTCTTCCACGGATCATCCCAGGCTTTTTTATTTGCAATGAACTGTGTATTTGAAGTCATCATCTCATAGATGATCCGTAATCCATGTGCCCTTATAGTACTTTCGGTTTCGGTTACCTCAACAATGGCATCGGCTAGGCCTGAAACAACTTTCGCCTCAGTGGCTCCCCAGGAAAATTCAATTTCAACGTTTATATTTTTTTCAGCAAAAAACTTGCGCGTGTAATTCACAAGTTCGGTAGCCACCTTTTTACCCTCAAGGTCTTCAAGTTTCTCAATTTTTGAGTCGCCTGGTACAGCTACTACCCATCGGGTCGGCCTCTTGCTGACTTTTGAATAGATCAGATCTTCCACAACAACGACATCGGAAGAATTTTCCAGAATCCAATCTTTGCCTGTAATGCCTGCATCTATAACGCCCTGCTCAACATAACGCGACATTTCCTGGGCCCTGCAGATGGAGCATGCAAGCTCGTCATCATCGATCTCTGGGAAATAACTTCGTCGTGAAAGCTTTATGCGCCAGCCTGACTTCTCAAATAGTTCTATAGTTGCCTTTTCAAGACTCCCTTTTGGAATCCCTAATTTCAATACACTCATTTCTTATATACCTCCCCGGGATCAAATACGGGTTCGCCAAATGATTCAAATCCTTCTTCTGAAACCTGCCTGAAAAAACAGCTGCGGTGCCCTGTATGGCATGCTGCACCGCCAAGCTGTTCTACCTTGTAGATAACTGTATCATCATCGCAGTCAACAAGTATCTTTTTAATAAGTTGCTGGTGTCCTGAGGTTTCACCTTTCAGCCACAGCTTGTTTCTCGAACGGCTCCAATAATGGGCCTTGCCTGTTTCCAGGGTCTTTTGCCAGGCAAGATCGTTAATATAGGCCAGCATCAATACTTCATTGGTTTCGAAGTCCTGAACTATTGCCGGCAATAAACCGTCACCCTTATCAAATCGTAACGTTGGCATCCCATCCTCTTCACTGGATTGTTCTTCAGAATCACTGCCGTTATGTTCACCTTCCATAAAGTGAAGCACACAGGCAGTACGAAATTTACAATATTCCTTAGGGTGGCTGCATCGAGCATTATCACCACCAATCTTCTCATTATATTTTTCACAAAAAAAAGCCATAACTCTTTTACAGTCAATTTAAATTTCACAGTGGGCTATTTGTACCAGAGTGTTCAAATTTCCAGGGATAACTTTAGTTGTTTTTTCTCTCCCCATTTGTGAGGGCGACACCCTAGCACATTTCCCATGAAATCTCTACAATTACCTTACCCGTAGATATGCAGTAATTTTTTCTGAAACCAACAAATAAAAATGTTCAAGAAATTACTGCTTGACACAATGTGTTTTTCATAATTCTCTAACCAGCTTAAAATTTGTTATTAGAGGACGCTGAAAGGTATGCTTTTAATCATAAACAACAAAAGTAAATATCAAGGATTGCATGTGGGTTTATTATTATGAGAAAAGTACAGATGGGAGATCATGTCAACATTGAATATGAAGGCATGCTCGAAAATGGAGAAGTTATTGAAAGATCATCAGAAACAGGACCTGTTGAATTTGAAGTTGGATCAGGCATAATGCCGCTTGGTTTTGAAAAGGCACTTATCGGCATGAGCGAGGGAGAAGAAAAAACCATAACTCTAACCCCGGATGAGGCATTTGGTCCCAGGGATGAAGAACTGCTTCACACTGTAAATAGAAGTGTTTTTGGGGAAGAAATTGAACCGAAACCCGGGATGGTGCTTGGGATGACCGTGGAAAAAGAAGGCCAGCCCCATAAGGTTCCTGCCCTTATTGAAGCTGTTAACGGGGAAAATGTAACCATTGATTTCAATCATCCTCTGGCAGGTAAAACCTTAAATTATAAGCTGACTTTAAAGGCTATTAAATAAATCCGCCTAGTCAAACTGAAAGCCTTTCTCGGAAAACAGCCTCAGGCAGGTATCCACAGTTGCGGAATCATAAAGGGTTCCGCTCTCCTCCTGAATATGTTCAAGTGCCACATCCACGCCCCTGGCAGGCCGATAAGGCCGGTGCGACGCCATGGCCTCAACAACATCTGCCACACATATAATCTTTGCCTCAATGAGAATCTGTTCCGACGAAAGTCCCTGGGGATAGCCAGAACCATTCAGTCTCTCATGATGCTGGTGTACGATCTGTGCTATGGGCCAGGGAAAATCGATGGTTTTGAGCAGGTCATATCCTACCTGGGAGTGCGTTCGGATAAGATTGAACTCAATATCGTTTAAGCGGCTCGGTTTTGAAAGAATTTCCGCCGGCACATATATTTTGCCAAGGTCATGCACAACTCCGGCCATAAAAATACCTTCAACTTGGTGCTCGTTTAGATCCATTTCTTCTGCAATTGCCCGTGCAAGTGTTGCCACCCGGCGCTGGTGGCCGGCAGTATACGGATCCCTAACTTCAACAGTAGATGCAACCACCTTGATGGTTCCTGACAATGCCTTCTGCAGTTTTTCAACATGCAGCTCAATTTCTTTGCCTGCCTCAATTCTTTCAATACGGGTCCGCAGGGCGCAAATACCGTATGCAAGATCATTGCTCAGTCCCATGAGCCGGACCACTTCGCTTTGATCAAACATTTCAATTTCTGTGGCATAAATTGTCAGTACACCAAGTACATCGCCTTCATAAACCAACGGTAAAGCAATGGATGAATTGAAGTTCCTCTTGAGCAGTTCATCACGCCAGATCTCTATTGTCTCATTCTTTTCAGTATTCTCATTAACTACTACCTTGCCAGTACGAATTGCTGTTCCGGTCGGACCGCGTCCACGATCACAGTCATCCCATGAAATATTTATTGTTTCAAGAAATCCCTCATTTTTACCCATCCAGGCAACCGGTCTCACATTTTGCTCTAGATCTTGCACTGCAAAACCGACCCAGGCCATCTCATAGCCGCCCACCTCAACAATAATTCGGCAGACTTCCTGGATAAGATTTTGCTCGTCCGTTGCCCTGACTACTGCGTGAATACATTCACTGAGCATTGTTAATTCAAGATTTATCTTGCTCAGCAACTCCTCAGCTCCCTTGCGCACCGTAACTTCACTCTGGAGATCATTGTATGCATTCTCAAGTTCACTGCGCCGCTGTTCAACTTCAGCTGTTCTCTTTTTGACCTCCTCTTCAAGATGTTCCCTGTACCGTTTTCTCTGCTCAATGAATTCAGCACGTTCCAGGGCTTTATTCACAGCATGTTCGAGCACACCCATATCATGGATCGGCTTGGCAATATAATCCCAGGCTCCCAGTTTCAAGGCCTTAATGGCATCACCGATTGTCCCCATTCCTGAAACCAGGATAACCGGAGTATCCGGAGACTCCTGGGTGATATGACCCAAAACTTCCAATCCGTCCATTTCAGGCATTCTCAGGTCAAGCATGACAAGGTCAGGTGACTCACGCCGGAATGTTTCCAAACCAAGACGGCCATTTTCAGCCTGCAATACGTCATAACCGCTGTCTTCAAGATAAGCGGCTAAAATTTCCCTGACGAATTCATCATCATCCACAGTAAGAACTTTCCGTATCTTTGTTCCTTCCATTTCCAAACCAAGTTCCTTTTTCTTCTGTATTTAACAAAAGTGAATGTAGTACTCTTTATTTTTTGTTCAGGGGTAGCCTGATCGAAAATTTGGCGCCCTTACCGAGTTCAGACTCTACATCCATTGTACCCTGGTGGGCAACTGTAATAAGAAAATAACTGACAGCAAGACCAAGCCCGATTCCTTCTCCAGGAGGTTTTGTTGTAAAAAAGGGCTCAAATATTCTGCGCTGCACTGTTTCATCCATACCGGGTCCGTTATCCTCCACCTCAATAAGGATCATGTTTTTCTCAACCTCGTGTTTTGTACGCAGGATAATTTTAGGTTCTGCGGGAGGATTCTCCTGTTCCAATATAGCCTGGGCCGAATTACGGATCACATTGCGCATCACCTGTTCTATTTCAGAGGTTATGCAGGGCACATCAGGAAGATCAGGGGCATATTCCTTGACAAGTTCAATTTTGTTAAAATCAAACTTATCTGCATCTTCTTCATCCAAAACAATTAAATCAAGGAGACTGTTCAGCAACCTTTCCAAGTTTCTTAACTCCTTCGGAGCCTGATGTACTTGGCTGAACTGCAGCATGTATGAAATTATATCTGAGGCTCTTTTTCCTGAACTCCTTATGCCCTCGATAAATTTTGGAATCTGGCGGTCACTCATATAGGAACCGACTTTTACAAGATCAACGCCATGCTCCTTGGCCACCTCAACATTCTTGGGTAATTCAGGAGACAGACGTCGCAAAACATTCTGGGCTCCCTGGATAATCCCTCCCAATGGATTATTAATCTCGTGGGCCATTCCTTCAACAAGCCCTACCACTGAAGTTATTTTTTCC
>CP070776.1:1259796-1269383 GCA_020346205.1 Deltaproteobacteria bacterium
GAACCCTGCGACCCTGCAGAGGCTAAGGAGTTTTTGAAAACAGCCTACTGGTTGAGCGAGGGGTATGACACCCCGGTAATTGTGAGGACAACGACCCGTATCGCCCATGTCAAGGGGCAGGTGGCTCCCGGTGAAAAGGCAAGCTCTTCAGTGAAGGCAGAAATCGTCAAGGATGCTGCCAAGTTTGTCATGCTGCCGGCAAACGCCAGGAACAGGCGCAAATTTGTAAGCGAGCGCATGCAGCGCCTCAAGGAGTTTGCAGAGACCTTTCCTGAAAATCGCATTGAATGGGGTGACGGCACCAGAGGCTTTATAACCAGCGGTATTTCCTATCTGTATGTCAAGGAGGCCTTTCCCGAGGCCTCGGTGTTGAAGCTGGGAATGGTCTGGCCCCTGCCGGAGAACATGATCAGAAGCTTTGCCGAACAGGTGGATGAGCTCTTTATTGTTGAGGAGCTTGATCCGTTTCTTGAACTGCATATCAAGGCCATGGGCATCCCATGCCACGGCAAGGATCTTATCCCTGCTGAAGGTGAACTTAATGCCGGGATCGTGAAAAAAGCAATTACCGGTGAGGATGCTGCCAAATTCGCTCCGGTTGCTTTGCCGCCCCGGCCGCCGAATATGTGTCCTGGATGTCCGCACAGGGGTCTTTTTTATGCCCTGTCAAAGCAGAAGGTCTTTGTGGCCGGTGATATAGGCTGTTACACACTTGGTTTTCTGCCGCCGTTGTCATCCATGGACTCATGTGTTTGTATGGGCGCCGGGGTCTCTGGAGTGCACGGCATGGCCAAGGCGCTTGACGAGGAAGGTATGGGTAAGGAGGTCGCAGTGATAGGCGATTCCACCTTTGTCCATTCGGGTATTACAGGCCTTATCAATATTGTATACAATGACAGCTATTCCACGGTCATCATCGTTGATAACCGGATTACGGCCATGACAGGCCAGCAGCCCAATCCTGCCTCAGGGACAAATATCAAGGGCGAGCCGGCAATGATGCTTAACTTTGAAGAACTCTGCAAAGCAATCGGGGTTAAGCATGTTGTCACGGTCAACCCCCATGAGATAGAAGAAACAAAGAAGGTGCTGAAAGAGGAAATCAACCGGCCCGAGCCCTCGGTGGTGATCAGCCGGGCACCGTGCGTCCTCATACCGTCCGAAAAGAAGCGGGTAAAAATACCTTATTGTACCACGATTACTAACTGCACAGGCTGTAAGATGTGCCTCGGCATTGGCTGTCCGGCCATCCACTGGGTGCCGGTAACTCCAGAGGAAGGAGAAAAACTGGGTTTCAAGGAAAAACAGAAGGGATACTCGGAGATCAGTGTTGAGTTGTGCAATGGATGTGGACAGTGTGCAGAACTTTGTAAGTTTGAGGCCATCACCATAAAGGAGGAAAAGTAATGAGTGAACAGGGAAATATTCTCTTTTGCGGCGTTGGCGGCCAGGGTATCCTGCTGGCCAGTGAGGTAACTGCCTACAGCCTGCTGGCTGTTGGTATGGACGCCAGGAAGAGTGAAGTGCACGGAATGGCACAGCGGGGTGGTTCGGTGACTGCACAACTGAGGTACGGCTCCAAGGTTTATTCGCCGTTGATCAGTGTGGGTGAAGCGGATATAGTTGTTGCATTTGAAATGATGGAAGCAGTGCGGTACCTGCCATATATGCACGATGACACCAAGGTAATTGTAAACACCCATAAAATTTATCCGCCAGCCATTGCAACCGGAAAAATGGACTATCCTGAAAACGTCCTGGATGAACTGACAAGCCGCAATATTCATGTCAAGCAGTTGGATGCCTTTAAAATTGCCAGCAGCGTTGGTGAAGTACGGGCGGTCAATATTGTCATGGTTGGAGTGCTTTCCACCTATCTGCCCATTGAGGAGCAGGTGTTTTTGGACGTTATGAACGAAAGGATCCCCGAGCGGCTCCGTGAAGTCAATATCAAGGCTTTTCAGGAAGGTAGAAAGGCAGCAGCATAAAAGGCTAAGGAGACAGTAATGATCTGGAACGCAGAATTTGAAACAATGCCAAGGGAGCATTTGGAGGCCTTGCAGTTAAAAAGGCTGAAAGACCTGGTGGAGCGCAGTTATTACCGGGTAAAGCCTTACAGAGAAAAAATGGATGAGGTCGGCATAAAGCCTGAGCATATAAAATCTCTGGCTGATCTGCAGAACCTGCCTTTTACCACCAAGGATTTTTTAAGGGATAATTATCCATTCGGGCTTTTTACCCTGCCCCTGGACCAGGTAGTCCGGGTGCATGCCTCATCCGGAACAACAGGAAAACCAACTGTGGTTGGCTATACCAAGCGGGATATTGAAACCTGGGCCGAGGTCATGGCAAGGTCACTGTCCTGTGCCGGAGTGCACAGGGGTGACGTGGTGCACAATGCCTATGGTTACGGATTGTTTACCGGCGGCCTCGGTGCCCATTACGGTGCCGAGAGACTGGGGGCCACGGTTGTCCCGATTTCAGGCGGGCAGACCAAGAGACAGATCATGATCATGCAGGACTTTGGTTCTAATGTCCTGTTGTCCACACCTTCCTATGCGCTTAATATTGCTGATACCATGACTGACATGGGTGTTGATTCCTCAAAGCTTTCTCTGCGGGTTGGTATCTTTGGGGCAGAGCCGTGGAGCGAGAATATGCGTGAAGAGGTTGAGAAGAAGCTGGGCCTAAAAGCCATTGATATTTACGGGCTGAGTGAAATTATCGGTCCCGGTGTGTCCATGGAATGTATTGAGGCGCAGCATGGCCTGCATATTTTTGAAGACCATTTCATGCCCGAGATCATTGATCCGGATACCGGTGAAGTACTTCCCCTGGGCGAGTCCGGCGAGCTTGTTTTTACTACTCTGACCAAGCAGGCCTTCCCGCTTATTCGCTATCGGACCAAGGATATCACCAGGCTCATAGCCGAGCCCTGTGTTTGCGGCAGAACTTTTTACCGCATGGAAAAAATTACCGGCCGCACCGATGATATGCTGATCATCAGGGGAGTTAATGTCTTTCCCACCCAGGTGGAGCATGTTCTGGTGGGTATTGAGGGAGTTGAGCCGCATTACCAGATAATCGTTAACCGGGAAGGCTCCCTTGACACCATGGAAGTGCAGGTCGAGGTGAGCGAACAGCTTTTCTCCGATGAAGTAAAGAATCTGGAGAATTTAAGTAAGCGTATCCAGGCAGAGATAAAAGACCTGATCGGTTCTTCCTGCAAGATCACCCTGGTTGAACCGAAGACGATCCAGAGAAGTGAAGGGAAAGCTAAACGGGTCATTGACAATCGTAAAATATAGTATTTAAAACAAAACTGTTTTGCATTTGTTCGATTTCAGTTAGAACAGTGTAGCCAAACTTTGATTTGAGTTCAGTGAGAGGTGGGATATGAAAGTTGATCAAATAGCGGTGTTTCTAGAAAATAAGTCAGGCCGTCTGGCTGCTATCACCAAGGTCTTAAGTGACAGCAACATTAATATCCGGGCCCTATCTGTGGCAGATACTGCTGACTTTGGAATTTTGCGATTGATTGTTGATGACACCGACAAGGCTACACGGGTTTTAAAGGAAGAGGGTTTTACGGTCGGCAAGGCAGATGTTATAGCAGTTGAAGTAGCCGACAGGCCGGGAGGACTCGCAAGAGTGCTGGCTGTTCTCCATGAAGCAAGTATAAATGTGGAGTACATGTATGCCTTTGTAGAAAAAAGCTCGGAAAATGCTGTGCTTATTTTCCGTTTTGATGACCCGGATATTGCCATTACAATTCTGCAGAATGCCGGAATTAAAATATTGACTGCTGAGGAAGTTAGGTCAATTTAAGCTGCAATAAAGTGGGGGGATATTGATCTCAAGTATAGAACAATAGTCCAGATAGGAAAAAAACGAACAAGGAGGTTGAAACGTGATGAAGCGAGTATTGAGTTCTGTAGTAGCAGTAGTAATCTCGTTATGCCTGGTAGCTGGTTTTTCACCAGCATCAGTTGCCAAGGCCGAAGAGACCATCAAAGTGGGAGCCATTTTGGCTGTTACCGGTCCTGCATCATTTCTGGGTGGCCCGGAGGCCAGGACCCTGGAAATGATGGTTGAAAAGATCAATGCCGCGGGAGGTGTTAACGGCAAAAAAATAGATCTTATCATTAAGGATTCAGGCGCCAATCCTGAAAAGGCTATTTCATTCACCAAGCAGCTTATCGAAGAAGATAAGGTTTTTGCAATCATTGGACCTTCCACAAGCGGCGAGACCATGAAGATCAAAAATATCGTCGAAGAAGCCCAAATGATCCTTGTTTCTTGCGCAGCCGCTGAAGTGATTGTCAATCCTGTTGCAAAATATGTTTTCAAAACACCGCAGAAGGACAGCCATGCTGTTGCGAAAATCTACGGTACCATGAAAGATATGGGCATAACGAAGATTGCTGTACTGGCGGGTAATACAGGTTTTGGTAAGGCAGGTAAGGGACAGCTGGAGAAAATGGCTCCAGAGTTCGGCATTGAGATCCTGGCGGCAGAAGTATACGACAAAAAGGCCACAGACCTCTCTGCTGTTGTGGCAAAACTGATGGCCAACAAAGACATCCAGGCTGTGGTCAACTGGTCAATTGTTCCTGCCCAGGGCATCCTGGCCAAGAATATGAGGCAGGCCGGTTGGGATGTGCCCCTGTTCCAGAGCCATGGTTTCGGTAATATCAAATATGTTGAAGCAGGCGGAGCAGCAGCCGAAGGCATCATTTTTCCGGCTGGGCGTTTGCTCGTTGCCAACATGCTGGGTGAAGACAATCCCCAGAAGCAGTTGTTGGTCCGTTACAAAATTGACTATGAGACAAAGTACCCGGATGATAAGGTTTCCACCTTTGGCGGCCATGCCTATGATGCTCTCACCATACTTGTGGCTGCAATTGAAAAAGCCGGCACTGATAAGGAAAAAGTACGCGATGCCATTGAAAACCTGAAGGGAGTTCCAGGAACAGCCGGTGTGTTCAACTTTTCTCCAGAGGATCATAATGGTCTGGATATCGATTCTTTTGAAATGATGACAGTTAAAAACGGAAAATTTGTTATCTATCATAAGTAAAACTAATCATCTATTGACTTACTAACAGCAGGGGCGGAGATATAAACAATCTCTCCGCCCCTTTTCCCGTTATACAGCTCCTACACATGGCTCCTGAACTTTTCATACAGTATCTGTTTGCCGGTATTACCTATGGCATTATCTATGCCATCGTTGCAATCGGATTTAACATCATCTACAACACCACGGGCATTATTAATTTTGCACAGGGTGAGTTCGTAATGCTGGGTGGTATGATCGCCATCACCATGCATTCCTTCATGCCGATTCCTCTGGCAATTGTAGTGGCAGTGCTGATAACCATGGTTGTCGGAGCTTTGATTGAAATGGTTTTTATACGCTGGCTGGAGAGTCCCTCAGTACTGCGTATGATCATAATCACCATCGGTATCTCCATACTGGCGCGGGAAGTGGCCTTACATATCTGGGGTGAGAGTGTCCGGGCCCTGCCCTATTTTATCGGCAACGAGGTGACATCCGTAAAAATTTTTGGAGCAAGAATTTCTCCGCAGGTGCTGTGGGTCATAGGTGTCTGCTCCCTTATGGTTGCTGGCTTGAGCCTCTTTTTTAAGTTTACCTCGCTGGGCCGTGAGATGCGGGCCTGTGCCGCTAACCGGCGGGCAGCAACGCTCTGCGGCATTAATACAAAAAATATGGTTACCCTGTCCTTTGTGCTTTCAGCAGGCATTGGGGCCGTGGCAGGCTGTGTCATGTCTCCGATTACCTATTCGGATTATTCAATGGGACCCAACCTGGCAATCAAGGGGTTTACCGTTGCTATCCTGGGTGGATTGGGTAACAGCCTGGCTGCAGTGGCAGCCGGTTTACTCCTCGGTATCATAGAGGCATTTTCCGTTTCAGTGCTGCCCCTTGCCTTTCAGGATGCCATCGCCACCTCAATATTACTTCTCATACTGTTTGTCAGGCCGCATGGTCTGTTCGGCAGCAGTGAGGCAGCCAGCCTGAAGGAATTCTGATGGGTTTGTTGAGAAGGTACATACCGGTTTTGGGCCTCCTGGCTGTTGTGGTGGGAATTCAGCTGGTGACGCATTTTACGGAAACCACATATTACCTGACCCAGCTGACCATGTCAGCCTATTACTCTGTTGTGGTTATCGGGCTCTGCGTCCTGATGGGGTATGGCGGCCAGATTTCGCTGGGGCATGCCGGCTTTTTTGCCATTGGCGGCTACCTTGCCGGAGCACTTACCACACACAACCTGTTGCCACTCAAGGATCATGGATTGGTCGAATTTTTGGATAAGGTCGGTCTGCTGATTAATAGCAAGGACTTATACGGCGGAGATCTGCTGGCTGTTGAGCCATGGGCTGCCTGTATTATTGCTGTTCTGACAGCAGGACTGATTGCTTTTGCCATTGGTGGGCCGGTTTTAAAGCTGAAAGGTCATTACCTTGCCATGGCAACACTGGGTTTCGGTATAATCATTTATCGTATTGCACTTGCCAGTGCTTATTTTGGAGAGGCTGACGGCATCTCCGAGGTTCCCGGTTTCAAGTTGCTGCCCGGTATAGAGGTAAGCGGCAGTTTTGGGGCGCGTGTTTTAAATTATTACATTGCCTGGGGAGTAGTCATATTAGGCATTATTCTTCTCCTTAACCTCATACATTCCAGGGTGGGAAGGGCCTTACGTTCCATTCACGGAGCTGAAGAGGCTGCCAATGCCATGGGGGTCAATACCGCCCGCTACAAGCTTTACATATTTGTTTTAAGCGCTGTTTTTGCCGCCCTTGCCGGAGTACTTGTTACCCACTACAACGGTGGTATCGGTCCCTCTGAGGCAGGGGTAATGAAGTCGGTACGCTATGTTGCTATTGTTGCTGTCGGCGGCATGGCCCATCTCTGGGGAGCTCTCATCATGGGCATAGTGTTGAATTTCCTGTCGTTGAGAGGTGTGTTCGGCTCCTATGATGATGCTGTGTTTGGTGTGATCTTAATAGTTATCATGCTTTTTGCGCCCCAGGGAATATTAAAAATAAACCCATGGCAGCAAATAAAATCGCTATTGTCTCTCATGGTTCCACAATCAAAGGAAGAGACTCAGGAATGATCAGTTTTTTGGGTCATTTAGTTAAAATTACAATTTGAGAGTGACTTTTTAATTGAATACATAAGGTACGGGAATTAGTGGCACTTCTGGAATTACAAAATTTGAACCGTCGATTCGGTGGTCTGCATGCGGTGAATAATGTCAGCTTCAATGTTGAACAGGGCATGATAAAGGCAGTTATCGGACCGAACGGTGCCGGCAAAACAACCCTTTTCAATCTCATTGCAGGCAACCTACCTGCAAATTCAGGAGAAATATACTTCAACAAAACAAAAATAAACGGCCGTAAACCTTTTCAAATAGCCAGGCAAGGTTTATCCCGGACTTATCAGAATATTAAGCTTTTTCATGGCATGACAGCCCTTGAAAATGTCATGTTGGGGCGGCATATAAGGAGTAAGGCGGGTTTTATGGCCGGCATGCTGAACTTGCCCTGGACATGGTCTGAAGAGAAGAAGATAAGGGAAAAAGCCACGGAATATCTTGATCTTCTGGGTGTTTCCGACTGTGCTGATGTAGAGATAAGTAACCTGTCATTCGGCCAGCAAAGGGGGGTGGAATTTGCACGGGCCCTGGCCACGGAACCTGAACTGCTTTTACTTGATGAACCGGCAGCAGGCTTGAACATATACGAAACTGCAGAAATAGGCCGCTTGATTTCAAAAATTAGGGATAGAGGTATAACTGTCCTGCTTGTTGAACATGATATGTCCCTGGTCATGGATATATCTGACGAGATTGTGGTCTTAAGTTTTGGCGAAAAAATTGCTGAAGACCTGCCCCAGAACATTCAGCAGAATGAAAAAGTTATCCGGATCTACCTGGGAGATGAGGATGCTTAAAGTAAAAAACCTGGAAGCCGGTTATGGGAAGCTGAAGGTGCTGAAGCGCATTTCAATGCATATTGACCCTGGAGAGATTGTTACTATCATAGGGGCAAACGGAGCCGGAAAAACCACCCTACTGCACACAATTACTGGACTGGTCAAAATAAGTTCCGGAGAGATAGTTTTCAGGGATAATGACCTTTTGAAATACTCGCCTGAAAAAATAGTTTTCCAGGGTTGTTCACTGGTTCCTGAAGGCAGGCAGGTATTCTCCACCATGACTGTGCAGGAAAACCTGCTACTGGGAGGCTATGTCCAGGCCAAAAAGGATAAAAGCAATGTTGAAAGTGAAATGAGCAGGGTCTACGACCTGTTTCCTGTTCTGAAAGAGCGGGAGAATCAGCTGGCCGGCACCCTCTCAGGCGGTGAGCAGCAGATGCTGGCCATGGGCCGGGCCTTGATGGCAAAACCCTCACTTATCATGATGGATGAACCTTCTACAGGTTTAGCTCCGCTCATAGTCAAAAGTATATTTCAGGTTATTTTAAGATTGCGGGAAGAAGGTAGTACAGTATTACTGATAGAACAAAATGCCAAAGCAGCCCTGGGCATTGCTGACCGGGGCTATGTATTGGAGACCGGTAAGATAATTTTGCAGGGTGCTGCAGAAGACCTCTTACAGAACAGGGACGTGCAGCGGGCCTACTTAGGTCGCGAAATGGATGATTAATTTAAACATACGGGTGTTGATATGTACTGGGAAGAAGAAAAAGAGTGCATGAGCAGGGAGGACCTGGAGCAGTTACAGCTTGAGAGGCTGCAGTCAACCATTTACCGCGTGGCTACTCATGTTCCATTCTACAGGAAGAGGTTCAAAGAAATTAATCTCGACCCTGACGGGTTCAGATCGCTCAGCGAATTAAGTTGTTTACCGTTTACAGTAAAAGACGACCTCCGGCAGAATTACCCGTACGGGTTATTTGCAGTTCCTCTCAGGGATGTTGTCAGAATACATTCTTCCTCCGGAACAACAGGAATGGCTACAGTTGTCGGATACACGCGCAATGATATCAAGAACTGGTCAAATCTTGTCGCCCGGGTTCTTACTGCAGCCGGCGTAGGCAAGGACGATGTCATCCAGATTGCCTTTGGTTATGGCCTTTTTACCGGTGGCTTTGGACTCCATTACGGGGCAGAACGCCTCGGCGCTTCAGTTATCCCGATCTCCAGCGGCAACACCAAGCGGCAGATCCAGATTATGCAGGATTTCAAGACTACGGCCCTGGTATGTACCCCCAGTTATGCCCTGATGATTGCCGACACCATGCTGGACATGGGCATCAATGTCAGCGGCCTTTCCCTGAAGTACGGTTTATTTGGAGCAGAGCCATGGTCAGAGGCTATGCGTACTGAGATCAATAATAAACTCAATATCACAGCTACCGATAATTACGGTCTCAGTGAAGTAATGGGACCCGGCGTGGCTGGAGAATGCCTGGAGTGCAACGGTCTGCATATAAATGAAGACCATTTTCTGGTTGAAGTAATCAATCCCACGACGCTTAAGCCTGTCAAGCCCGGCGAAGTCGGTGAACTGGTCGTAACCACTTTG
>CP070776.1:1269483-1273377 GCA_020346205.1 Deltaproteobacteria bacterium
TTTTAACGTGGGATGACATATGAGCAAAGAAGTGAATAAAACAGCTATAGGCGGCTTCGTTGTAGGAGGGATAGGACTTGCTGTCCTGGCCATACTTTTATTTGGCTCCGGAAAGTTCTTTCAGAAGACAAGCATGCATGTTCTCTTTTTCGAGGGCTCGGTGAAAGGGCTGAATATTGGGTCACCAGTGAAGTTTCGTGGTGTTGATATCGGTATGGTTAAGGATATCAAACTCACTATCAATCCAGCTGATCTCGAGTTTTTTGTTCCTGTTTATGTCGAAATATTTGAAAACAGAATATCCATTCTGGGGGGAGAAAAGATCGAGGAATTCGATGATGAAGAAGCAGTAAACACCCTGGTGAGTGAGATGGGGTTGCGGGCCCAGTTGCAAATGCAAAGCCTGCTCACCGGCCAACTTTTTATCAACTATGATTTCTATCCCGACACAGCCATCAGGAAAGTCGGCCTTGAGAAAAAAGTATATGAGGTCCCCACAATTCCTACAGCATTGCAGATGTTGACCGAAACATTAGAACAGATAGTAGCGGATTTCCGAGATGTAAATTTTAAGGATATTGTCAAAAATGTTTCAGAGGCTGCCCAGGGTGCCAATGAGCTGATGAACTCTGAAGATCTGCAGGAATCTGTTGCAAACTTGAATATTGCTCTTCAGGATATGCAAAAATTGATAAAGCAGACAAATGAGCTTGCGGTCAATGTCAACGGCAGGGTGGATTCAGTGGCGGACAGTTTCGAGTCCGCCATGGATGATACCCGGAAGCTGGTGAACAATGTCGACAGCCGCATTGACCCGGTTACTAATGACATAGCAAGCACTCTGGCAAGTGTTAAATCTACATTTGAGGAAGCTAAGATCCTGCTCGTGGAAACCCAGAAAGTAATTTCCCAAAATTCAAAGTTTCGCCATGAAATTGCTGTAACCCTGGAAAGCGTATCAGATGCTGCGCAGTCCCTGGAGGAATTGACTGACTATCTGCAAAGACATCCGGAATCACTCATAACAGGGAAGAAATAAAATCGGAAGGAGATGACCATGATAAACAAAACTGTGGCACAGTCTGTAACCGTCTTATTTGGCATAGCGCTACTTTTTCTGGCCGGCTGCGGAGGCGTCTCCAAGTCTGCAAATTATTATGTGTTGAGCCCTGTGGCTTCCCTCGAAACTGAAAAAGGTAGCGGTTCAAAGGAAAAGGACATTGCCGTAGGAATTTCCTATGTATCTCTTCCAAAATATTTAAAAAAATCCCAGATTGTCACGAGAAAAGGCAATAATGAACTCCACCTGGCAGAGTTTGACCGCTGGGCGGGCAAAATAGAGGAGGACATCGGACGTGTAATTGCTGAAAATCTGACAAACCTGCTGTCCACTGACAGGGTCCTCTCATACCCTGCCATGCAGGCTATAAAGCTGGATTATACTGTTAAAATGGATATCAGCAGGTTTGATGGCAGCCTGGGTGGCAATATTGAATTGATATCTCGGTGGGCGATTTTTGATGGAGAAGGCAACAGTGTATATGGTGTCAAGGCAACACATATAGTCGAGCCGGCACAGGGCTCCGGTTATGCTGATCTGGTTGCAGCGCAGAGCCGGGCTTTGGGTGCTTTCAGCCGAGAAATTGCAGATGCCATAAAAGAGTTGTCAAGTCTTTAATATAGTTATTGTTTCCATGAAATAAAAAAGAGTACTCATTCGATTGAGACTGGATCATTGGACATGATAAGATACAAAATGTTGAGGAGTAAGAAATGATTGGTGAACTCGATCCCATTGAAGGCGACTGGTACCACCATTTGGACAAGGGACAGGATTTCATGGTGGTGGATGTGAACGAAAGAGAAGGTACCATAGATATCCAGTATTTTGATGGCGATATTGAAGAACTTGAAATGGAGGAATGGGAGGAGATGGACCTGGAGGAAATTGAACCTCCCGAGGACTGGACCGGTCCGCTTGGCGACCTGGAGTCCGATGATTTGGGTTATGAATAAGAGATGTATTTAACAATATTTTGAAGAATGCAACCAATCCATGATCTGTTGAATCGCATATACTGGGACCCGGAGTTCGGGAGGGGTCATTTTGAGATTGGCTATTATGACCGCTTTGAGAATAATATCATCAGGGTTTCATTCAATGAAGTCACTCAGTTGCCGGGCAATAAATTCTCTTTTCACGTATATGACGAGGATGGTATTGCCCATTGTGTTCCCATGCATAGGGTTCGCGAAGTTTACAAGGATGGGGAATTGATCTGGCAACGCGAAACTGAACCACAGAAATAGTAGATGTCCAACAAAACCCTCTGTATTACCGAAGAACTTTATGAATACATGATATCTGTATCACTGCGGGAGCAGGAGATTTTACGTGAACTGAGGGTTGAAACGGCCCTGGATGAAAATGCAAATATGCAGATATCCCCGGAGCAGGGTCAGTTCATGGGACTGCTGATAAAACTGCTCGGTGCAAAACATACCCTGGATATAGGAGTGTACACCGGCTACAGTTCCCTGTGTATTGCCCTGGCTCTGCCGAAAGACGGCCGGGTTATTGCTTGTGATATCAACAGGGAATGGACGGATATTGCAAAGCGTTACTGGCAGAAAGCAGGGGTGGATGATAAAATTGAGCTCCGCCTGGCACCGGCGCAGGAAACCCTTGAAAATTTTCTTGAGCAGGGAACAAATAGATTTGATTTTGCCTTTATCGATGCCGATAAAATAAACTATGACATGTATTATGAATATTGTTTGCAGCTAATACGGCCCGGAGGATTGATAGCCATCGATAATGTACTTTGGGACGGAGCAGTTGTTGATACTGCAAAAAATGATGATGATACTTTGGCCATTCGGGACTTGAACAAAAAGATCCAGGGAGATCCCCGGGTTGAAATAAGTCTTGTGCCCATAGCCGACGGGCTTACCCTGGCGCGCAAAATATGATTTTTTAGGCTGAACTATCAGATTTAATTGTTATTGTACCTGTAAAACAAATGAATAAATTCAGACTTAAATTGTACGAACTCTATGCCCGGTTCCACCTGAAATGTTCGTGTCCGAAATGCCCTCCCGAGAGAAGGTTGATAAGGGATATTTACAATGAGGGGGAGTGTTTCTGGTATACGAGGTGGACGTCGGGTAAGTACAATATTAGAACTTATCAGACTTATAATCTTTTCAAAAAGCTTGGCATAGACAAAGATCTTTTTTTAAAATAAAGACTTCTTTTCCTTGGTTTTAGGCATGAAAAAAAATCAATTTTACATTGAATTACTCTATGGATTTTTGGGAACTTGTAGTAATATATTTCCGGCTAAAAAGTTGATCTGTTAAACCACTGGTCAATCTAAACATGGAGGGAAACATGGAAAAGAAATACTTGAAAAAGGTGCTGACCGGGCTCAGCATTGCCAGCCTGGTAGCAGGCATGAGCAGTGCCGCTATGGGCGCCGGCGGCTGAAGCGGCAAGAAACAGGCTGCCCCAGCCCCAAGCGGCTGAAGCGGTAGCAAAAAGGGTGCAGTTAGTGCCCAAAAGGTAACTGAAGAAGCTCCGGCACCAGGCTATGGCGGAGAGGCGGCAAAGGAAGCTGCTGCGGGGTATGGTACTCCGGCTCCGGGTTATGGTGAGGAGAAAAAAGAAGGTGTCCCGGGTTATGGTACTCCGGCTCCAGGTTATGGAAAATAATTAAGTAGTATTTGTTGTTTATCTAAAAAGGGGACCGGTTGTTGACCGGGCCCCTTTTTTTATTACTTGTCCTGTGCCTGCTTTTGAGCCTTCTCTATCAATTCAGCCAGGGAGATTATTTTAGGGGTAGGAGTTTTTTCAAAAGATTCCTTCCATTCAGTTTCAGAAAGCTCCTGTTT
>CP070776.1:1273477-1278264 GCA_020346205.1 Deltaproteobacteria bacterium
CGTTATGAGATTATTTCCCTGTCAGGTTCATTTCACGGCAGGACACTGGCAACAGTTGCTGCTACTGGACAGCCGAAATTTCACCAGGGTTTTGAACCATTACCAGCAGGTTTTCTGCATGCTGAATTCGGTGATATGAAAGCCCTGGAAGAGCTGGTTTCTGAGAGGACCTGTGCTATCCTCTGCGAGCCGCTGCAGGGTGAGAGCGGTGTAAAACCTCTCAGCAAAGAATATTTACAGCAGATTCGGAGTCTTTGTGACAAGAAGGGATTGCTGCTTATTTTTGACGAGGTGCAGACCGGTATGGGTAGGACCGGTAAACTGTTTGCCTATGAGCATTTCGGTGTCGTGCCTGACATACTTACTTCTGCCAAGGCGCTGGCCAACGGCCTGCCCATAGGTGCCATGCTGACTACACAACGGATTGCAGAGGCTTTCTCAGTGGGATCCCATGCCTCAACCTTTGGGGGCAATCCAGTGTCAGCCGCTGCCGGGGTTGCAACCCTGAAGGTAATGCTGGCTGGAGGATTTCTAGGCGAGGTGGTATCCAAGGGGAATTATCTGGCAGAAAAACTTGCCGGTCTTGCTGCAGAGTATCCGGAATATGCCAGCGGCCAGCGGGGGCTGGGGTTGATCCAGGGGTTGGTTCTCACCCAGAAAGGAATAGAACAGGGCCAGGCCATTGTGCAGAAGCTCTTTGAACGGGGTGTGCTTATAAATTTTGCCGGCAACGAGGTACTCCGCTTTATCCCGCCATTGGTGGTAAGCAGGGAGGAGATAGATATATTGATTAAGGAACTCGGCCAGGTCCTGTCAGAGCTTACCTGATTTAAAACCGAACGATTGATGGTTGATTCTGCCTGAAGTTACCGCAAAAACATATTGATATAATTTCTATTTACGGGTAAAAAAACCTTTTCAAAACCGCTGCTATCTAGTAGTTTTTTTTATTTGGCTCAATTTGTCTGTCTTTTTTGTGTACCAGTTAAGACGGGAATTGGGCCTTAACTATTTCTGAGAGTAGGACCATGGCAACACATTTATTACGGCTCAGTGACTTTACCAAGGAAGAGCTGTTTGCTTACATTGACAGGGCTATTGTTCTTAAGCAGGAGGCTGCTGCCGGCATACTCCATAAACAGCTGAACGGCAAAACTATTGCCCTGATTTTTGAAAAGGCTTCAACCAGAACCAGGGTTTCGTTTGAGGCGGCCATGTATGGTATGGGCGGCCAGGTTATTTTCCTGTCGTCAAAAGAGACACAACTTGCCAGAAGTGAGCCTTTAAAGGATACGGCTCTGGTCATGTCACGCTATGTGGACGGCTTGATTGTCCGTACTTTTGGCCAGGAAGTTGTGACGGAACTTGCACGTTACTCATCGATTCCGGTGATTAATGCCTTGACCGATCTTTTTCATCCCTGCCAGGTATTAAGCGATGTAATGACGGTTATTGAAAAGAAAGGGCATCTGGATGATTTGAAAGTCGCCTGGGTTGGGGATGGAAACAACATGGCTAACTCCTGGATGCAGGCTGCTGCCAGGCTGGGATTCGAACTTGTTCTTGCCTGTCCTGATGGCTATGCTCCACAGGCAGATCTTTTGAAGAAAGCACAGCAGGAGTCAGATGGAAGGATCAACGTCGTACCTGATCCTGTTGAAGCTGTCCAGGGAGCCGATGTCATCAATACAGATGTATGGGCAAGTATGGGGCAGGAAAGTGAACAACAGGAACGGCTTGAAGTGTTTCAAGGGTTTCAGGTTGATAGCAAACTATTAAATCATGCCAAGCCGGATTGCATTGTTCTGCACTGTCTGCCGGCCCACCGCGGAGAAGAGATATCAGAAGAAGTTTTGGAAGGACCGCAGTGTGTAGCTTTTGACCAGGCAGAAAACAAGTTGCATATCCATAAAGCTATTCTGGAAAAGCATATTGCTTAGCTTGTATGTTCACACGTCAATACAGTACATCTACTTTGTCGCAGGAAATTTGGCATATTCATATATTGCCAAACACCCTGCTCCTTGTATCTGAAACTGTCTTGGCGTGTGAAAAAAGCGGATTAGCTATAAATAGATAGCCAAGCATTTTAAAAAGAATCATTATCTGCATTTAGCCAGTTTTATTGATAGTGGGAGTACAAAAATGACAGTTAATAAAATAGTTCTAGCCTATTCAGGAGGCCTTGATACCTCGGTCATTCTGAAATGGCTTGAGGAAAATTATCAGTGCCCGGTTGTGGCCTTTGCTGCTGACCTGGGCCAGGATGAAGACTGGGATGCGGTCCGGGAAAAGGGGATGGGAACCGGTGCTGAAAAGGTTGTCATCGAAGACCTTAAAGAGACCTTTGTTAAAGATTATATTTTCCCGGCTTTTCGGGCCAATGCCATTTACGAGGGGTCCTATCTCCTGGGAACATCTTTGGCTCGGCCGCTTATTGCCAAGGAACAGGTCAAGGTGGCTGAGGCAGAAGGAGCGGATGCTGTCAGTCACGGGGCTACAGGCAAGGGTAATGACCAGGTGCGTTTCGAGTTAAGCTATATGGCCTTGAATCCTCACCTGAAGATAATTGCACCATGGCGGATATGGGATCTGAACTCCCGGACCCGGCTGTTAAGCTATGCCAAGGAGCATAACATACCTGTGCCGGTGACCAAGGAGAAGCCCTATAGTTCTGATGAGAATCTGCTGCATATCAGCTTTGAAGGCGGCATTCTTGAAGATCCCTGGAATGAACCGGATCCCGGAATGTTCCAGATGACGAAAGCGCCCGAGGATGCACCTGATACCCCGACCTATTTGGAGCTTGATTTTGTACAGGGTAATCCAGTGGCAATTAACGGCAATACCCTTTCGCCAGCAGCTCTTTTTCAGGAGTTGAACCGACTGGGAGGTGAGAACGGTATCGGACGGCTGGACATGGTTGAGAACCGTTTTGTGGGCATGAAGTCACGGGGAGTATACGAGACGCCAGGCGGTACAATACTACGTACAGCCCACCGTGACCTGGAGACAATTACCATGGACCGTGAGGTAATGCGGATCCGGGACAGCCTGGTAGCCCGTTATTCAGAACTGGTCTATAACGGCTTCTGGTTCTCACCTGAAATGCAGCTGCTGCAGAAGACCATGGATGAGGCCCAGGAAACAGTAAGCGGAACGGTACGCTTAAAGCTGTATAAGGGCAATTGTATGCCTGTGGGGCGTAAGTCAGAAGAATCGCTCTACCAGGAGAGTTTTGCAACCTTTGAAGAGGATGAGGTTTATAACCAGGCAGATGCGGCAGGTTTTATCAAGCTCAATGCCTTACGGTTACAGATTGCAGCCTTAAAGAAAAAATGAAAACAAAATCAGGAACTAACAAGCCATGGGGAGGCCGGTTTACTGAAAAGACCGCTTCTTCGGCTGAAGCTTTCAGTGCCTCGATCCATTTTGATATGCGGCTCTACCGGTACGATATTGCCGGCAGCAAGGCCCATGCTAAAATGCTTAGCAAGATAGGTCTGCTCAATTCTTCCGAGCTTGAAAAAATACTCGATGGGTTGACGGAGATCGAATCTGAGATCGAAAGCAATACCTTTGTTTTTCGGCCGGAACTGGAAGATATTCATATGAATATTGAGAAAGCCCTGGTGGAAAAAGTGGGCCAGGCCGGGGAGAAGCTCCACACGGCCCGAAGCCGGAATGACCAGGTGGCACTTGATATGCGGCTTTATCTGCGGGATGAGAGCAAGCATCTCATAGCTCTTCTCACAGAACTGCAGAAAGGGTTTATTTCTCTGGCGCGGGAATATCTTGGAGTCATCATGCCGGGATTTACCCACCTGCAGCGGGCCCAGCCTGTTCTGCTCTCGCATCACCTTCTGGCTTATTTCGAGATGTTCTCTCGGGATAAGGAGCGGCTGAGCGGCTGCTTGAAGCGGATCAATGTGTTGCCACTGGGCAGTGGTGCCCTTGCTGGTACCAGTCTGCCCATTGACCGGGATTATGTTGCCCAGGAACTGGGTTTTCCTGCTGTAAGTGGTAACTCCATGGATGCAGTGAGTGACCGGGATTTTATGGTTGAATTTCTCGCAGCCTGCAGTTTGATCCAGATCCACCTGAGTCGGTTTTCAGAGGAGCTGATATTATGGGCCAGTCATGAATTTAATTTTGTTGAGATTGCAGACCGGTTCTGTACTGGAAGCAGTATTATGCCTCAGAAAAAAAATCCCGACATGCCGGAGCTTGTCCGGGGAAAGAGCGGCCGGGTAGTTGGCAACCTTATGGCTCTCCTGACTGTACTCAAGGGGTTACCCATGACCTACAATCGGGACCTCCAGGAAGATAAGGAACCGGTTTTTGATTCGGTGGATACAGTGAACCAGTCATTGTCAGTCATGGTTGAACTTCTGGAAGGCCTTTCCTTTAACCGTGAGGTTTTGGAGAATGCTACGGAAAAGGGCTTTATGACTGCAACAGATCTGGCGGAGTACCTTGTGCGGAAGAATATTCCCTTCCGGCAGGCACATTCCGTTGTTGGCCAGGCAGTGGCCTACTGTATAGAAAATGCCAAGGAACTGAAAGACCTGAGCCTCACGGAACTGCAGGGATTCAGCAATGTTATTACAGAGGACGTCTTTGATGTTCTTAGTGTAGAAGGTTCTGTCAACAGCCGCAATACTCATGGTGGAACAGCAGCCAGTGCTGTAATAAAGGCACTTGAAAAGGCCGAAACTGATTTGGGAATATGAGCTTTCGCAGCTTTACAGCAGTATCTGTTCTTTTGCTCATAACGCTGTTGCCTG
>CP070776.1:1278364-1287412 GCA_020346205.1 Deltaproteobacteria bacterium
TGTCAATATATTAAAACTGAAAACCTTTTTGGGTAAATAGATTCACTGTTGTATCCACAACTGCGGCATCGTATAAAATGTCTCTGTTTTTTGTAACTTCTTCAAGGGCAGCGTCAATCCCCAGGGTTGCACGGTAGGGACGGTGTGAAGACATGGCCTCAACCACATCTGAAACTGCCAGGATCTTAGCCTCATCCATAATTTCATCACCTATAAGACCTTGTGGGTATCCAGAGCCATCCAACCGCTCATGGTGCTGCAGAACGATCTGGGCAATAGGCCATTGAAAGTCAATACCCTTGAGTATGTCATAGCCGGTTTGCGGGTGGGTCTTAATCAGGCTGAATTCCAGGGCCGAGAGCTTGCCCGGTTTGCTGAGAATTTCAGCTGGCACAGAAATTTTGCCAAGGTCATGGATAACACCTGCCATGCGAATACCGTCAACCTGGTCTTCTGAGAGTCCCATTTCCTGGGAAATTGTCCGGGCCAGATTGGTAACGCGGCGTTGATGGCCTGCGGTATAAGCATCCCTGGTTTCAACGGTAAGTGCCATGGCCTGAATCGTTCCAGCCAGAGCCTTGCGCAGTTTTTCCACACTTGTTTGCAGCCCCAGTTCAGCTTTCTTCCGATCAGAGATATTATGCAGGATGCACTCAACCCCTTCAACTGATCCATTTTCATCACATGTTGGAAATTCAACTACTTCAAGCCAGCAAGGGCTGCCGTCTTTGTGGGGTATATGTATCTCGTAGGGTTCTGACTTTTCACCATTCAAGCTTTCTTCAGAAGGCAGATCGTACTTTTCGCACATGGAAAAATAATGACCGGAATTCTGGATAAGCTCAAGAAACTCTTCTGTAGAATAACCAAGTACGTTGGCAACAGAAGGGCTGACGTAAATTACTTCACCATTTTTATTACAGGAATAGATGAAATAGGAATTTTTCAGGCTTTGCAGGAGCAGAGATTCACTGCCGTTTGTGCCTGAATTATTTGATTTGGACGCCATATTTAATCGAACCCACAATTATGCCAAATATTGTTTGGGCCATAATAACCAATTCACCAACTTATTATATATATCACATAATTAGAGTTGATGCAAAAGGTAAAAGAAAAGGGTCAATGAGAGGATACTGATGAAAATACAAAATTATAATTACGATTTGATTTTTCAATCATATCTAAGGAATGAAAATTTCATATTTTGAAGCCGCAAAGTACTTACCAAATCCTATAATAGTCCAAAGTAGAGTAAAAGAAGATTGACGAATTTTGCAGAAATTAATATTCTAACATGGTTAAGGTGCGGCGCTTTTTATCTGAAATCTTTAAATTTTTCTTAAATTCGCGAATAGTTCTCATCTTCTGATCTGCAATGGCTTCACTACTTAGTACGGAATTCTTTCCCAGAGGTCTCACCTGGAGCGGTCCTGCCCCTGTGCAGTATTCCGCCCACTTTTCATTGAACCGTATTATGCCCGGGGTCGACAATTTCCACTATGATGTCCATTTAAGCCCTGTTTTCCGAGAGTCAATTTCCAGGATAATTTTTCACTTGATTCTAAGAACTTCAGGAGCAGATGAAGATCTTGGCATTGAGTTTGACTGGATTAAGGAAAGAGACGAATTCAAACGGTTGTGCCGCGATATAATGGTTGATGCAGTGAAAAGGGCCAAGATGGGAGATGGCGAGATCCAGATCGACTACCTGGCCCAGGTTGCGGTCTGCAAATTATTGATACAGGAAGTCGCCCATCAGTTTGAAGAACTTATGACCAGGCTTAATAATCAGGTCTGGGAATATGAAAGCACCGATGATGATGAGATGGTGGTGCAGACCCTTGCTCTTAAGGAGAGGATTCGGGCGATACGCCACAAGAAAAATCTTATAGTTGGTAAAGTGAGCAAGGAGATTTTTGAATACCTGCTGCGAGCTCAAAAGCCCTTGCAGGAGAGGCGAGAAGCTAATTACGGTGCACAATCACTTCTTAGAAATGATATTTTTACTAATCCCATCCTGCATGTTGAAAATCAGAATGATGATTATTTCATGCTTGAACAATATGTGCTTCTGGGACACAGAATTGATGACCCTGATAAGTATGAGAAGCTTCTGGAAATAGTAAGCCAAATACTTGCAAGGATCAAAATAGCCCAGGAAAAAGAGAAAGAAACCAAGGAGCAGGAAGGCACTTCTGAGAAGGAGGAGAAAGGCAAAGAAAAGCAAGTTGATCTGGAAAGCCTCAAAATTGATGGATGGATCAGGGAGGTCGGGAATGTCGATCTCCTGGTGAATTATTTTAAGACAGCTGCAGAAATACAGGAAAGTAAGAATAAGCAGAACCAGGATAAAGAGGAGATTCGCAAGCTTGAATCAATGGCAAAAGAGCAGAAAAAGCTCTTCAATGCTTTTTATGACAAGTTTAAAAATAAAAGGCTCATAAGCAGGATTATCGCCTCCTTTGAAATGAAAGCAATATACCAGGAGTATTGTCCTCCCCTGGTTCCCCAGCAGGTATTGCAGTACCTCATTTCAAACGAAGCAAGAAAAAGTGTGGCTGCCCACGTCAAACGTCTCAAGGTCTATTACGGCAAAACAGTTTCACTGGTGCCCCTGAAAAAGACAATGATGAATATGGGCAGAATGAAAGCCCAACAGCGTAATGAGCATTTTTTACAATTCCTCAAAGGTTTTTTCAGATACCATCGCGACCTGGAAAATTTTAAACTCCTCAAACAGGCCCTTGACAGGATCAACCTGGTAGTAGATGAAAAGACAATCGCGCTTTCCAAGACCAATAATACCCTTTATGAATTTCTTCTCCCGCATGAGCAGGTTATTGAACTTGATACCAAGCCGGTCACCAGTCATGTCATAATGAAGGCAGATGTGCGTGGCGCAACCCTCATTACCAGGCAACTTGATGAAAGCGGCTTAAACCCGGCCTCTTACTTCAGTCTGAATTTTTTCAATCCCATATCTGAAATTGTCTCGCAATACGGTGCTCTAAAGGTGTTTATCGAAGGAGATGCCATTATTCTCGCCATATTAGAACGCAAAGATGATGAGGCTGGGAGGTACTGTGTTGCCAGGGCTTGTGGTCTTGCCATTAACATGTTGAATGTAATTCAAAAGTATAATGGTAAAAGCAGAAAGTATAACCTGCCGATTCTTGAGCTGGGAGTTGGCATATGTTATCAGAACGCACCGCCGGCCTATCTGCTGGACGGCAAAAAAAGGATCATGATCTCCCCGGCCATTAATCTGGCAGACAGGCTTTCAAGTTGTCATAAGACATTGCGAAGATTTTTAGACAAAAACGGCAAAAATTTTAACCTTTATGTTTATGAGTCAGGCAAGGACGAGGATAATGTTTTAAGCGATGATGAGATCATCCTGCGCTATAATGTAAATGGTATAGAGTTAAACGAGGCAGGTTTCAAGAAACTCGCATCAGAGATTGATCTTAAGACCATGAACTGCCTCATCCCTGAGTTGCAGAAAGAGCCGATTATAATCCATACCGGTAAATTCCCCTTGGTAACAGGCACCTTTCAACGCCTGATATTGAGGGAGGATTGGGTGCAGGAGTTGAGTCCTTTAGACATGAAGGTTTTGGGCAAGGTGAACAGGAAATATTATGAGGTATGCACTCAGGGAGCCTTGAAAAAATATGTAGAGGGACAGGACAAAAATGGGGGTATTTACTAATTATTAACGGCCTATGGGGTTGACATTTGGCTGATACATTTTATCATTTGCGCCGGTTTTTCAAATTAAACTGATAAAACCTTTAAATATAAAATCAGATTTTTTAGGAGGAACAGATGAAAGTTGCATGGAGTTTAAAAGTAGTTGTAATTAGTATTGTTGCGCTCTTCATAGCCGGCAATGCTTCTGGTGTGGAGGTAAGCATTGGTCCTGCTGATATCACGCTACAGACAGAGGCTGCACGTAAGCCGTCAGATTTCCCGCACCGCCAGCATCAGGAAGCATATGCCTGCACCGCTTGTCATCATGCTAAAGATGAGATCATGGTTATTGATAAATGCGCCAGCTGTCACACCAAGGACATAAGTAATCCTGATGTCAACAGTTATAAAAAAGCTGCACATAAACTATGTAAAGATTGCCATAAAGAAGTAAACAAGGCCGGTAAAGAGGCACCTATTAAATGCAGCGGTTGCCATGCTAAGAAGCAGTAGTATTGCCCTGTTTCGGTTTTCGTAGTATAATATAGATTGTAAAAAAGCCGGTCGAGAGTAATTCGACCGGCTTTTTTAAAGCAGACTTAAAGTTTTAAACGGTATTAACCTGGCCTAAACAGGTATGTAACATTGCTGAAAGTTTTCATTTCGAAAGCACTTACTTCATTCCATTCATACAAGAACCATTTCTTTGGCAGGCTATTCCTGTTTGCAGGGATCACTGGGATTTGCGCCTTGCTGGCCAGCTGTGGTTTTTTTTCCACCAGCTATGATATTGCCAAGGGAACCGTGGTGGCTACCTATAAAACTGGGAAATTGGCAACTGATATAACTGTCGGAACCTGCAAGGTTGCCTACAAGATTGGTAAGTATACCTTTGAGGTTGTTGTCGCACCGTTGGATTGGCCGATGACCCATGATATTGATTCCATTGACGGCATGTCACCCAAAGAGGCCATTGAGAAGGGCAGAGTGAAAAATTCCCCCTATGTGGTGAAAGGAAAACGTTATGTGCCGATGTCAGTTGAAGAGGCATTGAGATATTCGGAAACAGGAGTTGCCTCATGGTACGGCAGAGAGACACAGCGTCAGAAAGGGGGTACCATGACTGCTAACGGTGAGGCCTTTGATCCCAGGAAACCAACCGCGGCTCATAAACATCTTCCACTCCCAATGCATGTCAGGGTCAAAAATCTCGAAAACGGTAGATCAATGATCGTGCGGGTAAATGACAGGGGTCCGTTTGTTGACGGCAGAGTAATTGATCTTTCCGCTGGTGCAGCAAAACATCTGGGTTTTTACCGGAAAGGTCTGGCAAAGGTAAAGATCGAGACAGTGGAGTTGGACTAGTTAGAGAAAATTAAGTATTCAAAATTCAAAATTCTTCAAACATACTTCCAGGTTTTTAAGAGCATACCTCATAACTTCACTAACTTTTATTCCAGCCCGAAAAGTCAAAGCCAGTAGGATTCTGGAAAACCCGCAATTCAAATTCAGGTACAGCAGCAAGCAGGTGGTCAAAAATATCTGCCTGAATTGCCTCATAGTTGGCCCAGACCTGGTCATTGCTGAACACATAAATCTGGACAGGCAGGCCGTTTTGAGTCGGATCCAGATGCCGGACCAGGAAGGTCATGCCCTGGTGGATTTTTGAATGGTTTTTCAGGTAGGCAACAATATATGCTCTGAAAACACCGATATTGGTCTGGCGCCTGCCATTTATCAATTGCTCAGTATCAGTGGTTTGTTCTTTGTTGTAGTCGGTGATCTCTTCCTGTTTCTGAATAATATAATCCTTAATCAAATCGAATTTTTTGAACTTATTCAGTAAATCATCAGAGCAGAATTTAATGGAGCTCATATCAATGTGGATGGAGCGTTTTATGCGGCGGCCGCCTGATTCTGACATACCCCGCCAGTTCTTGAATGCATCTGAAACAAGGCTGTAAGTTGGTATGGTGGTAATGGTCTTATCCCAATTGCGGACCTTGACCGTATGAATGGTCACATCTATTACATCACCGTCCGCCCCGTACTTAGGCATTTCAATCCAGTCGCCAACCCGGACCATATCATGGCCGGATAGTTGGATGCTGGCCACAAAACCCAGGATTGTGTCCTTGAAAACCAGCATGAGGACAACGGTGAAACCGCCTAGTATACTGAGAATACCCCAGGGGGATTGGTCGGTGAGAATGGAAACAATAAAGATACCTGCCATAACATAAGCAATGATCTTGATTGCATCCAGGTAGCCTCTGATAGGGCGGTGTACGGCCATCTCGGACTTGCTGTAGATTTCACGTGTGGCAAGCAGAATGGAGTCAAGCATCCAGACACCTGCAAAAACAAAGAAAACCATGGCTAAACGTTTGAAAAGTTCAGGAGCCATGGCTTGGTCGGGCAGCATGAGATCGGCTGACATGTATATAACAATGATCGGCATGAGAAAAGAAAGACGCCTGACAAAGCCATGTTTTACAAGAGCATCATCCCAGGTATTCTTACTGCGTTGGAAGACGATCTCAACGAGCCGGACCATAAAATGTTTTGTTAGCCAGTAGGAAATGTAAGCAATAAACAGAAGGATAATAATCGTTGCAGCCAAACCGATAAGATCAGCAAATTGCTGCGCTATTCCCTGTTGAGTGAGAAAGTTTGAGATAAAGTAGCTCATTTTATTTTTCAGCTGCCTCCTCAATCCATTTTTCTAGTTGAACTCGTGGGGGATGGATACCTGCGCTTTTTACTTCTCCGTTAATGATAAGAGCCGGAGTTTTGGTGACTCCGTATCGCCAGATTTCATCAAGGTCCTGCACATCTTCGATATCGGCTGCCAGGTTTTTTTCCTGCAGGATGTCAATAACAGTTGTTTTTATCTTGTTACAGGTAACGCAGGGGCGCCCCAGAACGCGGATTGTCAAGCCCTGTTTGTTAGAATCTTCCAGGTTGAAGTAGCGCCTGTATTCATGGCGCAAAGCTTCTTTATACGGTTCAACAGCCGGCTCCGGTATATAGTTTTTTTGGCTTACCCTTTCATAGAGAAAATTTACAGCATCATCTTCTGAAAGATCCTTGCCGGATAAGTCAAAAAGTGCGACATCTAGGCCCAGCAAACCTACGGTTGCATTCCCAATTTTAATTGTTCGTTGTAGAGGTGAGTCCATGGATTATGCCTTTTGCTTCAATAATTTACGAAAAATGTTGACTAACGTTATCAGATAAAAGCAATATAACCATTAATTGACTTCCGGCAATAATGGCTTTGTATCAGGAAGTTTTTTATAATTATTTTATTGTAAGATGCAATAGATAAATAAGGTCAGAAGAACAATTACCCTCGGTTGGCAATGAATTCAAATCCCTGGAAATTACTGGATCAATACCCCGGGCCTGTTGTCAGGGCACTGGCCGCAATCATCAGGGATAAATCCTCTCCCTGTTATATTGCAGGCGGTACTGTTCGTGATTGGCTCATGGGATTGGATTCAAAGGACCTTGATGTAACGGTAACGTCCGATAGTTTCAGCTGGGCTGGAGAACTTGCCCAGGAATTGGGTGGAACATTCGTACCCATGGATGAAGATGAGGACGTGGCCAGGATGGTATTTCAGGGAGTGAGCGTTGATTTTTCATCCTTTCGTGAAGGTACAGTAAATATAAATGAAGACCTTTTGAAGCGTGATTTTACCATTAACAGCATGGCTGTACCTTTTCCCTCACAGATCCCGTACTCCTGGGATAATTGTGAAGCCCCCGAAATTCTTGACCCGGCTGGAGGGCAAAAGGATCTGCAGGAAAAAATAATTCGGAGTACTTCACCCGCTGTTTTTATCAGTGATCCGCTTAGACTGCTCAGGGCGTACCGCTTTATGGCAAAATTCGGATTCAGCATCGAGCCGGCCACTGAAAAGCAGATAAGTGAACACATCCACCTTCTTTACCTGGCAGCCGAGGAGCGTATTGCCTATGAACTTGATTCCATAATGGCAGCGCCTGAATCGATTGCAACCATAGAGGCCATGCATGAAAATGGGGTACTTGAGGAACTGGTACCGGAGCTGTATCGGGGTATTGGAGTACAGCAGCCGTCAAGCCACCATCTGGATGTTTTTGAGCATGGGATTGCATCTCTCAGGTATATGGAAACTCTGTTAAAAGACCCAGGGAAATTCTTCCCGGGTTCTGGTGAATTACTGGGCGAATACCTGCAAGTGGGCCGAAGAAGGATTCTGCTGAAATGGGCTGCTTTGTTTCATGATCTGGGCAAGCCTGAGACGCATGAGATCAGGGAAGATAAGGATGGGCGTATAACTTTCTATAACCATGACAAAGAGGGGGCCAGGATCTTTGATGTTATTGCAGACCGTTTCAAGTGGGGCAGGGATGACAGTGATTATGTATCCAAGTTTGTTTCTGTCCATATGTGGCCCTTTCATCTTAACAATGCCCGTAAAAAAACCGGTTTAACCCCGAAAGCATACCTACGTTTGATCAAGGCAGTGGGTGAAGAATTTCCCGGGCTCTTTTTGCTGGCCATGGCTGACAGCCTTGCAGGATCTGGAACAGGTAAGCCTCCCGGGATGGAAGAGGATATCGCCAGCCTGTTTCAAGAAGTGGAAAGCGCTTACCGTCAGACAATACAGCCGGTACTGGCAAAACGGTTGCTGACAGGCAACGACCTGATAACAATCTTCGGGCTTGAACCGGGACCAAAATTCAGAGAGATATTTGATAGTCTTGAAAGTGCACAGGTCGAAGGCGAGGTACAGGATAAGGAACAGGCCCTGGACTGGGTGAAAAACTATCTGAAATCACATAAATAATTTGATTTTTTGCTTGGGCGCATTGTAGTATTTACTCATACAGTTATTTGTTGTGATCAACATAAAATATAAGGCTTGCAGCATCTAAAGACTTTAGGTGGAGAATGCTGAAAAACAGAGATGGGGAATTTTCCTGCGGCATTGAGGACCCCCATAACATAGATGATCTTAAAAAACAGATTTATCATCATCTCCTGATATTTCAGGGCCGTGACCCTGTTCTGGTAGGAGATCGAGATGTATATAAAGCTCTGGCCTACACCCTTCGGGATATCCTGATTGAGAATTGGATCAAAACTCAGCGAAGCTACTACGATAAGAAAAAAAAGAGGGTGTATTATCTGTCTTTGGAGTTTCTCATAGGCAGAACACTGGGTAACGCCCTTATCAACCTGGGTCTTTATGACGAAGTTGCAGAGGCTCTCAAGTCTTTGGGGTATGACCTTGATGCAATCCGGCAAATGGAGGAGGATGCAGCTCTGGGGAACGGCGGGGTCGGACGTCTTGCCGC
>CP070776.1:1287512-1298820 GCA_020346205.1 Deltaproteobacteria bacterium
CTTTGCCCACGAGGCAGGTATTCACCAGGATGGTGTTTTGAAAGAAAGGACGACATACGAGATCATGAATCCTTCTGACATCGGTCTGACAAAAGGAAATCTGGTTCTCGGAAAACACTCCGGTCGTCATGCCTTGAAGGACCGTATTGAGGTCATGGGATATACCCTGTCAGATGATGAACTTGAAAGGGTATTTTCCAGGTTCAAGAATTTAGCTGACGTCAGGAAGGAAATCTTCGATGAAGATATAGAAGCCATTATCATGGATGAAATTATCAAGATCCCTGAAGTTTTTGAACTGGTTTCCCTGGGTGTCATGAGCGGTAGCATGAAACTTCCCACTGCAGCTGTTCGGCTCATGGTTGACGGTGAGGAAAAAGAAGGAGCTGCAATCGGTGTCGGTCCAATTGATGCAACATACCGTGCTATAGCAGAGCTCACTGGAACAAGCAGTGAACTGCTCTTTTTTTCGGTAAGTTCTTTCGCCGGTGGAACTGACGCCCTGGGAGATGTACTTATCAGGATTGAGGATAACGGTAAAGTAGTGATCGGTCATGGACTTGATCCGGACATCATTACTGCAGCGGGAAAAGCCTACCTAAATGGTTTAAACAGGCTGGTATATCTGCAGACGGAAGCTGAAAAGAAATAATTATTTGATGAAAGTGAGTATCTAATTAAACCGTAAAAAATAACAAACAGGACTAAGAGGATAATGGGTAAAACTTACAAAATTGCAGTTATGGGAGGTGATGGCACCGGCCCAGAGGTTGCCGCTGAAGGTGTAAAGGTTCTCAAGGCAGCGGCAGATAAATTTAACTTTAACCTTGAATTGACAGATTTCGATTATGGCGGAGACCGTTATATCAGAACCGGTGAGGTTTTGCCGGACAATGCTGTCGAAGAGTTAACCAAACATGACGCCATTTTTCTTGGAGCCATTGGTCACCCTGATGTAAAACCTGGAATTCTTGAAAAGGGTATTCTTTTAAGCCTCCGGTTTGCTCTTGACCAGTATATCAACCTGCGTCCGGTTATTCTGTATCCCAATGTGGAAACACCGATAAAGGATAAAGGCCCGGAGGAGATTGATTTTGTTGTGGTGCGTGAAAATACGGAAGGGCTGTATGCCGGAGCAGGGGGTGTCCTGAAAAAAGGTACGCCGGACGAAGTAGCGGTGCAGGAATCAATCAATACCAGAAAAGGAGTTGAGCGCTGTATTCGTTTTGCCTTCGATTATGCCCGTAAGCGAAACAAGAGAAAACAGGTGACACTTTGCGGCAAGACAAACGTGCTGACTTTTGCTTTTGATCTTTGGGAACGGACTTTTTATGAGGTTGCCAAGGAATATCCTGATATCAAAACAGATTATGCCCATGTTGATGCTATCTGCATGTGGATGGTGAAAAATCCTGAATGGTTTGATGTTATCGTAACGGACAATATGTTCGGTGACATCATAACCGACCTTGGAGCTATGATCCAGGGTGGTATGGGTATTGCGGCCGGTGGTAATATTAATCCAGAAGGTATCAGCATGTTTGAACCCATTGGTGGTTCTGCTCCGAAATATACCGGGCAAAATGTTATTAATCCCCTGGCTGCCATTGGAGCTGCCCAGATGATGCTGGACCATCTCGGTGAAACTGAAGCTGCCCAAGCCATTGAAAATGCTATCCGCTGGGTAGTTGCAGAAAAACTTGACAGTTTGTCTGCTGGCAAGATGGGATACGGCACCACGGAAGTGGGTGACCTGGTAGCAGAAGCAGTATAGATCAGCATTGAAAAGTGCTGATGATTGACACAAAGTAAACAATTTTTAAGAAAGAGTTTTTAGTCATGAGTAATCAGAACAGAAAATACAATGTAGCAGTTGCAGGCGCCACCGGAGCAGTTGGTGGCGCCATGCTTGATGTTTTGGAGCGGCTTGATTTTCCAGTCAGTGAATTACGGCTTTTGGCCTCGGAACGTTCGGTTGGTAAGAAACTCAAATGCAAAGGTCAGGATATTGAGGTAGGCCTGTTATCAAAAGACGCATTTGATGGTATTGACATTGCTCTTTTTTCTGCCGGAGCTTCCCGGTCCCTGGAGTTTGCTCCAGCGGCCGCTGCAGCAGGAGCTGTCGTGATTGATAATTCAAGTGCGTTTCGTATGGATGATGAAATTCCACTCGTCGTACCAGAGGTCAATCCGCATGCCATTGCCCAATATACTAAGAGAGGCATTATTGCCAATCCCAATTGCTCAACCATTCAGATGCTTGTGGCTTTGAAGCCGATTCATGACAGGGCCAGGATAAAGCGTATTGTTGTATCAACCTATCAGGCTGTATCCGGAACCGGTGCCAATGCCATTGCTGAGCTTGAGGAGCAGGTGAAGTCATATGCTGCCGGCAAGCCCCTGGAGAAAAATGTTTATCCACACCAGATTGCCTTCAACTGCCTGCCCCATATCGATTCATTTCTGGAAAACGGTTACACTAAGGAAGAGATGAAAATGGTGAATGAAACCCGTAAGATTTTTGAGGATTCATCCATCAGGATAACTGCTACTACGGTAAGGGTTCCGGTGTTTTACGGCCATTCGGAGTCCGTAAATATTGAAACGGAAGAAAAGATTTCTGCTGCTGAAGTTAAGGACCTTCTTCTCTCTGCACCTGGCGTTAAGGTTGTTGACGAGCCGACACTCAGTATTTATCCTCTGGCTTTAGATTGTGCCGGTAAGTTTGAAACACTGGTTGGCAGGATACGTGAGGATGAATCAATTGAAAACGGTATAAATCTCTGGGTTGTTGCCGATAATATCTTGAAGGGCGCTGCCTTAAATACTGTGCAGATTGCTGAAATAGTTGCAAAGGATTATTTGTAATTGAGAATTATTGGGGGCAAGGCTAGAGGGCGGCGCCTGCAGACACCTTCTAAAAGTACTGCAAAATACTCCGGCCAACACATCCGTCCGACTGCTGACAGGGCCCGTGAGGCCCTTTTCAGTATCTTAGGCCGGGAGGTTGAAAATGCGACGGTTCTTGACCTGTATGCAGGGACCGGTGCCCTTGGACTTGAGGCTTTGAGCCGTTCTGCAGAGCGGACTGTTTTTGTAGACTATAGCTCAAAGGCCGTGCAGATAATAAAAAAAAATATTGAGTTGTGCGGCTTTTCTGACAGAACACTCGTCTTTAAACGGGATCTTACGAAAGGCCTTTCTTTTTTATTAAAACAATTACCCGGTACAACCTTTTCCATTGTATTTGTTGATCCGCCTTATCGGAAAGGATTGTCTGCAGGTATGCTGCAGAAGTTGGCAGAATCAGATCTGCTTTGTCCAGAGGCACTTGTTGTTGTCGAAGATGATGCTGTCATAGAGTTGCCGGCACAGGTTGCAGACCTAACTCTTGTTGACCAGAGGTGTTACGGGGAAACAGCTTTTTGGTTATATCGAAAAAAACAACTCTTTATAAATCTTCATAGTAAGGGAGAAGTCAATGGCAGAAAGCAATGAGAGAATGGTTGTTTACCCGGGGACTTTTGATCCAATAACCATGGGACATTTGGATATTATAAACCGGGCCCTTGAGCTGTTTGACAAAGTAGTCGTTGCTGTGGCACGTCACCCGAGTAAAACTCCTCTCTTTACTCTTGAAGAGCGTCTGCAGATGATACGGGATTGCTTTGAGGGTACCAATAAAAATATAGAAGTTGAAGATGTGTCAGGTCTTCTGGTGGAGTATGCCTTTAATAAAGGGGCAAAATCCATTATCAGGGGTTTACGGGCTGTATCAGACTTTGAGTACGAGTTTCAGCTAGCCCTCATGAACAGAAGGCTGGAACGTCATGTAGAAACCGTATTTCTCATGACAGGTTTTCGCTGGATATTTATCAGTTCCAGTATAATCAAGGATGCCGCCCAACACGGTGGGGATGTTAGCGGCCTGGTTCCTGAGCATGTACAACAGAAATTAAAGGAGAAATACGGGTTAACCTAGTTCAAACCTTCTATAATTGAGGTTTGTGAAATGTGATGGTACGCGTTACAGATGCAATATCGCTTGATGATAGTGAAATTCACTTCAAGTTTATACGTTCTCCAGGCCCTGGCGGCCAGCATGTCAACAAGACTTCCTCCGCAGTGCAGCTGCGTTTTGATGTAATACATTCTGCGTCATTACCCGAAAGTGTTCGGCTTCGGTTATTGAAATTGGCAAAAAATCGTATCAATAGCCGAGGTGTTCTTATAATCACTGCAAACCGCCACAGATCTCAGGATCTGAACCGCAAAGATGCCCTGGAACGTCTTACCGTTCTTATTGCAAAGTCAGCTCAACGGTTGAAGCCACGTCGTAGGACAAAACCCACAGTAGGATCAATTAAGAAAAGAAAAGAAGGCAAACAGCGTCGCAGTAAATTGAAGCGGTCCAGGCAATCGGTTACCTGGAGCGGAGAGTAACTCTGCTGAATACTCATTTGCATAGAAACCAGCAGATATTTTTTACTCTGAATAAACAGTCATGCTGCTCGCTTAAACAGCCTTGCTTGCATATTTTATAGCTGGCTTCACCTTGACTGAGAATACTAAATTGGTTATTAATTTAAGGTTAAAGCGAGAGTGGCGGAACTGGTAGACGCACTGGATTTAGGATCCAGCGCACTAGCGTGCATGGGGGTTCAACTCCCCCCTCTCGCACCAGGTAAAACTGATGCCTGAAATATTTTTAAGGGACTTAAAGGGAATTTTCATAATATTAAAATTAATTTTTTCTAGGAAAAAGGAAGGTATTTGATGCAGGTCACTGTTAATGAGGTTGGAGGTCTGACCAAAAAATTGAAAATTGTGCTTCCCAAAGAGGAAGTATCCAAAGAACTTGATGCAGGATTTAAAAAGATCAAAAATGATGCTAGAATTAAAGGTTTTCGGCGGGGAAAGGTGCCGCGTCATATCCTGGAGCGGACCTATGGACAACAGGTACGTGCCGAAGTAGCTGAAAAGCTGGTTCAGGCAACTTATTTTGATGCGGTTGAGAAAGAAAAACTGGATGTTGTCGCCCATCCTGAAATCAAAACCCCTATTTTTGAAGAAGATGGCAGTTTTTCCTATGAAGCTGAAGTAGATACCCGTCCACAGTTTGAATTACAGGAATACAAAGGCGTAGAGGTAGAAAAAGAGGAGATCGCTGTTACTGAAGCAGAGATTGATCTTGAAATCGAGAAACTGCGCAAGGAAATAGCACCGTTACGCAGCGTGGAGAACCGCGTTGCCCAGGAAAACGATATTGCCATAGTTGATTTTGACGGCTTTCATGAAGGAGAGCAGATGAATCAGGTCCATGGAGAAAATGTCAATATAGATATTGGCACTGGGCGGCATGGGCAGGAATTTGAAAATAAACTGATAGGTATGAAAAAAGGGGAGGAGGCATCCCTTGAAGTTGATTTTCCAGCGGATTCACCCAACCCTGTCTTATCTGGTAAAAAAGTAGAATTCAAGATCAAGGTAAATGAAATCAAGGAGCGTGTACTGCCAGATCTTGATGAAGAGTTTGCCAAGGATGTTGGGGGGGATTTTGACTCTATCGAAGCACTGCGCCAGAACATTCAGGAAAAGCTTCTTGCAGAAAAAGAACAGGCTCTGGAAGGTGATATCTCAGACAGGATCATGCAGAAACTGGTGGAGGCCAATCAATTTGAAGTGCCATCACGCCTTGTGCAGTATGAGATTAATGAATACATTAAACAAACAGAGGAAACTCTTCAGAGAGGTGGTTTAACTCTTGAATCAGCGGGTATTAACCGGGCTGAAGCAGAAGAACGCTACCGTGAGACTGCGGTCAAAAGGGTACAAGGTGATTTCATCCTAAAAAAAATTGCAGAGCAGGAGGATATCAAGGTCCAGGATGAAGATATTAATCAAGGTTTTGAGAGGATTGCCAAGCAATACAACATGACTGTCTCTGAGGTAAAAGGATACTTCAAAAGCCGCGATGATATGATGCCATTTATCAGCGAGCTTTTGAATGAAAAGATTTTAAAGTTCCTTCAAGGTGAGGCGAAGTATATTCCTTTAGTTGCTGAAGCAACTGACGACGATAAGCAAACATCCAAAACCAAAGAGGTTGAGGTCGAGGATAAGACTGATAACAATAATACATCAGGAGAATAGGTATGAACCTCATTCCCATGGTAGTTGAACAAAGCCCACGTGGTGAAAGGGCTTATGACATTTATTCACGGCTTCTGAAGGAACGCATCATTTTTCTGGGCACTCCAGTTTCAGATGAAATAGCAAGTCTTGTTATTGCCCAGATGCTTTTTCTAGAGGCTGAGGACCCTGATAAAGATATAACTTTTTATGTTAATTCTCCTGGTGGTGTAGTGACGGCCGGTCTGGCAATCTATGATACCATGCGTTATGTACGCTGCGATATTGTCACTCTCTGCATGGGGCAGGCTGCCAGCATGGGAGCGGTTTTGCTTGCTGCCGGTACCGAGGGTAAACGTTACGCCCTGCCAAATTCCAGGATTCTTATCCATCAACCCATGGGAGGTTTTCAGGGACAGGCCACAGACATCGATATCCATGCCCAGGAAATTTTACGAATGCGTAATGATTTGAACAAGATACTTGCTCAGCATACAGGACAGAATATCCGCAAGATAAAGAAGGATACCGAGCGTGATTTTTTTATGAGTGCTGAAGAAGCTAAAAAATATGGTATAATAGATAAGGTTCTTGAAAAACGGGCTAAACCTGATGAGGAGACAGAATCGTGACAAAGAAACACAGCGATAAAGATACTACCTGTTATTGTTCCTTTTGCGGAAAGAGCCAGGATGATGTTGCCAAGCTGATTGCAGGTCCTGCAGTATATATCTGTGATGAATGCATTGAATTGTGCAATGAGATAGTTTTGGAGGGTGCAACTCCTGAAAATGATGGTATTCAGGAAAAAACAGCCGTTTTAAAGCCCATTGAAATCAGAAACCACCTTGATGACTATGTTATAGGTCAGGAGTATGCCAAGCGGGTTCTTGCTGTGGCTGTCCATAATCATTATAAGCGTATCGATGCCCTCAGCAGAGGTGAGGAGAACCAGGTAGAACTGCAGAAAAGCAATATTATTCTTATCGGCCCGACAGGCAGTGGTAAAACCTTGATGGCCCAAACTCTGGCCAGGATTCTCAATGTTCCATTCACCATGGCCGATGCCACCACGCTTACAGAAGCAGGTTATGTTGGGGAAGATGTCGAGAATATACTTGTAAGCCTTCTGCAGGCTGCAGACTACGATGTAAATAAGGCCAGCCGCGGCATAATCTATATTGACGAGATCGACAAGATAGCCCGCAAGACTGACAGTCCTTCAATTACGCGTGATGTTTCTGGAGAAGGAGTTCAGCAGGCACTGTTAAAAATCATTGAGGGTACGATAGCCAGTGTGCCGCCCAAGGGTGGGCGTAAACATCCTCAGCAGGAATTGGTGAAAATTGATACCAGCAATATACTGTTTATATGTGGTGGAGCCTTTGTCGGGCTGGACAGAGTGATAAATAAACGGACCGGCACAAAATCCATGGGATTTGGAGCCAGGGTTGTCAGTACTGCGAAAAAGAAGGTTGGAGATTATCTGGCACTGGTCCAGTCAGAAGATCTTCTGCATTTCGGTTTGATTCCTGAGCTAATGGGGCGTCTGCCGGTAATTGCCACAATGGAAGAACTTAACGAGGATGATCTTGTCAAAATATTACGTGAACCCAAAAACGCTTTAACAAAACAATATGAAAAACTATTTGAATTTGACAATATCCGCCTGCGTTTTACAGAAGGGGCTTTGCGGGCAATTGCACGTGAAGCCTTGAAGCGCCAGGCTGGTGCCCGGGGCCTGCGTTCAGTGATGGAAACAGCCATGCTGGATGTTATGTATGAGCTTCCTTCTGAACCTGCAGCCCGAGAATGTGTCATCAGTGAGCAGGTTATTGTAAATGGGGACTACCCGGTGGTCCTTTTTGAAAATTCTGAAAAAAAGAAAAGTGCATAACGCAATAGAGTTGCTATGAGTGAATTTGAATCAGAGAATAAAATATATCCATTAATGCCGCTGCGGGACATAGTTGTATTTCCACATATGGTGGCACCTTTAGTTGTTGGGCGCCAGAAATCAATCAAGGCCCTTGAAAGTGCAATGTCCAAGAAGACCGAAATCTTTTTGGTTACACAGAGAGATGCCAATGAGGATGAACCTCAGCCTGAGGCACTGCATACTGTTGGGACCATTGCGGTCGTTATGCAGCTGCTGCGACTGCCTGACGGTACAATAAAGGCACTTGTTGAGGGCAAGAGACGGGGAAGTATAAAGACCTTTCAACCTCAGGCTAATTTTATGGCCGCTGAGATTGAAGAGGCTCCTGAAACTGATGTGGATGGCCCTGAAGTAATTGCTTATATGAGAGAGATTCGTGCGGCCTTTGAAGAATATATCAAATCCAACAAGAAAATCCCCAAAGAGGTGTTGAAATCACTTGGAGCCATTACCGATCCATCCCGCTTCGTAGATGTTTCTGTTTCACACTTGCCGCTGCAGACAGGAGAAAAACAGGAAATCCTCGAAGTCTTTTCGGTTTTGGATCGTTTCAGATCAACCCTGGAATTTATCCAGCGGGAAATTGAAATTGCCAAGCTTGAGCATACCATCCGTACCCGTGTTAAAAAGAAGATGGAGAAAACCCAGAAGGATTACTATCTCAATGAACAGATGCGGGTGATCCAGCAGGAGATGGGCGGTGAGGAAGATGGCAGTGGGCTTGCAGAACTTGAAAATGCCATAAAGAACAAGAAGCTGCCCAAACATGTTTCTGCCAAAGTTGAGCAGGAATTTAAAAAGCTGAAATTCATGCAGCCCATGTCTGCTGAAGCAACTGTGGTCAGAAATTACATTGACATTATTCTAAGCCTGCCATGGTATGAGAAAACCAAGTCAAAAATTGATATAAATGAGGCTGAGGCTATTCTTGAGGAGGACCACTACGGCCTGAAAAAACCCAAGGAGAGGATAATAGAATATCTCGCGGTACAGGCCCAGGTTAAAAAGATAAAGGGGCCAATCCTCTGTCTGGTAGGACCTCCTGGTGTGGGCAAGACTTCCCTGTGTAAATCCATTGCACGGGCAATGGACCGGAAATATATCAGGCTTTCTCTGGGCGGTGTCCGCGACGAGGCTGAAATCAGGGGGCATCGGCGGACGTATATTGGCGCCCTGCCAGGTAAGATCCTGCAGTCAATGCAAAAAGCCAAGGTTATAAATCCGCTTTTCTGCCTTGATGAGGTAGACAAGATGAGTATGGATTTTCGTGGTGATCCTGCTTCTGCGCTTCTTGAAGTACTTGATCCGGAACAGAACCATTCATTCAATGATCACTATCTCGATTTGGATTATGACCTCTCGGACATCTTTTTTGTGACCACGGCTAATAATCTGCATTCAATTCCGCCGCCTTTGCAGGACCGCATGGAGATTATCAAGCTCGATGGCTACACTGAGGAGGATAAGCTCAAAATAGCCCAGGGGTTCCTTATCCCCAAACAGCTTGAGGCAAACGGATTTAAGCATGATGATATAATCTTTAATGAGAGAAGCATTCAGGAGATTATCAGAAGGTATACCAGGGAGGCTGGTGTCCGGAATCTTGAACGTAACATTGCCTCTGTATGCCGCAAGGTGGCCCGGGAAAGATTGAAAAAGAACGAATTAGATAAAAAGTTCAGAATAACAGCAAAAACAATCCAACGTTATCTTGGTATCCCGAGATTCCGTTTTGGTTTAGCCGAGGAAAAAGACGAAGTGGGCCTGTCAACAGGTTTAGCCTGGACAGAGGTTGGCGGTGAACTGCTGCAAATTGAAACGACCCTCATGCCGGGTAAGGGTAAATTGACCATTACCGGAAAACTCGGGGATGTCATGCAAGAGTCTGCTCAGGCAGCCTTAAGCTATGTACGATCCAGAGCCCTGCGTTTGGGATTAATGCCTGATTTTTACCAGAAGCTTGATATCCATGTTCATGTTCCTGAAGGTGCTATTCCCAAGGATGGCCCTTCGGCAGGCATCACCATGGCAACCTCCATGGTCTCGGCACTTTTAAAAACTCCTGTCCGTCGTGATATTGCCATGACAGGGGAAATAACCTTACGGGGCAGGGTATTGCCCATAGGTGGTTTGACAGAAAAACTGCTTGCAGCCCGTAGGGGTAATATCAAGCATGTTCTTATACCCAAGGAGAATGAACGAAACCTGAAAGAAGTACCAATGCGTGTGCGTAAATTATTGAAGATAGAGCTGGTTGAACACATGGATGAAGTATTGCAGAAAGCTCTGGTTCTCAAGGAGGGAGCATCGCTTTTTACCGATGTGCCGATTGAGTCTGTGAGTACTGATATTACTGCATCAGTTCATAATGTGCCCCATTAATAAATAAAGGTTTTTTTCATAGTTTTTTTCTTGACTTAATTAAGGTCTAACTGTTATTAAAACGCTTCTATTGAAGGAGGGCGGGTAGCTCAGTTGGGAGAGCATCGGCCTTACAAGCCGGGGGTCACAGGTTCAAGCCCTGTTCCGCCCACCACATTCAAAAGATATTGCGGGGTCGTAGTTCAGTTTGGTTAGAACGCCGGCCTGTCACGCCGGAGGTCGCGAGTTCGAGTCTCGTCGGCCCCGCCAGCAATAGAGAGGGCTACAGCCAAATAGGTTGTAGCCCTTTTTTTTGCCTTCGGTACAGCTAAATTTATTTCTCTTCTTTGGGGGGCTTGATTTCATCCTGGGCTGTATAGGTATCTTCAAGGATTTCGGTATTTTTGTACTTAAAATTATTCTCAACTTCCTCTTTGCTTAATCCCAGGAACTGCAGGGAGCAACCCTGTGCAAGAATATCCCCATTATCGGCGAATTTCATGGTCCAGAGCCTGCAGTATTTCTGCATACAACGACCATGCTGCCATTTGTTTTTGTTTTCGCCAAAAACAGCAATTGAAAGCCCTTTACCGGTTTGGGCAATGGCAAAGGGACACATATCAAAAAGGTGGTAGCCGTTATCGGTTTCAGTCCGGGTAATTATTTTATCCCTGTTTTCTTGTGCCAGTAATTTTATCTCTTCCTGTCTTTTTATACGTAATTGTTCAGCTTCTTCTTTTAATCTTTTTTTCTCTAGTTCTTCTTTCCGGCGTCTTGCTTCTTCATCCTGCCGCTTTTGTTCTTCTCTTTCTTTCCTTTGCTGCTCCTCTAAACGCAGCTTTTCTTCTTGCTCTTTTTTCTTTTTTGCTTCTTCTT
>CP070776.1:1298920-1304740 GCA_020346205.1 Deltaproteobacteria bacterium
GAAGTAAAAAAACACTTGTCTTGACTTTGGCACTGTAAAACTAAACAAATAATGCAGGGCATGGACCAGGTAACCCTTCTCTAGTTTTTTAGCTATTCAATTTAAGATGTTCAGTTACGATCTTAACTCTGATTCGATTCGACAGAAGTCAACATGTTGGCAAGATAGATTGAAACTCCAATAAAAATTTAGTTGAAGGTCCTCAAAATGAAAAAAACACTCTTATTATTTCAAAGCTCATTAGTTTTGTTGCTTATATCTTTGAGCATGAACATAAGTTATTCAGAAACATTTAAACCTATCCCTGAAGAAGTTTTTGATGAGATATGTGATTTTTATGATGAGACATCATTTGAATGTGAACTTGTGCCATCAATGCTTATTTGGATCGATTTAAACTTTGATGGGGAAATGGAAATTATTGTTGATGGTAGAGATATATTAGTTAATCAGATGTCAGGTGAATATTCAACTTGGCTTTTCTATAAAAGGGAGACTAAGTTTGTACTCCTTAATCATTTTCGGGGATATGGTATTAAAGTATTGAGTAATAAATCAAATGGCTACTTAGATTTAAGTCAAGACTATAAAGACTATTATGGGCCTAAAGGTGAGGACATAGGGTGGCGCATGAATAAAAAAATTTATAAGTTTGATAAAACGCAAGGGGGATATGTTTTAAGTGGAGAAAATTAGTTAGTATAAGAATTAACAATTTCCTTTTTCAAGCTAAACTCAAGCCAAACGACATAATAGTCAATATAATAGCAAGGTTGTTTGAAGCGACAATATTGCCTGATAAGTAAATTGAAAACCAATTCCTCATAAAGAGTTCCTGTGCATATGACAAAGCCACTTAAAAAAATATTTGCAGGGTTCTCTGGCTATAAAGCTGTAATTGCTATAGGCTGCGGCATTGGCATCTCTTTAGCTATCCTCACTTTCTCCAACCGGGTTACCACATCTAACTTAAACAATCCATATTTCAGCTATGGGGAAAGAGAAAATCAAAATGGCCTTATCCAGGTTGTTGACAACCAAAGAGTTGAGGTGCCGCTTGTCTTTAACATCGGTCAGGGTGTCTCAGAAGTCAGCCTGGAATTTTTTGGTAAACACGCCCAGATTTCTGGTATTGAGTTGGCTGACAATGCTGCAGTAGTGGTTGATGGCAAAGTGGCTTCAAAAGTGATTATTAGATTTGACTCAAAATCAGCGATGAAAGCAGGCACTCATTTTCTGACCTTAGTGGCCAGGGATATGGTAACAGGCGAAATTATCCGTAAAGGAGAGATTCGATTTGCTTACAATATGCATGAAGTGATTTCCAAATGCTCTTGCTAATAAATTTAATACTTCTGCAACTAATTACTCATATTTTTGTGCAGGAAAGTCATAAAACAACATAAAAATCTGGCATGGAGTGTTGAATATAAAACAATCGAAATCGATTAAATCCACTCTAATTGCACCATGCGGGATGAACTGCCGTTTATGCCGAGCCTATATTAGAGAAAGAAATGCCTGTCCAGGATGCCGAGAAGACGATAGTCTTAAGCCGAAAACGCGTGTCGTATGTAAAATCAAAACTTGTGTAGAGCTAACGCAAGGTAGAATTAAATACTGTTCAAGTTGTTATAAATTCCCTTGTGCTAACCTGAATCATTTAGACAAGCGTTACAGAACAAAATACGGCATGAGCATGATTGAAAATCTTGATAATATCAAACAAAACGGTATCCGAAATTTTATCAGCAATGAAAAGGAAAGATGGGCGTGTCCTGAATGTGGCAATATAATCTGTGTCCATAAAGAGAACTGTGTTTATTGTGGTAATAGGTGGCGATAATTTTATAAAATAATAACTAATAGTCTTAACTAAAAACGCCCTGAAATGGGTTTAACCAATGGCAAGGATGTTTAATTGAGTAAGTTCTTATTTATTGCGAGCATAATAGTAAATTCGGCTATTTTTTCGTTCATTGTTGTGGCGATTCTTGGAACTTATTTTTTTCATGGAGAGGAAGCAGAAAGTATTGGCCTCTTATGGGGGTTTTCTTTACCAGCAATGGTTGTCCTGAGTTGTTTTTCATTGCTGGTTTATAAAAAATATAAGACTATCAATAAGCTCATTCATCGTTCTATATTATATATTTCATGTATTGTATTGATATCAGTTGTCTCACCAACAATTACTTACTTAGTACTCATGCTGTATACTGGTATGGGCAAACTATAACCCATTATCTTAACTGAAATGCCCTGAATAGGGCTAACCAATGGCAAGAATTATTCAGTGCAGCTTTTACCCCAAATAAAGGGATTAAGCTGCAAAAACTACATCTAATAAATTGTTATGTAGCAATGAAAATTTTACTATGAAAAAGGACATCACATGAAGATCTTAGGTATTATTGGTAGTAGCAGAAAAGAAGGTGTTTCAGGAGTGCACCATTTGGTAACATCGGTTTTGGAGAACACAGGCCACGACTACGAATTAGTCTCATTGCGGGGTAAAAAAATTGGTGGTTGCATTTCATGTTTGGGCTGTGTCAAAGACAACATTTGCAAAGTTAATGACGACTTGACGGAGTTGCGGCCACTGATTGCAGAAGCTGATGCTTATGTTATCGGTGCTCCCAATTATTATTCCACCTTGAATGCACTAACACATGCCTTCTTAGAACGCTGGTATCAATTTCGCCACCAAGAGGGAGACACCTTGTGGGGTAAACTAGGAGTGGCTATTGGTGTAGGAGGATCTTCAGGTAGTCCGCCAGCTGATTCAATTGAAAACTTTTTCTTGTATAGCTTTATCGAAACGGTTGCAAAAGTTACTGGACAGGGTGCTGCCAATTGTTTTTCTTGTGGTTACGGTGAGACATGTAAAGTTGGTGCAGTCCATATGCTTTATGGGCAAGGAGTAAAAATAACTGAAGACATAATTCCACAGGTGACCAAGCAACCGGACGTGATGGAGATGGCTGCTGAAGCAGGAAAAAAGCTGGGCGAGCGACTACGAAATGGTCACGACCGGAAAAAAGTGACAAAAAAAATGCAGCAGATATTAATGCAAAAGTTTGCAGAATCAACATAACACCAGAAAGCAATATAAGGACTCAGACAAGCAATGAGTCCCATATAATCAAACCTTGAATGGCAAATCTCAATTGCCATTCTGTTTACATAACCAAGTGCTGTACCAGACCGGTAAAAGCTCCGCGACGCTAAATGGGGCAAATTCGGTGCCGGCTGAAGAGCACTATGTTTAACTTTTGAAAAATGCAACATCCTGCAACTTATCATAACTTTTCCCTCCTCGCCCAAAAGTCAAGCTTACTACACATTATCTTCACTGCTGACTTTTAATAACTTCTATCAACCTTGACTCGTGAATGTTTCTTAAAAAGTTAATGTGTGCATTGGATATATAAAGCCCCAAATGAAAAAACGGGATTTTTTATTTTCAATTTCATTTTTTTATATTTTGGAATATCCTGTTATTTCCGCCATACAACATAACGTTCACTTTTAATCTGAGAGCATCAACAGGGAGGCACTTATGGGACGTATAACGTTTGAGAGTCTTGAATCGGATGTTCGTTTTTTAAACCCCATGAAGGAGTTTGCTGAAGATGTGCAGACCCTGCAGATCAGAAAGGATCCGCTGTTAGGGGATACCAGTGTTTTTAATCCGGAACTCAAGGACAAGGCCCAGATATTTTTTGGTAGCTGCGATGAGGACCTCATAAAAAACCTTGTCGAGGAAACGGCAAAGAATTGTTTTTTCTGCGGTGATGCAGTAGCGAAAAGTACACCGCGTTTCATGCCTGATTTTTCAAGTGATGGTAGGATCAGGGTAGGGGAGGCTCTCCTTTTCCCCAACCTGTTTTCACTTGGCACCTATCACCCGGTTATCAGGCTCTGTGATGCTCATTTTCTGAAGCTTTCCGAATTCACACCGGAGCTGATCCTGAACGGTTTTCTGGCAGCCCAGCAATTCACACGCATTGCCTATGAAAAGGATCCTGAGGTCGCCTATGCGGCAGTGACTGCGAATTATTTGTTTCCGGCAGGGGCCAGTCTCGTACATCCCCATTTGCAGATGATTGCAACACCTCTGCCATACTCATACCAGGCAAGAATGATCGAAGCCTGCAGCAGCTGGCAGCGCGAAAATGGGGTTTCCTATTTCGAGGATCTTGTGAATGATGAGAAAGGGGGAGAACGATATATAGGCCAGATAGGAGGGTGGCAATGGCTTACACCCTTTTCGCCTTTAGGTAATAATGAGGTTATAGCTATTCACGAAAGTAGTTGTGATCTTGATGATATGTCTGAAGATGAACTCTATAGTTTGTCATCCGGTATCTCAAAAGTTCTTGCTCATTATGAGACACTTGGACATCTCAGTTACAATTACGCGCTCTATTCTGTCCGTAATGAAAAGGGAGATGGCAGTTTCAGGTTGCTTCTTAAGATAATTACCCGGCAGAACCTGTATCCCAACTACCGTAACGATGACTATTTTCTTCAGAAGCTGCTGCAGTCAGAACTAATTATCACTCCACCTGAGGAAATGGCAGAACAGCTACGGAGTCAGTTTTAAAGCTTAAATAAGAGAATTATAAATTTTTAATATTTTTTATTCTCTTATTTATCTGGGCCGTGCCTTGAAAGCCATTTGCGGGCCTGGATTTTAGCCTCTTTGATCTGTTCTTCGTTCATTTGCTTGGCGAGCCTTACCTGGCTGTTTCTTGCTTCCAGAATTCCATTTTGCGCAGCAATCTCAAACCACATATAAGCTATGGTAAAATGTTGTGGCATTCCTCTTCCCTGGCCATGCGACAGCAGCATGCCGAGATTGAACTGTGAATCTGCAAAACCCTGCTCAGCTGCTTTTATAAACCAAATGTAAGCTTCAGAGTTGTTTTGTCTGACCCCTATACCTCTGGACAACAAGACTGCCAGGTCATTTTGAGCCCGCATGTGTCCCTGGTTTGCAGCCATGTAGAACCAACGATAGGCTGTCTTTGGGTCTTTTTTCACTCCGATACCCTTAAAGTACATGACACCAAGATCATATTGGGCTTGAGGATCAGTAGTGCTTCCCTGGTAATTGTCAGGGACTGGCGGTGGGTAAGTATTGGCAAGACCCTTTTTCTGCATTTCTATGAGCTTTTTCTGGGCTTCACTGTTTCCTTGAATTGCAGCCATTTGGTACCATTTAGAAGCTTCAGTATAATCCTGTTTGATTCCAAGACCCATTTCATACATTATGCCCAGGTGCAGCTGCGCCTTGGCATGTCCTTTTTCTGCAAGGCTTCTGAATTCACGGAATGCGGTGACATAATCACCCTTATGTGATGCATTCAGGCCATCTTCAAAATCAGCCAGGCAATTTGAAGGATTATTAAAGAGAAAAAGCAAAAGTATCAGGCAAGTGATAAATTCTTTTGGTCTTATTATTTTATGATTGAGAGTAATGAGCATAATTATCAAGTTGTTTTTTTACATCCTTTGCTAATAATTACTGGCTGCATATAATAGTATATTAATGTCAACTTTACGATGACGACAATATTTATACCTTGCAGATTGACCTGCAAAGCTATTAAAGATTAAATTCCTTTACATTATGAACTGTAAGAATGACAGGAGAGTGAAATGTCTAAAAAACTATTAATTACTACTCTTTGTATAATCTTCTTTTTCGGCCTTGTGCAGAGTTCTTTTGCCCAGGAGACCGAGGAACAGGGCAGTTTTATTATCGAAGAAGAGATTGAAACGGAATTTAAAACTGAACTCCAGGAAGAGGAGCCG
>CP070776.1:1304840-1310672 GCA_020346205.1 Deltaproteobacteria bacterium
CTCCTGCCTTCATGATCCATCATGACATGCAAGCGCTGTGAGCGAAGCTTCTGCAGCAGGATAAATCCATTTTCATAGGCTGTCTCTCCCAATGTGACAAGAAAAAGATCGAGGGAAGGCTGCTTAGCAACCTGATCCTTCTGGCCCAAAAGCATGACCAGTCTTTCCATGCCCATGGCAAATCCAATACCCGGAACCTCCGGGCCTCCTAGCTGCTGTACCAGGCCATCATATCTTCCCCCTGCACCTATTGCACCCTGGGCACCAAGCTCAGTCGTGATCAATTCAAAGGTAGTTCTGGTATAATAGTCAAGCCCGCGAACCATTTTAGAATTCACTGCATAGGGGACATCAAGATTGTCCAAGGTCTGTTTGACCTCATCAAAATGATGACTGCAGGCGTCACAGAGATTATCTAGAATTGAAGGTGCTGAAACATACTGGGCCTGGCAATTCTCACTTTTGCAGTCAAGGACACGAAGCGGATTGGTTTTGCTGCGACGCTGACAGTCCTCACATAGAAGTTGGATGCGCTCCTGCAGAAATCCCTGCAGTGCTTCCTTGAATGACGGACGGCATTCAGCGCACCCCAGGGAATTAATCTCCAGATTTGCTTGGAGGCCAATTTCCTGAAGGATCTGCCAGGCCATGGCCATAACTTCAGTGTCTATCTTGGCATTGTTTGAGCCGAGCACCTCTACGCTCATCTGGTGGAATTGGCGTAACCTGCCCTTCTGTGGCCTTTCATGCCTGAACATTGGACCGATTGTATAGAGGCGCTGGACTGCCCCACGAACATGCAGGCCATTTTCGATATAAGAACGGACAACCGACGCTGTGCCCTCAGGCCGCATGGTTATCAAAGAACCGTTACGGTCCTCAAACGTATACATCTCCTTTTCAACGATATCGGTACTTGCCCCAATGGTGCGGACAAACAAGTCGGTCTTCTCCAGTATCGGGACCTTGATCTCTTTAAAGCCGTACCTGTGAAAAATATCCCTGGCTGTTTGCTCTATAAACTGCCAGAGGGCAACCTCATCAGGCAGTATATCTTTAAAGCCTTTTAAAGCTTTTATGCTCAAATTATTCTCCTAATTGCAATGGAAATGTATTAATATGGAAAAATAAACGGACAACTTTACTCGTACCCGTAACAAAAAGTCAAGCAATGTCCCCAATACAGACATGCTTTGACTTGACAAAGAGTCTGAAGCGGGGCATAGTCGTGCGTTATTAATGAATGGAAATTATTATTAATTAATAGGGAAATCATATTATTTGTTTTAATATTAACAAGTTAACGACAAAAATATCGTTTTAGTACACGTACCGGAGAACCTTGCGGAAAGCCTTTATGGCTCTGTAAGTTGAAGACCTCATGAAATTACCCCCTTTAACCATTGGTCCATATATTGCCCCAGTTCCCCTTATCCAGGGAGGAATGTCTATCAGGGTCTCCACTTCATCCCTTGCTATACCCGTTGCCGACTGTGGCGGCATTGGCACGATAGGCGGCTCTTCTATCCCCGTAGATGAACTCAAAGCTGACATCATTAAGGCGAAAAACGCCACAAAGGGCATTGTTGCAGTAAATATCATGTTCGCCATGAAAAATTTCTATAACCTGGTCAAGGCCTCCATTGAGGCCGGTGTTGACATGATTATCACCGGGGCGGGCTTTTCCAGGGATATCTTCAAGATCGGCAAGGAGACCAATACGCCAATTGTTTCCATTGTCTCATCCCCTGCTTTTGCCAGGCTTGCAGAAAAACTGGGGGCTGCTGCCATTATTGTTGAAGCCAAGGAGGCTGGCGGCCACCTGGGAACGGATATTGCCTTGCGTGACCTGTTCCCCAAAATTCGCGAAGTAGTAAAAAAAGTGCCTCTCATTGCTGCAGGCGGTATCACTGACGGCTATGACATGTCGGAAATGATGGACAAGTACGGGGCGGACGGAGTACAGGTTGCATCACGCTTTGTCCTGACAAAAGAATGCTCAGTATCCGATGCTTTCAAGCAGGCCTACCTTAATGCAAAAAAAGAAGATGTTACCCTTATACGTTCACCTGTTGGCTTACCCGGCAGGGCAATCAGAACACCGTTTGTATCTCAAATGGAGGCGGGTGAAGAGCTGAAAGCCAAGGACTGCAAATATAAATGTTTGAAAAAATGTGACCACTTTTATTGCATTTCAGAAAGACTGATAATGGCAAAGGATGGCAATGTTGAGGAAGGCCTTGTATTTTCAGGGGAGAATGTCTACAAGATGAACGAAATACTAACAGTCAAAGAAGTATTTGATATGTTTATCTCCCAGGCCGAGTCTGTTTATAAGGAACCCGTTGCCACCTGAAACCAGAAGTTATCCTGTAAAAGAATAGCCATGCTAACTGATCCGGGAACTGCAAGCACGCCCGTTGACAATACCCCCACACCCCGTATTATCCCCAGGTCTAACCACCCAATATCCAGGAAAAATATTGACAGGGAAGCGTTGAAGGTCCTCTACCGCCTGCGTGATGCCGGACATGTAGCCTACCTTGTCGGTGGAGGCGTTCGGGACCTTTATCTTAACAAAACCCCGAAGGATTTTGACATCAGCACCAATGCAAGACCAGGACAGCTCCGTAAGCTTTTCAAAAACAGCCGTTTGATCGGCAGGCGTTTCAGGCTGGTGCAGGTCTTTTTTCATGGAGGTAAAATTATCGAGGTTTCGACCTTCCGTTGCCGAAGCGAGTTTGATCTTAACGGTGTAGATGAAAATGCCAAGGAAAGAGTCCTGGCTGCCAACAACACCTATGGCACTCCGTCCGATGATGCCTTCAGACGTGACCTGACCATTAATGGACTGTTCTACGAGATAGAGAATCATAACATCATTGATTACACAGGCGGCGTCGATGACCTTAGGCAAGGCGTTATCCGTTTCATTGGAGAGCCGGGGAAAAGGGTGCAGCGTGACCCTGCCCGGATGATGCGGGTTATCCGCCATGGGGCGCGTAATAATTTTGCGATAGAATCAAGCACCTGGCAGTCTATCCTTGACCACAGGGACAAGCTGAAACTTTGCCCGATCTCCCGCATCCGGGATGAATTAATGAAGGATCTTCGGAGTTCAGCCTGCAGGGCCTGGACGCAACTTGCCATGGATTCAGGAATTTTTTATGTCCTTTTCCCATTTTATCAGACTGTGCATGAAAAATCTGAAAATGAGCAAAACCGTAAATTGTTTCTGGATATTCAGGGGGTTGTTGATAGGTTGCATGCAAAAGGCATGATACTTCCTGACCAGCTTCTCTTCTCCCTGCTTCTTCTTCCATGGGCAATTGCTGAATTTGATCTTCTGAACAAAAACTACAGAGGACCTGAATTCAATCGTTTCTTGCGTAAAATAAGAAGCCGTCTTGATGAATTACTGGGGCCAATGAGCATCAAGCGGGCCCACAAGGAAAGCATAGCACTGCATCTGGTAAATCTGCCGCAGTTTATACGTTTTGCCAAAGAGAACAAATGGCCCAAATGGCTGAAACGAAAAAGCTATTACCAGGAATGTGACCTGGTTTTTCGTATTTATTCCGAAGCCACTGCAGGCAAAAAGATACCGGAGCACATCATATCGAAATCTGTTCAGCAGCTCACCAGTAGGAAGACAAAGCCAAGGCCTTCAAGAAAAGGAAGATTTAAAAAGAGGGGGACCCCAGGGCCTGCATTTACAGGCAAAAAAGATGGCGGCATTTTTGGACTGAAAAAATAGTCCCCGTACCGATGCCCGACAAACACTTGCCGCAGGAAAGTTTGCTGATGATAATCGAATCAAGGGTGCAACAATGGAGAGGATGAAAAAATTTCTGTTAGAGAGGGAAAAGACTGGAACGCTGCGGACTCTGGCCCCTTTAACACGTCTTGGACGCGGCTGGGTCAGGCACTTAGATTCCGAAGAAAAGCTGCTGGACTTTTCATCCAATGACTATCTTGCCTTGTCTGAACATCCTGAAGTCATCGCTGCCAGCAGGAAATATCTGGAAATGTTCGGCGCCGGTGCAGGTGCTGCCAGGTTGATGAGCGGCGATCTGGAAATCAACCACCTCCTTGAAGAGGAAATTGCCGGGTTAAAATCCAAGGAAGCTGCCCTGACTTTCGGCAGCGGCTACCTGGCTAATACCGGCATTATTCCTGCCCTGGTTGGCAGAGGGGATTTAATAATTACTGACCGTTTAAATCATGCGAGCATTTATGATGGCTGCCTGCTATCAGGTGCCCGTACCATTAGGTTCAGGCACAATGACCTGACGCACCTCGAACAGATATTGCAAGAAAAACGCAGCCAGTTTAACAGCTGCCTGGTAGTTGTTGAATCCATATATTCCATGGATGGAGACCGTTGCCCCCTTGTTGAACTTGTGCAACTGAAAAAACGCTTTGACTTCCAGTTAATGGTTGATGAAGCCCATGCTACTGGTCTCTACGGAGAAAATGGGGCCGGTATTATCGAAGAGGATAAGGTCAGCGACGGGGTAGATATAGCTATGGGTACCTTTGGTAAAGCCTTGGGTAGCTATGGTGCATATGCTGCAGCTTCTAAGGAACTTATTGATTTCCTTATCAATAAAGCCCGCACATTCATCTATTCCACAGCTTTACCGCCGGCTGTTGTTGGGGCAACCCTTGCTGCCATCTACCTGGTAAAGTCAGAGCCTGAACTCCGCATAAACCTGCACGCAAAGGTTGCTTTCTTTAAAAAACATTTACGCAAAAATGGCATAAAAGATGACCCCGGCCCCTCACAGATTATTCCTGTCATGGTTGGGGACAGTGCTAAAGCCCTTGCAATAGCTGAAGAACTCCAAGAAAACAATCTCTATGTCAAGGCTGTAAGACCTCCCACAGTGCCTGAAGGTTCAGCCCGCCTGCGCTTCTCCATAACGAGATACCACCAGGAGGACGACCTGAAAAGATGTGCCAAACTTGTGGCAGCCTCTATCCGCAATATTTCTGTCTAATGCCTTTTAACTAGCAATTCTTGCCTGTCTTACTCATTCACGCTATAGATTACTTTGCATGGATCATTCATTTCAAAATATTGAGCTTCTTTCTGATATTGACCCGCCTACTCTTTTCCTTCCCGGCTGGGGTTTTGACGGCAAAATACTGCAACTGTTAAAACCAGCACCACACTGGATTTATCCGGAAAATCTGCTTGATCCTGCTAGCATCGAAGAAGATCTGCTGCACCTTCTAAATTCTAATAACATAAAGAAAGTCCGGCTTGTTGGTTGGTCCATGGGGGCTATGCTGGGACTGAAATTTGCTGCCAAACACCCAGACTTGGTCGATTCGTTGCTCCTTGCATCACTACGCTCTCACTGGCCTGAACAAGAAATTAGTGATATCCGCAAGGAATACTCCCAGGATCCAAAAGCTTTTCTCAAGGGCTTTTACCGAAAATGCTTTCTTGGTGACAAACAGGCCTACAGGAACTTCTGTGCAAACCTTGAGCCTCTCTATCTTGCCGCCATAAAAGAAAATTGCGGGATACTGGAGCGCGGCCTAAATTTTCTCGGCACATATACTATCCCAAGCCCATTTCCAGGTATTCGCACCAGGATACTTCACGGCAGACAGGACATTATAGCGCCTGTAAAGGAAATGCCCATTCTTCCAGGATCTGATGTCGAGGTGATCGACAATGCAGGTCACGTTGTTTTCCTGCATGAAGATTGTTCGTTGCAGTATGAGCTAAGAAAACAGGTTATTCAGGTAAAATTTTCCAGGGCCGCAGATTCCTACGATAACTTTGCCAAAGTCCAAATGGAGGTTGCCAGGAGACTG
>CP070776.1:1310772-1315722 GCA_020346205.1 Deltaproteobacteria bacterium
CCAAGCCAACAAGGAAAATCGCTTTGCCGGCAGAACAGAGGAGGAACTGCATCCTGAAGGAATTGCACAGATCCATCATGTGGGTGAGAAGCTTATAAATGATAATATTTCAGGTATTTATTGCGGTCCGGCAACAAGGACAGTTCAATCATCTCAAATTCTTGCCTCCCTGCTTGATGTGCCATTTACTCGCCTGGATGAGCTGCATGAGATCAATATCCCCCATTGGGACGGTCTGACAAAGGAAGAGATCAGACAGAAGTATGAAGGGCAGTATCCGACATGGCTCAATTCCCCCAATACCTTTAAGCTGCCGGGCTGTGAAACACTGGAACAGGTACAAAACCGTGCTGTGGCTTGCTTGACCAGTCTACTGGCAAGGCATAAACAGGGCAAATTGCTCGTGGTAAGCCATTTAATTGTCCTGCGCTGCCTTGTTCTGTACTTTCAAAGAATGGCAATAAAAGACTTCAGGTCCGTAAAGATAGTGAATGGTGAAATTATCCGAGTATCAGAAATGGGGAATGACAGGTATTTAATCAATAGTCTTTAGGTGTGTTACATCTTGGGCTTGCGTCGGTGCTTAACAGGCAGGATGCCCATCTGTTCCCTGTATTTGGCTACAGTACGACGGGCGACCTTTATGTTCTCCTCAATGAGGATCTTGGAAATGGCATTGTCAGTAAGCGGTTTTTCAGGGTTTTCGTTTTTAATCATGGCTTTAATGCGCTGCCTGATGCTTTCTGCTGCCAGTGCTTCACCATCCTTTTGGGGAATTGCGGTGGAAAAGAAGTATTTGAGTTCAAAAATGCCTTGCGGCGTATGCATATACTTGTTGGTGGTCACGCGGCTGACTGTAGATTCGTGCATTTCGATATCTTCCGCCACATCACGCAGGACAAGAGGCTTTAAGTACTGAACACCTTTTTCAAAAAAATCTTTCTGGAATTTGAGCAAACTTTCCGCAACCTTGTAAATTGTGCGTTGCCTTTGCTGCATGCTTTTAATGATCCAAACCGCATCCCGAAGTTTTTCTTTAATATAAGTCTTAGTCTCTGCTGAAGCAGTTGTGTCGCCTTCGACAATTTGCTCATAGTCGGAAGAGACTTTTAAGCGAGGCAATCCTTCATCGTTTAAAACAATAAGATATTCATCACCCACTTTATGAACAAAGACATCCGGGATGATATAATGCACGTCACGGTCAGTATATTGTTCCCCTGGAAAGGGATTGAGGTTGGTGATAACTTCTATGGCTGCCTGGACTTCCTTGATCGGTCTCTTTGTCGCCTTGGCAATTGCACCGTAATTCTTCAGTTCCAGGCTGTGCAGGTGATCCTTGATTATTTCTGCTGCCAGGGAATCTTCAAGATTAAGCCGTTTCAGCTGCAGCAGCAGTGACTCCTGCACATCGTTGGCTGCAACTCCGGGTGGATCCATTTCCTGTATGATAGATATGGCACGCCTTGCAGTTTCCTCGTCGCATTCAATTTCTCTGGTAATGTCTTCAATGGTTACCTCGAGAAAACCATTCTGGTTTAAATTGCCGATGACAAAAAGACATGCTGTTTCAACTTCACTGGTCAATTCTGAATGGGAAAGCTGCCATTGGAGGTGGGACTGAAGATTTGTTTCCTTGGTGAGAAAATCAATCTGGGTTAAACGATTGCGGTCAGGAGTTTCCTTGGAGAATGAAAAGCCTGCATCGTAATAATTTGCATAGTCATCTTCCCAGTTGATTTCCTGCATGGAGGAAACATCATCCATGTTAACTTCACCGGTTCTTTCCGATTCCGGGATATCTGGCGTCTCCTCAGTTGCAGAGAGCGAATTCGGGGTGATATCGTAATCAGTATCACCCGGGCTGACCTCTTCAAGCAAGGGGTTCTGTTCTATTTCCTGGCGGATCGTATCAGCAAGTTCAAGTCTGGAAAGCTGCAACAGTTTGATGGCCTGCTGGAGCTGGGGGGTCATCAGCAGTTGCTGCGTTAACTTGAGCTGTTGTTTTAAAGCAAGAGACATATCTCGGGGCCACCTTTTGTCTGAATATGATCTATGCTGGAACGTTTATTTTTCTGGAAAATTAAATTTTTCAATAGATAAAATTAATCACTTATTGCAAAAAGAAAATGCTTGGTACTTTTCTTGCATACAATCCCATTATATCATATTGCGAAATTTTCGCCCAAATAGATTTTTCGGGCTTCTTCATTTTCCACTATTTCTTCAGCATTGCCGCTTGTAAGAATTTTGCCGCTGCTTATTATGTAGGCATAATCACAGACAGACAGGGTCTCGCGCACATTATGGTCTGAAATGAGTACTCCCAGCCCTTTGTTCTTAAGCTCAATGATTATCTGCTGCAGATCAGCAACTGAGAGAGGATCTATGCCTGCAAAGGGCTCATCTAGGAGAATGAAGCGAGGCTTAATGGCCAGGGCACGCATAATCTCAACACGGCGTCTTTCCCCTCCGGAAAGGGTATTGGCCTTGTTGCCGGCAAGAGCCTGAATTTTCATGTCCTCCAGGAGGCTGTTTATCCTGTAGTTGATTTCATCATCCTTAAGGCCCAGGGGTTCGAGAACAATCCTGATATTTTCTTCCACAGTGAGCTTTTTGAATACGGAAGGTTCCTGGGCTAGATAGGAGATGCCCCTCTTGGCCCTTTTGTGAATGGGCAAGCCGGTAATGTCTTCATCATCGAGGAGCACTCTGCCTGATTTAGGCCTCACAAAGCCGGCAATCATGTAAAACGAGGTAGTCTTGCCAGCGCCGTTGGGGCCGAGCAGTCCGACAACACTTCCGTTTTCAACCTGCAGACTGACCCCGTCAACCACTCTGCGGTTATGATATTGCTTCACTATTTCCCTGGCTTCTAATAATGCCATGATATCTCCAGCTGCAAGAGCTTATGGGGTTTTGGAGTCTTTTGCTTCCTGTGAGGATGGATAGATAAATGCCTTGACCCGTTCGCCTTCACGCGTACTCCTCTCCACTACGCTTTTCCCCTTATCGAGATAAAGGACGATCTTTTCGCCGGTAACCATGTTCTGATCCTGCCATGCCTTGGCATTACCGGCAAGAACTACAATTCTGTCATCGGCATTGAATTCCATCGTGTCTCCAGCAGCAACCCAATCTTCCTGAACAATTTTCACATTACCCTTTGCAGTTATTTTATCAATTTTCTGTGTCAGGTCAGCTGCCGTCTCTGCAGAAGCTTCTGGCGTAGGTCCGGCTTTTGTGTACAGTACCGTCATTTCGTCTGCATTGATATTTAAGTTGCCCTGTCTTGCCTGGACGTTTCCGGAGAACAAAACAGCCCCTTCCTCCTGGGATGTTTCCATGCGATCGGCTTCGATCTGAATGGGGACAGAAGTTTCAAGCCCTTCCTGGCTCCAGGCACAAGCTACCCAATAGAAACTAATAATGAGACTCAGAGTAAGAATTAACAACCGCATTTTGTAAGCCTTAAAGTTCGAGTGTAAGCAGTTTTTATCAATTAGCATACCTTCCGATTTATTTTAAATCGTTGGCTTGAGCATACTTTTTGTTGAAGAGATTGTAAAGTATCAGCAGACATGCTTGACAGCAAAGATACCTTTACATAACATCAAGTAATCATTAAGATGGTCGGCTGAAAAATAAAGCTAGCGATAACTGTTCCAGACTGAACGGTGGATACAATGAAAGAATCTATAGAAAAGGCAAAAATATTAATAGAATCAATGCCCTATATCAGGGAATTCTATAATAAAACCGTGGTTATCAAGTACGGCGGTCATGCCATGGTTGACGAGGAATTGAAGAAGAACTTCGCCCTCGATATTATCCTGATGAAATATATTGGCATAAATCCCGTAATAGTCCATGGCGGAGGTCCCCAGATCAACAAGGTGCTTGACAAGATGCAGATCAAGCCCAGCTACGTTGAGGGTATGCGGGTGACTGACACAGAAACCATGGATGTTGTGGAAATGGTACTGGTGGGGAAAGTCAACAAGGAGATAGTCGGGTTGATCAACCACCATGGAGGCAAGGCAGTCGGGCTCTCCGGCCGGGATGGCAACCTGATAAAGGCAAAGAAGATGACCATCCAGAAAAGCCAGGCTAAGGATGCCCCGCCCGAATTGATAGATCTGGGCCGGGTGGGAGAGGTAACTCAGGTTAATCCGGATATTTTGCAGACCATTGATGTACAGGATTTTATCCCTGTTATTGCCCCGGTGGGTGTGGGTGAGGATAATTTTTCCTACAACATCAATGCCGATCTGGTTGCAGGGGCAGTGGCAGCCCATCTCAAAGCCGAAAAGCTGATCCTGCTTACTGATGTAGAGGGAGTGCTTGATAAGGACTCGAAACTGGTGGGATCATTAAGCAGCAAGGAAGCGGATGGGCTCCTGGCAACAGGTGCAATTGCCGGCGGTATGATCCCCAAGGTCAAGTGTTGCCAGTCGGCTCTTGAAGCAGGAGTGACCAAGACCCATATTATAGACGGACGGGTGGAGCATGCAGTGCTGCTGGAGATGTTTACCCGTGAGGGGGTAGGCACGGAGATAGTGCTATGAGCGGGGATAGCAGCAGTTGGATAGAAAGGAGTAATCAGGTGTTTATCAATACTTACAGCAGGTTCCCGGCTGTACTGGTCAAGGGGCAGGGCTGTGTGCTGGAAGATGCAGACGGCCGGGAATATCTCGATTTTCTGGCCGGTATAGCAGTCTGCAGCCTTGGACATTGTCATCCCGAGGTGACAGAGGCAATCTGCAAACAAGCAGGCAAGCTGCTGCATGTTTCAAACCTGTTCCACACGGTTCCGCAGACTGAACTCGCTGAACTGCTGGTGGCAAATTCCTTTGCCGACCGGGTTTTTTTCGGCAACAGCGGAGCGGAAGCAAATGAAGCTGCCATTAAACTGGCTCGGAAATATAGCGAACTGGGTCGTTATGAGAT
>CP070776.1:1315822-1321061 GCA_020346205.1 Deltaproteobacteria bacterium
GTTGCATATGAATTCATAGAAGAAGACAAAGGAGAAGGGGTCCCTAACGGATTATTGAAAGCAGACCGGGCACTGGTCTTTAATACTTCCAACACTGAAACGGAAAGAGAAAAAAGAGTGTTCGGCGACCCCCTTGAAAACATCTGGAAAAACTGCATCTTTGACCTATGCGGAGTGAAAAAGTTTTACCGGCGCACTTTTAACATCATAGTGACAAGCTCTGAAGACGAAAGGAAAGAGTGGCTAGAGGAAGTTCGTCAGACAGTTTCGAAATTTTTCTGAAAGGAGCGAAAACATTTTCTCATCATAATCGAAGCACATAGCGCAGGTAAGCCTGAATGCCTGTGACAATCTGTATCAGCGCCAGAGCGAGAACCACCAGGTTGTTTATCCCATGCGCTACAGTAAGCATCCGGCCTTTGCCGGGGTTCAGATACAAGTAAAACCCGGAAAATATTCCAAACACCAATAACGGCAGCATAAGCATGGCAACGGCAACATGCAGGCCCATGTCCGGATTCAGGAGGTAACGGTTCACCATAATTGCCCCGGCGGCGATACCGCCCAGCATTGAAACAAGTGCTATGGTTCCTACAATGACATGACGTTCCCGGAGAAATTGTTTTGTTTTGCCGAAGTGCAGGCTCTGAGCCCGCTGGAATCCAAGGTAGGCTGCATAAAAGGCCAGGAGAATGGCACCTAACTGTGCAGCAGGGTGCATGCTAAGGAGAAATGTCATTGTGTATGCCTCCTGAATCCTTTACTTTTCTTCTTCCAACAGTTTGAGTATGATTCAAACTTTATACACTTGTTTCCAGTTTGCAAGGTCTTATTCATTGTTGAATCTCGTTTTTCGACGGAGAATATGAGCTTATGGCATACAACGAAAAACTGTCGCAAAAAGTCAGGGCATTGTTGCAGCGAACACCCGGCATGGAAGATAAAAAGATGTTCGGCGGTGTCGGTTTTCTTGTGCACGGCAATATGGCCTGCGGAGTTCTAAATGATGATCTGATTGTACGGGTCGGGCCTGACGAATATAAAAATGCTCTTGCTCTACCCCATACCAGGGAATTTGACATTACAGGCAGGGTCATGAAAGGCTGGGTCATGGTGTCTTCAGAAGGCACAAGAACAGATAGGGAACTGTCAGCTTGGGTGCAGCGCGGCATTTTATTTGCCCAGTCATTGCCAGGAAAATAATAGATTTACACCTGACTTTTCTATTTGATCTGGAATATTTTCAATCAGTAATTATACTCTTCTCTATAACATATTTATTACTTATTGAACTTACATACAGGAGTCAGAGCGATGCCAAAATTTCTTATTGAAGTGCCTCATGAAGAAGAGTTACTGGCCTGCGCCCAGGTTGTGGAAAGCTTTCTGAATTACGGTTCTCACTTTGCTACAAATGCTGACTGGGGATGTTCTGACGGGGTACATAAGGCATGGATAACTATTGACACCGATAGTAAAGAAGATGCCCGCAACATCCTTCCCCCAGCATACCGCAAGCAGGCCACTATTGTTAAACTCAACAAATTCACCATGGAGGAAATAGACAATCTCCTTAAAGAGCATGGAGGCTGATACCTATTTTTCAATGTTTATGAAAAGCGGTGATTTAAAAAAAATATTTGTTTTTTCCATATTATCGGTATTCTTTCTGGCAGCTTTAAATGCTGTTGCCGGAGAACAGTTCAGAAAGACACCTGCCGATTATGAAGGCCCTTTCTATCCTGTCACCCAGCAGGAGGATGTTGATAACGACCTGGTCCATGTAAAGGGACATACCGGTACAGCCCAGGGCGATATACTGAATCTCTCAGGAGTTGTGGTCAATACCAGGGGAGATGCACAGGAAAATCTTGTCATTGAGATCTGGCAGACTGATCCCCAGGGCAGATATAAACATCCAGGGGACTCATCTCCGGGAGAAAGGGATCCTGACTTCCAGTACTGGGGAGCAGCTGTGACAGGCCCAGACGGCACATTTTCTTTCAAGACTGTCGTGCCTGGAGCCTATCAGCCCAGGCCTGCCCATATCCATTACAAAGTCCTGAAGGACGGGAAAGTTCTTCTTACCAGCCAGATCTATTTCATGGAGCCATCCAATAGAGACAGGCCATCCAAAACCTCCCGGATTGAACTGCAGAGAGCCGACCTCAAACAAATTAAGAAGGGAGAATTTGAAGCTTTTTTCAGAATAGTACTCTGATTTTTTCCATTGTTATGTCTGATACAAAAACCAATCAAAATCTTGCTCAGGCCTTTGCCAAGCTATCTCAGGCTTCAGCCCGCAGAAAAGTATACTCTCACAAGGCTGCCAGGGATGGACTGCCTGAGGTTGCACATTTCCTGCGTGCCATATCCGCGTCTGAAAAAGTACAGGCCCGCCGCCTTTTCAACAGCCTGATAGGCAAGGTTGACAAATCGGATGAATACCTGAAGACGATCTTTGAAAAAGAAATGCAGGCTTTGCTGGATAACTATGCAGAACTCATTGACAGTGCATCTGAAGAAAGACCTGCCCTACTGAATGCACTCAGACAGTTGCGGGCTGCAGAAACCCGGCTGCGTTCCTTCTATTCACAGGAAAGCGGAGATATAAAAACCAATAAAGATGCCAAATATTTTGTCTGCAAGTTCTGCGGATATTTAGGTACAGACAGCCCTCCTGAAAAATGCCCTATCTGCGGTGCTGCAAAAGATGCCTTTAATGAAGTTACCTAATATCAAAGGCCTCATTTGCCAACAGCACTTTCCTTTATTTTTTCTATATTTACAAATAATTAAACCTCTTTAAGTCAATTCTATATGCCCTGTTTTTCTGGCATTTTCGAGAATATTTCTTATATTTTAATACATACTAATACAATATTTTTTTGTATTTCTAAAACCTTTGCATATGCATAGGAGGTGACTGCTATGACAGGCAATGAATTTTTAAATGAAGCAAAATCAATGTTTGCAACCGGTCACCCAATGGAATCCATTGAACTGTTCACCAAAGCTGAAGAAGAAGGCTGCAACCCGGTGACTGTGTATTTAAGCAGGGGGGCAGCTTTTTTGACGGTCGATGAACTTGATAAATCCATAGATGATTTCAACAGGGTGCTGGAAATTGATCCTGATAATGAAAGGGCATTCTACTACAGGGGTATCGCCTACCTAAAAAAGGGTGAATTCCTTAATGCGGTAGATGACCTGTCCATTTCAATCACATTCAATCATGACAGGGGCGCTGCTTTTTTTGCCCGAGGACTGGCTTATGCTGAACTGGACCGCACGGATGAGTCTCTGCGTGACCTGAAGACAGCCATTGCTTTCTCAAACAAGGAGGTCGAGGGCTTCACCAATCTGTTCGGAGAAAACCGCACTCTTTATGGCAAGAGCATGGCTCTGCTGGAAGGTGAACGCGGACCATGGTCCATGGTTATGAATGAAGACGAAGTGAACAAACTGAAAAAGTGGATTGAACATTAAAATAAAATTCATTTAAATGTGTGAAAGAGGGGCAGCAAGTCCAGGCTGCCCCGTTTTCATTTAACATATAGCCTGTGAGCTAATGTCAAGTAACCTCCTGAAAACGATAATAATCCTGCCGGGCACTGTGCTTGTTTTCGTACCGACACTCATTCTTATTGCAACCTATAATACCAGGTTTTCCTTTGAACTTATCGGGCCGGACCGGCTGCTGTTCTGGCCGGGGCTGGCAGCTGCCGGGCTCGGTCTTTTCCTGGCTGTCTGGACGGTTACACTTTTCACAAAGTTCGGCCAGGGAACTCCAGCTCCCTGGGATCCACCCCAAAAACTGGTGATACGCGGCCCCTATCGATTTGTGCGTAACCCGATGATCACCGGTGTCCTGTCCATGCTTCTGGCTGAGACCCTGCTGCTGAAATCCTGGCCCATATTCCTGTGGCTCCTGGTTTTCTTTTTACTTAACAGTGTCTATTTCCCCCTTGTTGAAGAAAGATCACTGGAAAAAAGATTCGGTGCAGATTATCTGGAGTATAAAAAACATGTACCCCGTTGGATCCCGCGCCTGACCCCATGGAAACCACCAGATAAATAAAAAAGGGCTGCAGCCATTGCGGCCACAACCCTTTTTGGGGGGGGGCAAATTAACTTGTACTACCTACCTAGACCCAAGGCTTCGCGTTTATCTCCAACAAGCTGGTCAAAAAACTCTGCAGCCTGCAATGGATCGGGCTCCACATGAAACACTGCTCCGACAAGGCCCTTGAGGCCATTCAATGCCAGGTCCGTTACAGTCTGCGACCCGAGAATATTGGGTGGGTGGCCGAGATGCACGTGGATACCACTGGCCACAGCATACGTGGCAATGGCAGCTGCCTTTTCAGAGTACCATTCGGGTGAGGAGGCGCCCACCGGCAGGTCGCTGATGTCCACACCCAGGGCATCGGCAATAAGTGCGCACAGCTGCATAATGCGTGAGTTATCAACACAGCTGCCCATATGCACAACAGGGGGAATGCCCAGGCTGCCGCAAACTTCCTTGAGGCCAGGACCTGCCATTTCAATGGCACCAGGTACCAGTAAGCCGGCCTTGCCTGCAGCCGTAGTAACGCAACCGGTGGCCAACACCAGGATATCCTTGGCTATCAGGGCCTTTGCCAGGCCTACATTGGCAGAATCCTGCTGCACCTTCGGATTGTTGCAGCCGACAATACCGACACAGCCCCTTACCTTGCCTGCTTTGACCGCATCAAGAAAGGGATCAAGACTGCCACCCAGGGCGCCCAGAATTGCCTCGTTTGAAAAACCGGTCATGATCTCCACTGGTTCCACGGGGATTTCCACCCTATCCATATTACGGCTTGCATAGCCGTCAATCGCCAACTCAACTATCTCCCTGGCCTGTTGCATGGCGGTTTCAGGCCTGAAGTCAAAATGGATGGCCCCGGTAAATTTTGCCTTGTTCGCTGTAGTGATAAACTTGGTGTGATAACAGGAAGCTGCCTGCACCAGGCTTGGCATGATACATTGATAATCAACAACAATGGCCTCAACAGCGCCTGTGACAATGGCCAGTTCAGTCATGAGGTGATTTCCTGCCATGGGTACACCCTGACGCATGAGCAGTTCATTCCCTGTACAGCAGAGACCGGCCAGACTGATGCCTTTAGCTCCCTTAGCCTCTGCCTTGGCAATCATTTCAGATTCATTGGCAGCCTTATAGATCATTTCGGTAACAATCGGATTATGACCG
>CP070776.1:1321161-1324061 GCA_020346205.1 Deltaproteobacteria bacterium
CAGGGTTTTACCCTTGTTGAGCTTTCAGTTGTCATGGTGATCGTCTGCATACTGGCAACCTCAGCTGTATACATGTATATCAACCCGACGGCAAAAGTAAAGGGAGCAGCATTCACCTTGCTTACAGATCTCAATTTTGCTCGCTCAGAAGCAGTAAACAGGAACCAGGATGTGCTGATTGATTTTACCCTGGGTGCCAAGGACGGATATTTGATCTGCCTTGACACGAACTCTGACAAGGACTGCAACGACGAGGCAACAGGCGATATAATCAAGGAGGTTCTCTTTAGGAAAGAGGTGCAGTTTTACGACTGTGTCTCAGCGCCACCGTATCCTGAAGGGGGACCTACTAAAACCCCTTCCGGCACAAAACTGGCCGGCAAGAACGGCCTGATATTCGGAGGGCCCAATTATATCAAGTGGCAACCGGACGGCACCAGCGGCGATAACGGCTCAATGATTTTGTACCACCCTGCTCCTAAAAATTTCCAACAGGTAAAAGGTGATCCCTATGCTGCAGTTATCAGCAGTGCTGCTACAGGCAGGGTGCGGCTCATGAGATGGCGCCAGGAAAACGGTTGGACAATGAAGTAAAGACAATTGACAGGAGGTGTCATTTAATATAGTAAAATTATAAGTAATTCAATCTGGTATAAAGAAAAATGACACTCCCCCTATTTATATCTATTCCCCATGCAGGAAAGTTAGTATCACCTGAAGTCAAGGATTTCTTTGCGTTAAGCACGGAGGAAATACTTACTGACAGAGATGGTGGTGCCGCTACAATTTATAATGGCCTGGAGGAACACTGCGCGGGGTTTATCACTGCAGAAATTGCCAGGGTAGTTGTTGATCTGAACCGGCCACCGGACCAAATTGGCGGTGACGGTGTCATCAAGGATCACACCAGCTGGAAAGCACCTGTTTACACAAAATTCCCTGATGAGGAAATGATCCAGAGTCTGCTCAAAAGCTTCTATTTCCCCTACCATGAAAAATTGACTGCTGCTGCATCAGATACAGAAATTTTGCTAGGCATAGACTGCCACACCATGTCAGCAGTCGGTCCTCCTGTTGGACCTGACCCTGGACAGGAACGCCCCCTGGTCTGCATCAGCAATGCGGATGGTACCTGCCCCCAGGAATGGATCATGAACCTGGCAGACTGTTTTTCTGCTGTTTTCAAACAAAAGGCTGCCATCAACAAACCCTTCCGTGGTGGATATATCACCAGGTCACATGCTGTGGAAATGCCATGGCTCCAGATTGAAATTTCTCGGACTGACACTTACTCAAATGACTTTAAAAGAGACTGTGTGCTCGAAGGATTGCACCGTTTCTGCCAAACTCTTACTTGACAGCCTGTAAGATCATTTCCTATCTTGGGAAGGTTTTGATAGGAAATGACAACATTTTGCAACGATAAAGGAACTCCCATGACTATTGACTACGAACGGCTAGCTTCTGTTTTTACCACCCTTTGTGAAATTGACAGCCCTTCAAAAAAGGAGGGCAGGGTGGCAGCATATCTGAAGTCCCTCTTTACCGAGATGGGGGCAGAAGTATTTGAAGATGATTCGGCAAGTAAGACTGGGTCTGACTGCGGCAACCTCTTTGTCCGTTTTCCAGAAGGCGGGCTGGACAAAGACCCTGTTTTTTTTAACTGTCATATGGATACTGTCCTGCCTGCAGAAGGGGTTAAGGTCAAGCGGGAGGGAGAAGTTTTCAGCTCCATCGGTGATACTGTGCTTGGCAGCGATGACAAGGCGGGTATTGCTGCCCTCATTGAAGTCATGCGCACCCTGCAGGAAAAAAATATTCCCCATGGTCCAGTGGAATACATTTTTACAACCTGTGAAGAGGTTGGGCTGTTGGGAGTCAAAGCACTGGATCCGTCCAACATCAAGGCAAAGATAGGCTATGCCCTCGACTCTTCCGGCATTAACAGGGTGGTTGTCGGAGCTCCTGCTGCAAACCGGATTACTGCAGAAATAACGGGCCTTGCCTCCCACGCGGGCCTCAGCCCTGAAAAAGGTATCAATGCCATCCACCTGGCTGCCAAAGCCATTGCCAGACTCGAGCTTGGAAAACTTGACCAGGAGAGCACAGCCAATATCGGTTTAATAGAAGGTGGCGCGGCCACCAATATCATTCCCGAATCAGTCCTTGTACAGGGAGAAGTCAGGAGCCACACGGTGAGCCTGCTGGAAGAACACACAGAACATATCAGGTCCGTTTTCCAGGAAGAAATAAATAACTGGAGTGATCCTGAAGGCAATGTCATGAAAAAACCTTCGCTAGAATTCAAAATAATAAACGATTACCCGGTCATGAAATTGGACAGGGAGTCTGATGTTATAAAAAGAGTCGAGGCTGCTTCTGCCTCACTTGGCATAGAACAGGATTATGTTGTAGCAGGAGGGGGCAGCGATGCAAACATTTTCAACGGCTACGGCGTCCAGTGTGCCATTCTTTCAACCGGCATGGACAAGGTGCATTCCATCCGGGAGACCATAAAACTCTCAGACATGGCAATCACCGCAGATCTTGTCATGGCCATTTTAACCTCATAAGCCTTATTAAAACTTCAGGCCTAGCTTGCTTTGCAGGGATGCATAAAAAAATGCAATTTCTAGCTTGACATCTTTTTTTATTTTTTATATAAGACAAAAAATGTCTTAATTGTCTTGTTTGGGCGAGGGCGATCAATGAGGTTAACAAGAGCAGGTGAATACGCGGTGCGCTGCGTTATGTGTTTAGCTAAGAACGGAGGCACTGAAAACGTGGTAAGCCGACAGGATGTGGCTATATACGGCAACATCCCTTCGCACTTTCTTGCTAAAATTGCCCAACAACTATCTAGAGCAGGTATCATTGAGATACTGCAGGGAGCAAAGGGT
>CP070776.1:1324161-1332563 GCA_020346205.1 Deltaproteobacteria bacterium
AAAATCTCAGGTTCTGCCCCAACGGCTTCAAAATTGGCCAGATGTTCTGCAATATAATCCCTGTTAACTGAAGCCGCGATAAGATCGGTTTCAGCACCTGTACGGGCAACATCTATAAAATCAACCAGATGCTGGTCCACGGAAGAGGCCGTCATGGTCTCCAGCTCAAAGACAAGCGTCTGCCTGATTTTCTTGAGGTCTGTAAACGGCATAGTCAGACTCCTGAAAGAAACTTTGCCGTCTTCTATAACACTATTGCACGCTGTGCCCTTCTGGTCTATCTCATCACATACCGCACGCAGGGCGACACTAATACCGCCTGCCTCGGTGATAGGCACAGCAGCGCAACCAGTTACCTGGTAACCCTGCATCAGGCTTTTCACCTGCACTGCAGTTACAGTATCTTCGCTTATGTCCAGACCGATTATTGTTCGAGGCATACAGGTTGTTTACTCATTCTTAATATTACAATAAAAGGTTATGACCGGCTTAGAGCAAGAATAGGTTGCACTATAGCAGGCATAACCCTTTAAGACTCTCGCAACACATAAACTTTTAATTATAACGCATATCATTGATTAAACCAATTAAACTCTACATATTTTTATGCACTTAATGAAAAAACTAAAGTGCCCATAATCATTCATATCTCCCAGCCTGCCAATAAACATTGAACATCGATATATCAATTTGATATTACTCAACTTTCCAGAATACTAGCTCTGTTCTGCTCCCAGGTCCCCGTGCCACTATGCCACGTACCTTTTTTCTCATTTTCTCCATTACAACTTCAGTAAAAATCTCAAAATATGCACTAGAGGTAGTAATAATATCTGGAGAGATTTCGATATCGCTTGGAAACCCCGGGGCTGATTTGTACCACTCTGGGTTGCCTAGATCATGATCTTCATAGTCCCGGTATGTCAACATACCTTCAACCATATCAGGCTCAATCTGTTCTGAAAGAGCGCCAAGTACTAAAGGATCAGCGGTATTAATATTAATCTTTCCGTTACCATAAGGCGTCACAAGGGTTGCAAGGCCTGGAATTTCCTCGGTGCCGTAATAGAGCTCAGAAGTGATACCTTTTATTAGCAGCAATTCCTCCATAAATTCCATGGGTCCGTTTCTTGGCGCATAGGCAGTTTCAAGCCCTTGATAATATGAGCTTTCAGCTCCCCCAAAACCTAGAGCTTCATCATCCTCATCGATCCAGTCGATCACAGCTTCAACAATAGCTGTTGCCTCACTTTCATCAAGTCCAAACTCTTCAGCAGTTAAAAGATTCATCCAGACTTTTTTCTGCTCCTCATTCACTATCCATTCATCTTCTTTTTTCTTGAGCAGGCTGTTAACATGAAGCCTTCCGGAATGGTCAGTTATATTCATGCCGCCCTGGCCACGATTAAAGAAATATGAAAAATACTGGGAGGCTGCAGCAAGGTTGGCCCAGTCCTCATGCAGAGAATCATAATTATTATCAGCAGCATCTACTGAGAGAACCGCCCTGGCAGCATTAAAAATTGATTTTGCCATATAATCGAGGGCAACATTGTCCTGCAGGTTCGAAGCGTTAGTTAGACTTGACCGCATTGATCTATTGAACCGCAAGGTAATAACCAGGATAAGACTGATGATCAGGACAGTCATCAGCAGGGCCATGCCGCGGTTATTTGTTAATATCTTAAACATTCCTTACAGCCTCGGCATATAATTGACCGGCAATGCAACACTGGTCATAACCTTCAATGGTTCTTCCGGGTTTTCGTAGTTTAGATATTCGAGCGACACGGATACCATGCGTGGAAGCATACCGCCGGATTCTTCACTGTCTGTATCCCATGTCTCATGCGGTTCACCATTTTCATCATAATAGATGAAATTGATCGCCTGTAGTCCGTCAGAAAGAACAAGCCCACCCTTCTCTTCAGTTTCATCTATAAATTCAGGATTTTCTGCCCGCAGTAAAACCAGTTCATTGTCTTCACTTCCCTGGATAACATTGTATGAAATAAGCTGTCCACTGGCTGTCTCATCCTCTTCACTGAAAAGTGGCGGGATCCTGGAAAAAAAACTCAAGGTATCAGCATTCTTGCCGTTGATGTCACCATCCTCACCCTGGAACTGGGTGTATCCCGCCGGCTGCCCAAAAGAGTTTGGCGGCAAAACACTGATATAACTGGACTGAAGATCTTCACTGATTCTCTGAAGCACTATTGCTGCTTTCCGGTAAAGCTCCATCCTGCTCTCTGTCATATTGACGGTTTTAAAGGAGCCTGAGTAGCTGGAGTATATGGTAACAAAGAGAATGGAAAAGATAAAAAAAGCCAACAGGACTTCCAGGAGGGTAAATCCCTTATCTGTCTTACAAATAGACTTCATTGGATGTCTGTTAATATTTCCCAATTTAAACCTGCAATAAATACGCATGATATTGCTAGTTACTTTCGGCCACATAATGGAAGAGCCTCAAATTGTAACTGAAAACGCCCCAGGTCACTTTAAGATCAATCTGCTTCAGATAATCTGAGATACTGGTGACCCCTTCAATGGAAATATCACTCACCGTGGCATCCCAGGCATAACCAGGATAATCATCGCCAAAATCCCCGCTGTCACTGGAAATTGCATCAGGCCCCTGCAAAATCATCTCACTCATCTTGCTTTGGGCCAACAGGGCAGCCGTGGTTTCAAATTTCGCACTGTTTGCAAAGGACACGCTCTGCGACTGGGAGCCCAGCAAGGTAGTCAGGGCAATGGCAATAAGTGCCACAGCAATCATTACTTCCAGCAGGGTAAAGCCTTTATTCGCGAAGTTCTTTCTCATCTGTTGAAGCTCACTCATAAACAAACTATCCTGGATATTCTTCATCCTCTGTCAAAATCCACGTAGCCATCATGAATTTTTATAGAACCGAGAAACGGAGTTAACTCAAGACTCAACTGGCGTCCATCCTCTGACTGTAAATGGATCATGGATTGTTCTATATAGCCTTTTTTGCTGAAGTTGATTGTTGCCTCATCGTAAAGTTTTCCTCTTGACCAGGACCAAATATCTTCAATTTTAACATCAGAAGACAATTGGTACGCCCGGTCCTTTGCAGTTTCCTGCTCTTCTTCTGATGCGGTTGCAGGAAAAAACCAAAGTTTTCTTTCCCGTATGTCGAGATGGAGTATATAGGTAACCTGGTCGCTGATCGCTCTCTCCCGCAGATCCTCTACAAGTCCTATGAGGCGCAGAGAAGTTGCATCAAGGTTGTCGCTCAGGATTGCCTGGCGGAATTTGGGCACCGTAAGACCGAACATGAGGCTGAGCAGAACAAGCACCACGATCAACTCGATAAGGGTAAAGCCCTTGGCCTTGGTAGATTTCTCTTTACAAAAAATCAGAGGGAAATCTAATAATGGAAGCAAACAGAAGTCCTTACCTTGTGGGGGACCGGTAAAACAAGCTTTTAAAAGAGATACCGGAATACTTAAAAATCGTATTATCACTCCAAATCCCAGTTATTTATATCCTCATTCTTGCCGTCGCCGCCCGCCGTGCCATCTGCGCCGTAAGAAATGATATCAAAGTCACCACGTGTCCCCGGGCTGAGATAAACATATTCATTGCCCCAGGGGTCCTTGGGAACCTGGCCTTTTTCAAGGTAGCCGCCTTCACGCCAGGACTTTGCCAGTTCACCTGTCGAAGGTGCTTCAACAAGGGCCTGTAGCCCCTGCTCCGTGCCAGGGTAATTCCCGGTGTCAAGCTTGTACAATTGTAAAGCTGTTTCCAGGCTCTGTATCTGTATCTTTGCCTTCATGCGCCTGGCTTCATCCGGACGGCCTATAATCCGCGGCACAATAAGCCCGGCCAGAACACCCAGAATCACTAAAACAACCATAATCTCAATCAGGGTAAATCCCTGGCTACCTAACCTTTTTTTATTGTAAAACATGGTTTTGTCTTCCTCTAATTTTTATATGACAGAATCTAATTTAAAAAAGTCTACAATTACTTTCGATTTTATCTTTGCTCTTATTGTAAAACGACGAAAACGATATTATCGCCATATATTACATCATGCAATACCTCTTGCATCTTTTCAAAGGTCAATGATCAGCCTATCATCTGGTTCATTTCAAAAATAGGCAATAGGATTGAAATAACTATGAAGCCGACAACGACTGCCATCAGCAAGATCATCATCGGTTCAATAAGAGCAGTCATGCCTGTGATCCTTGTTTCTACCTCCCGCTCATAGGCATCTGCAATCTTGTGCAACATTCCTTCAAGGTCACCGCTTTGTTCACCCACTGAGACCATTTGCCTAAACACAGGAGGAAACCAGATGGACCTGCTTAAGGCAAGGTTTAAACTTTTACCTGCCTGGATATCTTCCATGGCCTCATCTATTACATCTCCTATCAGAACATTGTTAACTATATTACGTACAATCTGCAGTGAAGTGATCAGGGGTACACCGCTTTGCAGTAAAGAACCAAGGGTCCTGCCGAACCGTGACAGGGCTATCTTCCTGTTGATCTGCCCAATAACCGGGAGGCGCAACTTCATTGTATCCCACATATATCGGCCCTTTGGTCTTTTAATAAATTCTTTTATGCCAAGAATTACCGCCGCTATCAGCAGTGCTACTGTCCACCAGTATAAACGCATAAAGTCACTGAACCAGATAAGTATTGTGGTGGGAAGAGGCAGAACCTGCTTCATTTCCGTAAATATCCGCGTAAGGTTCGGCACTACAAAACTCAGAAGAAAAAACAGAACCCCTGCACCGATTATAGCCATAAAAATTGGATACACCAATGCCGCTTGAAAACGCCCCTTCAGTACCTGCTGGTGCTCACCGAACTCGGCCAGCCTTTCCAGTACAACATCAAGGGAACCGGATGCCTCTCCGGCCCTTACCATGTTTATATAAATATTTGAAAAAAGTTTTGGATGCTTTGACAGGGAAACCGTCAGGCTATTACCCTCGTTGACTGATTCCTTGATCTGGGCGATGATCTTCTTTAAAGCAGGGCTCGTTGTCTGCTCCATGAGCGCATCAAGAGCTCCAACTAAAGGTATGCCTGCATTCAGCAGTGTGGCAAGCTGACGGGTTAGGGCATGAATATCATCAGGTGTTACTCTGTTGAAAATTGATGGCAGTGATAAGCCTGCAGCTGCCTCAGATTTTGCCTTTGCTGTAGTTTCCTTAACCTGAACAGGATATTTCCCGGAAGCCCGCAATTTCTGCCGGGCAGCTACAGTACTGTCGGCATCAATAATCCCGGCTATATTTTTCCCGGCCCGGTCCAGTGCTGTATATTCGTAAACTGGCATAATAATTTTTCAGGTCGATCGACTTGCAATATCTGGTCTGCCCAGTCTTGTAAGGCAGACCACCTGTTTTCGGACACTAAAGTACCCGTGCACTCTGTAAGTGTCAATGTATTTCCCCGGCGGGATTAGACGATTTCCACCAGTTCAATATCAAAGGTTAAGTCCTCTCCTGCCAGGGGTGGATTTGCATCAAGAGTAATATTCTCATCACCTATCTCAACAATGGTAACGGCAAGCATTTGACCATCCGGAGCACCCACCTGCAGCCGCAACCCGACCTCAGGATTTATTTCAGGCGGGACATGTTTTTTGTCAACCACCATCACCATACTTGGATTCCGTTCCCCATATGCTTTCTCGCAGGGGATCTGGGATGTCTTTTTCTCACCAACTGTCATACCGGTAACTGCTTCCTCAAAACCAGCAATAACCTGACCACTGCCGATATTAAACTGCAGTGGCTCACGATCGTTGGATGAATCAAATACTGTGCCGTCCTGTAGCCTGCCTGTATAATGAATTTTTACTGTATCCCCGTCTTTTGCCTGTGTCATGTCTCTCTCCTGGTTATGACCTTCATCTTTCAAGTTATGTAATGAGAAACTGCGAAAGTTCCCATATCTCTTTTTTCGTTTCACTTCTACAAAAATAGAACCCCTGCAGCCATAAGCTGAGGGGTTCTATATTTATTATAATCAAATTTCAGCTTTTTATTGAGGCATTATCATTCCTAATGTTAAGGCATTGCTGCTTCAATTATTATGTATAGGTACTCGGGCCACCAGTGTCAATAAAGTTTTGCAAGCAGATTACATAACCTGGGCAGCTTCCTCCTTCTCGACAAAAAGATGTACATCCTGCTGAGGAAACGGGATACTTATGCCAGCTTCATCAAGCGAGGTCTTGATCTTCTCGGTGAGGTCAAATTTGACAGCCCAGTAGTCCTCTGTTTTAACCCAGGGCCTAAATACCAGGTTGACACTGGAGTCAGCCAGTTCAGCAACCGCAATGGTGACCGCCGGATCTTCCAAAATTCGGCTATCCTCTTTTGCCAGGCCTTCGAGGATTTCCTTGGTCTGCGCCATATCATCGCTGTAGCTGATGCCGACCACCAGATCTATCCTGCGTGTATCCTTGGCATTGATATTGGTAATGATATCGCTGATGATCTTATTATTGGGCACGATAACCAGTTGATTATCAGGCGTGCAGAACAGTGTATTAAAAATAGTTATTTTTTCAACCTTGGCAGTAACACCTGCAGTAGAGACAACATCACCCACAGTAAAAGGGCGGAACATGATCAGCATGACGCCGGCTGCAAAGTTAGACAGCGAATCCTTTAACGCCAGACCTACTGCCAGGCCGGCAGCACCGACAATGGCCAGGAATGATGTTGTATTAACACCGAGATTGCCGAGGGCGGCAATTATAACCACTACGAGCAGAGCATAATAGGACAGGTTAGTTACAAATCCGATGACTGCCACATCTACATTGTTTTTTGCCATTAACCTAGAAAAAAGATCGGCAATTTTACGTGCCAGCCACTTTCCTATTATAAAGATCAGCAGGGCACCGACAATCTTAATAGAATAAATTGAGATCCAAGCCGTAACCGCGTCAACATTAAAGTTCATAATCCATCCTCCTGTTTGCTTGTTTACTTACGAGCAACTCCCCTATGGTCAATCACTTTTTTTCTGAAAGAATGACTATTTATTACCAAAAACAGCAAGGAAAGCAAGATATTTCAGTAGGGATAGGGGGGGGCTTAATGGATTGATATGTTCAATTAATAGAATAAAGAATTTTGTTAGGCATTAATCTTTTTTGAGGCTTACCTGCCAGCCAAGTTCAAAACGGCTGTGGCAATTAGGACAGATCAGGAAAATATCCGCATCTTCCTTATTTTCATGAACTTTGAAGGAGACATGGAAGCCGTCCGTATAGCCGCAGGCTGGGCAGGTATATATTTCGCCTGAGGGCTCAATACTTTCAATCCGATCTTTTGTTCCCATTACCATGATCCTGCTCCCGGTATATAACTTGAGGTGAACTCCCGTTGGCTAGCTATTCTTCTTGGACTCTAGTTTTTTCAGATATCTTTTCAGGTATTTATTAATTCTGACAAACCTGGTTGGATTTACTATCTTGTCATCGTAATGTATCTCATAATGCACATGGGGGCCTGTGCTCCTGCCGCTGTTGCCGACCAGGCCTATTACCTGCCCCCGGGTGACCAGATCACCTTTCTTGACCAGGCTTTTCTTTAAATGAGCGAACTTGGTCCTGAAGCCGTTGCCATGGTCAATCAATACAAAATTGCCATCGCCCTTGTCATACAACTGCCTTATAACTTTTCCGTCAGCCGTAGCCTTCACCTCTGTGCCCATCCTGCCCCTGATATCTACCCCTCTGTGATAAGCACGTTTTGAATTTATCGGATCAGTGCGCCAGCCGAATCTCGAGGTCATAACCCCTGGAACAGGAGCTCCCAGGGGTACATCCTGCAGGGTATCCAGGTACCTGTCTGTACGCAAGATAAGTTCATCCCTGGTCCCAGCAGGCGAACTTGTAAACGGGCCGCCACTGTTCTTGCTGCTTTCCTGGATCAGGATATCGACCCCGACACTGCTGAGGATAGATTCGATAATTCTGCTTTTCTTGTTCAGGTCAGCCACTGCATTATCGAGGAGTATTGCTTTTTCCTCCTGGAGAGTCGCCACCCTGTTTTTCAACCATTCATTGCTCATTCTCAATGTCTGCAATTCAGAGAACTGACCGTTTTCAGCTTCAAACCTTGCAACCTGATCCTGCAAAGTCACACTTTTCAGGAAAAAACCAATTCCCGCCAAGGTTCCCACTGAAAGAAAAACGAGTAGTACAATCGGAACAGGCATGCTCTCTCGTAAGCGTACAAACAATTTTTTTCTACACTTTGCAACGTCGGTTTGTCGCTTGAATAGCGTGCTTTTCATTTTCAATCACCCTGCTTCGTATATTTTGTTAAATTTATTGTTTCTGCTTTTCCAAGACGTTATGCATTTTGCGCGGAAAAATAATACTGATC
>CP070776.1:1332663-1338312 GCA_020346205.1 Deltaproteobacteria bacterium
CGATTAGCCCTGATGTTGTCTATCTTCACGGGCTGCCGCAAGAGTGCTGCCAAAGCCAGCGATGTTCGCAAGATCTGGCCGCCGCCTTCCCCCAGGCTGCCGTCTATATGAACTGCTTCAGGCATTGGTTTTTATCATAACCTCTGGATAAGATAGAGAAACGTCTGCATACGGCTTTTTTGTTTTATTGCTCTGAATTGGTTGAGAAGCTCCTTGGTATTTTGGCTGCCTTTCAGCGGTGAAAGGTATATGCACCCCTTGCCGGCAACTCCTTTTATATCATTACCAATATGCTTAACAAGTGTTGTTATATGGCTACCTGGCAAATCCTTACCCAAGAGGAAATTAGCAGTAACCTCTATGTTTTCATAACGTTTGTTTACTTCATGCATCCTTCTAAAAGCTCTGTGCATAACTTCAGAGCTCACTGGCTTTTTTAGAGATTTCAAAGTGTCATCATCAAAAGACTCCAGTCCGAGATTCACAAAGGTATAAAAGGGCAGACAGTTCATGCTCTCCCAGAAATGCTCTTCCTTTTGCAGAAATGACTCAGAGCTGCCAAAAAGAAAAAGTTTTGGTTCCTGCATGTATGACTTTCTGATATCAAGGATCTCATAAGCCTTTTCAACAGCATACATAATATCATCCGATTCAGCACAGAGAGCATCATGCTGCCCCAGAAAGATGCTATTGTAATTAGACAGGTCAGTCCCAAAAAAATCTTTCAACTCATAAAGCTGCTCTTCAATTTCATTCCTGGAACGGCATGACAGATCCATGCCTGTTTTCACCTCACAGAAGGAACAGTTATACATGCAGCCGTCAGTGATCATCAAAGGTATTACATCATAGTCCACATGCCTGCAGTCAGGAGGCAGCACGCTGACCATTGCCTGCAATATCCTGTGAAGCCGGCTCGCCTTCTTTTGCAAATGGTTTGCAGGGCTCTTGGCAACCAAGGCCAAAAAATCTTGCTTTTCCTTATCTAATTTGGAGTTCTCTTTCTTGCTGAGGTTCAGAGCAATAGGACCGATTTCATCAAACCGCACTAATGCCGATGCAACGCTTTGTCGGGCAAAAGGTTTTTCCTTGAACAGGGTGTTGGTTGGATAGGCGGGGCAGGGCTGGTAATGTTCGCCAAATAAATCGACCACTCCAGCATAATAGTTGCCGGTGGAATAATAGACCCAGTCATTGCCGATAGTTCTTTTCAGCCACTCAGCCGGATGGGGCCAGTCCGGACCGATTCCGATAATATATTTTACCTCCCCGTTATTATTAAACAAAAAGCGATATTCCCCGTACTCAATTTCAGAATAGCGGCCATAGTGTACAGGGTAGCTCGCCTTGGTATATTTTTTTACACCTTGTCTCGCGAGGGCAACTTTACATTTTTCATATTCAAAAACTTTCACTATAAATATTACAGGCTTGCATTAGCAAAAATCTAAATGGGTTTCTGTTTTTCAGGTGAGGAATGCGCTTCTTGACAGGTCTTTGCTCCGAACAGCTTTCTGATGTCATCAACAATAAGATATATCGATGGCACTATGACCAAAGTTATTACTGTGGCAAAGAGAATGCCATAGCCGAGGCTAACGGCCATGGGGATGAGAAACCTTGCCTGGCGTGAAGTCTCAAAGATCATCGGTGCCAATCCGCCGAACGTGGTCAGGGTTGTAAGCATGATCGGTCGAAAACGGAGAATTGCTGCATCATGGATGGCATTCATTGGTACAATACCTGTTTGGCAGCGTTTGTTGGCAAAATGAATAAGTACCAACGAGTCATTGACCACAACTCCGGAGAGGGCCACAATCCCAAAGAGGCTGAGTACACTGAGGCTGTAGCCCATTATCATATGCCCGATGACTGCGCCAACCAGGCCGAACGGGATTGCCAGCATAATAACCATGGGCTGAATATAGCTGTTCAATGGGATGGCCAACATGGCATAAATGATGATCAGGGCAATCATCAAGCCCCGAAGAAGGCTCTGGATACTTTCCGTCCTGTCAGCCAGCCGGCCCTGGTAACTGAAACTCAAGCCCGGATAACGATCACTCAGTTCAGGGATAATATCCTTGTTCAGTGCTTCTATGACCTGCACAGCCTGGCTCCTGGGCCGCACGTCAGCAGAAACTGTAATCACCCGCCTGCCGTTGCGCCGCTCAATACTGGTATCAGCCCTGCCCCTCTCGAGGGTAACAGCTTCCTGCAGGGGCACCTCACCGCCATCCGGGGTCCGCAGAATCATTTCTTCAAGATAAAACTCCGAGACCCTCTCCTCTTTGGGAAGCCTGACCATGACCTTGACCTCATTACGGCCGCGCTGCTGCCGGAGCACCTCGGCGCCGTAATAGGATTGGCGCAATTGTCGGGCGATGTCAGCAGCATGCAGGTTGAGACTCTGGGCTTCCGGCAGGATCTTAAAATCTATCTGCTGCTTGCCGGCTGCAAAACCATCATCAATGTCTTCTACATTGGGAAAATACTCCATGGCTGCCGCAAGTTCAGCACTGGCATACTCCAGCACATTAATATCCCGATGGCTTAATTCGAGGGATATGGCTGCGCCCCTTCCGGGACCACCGGCATCGGATTCAAACTTGATTGACTCAAGCCCGGCTATTTCACCGGTCTCTTTTCTCCACAGCCGGGTCATTTCTGCTGTGGATATGGGACGGATCTTGGGAGGCGTCAAGTATATGCGAACCCTGGCCTGACTGCCTTCCACCGAGGCATAAATGCCCTCAATAAGCTGGTCGCCGCCGTTGCGCTCAACAACTGCCTTACCTGCCTCAACCAGTTTATGCTTCACCTCCAGGGTCCGGTTGACCGAGGTACCAAAAGGCAGGTTTGCCGTAACAGCAGCATAATCTGATTCCATTTTCGGAAAGAGCTCAAACCCCAGGCGGCCGCTCTTGATATAACCAAAGGCCAGCAGCAGGATCATCAGGCCGGCTGAAAAGGATATGTAACGCCAACGCAAAGCCAGTGAAAGAAACGGACCATAACGGGTATGGATCATACGGAGAAAAAAGCCACTGAAGCGCTGCTGCCATTCATGCAGCTTTACAAAAATTCCGGCTTCGCTCCTTTTGCCGGTATGGGCCAGGTGGGCAGGCAGGATAAACAGGCTTTCGATCAGTGAGATGAAAAAGACCGTCACCACCACAGCGGGTATCTCCTTGAATATCTTGCCCATGAAACCGGGCACGAAAAAAAGCGGCATAAAGGTCACCATGTTGGTGAGCACACTGAAGGTCACCGGCATGGCAATATCCCGCGCCCCTTTTATTGCCGAATCAAGCCACCCCATACCCTGCTGGCGGTTGTAATAGACATTTTCACCCACTACTATGGCATCATCCACCACTATTCCCAGAGTGACAATAAAGGCGAACATGGACACCATGTTGATGGTTGTGCCCCATACCGGCAGAAAAAGAAAACTGCCGAGAAATGAAATGGGAATGCCCAGGCTGACCCAGAACGCCAGCCGTATCTCGAGAAAAAGCGCCAGCAGGATAAAAACCAGCCCCAAACCAAGGTAGCCGTTACGCAGCATCAGGTTGAGCCGCTGGCGGTAAATCTCCGAACGGTCATTGCGGGTTACCAGGGTCAAGCCTTCAGGCAGGATGCTGTTTATATCGTCCATCTGATTATGCACAGCATCAGAAACCGAGATAGGGGTTTGTTCCCCAATCCTGTAAACCTCAAGCATAACTGCCGGTTGACCGTTAAAGGTGGCAAAGCGGTCCGTATCTTCAAAGTCGTCCCTGATGACAGCAATATCCTCAAGAAATACTTCCGTGCCCTCTGGGGTCGAAATAATCGGGATCTTGTTGAACTCCTTACCCACATCGCGCCGCTCGGTGACCCGTACCAGCACGTCGCCGCCCTCTGTCTGGATAGCACCTCCCGGCACATCAACCGAGGCCCGCCTAATGATACTTGCAATCCGGTCCAGGGTCAGACCGTAAGAACGCAGGACCTGCTGCTGAATTTCAATGCTTATTTCATAATCCCTGATACCGGTCAGTTCCACCTGGGAGATTTCCGGGTCCATGAGAAGACGGTCTCGCACCGTTTCAGCCATTTCCCGCAGAACCGCTTCGGACTGATCTCCATACAGGGCAAGAGAAACCACATAACGCCTGCGGCTCGGTACCGTAACCCTTGGATCTTCGACATCATCAGGAAAAGATGAGATTCTGTCTACGGCATTCTTGATCTCCTGGGCTACCTCTGAGACATCTTCCCCTTCAATGACCTCTACAGTAACTGTCCCAGACCCCTCACGGGCCGTGGCGGTCAACTCCTCGATCCCTTCAATGTCCTGGATAGCCTCTTCGACTGCCAGAATGGTTCCCCGTTCAACTTCCTCAGGACTGGCGCCTGGATAGATCAGCGTGATGGTGACCAGGTCCAGTTCAAAATCCGGGAACACATCCTTGCCGATATTCTGGGCCATGACAAAACCGCCGACAAGCAGCACCAGCATCAGGAGATTTGCTGTGACGGAACGTCCGGCCATCCAGGCTATGGGCCCTCGTTTGTGGGCTTTTTTTTGATCAGGGTTTTCCATGCAGCTTTATTTTGACCTACTTTTCTGCTGTTTTTTATCCTCTGATTCAATCCTTACAGGCATACCTGCAACCGGAGCAGCCAAATCTGATACCAGCAGATGTTGCCCTGGTTTGAAGCCGTCCTGCACCACCACCGAATCTTCCTCCCGCCAGATTGTTTTGACACTCTGTATCACCAGTTTGCTCTTATCATCAACAAGCCAGACCTCATTGTCATTACGCAGAGCCGACCGAGGGATCCGGTATACATTGTCCAACTCCTCTCCTTCTATCTGAACCCGGACATATTCTCCAATCAGCAGCATGGGCCTTTTTTTATCTTCTGCCTGCATGCCAAGAGGATCGTCCACTTCAAGAAGCAAACGGGCCATGCGCCCCTCTTTTGACAGGTCGGGCAGCAACCTGACAACCCGGCCCTCCAAAACGTAATCCCCCCGGTATATTATTCTGGCACGCGAGCCGGAATCGCCTTGACCATTTGGCACCCTAACCCACCGCAACTTTTCAACAGGCAGGGAAACCTGTACCCAGTAGGAATCAGTTCCCACCAGATCAGCCAGCCTTTCCTGGGAGGTAACCTGTGAGCCCAGGTTAACGTGCCTGCTTAAGACCAGGACATTAAACGGTGCAGTAAGAGTCGTTCTTTTCAGATTGATATTGGCCTGTTCCAATTCGGCTTTAGCGGCGGTAATATCCATCTGGGCTTTTTCCAGGTGCGGTTTACGTAAGGCAAGTTCGCTTTCCACCTCATCTGTTTTCTGATCCCCGTAGAGAAGGTCCCATTCTTTGCGCGCCACATCCTGGTGACCCAGTTCCAGCTTCAAGGCATACTCAGCATCTGACAGAGCCCTTTTTTTCTGCTGCACTGCCAGTTCATAATCCTTTCGGTTGATCTCAAGTATTTTTGAACCCTTGGGAAGCATTCCTCCTTCAGTAAATTCCGGATGCAGGTAAACAACTTCACCGGCTACCTGCGACTCCAGGGAAATCTCCCGGGCAGGAATAACTGTACCCATGGCAGATACATTCAAGGTGTATTTTTCTGGCTGTAAACTGA
>CP070776.1:1338412-1341912 GCA_020346205.1 Deltaproteobacteria bacterium
AGTGAATTACTTCATCAGGTAAAAACCAAGAGTCCTGTCCGTGTAACCTGACTCCTGAGCAAATTGACAGCCAATGTAGTCATCCTGTATCGTCCTGACAATGACTTCTTTTTCGACGATTTCCGGGGGTACCTTATCAAGGGTGAACTTGACCTTGAGCTTGTCACCAACCTGTACCCTCATCCGGCTTAAAGTTGTGAAACCAAGACCTCCCATGGAAATATTCTTGATCCGGCAATTGATCGGCACCGTTGGGACATTACCTGCATCAGCCCAGCCGATATCATCAGCATCATCTTCAGAGGTATAGTAGCCGCCAATGGATACATCCTTGCGATAATGTTTTCTGAAGTTAAGATTAACACCGTATGTAGTTCCGCAGGGACAATTGACTGTCAGGAAGTGTTTGCGGCCTGTATATTTATCAACAGATATTTCACGCACCAAAAGGCAGTCGGGACAGCTGAGGGTAACCTTTTTGTCTTTTCGGACATTGAGATCCTGAACCGGTATATCATCTTTTTGTAAAATAGTTTTTTTGGTAAATTCAGTAGCAAATTCCTTGACCACATGTCCTTGGATGTCAAACTTGCAGGCATGCATGGAGGGATCATGATAATATGTGAACCAGGCGTTTTCCCGAATACCTTTGGTCTCATACTTTTCTTTGAGGGAAATGACCTCCATGGGAAAGTTGTCATAGGCCATGATCCAAAGGGGGTTGAAATGGACATGGGTCGGTAGCAGGTCAGCAAGATGATAGGCTATATCTTTATTTGACTGGATCCTGACGACCTGGTGCCCCCTGGTGTGGCCGCCGGTGTGCTGAACTTCTACTCCTTCGCAAACGGTGTAGTCCCCCTCAACCAGATGCAGGTTGTCCGTATCCTTCAGTTTGGAATAGTTTTGAGACCAGTAAGTATTCTCTGACCTTATATTGGGATGCATAACATCTTCCCATTCAAGTTTCTGGACAATATGCTTGGCATTGGGAAAGGTTAGCTCTTCTTCTCCATCATCGTTATACATAGCTATGCCGCCGGCATGATCGAAATCACAATGGGTCAGAATGACATAGTTAATATCTTGCCGCGTGAACCCTAGTTTATTAAGTTCTGCAGGTAGGTCCCAGTCTTTTATGACGCGAAAGATCTGTCTCTGTTTTTCGGTCAATTTATTGCCAAGACCGGTTTCCACTAAAACCAGGGAATCAGGTGTTTTGATCAGTAGAGGATAGTTGAGTAGTTTGATATAATTGTCGTCATCCCTTACGTTATCTGAATCTGCAGGATATTTTTTTGACCAGAGAACTTTTGGAACAACACCAAACATCGTTCCGCCGTCCAGCTCAAATTCGCCTCCGTTGAGCCAGTAAATCTCAAATTCCCCAAGTTTTAAATTTTTCATATTAACTACCAGTCATAAAAATGTATGATTCGCAAAGCAGGTCAGATTGTAACGTTAAAAATGTATTAGTCAAGATTGATTCTCAATTATTGAACCACAGGTGCAATGCTAAAATTTTCCCAGAGCAGACCAAAGAACACCTGCAGCAATAGCTGAGCCGATTACGCCTGCTACATTGGGAGCCATGGCATGCATGAGCAGGAAATTGTTGGGGTCCTCCTTCTGGCCAACCATCTGGACAACCCGGGCTGAATCAGGTACTGCCGAAACACCGGCCGCACCAATAAGGGGATTTATTTTCTCCTTTAAGAAAAGATTCATGAACTTGGCAAAGAGCACACCCCCCGTGGTGGCAACAATAAAGGAAAGGGCTCCGAGCCCGAAGATAAAGACGGAATAGGGGGTCAGAAATGTCTGGGCCTGGGTACTTGCACCCACGGTAAATCCAAGCAGAATGGTAACAATATCGATTAGGGCATGCCGGGCCGAAGTTGCCAGCCGGTCTGTAACCGTGCTTTCCTTCAGGAGGTTGCCAAAGAAAAGCATGCCAAGCAGGGCAATGGAGCCGGGAGCGATCATGGCACAGATCAAAAAGGCCACGACAGGGAATATGATCTTTTCTTTTCTGGAAACCACTCTTGGGGGCTTCATATGAATTTTTCTCTCCTCTTCGGTGGTGAAGAGGTACATGATCGGCGGCTGAATGACCGGGACCAAGGCCATGTACGAGTAAGCAGCAATAGCAATTGGACCAAGAAGCTCGGGTGCAAGCATGGAGGAAAGGAATATGGCGGTGGGGCCGTCTGCACCGCCAATGATACCGATGGAGCCGGCCTGGGCTGGAGTAAATCCAAGGTATAATGAGCCCATGAATGTTAAGAAAATGCCGATCTGGGCTGCTGCACCAAGAAGAATAAGTTTAGGGTTGGAAAGCATTGTAGAAAAATCAGTCATTGCCCCAATGCCGAGAAAGATCAAGGGCGGGTAAATACCCTTTGTCACCCCAAAATAAAGATAATACAGGACGCTGCCATCGTCATAGACTCCCAGGAGCATGCCTTTGATGGGCGGCACATTACCCACAATTATGCCGAGGCCGATGGGAATAAGCAGCAGGGGTTCATAATCTTTTACTACAGCCAGGTATATGAATATGATCCCGATCAGGATCATTGCCACGTTGCCTATTTCAAGATTGGCGAAACCTGTATTATATAGAAATTTCTCAAAACTCACAGAGTATCTCCAATGAATCAGCCGATAATGATGAGTTCCTGGCCCTGGCTGACAATGTCACCATCTCGTACCAGGATATTTTTCACAACCCCGTCACGTGTGGCAGGAAGTTTGTTTTCCAGCTTCATAGCTTCCATGATAAGCAGTTTCTGTCCTGCTTTTACCTTGTCACCTTCACGTACAAAAATAGATTTAATCTGGCCCGGCATGGGTGCAATGACGTTATTTTCGGAAGGTGCTGCTGCAGGGCTTGGCCCAGAAGCTGCAGCACTTGGTTTTGTCACCTCTTGGGGTGGCGGTTTCGGAACAGTCTCGGGCAGGACCAGCTGCTGAATCTGGTTAATGGAAACAGTGTGCTCCTGGCCATTGACTTCAACGAGGGCTTCAGTCTCGGTAACTTTTTTTACAATTACCTCATAGTCCTTACTGTTTATGGTCAGGTCATATTTGCGCATGGTTCTGCCTCTTAACTCCTGCGGTCAGGAAGGTGGTGGCGCACAGCCAGTCCCCGCATCCTGCCGGCGGTCAACCATGAAGAATCTATGCCTGCGGGACGCTTCCAGGTGATTTTTTCATAGCTGCCGCTGCCGGTCTGGTCAAGATGCAGAGCTACTGCAATGGCCAGCAGCATTTCAGAGTCTTTCGTTTCTGTTAATTCAGCCTCGGTTTCTTTTGTTTCATCCGAGTCTTTTCTCATCCGGTTGGGAATATCCAGGATTTTAGGAAGCAAGGTAATGTAGATGCTTATAAAGGTCAGGCCGGCAAATACGATCAGCATTCCCATGATGCTGAATGTCACGTAATTATTGCCGTTTGCAAAAAGGTTGGACCAGCCTATATGGTCAAATGCAAAACCC
>CP070776.1:1342012-1344860 GCA_020346205.1 Deltaproteobacteria bacterium
GCATGAAGATTGTTCGTTGCAGCATGAGCTAAGAAAACAGGTTATTCAGGTAAAATTTTCCAGGGCCGCAGATTCCTACGATAACTTTGCCAAAGTCCAGATGGAGGTTGCCAGGAGACTGGCAGCAAGACTTATTCGGGTGCAAAAAGAGTCTTATGTCAATACGATATTGGAGATTGGTTGCGGTACCGGCAATTTTACCTCACTATTGGCAGAGCGTTTTCCAGCGGCTAAGATAGTTGCCCTTGATTTTTCACCTGAGATGATAGCCAGGGCTCAGTCAAAATTGAATAATAACAATATTGAATTTGTCTGTGCTGAGGGGGAGCAATTTCTTGAAAAAACCGCCCATAGGTCTTTTGATCTTGTGGTTAGCAACGGCTCCCTGCAGTGGTTTTCTAATATCGGTAATGCCCTGTATCATATAGCGCGGATATTGACTCCTGGTGGCAGTATGTTCTGCTCGATTTTCGGGCCGGAAAGCCTGAAAGAACTGGATAAAGGCCTGCATGCCATTCAGACCCTTGCAGCAGGTATCGCAGCACAGGCGTTTCCCCAAGAGGAACAACTGCAGAACGCTTTAAACAGTAATTTTCAAGATGGCAGAGCAGAAGAAGAGCTAATTACAAAACAGTATGAGTCGGCACACGATCTCCTGCTGCATATTAAAAAGACCGGCACTTCAGGCTGGAGGCAAAAAATGCAACAGCCGCTGACACCGGTACGCGTAAAGATGCTTGATGAGTGGTTTGAAAAAAACCTTGGCTCCTGCAAGGTGACCTATCAGGTTCTCTATCTCCAGGGCAACATTTAAGGCTTTTTTTCAGCTTTACGTTTTTCTGCTTCCAGTTCTAAAAGCTCCCCCAAAATATATGCTGCTTCTCCGACTAGCTTGATACATTCCTTACGGTTACTATCAGGGTTTGAGTAAAACTCTTTGACTGCATCCCTGTCTTTCCAGTCAACAGCTGCAATGTCACGGCAGTTCATGCCATCATATGGTTCTGCCAATTCTTCAAATTTTTTTAAGAATTTATTGCTCAAGGCCCACATACGTGGGTTTTCTTTTTCATCAAGGTTGCCTCTGCTGTACATACTTGAGATCATTGCAATCCCGCCCAATAAAACTCCACACACACTCCCGGAACCGGCAATACCTCCTCCGAATGCACCGACTGCCTTCACTGCAGACTCGTCCTTCATGTTTAATTTTTCCTGGCACACGGCAAGGACTGCCTGGCTTCAGTGAAACCGTTTTTTGAATAGATCAATTGCCTTCTGTCGCATTTCCTCTGGAGTCATTCTCGCCTCTTAATAGAAATATTTATTACTTTCAGGACAATCCTGCCTTCTTGATTAGTTTAGTATCTGAACAGAAATTAAACTATCAGCTCTTTAAAATAGACTATGGATGAGAATTGATCCGAGTAATGGACTTGTGCCCTGCTGCTTGGCCTGGCAACAAAAATGAGCACCCCCATACCATAGGCTTTGGCTGCCTGCAGAACATTTTCATTATCATCTGCCAAAAGGGTCCGCTGTTTATCAAAGCCGAGTAAAGATTCAAGCCGTTCCCAGAACCTGGGCTCTTCTTTAGGAAGGCCTATATCCTGTGAGCAGACAATACGGTCAAAATAGGATCCGAGTTCCGTTTTACGCATCTTGATATCAAGTGTCTTGCTGTGAGCATTTGTCACAAGGTGCACTTTTTTATTTAAATTTCTGCTGAACTGTAAAAAATCAATAACAAAAGGATGCACCTGGATAAGATGGTTGATCTTGAGTTTCAAGGCAGGGATATCCAGACCCAGTTTTTCCGACCAATAATCAAGGTCAGTCCATGCCAGAGTTCCTTCTATGCTCTTGTAGCGTGCCAGAAGTTCTTTTCTGGCCTCCAGGGGTGTTAAATCGTTTTTTTTTGCAAAAATTTCAGGAACATAGTGTTCCCAGAAATAATCGTCAAAATGTTTGTCAAGCAGAGTGCCGTCCATATCCAGTAAGATGGTATCTATTTTGTCCCAAACAGGGTTCCATCGGATTGGTTTGCTATTTTCATCGTGTATTTTCATGGTATACTTCTACTGAAGGATTTTGAATTTTTTACCTTATGAACAAAACATAATCGGGTTCAATAAAAATTAATAACTCAAAATTTAAATATGCCTAGACTATTCATCGCTGTTGATCTACCCGAAATAATAAAGAAAAATCTGGAGTTAATGTCATTTGGCATCCCTGGTGCAAAATGGGTTGCCTCTGAACAACTGCACCTCACTGTCCGCTTTATTGGTGAAGTGGATGGTGCTCTTTTCCATGACATAAAAAATATACTGGCAGGAGTACATCTCTCTTCATTTAGTCTTCAGCTTAAGGGTGTAGGGTATTTCCCGCCTAGGGGTGAGCCCCGGGTTCTCTGGGTCGGTCTTGATAAAAGCGAACCATTGCAGCTTCTGAGAAAAAAAATTGATTCTGCACTGTTACGGGCCAGTGTCGAGCCTGAAGGCAGAAAATTTTCACCGCACATCACTCTTGCCCGTTTGAAAAAGAGCCCGGTGCAAAAAATAGCAAATTTTCTCTCCGGCAATGGACTTTTCAGCCAGGAACCTTTTCAGGTGGAAGACTTTAAGCTCTATTCCAGCACCCTTACCCGGAAAGGAGCAATTCATACGGTGGAAAGAATATATTCTTTGCAGTGAAGTCAGGCCCGTCAACTTAACTGATTCTTAAGAAGAACAACAGCATAGGCAGATATGCCTTCCTCTTTACCCTCAAACCCCATACCTTCAGTTGTTGTAGCCTTTATATTGATATTGTCCTGGTCGGTCCCGATTGCAGCTGCAAGGTTCAT
>CP070776.1:1344960-1353436 GCA_020346205.1 Deltaproteobacteria bacterium
TCCAAGACGCTTAAATTCATTCTTCTGAATTTTGATCCATTTTTCAGCATACTTCCGGCAGGCAGCGCGGACTGACAGTATGGGAATTTCTTTTTTCTTGGCTCCCAGTTCCTTGTCAACATTATGCTCTATTGGAAGACCATGGCAATCCCATCCCGGAACATAGGGGCAGTGAAAACCTGCCATCCGTTTTGATTTGAGAATAATGTCCTTCAGCACCTTGTTAAAAGCGGTGCCAAGATGGATGTGGCCATTTGCATATGGAGGTCCGTCATGAAGTATGTAAAGCGGTTTATCTTTTGTCTCAGCCTGTATCTGTCCATAAAGGTCCTCTTTTTCCCATTGTTTCAGAAACTCAGGTTCCTTCTGGGAAAGATTCGCCTTCATCTTAAATTTTGTCTGGGGCAGATTGAGAGTTGCCCTGTAGTCCATTTTTGTAGCTTCTTTTTCCATTCAGTTCTCCAACAATTATGCTGTAGAGCAAAACTCCAACAGTGTTAGAACCTGCTCAATATCTGCTATAACTTCAGTCCATTAATTAATGAACTCGCAAGAAGATTTCTGCTGACTATTATTAAATCACAGTTTCGTAGATTTTATCTGGTCCGCTTAAGGACTGCGAATATCATTACACTCTTGTCACTTTTGAAAGTAAACTGATTTAATGACGCGTTGCCGCTAAAATACCAGTTAATATGCAAGTTGCAAGGGTTAAATTCCCTTCCCTGTAGCTAGTGCCAGGGCTTACATTTTCAATCCTCACCCGGGTATTTTGTCTTATCACCAAACCAATTAAGAATTAATCACGAATATATTTTATTCTATAAATACTTATGAATAATCCGGGTTTACAGTTTGACAACAAAACTACGGACTAATATAATCACCCAGGCTTATAATAAAAGGCTCAGATTTAATAAACATTTTCAGTTATCTATTAAGACAACGAACAACGTAAATCTACATAACCAAATTAATAATAAGAGGAACAAATGCCTAAAGTAATTGCCATGGCAGGAAAAGGCGGTACCGGTAAAACAACTATATCCGCCCTGCTCATAAACTATATGCTGCACAACGACCTCACCCCAATACTGGCTGTGGACGCTGATGCCAATGCCAATTTAAACGAGCTTTTGGACATGGATGTTGATCTCACTCTCGGCGAAATACGCAGAGATTTGAAGGGCGATATCCCAACCCATATTACCAGGGATCAGTTCATGGAAATGAAGGTCCATCAGGCCCTGGTTGAGGCCAAAGGGTTTGATCTTTTGGTAATGGGGCAGCCTGACGGCCCCGGCTGTTACTGTGCTGCCAACCAGCATCTTGCCATGACCATGGACAAACTGGCTGATAACTACAGATATATTCTGGTGGATAATGAAGCAGGCATGGAACATTTGAGCAGAATGAACCTGCGAACAATTGATGTTTTACTTGTTATTTCTGATCCTTCAGCCCGTGGAATTTTAACGGCCAAGAGAATATCCGAACTTACCAAGCCTTTGAAAATAGAAATTAAGGAAAAGTATCTGATAGTGAATCGTACACCTTCACCTCTGCCCGATGAGTTGTATGCCAAGATAAAAGAAACCACGGACAGTACGGATCTTCCTTTGGCAGGAATTCTGTCAAGCAGTGACCAACTGATACAGCAGGAGTTGAGCGGCAAATCTTATCTTGAACTGGCTGAAGACGCTGCTGTTATAGAGCAAGCCTATGAAATTTTTTCAAAAATCATAAAATAGGACCTTTGATTGAGCTTGACAGAACTTGGTAATAGTAATAGAGAAATATATTCAGTTCTGGTATAACGTATTGGAAGCTAAAAGAATTTTCCTTACAAGATAGAATAGAATGCAGAATTTCATTTTTCCAGTCCATAGCTAATTCCTCTCTCGTCCATCTCAACCTCATGGATACAAAACCAGCCAATAAACCAATAATCGAGATTGTCAGGGCAACTAAAGTATATCCTCCTGATGTAGTTGCACTGGAGGATATTTCATTGTCCGTTCCTTACGGTGAAATGCTTTTTCTGACTGGTATGAGCGGTGCCGGAAAAACAACATTACTGAAACTGATATGCGGCATTGAACATCCTGACAAAGGCTTGGTCGAGGTAGCAGGCAAGGACTTAAACCGCATAAAGGGAAATGAAATACCGAGACTCCGGCAACAGATTGGTATGGCATACCAGGATTTCAAACTTCTGTCTGACAGAACAGTGGCTCAGAATATTGCCATGGCCATGGAGGTTGCCTACCACAACATCAGGACCATAAAGAAAAGGGTTATTGAGTTGCTGCAGAAACTAAGACTTGAGCATAAACACGATGCTTTGGCTGGAAAACTCTCCCGAGGAGAACAGCAGCGTGTTGCCATTGCCCGAGCGGTGGCAAACTCACCGACACTTATCCTTGCTGATGAACCCACCGGCAATCTTGACTCCAAAACTACCAAGCTTGCAATGGAGTTGTTTGAGCAGTGTAATCATTCGGGCACAACTATAATTATTGCAACACATGATGAGAGTATTTATCGAAAATCTGATCACCGCGTCCTAGAATTACATAGCGGCCGTATTTTGCCACAGGCAGACAGAACTATATCTACGATGAATAATATGCCATGAAATTTTTTAGCACCATATTTGTACAGACAAGCCGCAACCTGCAAAAGACCTGGCCAACCCAGTTCATGACACTGCTGACTGTAAGTCTGTCTGTCTTGATATTTTCTTTTTTCTTTTTGATTTATACAAATATGATCAAAGCAGGTGAAAAACTCGGTGACGATCTGCGGCTTACCATTTACCTTGAAGAAGAACCTGTTCTGGAAATGCAGGCTCAGCTGGTGCGCAAGATTACCAATTTCAGCCCGGTAGAAGAAATTCGTTTTACCTCAAGGGACGATGCTTACAACCGTCTTGCCGCGCAACTTGGGGATAATGTTGATGTGCTTGATGACCTGGATCCATCATTCCTGCCGCCTTCAATAGAAGTATTTCCCAAGAAAAATCTCAGCACCCTTGTTCAAATACAACGATTTTCAGAGTACCTTTCCACCCTCCCGGGAGCTATTAAGGTGCAATATGGTCAGGAGTGGGTCGAGCGTTTCAACTATTTCACTAAGCTTCTGCGGATAATTGTGCTCTTAAGCGGCTTTCTTCTTATCATGACCACTACCTTTATGGTTGCCTATACCATTCGTCTTGCAGTGGTGGCCAGGCAGGCTGAACTGGAAATACTGAGACTATTGGGAGCGACCAACAACTATATCCGCAGTCCGTTTCTCATAGAAGGTTTTCTGCAGGGAATATTCGGCTCTTCTCTTGGTTTGTTGGCCCTTTTCTTTTTATACCGCTGGATCCAATTGCGCTTTACAGGTCCTGGAATTTTACAGCTGGTTGATTTTACTTTTTTCTCCCCAACGATAATCGGAATAATTATTGCTGCCAGTATTTCTCTCTGCATAGGAGGCAGTTTTTCGTCCATGCGAAAATTCATGCGCATCTGACATGAAAAGCCTTCGCTATACATCCACGAGATATTCAATACAACCGGTGTCGGTGTTGCTGTTTTTAGTAATTACTGCCTGCTTACTAATTCCCACAAATTTTTCCGGATCAGGCGTTCATCTCTCCATTGCATCTGCCCAGGAAGACTCTTTACCTGGCAATCTGCAGGAATCTTTCCGCAATAAACTCACAAAAAAACAACAGCAGGAAATAATAGAAAAGAATGCCAGAATCAGAAAACTGCAGGAAGGCATAATTGATCATAAAATTAAAATTCTCGGTTCAAGAAAAAAGGAACGGACACTGCTCGGTGAGCTTGAAAAAATTGAAAAAGAACTGCAGATCCAAAAAAACATGCTCGGCACTTTGCGCACAGAATCCGAGAAGCAGGAAGTGCTTTTATCTGATAAACAGCAATATCTAAGAGAGGTCCTTAAAGAAAAAAGAGCCCATCAAGTACATGTTAAAACCAGGCTGGCAGCTTATTACCGCATGGGATCAGTCGGGTTGATGAATGTAGTGTTTTCTTCCGAATCACTGCCGGAACTCCTTGATTTCCAGGAATATTTCGGCATCATGGTGCAGCATGATCATGCTATTATCCAAAAATATCTTGCACAGCTCAAAGAATCGAATCGGGCCAGGGAAGAACATTCCAGGGAGAAATTGCGCCTCATGAAGCTGGCGGATGAAGTAAAGGCAAATGAACAGGAATTAAAGCGGATCAAACAGGAAAAGAACCTTCTGCTCAAACAGGTAAACACAGAACAGCATCTCTATGAACAGGCTGTTCAGGAAATTGAAGAAGCTGCAGCAGATCTGGCTGAAACGCTGCAAAGGATCCAGACAGCAGCTGCCCCAAAGCAAGTTACTCCTAAACCTTCAGCAAAAATCGAAACTGAAAAGAAAAAACTGCCACAAACGGCACTTCTTGTCCAGGATGGCTTTCCAGGCCGTAAAGGCTTGCTTGACCCCCCAGTGCAAGGTATTGTCATCACCCACTTCGGGCAAAAAGTCAAAGGCAAGTTTGAGTCATTTACCATAGCAAATGGAATAGATATAAGGGTAAAGAGTGGTGTCGAAATAAAGGCAGTCTATGACGGCAAGATTATCCATTCCGGTTATCTTAGAGGTTATGGGAACCTCATGATTATAGACCACGGAGATCAATACTTCTCCCTTATATCCCGGGCTGCCGACTTTTACAAAAAGGAAGGTACCAGAGTAGCAACCAGAGAGATTATCGGGATCACAGGTGAAGGAGATCCACTCTACGGTGAAGGTCTGCACTTTGAAATACGTAAGGGTTCCAACCCTGAGGATCCTCTGTTATGGTTGAAAGAAAATATTCTTCCTCTTGAGACTTCTGCTCCAAAAGTCCAGTAACACATTTCCAATAAGAGATTATTTAAATCCAACAAATCTGCATAACTAACCTGTTGCAAACTCCTTATTGCAGGGGGACTTATAAAGTATATCTTAAAATCAAATTTCTCCATTTTTGACTATTGGATTTTGCCTGCTCAATATTTATTATATTGTCTGAAGATGAACGGCATGCTAAAATATATCAATTCCGCATAACAAATTGAGTAGTTGTATAAAATCGAAAATTTCTCTTTTGGCCGAGAAATTCCCATACACTCCTTAACAAATTGGCCCCTACAGACAGGATCATTATGAATCATCTTAAAAAAATACTCCCTATTGCCCTTATTATTCTTCCTCTACTGCTTATCAGCAGCAATAAGACCTTTGGCTCAACTGATGATATGCAGGAAGCCTATAAGAATCTTGAGATTTTCTCAAATGTCCTCAGCATTGTTCAACAAAATTATGTTGATGACATAGACACGCAGGAAACCATTGAGGGCGCAATCAAAGGGATGCTCAGCAGCCTGGATCCACATTCATCCTTTTTGAAGCCTGATGACTTCAAGGAACTTCAGGTAGAAACCAAAGGCAGTTTCAGCGGCATAGGAATTGAAATTACCACCAAGGACGACATGCTAACCGTTGTTTCTCCTATTGAGGACACACCTGCCTTTAAGGCCGGCATCCAGGCAGGAGACAGGATCATAAAGATTGAGGGTGAATCCACCAAGGACATGTCATTAATAGAAGCAGTCAAAAAACTTCGCGGTCAAAAAGGTTCTGAAGTCACGATTTCAATTCATCGTGAAGGTTGGACAGACCTGCAGGATTTTACCATTATCAGGGATGTAATACCGATACATTCTGTTCGGTCCAGTGTTCTGGAACCCGGATATGGATATATCAGGATAACAAACTTCCAGAGGAACACCTCACATGATCTCCAAACAAGCCTGGAAGGACTTCTGGAAGAAGGACCACTCAAAGGGCTGGTCCTTGACCTGCGCAATAACCCAGGGGGCCTTCTTGATTCTTCGGTAAAAATTGCGGACATTTTTCTGGATGAAGGCATCATTGTTTCCACCAAGGGGCGACTTAAAGACCAGAATATGGAATTCTCAGCCCACAGTGGTGGATCAGAGTACGATTTTCCCATGGTCATTTTAATCAACAACGGCTCGGCCTCAGCATCTGAGATTGTGGCCGGAGCCCTGCAGGATCATAAAAGGGCTCTCATCCTTGGCACCCAGTCCTTTGGCAAGGGCTCTGTGCAGACTATAATCCCCATGGCTGCCGGCTCTGGGCTGCGGCTTACTACTGCACGCTATTACACTCCTAACGGCACTTCCATCCAGGCAAAAGGAATTACCCCTGATGTCCTCGTTCCTAAAATTGCCGCAAAGGAAGATGAAAGCCCCAAAAGCCCCATGAAGTTTCTGCGGGAAAAAGATCTGCGTCATCACCTTGAAAACGGAGGAGACCTGGAACCAGAAGGAGAAGAGCAAAAACCTCCAACCATTGATGAAAGCAACTTGATCTCTGACAAGGTTACAATTGATGAGAAGACTAAAGAAAAGTTAAAGAACGACAATCAACTCAATACCGCCCTACTTGTACTCAAAAGCCTCAATGTGCTTTCCGGGAAGAAAACTGACATGTAATTTTCATACAATTACATCTTTATGCAGCTAAGGAAATTATATTACTGTTCCTTCTCATAGGCCCAGATCCCGGATAAAACGCATATCCTTGGTCCAATTCTTATGGACCTTGACCCAAAGCTTTAACAAAACACGCTGCCCGAGGAGTTTCTCTATATCCTGGCGGGAGTTTTTGCCTATCTGCTGAAGCTTGCTGCCTTTCTTGCCAATGATAATCGCTTTTTGAGAGGACTTCTCCACCACTATAGTCCCATGGATAGTCACAAGGGACTTTTCATCGTCTTCTTTAAAGCTATCAATGACAACAGCTGTCGAATATGGGATTTCCTGGCCTGTCAAAAGAAAAATCTTTTCCCTGATTATCTCGGCAACAATAAAACGCTCGGTTGCATCTGTGGGTATATCTTCAGGATAGAATTTTGGGCCTACTGGCAATAGTGAAAGAAGCTCCTGCAATAACAAATCCGTACCATTATTCAAAAGAGCTGAAACAGGGATAATGGCAGCAAAAGGATAGATATTGCGATACGCTTCAATCATGGGCAGGATCTGATCTTTACCCAGCAGGTCAATCTTGTTTAAGACCAGAATTGCAGGAACTGTTGTGGACTCAAGATACTTTAGCGTCTCGGCCTGTTTTACCGGCATGGGCAGAGAGACATCAATGAGAAACAGGACCGCATCTACCTCTGTAAGGCTAGCGATAGCAATTTTCACCATTTCCAGATTAAGAGGCTTCCTGGCCTTATGCAGTCCAGGAGTATCAAGTAAAACTATCTGGTAGGCCGGTCCATTAAGAATACCAATAATACGGTTTCTGGTTGTTTGGGGTTTGGATGTTACGATGGATATCTTTTGCCCCAGCAAGGCATTCAGCAGAGTTGACTTGCCTGCATTGGGCGGTCCAACAATAGCTACCATGCCTGATTTTATTGTATCTTCCTGCATCTCAATCAATACTTTTTCCAGCTGCTTATAAATTTCTTAACTAACAAGCACATCCTTTCGATTTTTTTCATTAGTGTTAGAAGGGTTTTTGTTGAGAATATGCTTCATTCATTTTACCTGAAAGTATAAAATGCTCTGGATTAATTTACCTTTCGCGTATAGATTACATTAATATTTTCCCAAAGAAACCATTCACAGCTTTACTGAACCATGAATACATGGTAATCCGTTCGGGCATTTTGTACGGTCATAAAATACTCGTTGACGACTGTACCGATCAACATGATAAAGAACTGAGAACATGACATTAGACGGCAGGATAGTCGAATATCTGGAAAACGGCAAATTCATCTGCGCCTTTGTTTTTGAAGACAATGGCAACCGCCTGCATTTACTCAACCAGAACAGCAGGGAGCTTAATTTACCGCAGAACAGAATAGTCCACTTCGCAAACGCTAAAGTTTCAACCTCCCCTTCCCGGGAAGAAACATTAGGTATCCTGCAACATACATCTAAAAAGAGGACTGTTCTGGCTGAGTCCATCAGCCTAGAAGAGATATGGGAAATAATATCTGAAAAGCCTGAAGACACTTTCAAGGTCGATTTTCTGGCATCCCTCTATTTTGGTGATAATCCCACAGATGATCAGTGCGCTGCCTTTTTACGCTCAGTAATTGCCAACCGGATTTATTTCAAATACAAATCCGGCACTATCCATGTCCACTCTCCTGAAACAGTTGAGCAGATAAGGGCCAAGCAGGAAAAAGAAAAGGAGCAGGAGAGTTTTATTGCCAGGAACACTTTGGCTTTAAGACGTATCTGGGAAAATGGCGAACCATTGCAGGACTGGGATGACTGTCAGGAAACCCTGCAAATACTTGCCGATTACTATCTTTTCAGCAAAGAAGCTTCCAGGTTCGACCTGGCCCGCAACCTGGTTAAAAATTCTCAACTAAACGGCCCTCATGAC
>CP070776.1:1353536-1362770 GCA_020346205.1 Deltaproteobacteria bacterium
CAACCTGTTGCAGTTCAGCCGGCAAAGAGAGAAGCAGCGCATCATTGGCACTGATTTTTATGTCTTTGTACTCTGCTGTTACATGGCAGGGTAGGCAGCCAAGGTTGTATTGCTGTTCCTGTTCAGCCAGGGTCTGGTAAGCTGAAGCATGGTCGGTTTTCTTCCAGAAGTCAGCTTGAGTTTTATGGCATTGAGCACAAGCCTTCCAACCCGTAAAAACAAGTTTCTCGATCTGCAGTTTAGGTTGAGTTGCAGAACCGGTAGCATCTTTTGCTTGAGCCCTGCCGGCCTGGTTAACGTTTATCTTGCTGGTATCGACAATTTCTTTGACAGCAGGGTGGTCTGGCAGGTGGATATCTAAAGGAACAAAGTGGTTTGCATAAGTTGAGGGGGCCAGACCTGATTCTTTCAAGTCGTAGATTTCGTTCTCAAGAAAGATGATTTCCGAGAGCAGCTTTTCTTTTGTGGACAGCAGCTTTTGATAGCTGGCATTTGCAGGTAGATCTTCTTTTTTCTCTCGCCGTTCTATGCGACTGATTCTGCCGTTAATTCCATCGAGTTCCTGTTTTTTTGTAGCCAGCTCTTTTGTAGTGCCTTCCCGGCCCCAGGTTTTGGATTTTTGCCAATTGATTAACATCCAGCCAAGGTACTTTCCTTGCTTCCCTGTCTGGGCGATAAGACTTTTGTTACTTACATGTGGTTTGAGATTGCGTGATTGGGGTGTAGATTGGATGATAATATGAATATCCGGAAAAGACTCGGCTATCTCCTGGTTCTGCTTCGATTCATTATTTGACAATAGGATCAGGAGATCACATTGAGGCGAAAGTTCAGCAACCAGATCAGGCAAAACACTCTGCCAGGGATAGATTACTGCATCTTCGCTTTTATGGAACCGGACTGATCCATCATAAGCAGTAAGCCCGATAACTCCAACTGAAAGACTCCCAACCTGCTGGATCATGCTCTCAGAAAATATAGGTTTTCCTGTTGATTTGCGGACAAGATTTGCGGAAAGCCATTTAAATTGCGCACGTGCAGCCTGGTCTTCAAGAAATGCAAGACCTGCAGCAAGATCATTCTTACCCACTGCCACCGCATCATAGCGCATAATGTTATAGGCATCAATTATACCTCCAGCCGTGATCTTTGCCTGTTGCAGGAGGGCAGGTGAAAGAAGTTCCTGTTTGAAAAGAAGGTTGCCCCCGTCAAGGGTCAGGTTAGGTAGTTCGTGGAGCTGCCGAATTTTTTCAATCTGATATGCTTTTTTGGACAGACCGCCCAATTGACGGCTTGATCAGCCACATGGTTCAGTTTCTCCTACAACATCATTGGAGTAAAATATCAGCAGGTTCTGTTCCCCGGCATTCGTAGCATCAGCTGAATATATTCCAGATGCAATCAGGCATAATAGGATAATGAGCATAAATAGATATCTCACTTATAATTATCTCCTTAATTTTATTTTTCTAAGTCTTCGTTTTACGTGCTTTCAGTATCTGGCGCCATTTTATCAGCCTATCTTTAACAAGCGCTTCATAGCCTCGGTTGGTGGGCTGATAATATGTTCTACCGGAGAGTTCATCGGGCAGATGTTCCTGGTCAACAAGTCCTTCTGCATCATCATGTGCATAACGGTAGCCTTTACCGTAATCCAGTTCGCGCATAAGCCTTGTCGGTGCATTACGGATATGAAGCGGTACAGGCAGAGAACCGGTTTTTTCAATATCACTCATAACATCACCGTAAGCCTTGTAAAGGGCGTTGCTTTTAGGTGCAGTGGCTAGATAAACAGCTGCTTCCACAAGAGCTAGCTCTCCCTCGGGTGAACCCAGCATATGATATGCATTACGGCAGTTGACTGCAATGGAAATTGCCTGGGGATCGGCAATGCCTATATCTTCAGAGGCAAACCGTATAAGTCGCCTGGCAATATATAGTGGGTCTTCTCCGGCAGCCAACATCCGGGCAAGCCAGTAGAGGGTACCATCCGGGTCACTGTCACGCAGACTTTTGTGAAGTGCCGATATCTGATTGTAATGTTCTTCACCAGCAGCATCATACCGCAGACGTCTTTTCTGGCTTGCCTCTTCTGCTGCATGAACAGTAATGACTGGTAATCCATCGCTATCTTCACCAGCAGGTTCAGCAAGATCAGCGGCAACCTCCAGAATATTCAAACCAATCCTGGCATCACCGTCAGCCAGGGAGCAGATATGCTCCATTGCCTTTTCTTCAATGCGGATTTTATGGCGACCCAGACCATTTTTTTTGTCAGTTAGGGCACGTTCCAGAATTGTTTTAAGGTTTTCAGGAGACAGTGACTTCAGGACTAGGACACGACAGCGTGACAGCAAAGGGGCAATGACCTGGAAAGAGGGATTTTCAGTAGTAGCACCTATCAATATCAATAAGCCGCTTTCAACATGGGGCAGAAAGGCATCCTGCTGGGCTTTATTGAAGCGATGTATTTCATCAACAAACAAAATAGTCTGAACATCGTCCTCAGCCTTACGTTTTTCAGCCTTGGCAACAATTGTTCTTACTTCCTTGACTCCTGAAAGGACAGCTGAAAAAAAGACAAAATCTGCAGACATATTTTGGGCTAAAATTCTTGCAAGGGTTGTTTTGCCTGTTCCTGGAGGGCCCCATAGAAGCAGTGAGGGGATTTTCTTCTGCTGGATGAGTTTATCAAGTATTCTTCCTTCACCCAACAATTCTTCCTGGCCAACAAAATTCTCAATCCGGGTCGGCCGCATCCGTTCTGCAAGAGGAGTATGTGTAGATTCCTGGGGAGACATGGATTTTCCTGGTTTAAAGTGTTTGTAGTCTGCCAATTAACACTAATAATGCATATCTAAGGGTGGTGCAAAATTCTTTCGTACTTAACAACTGTAAAGAATCTCCTGCCATTTCTTTTCCAGACGCTTTGCTGAAATAGGGAAACGTGTTTTCATTTCCTGGGCAAAAAGGGATATTTTGAACTCCTCAAGCATAGAACGGTATTCCTGTAATAATTCGAGACACACGGGAGATGGTTCTTTAATAACTAATTTTTTCAATTTGTCTGTAAAGGGTGAAAGTTGCTCAGCTTTTATCCTGTCTTTTTCAGGTGAAACATAGGCCCTTTCCAAGCGTATCTGCAGCGCTTTGCAATAACGTATGGCTGAGGATAGTTGATCCTCATTAAACTGCCTTAGGAAATCAGCAGGTACTATTTCAACCAGTTCAGCAAGAAATACACTCATGTCAATGGCAGATCGGGATTTTGAGCGGCTCATGCTTTTTATTTTGTTAATCTGGTCAAGGGTTGCCCTGCGTTCTTTGAGTAACTGCAGAACCAGTTCAATGAGCTGTTTTGATCTATAAATAAGTCCTACTTTTTTCAGGGAATCTATAAGTTGGAAGAATTCATCCCTTTGGGGCCATGGATTATTTTTACAAGCAAATATTGATTTCAATACAAAATGATACAGGTCTTCATTAAGTTTTTGTCTTGATTCAAATCCTTCATAAAGGGCCCAAAGTGATGATGGCAGAATACACTCTTTCTTCAGAAGTTTGAATTGTTTGGGAAATTGCAGGCTGTACAGAGCAAGTAGGCCATCATGGCTAATACGTCTGCTTTCATCAAGGTCTGCATAGAGCCTTATTGAGATACTTCCCTGTTTCTCAATTTTTAAAGTGGGGTAAACAAAACCGAGAAGCTTGTTCGTTGCATCTTGCACTGGTAGTTTATCAGGCAGATTTTCAAAATCCCATGTGGCTAAATCGGTTCGTTCCCATTTTTGGCGCAGTTCATCCAAGGACCGGCTTTCCTGTTGCGGTTCTTTATCAACTTTCAAGTCTGAAAAGTTACGGCTTGTCATAACGACTTTGCCTGAATTATCACGGAGCAGATAGCGGACCTGCAGGTGGTTCGGAAGTTGTTCAATGGGCCATTGGCTTCTTTGGATTTTTATCCTGAAATTTTTGAATATTAATTCTTCCAGTCGTTTATATAAAGAACCACGATAAATTTTAAGCTCGGTAGAAAATTTAGCAGCAGTCTCCTGGATTGGAATGAGCTTTTTGCGCACATTTTTGGGAAGTCCTTTGAGTAGAAAGGTCACTTTTTCATGTAGTAGCCCTGGAACAAGCCATTCAAATACCTCAGGTGAAATATGCTCGAGTAGATCAAGTGGCAGATTGACTGTAACACCATCATCTTCTTCACCTGGAGCGAAGCGGTAGGCAAGCTTAAGTGAAATGTTGTCCGGTAGGGATATCTGCTCCGGAAAATCGGCAATTTGGTCCGATTCCGGTTTTTGAACGAGGATATCCTCTTCGGTCATAAAAAGAAATTTATCATTTCGCTGATTTTTCAGGAAGCGGTTAAGGCTTGCACGGTCATATACTGAAGAGTCCAGGCGGGTATCATAAAATTTGTACAGGACATAATCGTCTGCCAGGACGTTGCGCTGTCTCAACCTATCCTCGAGCTTTTCAAAGCGGGCAACGAGGCTTAAATTTTTTTCAAGAAAATTATAGCGACCCATAAGTTCACCCTGGATCAAAGCAGAGTGGATAAAGATATCACGGGCTTCCTGACGAGTGACTTCGTTGATTCTGGCGTAATTTTTTTTCCGAGAGGCAACTATCACAAGTCCAAAAAGTGTAACTTTTTCATTGGCAATAACCTTGCCGTTTTTTTTCTCCCACCTGGGATTGGAATAGGTTGAACGGCATAGAGGCCCTGCAAGTGTTTCAAGCCAGTCAACTTTGATATTTGCAGCAGTCCTGGCATACAACCTTGCGGTTTCAACAAGTTCGGCTGCCATAATCCATTGCCCACCTTTATTAAAAAGTACTGAACCGGGAAACAGCATCAGTTCCTTGCCCTGGGCACCCAGATATATATTTTTCCCTTTGCGAAAACCTATATTGCGTAAGAAACCACTGAGAATGGCATAATGAATATTTTCATAGGAGGCAGCTGCTCTATTCAATGTGAAGCCTTTTTCTTCACTCAGTGTTGAGGTTATCTGATCATATATATCCTGCCATTCCCTAAGACGCTGGTAGGAGAGGAAATGTGACTTGCAGAATTTTCGTATCTGGGAACGGCTTTTTTTCTTATCACCTTTCTTCCCTTTAAGCGGAACATTATTAAATTCATCCCAGATTTTCAGATAGGTGAGGAAGTCAGATGGATGTTCTTTGAATTTTCCATGAGCTTCATCAGCCTCAGCTTCTATATCTGCCGGACGTATGCGCGGGTCTTGTATAGCCAGGGCACTGGCAATTATTATAATTTCCCGCAGACAGTTATGCTCCCGGGCTTCAATTATCATCCTTGAAATACGAGGATCAAGCGGGAGCATGGCCATTATTTTGCCATTGGCAGAAAGTTTCAGCTTTTTTCCCTTAGAATCAATTGCTCCAAGCTCATTTAAAAGATCATAACCATCCCTGATAGCCCTTGATGCAGGAGGATCAATAAATGGGAAGGAGGTAGGATCTCCAAGTTTTAAGTCAATCATGCGCAGGATAACTTCCGCCAGGTTTGAACGCTTTATTTCCGGCATAGTATATTCATGTCGATTGTTAAAGTCCTCCTGACTGTAAAGCCGAATACAGGTCCCTGGGCCCAAGCGACCGCATCTGCCTTTACGCTGATCGCAACTTGCTTTTGATACAGGAGATACTGGCATACTCGTGGTGCGTGCTCTAAGATTGTAAGTTGAGACCCTGGCAAGACCCGTATCAATGACATAGCGTATACCCGGGACGGTAACCGATGTTTCAGCAATATTGGTCGCAACCACTATTTTCTGACCCTTATATTGTCTGAAAACCTTTTTTTGATCAGCTGCCCTTAAACGACCGAACAAAGGCAGTATGGGTATATTCTGCTTTGTTGTAATTCTCTTTTTCGTAGGGACTACGGGATTGAGTTCCTGGTTGAGCAGCTCGACGGTCTCGTTTATATCCCTCTCTGTCGGCATGAAAATGAGGATATCCCCGGTTTCTTTTTTTCGGCGCAGATGCAAAACTTCCTGGACAGCAAGATCAATATATGAATTGCTTTCCTTTTCTTCGGTATTTTTTTCAGCAGAGCGGTAATGTATTTCTACAGGGTAGGTGCGCCCTGATACTTCAATAATGGGGGCTTTATCAAAATGTGCTGCAAATTTTTCCGTATCGATTGTTGCAGAGGTAATTATGACTTTGAGATTTTTTCTCTTTTTCAGTAACTGTTTTGCATAGCCAAGAAGAAAATCAATATTGAGGCTTCTTTCATGTGCTTCATCAATGATAAGTGTATCATAAGCATGAAGACCATGGTCTGACCTGGTTTCAGCCAGCAGGATTCCGTCGGTCATGAATTTAATTTTTGTGCTTTTGGTTGTTTTATCCTGAAAACGTATTTTGTGACCGACAAGGTATCCGTATTCCTTTCCAAGTTCATGTGTCACCCTGTCAGCTATTGTAATGGCAGCAATACGACGCGGCTGTGTACAACCGATCATTTTTTTACGCCCTCGGCCTGCCTCAAAACACATTTTAGGGAGCTGTGTTGTTTTACCAGAACCCGTATCACCTGAAATGATAACGACATTGCTGCTGGCAATGGTTTCAATGATTTCGTCACGGTGAGCAACGATAGGAAGTTCTTCAGGATAGTATATTTTACTGGTTTTATTCATAAGTTAAGTGTAAATAATACAACGTTTATCTGATGATATGCGCCTTGCTCTTTACCATATTATCTTGGACAACACACGGATCTAACTTAAGCTCTTTTTGAATTAATTAGTAGATAGTTTTTTATCTCTGTAAATCAGAAAGAATCTTCAATGTAACGGGGGAAAAATGAAAATCAGAAAAGCAGTTATACCCGTGGCAGGCCTTGGTACAAGATTCCTGCCTGCCAGCAAATCCATACCCAAAGAAATGCTGACCATAGTTGACCGGCCCACCATCCAGTATATCGTGGAAGAGGTTGTTGCTTCAGGTATTGAACAGGTAATTCTTGTTACCAGCGAGGGCAAAGCGGCCATTGAGAATCATTTTGATTACGATTTTGAACTCGATACCATATTGCAGATGAAAAAAAAGGAAAAGATGGCTGAAGAGTTAAACCATATTTCCAACCTTATTGATATCGTTTCAGTTCGCCAAAAAAAGCCTCTTGGTTTGGGGCATGCCATATGGTCTACACGCAATGTTGTTGGCAATGAACCGTTCGCTGTCCTTCTGGGTGATGACCTTGTCCTGAGTGAAGTACCATGCTGCCGTCAGATGATAGATTTGTTTGATGAGGTCCAGGAATCAATTGTTGCAGTTCAGCGGGTTCCATTGGACCAGACCAGTAGTTACGGAATAGTGGAGGGCGAACCATATAATACCCGGACCCACAAAATAGAAAGGATGGTCGAGAAACCTGCTCCTGGCACAACTGATTCTGATATGGCCATTATAGGCCGTTATGTACTGCGGCCTGAAATTTTTTCATTACTTGAAGAAACAGAGCCGGGTCATGGGGGAGAGATTCAGCTCACTGATGCATTGTTGAAACTTACCAAGCAAAGAGGCATGTATGCCTATGAGTTTGAAGGCACACGGTTTGATGCTGGAGACAAACTTGGGTATCTCAAGGCAATTATAGCCTTTGGCTTAAGGCATCCAGAACTGGGAGTAGAATTCAGAAAGCATATCAAGCAGGTTTCAGAAAATTTATAAGCAAAGTTTTTTGCCTGCAATTGGCAGCAGCCTCTTCTTTGAATGACAGATGAACACATAAAAAAAACCTATCTTGAAATAGCAGTGTCAGCACCTGTTAGCAGGACCCTGACATACCTTCCACCTGATCACTGTAAACAGCAGTTAAAGCCGGGCATGAGAGTCCTGGTGCCACTTGCAGGCCGAAAGATAACCGGTTATATCCTGGGACATTTTGACTCTGCACCCACCGGACAACAAATAAAGAAAATATATGAAGTACTGGATAATGAACCTCTTTTCCCAGAGGAACAGGTGCATTTTTACAAGTGGGTCGCCAATTATTACCATTACCCAATCGGCGAGGTAATAAAGACCGCACTTCCTGCAGGACTCACCCAAAAAAGCGGCAGACGTATCCTGATCACTGATGCTGGAAGAAAACACCTCCGAGAACTTTCAGAAACTGAAATTACTAAAACTCCATGGTTTTTAAGTCTGCTTCAAAAGGGAGAGATAAGTCCGCATGTTACGGGCAAGCTCTGGCGCTCAAAAGAACGAAAACTTCTTGAAACATGGGAAGCAGATGGCTTGATAACTGTCAGCAGTGTACTTGTCGGAGGAACAGCAAAAGCAAAGACTGAAACATGTTGCTCCCTGGCTGATGACATTAAAGATATCAGCAAACTCAAAGTCTCAGAGAAAAAAACCATAGATGTTTTACAAAAGATTTCATCTGAAACTGGAAGCAGGTTTGTGCCCCGAAGAGAAATTACCAGGGAGTATCATGGTGCGGGTAAAGGGCTGAAATTCTTGGCACAGAAAAATATCATTATTTTTAAAGAACAGCAGGTATACAGGGATCCGTTTGGAGAAAGTTTCCTGGAAAGCAATATTCCCGAGAAACTGACAGACGAACAAGAAAAGGCACTGGATGTAATTTTTCCCGCCTTAAAAAAGGACAGCTTTATTCCTTTTCTGCTGCATGGTGTTACCGGCAGCGGCAAGACAGAGGTTTACCTGCGGGCAGCAGCATTTGGATTAGAGCAGGGTAAATCTGTTCTGGTACTGGTGCCGGAAATTGCCCTTGCTACACAGTTGGAGGCACATTTTCTGGCACGATTCGGTTCCCGCGTGGCCCTACTTCATAGCGGGCTCAGTGCAGGACAGCGTTTTGACCAGTGGGGAAGGGTAGTTCAGGGAAAGGCTGATATTGTCATTGGTGCCCGTTCTGCAGTTTTCGCGCCTCTTGCAAATCCCGGTCTTATAATTGTGGACGAGGAACATGACAATTCCTATAAGCAGGATGACGGATTCCGATATCATGCCAGGGATCTTGCTGTATTAAGGGCGAGCCTGGCCGGTGGGGTGGTGATCCTGGGTTCTGCAACACCTTCAGTCACAAGTTATTACCATGCCAGCAAGGGGAAATATACCCGGCTTGACTTGAAAAAGCGTATAGAAGAAAGACCATTACCTCAAGTAGAAGTGGTCAATATGCAATCAGTCAAAACCGTATCAGGAAGACCT
>CP070776.1:1362870-1367087 GCA_020346205.1 Deltaproteobacteria bacterium
ATATTGCCCGCCGGCTCTGAGGCCATAAGCTGCAGTTCCCATTGTGAGGTCTGGGCTTTGGGAACAAAAAGCATGACATGTTTATCCTCAAAAACAACCAGGTCAGCCGGAAGCTCCTTTTTTTCATCCATTCGGCTGTTATTCCGGATGGCAGAAATATAATCAGTAAAAAAACTACTGGTGTGCTCTTCATGATAGGAACGAACAAAGTCAGTTACAAGATCACCGCAACTGTATGACGGCAGAGTTGTTTTATCTGAATATTCTACAACCTCCTTGGGCACCATGGAAAACTGTTGGTGAATCTGCTGGTGGGAAGCATGCAGTCGGTAACCACTGGATGCAAAATCAAAACCATAATTCCAGCCCCAAAGAGTGACATCAAACTTTAAAGAAGACACAGTCTTATCCTTTAGCACTCCTTGAATATCCTGCCTGAGACCATCTAATTCAGAAGCTGTCAGATTCCTGCGCCTGGTATCCAACTGAATATCAAGCTGCTGAGCCAGCCTCATGTAGGTGCGTTGGTAATATAAATGTCTGAGCCCTTCAAAATCATAATCGGAAAGATCATCAATAGAATAGCGGACAAGGTCACTGGCAATATTCGAAGCGTAATGCCCCCAGGGAATATAGCTGTTGCGCCTTAAATATTCAAAGACATGACTGTCACGCTCTGCCGGCCACTCACCAACAATTTCGCTGCCGCCCTGCACCCCGGGCCGTAGTACCATTACCTCCTTATAGATGTCAGGTAAATACATATTGTTAACAACTATTTCAAACAGGTCATGATTTCTGATCTTGGGCTTTCGTCTACCCCTTGCATCTTCATCATAGCGTAACCCCACAGGTAATTTTTCCTCCTGGTCATAAATAAACTCACAGGACATTTCTGCAAGCCGGATCAGGTCTTCTGGATCTGTTGATGATGATGCTAATGACAGCAGGACGGTTTGCGGCAGATCGGCAAATGCCTCTTCCAGTTTATCCCTGGAGACAGCCTTGCCTGGCAAGTTTCTGCGCAAGTAATCGATCATTGAAGTTGGTGTCGGGTCCGACAGGCAAATGGCCAGCGGATCTGCAGCCTTACCATCTGCCCAACTTTTATCAATATAGGTGGCACCCCGAAATGGGAAAGGGTTGGGAATCTCATAAATCCATTCACCCCGGGATTCTTCTACATCCCCGTCCGGAAAATTTACACTATTGTCCACCGGATTATCTGCAGTATCAAGCCCCAGGGTCTGCAGATAATCTTTCTCCCGCATGTTTGCAACTTTAAACGACGGCTTGTGAATGCCAAAGATAAACTTTCCTTCAGGTGTTACACAGGTTCGCAGCTTCATATCCTCTCATAACCCAATAATTATGACAGTAAAATGCCTTGAAATTCATACGTTCAATGGAATATCCTTATATCATTAAATAGTTACAATTATTGCTCTCAAAATGCACCCTTAAAATCAATTTAACCGGTGCAAATTAATTAACAAAAAAAGTATTTTATAATGGGACTTCTCCATACTTTTACATTTCTAATACTCTTAACAGTATGTATTGGCAGTGTTACTTATCTGCTAAAAACACTTAAAAAAGAAAGACAGCTTCTTTCACTGGTCGGCTTGTTCTGCCTAGGGATGGGTTTTCTCCTGCTGGTACTTGACATGGTCCTCATCACCTTCACCCATGGCCCACAATACATCACGGATTATCTATTGTTCAACAGGCTGGTTTCCGATACAGGTTTTGCCGGGAGATGGGTTCTCACTGTATATTTATTCATCAGCACTGGCATCTGTATAAGCTTTTATATACTTGTTAAGAGCCTCATTAAGAAGTTTAATAAATAACAAACTGGTTAATACTTTCTTAATAGCTGTAAAATAATAGCTGCTATTTATTCTGTTACTAAGTTTGCAATGAAACGTCTATTCCCTCCAGCAAAGTACTTCTTACGTAAATAAATATGAACCACTGGCAAAATCTCCTCAAGAAAAGCATGACCAAACCTGAACACCTGTTTTCCTATTTTGGTGAAGCACCAGATAGTATTGACAGGGTGACAGACCTGTATCCCATGCGCATAAACCCTTATTATCTCAGCCTCATAAAACACCCCGGCGATCCCATTTGGCGTCAAGCAGTACCTGATGTTGTGGAACTCGACGATACTGTCTGCATGGAGGACCCATTAGACGAAGAAAACTTGAGCCCTGTACCGAACCTGGTCCATAAATACCCTGATCGAGCCCTTTTCCAAGTCAACAATCAATGTGCAGTTTACTGTCGGTTCTGCACTAGAAAGAGAAAGGTAGGTACAAAAGAAATGCAAGTCAGCCTTAAAACTATCAATGGAGGCATCAATTACCTGAAACAGACTCCAGCTATTAAGGATGTTCTCATCTCAGGCGGTGATCCATTGCTTCTTGATGACAAAAGGATCGATTACATTCTCTCAAGCATACGTGCAATAAAACATATTGATATTATAAGAATCGGCAGCCGTGTACCCTGCACGCTGCCCATGCGGGTGACAAAAAAACTGGTTGCCACCATCAAACGGTATCATCCTGTTTATATGAATATTCACTTCAATCACCCGGATGAAATCACTCCTGAAGCAGCAAGAGCTTGCAATCGTTTAGCTGATGCCGGGATTCCCCTTGGCAGCCAAACTGTACTTTTAAAAGGCGTTAACGATAATCCGGAAATTATTAAACAATTGATGTATAAGCTCTTGCGCATCCGCGTCAAACCTTACTATCTTTTTCAGACAGACATGACAAAAGGCACAAATCATTTTCGCACGCCAATCGATAAAGGTCTTGAAATTATGCAGTCGCTGATAGGACACGTATCCGGTATGGCTGTACCAACCTTTGCTGTGGATGCTCCGGGTGGCGGTGGCAAAATACCCCTGCTGCCAAATTATACCGAGTATATGGGCAGCCAGTTCACTTTCCAGAATTATTGCGGTATAACTTATACATATGACAATCCATGTGAATAAAAATAATTGAGGTGCTCTGCATGGAAAAAAAACTGCTTATTGCTGTTGATGGTTCTATTTACAGTTCAAACACCCTGCATTATCTTGAACAGCTTTTTGCCCAGCTAGAAGATATCAGTTTTCACTTGCTTACCGTCATAACCTGTAACCCATCCGAAGCTGCCAGTGCCTGGATTGATGAATCGGATTTGGCAAGTACCCTGAGCACGGAGGAGCAAAAGCGTTATGCTTCTGCAAAAAGATTTCTGAACAAAGCTGTAGATCGCCTTGCCCGTAACGGCATAGCACAGGATCAGGTGACAGCCGAGGTTAGGGTGTCAAGGACAAACCCTGCTGCAGAGGTATTGAACATTGCAAGGAAAGGTATGTATGACGCACTTGTTATTGGACGGCGCGGTGTCTCCAAACTTGAGAAACTTATCATGGGTAGCGTGTCCGGCACCACCTTTGAAAAATGCCATGATGTTCCGATCTGGATTGTAGACGGGCAGGTGGATTCCCGTAAATTTCTTGTTCCTGTTGATGGTTCCCATTTCACCCTCCATGCCCTTGACCATCTCTGCTTCATGCTGCAAAATAATCCATACGCCGAGGTAACCCTTTTTCATTCCACAGCAATGTTCGCCCAGAAGCAGACTCTCAAAATGGATTATTGTCCACGGTTCCTGCAACCGGACTGGTGTGAGATCCATAAGGATGATGAGGATCTCTATTTTCTTGCCCCCTGGCAGATGCTGATAAACAGTGGTTTCCCGCCAGAACGCATCCACCGCTATGAGACAAAAAAAGGCATGTACCCCAGTCGCCAGATTGTACGCCAGGCCCTGATTGAAGACTTTGGCACAATTGTTATGGGACGCAGGGATAAGGAAATTGTAAAAGGTGTCTTTGGCAGTGTTACTGAGAAAGTTGTAGCCATGAGTGTTGACACTGCTGTATGGGTGGTAGGATAACATTCTTTTCTTTTTTTGCGTTTAAACAAGCAGTAATTGTCCCTGTGGTTGCCTGACAACCTGGAAATGCTTACCTTAATTACGTCTTATTCCAGTTAATTTTTTCTCTTAATAGGCAGGCACATTGACTTTACCTAAAAATACAGTCCGAATTCTTTTTATCATTCTCTGGGTCATTCTTTTTGGTGCACTGCTCAAACGAGACTATTTTATTAAAAGTATTGATATTCGTGAAGAACAGATCATAAAGC
>CP070776.1:1367187-1372707 GCA_020346205.1 Deltaproteobacteria bacterium
TGAAAGACTGGGAATAACGGAGAATGACGGGTTCCGCAATATTCGGAAAATTTCCACTTTCACCAAACCAACCCTCATTATCCACGGGCAGTATGATGAAATTATCCCGGTCAACTCTGCGGCCATTCTCCAGGCCCAGTCAACCGCAAGATCCAAAGAACTTCAGATCGTTCCCGGTGCTTCACATAACACCATCATTGCCCAGGCCGGAGAAACCTATTTCTCGGTTATGAAAAGGTTCTGCGACAAGATAAGCGGTATCAGGGCAAAAAGAAGAAAAAAATTCAATTAACCAACAACATGGCAAAAGACCTATACGATACAGCCATTAGCCTTTTACAGAACTCCCGTACCGGCTTGGCACTCACCGGAGCAGGTGTAAGTACTGAAAGCGGCATACCCGATTTCCACGGAAAGGACGGCCTCTGGTCCCGTTATGACCCGATTGAATACGGAACGCTTGGTGCATTTACAGCTGATCCTGAAAAGGTCTGGGGAATGCTTTCCAAACTTCTGGATGTTGTTGATGCCAAACCGAATAAAGGTCACATAGCCCTTGCCACACTTGAACAGCAAGGCCTGCTGTCAGGAGTTATCACACAGAATATTGACAGACTGCATCAAAAGGGAGGCAGTAAAAACGTGCTCGAATTTCATGGAGCGCTTAACACTTTTTCCTGTCTTTCTTGCGGTGACAGCTATGACCTTACCTTTGTAAAAGAACATCCTTTACCGCCGCATTGTTCATCCTGTGCAGCCATACTCAAGCCGGACATAGTTTTCTATGATGAACGCATCCCTGACATGGTCCTTTCCCGAACCGAGCAGCTGCTCGCTTCTGCTGATCTGCTGCTCGTAGCAGGCACTTCATGCCAGGTACAACCGGCAGCACGCATACCTTACGTTATGTATAACAAGGGTGGTAAGATCATTGAGATCAACAAGGAACCAGCCTTAAAGGACATAGCAACAGTCATCCTGGAAGGAAATTTTTCCACCATAATGGAAAAGCTGATAGAACGATTGGCGTAGAACACACCAAGGATGTTCAAAAAAAGAAAAGTACCCGGGAAAACTAATCAAGTTTCTTAAGCGGAAATCCCCTTATCACTCAAAATCACTATGCGGTCAATGTCTTTAAGAAAACTCTTTTTGACTGTCTGAGGGAGAGGAGAGAGAAACTGGACGCCCATACCCGGTTTCTGGTAACTGCTATTTTCCCTGTTCCAGACAACGAGAGCAGAAACCTCCACTTCATGATTACCCTCAGCAGGAAAAATAAGATTAACATGGGTACCCACCGGGGCTGGAGAGTTTGTATTGATGAACATTCCATCCATGGAAATATCCTTGCTGCAGGAAATCATATAATCTCCTGCATGGACAAAATCCACTCTGAAGTCTACAGGAAAACGCTGGATAATCCGTCTGTCACTTGTTGCCATGCTTTCTCACCAAATGTCAAAGTCTTTTACAACTTGAAAAATCACTTGGTACAATTGTTAAAATTTCTTCAATCTTGAACAAGTTTATTAATATTTATTTCTAAATTGGGTAAGTAACTATTAAGTTTTTGAGAGAATAGCAAGCAGTTTATCAGGAATTTTTCTTATTTTTGGATATGACAGCCGTTACTTTCATTTTTCATAATTATTTCAGGCAAATGCTTAAAAAAGGATATGGGGATGAGCCATCCTTTTTGCATAATTTTGACCGGAAAGCATCAGTTAAGGATGTCATTGAATCATTTGGCATACCACATCCTGTTATCGGCAAGTTAACCGTAAACGGATCGGATACCGGATTCGATTATATCCTGTGCGATAACGATATTGTTGAAGCAAGCCCCTTAACTCCTCCCGTAAACCCCTTTGTACCGTCTATCCTAAGGCCTGAAGTTCTGGAGAGGATCGCTTTTGTGGTTGATGTCAATGTCGGTAAGCTGGCACTGCATTTAAGAACGCTTGGCTTTGATGCCCTGTATGGAAACGATACTAGGGATGTGGAACTGGCGGAAATAGCCCGTTCCCAAAAACGCATTCTCCTGACCCGGGATACCTCTTTACTGAAAAGAAAAATTGTCATGCATGGATATTTACTCAGGACACATAACTCAACAAACCAGCTCATAGAAGTTATGCGCCTCTATGATCTTAGCAGTAAGGTAAAACCCTTAAGCAGATGTATTCCATGTAACGGACTTTTGGTGCCCGTAAGCAAGGAATCTGTTCTGGAGCGATTGGAGCCGCTGACCAAGAAATATTACGAAGCGTTTCACATTTGTGAGCAGTGCGACAGGATTTACTGGCCCGGTTCTCACCAGGAAAGGATTGTTGCTTTTGTTAGAAAAGTTCTTGAAGCTGTAAATCAGAAAGATACTCAAGGGAATTGAGGGTTTTCTCGGTGGTTCCATTCTATATATTGCAGATTCTGCAGCCGGTGATAGAAACCCTTATCTGCCATAAGCTTATCATGGGTACCTTCTTCTACGATCTGACCGGAGTCCATGACAATAATTCTGTCAGCCCGTTGGATGGTTGAAAGCCGGTGGGCGATAATTATACTTGTTCTCTGCGACAGTGTAGCATCTATGGCCTTCTCAACCAAAATTTCAGTTTCAGAATCCACATTTGCCGTAGCCTCGTCCAATACAAGGATATCTGGATCCCGCGCCATAACCCTGGCCAAAGCCAGCAACTGTCTCTGCCCTGCAGAAAAATCCAAGTTACCCTCACCGATCTTGGTATGTATCCCTTGGGGTAAGCGGTCAATAAGATCTCCCAGTTGGGCCAGTTCCACTATATTTGCCAGTTTCTGTTCTTCAAATTTTGAGTCAAGAAGAATATTTTCCTTGATGGTACCGGGTACCAGATAAATCTCCTGCATGACCAGTCCCACTGTATTACGCAGCCACTCCGGGTTAAGATCTTTTAAATCATAACCGTCAAGCAGGATCCTGCCCTTATCCGGATCATACATCCTCTCCAGAAGGTTTACGAGGGTGGATTTTCCTGAACCAGTAGCACCAACAATTGCGACGGTCTCACCCGGATCCACTTTAAGGGACAGGTTGTGAATAACTGGCATGTCCGGATTATATCCAAAGGTAACTTTTCTGAATTCTAGATTACCCTTAACGTCTTGGGGCTTAAGCGGCTCTGGCAAGATGTTAAGACTGCTCCTGGTATCCAGAAGTTGAAATATCCTTTCAGCTGACGCCATGGCAGATTGCACTATGGAATATTTCTGTGAAAGTTCTCGGAGCGGTTGGAAGAAAAGGCGCATATATGATATGAAAGCCACCAGAATACCAATGGTCATTTCTCCCTTAAGAATTAAAACACCGCCATACCAGATAATGATTCCAGTTGCAGTTGTTGCCAGAATATCGAGCAAGGGCATGAAAACGCCGAATATTTTAATCTGGTGCAGGGTGGATTGAAAATAGGACTGGTTCAGGCCCATAAAATTTTGCTCCGTATCCTTTTCTCGCTGAAAAAGCTGAATAAGACTGATCCCTGAAACAGCCTCCTGCAGGTAAGCGTTTATTTTAGCCAGGTTCGTCCTGATCTCCCGGAAAACATTACGCGCCATCTTACTGAACCAGAGAGTGGATATAATAATCACAGGCAGCAGCAGGCTCATTATCATGGCAAGGCGCCAGTTCAGCCAATAGAGTAGAACCAGAATACCTAAGATTCTTATAGCATCGTTGAAAATTGTTACGATGACCGAAGTGAACATCTCATGCATGTTCTGGACATCGTTCGTTAGGCGTGTGACTAATTTGCCGCTGGGATTTTCATTGAAGAATGCCAGGTCAAGCTCCAACATATGTTTGTAGATATGCTGCCGCAGCCTGTGCATGATATTTTGTCCGGTCCATTCCAGGACAGTGACCTGGAAATAATTTGCTATAAAGCCTACAATGACAGCAACACCAAAGATCATTGCCAATACAGTCAATCCCGAAAGACGTTCAGAGACCGGGATATCAATATTGATGATAAAGTTATCCACACCCAGCCTGACCAGGTAGGGCAGCAGAAGACTTGAGCCAATCACTGCAAAGGAAAGTAAAACAGCCAGGCCCACTCCCTGCCAGTAATGCATGGTATATCCCAGGATTCGCCGCCAAAGGTTAATGTCAGCGACTTCTCCCAGTTTGTCTTCCTCAAAATATCCGTAACCGTATTGCATATTTTATTAAAGTTCTGAGGTTTCCAGGTGTCATGGGGTCAAATAAAAACCCTTTGTCCTATCTTTTCATTTTGCTTGTCTGGTATTCATAAATCGAGGAATAGAATCTGTTATTCTGCAAAAGGTATTCATGATCACCTTGTGCAACAACTTTCCCCCTGTCCATTACTATAAGTTGGTCTGCCTGGGCCAAAGGTGCCAAACGATGCGAAACAACTATACAGATCCTTTCCCGTATAAATGGCCTCATGGTACCAATTATTTCATGCTCGGTCTCAATATCCACTGCTGACAGCCCATCATCTATTATTAGGATCTGCCTGTCGGATAACAATGCCCGCGCAAGTGCAATTCGCTGCCTTTGCCCCCCGGAAAGCTTTACACCCTTTTCCCCTATCCTGGTATCATAGCCTTTTGCCAGGCCAGAAATCTCGGCATGAATTGCTGCAGCTCTGGCTACCTCCTCTATTTCCTCCTGGCCGGCCCCTGGTTTACCCATGGTAATATTGGCCCGCACAGTATCTGAAAAAACTGTTACATCCTGGGGAACGAGCGCTATTTTTTTGCGTACACCGGCAAGATCAAGTTTGTTTATATCAATATCGTTCCAAAAAAGAGTATTAATTTCTACAGGATAGAGCCTGGCTAAAAGATGGGTCAGGGTTGTTTTACCTGACCCTGTCTTACCCACAATTCCAAGAATCCCCTGCTCAATTTCAAGGGATACATTCTGCAGAATTGCATCATTCTGGTTAGGGTAAGAAAAAGTTAGATCTTTAACGGTAATGGAGTCCATTTTTTCAGGAACAGGTACCGGCTTGGATGGTGCAATTATAACCGGCCGCTCATCCAGGACATTCTGAATACGCTGCAGGGATGTTACACCACGCTGGAAAAGATTTGTCACCCAACCCAATGCCATCATGGGCCATGTCAACATGAAGAGATAGGATGTAAAAGCTACAAAATCACCAATGGTGATACTGCCTTGAATAGTCAAACGGCCACCAAATAACAGGACCAGTAGCATACTGGTATTTGCTATGAACCCTGAAACAGGAAAAAGGGTTCCCTGAACCTTGGCAAGGCGAAGGTTGTCCTGCACATATTCCCGTCCCATACCATCAAATCTTTTTGTCTGATTTTTTTCCAGAGTGTAAGCCTTGATCATGCGTATGGAGTTAATGGATGTCCTGGCATACTCAGTAAGCCTTGAAAACTGCTCCTGGACCTTTTTAAAATAACGGTGCAGACGGCCCGAGAGAATACGGGTAAGCAGTGCAAGTATTGGCATGGGCCCAATTACTATCAGGGTCAAAC
>CP070776.1:1372807-1376338 GCA_020346205.1 Deltaproteobacteria bacterium
TTCTTTTGTTATTATTTTTGAAAATATTTCGACATGGTATATCCCTGACAACCCGCTATTTATGAAGATTGAAGAATTTCGGGCACCTATGACAAATTTGCGGGCAGCAGTGGAAAACCTTACTGAATTCCCGGAAATGTCACCAGTCATGCGCAGCGCTTTTGAGAATGTCCTGGTACAGGAGTCACTCAACCTGACGGAGGCCTTTAATTCATTTTCCAGTTCCTGTCGTGTAATTATGCAGACGCATAATCATCTGTCTGAGATGAATACTGAAGTACTTTTCGGATATGTTACAGATTACCTGGAGAAAAAAGGAGTATCCGTTGCTGTATCAGCTGATCGTGATATCTGCGTAAAAGTTGATATTTACGGACTCCTTCTCGTGCTGGATTACCTGGTTAGCCGAATTCTGCAGGCTCAGCAAAAAACCAGGCTTTCATGTGAAGCCAATATAGGTAAGCAATTTATGTATTTTGACTTTATCTGGTCCGGCCCTTTTATACCGACTGCAGCTGTTGAAAAAATGCTGGAAAAGACTCTGGACAACAGTGTGGGAAGGATGACCGTTGCCTCCATCCTTCACTCCATGGACGGAGACATCTGGAGTCAGCAGCATGAAAATTCGAAAGGCACATTACGCCTTGCCCTGCCAGTTGCCTTAAAGACAGAAACTTAGACCTGAGAGGTTATGCCCATGTCCCCGGTAAGAAGAAAAATTCAACGACTACTGGTGCTTTTTGCCTTTGGCTGTCTTGCTCTCAACTATCCCCTGCTAGCCCTTTTCAGTAAAAAATCCTTATGGTACGGCTTACCTGTTCTCTATCTTTACCTTTTTGGAATCTGGGTTCTCTTCATATTATTTATTGCCATCGTAACCGAGAGGAAAAAGATGCCCAGAACATCATTTCCACCAGTATTCAACAGGAAAACAGAATAACATGCTGCAGGAATGGGTAATACTGCTTGTCTCCCTCTCTTATCTGGGAACTCTTTTTGCAATAGCATACTACGCTGACTGGCGCTCTGACCTGGGCAAGTCTGTCATTTCCAATCCATATATTTATACCCTGTCCATTGCCGTTTACTGCACGGCTTGGACATTTTACGGTTCAGTGGGACGGGCAGCAGAAACAGGCATTGGCTTTATGCCCATATATCTTGGACCAACCCTCATGGCTGCCTTATGGTGGTTTTTACTGCGTAAAATGATTCGCATCGCCAAGGTGTACCGCATTACCTCAATTGCCGACTTTCTTGCCTCAAGATATGGTAAAAGTTCCCTGATCGGTGGCCTGGTAACGATCATAGCAGTTGTCGGCATCATGCCTTATATCTCCTTGCAACTTAAAGCTGTATCAACCAGCTATACAGTTATGCTCCACTATCCTGATCTTGCAATGATCCAGGAGCACAAGACTTCCATTTGGACTGACAATGCCTTTTCCGTTGCCATGATAATGGCCGCTTTTTCCATTCTTTTCGGAACGCGCCATATTGATGCAACGGAGCGCCATGAGGGTATGGTTGCCGCTATTGCCTTCGAATCAGTGGTCAAACTGCTGGCTTTCAGTGCAGCCGGCATCTTTATTACCTTTGTAATGTTTGATGGGCCTGTTGATCTTTTTGACTGGGTCAGCCACTATCCAGAAACTTCCAAGCTCATGCAACTTGAAGTCCTGCCCGGGGGCTACAGCAACTGGCTCACCCTTATTTTTCTCTCCACTATGGCCATTATGTTTCTTCCCCGGCAATTCCAGGTACTGGTGGTAGAAAATGTCAATGAGGAACATGTCAGGAAAGCAGCCTGGCTTTTCCCCCTTTACCTTCTGGCCATAAACATTTTTGTTTTACCCATCGCCTTTGCGGGCATGCTCCTGTTTCCGGAGGGACAAGTGGCTCCGGATATTTTTGTCCTGGCCGTGCCCCTTACTGAAGGCCAGGAAATTCTTGCACTCTTTATCTATTTGGGAGGGCTTTCTGCAGCCACAGGCATGGTTATTGTTGCTACCATTGCACTGTCCACAATGGTATGCAATGACCTGGTCATGCCGGTTTTACTTAGGATGCTTGCCATCCAGCAAGTTGACCTGAGTCGTGTTCTGCTTTTCATCCGCCGCTGCAGTATCGTAGTAGTTCTATTACTTGGTTATCTGTACTACCGGTTTATTGGCGAATCATATACTCTTGTTACCATGGGCCTGGTTTCCTTTGCCGCTGCAGCCCAATTCAGTCCGGCAATTCTTTTCGGGGTTTTCTGGAAAGATGCCAGCCGCCGTGCAGCAATCTGCGGCCTGTCGGCTGGTTTCCTTGTGTGGTTTTATACTCTGCTGCTTCCTTCCTTTGCCAGGTCCGGCTGGCTTCCTGTAACCTTTCTTGAACATGGCCCCTTCGGTATTGAGCTACTCCGGCCATATCAGCTATTCGGCCTCAATGTGTTTGACCCTATCACCCATTCGGTCTTCTGGAGCATGCTGGTCAATGCGGGACTCCTAGTCGGTATTTCTCTTGTCGACAAGCAAAACACCATGGACCGGATACAGGCCTCTCTCTTTGTTGACGTGTACCGCCACAGTGGTGACACGCACCTGTGGAGAGGCAAGGCCATGATCACTGAACTCAAGGACCTGGTAGCCCGCTTTATTGGACCACGTGAGTCTGAACGGGCCTTTGCCAGCTACTCCAGCAGCCATAAGATTGACTTTTCAAAAGATATGCAGGCAGATGCCGAACTGGTTGAATTTGTTGAAAGGTTGCTGTCCGGTGCCATTGGTGCAGCCTCTGCCCGTGTTATGGTCTCCTCTGTTGTGGAGGGAGAGGAGATCAGCCCCGAGGGCATTATGAAAATTATCGATGAAACTTCCCAGGTGCTTGAATACAGCCACCAGCTAGAGGAAAAATCCATTGAACTTGAAGCTGCCACTAAGGAACTGCAGGAAGCAAACAAGAGGCTCAAGGAGCTTGACCGCTTAAAGGATGAGTTTGTCTCAACCGTTAGTCATGAGCTGCGAACTCCCCTGACCTCTGTGCGGGCCTTTTCAGAGATCCTGCATGATAACGCGGACATGGGCCAGGAAGAACGCCAGAAATACCTCGACATCATGGTGAAAGAAACAGAGCGGCTAACCAGGCTCATCAACGAGGTCCTGGACCTGGCCAAGATTGAATCGGGCAGGGCTGATTGGTACATGGAAAATATTGACCTGACGGAAGTCCTCAGGGAAGCTGTTGTTTCAACCAGCCAGCTGTTCCGCGAAAAATCGGTTGCCATAGTGGAAATGCTCCCGACATTTCCTATACAGATCTTTGCTGACCGGGACAGAATTATCCAGGTTGTTATCAATTTACTGTCCAATGCGGCAAAATTCAGCCCTTCGGAAGAGGGTGTGGTGACTGTCCGTCTTTATTTCAAGGAGAGAGAGATTCGGGTTGAGGTGGCTGACAACGGCCCTGGCATCCATCCTGATGAACAGCAGAAAATATTTGAAAAGTTCAAGCAGATAACTGACCTCAGGAACGGAAAACCAAAGG
>CP070776.1:1376438-1417522 GCA_020346205.1 Deltaproteobacteria bacterium
ACACCTCCTGCGTCAGTATTGTTGATGAAGGCAGCCAGGCTCAAGAAAGGATCCAGTAACCCCAAGATGGAAAGGGTGGGCAAGATTGCCCGCAACAAGGTCAAGGAGATAGCTGAACTGAAAATGCCGGACCTGAACGCCTTTGATATTAACGGCGCAATGAAGATTATCGAGGGTACTGCCAGGAGCATGGGGCTGACCGTTGTTGATTAAGTTTGTCAGTAATGCCGCCAGCACCGGAAGGGATATAATTAAAATTGCAACTAAAAGAGAATTGTAGGGAAATTCTATATATAGATGGAGAACAGTGGTATGGCTAAGAGAGGCAAAAATTACAAAAAAGGTGCAGATGAAATCGATAAAGGTAAGGTCTACGGTTTTGATGAGGGAGTTGAACTTGCTTTGAAGGGTAGCTATGCCAAGTTTGACGAGTCTGTGGATATAGCCATTCGTCTTGGCGTTGATCCCCGTCATGCAGATCAGATGGTGAGAAGCAGTGTTGTGTTGCCAAATGGTACGGGCAAGGAAATTCGTGTCCTGGTATTTGCCAAGGGAGATAAGGAAAAAGAGGCCCTTGATGCAGGTGCTGACTTTGCCGGTGGGGATGAGTTTGTCGATAAAATCAAAGGCGGCTGGCTTGAGTTTGACCGCACAATAGCTACTCCGGATATGATGGCCACTGTGGGCAAGATAGGCAGGATACTCGGACCGAGGAACCTGATGCCAAATGCTAAGCTGGGTACTGTTACCTTTGATGTTGAAAGAGTGGTGAAGGAAGTTAAGTCAGGTAAGGTTGATTTCAAGGTGGATAAGGCAGGCGTGGTACACGCAATGCTAGGCAAAGTCTCCTTTGGATCACAGAAGGTTAAGGAAAATATCCTGGCTTTCATTGACAAGATTATTCAGCTGAAACCATCTTCAAGCAAGGGTATTTACTTGAAGAGTATAAGCCTTTCCACAACCATGGGACCAGGGGTCAAGGTTGATCCCCTGGAGATCAGGAACGTGATAAAACAGGCGTAGCAGATATAAAGCAGAAAACCATGCAAAGCCCGAATGGGTGAGCATATATTATATAGAAATCCGGATTTTGGTTATATCCGGTTTCAATGTCGAAGACAGCAGGTACTCATGTTTAATCAGCTCTGGCTGACCTGCCGAGACAGGATTTGTGAAATGTTTTACTGCAGAGGATAGTGCATAAGCTCATAGCCTCTGAAACTATTAAAAAGAAAACAACTAGCAAACTCTCGGCGACAAAAAAGCCTGTACCTGCTGAAAACCTTGATCGATCCAGCAATTTATTGTTGGGCTAAAACTGGAGGAAGAAAAGTGAATCGCGAGGAAAAGGTTTCAGAAGTCGCGGAACTCAGTGGCAAATTTGAGAAAGCTAACATTGCCATTGTTGCCGACTACAAAGGCCTTACAGTACCGGTTCTGCAGGAATTGCGACATAACTTGCGCAGAAACGATGCCGAGTTCAGGGTTGCTAAAAATACGCTGCTCATCAGAGCAGTTGAGGATACTGAGTATAAGGGTTTGCAGGAGCATTTCGTAGGGACTACAGCAATAACTGTTTCCTACGGTGATCCAGTATCTCCTGCGAAGATCCTCTCAGATTTTTGCAAAGATCACCCTGAACTGAAGATTAGGTCAGCATCGCTTGATGGCAAGTTATTGTCAGCAGCAGATGTTACAGAATTGTCCAAGTTGCCTAGCAAGGAAGTCCTGCTGGGCCAGATGCTATCTGTAATGAATGCTGTACCGACCGGTCTTGTACAGGTGCTTAGCGGAGTTCCAAGAACTTTCCTTTATGCACTGCAGGCAATTAAAGAACAAAAAGAACAGGCTGATAATTAGAATTATAAAGTTAACAAAGTCGCCAGGAGGATAAGAAAATGGCTGTAACAAAAGATGATGTAGTAGAATTTATTTCAGGTATGAGCGTTCTTGAGCTCTCTGAATTTATTAAGGAATTGGAAGAGAAGTTTGGTGTTTCGGCTGCTGCTCCTGTAGCAGTTGCCGCCGCCGGTGCTGCACCAGCCGATGCAGGCGCTGGTCCGGCTGAGGAAAAGACAGAGTTTGATGTCGTCCTTGCCGGGGCAGGTGACCAGAAAATTAAGGTTATTAAAGAGATTCGCGCCATCACTTCACTTGGTCTGAAAGAGGCTAAAGAGCTGGTAGAATCAGCTCCCCAGCCTGTCAAGGAAGGGGTAACTAAAGAAGAAGCCGATGAAATCAAGGAAAAAATTGAGGCTGTTGGCGGATCCGTTGAAATTAAATAAACCCGGTTCTCAAAACTTCAAGTTACAGGAATTTCAATCTCCGCCAGGATTACTTCAAGGCGGAAGCCAGTTTGAACACATCAGCTGGCATTGACAAAATAGGACGCTACGGAGATTTTTCTCCGTAGCGTCGTCGCGTTCTCAAGGAACAGAAAATAAAATGGGTGACGGCAACCCCTTCAAATAAGTCGTAACAATTTAATATCGTTAACTAAAGAATATAAATTTTGGATCATAGTCACCAGCAGATCCATTATTAGCAACCAGAGCCTGCGAAAATATCAAGGGCTGAAACCGGTTACACAAGACGAGGGCATTGCTCGATGGGGACGATGAACAGAGTCAGAAAGAATTTTGCTAAAACAACCAGTATTGTTGAGATTCCGCATCTTATTGAGATGCAGAGACTATCCTATGAAAAATTCCTGCAGTTGCAAGTGGCTTCAGATAAAAGAGAAGACACAGGTCTGCAGGGCATCTTCAAAAGTATATTTCCGATTTCGGACTTTAACGGTACATGCTTTTTAGAGTTTGTCCGTTACAATTATGGAGACCCGAAATATACAGTTGAAGAATGCGTTGAGAGGGGCATGACCTATGAAGTGCCTATCAAGATTACCGTCCGGTTGGTTACATATGATACCGATACAGAAACCGGTGTCCAGAACATCCGTGACATCAAGGAACAAGAGGTATATCTTGGCTCAGTCCCATTAATGACCCGTGATGGAGTTTTTGTCGTAAACGGCACAGAGCGGGTTATTGTAAGCCAGCTGCAAAGGTCGCCAGGTCTTTTTTATGCCCATGACAACGGCAAGACCCACTCCAGCGGTAAACTTCTTTACTCGGCAAGAATAATTCCTGTACGTGGTTCATGGATTGATCTTGAGTTTGATGTCAAAGATGTACTCTATGTCCGCATTGACCGGCGCAGAAAATTTCCAGTGACCACCCTTTTGCGGGCACTTGGATACAATTCTGAAGAGCTTCTGAGACTTTTTTACAAGGTAGAGAAAATCGCCATTAAGCGTAAAAAGTTCAAAAAAGAATTTGATTCGGATCTTTTGTTGGGTCAGCGTGCGGCCCAGGATATACCCGGACCTAAGAAAGGCGAGGTCTTAGTCAAGAAGAACAGGAAAATAAGCAAGGCTCTGCTAAAGAAAATGGTGGAGGCTAAGATTAAGGAATTTGATGTTGAGCGAGAAGAACTGCTAGGCAAGTACCTTGTCCAGGATGTGGTTGACCCCTCATCAGGTGAGGTGATCGCTCAGTTGAATTCAGAAATTACCGATTCTGTTCTTGATTCCATTCTGGAAGCAAAGGTCAAGAACTTTGAAGTCCTTTTTATTGACGGCACCCATGTAAGTGATTCATTTCGCAAGACACTCGCCATTGACAAAGTAACGAACACTGATGAGGCTCTGCTAGAGATATACAGGCGGTTGCGTCCGAGCAGTCCTCCTACCCAGGAAGTTGCAACCTCTTTTTTCAATAACCTGTTCTTCAATTCTGCTACATATGATCTTTCAGAGGTCGGAAGGTTCAAAATCAACGCCAGGCTCAAGATTGATACCGATATTTCGGTAAAGACTCTGACAAAGGAAGATATTGTTGAATCTGTCCGCTACCTGGTGCGTTTGAAAGATGAGCAGGGCAAGGTAGATGATATCGATCACCTTGGTAACAGGAGGGTGCGGACTGTCGGGGAGCTAGTGGAAAATCAGTATCGCATTGGTTTGGTCCGGATGGAGCGGGCTATCCGTGAGCGCATGACGCTGCAGGAGGTTGAAACCCTCATGCCTCATGACCTGATAAATCCCAAACCTATTACCTCGGCTATCAAAGAGTTTTTTGGTACGAGCCAGCTCTCCCAGTTTATGGATCAAACAAATCCTCTGTCTGAGGTAACCCATAAAAGGCGGCTAAGTGCCCTGGGGCCCGGTGGTCTGTCAAGAGAAAGGGCCGGTTTTGAGGTCAGGGACGTACATCCCACCCATTACGGCAGGATCTGTCCGGTTGAAACTCCTGAAGGTCCCAACATCGGCCTCATTGTTTCACTGGCAGCCTATGCCAGGGTAAATGAATTCGGCTTTATTGAAACCCCTTACCGTAGAGTGGTTGAAAGGAAGATAACCAATGATGTCGTTTATTTAAACGCCATGGCGGAGAAAAACGAATTGATAGCTCCTTCCAAGGTTGAGATGGATAAAAAAGGTAAAATTATTGATGATAATCTCATTGCCCGGGAAGAGGGCGAGGTTGTCATCACTTCGGGAGACCAGGTCACCTATATTGATGTAGCTCCGAACCAGCTTGTTTCAGTGGCTACGGCCCTGATTCCCTTCCTGGAGAATGACGACGCCAATAGGGCCCTGATGGGTTCCAATATGCAGCGTCAGGCAGTGCCGCTGCTTCGAACTTCTGCACCGTTGATCGGCACCGGACTCGAAAAAGTTGTAGCCAGTGACTCTGGGACTTGTCTGCTCGCCGGTGGTGATGGTGTGGTTGAGGAGGTAGATGCCACCCGTATTGTGGTGAATTATGATGAACCAGGCACCGATGGGTTTATGACTGGAGTAGGGGTTTATCGCCTGAGCAAGTTCAAGAAATCGAACCAGAATACCTGTTTCACCCAAAAGCCACTGGTATACCCGGGACAGCGGGTTGCCAAGGGTACGGTACTTGCGGACGGGCCTTCATGTGACCAGGGAGAACTGGCACTGGGTAAGAATGTTACCATAGCCTTTATGAGCTGGCGCGGCTACAATTTTGAGGATTCTATCCTGCTCTCCGAGAGACTTTTAAAGGATGATACCTATACTTCTGTCCACGTTGAAGTCTTTGAAACAATGGCCCGGGACACCAAGCTTGGCAAAGAGGAAATCACAAGAGATATTCCGAATGTTGGTGAAGAAGCCCTGCGGAATCTTGATGAAAGCGGCATTGTCAGGATTGGCGCTGAAGTCAAACCCGGTGACCCTCTTGTTGGCAAGGTTACACCAAAAGGTGAAACCATGCTGTCCCCGGAGGAAAAACTGCTGCGTGCTATTTTTGGTGACAAGGCAGGTGATGTGAAGGATTCTTCCCTGCGGGTACCCCCCGGAGTCGAAGGTGTTGTCATAGATGCAAAGGTCTTCTCACGCAAAGGTGTTGACAAGGATGAGCGTTCTCTAGCCATCGAAGATATGGAGGTTGAAAAGCTCACCAAGGATATGGAAGACGAGTTGCGTTGCCTGAAAAAGGGTGTGCGTGACGGCCTGGGTGATATACTTGTCGGCAAGGTAGCAAAGGCTGCATTGAAAGGAAAAGACAACAAGACACTTTTGGCCAAGGGTAAAAAATTCACCGAGGAGATTATCGAACAGGCTGAATTTGCCAAGCTGCAGGAAATTGATTTTTCAGGTTGGAAAAAACTGGGAGACAAGGCTGACTCTATGTTCTCACAATACCGTGAACAGGCCAAGCTTGTCCGGGAACGCTATGAAGGCATCATAAACCGCCAGCGCAAAGGGGATGATCTTCCTCCAGGAGTTATACGCATGGTAAAGGTCTATGTTGCGGTGAAGAGGAAACTTGCAGTTGGGGACAAGATGGCAGGACGCCATGGTAACAAGGGTGTTGTTTCCCGTATTCTGCCTGTTGAGGATATGCCCTATTTTGCTGACGGCACGCCGGTGGATATCGTACTGAATCCATTGGGTGTTCCATCACGTATGAACGTAGGCCAGGTGCTTGAAACCCATCTTGGTTTTGCTGCCAAGAAACTGGGTGAACAGCTACAGCAGTTTGCTGAACACAAAGAGGTTGCGCAGATCAAGAAAAAGCTGAAAAAGATCTATTCAACCAAGGAGTACAACAATAATTTTAAGGATCTCTCTAATGAGGAGCTTATCGACAGGGCCAGGAAATATGAGACAGGAGTGCATATTGCTACCCCTGTTTTTGACGGTGCTGCAGAGGAAGAGATTCGGGCCCTGTTGGTGGAGGCAGGTGTTGACGAAACAGGGCAGGCCAAAATGTATGACGGCTTGACCGGCGACTCGTTTGATAAGCCTGTGACGGTAGGGACGATGTATATGCTGAAGTTGCATCACCTGGTTGACAATAAGATCCATGCCCGTTCGACCGGTCCTTACTCCCTGGTAACCCAGCAACCACTTGGCGGTAAAGCTCAATTTGGTGGCCAGAGGCTGGGTGAGATGGAGGTCTGGGCCATGGAAGCATACGGTGCCGCCTATACCCTTAAGGAATTCTTGACAGTCAAGTCTGATGACGTCGAGGGTAGAACCACGATGTATGAAAATCTGGTTAAAGGAAAAAATTTCCTGGAAACAGGATTGCCGGAATCATTTCATGTCCTTGTTAAGGAACTGCAAGGCTTATGCCTGGATGTGGAATTGTTAAATGAACAAGAGTGATACTTTTATAAATAAACGGCTTTTAGCCTTTTACTTCAATAGATAGGTGCTGACGTGGAAGAACTGTTTAGCTTTTTTGCCAAAGCCAAGAAACCTTTGAGTTTCAATTCGGTTAGGATTTCACTTGCTTCTCCAGGCAAGATACGGGACTGGTCCCATGGGGAGGTAAAAAAACCGGAAACCATCAACTACCGAACATTCAAGCCGGAAAGGGACGGTCTTTTCTGTGCCAAGATTTTCGGACCGGTTAAGGATTACGAATGTAACTGCGGTAAATATAAGCGCATGAAACACCGTGGAGTGGTCTGTGAAAAATGTGGTGTTGAAGTCATCCAGTCCAAGGTACGGCGTGAAAGACTTGGCCATATCGAGTTGGCTGCCCCGGTGGCCCATATCTGGTTTCTTAAAAGTTTACCGACTAAGATCGGTAATCTGCTTGATATGACCCTCAAAGAGCTTGAGAAGATCCTTTATTTTGAAGCCTATGTGGTTACAAGATCTGAGGTGGATGCACTACCAGCCGGTTCGTTGTTAAACGAAGAAAGGTACCGCCTTATGCTCGAAGAGCACGGTGACCAGTTCAGGGTAGGCATTGGAGCTGAAGCCATTCGGGAACTGCTCAAGTCCATTGACCTTGTTGAGCTTTCGGCTTCTATTCGCGAGGATATACGCTCAACAGGCTCTGAAACAAAGCGAACCCGACTGGGCAAGAGACTTAAGGTAGTTGAGGCTTTTCGCGATTCCGGCAACAGGCCGGAATGGATGATCCTGGAAGTTATCCCGGTTCTACCTCCGGATTTGCGTCCACTGGTGCCTCTTGAAGGCGGACGTTTTGCAACTTCTGATCTAAACGATCTCTACCGCAGGGTGATCAACCGCAACAACAGGCTGAAGAGACTTCTTGAGCTTGACGCCCCGGATATCATTGTGCGAAATGAAAAACGTATGCTGCAGGAAGCTGTTGACGTGCTATTTGATAATGGCAGGCGCGGTCGGGTTATCACCGGTCCCAATAAACGTCCCCTGAAATCTTTCAGTGATATGCTCAAGGGTAAACAGGGACGTTTTCGCCAGAATCTGCTTGGTAAACGTGTCGACTACTCAGGGCGTTCGGTTATCGTTGCCGGTCCACATTTACGGCTGCACCAGTGCGGTATACCCAAGAAAATGGCCTTGGAACTGTTCAAGCCCTTTATATACAATAAGCTGGAATTGCTTGGCTATGTCACCACAATCAAGAGTGCCCGTAAGATGGTGGAAAAGGGCACCAAGGAAGTCTGGGATGTGCTGGAAGACGTGGTTACAGAATATCCTGTTATTCTTAACCGTGCCCCAACTTTGCATCGTCTTGGCATGCAGGCATTTGAGGCTGTTCTGATAGAAGGCAAGGCAATCCAGCTGCATCCATTGGTATGTATGGCCTTCAATGCTGACTTTGATGGTGACCAGATGGCGGTGCATGTACCCCTGTCCGTTGAGGCTCAGACCGAAGCCAGGGTACTGATGATGTCCACCAATAATATTCTTTCACCTGCTAACGGTGGCCCGGTTATTATCCCGACCCAGGATATAGTTCTCGGTTTGTATTACATGACAAGAGAAAAGGTTTTCGCTAAAGGCGAGGGCAAGATTTTTTCTTCTGTGGATGAAGCACGAATTGCATACGACCAGGGTGCGGCAGAATTACATGCCAAGGTTAAGATCCGTATTGATGGTGAAATAGTTGAAACTACCATCGGCCGTATGTTGCTCAGTGACCTGCTGCCCGTCAAGGTGCCTTTCAGCGTCATCAACAAGATCATGACCAAAAAGGAACTGGCCTGGTTGATAGATTATACCTACCGAAATGCCGGCACCAAGGAAACGGTCATCCTGGCCGACCGCTTGAAGGATATGGGATATGAATATGCCACCCGGGCCGGAATATCTATCTGTGTCAACGATATGATGATCCCGGTCAATAAGGAGGATATCCTTGCCAAGGCTGAAGACCAGGTGCTCGATGTTGAAAGCCAGTATACTGATGGTCTCATTACTGTAGGCGAGAAATATAACAAGGTGATCGACGTCTGGTCCAAGGCTACAGAGGCAGTTGCCAAAGAGATGATGGATGAGATGAGTGTGGATTATCTGCGCGGCCCTGACAAGAAAGTCGTGGAGTCGCCAAGTTTCAATCCCATATTCATCATGGCAGATTCTGGCGCCAGGGGCAGCAAGGATCAGATCCGGCAGCTTGCTGGAATGCGAGGCCTTATGGCCAAACCATCAGGCGCTATTATCGAATCGCCTATTAAGGCTAATTTTCGGGAGGGACTCGGCGTTCTGGAATATTTTATTTCAACGCACGGTGCCCGTAAAGGTCTGGCAGATACAGCACTCAAAACAGCGAACTCAGGTTATCTAACAAGAAGGCTTGTGGACGTAGCCCAGGATTCAACGATTGTGGAAAAGGATTGTCATACCCTGGACGGTACCTGGGCAGAGCCTCTCATGGAAGGCGGTGAGGTAATCCAGCGTGTTGGTGAGCGTATTTTAGGACGTGTCAGCTTAGATGATATTTATGACCCCTTTAATGATGAACTGCTTGTTGCAGCAAATGAACAGATTACTGAAGAAAAGGTCGAAAGAATTGAAGCTTCAGGTATAGACCGTGTTCTTATCCGTTCAGTGCTTTCCTGCCGTTCAAAGCGGGGTGTCTGCGCCATGTGTTATGGCCGTGACCTTGGGCGCGGGCATATGGTAAACCTGGGTGAAGCCATTGGCATTATTGCAGCACAGTCAATCGGTGAGCCGGGAACACAGCTTACCATGCGTACCTTCCATATTGGTGGTACGGCGAGCAGGCGGGCGGAACAGGCTGAGATCCGGACCCAGCATGGCGGAGAGATCAAGTTCGATGATATCCATTTTGTTAAGAACGACAAAGGTAGAATGGTTGTTATGAACCGCAATGGTTCCGTCGGTATCCTCGGACCTGAAGGCCGTGAACGTGAGCGTTACCCAGTAAACTACGGTGCCCAGCTTCTTGTGGATGACGGTCAGAAGGTCAAACCGGGTACTATTTTGGCTGACTGGGATCCCTATACAATCCCCATTGTCTGCGAGGTCGGCGGTATAGTCAAGTATGGCGACGTTGTTGAAGGCACAACCATGCAGGAACGTGTTGACCCTGTTACCGGTAAGGCCAGCAAGGTTATTGTGCAGTCACGTTTAAGCGGTGACATGAATCCACGTATTACCATTAAGGACAAGCGCGGCAGGACACTCAAACTGCCCGGAACCGGTTCTCCTACAAGATATTCTCTGCCTGTTGGCTCCATTATTTCGGTTGATGAGGGAGATACTATCCAGTCAGGAACCGTAGTTGGTAAGATCCCGAGGGAGACAACCAAAACCAAGGATATTACCGGTGGTCTGCCAAGGGTTGCTGAGCTCTTTGAGGTCCGTAAACCCAAGGAGCATGCAGTTATCACTGAAATTGACGGCAGGGTTTCCTTTGGCAAGGACCTTAAGGGTAAACGCAGAGTTGTTATCACACCTGAGTTTGGTGAATCCAAGGAATATTTGATTCCCAAGGCGAAGCATGTAAGCGTGCATGAAGGTGACTATGTTAAAGCTGGTGAGCCATTGATGGATGGTTCCCCCATCCCCAATGATATTCTGCGGGTTCTTGGTGTCAAGGAACTGGCACGCTTCCTGGTGAATGAGATACAGGAGGTTTATCGTCTACAGGGCGTTAAGATAAATGACAAACATATAGAGGTTATCGTACGCCAGATGCTGCGCCGGGTCCAGATTAGTGATCCGGGTGATTCCTCGTTTATGCTCGGCGAGCAGGTTGAATGGTGGGTATTTGAAGAGGAAAACGAGAAGATCATCATGGCTGGAGAAGGAAAGCCGGCAGTAGCAGAGCCCCTGCTTCTCGGGGTGACAAAGGCATCCCTTTCTACTGACAGTTTTATTTCTGCCGCGTCCTTTCAGGAAACAACAAAGGTGCTTACCAATGCCGCTATGGGTGGTCGTGTTGATAGACTTCTTGGACTCAAGGAAAACGTCATTATGGGAAGGCTGGTGCCTGCTGGTACTGGTTTGGAAAAGTATCGTGTTGAGGGAGAATAATTATTCCTTCGATAGAATGAAAATTTTCCCGGATTGCGGTTAAGCAAATGCACTCGGAAAAGCAAGATTATTCTTGACAAGAGCTGCTGCTTAAGGTATTTAATTCCGTTTTTTGGGAAGTTGCAAAATAAACAGGTTTAGAAACTGTTAACTAACTATATTTTTACAGGAGTTGGAATCAATGCCAACCATTAATCAACTTGTAAAACATGGCCGCAAAGTGGCTAAGAAAAGAAGCGATACTCCGGCCCTGAAAGGCTCTCCTCAGAAAAGAGGAGTGTGTGTTCGTGTATATACAACCACACCCAAGAAGCCTAATTCAGCTCTGCGTAAAGTTGCCAGGGTAAGATTGACCAATGGTATCGAGGTTACCTCGTATATCCCCGGCATTGGTCATAATCTGCAGGAGCACTCTGTTGTATTGATTCGCGGCGGCAGGGTTAAGGATCTGCCCGGTGTCCGCTATCATATTATACGTGGTACTCTTGATGCCCTGGGTGTTTCCGATCGGCGTCAGGGTCGTTCCAAATATGGAGCCAAACGGCCGAAATAGTTTAAGGATAATTGACGTTTTAGGAGGTTTAACATAGATGCCCAGGCGTAAGATTACAGAAAAACGTGCCATTGATCCTGATCCTCGCTATAACAGCGTATTGGTAAGCAAGTTTACTAATGGGATTATGGAGCGAGGTAAAAGAAGCGTGGCCCAGAAAATTTTTTACGGAGCCATGGACATAATTGAGCAGCAGGTTACTGATGCTGAACCGATTATGGTTTTTGACAAGGCCATGGAGATGGTGCGGCCAAAAGTTGAAGTAAAGTCCAGGCGTGTTGGTGGTGCAACCTATCAGGTGCCAGTTGAAGTACGGCCTGAAAGAAGGAATGCCCTGGCAATAAGGTGGATAATCAGTTTTGCTAAAGCACGTTCAGGAAAAACAATGTCAGAGAAACTGGCGGCTGAATTACTTGATGCCTATAATGAACGTGGCGGTTCGGTTAAGAAGCGTGACGATACTCACCGTATGGCAGAAGCCAACAAGGCCTTTGCTCACTACAGGTGGTAAGATATATTAAATTATCTTCAGTTGAATTTAGGGAATTGACAAAAGGCTTGGCTTAGAGTAAAAAGGGCCACCTTTTGACTGGCTTTGGAAACGGTGTCTCGGCTAATCAATTAACTTCAGAAAGGAAATTTAACTTGAGGAAAGTGAGAAACCGTGGCAGCCGATTTTCCTCTTGCCAAGCTTCGAAATATTGGGATTATGGCCCATATCGATGCTGGCAAGACCACTACAACAGAGAGGATTTTATACTATACTGGTCGCTCTTATAAAATGGGCGAGGTCCATGAAGGCACTGCAGTCATGGACTGGATGGAACAGGAACAGGAACGCGGCATCACAATTACTTCAGCCGCTACAACCTGTACCTGGCATGACCATAAGATAAATATAATAGATACCCCAGGGCATGTGGATTTCACCATTGAGGTGGAACGCAGTCTCAGGGTGCTTGATGGCGCAATAGCCGTCTTTTGTGCGGTTGGCGGGGTTGAACCCCAGTCTGAAACCGTATGGCGACAAGCCGATCATTATCATGTTCCGCGCATTGCTTATGTGAATAAGATGGATCGCATAGGCGCAGATTATTGGAACTGCGTGGAAATGATGAGAGAGCGGCTCGGTGCCAACCCACTTCCGGTTCAGATCCCGGTTGGAAGTGAAGCCAGCTTTATGGGGGTTATAGACCTCATAAAAGAAAAAATGCTGGTTTTCGACGAAGAGTCGAAGGGATTGCAATATACAGAAGAAGATATTCCTGAAGAGTTCACCGAGGAATCTTCGGCCGTCCGTATGACGCTCCTCGAGAAGTTGGCCGACTTCGATGAGGAGGTCATGGAAAAATACTTGGAAGAACAGCCGGTATCTGCCGATGTGATTCACAAGGCAATTAGGAACGCGACGCTCAAACTGCAATTGGTACCTGTACTCTGCGGCAGCGCTTTTAAGAACAAAGGAGTACAACCCCTGCTTGATGCAGTGATTGCCTATTTGCCATCGCCTTTGGATGTACCACCGGTACAGGGGCTCAACAACAATGATGAGGTTGAGACACGCGAGGCAAGTGAGTCGGAAAAATTTTGCGGATTGGCCTTTAAAATTGTTTCGGACCCCTTTGTGGGAAACTTGGCATTTCTCAGGGTTTATTCTGGAATTCTGAAAGTTGGCAGCCAGGTGTACAATCCGGTAAAACGGAAAAAAGAAAAGATCGGCAGGATCGTTAAACTGCATGCCAGCAAAAGGGAAGAGGTTCAGTCAATCTCTGCCGGAGACATTGGAGCTCTTGTTGGACCGCGGTTTACCACTACCGGGGATACCCTCTGTCAATCAGGGGATTCAATTCGGCTCGAGACTATGGATTTTCCTGAACCGGTTATATCCATTGCCATTGAGCCGAAGAGCAAGGCAGACGAAGAGAAACTTCGGGAAAGCCTTGACAAGATAGAAAAAGAAGACCCGTCGTTTCATGTTAAGACGGATGAAGATACAGGCCAGACAATACTATCAGGGATGGGGGAGTTGCACCTTGAAGTAATTGTTGATCGTCTGGTCCGGGAATTTAAGGTGGCAGCCAATATCGGCAAACCACAGGTGGCCTTCAAGGAATCTATCAAGGCACCCGGTAAAGCTGAAGGCAAGTTTGAAGTTCTGGCTGCAGGGAAACAGCAGTATGGGCATGTCTGGCTTGAACTTGAGCCGGCACCACGGGGAGCGGGATTTAGTTTTGAGAGCCGCATAACCGCAGATAAAGTCCCGACGCAGTTTCTAGAGGCCATCCAGCGTGGAGTCAAGGACAGTCTTGATTCTGGCCCCTTGATAGGTTTTCCGCTGGTTGATCTGAATGTAGCACTGGTTGATGGCTCTTACCACGAGGAAGACTCAACTGAAATGGCTTTTGGGGTTGCAGCAACCATGGCCATGCGAAAGGGGGCAGCTGAGGCAAGCCCCATACTTCTTGAACCTATAATGGATCTGGAAGTGATTGTGCCTGATGAGTATCTCGGTGATGTGATGAGTGACCTCAACAGTAAGCAGGCCAAGATTAATGGTGTTGAGAGCCGTCACAATTATCAGGTTGTAAAGGCGCATGTGCCGCTGGCTGAAATGTTTGGTTACTCAACAGATTTACGGTCAGCCACCCAGGGAAGAGCAACGTTCACCATGCAGTTCTCGTCCTATGACAGGGTGCCGGAGAATAAAGCAGAAAGGATCATCCACCGGATACGGGGGATTTGATATAAAGAAAAAATAATTTAGGAAATTGCAGGAAGCATAATAACAGTAAAAGATATTTGAGTATTAGAATTGGGGGTATAGAAAATGGCAAAGGAGAAATTTGAGCGAACGAAACCGCATGTAAACGTAGGCACGATTGGTCATATCGATCATGGCAAGACTACGTTGACCGCCGCAATCACCCGTGTATTGTCGACCAAGGGTCAGGCAGATTTTACAGCCTTTGACGAGATAGACAAGGCACCTGAGGAGAAAGAGCGTGGCATCACAATTGCCACAGCGCACGTAGAGTACGAGACAGATTCTCGTCATTATGCCCATGTTGACTGTCCCGGTCACGCTGACTACATCAAGAACATGATCACTGGTGCAGCACAGATGGACGGTGCGATTCTTGTAGTTGGTGCCGATGACGGTCCCATGCCTCAGACACGTGAGCACATTCTTCTGGCCCGCCAGGTAGGTGTCCCTGCCATCGTAGTATTTTTGAACAAGTGCGACATGGTAGACGACCCTGAGCTGATCGAGCTAGTGGACATGGAGCTGCGTGAACTCTTGGATAAATATGAGTTTCCTGGCGACGACACCCCGATCATCCAGGGCAGCGCTTTGCAGGCTTTGGAGAATCCGGAAGACGAAGCCAAGACCAAGTGCATCTTTGAGTTGATGGATGCGGTTGACTCTTTCATTCCCGAACCTAAGCGTGATGTAGACAAGCCGTTTCTGATGCCTGTCGAGGATGTTTTCTCTATTTCAGGCCGCGGTACAGTTGCCACCGGTCGTGTAGAGCGTGGCGTTGTCAAGGTAGGCGAGGAAGTAGAGGTAGTCGGTATCAAGGATACCCAGAAGACAACGGTTACCGGAGTTGAGATGTTCCGCAAGCTTTTAGACCAGGGTCAGGCCGGCGACAACATCGGAGCCCTTCTCCGCGGTATCAAGCGTGAGGAGATTGAGCGCGGCCAGGTATTGGCAGCACCCGGTTCCATAACGCCGCATACGAAGTTTAAGGCCGAGTGCTATATATTGACAAAAGAGGAAGGTGGTCGTCATACACCGTTCTTCAACGGTTATCGTCCACAGTTTTACTTCCGTACCACAGACGTGACCGGAGTAGTAACGTTGCCCGAGGGAGTAGAGATGGTAATGCCCGGCGACAACGTAACGGTTGAAGGCACCCTGATCACACCAATCGCCATGGAGAAAGAACTCCGCTTTGCAATCCGTGAAGGTGGCCGTACGGTTGGTGCAGGTGTTATCAGCGAAATTATCGAATAGGAAAATAAACGATCATGGTTACAGCCGATAAAATCAGAATAAAGCTTAAGGGGTATGATCACAAGTTGTTGGATCAGTCCACCAGGGAAATTGTAGAGACGGCAAAGCGTACCGGTGCTACAGTAGCCGGTCCCATACCCATGCCGACGACAATCAACAAGTTTTGTGTTCTGCGTTCACCGCATGTGGACAAGAAATCCCGGGAGCAGTTTGAAATGCGTACGCATCGTCGTCTGCTTGATATCCTGGAACCGACACAACAGACAATTGACTCCCTGATGAAGTTGGAACTATCTGCTGGTGTAGATGTAGAGATCAAACTGCCGTAGCTAAAGGTATGATTCCGGGGTTTGCTGGAAATATGACCCCCGGTTGCTAACCAGTTAAATTTTACAGAAGTGAGTGTACAGTATAATGCCGAATACAATGGGATTGCTGGGTAAGAAAATTGGAATGACCAGAATCTACTCTGAGCAGGGTCAAGCTATACCTGTGACAGTTATAGAGGCAGGTCCTTGCGTGGTTCTTCAGAAAAAGACTGAGGCCAAAGAAGGCTATAATGCCATTCAGGTTGGTTTTGGACCCAAGAAAGAAGCACGGATGAACAAGCCACAGTCCGGTCATTGCAAGGCTGCCGGTAAAGGCGGATTTTATCATATAAAGGAATTCAGGGTTACTGATCCTGAGGCTTATGAGCTTGGCCAGGAAATTCAGCTTGCTGAATTGGTAAAGATCGGTGACGAGGTTCATATCAGCGGCAAGAGCAAGGGGCGCGGCTTCCAAGGTGTTATAAAAAGATACGGCTTCAAGGGCGGCAGAAAGACCCATGGTTCAATGTTTCACAGGCGACCAGGATCTATTGGCTGCTCCGCCTGGCCGAGCCGCGTTATTAAAGGCAAGAAGATGCCCGGCCGCATGGGAAATGAACTGTTAACCACAAAGAACTTAACCGTGATTGATGTTCGTGCAGATGAGAATATCATGCTGGTTAAAGGATCTGTTCCCGGTGCCAAAGAGGGACTTTTGCAGATCTACACTAAATAAAGGGTCAGTCGCTAGGCGGCTGTTTGAGGAGAACTCAAAATGGCAGTAACTGAGGTATATAATACCGAGAATAAAAAGGTTGGAGAGGTTGAGTTGAATGAAGCCCTCTTCGGGCTTGAGGTCAAAAAACACATCCTGCATGATGTTGTAAAAATGCAATTGGCCAATCGACGGGCTGGTACCGCGAACACCAAGACCAGGACCGAAGTGCGCGGTGGTGGGGCAAAACCCTATCGCCAGAAGGGAACGGGACGGGCTCGTGCCGGTACAAGAAATTCTCCGCTTTGGCGAGGCGGTGGTGTAACTTTTGGTCCAAAACCAAGAGATTACAGCTATAAACTGCCCAAAAAGGTCCGGAAGCTTGGAGTACGTATGGCACTGAGTACCAGATTTTCAGAGAATAATATGCTCGTTCTCGATGGTTTTGATCTTGCAGATATCAAGACAAAGAACTTTGTCGAAGTCATGAAAAAACTCAATATCGAAAACGGGTTGATCGTTACTCCTGAAAAAAACGAAAATCTGGAAAAATCCTCCCGCAACGTACAGGGCTTTAAAGTGATTCAGGCTGACGGTCTCAATGTTTATGATATTCTGCTGCATCGCCGACTTGTTCTGCTGCAGCCATGCCTGGGTCAACTGGAAGAGAGGTTGTTGTCATGAATAAATACAATGTAATAAAGGGCCCCTGTCTGACTGAAAAGGGAGATCAACTGCAGGAGAATTACGGTAAGGCAGTTATCAAGGTTGACAGGAAAGCCAACAAGTTAGAGATAAAGGAAGCTGTAGAGCAAATTTTCAATGTCAAGGTTGCCACTGTCAGGACTTCAAAAGTTAAAGGCAAACTGAAGAGAGTTGGAAGACACATGGGCCGGACACCTGATTGGAAAAAGGCTTATATCACTCTGAAGGAAGGTTCGATTAATTTTCTTGATGAGTTATAGGGGATTTCTGGAAAAAAGACGTCCAACCTGGTTAGGAACGGCAGGACTTTTTCCTTTACTAACTAGGCAAACAGCCTCAGCCATGGGGCGAGAATTACAGTAGTTGAAAATTATCGGGGTTACAAATGGCTATTAAAACATATAAACCAACATCACCAGGGAAACGGAACCACGTTTCAATTATCAATCCTGAACTTTCCAAGGGGAGACCCGAGAAAAGTCTGGTCAGGAAATTAAATAATTCCGGTGGCAGGAACAATAATGGTCGAATTACCTCCCGCCATATTGGTGGAGGTCATAAGAGGAAATACCGGGTGATTGACTTCAAGCGCAACAAGGTTGATATCCCGGCAAAGGTAGCTGCCATTGAATACGATCCAAATCGTTCAGCCAATATTGCCCTGCTTTTTTATTCTGATGGGGAAAAGAGATATATCCTCTCTCCGGCCGGTATTAAAGTAGGTGATACTATTGAGGCTGGCGACAAGGTGGATATCAAGGCTGGAAACTGTCTGGCCATGGGGAACATACCGTTAGGTACCATTATCCATAATATTGAAATGAAAATTGGCAAGGGAGCCCAGCTTGTAAGAAGTGCCGGCACCTCTGCCCAGTTGATGGCTAAAGAAGGCGACTATGTTCTGGTCAAACTGCCCTCCGGTGAAGTGCGGCGATTTCATAAAAAATGCAGAGCCTGTATTGGACAGATCGGTAATGCCGAGCATGAAAGCCAGAAGTTAGGCAAAGCCGGTCGTACACGTTGGAAGGGCAGGCGCCCAAGGGTGCGTGGTGTGGCCATGAACCCGGTTGATCATCCCATGGGCGGTGGCGAAGGAAAGAGCTCAGGTGGACGGCATCCATGTACACCATGGGGTTTCCCGACCAAGGGTTATAAGACGAGAGGGAGGAAACCCTCCGATAAGTATATTGTTAAAAAGAGGTCATAAGACTGTTTAGGGGGTAGTAAAAGTGGCTCGTTCTGTGAAAAAAGGTCCATTTGTTGATGACCATCTCATGAAAAAAGTACAGCAGGCCAGGGAAAGCAAATCACGAAAGGTGATCAAGACCTGGTCACGCAGGTCTGACATCATACCTGATATGGTTGGTTTGACCTTTGCGGTACATAACGGCAAAAAATTCGTACCTGTTTTTGTTACCGAAAATATGGTTGGTCACAAGCTGGGCGAGTTCTCACCGACCAGGACTTTTTACAGTCATGCAGGTGACAGGAAAGGCAAGAAATAATAGAGCTGTCCAGCATCAAAGTTACCTGAGACTGGAAAGTTTAAGTATTTAAATTGGATTGTAAGAAACAAAAGGAGTTCACGCCATGGAAGCAAAGGCGGTTGCTCGATTTATCAGGATATCACCCCAAAAAGCCCGTTTAGTGGCAGACGTTGTCAGGGGGCAAGATGTTGACAAGGCAATAACCACTCTGCGCTTTATGCCCAAAAAAGGAGCGCAACTCATCAGGAAGGTCATTGAGTCCGCAGTGGCAAATGCGAGCCAGAGTCAGGAAATCGATGTTGATACCCTGTACGTAAAGAAGATTTATATTGATGGCGGTCCGATGCTGAAGAGAATCAGGCCGAGAGCCATGGGGCGTGCAAACAGGATATTGAAAAGAACAAGCCATATTACGGTTGTTCTTGATGAACAATAATCAGTACGCACTAATTTTAAGGCATTGTCAAAAATAAAATAGAGTAAATGGAGGAAGATTTTGGGTCAGAAAGTTAATCCTATTGGTTTGCGGCTCAACATTACACGGGGCTGGGAATCTACCTGGTATGCTGATAAAGGTTTTGCAAAGTATCTGCTTGAAGACCAGGAGATCAAGAAATATCTGAAAGAGAGGCTCTTTCATGCAGGTATTGCAAGAATAAATGTGGAAAGGACCGGTGAAAAAGTAAGGGTAAAACTCCACACCGCAAGACCCGGAATTATTATTGGTAAAAAGGGTGTTGAAATCGAGGCCTTGAAACAGGATCTCGATAAGCTGACCAACAGGGAATCTGTGATCGACATCCAGGAAGTCCGCAGGCCTGAGGCAGACGCACAATTGGTTGCAGAGAATGTAGCCATGCAGCTTGAGAGGCGCGTTGCTTTTCGTCGTGCAATGAAAAAGGCGGTCAACACTGCTCTGCGTTTTGGCGTAAAGGGCATCAAGATATCCTGTGCCGGGCGCCTGGGCGGTGCTGAGATGGCTAGGCGTGAATGGTACCGTGAAGGAAGGGTACCTTTGCATACGCTTCGTGCAGATATTGATTATGGCCTGGCCGAGGCAAAAACAACTTACGGTATTATCGGCGTCAAGGTCTGGATCTTCAAAGGCGAAGTCCTTGATACGGCTGAAGAGGAATAAGAAATTTAGGTTACTGTTAAGCGGCGGAGAATTAAACCTGCTGTAAATTGAGGAATACCCATGTTAAGTCCCAAGAAAATTAAATATAGAAAACAGATGAAAGGCCGCATGCGAGGCACGGCCTATCGCGGATCCACCATAAGTTTCGGTGATTATGCCCTGAAGGCATTGGAATGTGGACGCATGACCGCTCAGCAGATAGAAGCTGCCCGTATCGCCATTAACAGGACAGTTAAACGTGGCGGTAAAATGTGGATCAGGGTTTTTCCGGATAAACCTTTGACCAAGAAACCTGCTGAAACCAGGATGGGTAAAGGTAAAGGCAGTCCTGAGCAGTGGGTGGCCCCTATTAAGCCTGGCCGTATTCTCTATGAGTTGACTGGAGTTGACGAAGAGTTGGCAGTAAAGGCACTGACTCTGGCAGGGAATAAACTTCCTTTTGCCACCAAAGTGATCTCAAGGAGAACAACACTATGAAAGCTAAAGATCTTCGTAATAAACTTCGTGAAATGAGTGATGAGGAGCTTATGGCAAAAGAGCTTGACCTGCAGGAAGACTACTTCAAGCTGAAGTTCCAGCACGGTGTAGGCCAGTTGGATAATACCGGCAGGCTTAATCAGGTACGCAGGGATATTGCCCGCGTTAAGACAGTCAGAAATGCCAAGAAAACTGCATAGTTTAGATCTTACTGACTCTGCTTTGAATACTTTAGGAATATGACAGATGAGTGAAACAAAAATAGCACGTAAAACAAAAATCGGTTCAGTGATCAGCAACAAGATGGACAAGAGTGTCGTGGTTCAAGTTGATCGCCGAATTCGCCACAAACTGTATGGCAAGTTTATACGCAAGAGCGTCAAATATATGGCGGATGATCCCAACAATGTCTGTAATATTGGCGACGTGGTCTTGATTGAAGAGTGCAGGCCGCTGAGCAAGAACAAGCGTTGGCGTGTGCGCTCGGTAGTTGAACAGGCCGTCTGATTTAAACAACAGGCGGGGAATTTAGTTAGGTTAAACGGGAAGCTGCAATAACAGCTTGAAATGAAACAGGTACACAACCTACTGGTTGTTTGGTGATGCTATGATACAGACAGAAACATTACTTAATGTGGCTGATAACTCCGGAGCGAAAAAGGTACTCTGCATAAGGGTCCTTGGTGGTACACGACGCCGATATGCAAGGATAGGCGATATCATCGTGGTAACTGTTAAGGAAGCTATTCCTCACTCCAAGGTGAAGAAGGGCGATGTAATGCGGGCTGTGGTTGTCAGGACCGCTAAGGAGATGAAGCGCTGGGATGACACTTCGGTAAAGTTTGACGAGAACGGAGCCGTGCTTCTTTCTGGCAGTGGAGACCCTATTGGTACTCGTATATTCGGTCCTGTTGCAAGGGAGCTTCGTGCATTGGGATTTATGAAGATTATTTCTTTGGCCCCGGAAGTTTTATAATTGATTGAATGATAAGGCCGGCCGGAATTAAGGCGGGAGGCGGATACTATGCAGCATGGAAAGAACTTTTTAAAAGTTAATGATCAGGTTGAGGTTATTACAGGCAAGGATAAAGGCCGTGTCGGTAAGATCATCAGGGTATATAAGAAAAGTGACAAGGCCCTGGTTGAACGTATCAACATGATCAAAAGACATACTAAAGCAAGGGCTGAAGGCCAGGAAGGCCAGATAGTTGAGAAGGAAGCACCAGTGCATGTATCTAATTTGATGCTTGTATGCCCCAAGTGTACAAATACAGTTCGTGTGGCCAATAAAACTCTTGATGACGGTTCTAAGGTGCGAATTTGCAAAAAGTGTTCTGAGAGCGTTGAGCCCAGCAAGAAGAAGTAAGAAAGAACGCGTTTAGCGGAGGCGATTTTAATGTCTACAATTAAAGAATATTATGAGAAAGAATGTATTCCTCAACTCATGGAGGAGTTCGGCTACAAGAACATCATGGAAGTGCCGAAGCTGGACAAAATTGTCCTGAACATGGGCCTCGGTGAGGGAGTACAGAATCCAAAGTCTGTTGATCTGGCAGCCCAGGAATTAACAACCATTGCCGGCCAGAAAGCGGTTATCACCAAGGCAAAGAAATCCATTGCGACCTTCAAGCTCCGCCAGGGCATGCCCATTGGCTGCCGTGTGACGCTGCGCAAGGAAAGAATGTGGGATTTTTTTAGCAAACTGGTGCATGTTGCCATGCCCAGGGTTAGAGACTTCCGTGGCCTTTCGCCGAAAATGTTTGACGGCCGAGGTAATTTCGCCATGGGCATCAAAGAGCAGATCATTTTTCCTGAAATTGACTATGACAAGATAGAAAAAATCAGGGGTTTAAATGTGGTAATAACCACAACTGCAAAAACAGACGCGGAAGGAAGACAATTATTGCGGCTTCTGGGTATGCCGTTCAGGAAATAGAATGAGTAACGGGCATTGCTTAATTCCCGTGTATCTTATTAACAAAAGCAGCCAAAGGAGGACGATTTGGCTAAGAAATCACTAATAGCAAAGAGTAAGCGGCAACCCAAATTTCAGGTTCGAGCCTACAACCGATGTCCGCTTTGCGGCAGGCCTCGTGCCTTTATAAGGAAATTCGGAATTTGTCGTTTGTGTTTCAGGAATCTTGCATCTCGCGGCGAGATTACTGGAGTGATCAAATCAAGCTGGTAATGCGGAACAAGGTGCAGAAGGGATAATCCCGAGATGCATGTAATCGCGATATTACTGCAGCAAGTGAAACTGGAAAATTATTGGCAAGGAGAGCAGGCTAAATGTCTATGAGCGATCCCCTGGCAGATATGCTGACCAGGATAAGAAATGCAGGAATGGTTCGATATGAAACTGTGGATGTTCCCATGTCCAACCTGAAAGTTGGTGTGGCCAAGGTTCTACGTGAAGAAGGCTATATCAAGGATTATCAAATAATCGAGGATAACAAGCAGGGCACCCTGAGAATTGAGTTGAAGTACGGCCCTCATGATGAGAGGGTCATCAGCGGTATTCGCAGGGTAAGCAAGCCCGGTTTGAGAAAATATGTCAAGGCTGATGATATCCCAAAGGTTTTGAGCGGCCTGGGAATATCTATACTCTCGACCTCCAAGGGCATTATAACCGACCGAGAGGCGCGTCGGCTGCGTATTGGGGGAGAGGTTCTTTGTGAAGCCTGGTAATAAAGGCAATCTTAGGCGGTAAGAGGAGAATTGCATGTCCAGAATAGGAAACAAACCGATCCCGGTACCAAGCGGGGTCAAGGTTGACATACAGGAATCAAAGGTTTTTGTCACCGGCCCCAAGGGAAAACTTGAGCGGGAGATCAGACCTGAGGTCTCAATAAAAGAAGAAGACGGAAATCTGGTGTTCGAAACCATCGATGAAAGTAAAAAGAGCATGGCCATGAAGGGTCTGACACGTTCATTGGTCAATAATATGGTTGTGGGAGTCGCCACAGGTTTTCAGAAAAAATTGATTGTTGAAGGTGTTGGATACCGGGTGAGTGTATCAGGTTCATCCCTCACTCTTAATGTGGGGTATTCGAATCCAGTCAATTTTCAACTGCCAAAAGGTGTCTCGGCAACAATGGTGGATAAAACAAACATTGTTATGCTTGAGTCTATTGATAAGGAATTACTGGGTCTGACTGCTGCTAAAGTACGTGAAGTCAGGAAGCCGGAACCATATAAGGGCAAAGGCATCCGGTATGAGGATGAACATATCGTCCGCAAGGTCGGTAAGTCTGCAGCTAAGGCATAAATTATTATTCTAAATAGGTTGCTGGCAGGATTAAATTAAGGTCACAACCCGGATATCAGGTACAAAGAAATGGCAAAAACATATCCTACAGTCGTAGCAAGACAAAAACGTATCAAACGTATTAGGAAAAAGATTAGTGGCACTTCAGAAAAGCCGCGTATGCGAGTCTATAAAAGTGCCAAGCATTTTTATGCCCAGGTTATTGATGACAGCAAAGGACATACCCTGGTTTCCATGTCTTCGCTGGATAAATCCATTACCGGTGAAGATATCAAGGGAAAATGTGCTCTGGCCAATAAGGTTGGGAAGATGTTGGCCGAAAAGGCAAAATCTGCTGGTATCGAAAATGTTGTGCTTGACCGCGGTGGTTATATATATCACGGCAGGATCAAGGCATTTTCAGAGGGTGCCAGGGAAGGCGGTTTGATTTTTTAAAGAGTACTGACTGTATCTGCAGGTTTGTTGAGCAGTCTGGTTGCAATAAAATTATTTGAATTGGGAGATTTGTTTTGGCGGAATATACAAAGGCAAAAGGCGATAGTGCACCGGAGTTGATTGAAAAGATCGTCTACATTAACAGAGTGGCAAAGGTTGTTAAGGGTGGCCGGCGTTTCAGCTTCAGCGCCATCGTTGTCATCGGTGATGGCAATGGCAAGGTTGGCTATGGTCTCGGTAAAGCCAATCAGGTGCCTGAGGCAATACGCAAAGGTGTTGAAAGAGCACGCAAGGATATGCAGCAGGTATCCCTGACAACCACGAGCATTCCCCATGAGATTATCGGCAAGTACGGAGCCGGATCTGTGTTGTTGAAGCCAGCATCTGAAGGTACTGGAGTGATTGCCGGTGGTGGCGTCAGGGCAGTTCTTGAAGCTGCAGGTGTGCAGAATGTTCTCACCAAATGCCTTGGTTCCCATAATCCACATAACCTGGTGAAGGCAACTCTGGATGGTCTGCGCAATTTAAGAAGTGCAGAACGTGTTGCAGCACTTAGGGGTATAAATGTGGAAGAGCTTAGCGCTTAAGCAAAACAAGGTTCATAAGTTAAAAATCTCGCCGGCCAGGTCGGTACAGTAGATAACAATAAATTCTCGGATGGATAGTGAAATGGCTGGAACAGTAAAGGTTACCTTAACCAAAAGCAAAATCGGCAGCACCAAAAAGATTCGACAAACATTGATCGGTTTGGGGCTTACAAGAAGAGAGAAGACTGTAATCCGTAAGGACACACCTGAGATCAGGGGGATGCTGCGTAAGGTAGAACACCTGGTTACGGTTGAGGAGGTATAATATAATGTTGACCTTAGGCAATTTGTCTCCCAAAAAAGGAGCCAAGCGGGAAAGAAAAAGAGTTGGACGCGGCCAGGGTTCTGGACGTGGCAAAACTGCTACCAGGGGCCATAAGGGCGCCAAATCCAGATCAGGATACGGTACCCGACCCGGATTTGAGGGAGGCCAGATGCCCCTGCAGAGAAGGCTGCCCAAGAGGGGATTCAACAATATATTCCGGAAGGAGTATGCCATCATCCAGGTTAAGGACCTTGAAGTTTTTGAACCCGGTTCACGTGTAGACCGTGAAGCCTTGGTGCAGGCCGGTTTGATTGAGAAGAGAGCGACCCTGGTAAAAGTGCTGGGCAATGGTGAACTGAGCAATTCATTAACAGTCGCCGTAGACAAGGTCAGCGAAGGTGCAAAAAAGAAAATTGAAGCTGCAGGCGGCACCGTAGAGGGTTAATTGAATATGCTCGGAGGAATTAAAAATACTGCCTCATTACCTGAGCTTCGCCGCAGGCTGATATTTACCTTCCTGATGTTGGCTGTGTACCGCATCGGTGTACAGATACCCACCCCCGGCATTAACGGTGAGGCCCTGGCAGCGTTTTTTGAGAAGAATGCCGGGACGCTTTTTGGCATGTTCAATATGTTCTCTGGCGGGGCTCTGGAGAATTTCTCCATTTTTGCCCTGGGGATCATGCCATATATCAGCGCCTCAATTATCATACAGCTCCTGACAGTGGTTATTCCCCAATTAGAGGCCTTATCCAAGGAGGGGGAATCCGGACGCCATAAGATTACCCAGTACACACGTTATGGAACAGTTGCTTTAAGTTTGATTCAGAGTCTTTTTATTTCTGTCGGGCTTGAAGGCATGAGCGGACCTGGTGGTGAGGCCATAGTTATTGTTCCGGGTTGGCAGTTCAAACTCATGACCATTATCACCCTGACATCGGGAACAGCCTTTATCATGTGGCTCGGCGAACAGATGACAGAGCGTGGAATAGGCAATGGTATTTCACTTATTATTTTTGCAGGTATTGTGGCCCGTATGCCGGCAGCCATTGGCAATACCATCCAGATGGTTTCAGCAGGTGAGATGAATGCTCTCTTCCTGGTTTTTCTTATAGCAATGATGGTGGCTGTGGTAGGCATCATTATTTTCTTTGAAACTGCCCAGAGGCGTATACCAGTCCAGTATGCCAAGAGAGTTGTGGGACGTAAGGTTTACGGCGGACAGAGTTCACATCTGCCTTTAAAGATCAATGTTGCCGGGGTTATCCCGCCGATTTTTGCTTCGTCGATCATGATGTTTCCAGCTACCATCGGTGGCCTTATCCAGATTGATTGGATTCAGCGGGTTTCTGCATCATTGAGTCCCGGTACCGTTTTTTATTACATACTTTTTACAGCCTTTATCGTCTTTTTCTGTTTTTTTTATACGGCCGTAACTTTCAATCCGGTTGATGTGGCTGAAAATCTGAAAAAACATGGTGGGTTCATTCCCGGTATCAGGCCTGGAAAAAAGACAGCTGACTTTATTGACAAGGCCCTGACCCGTTTAACTGTTATCGGAGCCATTTACGTCAGTGTGATCTGTGTTATGCCAACTGTGTTGATCAGTAAATTCAACGTGCCCTTTTATTTTGGCGGAACTGCATTATTGATTGTGGTGGGTGTTGCAATTGACACCATTTCGCAGATCGAGTCCCATATGGTGATGCGGAACTATGAAGGCTTTATGAAAAAGGGCAGGATAAAAGGGAGACGTTAAGCCCTTAGTTTGTAGGCACCAGGAATTATTTCTTGCTGTAGCCTGCTGAAGGGCATTTCTTTCATACTGCCAGGCTGAGGCTAAGTTTTGAGAGATTTTGGGTACTCGGATGAGCAACGCACCAGCAACTGCAAAACAGATTAGCCTTAAAACGCCTTCCGAGATTGAGATCATGCGGAAGGCAAACCAGATTGTTGCTGGGGCGCTCAACATGCTCCGTGAAAAGGCTGCTGAGGGAGTATCAACCTGGGAGTTGGATTTATGGGCCGAGGAGTTTGCCCGACAGCATGGCGCGGTCCCTGCCTTCAAGGGTTACCATGGTTTCCCGGGCAGTCTCTGTGTGTCGCTTAACGAGCAAGTGGTGCACGGCATACCGTCTAAAAAAGTGATACTCACTGAGGGAGACATCGTCAGTATTGATTTTGGCGTACGTTATCAGGGATTTTATGGAGATGCTGCTGTAACTCTGGCCATAGGCGAAATAGATGCTGCAAAGGCCGATTTGCTCAAGGTGACACGAGAGTCGCTGTATGTGGGAATAGAGCAGGCAAGGGTTGGCAAAAGGATTAATGATATATCCGCTGCTATCCAGGCCCATGTAGAAAAACATGGCTACTCGGTGGTGAAACAGTTTGTCGGACATGGAATTGGGGCTGAACTGCATGAAGGTCCGGAAGTACCCAATTACAGTACTGGAAAAAAAGGAACGCCAAGGATCATGGCAGGCATGGTGCTGGCCATTGAACCAATGGTTAATTTTGGCACTTTTGAAGTCAAGGTGCTGAAAGATGGATGGACGGTTATAACAAAAGATAAATCACCCTCGGCTCATTTTGAGCATTCTGTTGCAGTAACAGAGGAGGGACCTATTATTTTGAGTGATAACATTCATTGATAAAGAGATAAAAAAATAATTGAAAAAAACAGGGAAGTTGTAGTATATTAACCCGCTTTGTCGGAAGACAGCACAAAGTTTTAAATTGTGGCCAATGTGATCGCTGGCCTGGAAAGCTATTTAAATAAAAAGAGGATTATTATTTATGCCAAAGGAAGAGGCCATTCAAGTTGAAGGAACGATTGTAGAACCTTTACCGAATGCTATGTTTCGGGTCGAACTTGATAACGGCCATAAAGTGCTCGCCCATATATCAGGAAAAATGCGCATGCATTTTATAAAAATTCTTCCTGGAGACAGGGTAACGGTTGAACTTTCCCCGTATGATTTAACCCGTGGCAGGATAACTTTCCGTTCTAAGAACAAATAATATTTACATGAAGAGTTCGTTATACAGGTGATGTGATGAAAGTAAGGGCTTCGGTAAAAAAAATGTGCAGTGATTGCAAAGTCTACAAGAGAAAGGGCGTTATCCGTGTCTCTTGTAAAACAAAAAAACACAAACAGCGCCAGGGATAGGATTACCCTGATAACTGATTAACTGTAAGTGGAGGAATAGAGTCTTGGCAAGAATAGCAGGTGTTGACTTACCGAAGAAAAAGCACATGGAGATCGCACTGACATATATTCATGGTATCGGGCGTACTTCTGCACGCAAGATCCTTGATGAGGCACAGCTGCCTTACAATACAAATAGTGACGATCTGACTGACGGTGATATAGCAAAGATCAGAAAGATCCTTGAAGATGAATACCATGTTGAAGGTGACAGGCGCCGTGAAGTGTCAATGGACATTAAGCGTTTGATGGATTCAGGTTCCTATCGGGGCTTGCGTCACCGTAAAGGACTGCCCTGCAGGGGGCAGCGTACAAGCACCAATGCCAGGACCAGGAAGGGCCCTCGGCGTGGCGCTGGCATTAAGAGAAAATAGTCTGTTAGATAAATTTATTTATATACCCAACGGGTAAAGCAGTAATGGAGATAAAAACTTATGGCTGATCCGAAAAAAAGTTCCGGGAGAAAGAAGAAAGAAAGGAAGAATATCCCGGAAGGAATTGTATATATCCAGTCCACCTTCAATAATACTATCGTGACCATAGCTGACAAGCAGGGTGACGTGATCTCGTGGTCAAGTTCCGGTTGCCTCGGTTTTAAGGGTTCCAGGAAAAGCACCCCTTTTGCAGCTCAGAAGGCAGTTGCCGAGGCTGCAAAAAAAGCTATGGACCATGGCATGAGAAGGGTGGAAGTAAGGGTGAAAGGGCCGGGGCCTGGTCGTGAAGCGGCCCTGAGAGCGCTGCAGGTTGAGGGTTTTGATGTGAGCAAAATATCAGATGTGACCCCGCTGCCCCATAACGGCTGCAAACCACCCAAACGGAGAAGAGTATAAATACAAACGATTTATCCATGGTGTTTGGATTAATCTGATTTTTTAATGGAGGTATAAATTGGCCAGATATACAGGTGCATCCTGCAGGCAATGCAGACGCGAAAATCTGAAACTTTTTCTGAAGGGTGACAGGTGCTATTCGGATAGATGTTCGTTCGAAAGGCGCGCCTATGCCCCGGGTCAGCATGGCCAGATGCGTTTTCGCAAGGTATCTGACTATGCGGTACAGCTGCGTGAAAAACAGAAGGTTAAACGTATCTACGGAATGCTTGAAGGGCAGTTTAGAATATATTTTAAGATGGCGGACTCAGCCAAGGGTGTTACAGGTGAAAATCTGCTGATGCTACTTGAAAGAAGACTTGATAATGCATTGTTTCGTCTCGGTTTTGCCAATTCTAGGAACCAGGCCCGCCAGATTGTCCGGCATAATCATGTTTTGATTAATGGCAAGAAGGTTAATATTCCTTCCTTTCTCGTTTCAGTAGGTGATGTAATTACCCTCAAGGAAAAGAGTAAGAAGAACCAGGCCATTAATGAAAGTCTTGATGCAGTTGCCAGGCGGGGAGTGCCAAGCTGGCTGGAATTAGACAGGGATAACTTGCAGGGTAGTATCAAGACCATGCCGGAAAGGCATGAAGTCACAATGCCTATACAAGAACAGTTGATAGTTGAACTTTACTCTAAATAACAATTACTAAGGGAAAAACCTACCATGACTGAAAACCTTATTGAGGAAACTCCCTTTTATAAGAACTGGTCCGAGCTGATTCAACCTGATCGACTTGAAGTGGACAAGGATAGTCACAACGAGTCTTATGGTAAATTTGTTTGTCAGCCTTTGGAAAGGGGATTTGCTACTACGATTGGCAACTCTCTGCGCCGGATTCTTCTCTCATCAATTCAGGGTGCGGCAATCACTTCTGTCAGAATAGAAGGGGCATTGCATGAATTTACCGCTATTCCAGGAGTTCTGGAAGATGTGACTGAGGTCATCCTGAACCTGAAGGAAGTGCGACTCAAGCTTAATACTGCTGAAGGTCAAACTGTCAGGATCGATAAAAAGAAAAAAGGACCTGTAACTGCAGCTGATATAATCTCGGACGGATCTGTAGAGGTTATGAACCCGGAGCAGCATATCTGTACCATTACCGGAAAAGGGAAGTTTCAAATAGAGCTTGAAGTGAAATGGGGCAAGGGCTACAGGCCGGCGGAGATGAACAAGACCGATGATCAGCCCATAGGGGTGATTCCAATCGACTCAGTTTTTACTCCGGTTAAGAAAGTACAGTATATCGTGACCCAGGCCCGTGTCGGACAGCAAACCGACTACGATAAACTGACACTGGAAATCCACACTGATGGCAGTGTAAAGCCGGAAAATGCTTTGGCATATGCTGCAAAAATCCTCAAAGAGCATATGACGATCTTCATTAATTTCGATGAAGAAAAAGCAGAGCCTGAGATTGAGGAAACCGAAGAAAGTGAAGAGCCGAAACTGAATGAAAATCTCTACCGCACGGTTGAGGATCTTGAGCTTTCTGTGCGTTCGGCAAACTGCCTGAAGAATGCCAATATAACCTATATCGGTGAACTGGTGCAGAGGACTGAGGCCGAGATGCTCAAGACTAAGAATTTCGGGCGCAAGTCATTAAATGAGATCAAGCAGCTTCTTGAAGAGATGGAACTGTCTCTTGGCATGAAGATTGACGAGTGGGAAGCACCAGAGCCGGCTGCAGCAAAAGCAGATGAAGAGAACTTATAAGAGAGGTTTATACCGATGAGACATAGAAAAGCCGGGAGAAGGCTGGGACGAAACAGTTCACACCAGCAGGCCATGATGAGAAATATGGTAACTTCTCTGCTTGAGCATGAAAGGATTGTAACAACCACTCCAAAAGCCAAGGAATTGAGAAAGCTGGCGGATAAAATGATCACCCTTGCAAAGAGGGGCGATCTACACGCCAGAAGACAGGCTCTAGCAGTAATTCGCAGCAAAAAGGTTGTGGATAAACTCTTTACCAAACTGAAAGACGAGTATATGGATCGTAACGGTGGTTATACCCGTATAATTCGTACTGGTAACAGGTCTGGAGATGCAGCATCCATGGCCATTATTGAACTGGTAAACTACACTGAAGAATCCGAGGCTGCGACCAATTAAATAATTTGTTTCATACAGCATCTTAAACAGCTTTAGCAAAACCGGTATGAGAGAGTGATCATACCGGTTTTTTATTGGTAAAAAAGAGAAACAATAATTTTAATGGTTTCTGAAAATCATTTGCCGGAAAGCATGACCAAAATGAAAGATACAAACAAAGAATTCCCCGAAGGCATGATTCCGTTGGAAAACTCTGTTTTTCAATTCCGTTGCGAGCCTGATGTTGAATGCTATATGTCATGCTGCAGGAAATTGGACTTGATACTGTACCCCTATGATGTAATCAGGCTGAAAAACAGGCTCTCCATTTCTTCTGAGGAGTTTATGCGTAACTACACGCGGCTGGGGTCATCGAGTCATCCATTTTTCCCGTCTGTAATGCTTTTGATGTCTGATAACCAGGAGCAGACCTGTCCGTTCCTTGATAAAACAGGCTGTACTGTCTATGAAGACAGGCCAACTGCCTGTAGGACCTATCCGCTTGAGAGGGCGGTTGAACGGAATCCCGAACGTGGCAGGCCGAGGGAGTATTACTTCATGACTCATCATTCTTACTGCCTTGGACACAATGAAACAAAGGAATGGACGGTGAAGACATGGCTAAAAGATCAAAAAATCCAGCATTATAATGCGGTTAATGATCTTTGGGCGGAGATAGATACACTGTTTGCTTCAAATCCCTGGCAGGGAGAGGGAGCAGGAGGGCCGCGACAGCAGATGGCATTTATGGTCTGTTACAATATTGACGGCTTCCGTCAGTTTGCTGAAGAGCATATGATATTGGACCAATTCAAGCTTGAAAGTTCACAGCGAAGGCTTCTGGGTGCCGATGACGAGACCCTGTTAAAATTTGGTTTTGAATGGCTCAAGCATAATTTGGCTGGGAGCGGGAGTCTTAAGCGCAAATGATGTCAGCCAAATGAAATAGTTGAGATTCGTTTGCAAAATCAGGCCACAAATGTTATAGAATCACGTTTTATGTTGATTGGGCCAAAGGCCCGTAAATTAAGGAAGTCTGCAGAGGCTTCTTACTACACACACCCTATGGTATAAGGACCCCTCGGTCCCCTGTTTTTGGGGCGGGGCAAAGGGTGGAGGAAAAAACCAAAAATCGGAGGAAAAAGTATGTCAGCAATTACAATGAAACAGATGCTTGAGGCCGGGCTACATTTCGGTCATCAGACGCGGCGTTGGAATCCAAAAATGAAGCCGTATATTTTTGCGCCGCGCAACGGAATCTATATTATCAACCTTGACAAATCCATACGGTTGTTCAGGGTAGCATATGATTATATTGTCGAGGAAACGTCAAAAGGTGGTTACATCCTTTTTGTCGGGACTAAACGCCAGGCACAGGCAATTATCAAGGAAGAAGCCAGCCGTTGCGATATGTACTATATCAACCACCGATGGCTGGGCGGTACTTTGACCAATTTCCAGACCATCAAGAAAGGGGTAGATCGGTTAAAGAGCATTGAAGCAATGCAGGAAGACGGATCCATCAATAAATTTCCTAAAAAGGAAATACTGCTGATGGAAAAGGAGCGGGTCAAGCTCGAACGTAATATTGGAGGCATTAAGAACATGCGCAGCCTGCCTGCTGCTGTTTTTGTCATTGACCCCAATAAAGAGCAGATCGTTGTCAAGGAAGCCAACAAGCTCAACATTCCAGTTATTGCTCTGGCAGATACAAACTGCAACCCTGATGGCATTACCCATATTATCCCTGGAAATGATGATGCAATCAGGGCAATCAAGTTAATCACATCAGCAATTGCAGACGCAGTGCTTGACGGCCGGTCTCAGTTGAAGGAAAAGGATGCTGTTGTCGAGGAGATGGTAGAGCAGGCAATGGCAGAGAATCCTGAAGAGATTTCTGAGGAAGTTCCCGAAGAAACCAAGGCTGAAGAGAACCCGGCAGACGAGGCGTAAAATTTAGTCTGTTAAGCAAAGAATTTTTTCTTAATTTTCGGATTGGCGCAGCTGCAAGATTGTGCAGTTTTTTAGGTGTCTGGCAGTGCAAAATGCGATCATCAAGGATTGTTTTTAGTTGTGAAATTTTGCAACTTCTGTTCTTGAGCTTTCCTGCAGTTATTCCCAGCAGGGCACAACTAGAAAAGACATTCGAATATAACAAAATTCATATAGGTTACATGTAAAGGAGAACTATCGTGAAAATCACAAGTCAAATGGTTAAAGAGCTCCGCGATAAAACAAATGCGGGAATGATGGATTGCAAAAAAGCCTTGGGTGAAACCGAAGGTGATATGGAAAAGGCGGTCGACCTTCTGCGTCAGAAAGGTTTGGCAGTCGCCCAAAAGAGAGCAGGGCGTTCCACCAGTGAAGGTGTGGTTCAGACCTATATCCATGCGGGTGGCAAACTAGGGGTTATGGTAGAGGTCAACTGTGAAACTGACTTTGTAGCCAAAACAGACGATTTCCAGACTTTTGCCAGAGAGATCGCCATGCATATTGCGGCAATGAATCCCGTAGCAGTTAAGCGTGAAGAAATCCCAGAGGCTGTTGTTACGCGGGAGGCTGATATTTACAAGAAACAGGCCATGGACTCAGGTAAACCAGAAAATATTGCTGAGAAAATGGTTTCAGGTAAGCTGGATAAATTTTTTACTGAGGTCAGTCTGCTGGAACAGAAATTTGTAAAAAATCCTGACCTGAGTATTCAGGATCTGTTAAATGACTTGATTGCCAAAATGGGAGAGAATATAACGGTGAAGAGATTTACTCGCTTCCAGGTTGGCTCAGATGCCTAAGTTTTATCAGGAAAATAAAACCTGCAACTTCTATTAAGGAAAAACTGATGACTGATGCACCATACAAAAGAGTGTTGTTGAAGCTCAGCGGTGAAGCCCTGATGGGTGATACTGATTTCGGTATCAGCACCGATGTTTTGGATTATGTTGCAGGTGAGGTGAAACAGGTAGTAGAGCTGGGCATGGAGGTGGGTCTGGTTATTGGTGCAGGCAATATATTTAGAGGAGTTGCCGGTGCCTCGAAAGGAATGGACAGAAGCACTGCAGATAATATGGGCATGCTGGCAACTGTAATAAACAGTCTTGCCATGCAGGATTCTCTGGAGCGCAATAACATTGTCACCAGGGTAATGTCAGCTTTTCCTATGCCGAGTGTTTGTGAACCGTATATACGCCGCCGGGCTATCCGACATTTTGAGAAAGGCAGAGTTGTAGTTTTTGCAGCTGGAATAGGCACACCCTATTTTACGACTGACACGGCAGCTGTTATCCGGGCTCTTGAAATTGAAGCAGACCTTATCTGCAAGGCAACACGGGTTGATGGTGTTTACGATAAGGACCCACTCACTCATCCAGATGCTGTAAAGTTTGATACCTTAACTTACACTGATGTTCTGAAAAAAGGTCTCAGGGTGATGGATGCTGCTGCTATCTCGCTGGCTAGGGACAACAATAAACCGATAATAGTGTTGAATATGAAAATTCCCTCAAACATTAAAAAGGCAATGTGCGGTGAACATGTCGGCACTATTGTGCAGTAGAAAAATGTAGAATTCCTGAAGCACCAAAATATTGATTCTTAACACCTGGTGGTTAACTGAAAGGAGATTATGATGACAAGCGAAGTAATAATGGAAATGGCTGAGAAAATGGATAAAAGTCTGGAGGCTTTTAAACAGGAATTAACCAAGATACGCACTGGCCGAGCTTCATTGTCACTTCTAGACGGGATAAAGGTTGAGGCGTATGGTTCAGCAATGCCGCTTAACCAGGTAGGCACCTTGACCATTCCGGAAAGTAGACAGATTGCTATTCAGCCCTGGGATCCTCAGGTTATGGCAGGCATTGAGAAGGCCATTTTGAAGTCTGAACTTGGCCTGACTCCTGTAAATGATGGCAAGGTCATCCGTATAAACATACCTCAGTTGACAGAAGAACGGCGTAAGGAGCTTGTTAAAATTGTAAAGAAAATTGCAGAGGAATACCGTGTCGCTGTCCGGAATCATCGCCGTGATGCCAACGATACCCTCAAGAAACAAAAGAAAAACAAAGAAATTTCAGAAGATGAGCAGTTCAAACTTCAAGATGAGGCCCAGAAAGAAACAGATAGTTATGTTGCAAAGATAGATGCAGTGGCCACTGAAAAAGAAAATGAAGTAATGGAGGTTTAGCTCATCATCTGAAGAGTGCAATGATCTATTATGCTTGAAAATCAGGTTCTGGATCCTAAGAGGATTCCCCGACATGTTGCCATAATTATGGATGGCAACGGCAGATGGGCAAAACAGCGCAACCTGCCGAGGATTATGGGGCACAAGGCAGGAACCGAATCTGTCAAAGATATTGTGAAAACCGCCAGAGAGCTGAATCTGGAGGTTCTCACCCTCTATGCTTTTTCAACTGAAAATTGGAAAAGGCCTTCCGTTGAGGTCCAGAGCCTCATGACCCTGCTCAAGACCTATCTCAAATCAGAAATGTTAAACATGCTGGAAAATGATATTTCTTTGCTTTGCATTGGAGAAATAGAAAAATTGCCAGCCGATGTTCAGAAAATCCTTGCCGATGTCATACAGGAAACTGCACCCAAAGAAAAAGAAAAGCCAAGTTTGATACTAAACCTGGCTTTGAGTTATGGAAGCCGTTCTGAGATTATCAGAGCAGCCCGTAGCATGGCCGAAAAATGTGTCAATGGCCAGTTTGGGCCGGATGACATTTCTGAACAGCTTTTTGCTTCCCATCTTTATACCGGGGGGCTGCCAGACCCTGACTTACTCATCAGGACCGGCGGTGAGGCGCGTCTGAGCAATTTTCTCCTTTGGCAGTTGTCTTATGCTGAACTTTATATTACTGAAACCATGTGGCCTGATTTTAAGGGAGAAAAGTTCATCGAGGCTATCAGGGACTATCAGAGCCGGGAACGAAGATTCGGCCAAACTAGCGAACAGTTGCAGGCGGAGTGATCAATGGGCAGAATTGTCACGGGTCTTATCCTTTCAATAGGCTGGATTTTATTGCTGCTTGTAGGGTCATACCCATTGTTCTGTCTTGTTATTACGGCAGGTGGTGGAGTCGCCCTGTATGAATTTCTGCGCATGAGTTCTCCGGAGGCTGAAAAAAAACATATTCCTCTTGTCCTCATACTCGGACTTTTTCCACTGGTGGCAGCCTCTCTTTGGGGTGGAAGTGCGCTAACTTCCAGCCTGTTTCTGGCCCTGCTCATTTTGATCATTATTACTGTTGTTTCTTATCCCTCACTGGATAATGGGATGCTCTTTCTGGCACGGCTATGGTTTGGCATTTTCTATATAGGTTTCTGTTCTGCTCATTTGATCCTGCTACGCTCTCTATCCCAGGGAATTTTCTGGCTGCTCGTACTGACTGCCATAACAGTTGCTTCTGATACCGGTGCCTATTATGTAGGTCGTTCACTTGGTAAAACGAAGTTGTATCCTGCTTTAAGCCCCGGCAAAACAAGGGCTGGTGCAGTTGGCGGAATTATTGGTGGTATGCTTGGAGGGCTTGTGGTGACGGCCTTATTTGTTGAGGGAGCCAATCTTGCCATGGTAGCACTTCTGAGCCTGGTCCTGAGTGTTATCGGCATTTTGGGAGATTTGATTGAATCGCTCATCAAACGTGTATCAGGGGTGAAAGATTCAGGGCAGATATTACCTGGACATGGAGGGTTGCTGGACCGTTGTGACAGCCTGCTGCTTACAGCTCCTGTACTGTACTATGTCATCTTCTGGGGACATGGTGTACTGTTGAAGTAACTTTATCAATTTCGTATCAGTAATTAATTCCTAAGAAAAAAGTTAAAGATGTATAAATTCAGGGATGAGATACTTGAACAGCCTGTCGTGCTAGGCTTTATTTTTTATATCTGAAATTACTGGATATTATGGAAAATAAAAAAATTGCCATACTCGGTTCCACCGGTTCCATAGGCAGGAATGTTCTTGAAGTTGCAGCCAGCTTTCCGGATCATTTTACGGTAGTCGGCTTGACGGCGGGTTGGAATATTGATTTGCTCCGGCAGCAGGTTGATGCCTTTGTACCTCGCATAGTATCTGTAGCAGAGGAGAGTGAAGCAGCAAAGCTCAAAACAATGTTTGGTCCCTCCTGCCAAACTGAAATAGTCTGGGGTCAGGAAGGCAATAATCAGGTGGCTTCCATGCAGGAAGCAGATACGGTTGTCTCTGCCATTGTGGGAGCTGCAGGTTTGCTGCCAACCCTTAGCGCGATCAGGTCTGGTAAGGATGTTGCCCTGGCCAACAAGGAAACCCTTGTTATGGCCGGCCGTCTCATCATGGATGAAGTAAAAAAACAACAGGTGAGGCTGCTGCCTATTGACAGCGAACACAGTGCTATTGCGCAAGCCCTGGAGGCAGGACGCAAAGAGGATGTTGCCCGTATAATCCTCACTGCCTCGGGCGGACCCTTCTTGAATTTAGAACAGGAAAATCTCTGGCAGGTCACGCCTGAACAGGCTCTGAACCATCCCAACTGGGACATGGGCCGCAAGATTTCAATTGATTCTGCAACCTTAATGAATAAGGGATTAGAAGTTATTGAGGCGCATTGGCTGTTTGACGTCTCTTTGGAGAAGATAGAGGTGCTTGTGCACCCCCAGAGTATTGTTCACTCACTGGTAGAGTTTGTTGATGGTTCAGTAGTGGCCCAGTTAGGCATCCCAGATATGAGGGTGCCCATAAGTTATGCGCTTTCCTATCCTGAAAGACTGGACACAGGACTTTCCCGTCTGAACTTGACAGAATGCAGCAATTTGAGCTTTCTCAAGCCGGATACAAATAGGTTCCCGGCACTGCAGACTGCTTACGAGGCATGTAGCATAGGCGGGTGCATGCCAGCTGTTCTCAATGCGGCAAACGAGGTTGCAGTGGTAGCTTTTCTTGACGGGAAAGTGAAATTTCCAGAGATAGCCAAGGTGGTTGCTGAAACCATGACCCGCATGGATTATATGGATGATGCAGATATTGAAACAATTTTAGAAGCCGATCGTCTGGCCAGGGTCGAGTCTGCAGAAGTGGTACGTAATATGAAGAAGCAGGCTGTTGGCGAAGGGTTGTAAGAAACAATTAAAATTATAGAGGTTTGAAACTGAATGAATACCATAATTTCATTTGTCATAGTACTTGGATTACTTATTTTTGTGCATGAATTTGGCCATTTTATCTGGGCCAAGTTTTTCGGGGTCAAGGTCCTTAAATTTTCTTTGGGATTTGGCCCAAAGCTCATTAGCAAACAGTACGGTGAAACAGAGTACCTTATCAGTGCTTTCCCCCTGGGTGGTTATGTTAAAATGTTTGGGGAAAATCCCGGAGAGTTGGCTGAGGAACGCCTGTCTCCGGCTGAACTTAAACGTTCATTTGCTACACGGCCTGTCTGGCAGCGTTTTATAATTGTTGCAGGTGGCCCGGTGTTTAACCTTATCTTTGCCATGTTTCTTTTTTTCATTATCGTGCTTGTGGCAGGGTTACCACAACCGGTTGATACCACAACCATTGGCGGGGTTGGCCTGGATACTCCTGCTGCAGAAGCCGGATTGCAGGAGGGCGATACCATTCTTGCCATTGACGGCACTGAAACTACGCGCTGGGAAGATGTTTCCCTCTTGATAAAGAACAGTGAAGGCAGGGAGGTTCTGCTTACCCTGCAGCGGAATGATGAGACTCTTGAAGTTGCTGTAACTCCGCGTATGGAAAAGACACGAACTATCTTTGGTGAAGAGATCGGTGAACGTTACATGGTTGGTATTGCCAGATCTGAGGAGGTCATTTACGAAAAGGTCGGTTTAATAAAGTCACTGCAGGCAGGCATCAGCCAGACATGGAGTTGGATGTACCTCACTGTGATGGGTCTTATAAAAATAATTCAGAAGGTTATACCTGCTTCGGAATTGGGCGGCCCGATTCTCATTGCAAAAATCGCCGGGGAACGGATGGAGGCTGGCTGGATCAATTTCCTTTATTTCATGGGAGTTTTAAGTGTAAACCTTGGTATCCTTAATCTGCTTCCTATCCCTATCCTTGATGGCGGCCACCTGGTGTTTTTCTCTGTTGAGGCAATTTTGCGTAAGCCCCTTAACCTGCGAACCATGGAAATCTTGCAGCAGGTTGGTCTCGTGCTGCTGGGTACCCTGATGATATTTGTTTTTTATAATGACCTGGTCAGGGTATTCGGTTGATAAGGTCTATTAATTAAACTTCAAAAACCTGGCCTGAGAACATAATGCGCAGCCAGGCTCTATGAATTACTGATAATTATCGAAGAATATTGGTATGGCACATACTGGAAAAGATATAACAGGTTTGCACAAACCAATAATTCTGGCTCTGGAAACTGCTACCATGTGCGGCAGTGTTGCCCTTGTTTCTGAAAACAGGTGCCTGGCTGAATTTTCCCTGCAAACAGGAGAGACCCATTCCCGCAGGCTGCTTGCAGGTGTTGACTGGCTCCTGCAGGAGACCGGTATTGATTGGCCATCAATTGATGCAGTAGCAGTGAGCCAGGGACCAGGAAGTTTCACCGGTTTACGGATTGGACTTGCAACTGCAAAGGGCTTGGCCATGGCCGGGGGGGCAAAACTTATTGGTATAGGAACCCTGGATGGTTTGGCGGCTCAGCTTTTTGCAGCAGGGGAGGTCTTGATATGTCCGGTGCTTGATGCCAGGAAAAAAGAGGTATATTGTGGATTTTTTAAGTGCGATAATCAGGGTATCCCAAGGCTTCAGGAAGAATACATGGTAATCAGTCCCGAAGCATTGTGCGCCAGGATTGATGAGCCAGTGGTGCTGCTAGGAGATGGAGCAACGGCCTATGAATATCTCTTTCAGGAAAAACTTGTTGATCTTTTAAAGGTGGTGCCTTCAAATGTATATTTCCCCAGGGCAGCAACAATAGGTTTGCTGGCCTGGGAGAAGTGGCAGAAGAATGAGTTTCTCGATCCCGCAGCTGCTGAACCTATATATATTAGGCCTTCTGAGGCTGAACTAAATCTAGGGAAGTAATTTTGAATTTTGAATTATATATTTTTTATAACTCTTGAACCAAAAAATTATATTAATGGCAGTTGAGGATAAATCCAAATTTAGCTTCTGTAAAAAAAACTAAGATGATTGAGCGACGCAAAACCAAGCAGATCCAAGTCGGCACTGTTGCCGTTGGTGGCAATGCCCCTATATCAGTGCAGTCCATGACAAATACAGATACACGTGATGTGGAGGAGACTGTTGTCCAGATTAAGCGCCTTGAAGCAGCAGGTTGCGAACTGGTCAGGGTTGCAGTGGTGGACATGGATGCATCTGCTGCAATACGATCAATCAGGGACCAGATAGATATACCTCTCATTGCTGATATTCATTTTGACCACAGGCTGGCTGTTGCCAGTATGGAAAACGGGGCCCAGGCAATAAGGATTAATCCGGGGAATATAGGCGGCCCCAGGAAACTTGCCAAAGTAGTAGATGCTGCAAAGGCACATGAAGTCCCCATTCGGGTGGGTGTGAACAGTGGTTCCCTGGAAAAAGACATATTAAAAAAACATGGCCACCCCACTCCGGAGGCCTTAACGGAAAGCGCTCTCCGTAATGTTGAACTGCTTGAAAACCAGAGTTTTTATGAGATTAAGATATCCATTAAATCCTCTGACCCTCTGACGACGGTGGAGGCCTATAGATTGCTGGCAGGGAAGTGTGACTATCCTTTTCACCTCGGGGTCACAGAGGCTGGAGGATTGATTGCCGGTACTGTAAAATCAAGCGTTGCTCTCGGTATTCTCATGTACGAAGGTATAGGCGATACATTCCGCATCTCTCTGACCCGGGACCCGGTGGAAGAAGTAAGGGTGGGGTACGAGATCCTGCGGTCTCTGGATATCAGGCACAGGGGGCCTGAACTGATTTCCTGCCCTACCTGCGGGCGCTGCCAGGTAAATCTTTTCAATCTGGCAGATGAAGTGGAAAACCATATCCAAACCCTGGAGACCCCATTGAAAGTAGCTGTTATGGGTTGCGTGGTAAATGGACCAGGTGAGGCAAAAGAAGCGGATATCGGTGTGGCAGGCGGTAAGGGTGTAGGAATAATTTTCAAGAA
>CP070776.1:1417622-1431722 GCA_020346205.1 Deltaproteobacteria bacterium
GTATATTCTTCATAACCACTGGATATTAAGACCTTGAGATCAGGTTTAATTTTTTTCAGTTTACGGTAAACCTTGTCTCCGGTCATGTCAGGCATCTGGATATCCAGGATAACCAGATCGAGATCGCTTTTATGCCGTTCAAGAACTTCCAGGGCCTCAACCCCTTTATCTGCACTCAGGACTTTGCAACCCTGATGGTCAAGAAGACTCTTGATAATTGACAATACCTGCGGTTCATCATCAACTACAAGTACCTTGAGATTGAGAAGGCCATCAGAAGATTTCCTGCCACTATCAATGAATTCAGCGTCGGGGATTTCCCGTGGCAATAAAACCTGGAAGGATGTTTCATTTGAAAAACTTTCAACAGAAATGCAGCCTTCATGGTTCTCCACTATGCCCTTTGCTGCTGCCAACCCCATACCTCTACCGGTAAATTTTGTGCTGAAAAAAGGATCGAAAATTTTACCCATAAGTTCTTCAGAGATCGTAGAACCTGTATTGGTAACACGGAAAAGGACATAGTCTCCGGGAGGGTGAATATTTTTTAATTTACATCGCCATTTCTCTGTCTTGGTTATATTGACAGTATGGATGGTGAGTTTTCCATCTGTACCTTCCAGCGCTTCAAAACCGTTTATTATTATGTTCATGATAAGCTGGCTGACCTGGGCTGGATCTCCCTGTACGGGCCAGAGATTATCCGCAAGATCCAAGTCAGCATCTTTGACAGAAAAAGCCTCTGTATTTATCAGATGCAGGGAGTTGCTGATTAATTCGTTAATAGAAATTGACTGGTTCAGGTATTTTCCACCCTTGGCATAAGCAAGAAGCTGCTTGGTAAGGTTTGCTAACTGTTCGCTGCCATCAATGATAGCTTCGGCCTGTTTTTTATTAATATCTCTGTCAGGTAAACGAACGTTGAGAAGTTCAGCGTTTCCCAGGATGGAAGTCAGAATGTTGTTGAATTCATGGGACAGTCCACCGGCCAGAGTAGCGATTGACTGTTGCCTTTGCAGATCAAGCAACCGGGCGTCAGCTTCTTTCTGCTCCTGCTCTTCTGCCAGTCTTTTAGTGACATTACGGGCAAGTTCAACAATGCCAATGATCTCTCCATTATCATCAAATATGGGAGAAGCCTGGATTTCAAACGGTACTTTTTCTCCTTCTTTATTGAAATGCCGATGTATTACTGTACAACTCTTACCGGATTCCATAACAATTTTAAATGGGCATTCGTGTTCCGGCCCTTCGCAGGGGTTTTCTTCATTATGGCTCAGTTGATGACACAGAAGGTTTTCCAGGGTCTGGGAATCGCTGAAATAGAGGTCCCTGGCAGCCTTGTTGAGCATCCTTACATGATAACCCGTATCTATGACCAGTATCGTGTCTGTGATGCTGTCAATCAAGGCTTGCAGAGATATTTGGGTTGTGTCGGTAATTTTGTCGGATTTTTTTTGAGGTACAGAACCATCCTTAAGCTTATTTCTGACTGTTGCAAGTTCAACTGTGCGCTCTTTAAGAAGCGATTCTGTTTTCTGCTGAAGTTTATCAAGCGAGTCAAAAGCTTCCTGGCGCTTTTTTTCAATTTTCAAGGTAAGTAAAGCAGGGATTATGAGTGCAAAAGCGCAAAAAACTAAAACTGTTTTTATGAATTCCCATTGTTCTGCTGCTGTTTCTGTCCGAAAGTCGGAATGTACAATGGGCCCCAGAAAAGATTCCAGCCAGAATTCCCAAGCCAGAACAGATATAAAAACAGCTAACACTGTCAATATATACAGCATAAATATCTTGTTTTTCATTTCAGTAAGTCAGCAGAGTGCTTGTATGGGTTTATTGAAAAAAAAACCTTAATAATAATTATAGCAGATTTTTGGTATTCCAGATGATTTTGAATAAAGCAACGCCCTCACAAAAACAAGAATGATTATTATAACACAATTTGCTTTACAATAAAAAACAAATCCTGTAAGTACTTTTTCTATCAGGTGCTCAGTAAAGAGCATAAAAGGGAACTCCGTGAGATTCGGAGACGGGCCCGCCGCTGTAATCGGGGACGAAAACCGCAGCGTGTCACTGTCTGCTCAGGCAGGTGGGAAGGCGCGGTAAGTAGGATGATCCGGAAGTCAGAAGACCTGCCTGAAGCGTTTTATTGTTTATCTCCGCGGACAGAGATATCCATATGATCTAGAGGATAAAAAAGGGACATCCCCGGATCGATGAAAGTCGGTCCGGGGATTTTTTTTGCCCGGACCCTTGATAAAAAATTTTCAAGGAGAAAGATTATGCAAAAAGAACAGTCACATCTGAAAATGACCCTTCTGCTGATCAAGGACTGGGACGGTTTCCAGAAAGCAATGCGGGAAATTATGATGCAGGCAGGCAGTCTAAAAAACCCAACTCAGGGGGTATGCAGATGAACAGAAAAGTCCTTTATGCAAGTTTAGCTGCAATGATGTTTTTTCCTGCCATCTGTATAGCTGAAGATACTGACCAGCAGGACATAAAAACCCTTGATGAAGTGGTGGTGACCGCCACCAAGGTAGAAGAGACTAGAAGGGAAGTCCCTAACTCTGTTATCCTTTACGACAGGTATGATATTGACGACGCCCCGGTTACAGGTATCGGCGAACTACTTGCCAATGATCCGGGCCTGGACTGGCGTACCCAGGGAGATTCAGGCGGAGCGGCACAAACCATCCACATCCGCGGCATGAGCGGCAACGCCACCCAGGTGTTTGTCAACGGCGTCAACATCAATTCACCTTCTCTTGGTCTTGCTGAAGTTGGCAGGCTGCCACTCAATAATATTTCCAACATCGAGGTTGTCAAGGGCTCCGGTTCCCTGTTGTACGGTACCGGCGCCATGGGCGGCACAGTTTCAATCTTCACCAGGCGTCCCGAGCGTGATGTTGTGGATTTACGGGTAGAAGGCGGCTATGGCACCAATAATACCTCCCACCTGGGCTTTGCCAACGGGCTCTATTTTAACAACGACCTGGGCTATTACCTGACCGGAAATTATGATAAAACAGACGGGTTCCGCTCCAACAGTGACCTGGATCACAAGGATGTTTCACTAAATCTGGTTTTCGATAAGAGTGATAAGTTGGATCTGAGCCTCTATGGTCAGATTCTTGATCGTGAATTCGGCCGCCCCGGAGTCAAACCACCGGAGGGCACGGAAACCTTTTTTGTTGATAATGTAGCAGTCTATAACAGTGAATCAGCCAACCTGCTTGACAGAGGAGGAGATGAGGACAGTCTTGTCGTCTTTACGGCCAACAGCAGGCCCAACGATATGCTCAACATAACAGTGCTGGGCAATATCACAAACACGGAAAGCTATAATTACATGCGCTATGTCAACAGTTTCAGCACCCCGATGACTTTACCGGGTCTTGAAAGCTGGACAACCAATACTGTCTACGAGATTGAAGGTGATATTGATATAATATTTTCTGATAAAGGCGACCTGCTCCTTGGGGCTGAATATATCAACTATGACTGGGAAAACGAAAGTATCGACCTTGACGGTTCTGGTGAGCGCCTTGAAGACAGTCGGGAAACAATCAAAGAAGACCTCCACAGCACAGGGATCTATGGTGAACTCCACTATCAGCTCCTGGCCCCGCTCCGTGTCTTGGCCGGTTTGCGCTATGAGGATAACTCCAGTTTTGGTAATGAAACGCTGCCGCGCTTCGGTCTCGTGGCAACGCCTCAATCTTCTACAGTGCTGAAATTAAGCAGCGGCAAGCATTTTAGAGCACCGACCCCTAATGATCTTTTCTGGCCTGAAGATCCCTATTCGAAAGGAAATCCTGACCTGCAGCCGGAAACAGGCTGGCATACTGATGTTACCTGGGAGCAGTCACTTAAAAATGATAAAATCTTTTTTGCAGCCTCCTATTTTCACTGGAGCATAGACGATAAAATACAATGGGAACCTGATTCCGAAGGAGTATTTTCGCCGGTTAACCTGCGTTCCTTTACAGGCGACGGATTTGAAGCTGGTGCAAAGTTTCGAGTTATGTCCAACCTTCTTCTTGGTTTGGACTACACCTACATCGATGCGGAAGAAGAAAGCAGGGCATATACGGTCATGGACTACGGTTGGCCTCCGGATTTTCCGCCCAATTTTGAATATGATTGGGTGACGAGAAGGGCTGCCTATACGCCCCAGCATCTTTTTAAAGGTGATATTACCTACTTTACAGACTTCGGCTTGACAGTTTCAGCAGTTGCCCGCTACACAGGGGACAGGGTTACATACAGGACAGAAACCGACGGCTTCTACCCTAATGTCAAAACTGTTCCTTACGAGCTAGACAGTTACTGGACTTTCGACATGCAGCTGGTACAGCAGGTAAAAGAACATATCTATATTACCTTGCTCGGCACTAACCTCTTTGATGAGGAATACGAAACCTTTTTGGATTCCTTCACGGATTACAGTACTTTTACTACAACTGTTCAGGGATATCCGGGCGCCGGAAGATCAATCTTTGCCAAATTGGAATATAGATATTAACAATGGAACAGTACCAGAATAAATTCACTGGTGAGCTATTAATACTTTTGGGGTGTTGAAATGTTGCAGATATTCATAGACGGCGGACCAATAATGTATCCGCTGTTGGCCTGTTCTATATTGGTTCTGACCGTTATCATTGAGAGGACCATATTCTGGGTCGGTATAGACTATACCCGCAATGCCAAGCTGCTTGACGAGGTCATGGAACTATGCCGGGTTGGAGACTGGGAGTCCGTGCGACAGAAAGTTTCAGGAACCCGTGATTTCACCGTTAAAGTCCTTGTCAGCGGCATCCTGCACCGCCAGTTCTCAATGAGTAAAGCCATGGAAGCTGCAGCTACAGATGAAATCAACCAGATGAAACGCTATATGGGGGTGCTCGACACCATGATCACTGTAGCACCCCTGTTAGGCATCCTGGGCACTGTTCTTGGCATCATTGACTCCTTTGAAGTAATGGGAACCAGCGGTATAGAACATCCCCGGGCTGTTACCGGCGGTATTGCCCAGGCCTTGATTACTACCGCCTCCGGCCTGGCCATCGCCATTCTCTCAGTATTTCCATACAATTATTTTAATTCCAGGATCGAGAAGGCAGCCCTGCATATTGAGAAATATGCCACAAGTCTTGAGATAGTTTACAACAAGCTGGAACAGCAGGAAAATAATACTGACGAGTAAAGAACGGAAAGGAACCCGGCAATGAAAGTAAATATAAATCCTAGATATGCAGGAATACGGAAGAGGGCCCGTATAGAAATGCTGCCCTTAATTGATATTGTTTTCCTGCTCCTGGTTTTTTTCATCTTTGCCATGCTTTCCATGGCTGTACACCGCAGCCTGCCGGTAGCACTTCCTGTTTCGTCGACATCACAGATAGACACGGAGCTGCATTTGACAGTTACCGTAAAAAAGGATGGATCTGTTTATCTGGATAAGATCATGCTCACCCGGCAAGAACTACAGGTTGTTTTACGTGATAAGGCTGAAATGGCTCTTGCACAGGATGATAAATCAGTTACCGTCACACTTTTTGCTGATAAAGAAATCTCCTATCAGGAACTGTACAGTATCCTTGATATAATAAGAACGGCAGGAATATCAAATGTTTCATTACAGGCCAGCAATATCAGGTAGACAGTTTCGCATTCTCGTTGCCGCATTTGCTGCAATTGCAGCTCATATTGGGCTAATAAGCCTAACAATTGACCCAAAATCTGACTTTGCCCCGCACATATCACTGCCGCATTCTGTCAACGTTTTTCTCGGGCAAAACAGCACGTTACCGGCCTCAAGTGTGGCTGAAAAAGTTGTACAGAAAGAGATCATCGAAGAAAAACCGCCTATACCGGATGAAGTTGAAACAATGCATCCTATTATTGAGGCAACTACTTTTAACAAAGAACAAGAAATTGAAGTCCAGAGGACCATATCACCTGAATTAACAAATAAAGCTGTAAAAGAACCGGCTGTTGAGAAAAAACAGGTCATCCGAAAAGAAGCAGAACCCGATTTCCACCAAAGTCAGAAGGCATCAAAACCTGATGCTGAAAGTCCTGCACATAAACAGTCGGTAGTGTCCAGGACAGAACAGGCTGCTATTCTAGCTGGAGAAGGGGTGGAACTGCCAGGAACACTGCAAATAGCACATCCGCGCTATCAGTTTAATTCCCCGCCGCTCTACCCGGGTCTTGCCCGGAAAAGAGGACAACAGGGCACGGTAATTCTGCAGGTTCTGGTGAACAAAGAGGGCAGGGTGGAAGATTTAAAAATAGATGTATCAAGCAATTTCTCCATGCTTGACCGCGCCGCCATAAAAGCTGTAAAAAAATGGCTGTTTGAGCCGGGACGAAAGGATGCAGAAAAGGTTGTTATGTGGGTCAAGGTCCCGGTTACATTTAAACTGAACAGGCAATAGAATAATGTTTTTAGAAATTTTTAAAAAAACTTACCTAGTACCCTTGATGCTAATCTACTGTCTGATAACCGTTCACGGCGTTTATGCAGGAACGGTCATTGACCAGGTCGGCAGAAAGGTGGTTGTTCCAGATGATCCCCAAAGAGTCATTTCATTGGCCCCAAGTATCACGGAAATTATCTATGACCTTGGTGAAGAGAAGAGGTTGCAGGGCGTAACCAAGTACAGTGACTATCCAGCCCAGGCCAAGTCCCTGCCAAAAGTAGGCACCTATGTGCATCTGGACCTGGAGAGAATTGTTGCTTTAAAACCTGATCTTTGCATATCCACAAAAGACGGCAATCCCAAACATGTCATCGAAAAAATATCCAGACTCGGTATTCCTGTCTATGCCATAAATCCTCGCAGCCTTGAGCAAACCATGGATACAATTACCCAAATTGGTTCTCTTCTAAACGCGCAAGAGGCCGCCGCAAGGCTTGTATCAGGCATGCAGCAGAGGATTACCCGGGTACAGTCCCTGGTTGCACAGGTCAACAACAGACCCCGGGTTTTCTTCCAGATTGATGCGGAACCCCTTGTCTCAGCAGGCAACAATACCTTTATCCATGAATTGATCGAACTGGCAGGAGGGATCAACACTGCTGCAGGCAATGACCCTTATCCCAGGTACTCCTGGGAAGACATCCTGATTCTGCAACCGGATATTGTTATAATCAGTTCCATGGCCGGAGGATTGGACTCTGAAGACCTTCTAGGTATCTGGAAAAAATGGTCCCAATTGAAAGCTGTACTTAATGAACAGGTCTTTGTTGTTGATGCGGGAATGTTTGACCGAACTACCCCCAGGCTTGTTGCCGGTTTGGAAACAATTGCAGAAATAATTCACCCTGAACTTTTCAAACAGTATAAATAGTAGCATTACTAGCAAAATGTCCATCAGCGCAAAAATAGCATTAACAACTTTACTGCTAGGTGCAGTGTTTATTGTAACTGCCTTAATCGGCATTTCTGCAGGGTCTTCAGGTACACATTTCATTGAAACACTTTCCATATTGGCAGGCAACATTGACCCGGAATCAATTACTTCCACAATTGTCTGGCAGATACGTTTGCCGAGGGTTATCCTGGCAGCTGCAGTAGGAGGCACGTTGGCCTTGGGAGGTCTTGTATTTCAGGCCCTTCTCCGTAATCCCCTGGCAGAGCCATATATCCTAGGCATATCCGGCGGCTCAGCCATTGGGGCCATTCTGGCAATGTTGCTTGGTTTGTCATATTTCCCTGGAGTTGCACTCTTCTCCTTTGCAGGCAGTCTCCTGGTGTTGGTATTTGTAACAACTATTGCCGGTGCCACCCTGGGAAACACCATGCTCAGCAGGGATTCACTGCTACTTGGCGGTGTTATGATGAATGCTTTTTGTGCTGCAGTTATCATGTTTCTGATCTCCATGACCCGGACATTTCAGGTACAGCATATTCTATTCTGGCTCATGGGAGATCTTTCCTCTCTGCAAAAGACACAACTGCCAGTACTACTCCTGATCATACCCTGCTTTGCAGTTATATTTATCCTGGCCCGACCCATGAATCTTCTTTTACTGGGCAGAGAAACTGCTGCAGCCATGGGTATAAATGTAAAAAAAACTGTTTTATTGCTTCTGGTCATTACGTCGCTCATGGTCAGCATAATTGTGAGCCTTTCCGGTCTGGTCGGCTTTGTAGGATTGGTCATTCCCCATATTTTCAGGTTGGTTCTTGGGCCGGACCACCGTTTGCTGGTCCCGTCCTGCATCCTTGGAGGTGCATCGTACCTCATTTTCTGTGATCTGCTGGCCAGGGTTCTGCCTTCATCAGGGGAGATGCCTGTAGGCATTATCACAGCACTTATCGGGGCCCCACTTTTCATCCTGTTACTCCTGAGGCGTAAAGCATGAGTAAGATTTTGGGAATTAACAATATATCTTTGAATTACAGAGATAAGTCAATTTTAGATGATGTCTCATTCTCAGTAGATACAGGTGAGTTTTTTGTCATCATCGGCCCCAATGGCGCAGGAAAAACAAGCCTTTTAAAAGTGCTGTCCGGCCTGGAAAAATCTCATCAGGGCAAGGTAGATGTTTCTGGTAAAAATATAGGTGCCTATACAAGAAAGAACCTTTCACAGGTTCTGGCTATTGTCCCTCAGCACATAGAGGTTGGATTCCCCTTCAGCGTGACCGAAACGGTCATCATGGGACGCACACCACATCTTGGTATTCTTGGCATGGAGGGAAAAGAAGATTTTAATATTGCCCGAGAAGCCATGGAGTTCACTGACGTTGCTCATCTTGCGGACCGTAAGCTTCATCAACTCAGCGGTGGGGAGCTGCAACGGGTTATAATTGCCCGTGCCATATGCCAACAGCCTGAGATAATACTCTTGGATGAACCTACAACTGCCCTTGATCCTGCCCACCAACTGAAAATAATGGATTTGATGGAAAAGTTCCGTAGTGAAAACCAGACCACAATAATTATGGTTTCACACGATCTGAACCTGGCTGCCATGTATGGCGACAGGCTTCTTTTACTAAAAGAGGGAAGAGTTGTTCAAACGGGCAACCCCAAAGAAGTACTTAACAAGAAGCTGCTTGAAGAGAGTTACGGCTGCCAAATGCTTGTTGATGAAAATCCAGTAGGGCAGGGTGCCAGGATAACACCTATTCCTGATAAGTATTTGCAGAGTTTTAGTTAATTTTTTTATATTTCATTTCTTTACTTGCCCAAAGAAACGAACCAAAAAAAAGGCAGCCTCTCATTTGACCCACTTGCAGTGGGCTGCCTTGTGCTGCTTGTAAAGAACGGGCGACATCGGAATGTTGTTTCATCCACCTAATCGCTATTTCTTTCTTTGCGGAGTTTATACCACTTTTTTTGGGGTGCTGCTCGGCTGCGTGAAATGGCAAAGAACCTCTCGTGATTGAGGATATTAAAACATTTATGATGATACTTGGTGTTGATACAGGCGGAACCTTTACAGACTTTGTCCTGCAATCAGATTCCGGACTGGGAACTTTCAAGCTTCCCTCCACCCCGGACGATCCTTCTCGTGCTATCCTGCAGGGGCTGAAACATTTTTTCGGGAAAAAATTACCACTTGATCTGGAAATAATCCATGGCTCCACTGTTGCTACAAATGCATTCCTGGAGCGCAAAGGAGCGAAAACCCTTCTGATTACTACCTATGGTTTTGAGGATATTCTCTACATCGGCCGCCAGAACAGACCAAAGCTCTATGATTTTAATGTTACCAGGCCCCAAGAGATCATACCACGATCCCAGGTTGCTGGCGTTAAGGAGCGAATGCTGTTTGACGGCACAGTACTGAGAGCGCTTGGCAGGAGTGTTGGCAAAAGACTGCGGAGGATCTGCCATGAGGAAAGAATTGCATCTGTTGCCGTATGTTTGCTGCATTCCTATGCCAATGACACCCATGAAAAGATCATTAGAAAAGAACTTTCCAGCCTGGATATCCCAGTAACCCTTTCCTCAGAGATCCTGCCTGAATTCAGGGAGTATGAACGGCTGACAACAACTCTCATTAATGCATACCTGGGACCGGTTATTTCCTCATACATCAAACGGCTCACCAAAAAACTCGGCAATGTTTCCCTGCATATCCAGCAGTCAAACGGCGGTATACTTCCTGCTGATGATATTGAAAAACGAGCAATTTATACTGTTCTTTCCGGTCCGGCAGGTGGTGTGCATGGAGCGCATCAACTAGCCGGAGAAATGGAAATTGACAAAATTATAACCTTTGATATGGGAGGCACATCTACAGACGTTTCTCTCTGTGATCAGACTCCGACCCTGACCAGAGACCACCAGATTGACGGTTACCCGATTCGCATCGAGGTCATGGATATTCATACAGTCGGAGCAGGAGGCGGCTCTCTTGCACGTGTTGACTCGGGTGGCCTGCTCAAGGTTGGTCCGGAAAGCGCCGGTGCCAGACCTGGACCTATCTGCTACGGAGTTGGCGGTGCAGAACTCACCGTAACCGATGCCAATCTTTTTCTCGGCCGTTTACTGCCCGACCGCTTCATGGGAGGAGCCATGGTACTGCATAAAAGAAAGGTTGATGCAGCTATGGCTGAATTGGCGAAGCAGTTGGGACTTCAACCTGCTGAAGCAGCATTGGGGATTATTCGTATTGTCAATGCCAGCATGGCTAAAGCTATACGTGCAGTTTCCCTTGAAAGAGGGCATGACCCTAAAGAGTTCTGTCTTTTCGCCTTTGGTGGAGCTTCAGGTTTGCATTGCTGTGAACTTGCCAGAGAGTTGGCTATTCATAAAATCATCATCCCGGCCCGTGCCGGTATCTTGTCAGCACAGGGAATGGTTTTTGCCAATCCAACCCTTGATTTTATGCAGGCCCTTTTTCTGCGCGGCAAAGAATTAAACACCCCTGTTCTAGCGAATACCATGAAAATCCTTGTAGAAAAAGGCTTGGAAGATGCAAAAGCTCTTAGTAGAGATGGGGATCAAGCTGACATAAACATTTTCAGATTTCTCAACCTGCGTTATCAGGGTCAATCATATGAGCTGACTATTCCATATGAGAAAAATTTCATAGAGTTGTTCCACCAGTCCCATGAACACAATTTCGGATACAGACTGGAGAAGACTCCGCTCGAGCTTGTCTCCATCCAATGCTCAATCAGGATACAGAAAGAAAGAACACCTTTACCGCGAAAAAGTACTGTACCAACAAAACCGGTTTCACCTGACCAGAATACCCTTATTCATTTGGAGGAAGGGGTTAAAGACGTCCCGGTATATGACCGTAAACCTTTTTCACCCGGCCAGAAAATCACGGGACCGGCTCTCATAGTTGATGATTATATAACCGTTTTATTAACAGATGAATTCTCAATGCAGGTTGATTCACTGCTAAATCTTGTACTCGAGAGAAATTGATACAGTTGAAAATTCTTGTTCTAGAACCATATTTTGGCGGCTCGCACAAACTCTTTCTGCAGGGACTCCAGCAGCATCTGCCCTATGATTTTTACCTATTGACCTTGCCTGCCCGTAAATGGAAATGGCGTATGCGTTTGGCTGCCCCTCATTTTGCTGAAAAGCTTAAAAAGAGCAGGGGAGAGCAGTACGACCGCATACTCTGCTCTTCGTTTGTTGATGTTAGTGCCTTCCGTGCACTTGCCCCCAAACGCTTTCAACACATCCCTATTTACACCTACTTTCATGAAAACCAATTTGCCTATCCTGTGCAGATAGAAGACGAACGTGATTTTCATTTCGGCCTGACGAATCTTACCACGGTTATGGCCTCAGACAGGGTGGCATTTAATACAAGCTATAACCTGGATACCTTTTTAACAGGTGCTGAACAGATGCTGAGAATATGTCCGGATATGAAGCTTGACAACCTGGTGAATCAACTGCGTGAAAAGGCTGTAATCTTACATCCTGGAATTGATTTCAGCTATTTTCCTGAACAAGGTACCTGTTCGTTTAATCCTGACAACCCGCCGGTCATTGTCTGGAATCACCGCTGGGAACATGACAAAAACCCTGAGTACTTCTTTGGGACCCTATATGAACTTGATCAACAAAATGTTGATTTCCGGCTTGTGGTCCTGGGGCAATCCTTTCAGCGTCAGCCCGCTGTTTTTAAAGAAGCGCAACAAAAATTGGCACATAAAATTGATCATTTCGGTTTTGTGGAATCCCGCGAAGAGTATATCAGGCAACTCTGCCGGGCGGATATTATTGTTTCCACCGCAACCCATGAATTTTACGGTATTTCAGTGATAGAGGCTGTAAGGGCCGGCTGCATACCTTTACTTCCAAACCGCTTGTCATACCCGGAGCTTTTTCCAGCTAAGTATCTTTATAAGGATGAAGAGTTGTTCAACAGATTGAAATCACTGCTGGAAGATAGAAGCAGGCTTGACAAATTCCAGGAGAATGATTTGACGAGTAGTTTTTCCTGGCTGACAATGAGCGACAAATATCAGGAATGGTTTCAGGGAAAATAGAGCAAAAAGCCTTTTTAGTGAAAAAATTGCTCAAAGGTAACATATAAACAGGACATCTTAAACTTCTAGGAACTATTCATAAGTCTAGACGGATAACAGTTATCTCAATTCGTCCACAAACATCCTTGCCATTAGTTAGGCCCGTTCCTGGGCGTTTTCAGTTAAGAATATGGTTTGTTAGTTTGATTTCAGAAATTAAAACGGTACAACACTCAAAGCAAGAAACCTATTGCTGAAACCAAAATTAAGAGACATCCACATATTCTGAGTCCCTTAGTTACCTGATTGGCAAATTTCTCTCCATTATCCTTTTGTAATTTTTGGTAAGTACTCTTACTAAATGAAAGGGCAAGGAGGTGAGCTCCGAAAACAACAAATGAAATTGAAAATATAAGGCTCATATTTACTCCCATTTTTAAATTGAAGATAACTTGCCACAATCTTAAGTTTTGTCAGGCAAGATTTGAATTAACATATCCACTGTACATCTTGATATTTTAAGAATCATTCACGAGTCAACATGTATAGCAGAAATTAAAAATTCAAGATACTGATCTCTATCGTCCTTCTTAAACAAGGGGTGGCTTTAATACCACCCCTTGTCTAACTACATAATTTACCTAACAATATTTTACGCTGTGGCCTTCTGTTCAAACAAATGCACATCCCTTTGCGGGAATGGGATTGTGATGCCGCTTTCCTCAAGATTAACTTTAGCGGCCTCTGTAATGTCGAAGTAAACCTGCCAGTAATCACTTGCTTTACACCAAGGCCGTACAACTAGATTTATAGAACTGTCAGCTAATTCTGAAACAGCCACGTTGGATTGTGGATCTTGTAGAACAAGATCATGTTCTGCCATGGTTTTGTATAAAACTTCCTTGGCTTTTGAAATATCTGATTCATATGCAATGCCAATAACTAAATCAACACGAAGCAATCCTTCAGCTGAATAATTCACAATAGAACCATTAGAGGCTGCTCCATTGGGAATAATCACCCTTTTATTGTTAGGAGTGAGAAGAATTGTGTTAAAAATCTGGACTTCTTTTACAACGCCAAGGTGCCCTTGGGCTTCGATCAGGTCGCCTACGTTATAAGGTTTAAATACCAAGATTAGAACCCCGCCAGCGAAGTTTCCTAGGCTGCCCTGTAATGCCAACCCAATAGCCAAGCCGGCTGCGCCAAGCACCGCAATAAATGAGGTTGTGGCAATACCTACCATAGAAGCAACACTAATAAACAATAGGAGTTTTAAACCCCATGACAAAAGGTTAGTTATAAATGGTATCAAGGTCTTATCCGCCTTGGTTTTCTCCATTGCTTTTCTAGTTACTTTGGTGACAAGTCCAATGATCCAAAGGCCTATAACCAAAGTAATAATTGCCAATATAAATCTTGGGGCATAGGTCATAACCAATTCTATCGCTTTGGCCGTGAACGCATCAATGTTTTGCATAATAACCTCCTGTTCATTTAGTTAATGGAACGGACATCTTGAAAAACATAAGCCTCCATAGTCAATAATTAACTACGAAGGCTCTATGGCAGCTACACAAGACAAACCTTTAACATTAGAGTTGCCCCCTAAACTAGGTTTGAAA
>CP070776.1:1431822-1433938 GCA_020346205.1 Deltaproteobacteria bacterium
TCCCGCATGGCTGATTTCATGGTGCCTCTTCTTCTTTTTGCAGCAGCTTGTTAAAGAACTGTTGGCCGTCTGACAGTAGGACACCTGATTGTGCACCATTTTTTTCAGTATACGGGACACCGCTCTGCTGACCTGTCTGCCTGGAGTCATAAAGAACGACCGGCACAGGCTGGTCTGAGTGGGTTCTGATGCTGATCGGGGTCAGATGGTCCATGCAGATAACCAGCCTGAAGTCAGGACTGCCCGGCAAATGCTGCAGGCCCTCAAAAACAGGCTTGACAATTTTCTGGTCAAAATCTTCTATGGCCTGGACTTTTTCAGCTATTTTGCCCTGGTGTCCGGCCTCATCCGGTGCCTCAACATGTACAAAGACAAAATCATTGTCCTGCAGCGAATCCAGTGCTGCCTGGGCCTTACCGGCATAATTGGTGTCGAGATAGCCGGTGGCCCCTTCAACTTCAATTATCCGGAGACCGCCGTAAACTCCAATACCCTTTAAAAGATCAACAGCAGAAATAAGACTTCCTTTTAGGCCGAAGAGCTCCTGAATGGTAGGAATTGTGGGTGATTTGCCTTCACCCCACAACCAGATGGAGTTTGCAGGAAGCTGGCCCCTGGAAACTCGGGTCCTGTTTATTTCATGAGATTCCAACAGGGTACGGGCTTTTTCCATTAGGGTTTTTAATTGCGGGTATTCGAGATAGCGGTTCCAGTATTTGGTTATATCTTTGCCAATATGGTCATGTGGTGGCTCGGTCTGCAAACCTGACAGGCTGTTGCTTGCCACCATCAAATGCCGGTAGCTGATGCCAGGATAAAAATGAAACAATTCAGAGCCCAGTTCCTGCTGGAGCTCATTGATTAAGATATTTGACTCAGCAGTTGAAATATGGCCGGCACTGAAATCCACCATGGTAAGGGAACCATTTTCCTGTTTCTCCAATGTCACAAGATTGCAGCGATAGGCTGTTTCTTCCTGTACAATTTCAATACCCATGCTGGCTGCTTCCAGAGGGGCACGGCCGGTATAGAATTTTTGCGGCTCATAGCCGAGGAGGGACAGGTTTGCAATATCGCTGCCTGGGTGCATATCATCAGGTATGGTCTGCAGTTGAAAGAGCTCACCTTTTTGACACAGCATATCCATGGCCGGCGTGTTGGCAGCTTCAAGAGGGGTCTTGTTGTCCAGTTCCGGCAGGGGGAAATCCCCCATGCCGTCACCTACCAGGATAATGTATTTCATAGGTAAAAAAATTGTGTCTAAAGCAATCTAAAGTTACAAGTGCCTCAAGTTATAACTGACTAAAATAATAGTTTGTTTTTCAACTTTAGTCATTTTATGCCCCTTTGTTAGGTGCTTTAGCTCACTTTCAACTTTAGTCACTTCCTTTATTCATCTCCGTTATCAGCCAGGATCCTGATCTTGACTGTTTTTTCCGTCACAATATCAAGCTTGTCGATCTCGGTAATGGCCTGTTGCACTGCAGCCTCGCCGGCTTCATGGGTTTGTATCACCAGCGGGACCGATTCGGCATGATCTCTGCCCTGCTGTATGACGGATTCAATACTGATGTTGTGTTTACCCAGAATGCCTGCGATGGTTGATAGAACTCCCGGTTTATCTGCAGCTGTCATCCTGAAATAGTAGGGACAGCGAATGTCTTCCAGAGGGGTTATCTGACGGTGGGCAAAGTGCTCCGGCAGGTAGGAGAGGCAGGGTACACGTTCCACAGCATCTTTCATTATATTTCTTGCAATATCAACAACATCGGCCACTACTGCACTGCCGGTTGGCATCATGCCGGCGCCAAGGCCATAGAGCACCACGTTGCCCACCATATCGCCCTTGAAATGGATGGCATTGTATGCGCCGTTGATATTGGCCAGCAGGTGTTTTTCAGGCACCATGGTGGGATGCACCCTGGCCTCAACATGTTCGCCGTGATTACGGCTGATGGCCAAAAGTTTGATGCGGTATCCGAATTGCCTGGCAAAATCAATGTCAATGGGCTGGATCTGCGAGATGCCTTCCGTGGTCACCTGGTCGAGCCCTATATTCATGCCATAGGCTATGGTCATCAGGATAACCAGTTTATGGGCTGTATCAATACCTTCA
>CP070776.1:1434038-1444175 GCA_020346205.1 Deltaproteobacteria bacterium
TGCGTTGCATCCTGGCCTTGCCCGGAGGCATAAACAGGGAGTCACCGTCACCGAGAAGGTGTTCGGCACCGCTCATGTCCAGAATTGTCCGGGAGTCGACCTTGGAGAATACCTTAAACGAGATCCTGGTGGGAAAGTTCGCCTTAATCAAACCTGTCAGTACATCCACCGAAGGCCTCTGGGTGGCCAGTATGAGATGCATACCGGCAGCCCTGGCCATCTGTGCCAGACGCGCAATGGATTCTTCAACCTCACGGGATGAAATCATCATAAGATCTGCCAGCTCATCAACAACAATAACTATCAGTGGCAGTTTTTCATCCGCCACCTTGTTATAGGAGGTAAAACTCTTAACACGCATCTCGTCAAGCAGCATATAGCGGCGCTCCATTTCACGCACAGCCCACTGCAGGGCCCTGTTCGCCATTTTCGGATCAACTACCACCGGATGCAGCAGGTGTGGTATATCCTCGTAACCCGAGAGCTCAATACGCTTTGGATCGATGAGCAGAAAACGGACTTCATCCGGAGTGGACTTAAAGAGAATGGAACAGATTATGGAATTAATGCCGACACTCTTGCCGGAACCCGTTGCACCGGCAATGAGGAGGTGGGGCATCTTTGCCAGATCTGCAATAACCGGCTGCCCCACAACGTCCTTACCCAGCCCCAGGGTAAGTTTGGAATTTGAATTCTTAAATGTTTCGCTGGAGAGGATATCACGAATATAGACAATCTCCCTTTGCGGGTTCGGTATCTCAATACCCAATGCAGCCTTGCCGGGAATGGAGCCCACTATCCTGACGCTTTCCGCTTTCAGTCCCATGGCCAGGTCATCAGCAAGAGAAACAATGCGTGTTATCTTAATGCCTGGTGCCGGGGCAAACTCATACGTTGTAACAACAGGTCCCGGGGAAATACCTTCTACCTTGCCTGAAATGCCGAAATCACGCAGCTTGTCCTCAAGTTTTTTACTAACCTCATAATAGTGTTCCAGGTCCACTTCACCGTTCAATAATTCCACCTTGTCAAGCAGGCCGATGCCCGGGAGACGGTACTCGCCGGAAGAAACAGGAGTCACCTGGAAATCCTCCTCTTCCTCTTCCTCAAGCTCTTCAATCTTTACCGGTTCGTTCACACTTGGTATGTCAGTGGATATCCTGGGTTCATGAAAAATATCCTTTTCAATTTTTTCCTTCTTTGGCTTGGTCTCGTCCTTTTGAAAATAGCTTTCCCCGATTCGGCCATACGCAGCACTCAAAAGTTTCTTGCCCACAAAGTATGGTGAGAATCGTACAGCAAGCATGAGGGAAAATATGAGCAGGAGTAGAAGAAAAAGAATGGCTCCCGGTGTGCCAAGATATGTTGTGAGAAAATAAGCCAGCCAGCCTCCGAGCATGCCGCCGGCAGGATAATATCTTCCTACCAAGGACACATAATCTCCTTCAGCAGGATACATGATCCCCAAAAGGCTGCTGCTGGCAATCAGAATGCCTACACTGCCCAAAAAGATCAAAGGCAGCCGCTCAAAATCAGAGGTGCTGGAGAAGAACTGTACTGAGAAAAAAACCAGCAGGATAATAAACCAGAAGGAACTGATACCAAGCAGGGACATGAGTCCCCAGGCTATAAGATGGCCAACTGTACCGCACCAGTTAGAAGCTGCAGTGTACGAGGCAGCATCCAGGATAGGCAGAGAATAACTTACAAGGCATAACACTAGAAAAACTGCAGCAAAGAGACCTGTTACAGCAATTGCTTCCTGAGCAAAACTTGGACCATCGAGCTTTTTTTTAGTTTTCTTTGCCATTCAACACAATTGTTCTTTCATGTTTACAGTCAGCCGGACTTTATCTCATTCTCTCCAGCTGTGCTTAGTTCCTTGGCCAGTGCGTCCAGAATACCGTTGATAAATGGACCGGAATCGTCTGTTGAGAAGCGCTTGGCAATCTCAACTGCTTCGTTGATCGCCACGCTGGTAGGGACATCTTCCTGATAGTACAGTTCAAAGACAGCAAGGCGCAAAATATTGCGGTCAATGACTGACATTCTTTCAAGGCGCCAGTTTTCAGCATACCTACTGATCAGCTGGTTTATATCTTCTTTTTTTTCCTGCACACCATCCAGCAGGATTTTCGCGTAGGGAATTGCTTTTTTAGTTACCTGAAAATGGGCGCAAAATTCTTCGAAATCCAAAAGTTTAGCCTGGGCAGCCACTTCGCCCTGAAACAAAGCCTGTAGTGCAAGTTCCCTGGATTTACGCCTGGTGCCCATTAATTTCGCAGGTGTTTCAGACTAAATCTGGCTGAGCAGGTTTATCATTTCAATGGCAGCCAGGGCTGATTCACTCCCCTTGTTGCCTGCCTTGGAACCTGCCCTTTCAATGGCCTGTTCTATAGTATCAGTGGTAAGCACCCCAAAGATTGTTGGCACCCCGGAGTCAAGGCCGGCCTGGGCAATTCCCTTTGCAGCCTCATTGGCAACCAGGTCGTAATGGGAGGTGGCCCCGCGGATAACGGCCCCTAAACAGATGACCGCATCATAGTTGCCTGATTTTACCATTTTCTGGGCCATCAGCGGTATTTCAAAGGCACCCGGAACCCGGACAACATCGATTGCACTTTCCTCAGCTCCGGACCTGATCAGGGTGTCCAGCGCCCCCTCAAGAAGTCTTTCCGAAACAAACGAATTGAACCGGGATACGATAATGCCAAACTTTTTTCCGGTTGCCTGCAGATCTCCTTCAATATATGTCGCCATCAGTTCCTCTCCTTGTTCAATCGCAAATTGTCCCTTTAACAGGCACGATCCATAAACCTTATAATAATACCATATTTAATTAAATTATAACTCGGTGTTTTCCGGCAGGTCCAGAAGATGACCCATTTTATCCTTTTTGCACTTCAAGTACGAAATATTTTCTGCCACCGGTTTTATTTCAATGGACTGCCGCCTGGTTACTTCAAGGTCGTAGCCTTCAAGGCCGACAATCTTTTTGGGGTTATTGGTGAGCAAGCACATCTTGCGTACTCCCAGATCCCTTAATATCTGGGCCCCGATGCCGTAGTCCCTCAAATCCGGCTTAAAACCGAGCTCCAAATTGGCGTCTACTGTATCAAGACCTTCATTATCCTGCAAGGCATAGGCTTTCAGCTTATTGATCAAGCCAATACCACGGCCTTCCTGACGCATGTATAGAATAACGCCTGTACCCGCCTCGGAAACCATGCGCATGGCTTCCTGCAGCTGCGCACCGCAATCGCAGCGGTCAGACCCGAAAACATCCCCGGTGAGGCATTCTGAATGGACCCGCACCATGACCTCCTTATCCGGATCAATATCGCCTCTGACCAGGGCAAGATGCTCATGCTTGTCAACATCATTGGCATAAACTATAGCCTTGAACTCCCCTCCGAAATGTGAGGGCAGCCTGGCCTCAACCGCCCTGTGCACGAGGGTATCACGCCGCAAGCGATAGGCGACAAGGTCGGCTATGGTAGCAATCTTCATGTCATGCTCGGCAGCAAATTCCTCCAGGTCAGGCATGCGGGCCATGGTCCCGTCATCCTTCATTATTTCGCAAATAACTCCAGCAGACGTCATGCCGGCCAGCCGCGCCAGATCAACAGAACCCTCTGTCTGGCCCGTACGCTCAAGTACGCCACCTCTTCGGGCCCGCAATGGAAAAATATGACCCGGGCTTACTATATCATCGGGTTTAGCATCAGGATCGACCGCAGCCTGGATCGTTCTGGCCCTGTCTGCAGCTGAAATACCTGTAGTCACCCCTGTTCTCGCCTCGATACTGACCGTAAAACCAGTTTCAAAAGGTGATTTATTTTTCTCAACCATCATGGGCAGGTTCAATTTCTTCACCAGGGCACGATCAAGGGTCAGACAAATTAGACCCCGGCCATACTTGGCCATAAAGTTAATGGCCTCGGGTGTAACTGCCTCGGCGGCCATGCAGAGATCGCCTTCATTTTCCCGGTCCTCATCATCCACCAGGATGACCATCTTGCCGGCCCGTATATCTTCAATTACCTCTTCAATTCTGGAAACTGCCATCAATCTATACCTTCTTTTTTAAGGATGAATAAGTATCCTCTTGTAAAATTATTTTATAAAACCATGCTTGGCCAGAAACTCCGGGTTTATTCCTCCCTGCTGCTTTTCAGGGTCATCCTGTTCCGCCTGCAGCATTTTTTCCACATACTTGCCTATCAGGTCAACCTCAATATTCACTGTATCTCCCTCACGCAATGTTCCCATAAGTGTTACGTCCAGGGTATGGGGAATGATGACAATGGTAAATGTCTTATCATCGCAGCTGTTAACGGTCAGGCTGGTTCCATCAATGCCAATGGAGCCTTTTTCAATGATATACTTTGACAGACCGGCCGGAATTCCAAAGGTGAACTGGACAAAATCTCCCAGCGGGCGCCGTTCCAGCACTTGGCTCACTGCATCCACATGGCCGCTGACCATGTGGCCGCCGAGCCTGTCGCTTAAACGCAGGGCCCTTTCAAGATTCACCTTGCTTCCCACAGAAAGCTTTCCAAGATTTGTACGAGCCAGACTCTCGGGTGATACATCCACAGTAAATTTCCTGGTGCTGATATTTTTGGCGGTCAGGCAGACACCGTTTACCGCAATTGACTCCCCCTCTTCCGGATCAGTCAGGTCAAAATCAGACTCTAGGCTGAAAATCATGCCGCTGCCTGAAGACCTTTTCTCAACCACTGTTCCTTTGCCCAGAATTATACCGGTAAACATTGTAACACCTGTAGTTTTCTTACCTTATTGAACGGACTGTTCAACCTGCGCTGCTTTATCCAAATATTCCTGATGCTGCAAAGTATGACTGAAATTTTTATGGATCGAAGCTATCGTTCTATACGTATCAGCCGATTTCTGCCGCTCGCCCATATCGAGGTAAAGCTCCGCCAATTCCTCCATGGTGGCCACAGTTCCGGCCGGGTTATTATAACCCGAGTAGATATCAATAACATTAAGATAAATTTTTACTGCCTCGTCATATTGCTTTAAGGCTTTTCTCGAAACTACCATCTTTTTCTGCAGTGCAATGAGACTGAACCTGTCATTTTCCTTCTCACATATGTCATATGCCCTCTGGTAATGAACAGTCGCCTTTTCATGTTCTCCGCGTGCTGCGCAAACATCGCCAAGCTGATCAGAAGCATTGGCAATACCCTTTTCATTACCATCCTGCTCAAAACCTACAAGGGCATTATGAAAAAATGATGCCGCCTGAGCGTCATCGCCTGCTTCCCGCAGATCCTTTCCCTGGTCATAATCTTCCTGGTTCGGGTCTTTTACTTCCTGGGAATCCTGCTTTGTCTCCTGGTTTTTTTCCTGCTCGCTCACTTTTTTATTCTCCTTAGGCTTCTATCAATTGCATCGCTTCTTTGGCAAGGGTCCCAATATCCGTGTGGACCGGCAACCCGTTCTCATAAATTATCAGAGAAGTTTTATCTTCTTCCAGTGCTTTAATTTTACCAGCAACCTCTTTTGCCTTCAGGCGGCCCAGAATCCTTAACATATGCCCTCTGACTTCAACAGAAGGGCTGTCCAGCAGTCCGATAAGCTGGTAAAAAGAAGTTTTTCTGACCAAATCCGGCCGTTTCTCGGCAATTGCTCCCAGGGCCCACAAAACCTGGATCATGGAAGACCGGTCTCCAATATAAGCCAGAAGGTGCCTGGTAAATGAGCCGTAAATATCCGGGCGCGCCGCAATAATATTGCCGATCGTTTCAACAGCACCCCAGTTGGAAGAGGCTGAATCTGAACAGGCTTCAAAGAGCAGGTGCAGCATATCGCTTACCATGCCCGGCTTGCGTGTGGAAACCCTGCTGCAGACATCGCCTATCAATTTGGCAACAGCCCAGCGTTTCTCCTCATCCGGTTCATAGAGCTGCCGCTGCAGCAACCTCAAGGTTTTCTTGTCATCAAAGCACAAAGCCACAAGATCATCTATGTCACGGTTCTCCACCAGTTCCTTGACTATATTCTTGTTGGCTTTTTTCTTTTTCCTTTTAGGGTCCGGTGTTTCTTCCACCTGGATTTTCTGTTGCGAGATAGCAGGTTTGGTACTGCCGCTTTTATCTTTGTTTTCAAACCTGGTGTTCAAATCCGCCACACTTGTCTGCAAGCGGATAAAATAGAGAACTCCCCGGATAATTCTGCCATCAAGATTCCTGGTTTCCACAACCTGGTGGGTTACCTCATCATAATCTTCTATGCGGCCGGTCAGATAATCCTCTTCCGGTAGAAGATCCCAGGCCAGATCCCAGTTATCGTCGCAGGCATGAACGAGACAGTCGACAATCGCTGCACCGATATTAAAACCGCTGGGGTCACTGGCATATACAGCACCACATTCACAGCTGCCCAGGGCAAACTCCCCAAGTTTTCTCTTATCCGGATATTGCGGCCTGCCAACATCCTGGCCACAAAAAGGACACCATGGCCTGGTTTTTAAAGTTGTTTTGGACATCCTAGGAAAACTCTTGGCTCAAGGCATCAAGAAAACGCTGGTCAACTTCATATCCAAGCTCTATAGCCTTATCAACATGTTTTTTGGCCGCCTGGAAATCGCTGTTATAATAATACGCCACTGCCAGGTTATTCTGGGCCATGGGGAAATCAGGTTCCAGCTTGACTGCCTCCTGGGCAGCTTCCAGTGCCTTTTCATCATTTCTGAGCATCAGATGGACCGAAGTCATATTAAGCCAAACAGTTACCAGGTTGGGATTGTGCTTGACCGCATCTGTATAATATTCCAGCGCCTTGACAGCATCCCCCTTGTTCTGCCATATCAGGCCCAGATTGGCGTGGGCCTGGGCTGATTTCTGGTTGATGTTGACCGCCTGCTCATTGACATCAAGGGCCTTATCAACTTTACCCGTATCAAAGTAGAGTGCCCCAAGATTTATCAGGCTTTCCACGGAAAAAGGATCAAGCTCAACGGCCTTTTCCATTGCAGCCACGGCATCGTCCAAACGTCCGGCTTTTTGATATACCAGTCCAAGATGATGATGCGCCATGACCGACCCCGGCTTATCAGCGCATTTCTGCTCCATTTCTTCAATAACCTTATTCAGGTCTTCCTGCTTACTGTTCTCTGACATGGATACATTCCTAATGAATTGTTTTACTTTAATCTGGTCCAGATCTGGTTAATGCTGCCAAAAATAAAACCAGTTTCACTTATCGTTTATTACATATTATATGCTGTCTAAAAGCAGCACAGACTCACTTTGGATACAAACCCAAAAAAATTTCCATACAATATAGGCATGAAAGCCGGATGCGCAAGGGGAAAAACGGACATTAAATAAATGAGAGATTATTCAGCGGTTATATTTTTCCTCACAGGATAGCTGTAAATCCTTCTCAGCTTCGGCAAGAATTTTCTTGGCCTGGAGAATATCTTCCCGAATTTGCCCGGCCAACTCTTCAGGACCGGAAAATTTCTTTTCACCGCGTAGGTGTTTCAAAAGATTGATCTTTATCTTTTTGCCGTAAATTTCCTTATTAAAATCAAAAATATGTGTTTCAGCGGACAGGCGATTTTCCCCGAAAGTAGGATTATAGCCAATATTTAATACACCGCCATAGCATTTGCCGTCATAGACAACCTGGGTAACATAGACTCCATGTTTCGGGCAGAGGTCTTCCTCGGACAGGTTCAGGTTCGCTGTTTTAAAGCCGACAACCGGGCCACCTCTTTTCTTGCCCTCCTGCACAGTTCCCCGTATCTGATAACTGCGGCCGAGCAACTTCTTAACATCCATCATGCGGCCCTCGCTGACCAATTCCCTGATCTTGCTGCTGCTTACCAGCATATCATCAACATAGAACGGCTCCACCACTGTGACAGGAAATCCCTTAAGGCTCCCCTGCTCCTTGAGAAACTCGATGTTGCCCTGTCTCCCTTTCCCAAAGGCATAGTCATAGCCCACTACAAGTTCTTTCACGCCGATGGTCTTGATCAGCACTTCATCAACAAAAGCTTCAGCACTGGTTGCAGCAAAGTCCGTGGTAAACGGAATGACAACCAGGACATCGATCCCTGCAAGCGAGATCATTTCAACCTTCTGTTCATAGGTTGAAATGAGTTTTATGCCTATATCAGGACGAATAACCTGCAGGGGGTGCGGGTCAAATGTAACTACAACACTGGTACCCTGTTTTCGATAGGCCCTGCTGACCACCTCAGAAAACAGCATGTGGTGCCCAAGGTGAACTCCGTCAAAGTTGCCTATAGTGACAAAACTATCAGCAAAGGGCTCTGTAATATCAGCCAGATTATTATAAATTTCCATAAGCTCAGGTTGGTTATGAAGTGCACTATTAAATAAAGGTTATTGATGGCAACTTACAGGGTAAACATTATTTCAGTTTTGTGTATTAAGAACCTCTTGACAAATTCTACCCTCGTACTAATATTGCCTCCTGCTTGTGTGCCGAAGTGGCGGAATTGGTAGACGCGCTAGGTTCAGGGTCTAGTGAGGGTTTCCTCGTGGGAGTTCAAATCTCCCCTTCGGCACCAACAGTTAATTATTTATAAGGCTCTGCTTCTGCAGGGCTTTTTTGTTTTACAGTCCTGAGACTATACCCTATTACCGCTTCCTTCGGCAAGGCAGTAACATGCTGGCTGCTGGTCATTGCTCATTGCATAGAACATCCAAGTTTATCAATCAGCTCTTCCCTGCAGTTCCAAACCTTGTATGGCCCCCGAATATTGCCTATCCAACGCGCTTTGTAAAGTAAAAACTAATAGTCTTTTAGTCACGGTCCAGTTCAATGAGTTCCATGCGATGATTTGCGGCAGGATGCTTGGCTGACGGCCCCTCAGTAAGAATAACCATCTTACCTACAATATCATACTCATTCAGCCAGTTACGCATGTAGGATTTCCATTCCTCCGGATAATCAGGCTCATGTTGAGGAAATATCCCGTAAGAAAACTGTAATCCCTGGCAAACTGATGCATCAGGACTCACCGCGATGGTCCATACCGGTAGCCGGAAGCGTGAAATGTTCCTGGCCGTGATGCCACTTTTGGTAGGTGTGAACACAGCCAAAGGCAAAGAACGTTCCAAGGTGAAGTAAACGCTTAGGGAAATGAGGTCGGACATGCTGATGTTTTTATCGCGGCCATAGTTCTCAATGGCCTCCTTAAGACGATGGCGTTGCCTGTGAGGTTCGGTCGCAGCAGCAATATCTGCCAACATCTTCACAGACTCTACGGGGTACCTGCCCATGGCTGACTCGCCGGATAGCATGACGCAGTCGGTTCCGTCAAGAATAGCATTGGCCACATCTGTTGCTTCAGCCCGGGTGGGGCGCCGGTGTTCGGTCATTGATTCCAGCATCTGGGTGGCAGTAATTACCGATTTTCCTGCACGCAAAGCCTTTTCCATAAGGTACTTTTGGGCCACAGCAATTCTTTCAATGGGAATTTCAACACCAAGGTCACCACGGGCTATCATGATGGCGTCAGCTACTTCAAGGATCGGATCCAGGTGATCTTTTGCCCCTGAACGCTCGATCTTGGCAATGATAAAAGGATGGTACCCAAGGTCAGCTGCCGCCTTACGTACCGCTTCAATATCAGCGGCAGTTTCCACAAACGACTGACTAAGAGCATCAACACCGTTTTCCAAGGCAAACTTCATACAGGCATGATCATGTTCTGTAAAGGCGCTAATTCCAAGATCAATACCCGGCATATTCAGTCCTTTCCTGGAGCGCAACTCACCTCCAACCCGAACCTGGCAGTGAACATCGCGGCCCTCCACGCCTGTAACTTCGAGTTCGATTATGCCGTCGTTAAGAAAAAGAGAATCTCCCGGTTTAACCACCTGGGGCAGTTTCGCAAAAGACACTGAAACCCGTTCCCTGTCACCTATAATATCTTCGGTGGTAAGACAAAACGAATCACCAGCCTCCAGGGCAATAGGCTCCTCGGCCAATTTGCCGATACGCATTTTGGGGCCGGGTAAATCGGCCATGATAGCCACCCGCCTGCCCATTGATTTTGAAACATCTCGAAGCTTTTCAATAAGTCCTTTATGGTAGGAGAATTCACCGTGGGAAAAATTAAGACGC
>CP070776.1:1444275-1450691 GCA_020346205.1 Deltaproteobacteria bacterium
CTTTTTTTTCAGTATCCATAATCTTCAGAATATATGCTCAAGCAACATACAGAGATAAAACTGCCCTCCCCTTTCCACCTCATGCTTCAAGCTCTGCGGCAAGCCAGTTAAGGTAGTCCCTTCCGCCCTTTATGATTGGAGTTGCAATTATTTCAGGGACCTCGTAAGGATGGATGCTTTTGATCTCTGCTTCCAACTCTGAAAAAAGATCATCCCTGCTTTTAATAAGACAGAGGTATTCCTCGGCTGAATCCAATTTTCCCTGCCACTGAAAATAACTCATTACAGGTCCAATAATCTGCACGCAGGCCGCAATGCGCTTTTCAACAAGAATTTTCGCAATCTTTTCAGCATCAGTTTTATGTTCAACTGTTGTTATAGCCTGTATATATTCTGTCATGATTATATCTCCGTTTTTCATGAAATATTTTTTATCTTTAAATGTCTGGGCATCATATATAATAAGCTGTACTTGCAAAGCAGACCATAGTAAAAGTTGTTAATATTTATTTTTTCGTAAAAATCTCATGGAATCAGTTACAGTCGAAAGCTATGCCGGATCATTGGCAGAGGAGCATCCTGTTCGCTTTCATTTAGGCAGGAGAAAAATTGAAATCATATCCATTGAAAAACGCTGGCTGACACCTGATTGCAGATGTTTCAAAGTTTTAGGGGATGACGGCTGCATATATGTTCTGGAATATAACGGCGATATAGATTCATGGAGCCTTTTGACCATAAACAAACCTTAAGGCATCAGATCATTGAGCTGCTCAGTTCAGATGATTTAACCATTCGTGATCTTTCTCAAGCTTTAGGGATTCCAGAAAAAGAGGTTGTGGGGCACTTAAGCCATATAGAGAGAACCCTCCGCAACCTGGGTAAAAAACTTACTGAAACCCCTTATCAATGCCTTTCTTGCGGTTTTGTTTTTGATAAACGGACCCGTTTCTCTAAACCCGGTCGTTGTCCAAACTGCAGGAATTCGCATATAAAAACAGCAAGCTATAATATTAAGTAGTATAACGTCAAATCAGTTGCCAATAGTTTCCAAAGAGTTTTCAACAATGAATTACTGTAATTACTGCCCCGGTTATTGCTGCTACAGACTTGACGGTTCGGTCCTGTTAATTGATGCCGAGGATATAAATCGTCTTGCCCGTCATTTTTCAATAACAGACGGTGAAGTCCGTAAACGATATTTAGAGAACCGCTATACCTTCAAGGTGAAAGATGACGGCTCCTGTATATTTCAGGCCAGGGATAAAATGATAAAACGCTGTACTGTTCATACTGCAAGGCCCAAGCAGTGCAGAAAGTTCCCTTATAACAACCCATGTCCATACCTTGAGAGAGAGGACCTGCTGGCAGAAATACAACCCCGCCTGGAATCAAGCCTGAAGAAACACTGGCTGAAAAAATCTAGCCCAGAAAATCTCTGATTATATAACTATGTTTACCTATCAGAAAAGCGGACGCTATTTTGCCCAGATAGGTGAAGGGCTGGAAGATCTTGGCAAAAAAGAACTTGAAAAACTCGGGGCGCGTGACATTAAACCGGCCTACAGGGGATTTTATTTTTCAGCTGATAAGGCTGCACTCTACAGGCTCAATTACTGTTCAAAGTTTTTAAGCAGGATTTTAGCTCCCCTCATCCGCTTTGATTGCCATTCAGATAAGTATCTCTACAGGACAGCCAGCAAAATAAACTGGCAATCACTTATCAACCTGAAAAATACCTTTGCGGTTAAAGCAAATGTCTCTCACAGCAAGATCACTCACTCCCAGTTTGCCTCACTTCGTCTCAAGGATGCAATTGTTGACGCATTCAAAAATAAAACCGGCAAACGGCCCAATGTGGATACCAGGGAACCCGATGTTCTGTTCAACCTGCATATTCAGAACAATAAGGCCACCGTTTATCTTGACACTTCAGGGGCTTCCTTACACAAGAGAGGGTATCGTAAAGAAAGCATTACAGCTCCCATGCAGGAGATTGTTGCGGCGGCAATTGTCAGCTTAAGTGGTTGGGATGGCTCCAGGCCCCTGGTTGATCCCATGTGCGGATCAGGTACCCTGCTGTGCGAAGCAATGATGCATTATTGCAGGATTCCCACAGGTTATTTACGAAAAAAATTTGGCTTTGAGGCGCTGCCTGATTTCGATGCCAAGACTTGGATTAAAGTGAAACGGGAGGCGGATAGCCGTATCCGCAGTCTCCCCCCAGGACTTATCAGCGGCAGTGACAAGTCAGCTGAAGCTATTGCAGCAGCAAAGACAAACACAAAGTGTTTTACCCAAGGTAGCGGCATCACACTTTCAATAAAATCAATTCAGGATATCAAATCTCTAAAGGATTCTGTAATACTCTGCAACCCACCTTATGGGATGCGTCTTGAAACAGATGAAAACATTAAACACTTCATGAAACTGTTTGGTGATTTTTTAAAACAGAGATGTAAAGGTTCGGACGCGTATATCTATTTTGGCAATCGTGAATTAATAAAGAGTATCGGCCTTAAACCAACCTGGAGAAAAATTCTTATCAGTGGTGGTTTGGACGGACGCTTGGTTAAATATAGTGTGTATTGATTTTCCTGGCTAAATACTACTCAAAAAAATTTGCTTTCTTTGAGAATGGGAATCTTTTTTGCCAATCTGTAGAAAAAAAACACAAAAAGTGAAAAAAACTTAGAAAATAATTTTTTCCTTATTTTTTTTGAAAAAATATTTTATTATCTTCTTCTAACATCTAAAATTTAGAAGGAATTTTTGTATGCCCTCTGAGTCAGTTCAGAATGAGAGAAGGAAGCATCAGCGCTTTGAAGTAAGCAGCCTTGCCATCGCAGTCCCTATTCAATCTACTTCCCAGGTAGCAAGAATTGTGAATATCAGTAAAGGCGGTATGGCAGTGCGTTATCTGGACCAGAACGATTGGTTGGGAAACGCAGATTCCATTGATATCCTTGTTGGCAGTAATTTTTTCATGACCAAGGTCCCAATTGAGAATATCCGTGATTTTAAAGTGGAAAATCACGTTTCCTTCAGTATCATCAATGAGCGTCAGTGCTGCCTGCAATTCGGCTCACTCTCTCCTGAACAGGAATTGCTTCTTCAAGAATTCATAATGAAGCACACCGCCGGTAGCTCCTAGTTCTCATTCCTCTATCCCATTCCTCAGTTTTTCCCAATCTATACAAAACCTTGCTTATAAACAGCAGTTCTAATATGATTGTATTTATGCTCATATTAAATCCATATATATGAAATCATCTCTGTAAAGGTAGATAACGATCATGCTTTTGGCAATAGATGTCGGCAACTCGCAGACCGTTTGCGGTGTATTCAGTAAAGACAAACTACTCTGTCACTGGCGCCTGAAAACCGACCGGCAGAAAACCGCCGATGAACTGGCAGCCCGCTTTCTGTCACTTTTTAGTATGCAGAATATCCGGTTCAATGATATTGCAGGAGTTATAATTGCCAGTGTGGTTCCAACACAACAGCAGGCCTGGCAGGAATTTTCCAAAAAATATACAAACTGTTCTCCCCTGCTGGTAAATGGCCAATCCATTACAACAGGGATAAAAATAGCAACTGATAATCCGGACGAAGTCGGCGCCGACAGAATTGTCAACGCAGTAGCAGCATTCGAACAATTTGGCAAGAGCTGCATTATAGTTGACTTTGGTACAGCCATAACCTTTGACTGTATATCTGCAAGTGGTGAGTACTTGGGTGGGGCCATCATGCCGGGTATGAGTATATCACTTGATGCCCTTGCCAGCCGCACCGCCAAATTACCCAGGATTGATATTTCAACCCCGCCCCAAAAGGCAATTGGCTCAAACACTGTTGATGCCATAAAGTCGGGGCTGCTCTATGGCTATGGTGCCATGGTGGACGGTCTCACGAAAAGACTCTCTACAGAATTTCCTGAGCCTCCCCAGGTAATTGCCACCGGAGGCATGGCTGAACTGATAGCCGCATATACAGAATCCATCCAGATAGTAGATCCCATGTTGACCCTTAAAGGCTTGTATCTCCTGCATGAAAAAAACAGCTAAGCAACCAGTGAAAAAAAAATCCCGCCAAATTATTTTCCCAGCCCCAATAAAAAAAGGTGACACAATTGGTCTGGTTGCCCCTGCTGGTCCACTCATTAACAAAGACAACTTTACAGCAGGTGTAAGGATTCTTGAAAATAAAGGATTCAGGGTCAAGTACAATTGGCAGCTTTTAAAGGCCAAGGGTTATCTTGCAGGTTCTGATCATGCCAGGGCAGATGATTTCAACGGGCTATGGTCAGACCCTGAAGTTAAGGCACTGGTTGCAGCAAGGGGCGGATACGGCTGCCTGCGCATGCTTGATATGATAAACATGAGGCAGATCCGCAAAAAACCCAAGATGCTTATCGGCTTCAGTGATCTCACCGTGCTTTTGTCTGCGTTCCATAAAAAAGCAGGGCTGGTGACCTACCACGGTCCTGTCGTCACAACTCTCACCAGTATTGATAAAAGATCGCAAACAAGTTTTTTCAATGTCCTTGCATCTGGTATACCTCCCCACATTAAGCCCGCTAAAGTCAAAGTTCTGAAAGAAGGAAAAGCCAAAGGTGTCTTGCTTGGGGGTAACCTTACAACTCTAGTTCACATGATAGCCACCCCTTATGAAATCCCATGGAATAATGCAATTTTGTTTCTTGAGGATATTGGCGAATCCCCCTACAGGCTCGACCGGTTTCTTACCCACCTGAGCCAGGCAAAAAGAATGAACAGGATAAGTGGCCTTATCTTGGGGACATTCAGCGATGATGCCAGAAAAGAAAACAGAGCAATGCAAAGGACCGTGCACAACAGAATAGTTGAACTTCTTGAAGGTTATGACATTCCGGTTTGGGCAAATTTCCCGGTAGGACACAGTCGTCGCAACCTGACCCTGCCCATAGGCCTTGAAGCAGAAATGGATACAAGCAAAGGTATTTTACGGTTTACATAAGACCCTTCAGGCCTCTGCTTCCTTGGCTTTATCAATATGGTTCATTATTTCTGAAAACACCCTGTCAACTGGAATGAGCTCCATGTTCTGCTCTTCAATATATCTAAAATGATCGTGATCAATTCCTGTCCTGTAAGCAGGGACATGGCCACTGAACAGTGCAAGACCAGGAACCCCTAGATGTGAAGCTAAATGACTGGGCCCTGAATCGTTTCCCACCACATATGCAGCCTTCTTTAAGACCCCGGCAAGTTGAAAAAAATCAAGATACTTGTCCGGTCCTGTAAGCATAATGCCTGGGATAGAGCGACATAGATCCAAGTCATCAGGTCCTGGAACGGTTACCGCACAAATCCCCTTTTCAATTAATTTCTCAGCCAATTCACCATAGTAAGGCCAGCACTTTTCGGTTCGCCTGGCAGATGCTCCAGCAAGCAGAACAACAAACGGCTCTGTAACCTCTGCCTCTTTAAGTATCTCACCGACATCGTCGATAAACCATACTGGATCAGGCTTCAAGGCGTGTTTTAGGGATAAACCTGCAGATTTAAGCTGAATGGCAAATTCCTCCAGTACGGAGATCTCTTTATCTGGAGGAATGGAATATGGCAGGCTGCAGCCCTCTGCCAGCCCGGACCATGCTACTTTTTTAGCGAACCAGCGATAATAAAACGAGGTCCTGTTGGCCCGCTGCAGATCAAAAACAACATCGAATCTGTCAAACCTTATACGCCGGTTTAATTTGCGCATTAAATCAAGGCGCCAACGCGGATCTCTTGGATCAATGAGCACCTTATCAACCCATGGACACCGTTCGAAGATCTTTTTATAGGCAGGTGTTGTCAATACCGAGATATGCCCATCTGGAAAATTATCGCGGATATCATGGAAGACACCTTCTGTCATGACGATATCCCCAAAGGCTCCCAGTTTTATTATGAGGACATTTTTTTTCTCTGCCATCTCAACTGTAGTCCTCATAGGACTTTTCTTCAAACAACTCGGATTTCAGGATTGTATTGATCTCTCTTTTGAGGGCAGCTCTTTGATCATTGTTTATGTAAACAGCCCGGGCAAGATCAATAAATCGCTGGCTGAAATCTTTTTCCTTTTCACATTTACGGATATCATCTTCAATCTGCCATAAACTTTCATTTACGGCCCGAAGAGCAGCTTTAACCTGTGAAATTGCTTCAGGCTCCTGGCAATTCTTATTAAAAATCAGCAGGAGTGCCTGCAGTTCCCTGTCAATATTCTCAAGTTTTTTCGCATCCTGAATGCGATCCAGCTTTATCTCGAGTATTGTAATTTTATCGACCAATTCACCCCATGAAATTGGTATATTGATTACCATATTGTCACCTTAATATTATCTTCTCATCTGTATTGATTATTTATGCAGAACCAAGAAATTATTA
>CP070776.1:1450791-1468251 GCA_020346205.1 Deltaproteobacteria bacterium
TCTTTTCGGCAGGGTGACAGGATCAGGGCCCTGCTGCTTGATGTACGCCAGAGCGCCAGGGAACAGCAGCTTGTTTTGAGTCGCACCAATAATGATTTTCTGGCAAAACTTTTTGATATGGAAGTTCCGGAAATTGCCGAAGGCATAGTTAAGATCATGGGGGTTAGCCGCGAGCCAGGTTTTCGTGCCAAGATAGCAGTTTCCTCCAGCGAGTCTGATGTGGATCCTGTAGGAGCCTGTGTCGGCATGAAGGGATCCCGTGTGCAGAATGTAGTTCAGGAACTGCAGGGTGAAAGAATTGATATAGTACCCTGGAGTCCGGATCCTGCAAAATTTGTATCCAGTGCCATGGCCCCGGCCGAGGTATCCATGGTTCTGGTTGACGAGGATAAAAAATCGCTTATGGTGGTTGTCCCAGACGACCAGCTTTCACTGGCCATTGGGCGCCAGGGCCAGAATGTGCGTTTGGCCTCCAAACTGCTGGGCTGGAATATAGATGTCAAGAGTGAATCCAGGTATGCCAAGCTGGAGGAGGAGGGCTATAGGTCGCTCCTAAATATTGAGGGCGTTGATGAAGGTTTGGCTGATATCCTTTATGACGGAGGATTTAGAGCTGCCGGCGATTTGAAAGGGATAAGTGTGAAAGAGTTGGAAAGCTTGAAGGGCATGAAGCCTGAACGTGCTGAAATGCTTGTTGAAGCAATTGAGAACTATATGGAATCTGCAGAGGCTGAATCTCTTCTATCTGAGGAGGCTGAAGAGGCTGAAGCACAAGAAACTGAAGCTGCCGAGGAGACTCCCAGTACAGATAAGGTCAGGGTATATGAACTGGCTAAAGAGGCTGGCATGAAGAGTACTGAGTTGGCGGATAAACTGATTGAGCTTGGCTACAATATAAAAGGTTATAGCTCATCAGTGGATGGCGAGACTGCGGCTAAAATCCGGGATGAGGTTTTAAACCAGTAGGGACTTCATAAAAATTTCGGATGCAAATATATGTATGGGTTGGATAGGAAATTGGCAAGATATGAAAGTACAGCATATGCGGACTTGCCTGGGATGCCATAAACGGTTTCCCAAAAAACAGCTCATGAAATTTGTTTTAAATAAGGGAATGGTAATACATGACAGCAAAGGGACGGAGCATGGTCGTTCTGCCTATTGTTGTAACAATAAAAATTGTTTAGGTGTTTTTTTCAGGCATAAGAAGAAATTGTCCAGGGCCTTTAGGGTTCAGGACGGTCAAATTAGTTTTGAGTTGAAGGACTGGGAGTAAAGAATGAGCAAAATCAGGGTATATGATTTAGCCAAAGAAGCCGGTATGGCAAGTAAAGAGCTGGCAGATAAACTTATCGACCTTGGCTATAACATAAAAAGTCATAGTTCAACGGTTGAAGATGAAGTTGCCGATGAGATTCGCAGAAACGTACTTGGTACTTTAGAAACCGAAGTTGTTGAAAAGCGGATCAGCACTAAAGGGCGGGCAACAATTATACGGAGGCGTTCGCAGACTGTTCGCCGGGCTGCCGAGACACCTGCCCCTGATGAAGAAGAGGTTGAAGCCCCTGCTGAAGAGAAGGAAGAGGCAGAGAAGCCTGCAGCAAAAAAACCTGCTGCTAAAAAGGCAAAAAAGAAAGTCACAAAGAAAAAGAAAGAAGAGAAAGCTGTTGTTGCCGAGGAACCTGTAGAGGAAGCTGCTGAACCGGTTTCACCTCTTGAGCCTGCTGAAGAAAAGGAAGCAGCCCTTGAACATGAAGCTGAAAAGCCTGCTGAAGAGGCAGAGTCGGAAGAGAAGGCTGCAGAGCAACCGGTAGCTGAGGAAGAAAAGAAAAAAGAAGAAAAGCCAAAGGCCAAGGCAGTGAAGCGTATTGTGCCTCCCCGGAAAGGACTGGCCAAGGTTATCAAGAAAGCGGCAATACAGGTACCGGAAGAAGAGCCGAAAAAACCTGGACGGCCGGCAAAAGGAAAAGCAAAAGCAAAAGCAGTTTCTGCTGTTGTGCCTCTCGATATAAAACCAGGTGAAGAGAAAGGTGAAGATGAACCCCGCACCGGCAAAGGCAAGAAAAAGGGAAAAAGGCTGGTCCAGTTTCGATCTGAGCAAGAACAAAGGGGAGAACGTTTTAAGAAGGGATTCGGCGGTAAGCGCAAAGACCGGAGAGGGTTTGGTGCAGACGATGATTATGAATATGGTCCCCGTGGCGCCAGAGGGCCAAAAGGCAAGAAGAAAAAAGCAGAGCCGACTCCTCCGCCTGCAGAGACCAAGGCGATTAAGAAGAGAATCAAGGTTTTTGAAACCATCAGTGTCGGAGATTTGTCACACAGGATGTCTGTGAAGGTAAACCAGGTTATTGCAAAGCTTATGGGGCTTGGTGTCATGGCGACGGTAAACCAGATTCTGGATATTGATACAGCCACACTTGTAGCTTCTGATTTTGGCTACGAAGTAGAACAGGGCCTCACCGATGAGATAAATGTAATGCAGTTGGAGGAGCAGGAGCAGGAAGTAGGCGGTGATGCATTGCCCAGGCCTCCTGTTGTCACTGTAATGGGGCATGTTGACCATGGAAAGACATCCATCCTGGACTCGATCCGGAAAACTGATGTTGCTCTCGGCGAAGCAGGAGGCATTACACAGCATATTGGAGCCTACTATGTCCGTTCCAGTGAAGGAGATGTGGTATTTCTTGATACTCCAGGCCACGCTGCCTTCACTGAAATGAGATCTCGTGGTGCCCAGGTAACTGATGTTGTTGTTCTTGTCGTTGCAGCCGATGACGGGGTTAAGGACCAGACCAAGGAGGCAATCAACCATGCCCAGGCTGCTCAAGTGCCAATTGTGGTAGCGGTTAACAAGATCGATAAGGCTGATGCCGATCCCATGCGAGTTCAAAGAGAGCTTGCTGAACTGGGATTGGTGCCTGAAGATTGGGGCGGTGATGTCATCTACTGCGAAACTTCCGCTAAAAAGGGTACAGGCATAGAGGACCTGTTAAATAATATTCTTCTGCAGGCAGAAGTCCTGGAACTCAAGGCAAATCCGACCCGTAAGGCTCGCGGCAGGGTTGTTGAAGCTCAGCTCCATAAGGGGAGGGGGCCCGTTGCCACTGTTCTGGTACAGGAGGGCACTCTTCACCTTGGCGAACCAATAGTTATCGGCCAGCATTCTGGTAAGGTCAGGACCCTTACAAATGATAAGGGAGAACAGATCAAAGAAGCTGGTCCTGCTACACCGATTGAGATCCAGGGCCTTTCCGGCGTTCCCCAGGCAGGCGATGAATTTATAGTGGTCAGAGATGAGAAAATGGCCAAGAACGTCAGTGCCTCTAGACAGCTTAAGGCCAGGGAAATTGAACTGGCTTCTTCGTCAAAGATTTCGTTGGATAAACTGTTTGAGCAGGTGAAATTGGGAGATGTCAAGGAACTTCGTGTAGTTTTGCGCTCTGATGTACAGGGCACCCTCGAGGCCTTCAGAAAAGCAATTGAAGAGCTCAGCACAGATGAGATCAAGGTAAGAATTCTGCATGAGGGAACAGGTACTATTACAGAATCAGATGTGCTGCTTGCTTCCGCTTCCGATGCAATTATCATCGGCTTTAACGTCAGGCCGCCTGTAAAAGTAAAGGAACTGGCCGGGAAGGAAAAGGTAGATATCAGATTTTATGATGTCATTTACCATGCCCTTGACGACATTAAGAAAGCCATGGTCGGACTCCTTGAGCCCGAATTTGAAGAAGCGGTTATAGGCAGTGCTGAAGTGCGGGAAACCTTTCAAGTGCCAAAAGTTGGGACAATTGCCGGCAGTTATGTCATAGATGGCAAGGTGGCGCGCAATGCCAAGGTAAGAGTCCTGCGTGACGGTGTTGTCATTTATACCGGGCAGATGGGTTCATTAAAACGCTTCAAAGATGATGCCAAGGAAGTAGCTAGCGGTTACGAGTGCGGTATAGGCATAGAAAATTTCAATGACATTAAAGTCGGAGACATTATCGAAGCCTTTATTATGGAAGAGGTAGAAGCCAGCCTGTAAGAATTGTTATTGTGGCTCTGGCACAGAAGGACAAAGGAATGATGGCTCTACACCCGAAAAAAAGTTTATACCCCTTTGGTAGAGAAGCTGCAGGAAATAAGCGGCCGAAGCGGATTGCAGATATGATAAAGAACGAGATCGCTCTTCTCCTGCTAAGCAAGGTCAAAGACCCTCGGTTGGCAAATGTGAGTATAGTTACCGCTGAGGTAACCAGAGATTTACGCAAGGCGATTGTTTATTATAGTGTTTTGGGAGATGACATGCAGATACAAAAAGCTGCTGAAGGACTGAACCGTGCCAAAGGCTTCATACGCAGTCATCTTGCCCGGGAACTTGGCATGCGGGCTACCCCGGAACTGGTTTTTAAGCATGATCTTTCCATGGCCCATCAAGAGGAGATGGAAAGGTTGCTGAAGGAGATACACATTGAGTCAGACCCCTCCGAAACAGGCTCCTAGCCAGGTCACCGAAGCATTGCGCCAGGCGGATAATGTTCTTATTGCCAGCCATGTGTTTCCGGATGGCGATGCCCTGGGTTCGCAATTGGCGCTTGGGGAAATTTTGGAGTCTTTAGGAAAGAAGGTATATTACTATTGTGAAGAATTTGTTTCGACAATGTATGAGTTTATGCCGGGTACAGAAAAGCTCAAGAGTGATATACCAGATATATCGGTTTTAGACGCAGCAGTTGCAGTAGACTGTGGTGACCGTTACAGGCTTGGCAATGAGGTGGATGCCCTGTTGCAGATACATCCGTTCATTGTCATAGATCATCATGCTGGACACAGGGATTTTGGAGATATAAGCTGGGTTGAAGCAGACCGCTCCTCGACTGCGGAAATGGTTTTTGACCTGGCCCAGGCGCTTCATGCTGATATCTCATACAATGCGGCCTATTGCCTCTATACTGCAATAGTTTCGGACAGCGGTTCTTTTAAATATGAGTCAACTTCAGCCTATACATTCCATGTTGCCAGTAGTTTATTGAGCCGTGGAGTGGTGCCGTCAGAAGTTGCAGGGAAACTGTTTGACAACTATTCAGTGAACCGCCTGCGCCTGCTGGAGAAAGTACTCGGCTCACTGGAGCTTTATGCCGGTGGACAGGTAGCAGTTATTTCTGCTGCGGATGAAATGTTTAAGGCAACCGGGGCCAAACGGGAGGATACAGAAGAATTTATCAACTTGCCCCGAGCACTTCGTTCGGTTAAAGTTGCCGTTTTTTTAAAGGAAACACTTGATGGATATATCAAGGTCAGCCTCAGAGCCAAGGGAGGATGTGATGTCTCCCAGGTGGCTGCGAAGTATGGCGGCGGCGGACATAGAAATGCTGCCGGCTATAGAGCAGAAGGCAAAACCATAGATGAAGTAAGGGACGTACTTCTGCACGAGCTTAAACGACGGCTGAAGTCGAGATGGCCTGCTGAATAGGAATATCCTTGATAGTTATGATGGTAATTGAAGCAGATAATTCACAAGATCAACAGCCGAAAAAGAGCAGCTATACCTTATCCGGGGAGAGTGTGACATCTTTGCCGGAAGGGGTTTACCCTGTAAGCAAACCGGAAGGGTTCTCATCTTTTCGTATGGTACAGCAGCTGCGGCGGATATTGGGCATTAAAAAGGTCGGCCATACAGGCACCCTTGATCCCTTTGCCTCAGGTGTACTCGTTCTTTGTGCCGGAAGGCCGGCGACCAAGCTAATCCCGCAGTTGATGGATGGTGACAAGGAATACGTGGCAACCGTGCAATTGGGAGTTATCACTGATACCCAGGATCCAGAAGGAAGAGTTGTTGAGAAGCGGCCCGTGGGTAATATAACCCAAAGTGATATTGCTGAGTGCCTGGCACGATTTACAGGAGAGCTAATGCAGACGCCGCCTGCCTATTCTGCTTTGAAACACAAGGGAAAGCCTTTGTACTATTATGCCCGCAAGGGTATCGAGGTGGTAAAGGAACCGCGTTTGATAATAATTAAGGAACTGCAGTTTCTGGACCGGGACAGGGAGACGTTAACATTGAAGGTTACCTGCTCCAAGGGTACCTATATCAGGACACTTGCGGCTGACATTGGTGAGTTTTTAGGGTGCGGAGCGTATCTGCGTAAACTCGTAAGAACACGAAATGGTTTCTTTTCTATGGATGAAACCCTATCTGGGGAGAAATTGTTTTTAAAGGAATTTGACAGAACGTTGCTTGATACACACCGAATATCGGTGGATTCAGTTAAGGAATTACTTGCCGGCAACAGAGAAAATAATTAATGAGGAAAATAAGGCTGGCAGGGAAGTCACTCGGGTATGCCACTCAGAATGTTACCTGAAATGATGATACCTGGTACAACCAGCATTTTTGAAACAAATGATAGGAGGATAGTTGTGGCACAGCAAGCAGAGAAGAAAAATGAAATTATTGAAAAATTTAAAACACACGATAACGACACCGGTTCATCAGAAGTGCAGATTGCACTGCTGAGTGAACGGATCAGCTACCTGACGGAACATTTCAAGGTCCATAAGAAGGACCACCATTCCCGCCGAGGGTTATTGAAGCTCGTCGGTCAGAGGAGAAGGCTTCTGCAGTACTTGAAGCAGAAGGATATTTCCAAGTATCGTGCCATAATTCAAGAACTTGGAATCCGCAAGTAGGCGGAAAGAAAGGTTCAGCTGTCGCGCTACGCCTTTCCGGTTGCAATAGTTCCTGCAGTTCAGGTTTATCCTGGGCTTTGAAAACAATTCCGGCTGGAAAGAGATGCTCGAGGTAAAACATTCAGGTTGAAGCGAGTATGGCCCTTGCCATGGGCAAGAAATTGCAGCGCTTGTAGCTGAAACAAATCAGAAGGAGAATACATGTATAAAAAAGTTGAAGCCGAAATCGGTGGCAGAACTCTGACCATCGAAAGCGGCAAAATGGCCAGACAGGCAAATGGTTCGGTTCTGGTCACTTATGATGAAACCGTGGTGCTGGTAACGGCAACCGCTGCCAAGGAAAACAAACCGGATATGGGATTTTTGCCCTTGACCATCGAATATCAGGAGAGATTTTATTCGGTAGGCCGGATTCCTGGTAGTTTTTTCCGACGCGAAATCGGCAGGCCGACTGAAAAGGAAACCTTGACCTGCAGAATTATAGACAGGCCATTACGGCCTTTATTTGCAGAAGGCTGGATGACGGAGACACAGGTGATTGCTACAGTGCTTTCCGCTGATCAGCAAAATGACCCGGATATCCTGGCCATGGTCGGTGCCTCCGCAGCGCTTTCAGTTTCAGATATACCTTTCCAGGGCCCCATTGCCGGGGTGAGGGTTGGCTATATTGATGGTCAATATGTAGTAAACCCCACCAAGGATCAACTGGAAGTATCGGGCATGGAGATCGTTGTTGCAGGGACCCGTGACGCCGTAGTCATGGTTGAGGGCGGAGCTGACAGCCTGTCCGAAGAGATAGTCATGGAGGGTATTTTTTATGGACACCAACAGCTGCAGATACTCCTTGATATGCAGGAGGAACTGCAGAGCGTCCTCGGCAAACCTAAGCGACAGGTTGAAATACTTGAAGCCGACGAAGCTTTGACCAGGAAGGTTGAAGAGGTGGCTGCTGCCGGAATGGCAGAGGTAATAACCACAGTTGACAAAATGGAGCGCGGCCGGGTCTATGATGATTTGAAGGCCCGGGTTGTTGCCGAGCTGGAAGACGAGAAAGAAGATTGTGCCAATGAAGTAAAAGACCTGCTGGGTGATCTTAAGAAAAAAATGATGCGCGATAAAATTGTTTTTGAAAAGTCCCGCATCGACGGCAGGGCCTTTAACGAGGTGCGCCCCATTACCTGCGAGGTTGGCTGCCTGCCCCGGACCCATGGCTCAGCCCTGTTTACCAGAGGCGAGACACAGGCCATAGTGACAGCTACTCTTGGCAGTGAAGGTGATGAGCAGAGGGTTGAAACACTGGATGGTATGTCGTTTAAACAATTTATGCTGCATTATAACTTTCCGCCATTCTGTGTCGGAGAAGTACGATTCATGCGTGGTCCGAGCCGGCGGGATATCGGTCATGGTGCACTGGCGGAACGCGGCATCAGTGCAGTTCTGCCCTCGGCCGAGAAATTTCCGTATACCATGAGAATTGTTTCCGATGTCCTTGAATCAAACGGTTCTTCATCCATGGCAACTGTCTGCGGTGCCAGCCTGGCCCTGATGGATGGAGGTGTCCCGGTCAAGAATCCGGTATCAGGTATTGCAATGGGATTGATTCAGGAGGGAGATGAAGTTGTAATACTTTCTGATATCCTTGGTGATGAAGACCATCTGGGTGATATGGATTTTAAGGTGGTGGGAACTTCTGAAGGAATTACCTCGCTGCAGATGGATATCAAGATAAGTGGTGTGACCAGGGAAATCATGAGCAAAGCTCTTGAACAGGCCAAGGAGGGCCGGCTGCATATTCTTGGCAAAATGCAGGAAGCAATTGCAGAGCCCAGGGCCGATATTGCCCCCCATGCACCGAAATTTTTTACGGTTAAAATTAATCCTGATAAGATCCGTGACATCATCGGCCCTGGCGGAAAAATCATTAAAGGACTCAGCACTGAGTTCGATGCCAAAATTGAAGTCGACGATGATGGCAATGTAAAAGTATTTACCCCAAGTGGTGATATTGCTGAAAAATTGCTTGCCCGCATTGAAGATATTACTGAGGAAGCCAAGGTTGGCAAGATCTACGATGGCATTGTAAAGACCATCAAGGATTTTGGAGCGTTTGTTGAGATCCTTCCTGGCACAGACGGCCTGGTCCACATCTCTGAACTGGCAGATCACAGGGTAGGTAAGGTGACTGATATCCTGAAAGAGGGCGATGCAGTCAAGGTCAAGGTTTTGGAAATTGACAGCCGTGGCAAGATCAGGCTGAGCCGTAAAGCAGCACTAGCTGAAGAAGTCAAATGATCCAATTATAGCAGGGGGCTTAAGATAAAATTTCAAAAAGCCCCTTGCTTTTATTTGAGACACTCGTCTCAACTCTTTTTTATCGCATGTTTAATAAAACAACCCTATCCAATGGCATCAGGATCATAACCGAATCACTGCAGCATTCAAAGGTAGTTTCCGTCGGTGTGTGGATTGATGCTGGATCAAGGGACGAGCATGATCTAAATAGCGGTTCGGCCCATTTTATTGAGCATATGCTCTTCAAGGGCACAACCAGCCGTTCAGCCCAGGATATTGCAAGAGAATTAGATGTTCTTGGCGGTTCTGCAAATGCCTTCACAACCCGGGAAAACACCTGTCTCCATGCCACGGTTATGGATACCAAACTGCCGATCCTGGTGGAGTTGTTTACGGATCTGCTAGGCAATTCACTCTTCTCAGAGGAGGAAATAGAGCGTGAGCGCCAGGTCATTCTGCAGGAGATGCACATGGTCGAAGATATGCCTGATGACCACATACATGATCTCTTCGCAGAACTGCTCTGGGGTAAACATCCACTTGGCAAAACAATTCTCGGCAGCCATGAAATTGTTGCAGCAATGGATTCCCGGAAACTCCGTGAATATGTGCAGAAATACTATACAACTGACAAGATAGTCGTTTCTGCAGCTGGCAAGGTGGACCATGATGATTTTGTATCGTTGTGGCAAAAGGCTTTTGAAAAGTTCGGACAGACATCTGATCCTGTCCTGAAACGTATTGAGCCTGCATTGCTGCCTAGCAATAGAAAGATTTACTCCAAGCCCCTGGAGCAGGTCCATATACTTTTGGGAACTTACGGGCTATCTGTAATTGATGAGGACCGTTTTGCTTATCTGCTCCTCAATGTATTGCTTGGTGGTAACATGAGTTCAAGGCTTTTTCAGGAGATCAGGGAAAAAAGAGGACTGGCCTACTCCATATACTCCTATATCGCCTCATATTCAGACAGTGGTTACCAGGCAATTTATTTGGGAGTGGACAGGGAGTCAGTAAATGAATCATTGGCCCTTGTTAGTCGGGAAATTACAAAATTGCAGGATACTCCAGTTACAGGTTCTGAGTTGGCCAATTCTAAGGATTTTGTAAAAAGCGGCCTGTATCTTTCCATGGAGAACATGGAAGCAATAATGACCCGTATAGCCCGTAATGAACTTTATTTTGGCAAATATCTTACCCTTGAAGAAGTGGTGGCTTCCATTGACCGGGTGACAGGTGAGGACATCATGAGCCTTTCCAGCAGAGTATTCGGCAGACAGGAGTTGACAGTTGCCGGTCTTGGCCCCCTTGAACAGAAGGAAATAGACTGGAAGTCTTAATATGCCTTTTTGAAATTATTAACAGCGACTATTGTTCAATCGACGATGGATACTATTGTAATAAAATTTAATTGGCTTGACCCTGAAGGTGCAGGAGATTTGAATCTGCCCACCTATCATTCTGCTGAGGCGTCCGGTATGGATGTCGCTGCAGCGGTTGCAGAACAAGTTGAACTGGCTCCAGGTGAGATTAAAATGATACCCACCAATTTTGCTGTTGCCATCCCGCCAGGGTATGAGATCCAGGTACGGCCCCGCAGCGGCCTGGCAATAAAGCATGGGGTCACGATCATAAACAGTCCCGGGACCATTGATGCTGACTACCGCGGCGAAGTAAAAATTGGGTTGATCAACCTTGGTTCCAAACCATATACGATTCATCGCGGAGATAGAGTGGCGCAGTTGGTTGTTGCTGCAGTGCAAAAGGCTGACCTGCAGGTGGTGAATGAACTTGACAAAACAATCCGCCATACAGGCGGTTTCGGACATACCGGTAAATAGAAGGTTCAGGCTTTTAGAATGAGATTTTGTGTTCTAGGCAGTGGCAGCAAAGGGAATGCCACCTATCTTGAAAGTGGGGAGACCAGTATACTCATAGATGCCGGCATGTCCGGTATTGAATTGCAGAAAAGACTCTCGTATATAGGGGTTGATCTGTCGGAAATTGATGCCATTCTGGTAACCCATGAACATAATGATCACGTTCAGGGTGTTGGGGTTCTTTCCCGCCGAGCAAATATCCCAGTTTTTGCCAATACAGCAACATTTTCTGCTGCGTCAAAAATTATTAATAAGCTGTTTTCCTATAACGAATTTGAAACTGGTGGGTCCCTTTATATTCAAAATTTAGAGATCCATCCTTTCTCAATATCCCACGATACAGAAGATCCTGTGGGTTTTCGAATTTCAGATGGTCGTGTTTCCTTTGGGTACTGTACGGATACCGGAAAGGTATCACGGCTCATGCAGCATCGGTTGGCCTCCTGCCAGGCCCTCGTTCTGGAAAGCAACCACGACATTGCAATGTTGCAGAATGGGACTTATCCCCCCTACCTGAAACAGAGAATACGTTCCAACCAGGGGCATCTTGATAATGTTGAAGCTGCAATATTATTAAATGAATTGGTACATGAAAAGCTGCAACATGTTGTTTTGGCCCACTTGAGTGAGGAAAATAATCATCCTGAAATCGCTTATCATGCTGCTGTGGAAGCCCTGCACAACAATCCTCTCTGCAAGGAGACAGGTATACGGGTTTCAGTGGCAAGCCAGGGATGTATTGGAGAGTTGGTCTGCCTTTCTGAAAAATAGCCTTGAATATCTCAAGTTATTTCATGTAATATATAAAAATAATCTATATAAATGATTGTTTGTGAGTTGAGCCATGCCAATACTCAGAAGTTTTGACAATAAGAGGAATTTGGTAATTCTGGGCTGCAGTGGTGCTATTGCAAAAGGCGGTATCAGAGAAGCATATTGCGAGATGCTTGATGATCCTGCATTCAGGCCGGGAGCCAATATTCTTTGGGATTTCAGGGGTGCTAGGGGAGAACCACCTTCAGAGCAGCAAATAATCGATTATGTCGCTATGGTAAAGGAAAACCAGATGAAGCGGGGTAGCAATTATAAAGTTGCAATGATAGTAGACAAGGACCTGCATTATGGTTTAATCAGAATGTTTCAAGCGCACGCCGATACTTTACCCTTTGAAGTGATGTCATTTCGTACTGAAGATGATGCCTACAGGTGGCTTGATGAGACCAATTCCGATTGATGATAAAGCGCAAACGTTTCTTTTCTCAAATCCTGTTTAAAGAGCACCGCACATAACTTCAAAATTTTCGCATTCCTCTTGGTTCAGAAAGGGGCAGGGTTCGCATTGGAACCACTGCAGCTTGGGGCACCAGTAACGGTCTTTGTAAGGTTCATTGCAGCCATCTTCAGTTAGCTTCTTTCGTTTTCTGTTGCCGTACTGTACTTCCTTCCCCTGTATTGAAAATCTCCAGACAGCCATAGATTACCTCCTTATGCTGTGACCTATCTGAGCACTTCCCTCCTCAGCGCCAAGCCCAGGTGTATATTGCAGTCTGTCCTTCCAATGAATTTTGTTCTTACCCTTTGTATTCATTGGAATTTTATCAATAATGACTGAAGCAAGAAATATGCCAGCAAAGGAAATTGAAAAACGCAAACACCTGAGATGAAGGAAAATGTTGTTTTATTTCAGTTGGTTAAACAGTGAGTGTCTCAAGGTTGTCAATATGGGACCTGTTGGAAGCTTTACAGGAAATTATAGAATCGCTGCAGAAAACGACAAAAAATGTCAGGGCATCAGAGTGGAGTAGTGATTTTCAATGCGGAGAGGTTAGAGGACTAACAGTCCAGCATGTATCCCTGCCGGATGTTTGAAAGTGCTGCAAACATATTGGACTTAACCTTGGGGTCCAGTTCGCTCAAGGAGGCAACTACCTTGCGCGCTTCCTGCCTTTTAGAGTCATTATCCTTGGGGCAGGGATTTTTGACAGGTACAATGCCGGCAGCAGCAGCTATTTCTAAGATATCTTTTTTCTCAAGGTAGGCCATGGGCCTGATAATGTGTATGCGTCCATCAAAAAGTTTCTGCTTCGGGACCATGGTGCTGATATTTCCCGCATAAAGCAGGTTGATGAAAAATGTTTCCAGGATATCGTCCTTATGATGTCCGAAACTTATTTTTTTGAAGCCCTGTTCCTCGGCTATTGCAAAAAGGCGATTTCTGCGTAAGCGTGCACAATGATAGCAGATACTTTTGCCCTCTTCTGCCTCCTCTGCCCTCTGCCAGAAATCGGTTTCTTCAATATGGTAAGGGACGCCGATGTTCTGTAACTGTTCGGCAACTTTAGCACTTGTTGAGCTGTCAAAACCATTATCAATGTATACAGCATATATTTCGTAACGGATCGGGGCTTTATGCTGCCAATGGTTGAGAATCCAGCTCAACACAAGACTGTCAACCCCACCTGAAACTGCAACGAGCACCCTATCGTTGTCAGCCAGCATGGAATAATTGTGCATGGCCTGGCCGATGTTTCGATTTGCAGCCTTGCTCAGTAAACTCATGAAATCTTTGGGTTAGTTCTTGTTCAGGTAGGGGCAGGTATCGAGTTTTTTTCTTAAACCTGCTTCTGCCAGCTCTGCAGCGGTGAGCCAGCGAAAGCCTGAGCCGGTAGAGCGGGAGCTTAGGATATTCTCGAACAGAGGTTGTTGGGTTTGATCAAAATCAACACTCCAGATAACCCGGCTGTTTGCTATGGCAAGTAGTTTGAGGGTGAAGGCTACAGAGGCTGGGTTATCAACAATATATGCCGACCCGGTCCTGGTCTGATAGCGAGCTACTTCTGTGACAAGGACAGCGTCATAATTAAGTTGTTGCCCTGCTTCTCTTGCCAGATAAAGAGGTTTGCCTTTGCCAGATTGTGCAGACTGCAGACCTTCCAGCTCAGTTTGAGATATAAAACGCACATTATTGTAGCCCTTGAAATAATCATTCAGCAAAGTATCGATGATTTTAGCTCCGGCCTCAAGCTGCTGCGTTGTTTTGCTGTCGGACGGCAGAATGGTGATCCTGGCGGGTTGTGCCGGTAGAATTCCTATGGAGTTTATTGGAACAAGTTCCTTTGCAGTCTCCTCTTGGGGAATATTGGAGCATCCGGCAGAGAAAACAAAGGGAATGATTACGAGCCAGATGACAATTAAAGTGTAAAGGTTTTTCACAGGAGTACTCCTTATAATGAAGCAGCCATCAATATTTTAGAAGGTAAGCATATCCGCCCGATAATATACCTTATAAAGACCCCTTGGAAGAGAGAGGGCCTTTGCTCCGGGGTTCAGGGCTCGCGGCCTGCCCCAGGGCACGCCCAAGTGCCTTGAAAACCGCCTCAATAATATGGTGCGTATTATCACCATGCTCTACTTTTATATGCAGCGTGAGACCAGCGTGTAAGGCCAGGGCCCGGAAGAACTCTTTGGCAAGAGCAGTATCAAAAGTACCAACTTTCTGATCCTTAATTGGCGCATCAAAATGCAGGTATGGCCGATTGGAAATATCAACTGTAACCTGGGCTAACGCTTCATCCATGGGAATAACACTGAAGCCGTATCGGCAAATTCCGCTTAAATCACCTAAGGCAGTCTTGAATGCCTGTCCGAGGCAAATGCCGAGATCTTCTACGGTATGATGGTCGTCCACCTCAATATCGCCGGCACCTTCTATATCTAGATCAAAAAAACCATGAACACCAAAAAGCGTCAGCATGTGATCCATGAAGGAAACACCGGTTCTGATCGAAGTGGTGCCAAGTCCGTCAAGTTTGAGGCTCAGCTTGATGTCTGTTTCTTTGGTCTTGCGATGAATTTCGCCGACCCTGGATGTATTACTCATGAACGTTGCTCCAGTGTTAATAGATACTTTTATTCTTTGGGCCGGAATAATAATAAGGCACATGATATGTCTGCCCATTGTTCTAATCCGGCATTTCAAAAATAATGATTCTAAATACCTATACAATTTGTATGGTTAGAGGGCAATAGTGATGTGAGATTTTTCAAAAAAAAATAGTAAGGCATATGCCTTTAACTTGCAAATGGTGCCAACAATACGCTAGAATTTTTTGTTGACAACAGGTGGGTGACTCGTTATATTCCCTGGCTTTCCAGTTGGTTTGCGCGAGCGGGAATAACTCAGTGGTAGAGTGTAACCTTGCCAAGGTTGAAGTCGCGAGTTCGAATCTCGTTTCCCGCTCCACTTTTTTTACAGCTTATTCTTTACTGGAATGGTTCGACTGCTGTCGGGCCTTTTTTTATTGACAGATTAGAGATATCGCAATATAAATTAAAAGTTTATTTGCGTGTTGGGATTTTGTGCTCCGGGGAGTTTTCTCCATGAGACGAAATCCTTTTTTATAGAAAATAGTCAGAGGTTGATTCATCAGCCTTTTACAGAGTTAGACTTTACGTTTGTTGAGGATTATATCATGAAAACCTATCATACTCCGATTGAGGAGGTTGAAAGGAAATGGTTTGTGGTTGATGCCGAAGATAAGGTGCTTGGGCGCCTGGCATCAGAGATTGCAACACGGTTGCGTGGTAAGCATAAACCTAATTTTTCCACCCACATGGATGTTGGTGACTTTATAGTTGTTGTGAATGCAGATAAGGTCAAACTGACCGGTAAGAAGCTTGATGATAAAGTTTATTACCGTCACAGCGGTTATATTGGAGGAATTAAAGAAAGGACTGCCAAGGAAGTACTTGAGAAAAAGCCTACGGAACTCCTTAAAATGGCAGTTAAAGGCATGTTGTCCAAGAACAGCTTGGGTCGTAAACAACTGAAGAAACTCAAGATTTATACAGGCACTGAGCATCCGCATGCTGCACAGAAACCTGAAATGCTTGAAATATAACTAAGTACATGAGATTGATGGAGAGCAACTAATGGCTGATAATAGATATTACGCTACCGGCAAGAGAAAAACGGCTGTGGCCAGGGTATGGCTCAAGCCGGGAGCAGGAAATATCCAGGTAAATAATCGCACTGTTGAGGAATATTTTGGTGGCGGCTTTTTACGGCAGAAGATTGAAAAGCCTTTTGCGACAACCGAAACCAAAGAGCAATATGATGTCATGGCTACCTTGAAAGGTGGCGGCAAGAACGCTCAGGCAGAAGCCTTGCGCCATGGTATTTCCAGGGCTCTGCTGGAAGTAAACCCGGAGTACAGACTGACTTTGAAGAAAACAGGCCTTTTGACAAGAGACCCGAGAGCCAAGGAAAGAAAGAAATACGGCCAGAAAGGAGCCAGGGCAAAATTCCAGTTCTCGAAACGTTAATATTTATTTAATGGTTTCAAACCCCTTGAATTATTCAAACAGGGGAAGGCAAATTTGCTGTTGTCTTCCCCTGTTTTTTTTTGTTTATAATACTTATTAAAAGGTTGGGATAGACAGTCCTTTAACATATAAGAAACTTTTTTTATCGTTGCTTATAAATCTGGAGAAAAAAAATGATACGGATCGGTATTGTAGGCGCGTCAGGATACACGGGAGTTGAGTTGGCACGAATACTCTGTAACTGCTCTGACGTTGAGCTTACAGTGGCCACTTCCCGGCAGTATAAAGGGAAAAAGCTCTCAGAGGTCTATCCGAGTCTTGCAGGTATGACTGAAATTATCTGTGAAGATTTACAGGTAGAAGAATTGTCTGGGCGGGCTGACCTGTTTTTTACAGCAGTGCCGCATCAGACTGCCATGGCGATTGTCCCTGATCTTCTAAAAGCAGGGAAAAAGGTTGTCGACCTGTCGGCTGACTTCCGCTTGCATGATGCCGCTATCTATGAAAATTGGTACCAGGAACATACAGCACCTGAATACCTTGCTGAAGCTGTCTATGGTTTGCCGGAACTGCACCGGAAGCAGATAGCTGAGGCACGCTTGGTAGCCAACCCGGGATGTTACCCGACCAGCGTTATTCTGGGGCTAGCCCCTTTGCTTCAGGCTGGGGCAGTTGCATATGAATCCATAATAGTTGATTCCAAGTCCGGTGCTTCCGGAGCAGGACGTTCAGCCCAGACCGGGACGCTTTTCTGTGAAGTATCAGAGGGGTTCAAAGCTTACAAGGTGGCAGAACACCGGCATACACCGGAGATGGAGCAGGAAATAAGCGAACTCTGCAAAAAAAGCGTTACCATTTCTTTTACTCCGCATCTGCTTCCCATGTCACGGGGCATTCTCAGCACGATTTATGCAAAACTGACCAAGCCCTTGACAGATGCTGAGGTAAATAAGCTCTACCAGGATTTTTATAATGGTGAACCCTTTGTCAGGCTGTGTGAAACTGGAGTATTTCCTGCCACACAGTTTGTCCGGGGGTCAAATTTTTGTGATATAGGATTTAAGACCGATAGCCGCACAGGCCGGATTGTAGTTCTCTCGGCAATTGATAACCTTGTGAAAGGAGCAGCAGGACAGGCGGTGCAGAATATGAACCTCATGTGCAATCTGCCAGAGACCAAGGGGCTCCTTGCAGTGCCTCTGTTCCCGTGAGTGAAAAACGGAACATAAAACTTCTTCTGGCTTTTGATGGTACCGGTTATGCCGGTTGGCAAAAACAGAAGTCGGAAGAG
>CP070776.1:1468351-1477799 GCA_020346205.1 Deltaproteobacteria bacterium
CACATTATGACTGGCAGTAGATTATTTTTAGTGTTCTCAGTTGTGTTTTTTCTCGTTATGACAGGCTGTGCTACTTTCAAACAGCCCCCAATGCAGGTTGATCCTGGCACAGTATTGCCGGGAACTAAAGTCACCCGTGGCGGCAATGAAGTTAATCTGCTGGGAAGTCCCATTGCCATCGGAATGAAACTACCTGCAACAGAATTAGTTGATGCCATGACCATGCAGGAAGTTGACCTTACAGAAGCAAAGGGAAAGGTTTTAATGTTAAGTATTGTTCCATCTATAGATACAAAGGTTTGCGAGGCTCAGACCCATCTCCTTGGAGAAGAAGGAGATAGAATTTCGCCGGAAATTGTGAGGATAACCATCAGCCGCGACACACCCTTTGCTCAGAAAAGATTTGCCGAAAATGCAAAATTAACGGATATCGATTATTTGTCAGATTACAAGGAAGGGGCTTTTGGGTATTCCTTGGGGCTCTTAATGGATGGCCCCAGGCTTTTGGCCCGTTCGGTTATCCTGGTGGACAAAAAAGGAATTGTTCGTTACATCCAGGTTGTACCGGAAGTCTCAAACCTTCCCGATATGGAAAAGGCATTTGATAAAGCGCAAGAGCTAGTGCAGGAATAACGAAAACAGAACTGGAGGAAAACGAATGGCCGAAGATGTAAAAAAGGAAGAAATTGAAGCCGAAAAACCGCTGGATAAGATGACTGTTGTTGAACTTCGCGAGGTTGCAAAGGAAGAAATTCCTGGCATAACAGGTGTAACCGGCATGAAGAAGGACCAGTTACTGGATACTATCAAGGAAGCCAGGGGTATAAAGGAAGAAACTCCAGCCAAGAAAAAGAAAAAGAAAAAAGCAGCAGGTCCGAAAAAAGATATGACCGTCAAGGAAATGAAGCAGGAAATTGTCAGGCTTCGCACCGAGAGAGAGGCTCTGCGGAAAGAGAAAGATAAAAAGAAACTTGAAATTATTAGACGTCGTATCAATAGGCTGAAGAAGATGACAAGGAAGGCAGCGTAAATCTTATCCCCAAATAATATTAAACTCCTGATTCTCATCGTGAAGCCGCTAAGAATAAGGAGATAATGTGGGTTGCCCCAACTGGATGAAGTGAAAATTCTGCCTTAACTGACCATCAAACATTTTACCAAATAAGTGCGGAACATTTTGGCTTGAATTGTATTTGCCCGGAGGAAGATATGTTATGGGCAGCAGAAAGACCGCTCACCATCATAAAAAGAAAAAAAAAGATAAGCGCGATAAGGCAAATACAGAGAAAAAGGATCATAGCTCTGTAAAATCGGCTGCAAAAAAAAGGCTGGAAATTATCCTCAAATGTGATACCTCCGGCTGCGCTGAAGCTATCATTTCCGGTATCAACTCTTTAACCCTCCCTGATGTAGATATAACTATCATCAGTTCAGGAGTGGGTTCAATTAATAAGTCAGACATGTTCATGGCTGAAACCGGCAGCAGGTTGGTTGTCGGTTTCAACGTCGGTTATATGCCTAATATCGACCAGATTGTTGCTGAACATAACGTTGAGATCCGGCTCTATGATGTTATTTATAAACTGCTTGAGGATTTAGAGACTATAGCAAAAAGTCTTATTCAACAGGAATCTGCAGAAGAGACTGTCGGTTCTGCCAGGGTTATTGCACTTTTTAAAAGCAGCCGCAGGGGCATTATCCTGGGGTGTGAAGTCTTGTCAGGCAGGCTGGTCCAGGGGCATTCTTTCAGGGTTCTGGGTGCCATGGGGCCAATATATGTCGGGAATATCGAGTCATTGCATATTGAAAAAGATGCTGTCAGAAAAGCTACTAAAGGCCAGCAGGTGGGCCTTAAAATAAAGGACTTTAACAAGGCCAAAATTGGTGATATGGTTGAATCCTTTCAAGTAATTTTAGGGCAAAATGTCAAGCCCTGGAAGCCGCATGGAAAAATTTATTATCCCTAGTACAGACAGTAACTTTCTTAGCTGAAGTTTCAGTCTTGGCATTTTTACAATCTTATTCCCATGAAAATTGTTTTCATGGTACGAAAAGGGTACTTTAAAATTTAAATTACATAAAAAATTGAAGATAACCTTTCAACTAAAGACATGACCCAGGATGTAGAGCCACAAGCAGAATTAGATACTATAAAGGCAGAGATCAAAAAGGTATCTGATACCTTCGTGTTTTCTGTCAAAGACATTGTGCTGCATTTTCAGACACTCACCTCTGCCCGGGCTTCGAGAATGCTTATGGAAGCCCCGGGCTTGTTTTATCCAGACATGGACCTCTATGTGATTTCCAGATCCGGGATGAATCGCGGCCATGGCTCGATGTATCAAACTTTTTATCATTTTTTCCCTCCTGAGAAAATGACCTGTTATGGTTTTGTCCTGTACCCGGAAAGTTTTGTCAGAACCTGCCTTGACAGGATATTACGCAAAACGACAAAGAATATTACCCCGAAACTGCGGATATCAATGGAAAACGTTTTTAACCGTAAACATCATAAAAAAGTCAAGCTTGTGGATTCTGCCATAGAAAAAGACCTCATCATGAGGCTCAAAAATGATGTGTGAGGAACATGGCAATAGTTGGATTTGTGCTGCAATAAAGTAAGGATGGAAATGCCCAAGAACAATCAACAGTTGAGCAATGCTGGCCGGAAATATCAAAGACCAAGCGAACGTGCTGCCCGTTTCATTTTGAGTATATTTGGATGGTTCAAGGATATTATTGGTTCAACTACCACAACTATTCCCCGCGGCCAGGTATTTCAGCATCAGGGGGATTATTTGTCAGCAGGAAAAAATATTCAGTTTCCCCAAATTCTCCTGGTAGAGGATAACCCCAATTCTGCACGGGATTTTATTGAAGCCATAAAAAAATATTATGTATTCGGCTCAGTAAAGATTCTGGTCGCCTATGCTTATGATGCCGCAGTAACTTTTTTTGATAACGAGGACATCGACCTGGTGATCATGGATGCTGATCTGGATGACGAAGACGGGGATGGCGCAGCTTTGACCCAGAAGTTCATTGCTGCAAGGCCGGGATTAACAATTTTGGCTAACAGCAGCAGCAGAATTTCAAACTTGAAATTAACCGGCTTAGGGGCTATAGGGCCTCTTGGAAAAAGTACAGAAAAATTTAATAACTGGCTGTTGATAAACGATCCTGCTGGTAGGAATGGTTGATAACTGATTGATTAAAAGAGTATCTTTTTGGATCAATATTTTTTATAATATTCTAAATGCGTATAAAGATTGAAAAAGGCGATCAAGAAAAAATGGCCCGGCAAGGTGTATTCAACTGGCCGGTCTGGGAATGCGAACCGTCGGTTTTTGACTGGCATTATGACCAGGAAGAATCCTGCCTCATTCTTGAGGGGGAAATAACAGTCAAGACTGAACATGAGGAGGTTGCCATCGGGCCGGGCGACTATGTCACATTTCCCCAGGGGCTTGATTGTACTTGGTCGGTGACTAAACCGGTGCGAAAGCATTATACATTCAGGTAAGCAAAAACTCCGGGCAAAAGGAATAAATGTTAAATTTCATCAGACAAACATTAGTACGCAGAGAGAACGGACCTTCTGGAAGTGGCATTAACAAAGAAGAGCGAACCAGGATTGCCGCCAGTGTTATCCTGCTGGAAGCAGCCCATGCTGATCACGTATGTACCGATGATGAACTTAACCATGTCATTAAGACTCTGCGGTCGGATTTCGACCTGTCAAAGAAGCATGCCGAGGAGCTCATTGAAATGGCACATCGGGAACGCAGCCAGGCGGTTGATCTATTTGAATTTACCAACCATATAAATAATGAATTCAGTAAGCAGGAGAAGAAAGCAGTACTTGAGGCAGTTTGGCGGATTATACATATCGATGGCCAACTTGAAAAACACGAGGATCATTTTGCCCGCAAACTGACACATCTTCTCAGGCTTACACATAAAGATATGATAGATGCCAAGCTAAAGGCACGGGATCAGATACAATAAGAGGATTTTTTATACATCACAACTGACTGTCGATCATAACAAGAGGTGCGTTATGCAAGCGAGAAAGGTTCTGGTCAAGGAAGGCGATGTTGCAAATATTACCTGTCCGGTCTGTCAAAAATCCAAACAGCTGTCAGTGGCAAAATACAAGGTAAAAAGGAAACGGGAACTGCGTATTAAATGCAGCTGTGATAACTTATTTTGTCTCTGCCTTGAATACAGGAAACATCCCAGGAAATCTGTAAGACTTTTAGGCAATAGCACCAATCTGTCAAAACACAGAGAGAGTCATAATATAATCATAAAAAATATTTCTTTAGGTGGAATTGGTTTTTCAACATTTGGTATGCACCGAACAAAGAAAGATGACCAGCTGCATGTTTCGTTTGAACTCGATGATAGTAATAGTTCACCAATAAATTCAGATGCTATTGTACGTTCAATGAGCGAGGACCATGTCGGCTGTGAGTTCAATACCACAGAAAAGTTTAAAACTCCTCTCGGGTTTTATCTCCTTAGCTAGCTGGAAAAAACATTGAAGGACTTGATTGAACAAGTAAAGAAATTCCGGGAGGAAAGGGACTGGGACCAGTACCACTCTCCCAAAAATCTGGTAATGGCCCTGCTGGTTGAAACAGGCGAGTTGGCCGAGCATTTCCAGTGGTTGACAGAAGAGCAAAGCCAGAGTCTTCCGCCTGACAAATTAGCGGAGGTGCGGGAGGAAATAGGTGATGTCCTGATATATCTTGCAAATCTATGCGATAAGCTTGGTATTGATCCGATGCAGGCAGCTCAAGAAAAGTTGGGTAAAAACAGGCAGAAATATCCTGTCTCCATGGTTCGCGGCAAGTCAAATAAATACAGTGAATATAAATGAACTGTGCCTTCTGTCATAAGGAAATTAATGAAATAAAGATCCACATCAGGGATGAATGCCCTGCCTGCGGACGGGATCTTCATATATGTCTGAATTGTGAGTTTTATGACGCCAATGCCTATAGGCAATGCCGTGAATCTATCAGGGAACCTGTCCAGGACAAGGAAAAAGCAAACTTCTGTGATTTTTTCCGTGCAGCAAAAAAGGGGACTGCAGGAACCAGTTCAGAAAGTGACGCTTTCAAGTCATTGAATAATCTCTTTAAGTAAGAACTGGTGATTTCCTGGAAATAATTTGTTTGAGGCAGAAATTTTTACCTGGAAGCGGCTGTTCTGCATAATAGGTCAACATATTTGAGCAGTGTGGGGATCCTATCCTTACCGTGCATGGTTTTGATGAGCAGTTTTGCCCTTTCCTCCTTGATTCCTTCCGCAGTAACATAAAGAGGATTCTTGCTTTTGCCGCGTAACACTTCACAGGATTTTGGCGTGTCCGTGAAGGGAGACTTTGCCACACCTATCACTGCAACTCTTTGCTCCAGCATATCATGCAAGTGTCTGCCAAGGCCCGGTTCCATGGAGCTGCCCAGATAGACAAAACCGTCTATGATTATGCAGTCAAGAGGTTCGGGCACCTGCTCCAGCAGCGCTGCTATGCAGGGCAACTCTCTGCGGTAAAACTGGCCCGGCATATAATTGTCCGGGATTGAACATGAGATCACAAGTTCCTTCAATGGTTTCTCATCTTTCCAATTGCGGAAGAAGACGCCACCTACTATTGCTGCTTTTTTTTGGTATGTAACATCAACAGCAAGGTTCATGACAAAATTCCAGGTAACAGTCTGAAATATCTATATTAAATTAAGTGTGGAAGAAAATTACTGACATGCATTTATTCTTTCTTCTTGTCTGAAATTACCTTATCAACCTTATTGTAGAATTCAGGGTAAAGCTTTTTAGCGCAATCCGGACAAATGCCGTGACTGAACTCAGCCTCTGAATGATCCCTTATGTAAGTCTCAATCTGATTCCAGTAACCTTTGTCATCTCTTATTTTTTTACAGGAAGCACAAATGGGGAGCATACCGGTTAATAGATTGACTTTGTCCAGGGCTTCCTGCAGGTCATCTATCAGTTCCACTTTTGCCGTTTCAGCCTTTATTCGAGCTGATATGTCCTGGAAGCTCTCAACTATGCCGATCAGCTTCCCGTATGCATCCCTGAAGGGTCTTGCTGCAATAATGAAAGTTTTTGCTTCACCCTGGTATTCATATTTTACCGACTCTAGGGTTACCTTCTCGTTACCATCAACAATCTGCTGCAATGGACAACCATCAGTATGGCAGAGGGAACCTGGGCGAGATTCAAAACACTTGATTTTTTCACCTTCAGTTGCGGGTTTTTTGGGCCAGATTTCCAGGTAGGCCTTATTGGCCTTGATTATCTCAAAATCAACATTTGTGATGCAGAGAGGGCTGGAACTTTCCAGGACATTCTCCAGGGTTATATTTGATTGTCTCAATTCCTCTTCAATATGCTTCCGTTCACCGATTTCATTTTGCAATGCCTTGTTTGATTCTTTTAATTGTGTCGTTCTGTCTATCACGAGAGATTCCAGATTTTTTCTGTATTTTTCAATTTCCACGTGTACATTCTGGACCCTGTGAAAGTAAATGCCAAAGGCAAATATAATGATGAAGATGGCAGAGTTAATTGCGCCACTGAACGGGGCAATCTGGCTCCATATAGCCGGCATATCATTAAGCAATAAAATCTGCTTGATCAAATGGCCGAATGACCGGGATATGGCAAAGAAAACGATAGACAAGGTCAGCAGGAAAATATACTGGCGGAAAATATCATCGGTTTTCTTTTTAAGCCATCTCCAGGAAGAATTAGCACAGAGGATTGCAATGCACAATGTCAGGACAGAACCGAAAATGTCTACAAGTATGACCGGGGTCCAGGGAATTATCATTTCATCCGCCTCCATTTCTGTAAGGCAAAAAATAAAAAGATAAACGATGGCACCAGGAGGAGATGGTCAAGGCGGGTAAGGTAAAAGAATGTATCAAAAGAATCAGTAACAGCAAATGCCGTCACCTGTGCACCTTCCTTTAAAAATTTTTCTGGCTCGACAATCTCTCTCATCCAATGACCTGAGAAGGTGAGAAAGTTCCAGAGAATAATGAGCCAGAGGAAAGCCTTGAATTCAAACCAGCCACGGCCTCTTATGCTGTTATTGTAAACCCTGTAGAGAAGGTAGGACATCCCGGCAATAAAAAGGATATGTCCAACCTGATGGGATACGAGCCCCTCAGCTCCCCCATGCTGCTGTACAGCAAAAGCCGGCCCGGCCCAGCTTGTTAAAGCAAAAGTGAGGCAACACCCCAATTTATATAATTTTGAAAGGTTACTTTTCATGAAAGCCTTTAATAAAGCCGTTCGCCCAAACCATGTTAGGTTTTCTTGCAAAATAATCAAAAAGTTATAGGGGGTTATTCTTATATAAATATTATAACTAACGGGTATAATAATCAAGTACTACAATGGAGCAGGTGGTGATGGTTTTGGGCATTATAAAAGTTAAGAGCATTCATTTCCAGCAATCACCCACCTATGTGACTGTTTAGCTTATATTAGTACTAAAAAATTAAGAGGCATGGCCCAAAATAGCCCTGCCTCTTAACACTGACAACAAAACAAATCAGTCAAGGATTATAATGTTTACATCGCTTTCCTCACTTACATCATAGCAGACCAGTCCGTCATAGGTATGAATATATATACCTATATATAACGGCCGCCCATAATTCACATATAGGACTGTAGGATCTTGTATTTGATGAAATTGTAACCTGGACTTACGTAGCTGGACGGATAGATTGCAACGTTAGCGCCATTTTTGATACCTGCACTTGATTGCCATGAATTATCCCTACATTATACCTTTCAATCCAGTTACATAGCATTCTTCATGCTTGACCAAGATGCTATTAATTTCTTCTTCACTCAATCCCATTACATAGTCATATTTTTTTTCTATTGATGTAAGACTGCTGCGTAATTCCCATAATGGACATTTTTCTTTTATATCTTTAGAAAAAATACAATTCACAAGAAGCCCAAACAGTAAAGTCCTTGATCTATCCGATGATTTTTTTAAAGTTGAATCCATATGATCAAAACGACATGAGAGTTTGTGCTGAATCCCCTATTATGTATCAAAATATCTACTTTTAGAAAACCTTATCCTTTGTTAAGGTATTTATGTTGTTTTCTTCTTTTTATCCTCAATATTTTTCATTACTCGACCGTGCATGTCGGGATAAAGTTCTTTGATGCATTTCGGGCAATATCCATGGGTAAATTCAGCTTCAGAATGATCACTAATATATGTTTCAATCTGACTCCAAATGCCTTCATCATTTCTGATCTGTTTGCAATTTGAACATATGGGAATTATTCCACGCAAAGTTTTAATTTCAGAAAGTGCATCAGTTAACTCTTTTGTACGATTCTCGACAATTTCCTCCAGATTGTTCTGGTAATTTACTATTTGCGATTCCAGTCTTCCTAGATAAACTGAGAAGAAAATAAAAAGTATCAATCCTGCCACTACACTATAACTAACTGTAAGCAATATAGTTTTCTTAAATGAAGATAAGTGATCTGTAACATCGTACAGAATAATTATATCCCCAATTTCTCTTTCACTGGCATCAAAAAGAGGGACTACACCAACTCGATAGTCAAGCTGATTGATTGACAGTTTAAGGTCTGTAGCCATTTCCATGTATTCATGTTTGCCTTTTTCCAAAAAAACATTCAACGATTGAGGAGTACTTTTTAGAGATTGGCTGACAATAACTGCATGTGGTGAGTAGTTCCAATCATTTTGCCGGTTAAGCAGCCGCATGCCTGCTTTCCAGTTTTCCTCCTTAAGAAAGTCTTTATATATAGTGATATATAATTCAACATCCAGAATGTTATGAAGTTTCTCAATTATATGGTCTATCTCTTCTCCCATTTCAATGTAGCCGACTATCTTGCCATTAATCTGCCAGGGATGGACCATCCGAAGGGTAAGGGTACCAAGTTTCCCGAGTTCAATCCCTGCTGAATCCTGACCAGTTCTGATTGCTTCTAGAAGGGTGAAGCGATTAACGACGTCACCAAACCGGTCGGGATCGTAAACTCGGAGAAAATTTGTCTGATCGGTATTATGAAAATAAAAATGGGTGATGCGGTGTTTTGCTCCCAATTCTTTTAGTAACGGGGTGCTTAGTTTTAAAAGGGAATTACGGTCTTGTGTTGCCCAGGCCTTTTGAAGCTGTTCATCCTTTGCTATCAGCTCAAGGATACTACTTAACAGTTCTGTCTCTGCTTCAATTTGTTTTTTGAAAAACTGTTGAACTCCGTCCAGATGCCGCTCCACATCATGGGAAAATTCACTTTGTAAATCAATGTAGTCATTATAAACAAATGCAGTGAGTAAAAGACCGAGAATCAGAGATAAAGGAAATAGAATTTTTGCTTTTAAGGGAGTCTGCATATGGATGAG
>CP070776.1:1477899-1487651 GCA_020346205.1 Deltaproteobacteria bacterium
GGTTCAGCGTCTTCTCCCGTCAACAGCTGTGATGCTCAGTGGGACAGAATGGGGTACAAGAATTTACTGATTCAGCCAATAAGGGAAAAAAGCATAATTTAAATCAGGGCGTAATCACACAGAGAATATCATTCTTCGCCACATGATCACCGACACCCAAGTTAATCTTGGTTATAGTACCACTTACAGGTGATGGCAGTGCATTCTCCATCTTCATGGCCTCAAGCACCAGAATTGTTTCTCCCTCGTTCACCGTATCTCCCTCTTTTTTCTCTACACCAACAATCATTCCCGGCATAGGAGCTACTAATGGTGTGCCGCCACTGTCATCAACTGTAGCCGGGGCAGATTTGGGAGGGGGAGGAACTGCAGCCTTGACAGGAGCAGGGGTTGGCGGAGCAACAGGCGCAGGTCTTGGGGCAGCCTGGCGAACCGAACTGATACTGGGAGGTCCTCCAGTATCTTCTACCTCGACTTCAAAATATTCACCATCCACCAAAACATTGAATTTGCGGAGGTTCTCTCCCATAGCAGGGACGGTTTTTTCTTTTTTCTCTTCAAGCTTCCCGGCTTTAGCCTTTTCAATCAGCTCTTTCTCAGCCTCAACTTCTTCCATCGTCCTTGGTTTGACTTCCTGGGGAACCGGCTCCAGGCCATATTTCCACTTAAGAAATCTTTTACCGGTAACCGGGTAAAGAGCATAGATCAAAGTATCGTCCATGTCCTTGGCAAGGTCTTTAATCTCATCAGTGGCCTTATCAAGTTCAGGCTCAAGGACCTCTGCAGGCCGGCAGGTGATCGGCTCTTCCCCCCTTGGGTATCCCTTTAGAGCTTTTTTCTGTACTTCAGGATTGATAGGCACGGCAGTCTTGCCGTATAAGCCGTAGCACAGGTCCTTTACCTGACCGGTGATCATTTTGTAGCGTTCGCCTTCTTCGTCAAAAAGCACGTTGTTCACAGTCTGGGTTCCGACAATCTGACTGGTAGGGGTAACCAGGGGAATCTGGCCAAGGTCTTTCCTTACCCGTGGAAGTTCGGCATAGACCTGGTCGATTTTATCAAGGGCGTCCATTTCACGAAGCTGGTTAACCAGATTTGAGAGCATGCCGCCCGGAGTCTGGTGCAGAAGCACGTTGATGTCTATTATGGACATCTTGTTGTCAGCCAGAAGGTGCCTGTATTTGGGCACGATCTCCTTTTCAAAGATTTCATTGATCTGGGCCAGCAGGTTTATGTCAAAACCGGTATCACGATTGGTGCCGAGCAGGGCCATGACCATGGGTTCAACCGCAGGATGTGAAGTGCGGTAAGCATAAGGAGACATGCAGGTATCAACAATATCAACTCCGGCCTCAATTGCCTTGAGATGGGTCATGGGCGCCATGCCCGATGTGAAATGACTGTGCAGATGGAGAGGCGGATTGACAGCCTCTTTAAGTGCCTTGAAAAGAGGGAAGGCATCATAGGGAGCCATGAGTCCGGCCATGTCCTTGACACAGATGGAATCTGCTCCCATTGCCTCAAGTTCTTTGGCCTTTGAAATATAGTAGTCCAGGTTGTAAACGTCGCCACCCATACGGGGTTCTGTCATTGAATAGCAGATGCAGCCCTGGAAATGCTTACCGGCTTTTTTTATGCCTTTGACGACTGTTTCAAAGTTACGGTAATCGTTTAAGGCATCAAAGGTCCTGAATACATCCATACCGTTTTCAGCTGCACGATCGACAAAGGCCTCGGCTACATCATCAGCATAATTACGGTAGCCCACCAGGTTCTGGGCTCTCAGCAGCATGGAAAAAGGGGTATTTTTCGCATATTTTTTAAGGGTTCTTATTCTTTCCCAGGGATCTTCATTCAGAAAGCGGTGCATTGAGTCAAAGGTAGCGCCGCCCCAGGTTTCCAAGGCCCAGAAACCGACTTCATCCATTAATTCTGCAACCGGGATCATATCTTCTGTCCGGCCTCTGGTGGCAAAAAGGGACTGGTGTCCGTCACGTAGGGTCAAGTCCATGACATTTACTGGATTTTGGGCCTTTGGCCGGTCTTTGCTGTAATCCATCTCTGTGCTTTCTACGATAATGTCGCTACTCATTGTTGTCGTCCTATTGAAATAAAATGTTTTTTTAACTTCTCCAGTTTGGGAAAAGTCTCATCTGGGCCATGCTACGCAACATCATTTGCGACTGGCGCCCGCTGTAACTCCAGAAACCTTCAGGAGCCGGGGGAACAGATATATCTGCTGCCATCTGATAAAGGACGGCTTCCTCTTCATCTTGTAGGTAATAAAGAACCGCTGTCATGGCGGCTATTTTCTTTTTATAGTTTTCCATGGATTGATCAGTATTTTGCTCAATTACCAAGCTGGACGAATGCCGAATATTCTGTTGGCTGGCCTGTAATAGAGTCAATTTTTTCTTCTAAAATTATTCGTTCCTGGCTGTTAAGCCATTTATTCCACTCATCCAGTGACTGCCAGGTGCTTATCACGAGATATTCTCCCGGCCTGTCAATGCATTTTAATGTTTCGCCGCTAATGTAGCCGGGCTGTTTCATGGCATGGGCCCTCAGTTCGACTATTAACGGACGTATTACAGGGGCCACCTCTTGTCCAATGGATCGTTTGATCAGAATTTTTACAGCCATGCTTTCCCTCCAGGTACTTATTGTTTGGCCTATAACGGTATATTACCGTGTTTTTTCATTGGATTTGTGTCTCTTTTGTTTTTCAAAAGCTGCAGGGCCTTGATAATCCGGAAGCGTGTCCTGGCCGGTTCGATGATGTCATCTATGTAGCCGCGCTTGGCTGCCACAAATGGATTTACCACCGCTTCAGCGTATTCCTGCTCCTTTTGATCGAGATGGGCCTTGGGGTCATCTGTTCCCTTGGCTTCACGGCCATAAAGTACTTCGACCGCTCCCTTGGCACCCATTACGGCAATCTCGGCAGTGGGCCAGGCATAGTTTATGTCACCCCGTAAGTGCTTTGAGGACATGACGCAATATGCACCCCCATATGCCTTGCGGGTAATAACGGTAACCTTGGGTATTGTGGCTTCTGCAAAGGCATAGAGCATTTTGGCACCATTTCTAATTACCCCGCCATACTCTTGAACAGTGCCGGGGAGAAAGCCGGGTACGTCGACAAAGGTGACAACCGGAATGTTAAAGCAGTCGCAAAAGCGCACAAACCTGGCACCTTTTACCGAGGAATCAATGTCAAGAACCCCTGCCAGGTATTCCGACTGGTTGGCAACTATTCCGACTGGGTAGCCGTCATAGCGTGCAAATCCGATAACCAGGTTAGGGGCAAACTCTGCCTGAATCTCCAGGAAATCTCCATGGTCAACCGTGCTCCGGATGACTTCCTTCATGTCATATGAAACATTGGGATTGTCCGGGATAATCTGGTTGAGAAACTCATCTGTTCTGTCAACCGGATCATCGCATTCGATAACCGGCGGGCTTTCCATATTGTTCTGGGGTATATAGGAAAGAAGCTTTTTGATGTATTCAACCGCATCAGCCCCGGATTCTGCGGCATAATGAATGACACCGCTCTTTGTGGCATGTACGGTGGCACCGCCAAGTTCCTCAACAGATACATCTTCATGTGTCACTGATTTAACCACCTTCGGTCCGGTAAGGAACATGTAGCTGTTGTTTTTTACCATGATGGAAAAATCGGTAAGGGCCGGTGAATAAACCGCACCGCCTGCACAGGGGCCGAAAATTGCTGAGATTTGTGGAATAACACCTGAACTCATGACATTGCGCAGGAAGATATCCGTATAACCGGCCAAACTCTCTATACCCTCCTGGATCCTGGCACCGCCCGAATCATTTAATCCGATTACAGGGGCACCGTTTTTCATTGCCAGGTCCATGATCTTGCATACCTTTTCGGCAAAGGTCTCTGAAAGAGAACCACCAAATACTGTAAAGTCCTGGGAAAAAACATAGACTACCCGCCCGTCAATGGTACCATAGCCGGTGATAACCCCGTCGCCCAGAAACTCCTTACCTTCCATGCCGAACTGGGTGCAGCGATGGGTCTTGAACATATCGAATTCTTCAAAGCTGCCTTCATCGAGCAGCATTTCGACCCTTTCCCGGGCTGTCATTCTGCCCTTGGCGTGCTGCTTATCGATACGTTCCTGGCCTCCTCCCAAACGGGCCAGAGCCCGCATTTTCAAAAGCTTATCGAAATCGTTACTCATGGTTTCTCCCCTGCTTTTTTGCCTCTGCTATTATGGATGGATTACATTGTTTCTGTCTTTTTAGAACAAAACTCCATTAACACACCATGGGTGGATTTTGGGTGCAGAAATGCAACCAGTTTGCCTCCCGCACCCTCAATCGGGGTTTCATGGATGAGACGGGCGCCACCTTCCCGGGCCTGGTTGATCTGGCCCTCAATATCATCAGTCTTGTATGCCACATGGTGAATGCCCTCTCCGTTCTTTTCAAGAAACTTGGCAATGGGGCTCTCCTCAGAGGTTGGCTCCAGAAGCTCAATATGAACTTCTCCGACAGCAAAAAAAGCTGTTTTTACCTTTTGGGACTCAACCGTCTCTTCACCCTCGCACGGCAAACCAAGGACCTCTTCATAAAATTTCCTTGTTTCGTCAATGGATCTTACAGCTATCCCTAAATGATCAATCTTTTGTAACATACTTTATCCTCTATCTTTATATTCGCCAAAAACTTTTCGCAATACATTGCAAATTTCGCCTAGCGTTGCGTATTCTTTTACACAGTCATAAATATACGGCATGAGATTATCATTGCCCTGTGCCGCGGTTTCCAGCTTGGCCAGTGTATCTGTTACCTGGTCGTTATTCCTGTTGTTTTTCACCTCAGCCAGTTTGGCCACCTGGGTTTTTTCCACTTCCGGATTGACCCTGAGAAGCGGCGGCTTTGAATCCTCTTCGATCTGGAACTTGTTGACCCCGACAATGATGCGCTCGCCCCGTTCTATTTCCTGTTGGTACTGGTAGGCGGAATTTTCAATCTGCCGCTGAATAAAACCGTCTTCAATGTTTTTAACCACGCCGCCGGATTCCTCAATTTTATCGATCAGGGCAAGGGCTTCACTTTCTATCTTGTCGGTCAGGGATTCTATGTAATAGGAACCGGCCAGTGGATCAATGGTATCGGCCACTCCGGATTCGTGTGCCAGGACCTGTTGGGTGCGCAGTGCTGTGCGGACAGATTCCTCAGTGGGCAGGGAGTGGGCTTCGTCCTTGGAATTGGTATGCAGGGACTGGGTGCCGCCAAGAACTGCCGCCAGGGCCTGGACCGTCACCCGGACAATGTTGTTGTCGATCTGCTGTGCTGTAAGCGTGTTGCCGGCAGTCTGGGTGTGGAAGCGGAGCATGAGGCTGCCGGGATGCTTGGCACCGAAACGTTCCTTCATGAGGCGGGCCCACAACCTTCTTGCAGCCCTGAACTTGGCTACCTCCTCTAGAAGGTCTGAGGAACTATTGAAAAAGAATGCCAGCCTCCTGGCAAAGACGTCAAGCTCCAGTCCTGCGTCAAGGGCTGTCTGTACATAGGTGCAGCCGTTTGCCAGGGTAAAGGCTACTTCCTGAACTGCTGTTGAACCTGCCTCGCGGATATGATAGCCGGATATGGAGATGGTGTTGAAAGCAGGAGTCATCTGGCTGCACCACTGAAAAATATTGGTGATCAGGCGCAAGCTGGGCTTGGGCGGAAATATGTAAGTACCGCGGGCCACATATTCCTTAAGCACGTCATTCTGGATGGTACCCTTGATGTTTTCCGGGGCAACTCCCTGTTTTTCTCCAACCGCAACGTACATGGCCAGCAGAATGGCAGCCGGCGAGTTGATGGTCATGGAGGTGGAAACCTTGTCAAGCGGGATCTGGTCAAAAAGGGTTTCCATGTCTGCCAGGGAATCAATGGCAACTCCAACTTTGCCAACCTCACCTATACTCATGGGATCATCCGAATCGTAGCCGATCTGGGTCGGCAGATCGAAGGCCACCGACAGGCCGGTGGTACCCTGATCCAGAAGATAACGGTAACGTTTGTTTGATTCAGCTGCGGTGGAAAAACCTGCGTACTGGCGCATGGTCCACAGTCGGCCCCGGTACATGGTTGGCTGTACTCCCCTGGTATAGGGATACTTTCCCGGGAAACCCTGATTTTCCAGGTAGGATTCGTCAAGGCTAGGAGGGGTGCTCAGCCTGGGGATTTCCTCGCCGCCATGGTTGGTAAATTTTTCCTTGCGCTCCGGAAATCGGTTCAGGCTTTTGGCCAGTTCATTTTCTTCCCATTCAGCAAGTTTTGGATGTTTCGACATTGCTTCTTCCTTCTGTTACTTATTTTCCGTTCAGGATCTCTTTTGCCTTCAGCCTGGGGTCGCCCAGAAGTGGCAATTTCTTATCAGTAATTTCAGACAAAAGCTTGGGCCGGAGCATTTCAAGGCACCAGTCCAGGACCTCCTGGTCATGCGCCCCGCGCCTTCTTTTTTCTCTCTCGCCGCTGTTCCTGTGTTCACTGTCAACCTTGGCTATACGGTCGAGAAGTTCGGGGATGCCTTTACCCTCAGTTGCCACAGTCATGCTGACCTGCGTTGGCACCGTGCTGCCTTTGCGGGTCACTGCTTCAAGGTCCATTGCCAGGATATCTGCGCCGTTGCAGTCAGCCTTATTAACCACCAGGATGTCTGCAACTTCAAGCAGCCCTGCTTTCATGGCCTGTATGTCATCTCCCAGTCCCGGAGCCAAAACCAGGAGGGTGATATCAGCTAAACGGATAATATCCATTTCGGACTGGCCGACACCCACGGTCTCAATAATAATGGTCGAACAGCCGCAGCTGGCCATGATCCTTACAGCTGCTCCGGCAGTGGCACAGAGTCCTCCCAGCCTGCCTCTGGTAGCCATGGAACGCATCACAACATCATGATCAGTGGCATGCTGCATCATGCGGATGCGGTCACCCAGGATTGCTCCGCCCGTAATAGGGGAGGAGGGGTCAATGGCTACAATGCCAATACGTTCCTGCTGTTGCCTCAGTTGGGCAATAATTCCATTGGTCAGAGTCGATTTGCCGGCTCCCGGCGGTCCGGTAATACCAAGAATGGTGGCCTTGGAAATCAGCTTTTCATCAAGTGATGAGAGAATGTCCTCAGCTCTTTCATCCCCGTTTTCCACCAGGGTAATGGCCCGTCCAATTGCCCGCGGATCTCTTTTGTCCAGGCCTTCCAGTATCTTCTCAGTTGTCATTAATGCCCTGTTCAACCAGCGGTTTTTTTGTCGCAGGCATCCTGGAAGGCGTTGATTATTGTATCAACCGGGGTGCCCGGAGTGAATATTTCAACAATACCTGCTGCTTTTAAGGCAACTACATCTTCTTCTGGGATGACGCCGCCGCCAAGTACCGGTATTTCAGGAGCTCCTGCCTTTTCGAGGGCTTCCACCACTAATGGGAATAGTCGCATATGCGCCCCGGAAAGTGAGGAGAGTCCCACGGCATCAACATCTTCCTGGATGGCTGCCGCTGCAATTTCTTCTGGGCTTCTGCGGATACCGGTATAAACCACTTCAAAACCTGCATCCCGCAGAGCCTGGGCAATGAACTTGGCACCCCTGTCATGGCCGTCCAGGCCTGGTTTGCCAACTAAGACACGGTTTTTATGTTCTGTCCCCATAGTACTTAACCTCTTATCTAGTTAATATCTGTAAAGACCTGTTTGCATAATTCACCCAGGGTGCCAAGATCTTTGCAGACATGTACATTTGCCTTCTGCATGGCGTCGATCTTCGCCTGGGCCGTACCGCTGCCGCCGCTTACAATGGCACCGGCATGGCCCATACGTCGGCCTGGCGGGGCAGTCAGTCCTGCGATAAAGCCGACAACCGGTTTTGATACTGATTCGGCTATATAGGAGCATGCTTCCTCCTCTGCAGAGCCGCCAATCTCGCCGATCATTACAATCCCTTTGGTAGCAGGGTCATTTTCAAAAGCGTCCAAACAGTCTATAAAGTTGGTGCCGTTCACCGGATCACCGCCAATTCCCAGACACGTAGTTTGTCCCAGGCCATTCTTGGTCAGCTGATCAACAACTTCATAGGTCAGGGTGCCGGAACGCGAGACTACACCGATAGGGCCAGGCAGGTGGATGGGGCCGGGCATGATCCCAACCTTGCATTGGCCCGGTGTAATTATACCTGGGCAGTTGGGGCCGATGAGCCGAGACGGTTTGTCGGCCAGGTAATTCTTTACCCGTAGCATGTCCATGACCGGTATGCCCTCGGTTATGGTGATTATCAGTTCAACTTCAGCATCAACGGCCTCCATTATGGCATCAGCGGCAAATGGAGGAGGCACAAATATCATGGAGCAATTAGCGCCGGTTTCCCGCACAGCACCCCTGACTGTATTGAAGACCGGGACACCGTCCATATCCAGTCCACCTTTACCGGGAGTGACACCGGCTACAACATTGGTGCCGTACTCCATACATTGGCGGGTATGGAATTGGCCTTCGCGGCCGGTAATCCCTTGGACAAGCAACCTGGTATCATTATTTACAAAAATACTCATAATCAGTTTTTCACTATTTCAGCAATTTTGTTAGCAGCATCCTTCAGGTCCACCGCGGTGATCAGGTTGAGACCGGAATCAGCCAAAATTCTACGCCCTTCGTCAACATTGGTTCCTTCCATACGGATTACCACCGGAACATTGATGCCTGTTTTCCTGGCTGCCTGCACAACTCCTTCAGCCAGGACATCACAGCGCAGTATACCACCGAAAATATTGATCAGAATCCCCTTGACGTTTTCATCTGCCAGAATGATCCGGAAGCCGTTCTCCACCATTTCAGCATTGGCGCCGCCACCAACATCAAGAAAATTGGCTGGTTCGGCCCCGGCCTTCTTGATAATGTCCATGGTGGCCATGGCCAGGCCGGCACCGTTTACCATGTTGCCGACATTGCCTGCCAGATTTATATAATTGAGGTTATATTTCGAAGCCTCAACTTCCAGGGGGTCCTCTTCGTCAAGGTCCCGATATTCAATAATATCCTTGTGCCGGTATAAAGCATTGCTGTCAATATCAAGCTTGGCATCCAGGGCAATAACCTGCTCATCAGCAGTTACAACAAGGGGATTTATCTCCAGCAAAGAGCAATCATACTGGACGAAAAGCTTGTACAGGTTGGCAAGCATGGGCATGAAAACTTTCATGGAAGCTGGCGGCAGGTTCAGGCCGAAGGCCACTGCCCGGCAATGGTAAGGCTGAATACCGATTAAGGGATTGATAAATACCTTGATGATCTTTTCCGGAGTGGCAGCGGCTACTTCTTCGATATCCATACCGCCTGCTTCACTCGCCATGATGACGATGGTTGCCGTCTCACGGTCCGGCAGAATGGAAAGATATAACTCCCTGGCAATGTCCAGACCTTCTTCGACCAGCAGTTTGCGGACCAGTCTTCCTTCAGGACCTGTCTGGGGGGTGACCAGGGTCATACCCAGTATCTCGGTAGCAATTGATTCTGCTTCGGCGGGTGAATTGGCCAGCTTGACACCTCCGCCTTTACCACGGCCACCGGCATGGATCTGGGCCTTTATAACAACTGGATAGTTGCCTAATTTTTCAGCAGCAGCACAGGCCTCTTCTGTGGAGAAAGCAGCCTTACCAGCAGGAACAGGAATATTGGCATTGCGGAACAGCTCTTTGGCCTGGTACTCGTGTATCTTCATGAGCACTCTCTC
>CP070776.1:1487751-1490470 GCA_020346205.1 Deltaproteobacteria bacterium
CCGTTGAAATAGACGGCGAGGTGATTAAGGTGCTGGACAGGGCTCTGGTTGACGGCTATGTGGATATAACTGATGCTGATTTTGATCCTGTGCGTGAAATGGCCAAACGTACCAATATGCCGCCGTATCAAAAGTTTTAAGAAGTGGCCAGCTACCCTTCTTCTTTCACCAGTTTCCAGTTAAACCTGATCTGGTAACGTTTTACAAAAAGCACCACCAGCGCTATCAACATTGCGCAGAAAGCAATGATTGACATAATCCAGTAGAAACGGTCAACCCCATAGTCGTCTGAGACATACCCACCAATTGCCGTTGCAATTGACCCCATACCAAAAATCAGAAAAAAATTGATCCCATAACCCAAGCCCTGGGAAGCTTTTTTTGTATACTTGGCAATCAGGTAATTATGGGACGGCTGCCAGGCGTAGTAAACCAGGCTGAACAAACAGCCTGTAACCAGAAGTGGAGCGTCTGTAAAACGGCTGATGCCGTACAAGGCAGGGGCAACAATAGTAAAGATCACCACCGGGAACAGTTCCGGGATCTTTATCTTGTCATTCAGATAACCTCCAAACCAGGAGCCTATTAATCCCAACGAAAGAATTGCAGTGGTGACAAAACCGGCAATAACAACAGGTTCGTCATGGCTGGTAATGAAATAGATTTCCCTCTGCAGCAGGGCTGGAAAAAATGTTAAAGAGCCCCGGAATATAAAGCCTGAAAGGATGCTGCCCAGAAAAAGAACCAGCAAGGCCACGGGGATAACGGTCATCATTGTCGACGCTTCTGATAAATTTTCAGCCATGGCTCCAGAAGCGTTATCTTTTTGAGCTTCTAACTGTTCTTTTTTACTTACAGGTACTTTGGACCATTGAAATAAACTGCGCCAGTTAAGGTCCGGCTCCTGTTCAATCCGGACAAGGTAAATGACAATGCCGAAACCGATGCCGATAATGCCAAACGCCAGGTAAGCCGCACGCCAGGTTTGAAATATCATGACACTTAAGGCAGCAGCCATGGGAGTCATGAATAAGCCAATGTTACCGAAAACACCATGGAAACCGAGAGCCTTGCCTCTTGCCGTAAGTACCCTCCTGGCAATAAGCGATAACCCAGCCGGGTGATGGATGGAGGCAAAAATTCCAAGAAGCCCGTAAGCAACTGCAAAACTGGCTGCACCGGGAGACAACCCCACCAGAATAGAAGAGATGGCCATTCCAAAAACTCCTACGGTGAGAATACGCTTGGAGCCAAACCTGTCTGCCAGGTAACCGGAAGGAAATGACCCCAGGCCATACAGGAAATAGCCGATATTGGCTATAATCCCAATATCCAGAAAACTCAAGGAGTGCTCTGCAGCAATTACCACAAGCACAGCAGGTAACAGGGTCATGTAGCCATGGGTGATAAAATGAGAAAAGCTGGTAAGCCAGGTTACCTTCTGCTCATTGGTCATCTATTCTACTCCCATTTTACCTGCCCTTTTAGAAAGGGCTCAAACTCCACCCTGCCCAGGTCCGGATCATCGTTATTATGGAAGATCATTTCCTCTATCTTTTCCCTGTTAATGGTACCGAACCAGTTATTCCGCGCATCAATATCATAGTCCTGGGCTTCGGCCACACTGATATTGTAATCAACATTGTCGTAAATATTATTGCGGGAAAGCGTTATGCCTTTGGCCTGATAAAGGTACACCCCTTTCTTATTGCCGGTGATGTCATTCTCACTGATATCGGCCCTGACATCCTCCTTGGGGAAAATACCAAAAAATTTATTATCACTAATTTCATTATGCATGATCTGGGCATCTGAATTCCTGAACCCGATGCCTCCCTTATTGCGGCTTATTACATTAAAGGTGGCCTGGACATTTGATCGCTTTCCGAACCATGGAACCCCGGGGGTCTCTTCTTCGCTTTTAAAACTGATCCCAACCCCGTTTTTAACAAACTCGCTGTTACTGATCAGCACTGTTGAGCCATGGGCATGTATCCCGTTATAGGCAAACATGAACCTGCAGAATTCAATAATGTTATCATCACTGCCGAGGAAATTTACCGCACCCCAGTCTGCCGGGCGGGCGTCCAGTTCAGCCGAGGTAAATGTGATCTTTTCCTTATCGGTGCCCTTTGCGATCAATCGGCCACGGATAATAAGCTCTGCCTGCGGGTAGTATGGAGAATCAATATCAAACAGGTTCTGATCACTGGTTTCATCAATGCGCTTGAATTTGACAATGGTTCCTGGCGCAATTGTCAGTGTAACACCTGGTTCCACATAAACATCGCCGTTAACCATGATAAGACCTGTCCAGGTGGTATCCTTGGAAATGGTGAGCTTACTCACTTCAACAGTCTGCTGCTTCTGGCACGCTGTTCCATAAAGCAGTAGAACTGTACATATAAAAATCCGGCGCAGCACGCCGGATTGCAGATTTTTCTTTAAGTTCATATTCACAATGCTTGTTCCTTGCTTTCCTCCCAAGAAAATCAGGTGATTACGATATGTTTAAATAATCAATCCAAACCGGCCTGGTACTCAGGAGCAATACCATAACCCCTTCTCCTGTTAAGCAGACCGATAACAAATAAGATGCAGATCCCCACCAGAACCGCTATCTGGGCAGAAGGCGGTGTACCTGCTGAGTTGCCTCCCAGATTCCAGTTTTCGACCAATGCAGCACCAACCAGCATACCCATTACCGCTGCACCGGCAT
>CP070776.1:1490570-1493987 GCA_020346205.1 Deltaproteobacteria bacterium
TTCCTTTAGCCTTTCTCTTTTTTTCATTGCCTTTTTACATAGTTTACTTTTCGGAAAAGCTATACAGATCGCGGGCTTAGAGGTCCAGTCCCAGGTCCCAGCAAACCCTACGCTTGTAAAAGCAAACGTAAACATCATCATTGTTGCTACTGTGAATAAGGTTACTTTTTTCATTTAATCCCCCTTTTGAGTTTTAAGGTATGCGCTTGTTTTGCGGGTTTCCCGCTCCATAAACAGGAACGTGTGAAAATACCTAGCACACAAAACACCTAAAGACAATTAAACAGAAACGTATTTTGCCGTAGGTGGGGAGCAGAAGTGATTACAGGCAATCTGAGAGAGGGTGGATGGGAATTGCTGTGTCAGCTTTGCAGGGTAGTTTTCTGCCAGATCGAAACCGCGGTGAACAGACTTTGACTCCAAAAGAAAAAAGGAGATCACCACGGCAATGATAACCTCCTTTTTCGGTAGACTATTTCTTTTTATTCTTTGGAGTTAAGATAGCTTTTTTTGTCACACTGATGCATTGCTCAGGTTTTGTTGTGTTCGCAATTTTTACATAGTTCGTTTTTACCCATCCGCCCAGATGCTTTACAACCGTAATTGCTCATTGACTCCCAACAGTCTATTTGTTGTGCAAGCACACTCTTTTTTGATGGAGCATTTAGGGAAAGATTTTTCTGTATTTCAAGTGTATTAGACATTGTTCCAGCCAGATATGGTGCCCATGATCCTGTGCCATGTTTTGCATAGGATTTTTTTGCTGCTGGAATTTTTTGCAGCATCTCATCAACTCGTGATTGCTCAACGGTAGCTGTGACTATCCTTTTAATCATCGCTTTTGATATTCCGACCTTTTCAAGTTCTCGTTTAAAGACCTTGGTCTGGTCTTCTGTGTCGATTACGTCCGGATCGCTGCATTTATTCGCAACTGTAAAACAGATTTTCACAACCTTTACGCCTTTTTTAATTTTGTGGTAGTCGGCGTGGATGTCGGTCTGGCTGTTGATATCCGCAAGTGGGGTGATTAAACATTTTTTTTCAAAATTATTGAATCTGTTTATGTATTTATCTGCAACCCCCAACCGTTCCTTTAATTTGTCAACAGAGATGTCCCATTTCCAAATCTGCCCGTTCTGGAATTTTTCTTTGAGGTATTCGTAAAGGTTCCAGGCGGATGGTTTGTTCATCAGCTTTATATCAGCCATGTGATAGCTGATGTAGTGGCTTTTAAGGCCAAGGAAGTAAGGCATTGAAGCAGGTGTGAGGCCGAATCGGATAATGCCGTCAAGATCGTCACCTATTACTTCTAGCTCTTGAAACCACCAAACGGTCTTTTGTGAGTTGGGGTTTGGTCGATACCCTTTGCTTTGAATGCCGTTTATTGTTTCCTCGCACAGTTTATATATTTTGTTAGGTTTGTAGTTTTTGTATTCTGGGTACGACTCTTTGAATTTGGCTATCGGTACGTCAAAGTAAAGCGGGTTTGATGCGTTTTCTCGACTGTCGTAATGTTGCAGGCAAAAGGCAAAAAGCCTGCGCTCTTGAAGTTCCAAGACGATTAGTACCTTACTCCTGAACTCCTGTCATAAAAAACAAGAAAATCAAACAGCAATTTTCAATAAATCTTCAGTAGATGCAGCCCAAAATGCATTGAGTATGTTTGACAGCCTGACGCCTTTGAGGGTCACCTGATATCTGTTTTGTCTGGGAAGTTTACGAATAAGACCATGGACTCGAAGTAATTTCAGATGGCGGCTAATTTTCCCAGATAACTGTTTTTCGGTTCGGCCGGTTCCAAAATTGGCATCCGCCAGAGATTGGCGTAATATTTTATTGGTCAGACCTGAAATCCTATACGCAGGGTCACTGATTGCCCGAAGTAACTCTAAATCTTTACCTGTAGGATCTAGAGCACGAAACCTGCGGCCTTTCTTTACAACATGGTGATTTATGTCCTCAATATGTTTACCAGCTGGTAACTTGTCATGCAGAGTCGCAAGGTCATCAGAAAAACGGTTATTGATATCCTGAGAAATAACTGCCCGTAGAGGAATATCCATTACTCCTTTACGCAAGGGTAGGCGCTGCTTTGGTTCATCTGAAGATTGTCCCTGTTTGTGGCGGAATACTTTGAATTTTCTAGGATCATTTATGGTTGTCTCAATACGCAGTACGTTCTGTTCATTATAAAGTTTGACAGAATTTTTGTCAGTCCAATGCCGAATGCGTATCCCATCATTGTATCCACTGACTCTTGTGGTAACATCAACGTTCAAGTTTGCATAAGGTTTATCCGCTTTTGTCAATGGACGATCAAGATAACGCAATACACGAGAACTGGTTCCAATCATATGAGCGTGGCGGAGCAGAGGATTCATTATGGTGGTTAACTTGTCGGGTGAATCAAAAATTAAATCTGTTGCCCATTCGCTTTGCCACAACGTCCAGTAATAAGACAGGTAAGGCCCGAGAATATCAGGCATCATAGGAAAAACAGTGGGAAGGAAACCTGTCAGCAACTCGGCAAAGCGGGTATCAAGCTGCTTGTCCATCAAGCGCTGAGCCTGTTTATAGTCAGCTATATGGAGAAACTTGTTTCCTTTAGCCACAAAATCTATACCACCTTTTTCAAGGCTCCGGCGTAACCATTCCCGCCCGTTCAGACAAACCTGAATATGATAGGGAAACCATGTTTGCAATCGGATATTCATGAAACCGAGATCTTCATCGTCAAAATAAAAATACAAATGTTTGCAACGTGTTTGATAGTTCTGCAGTTGAGGATATCCTGTATTTTTGCAATACACAGCTCGGTACGATGAACCACTTTCAAGGCATGACCATACTCCAATGAGACCTTGCTCGATATGTTCAGATTTCTGCCGTTTGTGAGCCAACTCCTCCTTTCTGATACGCCAACTGGTGATATATTCAACACCATGTCCACACTCATCCTTTGAATAAAGATCTGCATTCTCTATTATTCTTGCCGTTTGCGACATCATCCATTGTTTGTAGTCTTTATTGAGGATATTTCTGGATCTACAAAAAGACATAACCTCACTGGAAGACATTAAAGGAAGAATAAGCCCTTTAAAAACTATTCTGTCAAATCCACTGAGTGTACCCTTGATCAGACCGGAAAATCTTTTTATGAATTCTTTCATGAGGTGTCTCCCTGTTGTATAATGAAATATTGGTGATTTTTCATTATACAACAGGAGTAGCTTATACTTCAGACTTGTTTGGGTTGCGGGTGTCCCGCCTTAGCATTACACGTACTAGTAACATTTTTTATATTTGTATTTTCCACGAATGTAATTGCGGATAAAAGCAACATCGAGACAGGAAAGGATGGTTCTTTAATAGCTGATAACGCTCAGACAAGCTGTACGATTCCTATCCGGCACCTGC
>CP070776.1:1494087-1516825 GCA_020346205.1 Deltaproteobacteria bacterium
TGGAAAATCAATTTCATTCAACATCCAACATTCAACAATGATTTATTTATAGAGGGAGTTTGCAATGTCGAAAATCATCTGTTCAGCTGCCATTAGAGGAGCCCACAAAATTGTGGACATGGCCGAAGAATCGTATGAGGAAGCATTAAAGAAGTATGGAGCGGACCAGGAGGTTTCCTTTCCCAACACCGCCTACTTCCTGCCGATCATCTACAGTATGCTCGGCTACAAAGTAGAAAAAATCGGTGACATGAAGGATATCTTCCAGGAATGCCGCATTCTTTTACCGGACCTGGTAACTGATGATCTCTGGCTTCCTTATCTGGCGCCTGCACTGGACGCCGGTATGGCCACCTTTTTCGCAGAGGAAATGTACGAATCTATCCGTTACTTGAATGAACCAAATTTCTATACCAAAACAGAGGATCCCACAGCAGACAATATATGGCTCGGTGCTGCCGATGACCTTATCTTCCGTAAGCGTGGTGTAGAATTTGTTGACGGTACTGCTCCTGGCTTTGCGGCCATCATGGGTGCTCCACCGGATAAAGAGGTGGCGAGCAAGATTGCCCTTGAACTGCAGGAAAAAAATCTCTACATCTTCATGCATGATCATTCTGACGGCATCCGCATGGCAGAACAGTTGATTGATAATGATGTACAGATCGGCTGGAACACCAGGCTTGTGCCATTCGGGCCCAGCTATACCACGGCTGTCTTTGCTATTGGTTTTGCCTGCCGTGTTGCCATGGCTTTTGGAGGTGTTAAGCCCGGTGACTTCAGAGGCAACCTGATCTACAACAAGGACAGGACCTTTGCCTTTGTCATGGCTTTTGGCCCGGTCAGCGACGAATGGTATGCCAATGCAGCCGGAGCTATCAACTGGGGCTTCCCGACCATATCTGATTACGATATTCCGGAAGTTCTGCCCACAGGTATCTGCACTTACGAACATGTTGTAAGCCAGGTGCCCCATGAAGAAATTGTCCAGAAAGCCATTGAGGTCCGCGGCCTGAAAGTATCGGTAACCAAGATTGATATACCGCTTTCATTTGGTCCAGCCTTTGAGGGCGAGCGAATCAGAAAAGACGACCTGTTCATGGAAATGGGCGGCGGCCGGACCACCGGTGTTGAAGTCCTGGTATCCAAGGAAATGGACGAGGTTGAAGACGGCCTGGTGACCATTGACGGACCTGATATGTCAGATATTGAAGCAGGCCAGAACCTGCCCATCTCCATCCTTGTTGAAGTTGCCGGCCGCGAGATGCAGTCCGACTTTGAACCCATCCTGGAAAGGCAGTTCCATCACCTGATTAACTATGTCCAGGGCATCATGCATATCGGCCAGCGTAACATCATGTGGATCAGGATAGGCAAGGCTGCGGTTGAAAAAGGCTTCTCACTTAAAGATATCGGCAAGGTGCTGCACGGTAAACTGCACCAGGAATTCGGGGCTATTCTCGATAAGGTTCAGGTAAAAATTTCCACCCTGCAGGAAAATGTCGATGAGGTTGTCGAACTGGCCAAGGGAGTCTACGAAGATCGTGACAAACGCCTTGGCGACATGACGGATGAGACCGAAGAGGTCTTCTACTCCTGCACTCTGTGCCAGTCATTTGCCCCGAGCCACGTCTGCGTTATCACCCCGGAACGGGTCGGTATGTGCGGTGCGTATAACTGGCTTGACGGCAAGGCATCTTACCAGATCAACCCCACCGGTCCTAACCAGCCTATTGATAAAGGAGACTGTACCGATCCAACAAATGGTTATTTCACCGGTATTAATGATTTTGTCAATCAGGCATCCCGCGGTGCGGTTCCCGAGGTCAGCTGCTATTCACTGATGAATAACCCGATGACCGCCTGCGGCTGCTTTGAGGCAATTGCTGCCATGCTGCCCCAATGTAACGGTATCATGGTTGTTAACCGCGACTATATGGGTATGACTCCAAGCGGCATGAAGTTCACCACCCTGGCCGGTATGGCTGGTGGCGGTATGCAGACTCCTGGTTTTATGGGCGTCAGTAAACACTTCCTGACCAGCAAAAAACTGTTCCTGGCTGAAGGCGGCCTGAAAAGACTTGTCTGGATTCCTAAAATTCTCAAAGAGGAGATCAAGGACAAGCTTATGGAGCGCTGCAAGGAAGAGGGCATGCCGGAACTCTTTGATATGATCGCCACAGAAGAGCAGGGCGAGACAGAGGAAGAGATCCTCAAGTTCCTGAAAGAGAAAGGTCATCCTGCTCTTGAAATGGAAACTGCTGTTTAATTAACAATATAAAACCAAGATACAATCTTTGTTTATACAACTGGAGGAAACGAGATGGCATTAACTGGTATACAGATTCTCAAAATGCTGCCTAAGACCAACTGCGGTGAATGCGGTATACCGACCTGCCTGGCATTTGGTATGAAAGTGGCAGCCGGACAGATAGAAATCGGCGAATGTCCTTATGTGAGCGATGAGGTGAAAGAAACCATCGGTGAGGCTTCCGCACCACCTATCCGTACAATCAAGATCGGTGGCGGTGAAACTGCTACGACAACTGGCGGTGAAACCTGCCTGTACAGACATGACAGGCGCTTCGAGAATCCTACCGGACTTTGCGTACAGGTAACCACCGACATGAGCGATGCTGATGTTGACGGCCGGATAGACCGTTTCAACAATATCAGGATCGAAAGGGTAGGTGTGATTATGAAGGCTGATCTCATTGCCGTTAAGGACACTAAAGGTGATGAGGGTGCCTTTACCGGGCTTGTCCAGAAAGTGCTCGATAATTCCTCTGATGCCAATCTTATCCTGATGACCGACAATGCTGACACCATGGCAGCTGGAGCCAAGGCCTGCGGCGATCGTAAACCGCTGCTCTATGGTGCTAACAAAGATAACCGTGAGGCCATGGGCAACCTGGCCAAGGAACTTGATTGTCCTCTTGCTGTGGTCGGCTCCAACCTTGACGAAACAGTTGAGATAGCCGATGCCCTGATCAACGACGGCTTAAAGGACCTGGTAATTGACACCGGAGCCAGGACCATTCGTGCTGCCTATGAAGACAATATTGTTGCAAGGCGAGCAGCAATCAACAAAAAATTCAAGCCACTCGGGTTTCCGACCATCACATTTCCATGCGAAATAACCGACGATCCACTCATGGAAGCCATGGTGGCATCTGTACTGGTTGCCAAATACGCTGGCATTGTAGTTCTCTCCGATCTGCAGGGTGATACTCTTTTCCCGATCCTGCTTGAAAGGTTAAACATCTTTACAGATCCTCAGAGACCCATGGTGGTTAAAGAGGATATCTACCCGCTCGGCGGACCGGATGAGAATTCTCCTGTAATGATCACCTGTAACTTCTCACTCACCTACTTTATTGTTTCTGGTGAGATTGAAGGCAGCAAGGTTCCTTCCTGGCTGCTGATAAAAGATACGGAAGGTCTTTCAGTTCTTACAGCCTGGGCGGCCGGTAAATTCGGCGCAGATCTTATTGCCCAATTTATCAACAAGTCAGGAATCGCAGACAAGGTTAAGCACCGCGAACTGATCATTCCTGGATATCTAGCCACCATTAAGGGTGAACTTGAAGAGGAACTTCCGGACTGGACCATTACCATTGGCCCAAGGGAAGCAGGCCACATGCCTGCCTTCCTTAAGGAATGGAAAGTAGCAGCTTAAATCACTTCCAAAATGTAAGACCGGCATTTGGCCGGTATAAAACCATAGAACCAGTTAGAGTAATTGGAGAAAGTTATGGCTAAAGCAAAAAAGAGCAGGGAAGGGACAGTTATGGTCCTTGGCGGAGGTATCGCCGGGGTCCAGGCAGCTCTTGACCTGACTGATTTGGGGTACTACGTCTACCTGGTTGAGAAATCTCCTGCCATCGGCGGGGTAATGGCTCAACTGGACAAGACCTTCCCAACCAACGACTGCTCGCTCTGAATCCTGGCGCCCAAGTTGGTTGAGGCCGGTCGGTCTCCAAATATCGAAATTCTCACAAATGCTGATCTGCTTTCCCTGAAGGGGAAACCAGGTAAATTCAAAGCTGACATAGAGCAACGTCCACGCTATATCATTGCTGAAGACTGTACAGCTTGCGGGCTCTGTACCACATATTGCCCGAGGCACCAGGTGGATGATTATAATGAAGGGTTGAACATCACCCGTCCAATCCACATTGATTATCCCCAGGCAGTTCCGGCAACGTACTATATTGATCCGCGCAGTTGTTTGCATCTTACCCATGAAACCTGCCAGATCTGTGTGCCTGTCTGCCAGAGCAAGGCTATTGATTTCAGCCAGGAGTCAGAAAAAAGAACTCTGGAAGTTGGTGCAGTCATCATGTCTCCGGGTTTTGGCCGTATTTCTGAAGAAACACTTGCCAAATACAGCTATGGAAAGCATCCTGACGTGGTGACCAGTGTTGAATTTGAAAGGCTTTTAAACCCATCCGGTCCTTTTTCCGGTGAGGTGAAGACTCTTTCTGATAACCGGCACCCGCACAAGATTGCTTTCATTCAATGTGTCGGCTCCCGTGATATCGGTTGCGACAACGGCTATTGCTCTTCAGTTTGCTGTATGTATGCAATAAAAGAAGCCATGGTTGCCAAGGAACATGATCCGGAAGCAGATATAACTGTTTACTACATGGATATCCGCACCCAGGGTAAGGACTTTGATGCTGCCCAGAAACGTGCTGAGGATAAAGGTATAAAGTTCGTACGGGCAAAAGTAGCTGATGTAATGCCATGGGGCGATCATCTGCGATTGACCTATTCCACTCTGGACGGCAAACACAGCTTCTTGCCTTATGACATGGTCGTCCTTTCCGTTGGTCTGGAATCACCTCCGGATGCCGAAAAGCTTGCTGACATGGCCGGTTTTAAACTCAATAAATATAACTTCTGCGATACAGATACCTTTGCGCCCCTTGCTACCAGCAAAGAAGGGATCTATGTTGCCGGAGCTTTCAATGGCCCCATGGATATTCCTGAGTCCGTCACCCAGTCAAGTGGTGCTGCCAGCATCGCGTCCGGACTCATTAAAAAACAGCGCGGCAAAGGAATTGTCCATAAGTCATATCCCGATGAAAAAGATATCGGCGACGAAGTACGCATCGGCGTTTTTGTCTGCCATTGCGGCATCAATATCGGTTCAGTTGTTGATGTACCGGACGTAAGTAACTATGCCGGCGATATGGACGGGGTTGTTTACTATACTGAAAGCCTTTACAGCTGCTCCCAGGATGCCCAGGAAGTCCTTAAGGATAAGATAAAGGAACATGATTTAAACAGAGTGGTAATTGCTGCCTGCTCACCCAGGACCCATGAGCCGCTGTTCCAGGAAACTCTTAAGGACGCAGGCCTGAACCGTTCTCTCTTTGAAATGGTCAATATCAGGGATCAATGTTCCTGGGTACATGCCAATGAACCCGATGCAGCCACCGACAAGTCTAAGGACCTGGTGCGCATGGCTGTGGCCAAGGCCAGACATATTCAACCTCTGCCGGAACAGACTGTGCCGGTTAATAAAACCGGACTTGTTCTTGGAGGCGGTATTGGCGGTATGACTGCAGCATTAAACTTGGCAGACCAGGGTTTCAACTGCTTCCTGCTTGAAAAAGAGGGCAGCCTTGGTGGCAACTATAAGGAGTTGGCACATACACAGAAACTCATTGACCAAATCAAAAAGAATAAGCTTGTTACTGTTTATACCAATGCAGGATTGGCACAGACCAGTGGTTTTGTTGGGAACTTTTCCTCGGTTATTGCAACCGGAAAAGGAGCCAAGGCTAAGGAAATAACCCTGGATCACGGTGTCATCATTATTGCTACCGGTGCCCATGAGCACAGGCCTGAAACAGTTCTTGACAATAAAATTAAATATTCCAAGAAAATGGTCACCCAGAGTGAACTTGCTGTGCAGCTCGAAGGAAAAGGCAAGAAACGTGCTCCTGATTCAGTTGTTATGGTCCAGTGTGCCGGATCCCGCGGAGATGACCTTAATTACTGTTCCAAGACCTGCTGCACCACAGCTGTTGAAAATGCTCTCAAGGTCAAAGAGATTAATCCGGACTCCCAGGTTGTAATGCTCTACAGGGATATCAGGACTTACGGATATGCTGAGGATCTCTATCAGGAAGCCCGTCAGCAAGGTGTTCTTTTTATACCTTATGAGATGGACAATAAGCCCACAATAGCCGAGAAGGGCGGCAAAGTTACTGTCTCCTTCTATGACCCGATTCTGCAGGATGATGTTACCATGAACCCTCAGATGGTTGCTCTAAGTGTCGGCATGGTGCCTGAAGAGACCGATACCCTCAGCAAACTGCTGAAGGTGCCTGTAACCGCTGACAGTTTCTTCCTGGAGGCGCATGTTAAGCTGCGCCCCGTTGAGCTGCCAGTGGACGGGGTTTATGTCTGCGGCCTGGCCCATTCACCGAAACCGATCAACGAAATCATAGCCCAGTCCCAGGCTGCCTCTGCAAAAGCGGCCATGCCACTGGTCAAAGGCTATGTCACAGTTGATCCTATCGTTTCAAATGTCGATAAGAGTACCTGTATCGGCTGTAAGCTCTGCACCAGCCTCTGTCCTTATCAGGCAATCCAGATGGTTAAGGATGAGAACAACAGGCCCAAAGCTGAAACCATTGTAGCTTCATGTAAAGCATGTGGAATCTGTGCATCTCACTGCCCGACTTTTGCTATCTCCATGGGCGGTTTTACCAACGAACAGCTCACTTCACAAATTGAAGCATTTGGTAAAGAGATAAAAGAAAAAGAAACTGAGGCAGCGTAAATTTGGTGTCATAAGGCGGCTTCAAGTGCATCATTTATAACAATGATTAAAGGATAGAAAATGAGCAAGGAAGAGTACAACCCGAAGATTCTGGGATTTCTGTGCAACTGGTGCTGTTATGCCGCAGCTGATGCTGCGGGTGTTTCTCGTTACCAGTATCCACCCAACCTGCGGACGATCAGGGTGATGTGCACCGGTCGGATTGATCCAGCCTTTGTACTGCGCGGCTTTGTAGAAGGTGCCGACGGTATCTTCTCCGGTGGCTGACAACTGGGCGAATGTCATTACCAGGTCGGTAATTACGATGCAATGGGAATGAATGCCTTGGTTATTAATGTTCTTAAGGAAATTGGCATTAATCCAGATAGATTTTCGCTTCAGTGGGCCTCGGCAGCAGAAGCCCCCCGCTTTGTTAAGCTTATCACCGAGTTTACCGGTAAGGTCAAAGAATTGGGTCCATTGGGTGAGTCTGAAGGTATTGAACCTGAAGAATTGAAAATAAGGCTGGATAAGGCTCTGGAAGCCGTTAGCAGCCGTAAGGTGAGAATGGTCTTTGGTAACACTACTAAATCTATCCGCAAAGAGGGCATCTTTACCCAGGAATATATCAGCGGTGTTATTGAAGAAAAACTCACCAAGGCTATAACAGGAGCACTTACGGCAGAACCCAAAGAAGACAAGCCTGAACCTAAAAAGGTAACTGCTAAAACCAAACCGGCAGCCAAGGCTAAAGAAGTTCCCAAGAAAAAAGCTGAAGCCAAGGCTAAACCGGCGGCAAAGAAAACAGCCAAAAAGCCTGCTGCAAAAGCAAAGAAAGCGGCTCCTAAAAAAGCTGCTGCAAAAAAAGCAGCACCATCTAAGAAAAAGACTGCTACTAAAAAAGCCACTGCCAAAAAGAAAACCGCAGCAAAGAAAAAGAAGTAATTATTTTTTAAAAATAGTTTTTCAAGAACCCCGCTTTCCTGTATCAAGGAACAGCGGGGTTTCTGTTTTTTAGTTTACAGCACAGCTTTTCACTAATTATACTGTTGTATGAATTTTTACAGTTTATAATCTTCAGTTAATAACATCTTTCTACTCTTCAAATTAACTCGTACTATATGGCTAATATGGTATTTCCTTCTTACAATCTAAAAATGCCCGAATGGGTTGAAGGCTGTATTTCATTCCCGGAAAAAAACTTTCTGAAAACTGAAGATCGAATGCAGTTGGCAATTGAACTGGCTGCACAAAATATCAAACATGAAGGCGGTCCATTTGGAGCCGCAATTTTTGAATGTAACACAGGAAAACTAATAGCTCCCGGGATCAATCTTGTCCTGCAGTCAGACTGTTCGGTCGTGCACGCCGAAATTGTTGCTATCATTCTTGCCCAACAGAAACTAGCTACCTTTGACCTGAGTGCTGAAGGTGTGCCAGACTGTGAACTTGTCACGACTACAGAACCTTGTGCCATGTGCTTAGGTGCCATTCCCTGGTCCGGAATCAGCAGTTTAGTCTGTGGCGCCAGAGATGAAGATGCAAGAGGCATTGGCTTTGATGAGGGTGACAAACCAGACAATTGGATACAAAATCTTCAATCCCGTTCAATTTCTGTTACACGAGATATACTCAGATATGAGGCGAAAGCAGTTTTACAGCAATATGTTGATGAAGGTGGGATTATCTATAATGGTAGATCACAGGTGACAAAGTAATTGTTTTCCAGGCAGGGCAGAGGAAAAAATGACAAGTAATATAGATACTCATCGCAAGACAATTGGGTATATTCTCTGGATTTTCGGTTTTACCGGGTCCCATCGCTTTTATTATGGCAAACCACTTATGGGCACGATTTACTTTTTTACCTTTGGTCTTCTGGGAATAGGCTGGATTATTGATCTATTTCTCATTCCCTACTTGGACCGGCAGGCAGATCTAAGGTTCTCCACAGGTTCCATTGATTACTCTATAGCCTGGCTGTTGCTGACGTTTCTAGGCATATTCGGCATACACAGGATGTATATGAGCAAATGGTTCACCGGAATCCTATTCCTTCTGACTGGCGGTTTATTGGGTTTCGGCTATCTTTATGATTTCTGGACCTTAAATGACCAGATAACAATTATCAATCGCTCAAATTAATATAAAATTATTATGAAAAAACTGACAATATTTTGTCTTGTTGTTTTCTTTTTTACTTTTGCTGCATTGCAGCATAGCGAAGCAAAAAGAAAAAATTATTATAGAACCTTTGAGGTTATTAGTATCTCCGAGAATAGCCTTATTTTAAAGGACAATGACAACAATGTCATTGAAGTGGATAAAGATCCGGAAGCTTACAAGGTAGGTTACAAGGTAAGGTATGATAGTGTCCGAAAAAGACTTCGGCCTTACCGGTGGCAGGATTATAAGATTGCAGCAATTTCCGACAACAGGATCAAGCTGCAGCACAAAACAGGTGATACTCTTTTTGTAGAGGGAAATTTCAGGGACAAGTACAGCATTGGTGACCAGGTCCGTTATGATGCTGTCGACAACAAGTTACAACCCCATAAAGATTCAGGACAATGGAAACAATATACTGTTGTTGAGGCCACCAGTAATGAAATCACCCTTAAAAGTAACGATGGCCAGCAAATAATCCTTTCTCTGGATAATAATTTATTCCCAGAACGCAGGGGTGTTTATATAGGTAAATATAAAGTTGGGGATCTGGTCAGGTATAATGCTACCACCAATAAATTAAAAAAAGGGGTTTTGCGGACATATGATTGGCAGGAATATGAAATAAAAAAAGCAACAGAAGAGCAAATAATCCTCATCAATAATAAAAAAGAAGAGCTGTACCTGGAAAATATTTATAGAACTCAGTTTAAGACAGGTGACAAGGTAAAATATGATCGCTTGAATAATTTGCTTAAGAAGGTACGATAAATTAATTAATATTAACATTTAATAAAATCTTATGGTCCTAACTATCTCCGGTATAATGCTGATGTTCTTTGGGCTGGTGATCAGTATCGTATTTTGGTTGCCCGGTATATTCAACAGAAACAAAATTAGGGAAACCATGGGTAAAAGATACCCTCTGGTTTATGTAGTTTATATTGCCAATGGACCTATGCTTGTTCTCTTTGGTTTGTTGCTCATTATCTGGCCCAAGGTATAGAATTTTGATGCCTTTTTATATTTTGGGGTGGAAATTTGTAATTTGATGCTTATAAATATTAAAGCTGAAAAATCCACAAAGGAATTACTTTAAATAAAGGAAATAGTCATGGGTAGCTGAGAACGCCGACAAGTATCCCCGGAAGGGATGCACAATATATGGATTGCTGTTAAACCAATTATAATAGGTATAGTAGGATTTTGTCTCTTTGTTTGGTTGGTTTACCAATTATAAAAATCTCATTGAAAATATTTGCCTGCAAGAAAAAGGAGCATACCTGGTTTCCAGGTATGCTCCTTTTTCTTGCAACACAGCGAAGTTATAATAACTCTTATGCTAAAAGCTTGGGGTCATTTGCTACTTTTCTTACCAATTCTCTGTAATCCTGAGCACCATTACATCCAGGAGCGTATTCATAGATGGTCTTGCCGTAAGCAGGTGCCTCTGACAGTCTGACGTTATAACGAATGGGATGACAGAGCCTTTCGCCGTATATCTTACCAATCTTATTAAGGATCCGTGATGTTTTCTTGACCCTTTTATCTTCAAAGGTAGGCAGTATATACTTCAATCCGAGTTCAGGTCTATATTTCTGAATAGAAGAAATGGAACGTAAGAATTCACTGAGTCCCTGCAAAGACATTATTTCAAGCGCTACAGGTATCATCAGCTCATTGACATAGAAAAGAACGTTTACAGTGAGAGGATCCCAACCAGGAGAAGTATCAACAATTACAAAATCAAAAATTTTGTCCACGGGTTTCAGAGCCTCACTGACAGTCATCTCCCCGCCATAATCCTTGCGGTCAATCATGCGCTTGACTCCTGCAAGAGCCTTACCACCAGCCAACAACCACAGGTTTTCCCGTGCCTTAGTCAGACATTCTTTAAGTGCAAGTTCCCCAGTTACAAGCTCAGTAAGGCCAGCTTTGGGTTTTACTCCCAACATGAAGCTGTCCTGTCCCTGGGTATCCGTATCAATAAGCAAAACCTTGAAGCCGGCAAGGGCCAGACCGGCTGACAGATTAATGGATGTGGTTGATTTACCGACACCACCCTTACTCAGGGATACACCAATTCTCCTGGCAACGGTATCGCCTTTCTTGACCGGTTTTTGCTTTTTTTCTTCTACAGGTCGTTTAATATTAAGTGCAAAAGACTGGCCGCAACTTGTACAGCGAGCCTTTTTTGCATTGGCAGGAATCTTTTTTTCGTCAATTGTATGCTTTTTTTTGCAGTGGGGACAAATGACAAGCATTCTACCGCCTCCAAAAATTTGAGTTATTATAGCGCAGCAATCCTCTTAATCACCTTTATGTTTTCTGTACTATGGTCTGCATCAACCTGCTGTTTTTCCCCTTCGCCTCAAATTCCTGCAATATTATGGCAAGGGCTTGATTCACAATGTGCGACTTGGATATCCCGGATTGTAAATTTTCAGGTAAACGTGAACGGATATCCATCTGGACCTTATCTAAATTTTCAGAAATCTCCTGAGATAAATAATGGGTCGTTTTTTTCTTAACCTTTTGAGGCCTTTTGCTAACAGCAATCTTCCTTGTTTTAACAGGCTTTGTCTTATTTTTTGCAGGTGCTTTTTTTGCAGGCTGCCCTTCGATCAATTTATTTAACGCATTAAGCTCTTTTTTGCTAATAATACCTTCACTTGATTTACCCAAAAGTAAATCTGTGAGTACATCTCGTTTCTTTCGTTTTGATAAGTTGAAAAAATTTGGATTCATTTTGCACCAGTATTAAAAATATCGCATAATTTCATGCAATAATAATACCAGTTACTCTTCTTTGAATATTTTTTCCCGGTAGGATTGAAGGTAATCCATCAACTTTTCTCTGGCATCATTGTCAATGTTTATGAATTCTATGCCGCAGAGAAACTCCTCAGGTCCTTCTGGACTGATGTGCACTACTTTTCCTTGAAGGTTGTAAACAAGATCTTCAATTTTCAATTCAATGGGCAATTCATCATCCACAGCGACAAAAATATCCTCGGGACCTAAACGGATTCCAATGCCACGATCGCCTACATCTACAACATCATACGGCACATTATTAATCTTGATGGAGATGGCCTCGCTTCCCGTTACGCTGATTCTAAAGTATTTTCGCATAATATCTTGCAAATCCATGATTTTCTCCTGGGTTAATTTGGCCTTGGAAACAGGTTACCAGAGAAATTTAGAACATCATATTTTATATTACACTTTGATTACAGGATGATAAACTATTTTTTTTATTTTATGGCAAGCCATAAAATTTTGAAGAGAATCTTTTATTTATTGCAAATAACTATCAAGAAAACATTTTACCGGCCAGTTGACCGCAGGCTGCAGAAATATCCCCACCGCGACTGCTACGGACAAGTACAGTGTATCCTGCCTGCCAAAGTGTTTTTTGAAAAAGCTCAATCGTTTCATCTGAAGGACGCTGATAGGGGAGTTCTTCAGATTCATTATAGGGCAGCAGGTTAATTTTACATGGAATACCTTTTAGTTTTTGTGCCAAAATTTCAGCATCGGTTCTGGAATCATTAAGGCCTTTGATAAGGATATATTCAAACATGATGCGTTTGCGTTTCGGCATGGGAAAATTTCTGCAGGCCTCTAGCAGTTCATCCACAGAATACTTTTCATTTATGGGCATTAATCGGGAACGGATCGAATCATCAACTGAATGCAGAGATACGGCCAGATTCACCTTGGTTTTCTGTCCCAGTTCTATAATTCTGGGCACCAAGCCACAGGTTGAAACAGTTATCCTGCGCTCAGAAAAATCCAGGCCACGTTGCTCGGTAAGTATTTCAAGGGCAATTATAAGGTTATCAAAATTTGCCAGTGGTTCACCCATCCCCATAAAAACAAGATTATTCAGCCCGGCTGATGTGTCTTCCGTTTCATAAAGCCAGTCCCTGACCTTTACGACCTGACCGACTATTTCGCCCGGTGTCAGATTACGCTTAATGCCTATAGTTCCGGTAAGGCAGAATCCGCACCCCATGGCACATCCTACCTGAGACGATACGCAGAGTGTATTTCTGCCATCTTCAGGAATCAGTACAGCTTCAATATAATTATTATCCCTGAGCTTAAATCCATATTTGACTGTTCCGTCCTTCGAATGTTCTACCACTTCAATCTCCGGCCAAGCAAAGCTTGCCTTATCTGCAAGGGTATCTCGTAGCTCCTTTGGAAGGTCGGTCATTTGTGAAAAATCAGAAACTTTGGGCCGATAGAGCCATGAGAAAACCTGGACACCTCTATATTTAGGTAAGCCCAGGCTTAAAATATATTCAGTCAGTTGCGGCAGTGATAAATTGGTAAGATCCGTTTCATTCATAAAAAAATCAGAGGCCCCTCTGCAATTCAGCTTTAAGACTGTGCTTGCCTGCAAGGCCATCCTCAATTATCTGCAGTATACTTTCCTTATCCTTAACCAATCTGCCCGAAATCGGCAGGTAGTTTGAGGCATGATTAGCCTGAAACTGAACCCGGTCAAGCTTAATTGATTCTACCACGATCTTCAGTTCTTCAAGGAGCATTTTCTGGTCAGGCAGTTGGAATGTCCCTGATCGAGCATCATTGAACAACGGGGTATTTTCAAGAAGCATCAAGGTTAAGGCTGCTATCTGATTCGGTTTCATCCTCGTAAGAATCCTACCTGTTTCCCTGGCATGTTCAACAGATTGCAATGAGCCGGCTATACCCAGGAGAACTGTAACTGAGAGGAAGAGTTCAGCTTCACGAACCATTTCCGCTGCCTCTACCATCTGCTCAGGATTTACTCCCTTTTTTATATTCTTGAGTGTTGGATCATGCCCGCTCTCAAGTCCCATATAAACCCTGTCCAAGCCAAGCTCCTTGAACCTTTTCAATTCATCGACTGTTTTTCTGAGAATGCTTTTCGCGTTACCATAAAGGCTTATACGGCTAACCCACGGCAGCTGTTGCCTGATGCTGTAAAAGATTTTTTCAAGCCTGGCGGTTGGTATGATGAGGGCATCTCCATCAGCAAGAAATACCCGTTTCTGGTTTTTGCAATAGCGGGCAGCAAATGCAATGTCCTCATTTATAGTTTCATCATCCTTGATGCGAAACCGCACATCCTTGTATGCCCCACAAAAAGTGCATTTATTATGAGAACAACCAACGGAAACCTGTAGTATTATACTGTGAGCCTCACTGGGAGGGCGAATTATGTTTCCTTCATAGTTCACGATTAGTTACAAAAAACTCCTGATTTTATCATATCAACCGTTGCTTTTTTCAAATTCCACCATAAAGTTCACCAGTTCTTCAACACCTTCACGTGGGAAGGCGTTATAAATAGAAGCACGGCAACCTCCAACTGAGCGATGCCCTTTAAGGCCGTCAAGTGATGCCGCAGTTGCTTCCTGAACGAATCTTGTCTCAAGTTCAGTGTTGGGCAGGTTAAAAGTGATATTCATCAGTGAACGGGAATCCTCCTGGGCATGCCCCCTGTAGAAGTCACTTTTATCAATAGCTTGGTAGAGGAGGGCGGCCTTGCCCTGGTTCATCTTTTCAATGGCCGCTAAGCCTCCCTTGTTTTTCAGCCATTTTAATACCAGCCCGATGGCGTAAATGGCAAAGCAGGGAGGGGTGTTGAACATGGACTCTTTATCCGCATGGGTTTTATAACGAAACATGGTTGGAATGTTTTCCTGAGTCCTCTCAAGGAGATCTTCGCGGATTATTACTACTGTACAACCCGCAGGTCCCATGTTCTTTTGGGCGCCGGCAAAAATAAGGCCGAAACTGCTAACATCAATGGGACGTGACAGGATATCAGATGACATGTCGCAAACCATTACCTTTTCTGTTTCCGGCATGCTCTGAAACTGGGTACCAAAGATGGTGTTGTTGGACACAAAATACAGATACTCAGATTCAGCTGAAACAGTATAGTCCCCGGAAGAAGGTACCCTGTCAAAATTTGTTTTTTCGCTTGTATAGGAAACATCAACCGTGCCAAAGAATTTTGCCTCCTTAATAGCTTTTTTCGCCCATGTTCCAGTATTGAGATAACTGGCAGTTTTACCAGTTCCCAATAAATTCATCGGCACCATGGCAAACTGCGTAGAAGCACCGCCCTGCAGGAAAAGAACCTTGTAATTATTCGGAATGGACAACAGTTCACGGAGCAAAGCTTCACATTCTTCAACAACCTGGACGAACTCCTTACTGCGATGGCTCATCTCAATGAGCCCAATTCCCTTGTCATGAAAATTTACGATATCCTGTGCTGCCTGGACAAGTACTTCATAGGGCAAAGTTGCAGGCCCAGGGCTGAAATTATAGATGCGGTCAGGCATGAAAGATTTCCTCCAAAATTCAGTTTTATAATTATATTAAATAATTCATTTTTTGTGATTAACCGGAAATGCTAACTCTGTAGATATTTTACCATAAAGACTGCTGGCGCAGGGCTTCATACAGAACTATACCGGCGGCATTGGCAAGATTAAGGCTTCTGATCTTCCGGTTGCTCATGGGTATTGTGTAACATCGGTCTATATACAGCTTTATTACCTCTTCAGGCAAGCCTTTCGTTTCCTTGCCGAATATTAGAAAATCTCCAGGTTCAAATTCTGCACTGGTATAAGGTTGGCCTGTTTTCTTGGTAAAGAAATAAAGCTTTTTTTCATCCTGTGCAGTTAAAAACTCATCAAAATTGTCCCAGTAAACAATTTTTACATACTTCCAATAATCAAGACCTGCGCGTTTCAAATGCTTGTCCTCGGTACTGAAACCAAGTGGTTTAACCAGATGGAGCACCGTATCAGACGCTCCACACAACCTTGCTATAGTTCCTGTATTGGGGGGGATTTCAGGTTCTACGAGAACAATGTTGAATGGGGGAGAGATGAACATCTAAGAAGTTTTTTACAGAAAGGAGATCATATGATTTTCAGAAAGGGTCACATTTTTGACCTGCAGGACTTTCTCATTGGTATTTGTATTGAAAAGTTCGGCTGTTTTCGCACTTTCACTACGGAAAAGTGCCAAATCTTCATCCTGCAGCACAGTTTTCGCTTTGAATTTTATCCCAAATGGATTCCGGAAAACTCCGTTGTATTTGATTCGGTAATCTAGGTGTGGACCAGTCGATAAACCGGTGGATCCCACATAACCGATAATATCTTTCTGGGCTACGGTGCTGCCTTTTTTCAGCCCTTTCTTATAACCATTCAAGTGCCCATAATATGTTTTATATCCACCATGATGCCGGAGGATGATAGCTTTCCCATAAGGACCTCTCCTGCCTATAAATTCAACCTTGCCTTCGGCTGTCGCCATTACCGGTGTTCCTCTTGGAGCAGCAAGATCTATTCCTAGATGAGGTTTAACAACTCCGTGGACAGGATGCTTGCGCCTCGTTGTGAACCTTGAAGTTACACGGCCGAATGGAATAGGCGACCTGATGAACCAGGTTCCCAGTGCTTCACCATTTTCATCAAAATAACCGGCAGGGGTATTTTCGGATGTAAAGTGATAGCCTTCAAACTTGACATCTTCCTTCTGGTAACGGGCTACAAGAATTTTTCCATAGCCGACAAAAACACCATCCTTAAAATATTTTTCTACGAGCAATTCAAACTTGTCGTTGGATCTGGTCTCAGTGTTAAAATCAATTTTAGAGGCAAAAATATCAGCAAAGGCATGTATTAGCCTGGGCTCTTCTCCCATAGCGACAAAAGCAGCATAAAGCGAGGATTCAATAACACCGGCAACCCTTTCAATTTTGTACTCAAGCGGTACCGGCTGTTTGCTTGCCAGGTACGAACCATCTCCACTGGGTTTAAGAATAAGGGTATTCAACAGTCCGGAAGTATAGGTTGCTTGAGTTATGGAATTGTCTTCATCCAGACGTATAGTAAAACGGTCACCGGGCTGTAGCAGCTTAAAGTCAAGAGTTGTACCAAATCCTTTAATGACGACGGATCTGATAGAATCGGCAATGTTCAGTCTTTTCATTGCCTGATCGAAACTTTCACCATTTATAATTTCACCGGCAATCTCTTTATGAAAGGTTGGTACTATTTTTGTTTCAGGAATTAAAATCTTATCAGGGAGGAGGAGATTTCCTGAAGAATCCTGCTTTTCAATATTTGCGGCAATGGGAGTAGCAATGGCACTATCACTGAGTTCTCCATTGGAGAGAAGCAATAACAGGGCAAGAGCTATCCAGAACGACAGGCTCACAGCAAAACTTGTAAGTATTTTTCCTGAATCCATTGTATGAGTTGATTTAAGTATTATTAAAACTTGCGCTTTTCTAACAGCATCTGAATTGTATTACAAGTTTGTTTTTGGGTGGAAATATAATAGAATCGTATTATATCGCAACCAAAACGGAAACATTGTTGCTTTTTTGGCAATAAAGTTTACATTGTGCTGTCTTAAAGTTTTACAATTTAATTTCATAATGAGTTTTTAAAAAATGGCACTTATTGTTCAAAAATTTGGTGGCACATCGGTCGGTAATCCTGAAAAAATCAAGGCCGTTGCTGAACGGGTTCTAGGATATAGCCGTCAGGGGCACAAGATGGTTGTAGTCCTCTCCGCCATGTCAGGTGAAACCGATCGCCTACTTTCTCTTGCAAATAGCATGCAGGACCAGCCGGATACCCGAGAAATGGATGTTTTACTTTCAACAGGCGAACAGGTGACCATATCCCTGTTTGCCATGGCTGTAAAGGCTGCCGGATATAATGCCGTTTCCTTTCTTGGCGATCAGGTAAAGATACTCACCAGCTCCCTGCATACCAAGGCAAGGATCAAGTCCATTGATACGGATAAGATTAAAGGTCACCTTGAACAGGGGAAAATAATAGTTGTAGCAGGTTTCCAGGGTGTGGATGAAAATGGTGATATTACAACCCTGGGCAGGGGAGGTTCTGATACTACTGCAGTAGCTCTTGCCGCTGCTCTAAAGGCTGATCAATGTGAAATTTTTACCGATGTTGAAGGTGTTTATACTACCGATCCAAGTATCTGCACTTCAGCCCGGAAAATAGAACGCATTTCCTATGATGAAATGCTGGAATTGGCCAGCTTGGGAGCAAAGGTTCTTGATATCAGGTCAGTTGGTTTGGCAAAACGCTATAAAGTTCCACTGCATGTCCGGTCAACATTTGTTGAAACCGAGGGGACATGGGTGGTTGAGGAGGAAAAAGCAATGGAGTCCATGTTGGTTTCTGGGGTCACCTACAATAAAAATGAAGCCCGTATTACTATTTCCAGGGTGCCTGATAAGCCCGGCATAGCTTCAAAGATTTTTATGCCCATTTCCGATGCGGGTATTGTGGTTGATATGATCATCCAGAATACCAGGGAAGGGGACATAACTGATATGACCTTCACAGTACCCCGCACCGATTACAATAAAGCCCTGGAGCTATTAAAGAAGATTGCGGCTGATATTGGAGCTGAGGATGTAAGCAGTGCAGATAATATTGCAAAGGTTTCCATTGTTGGGGTGGGCATGCGTAACCATTCAGGTATTGCTTCAACCATGTTCCATGTTTTGGCCAATGAGGGCATTAATATAATGATGATCAGCACCTCTGAAATAAAAGTCTCCTGCGTCATTGAAGAGAAATATACTGAACTGGCAGTCAGGGCTCTCCACGAGGCATTTGCCCTGGACAGGGAAGATTTAGAATAAACTTTTACATATACTGATACTATGAATCACAGAGTAGAAATATACGATACGACATTACGCGACGGAACCCAGGCTGAAAACTTCAACCTCTCTGTAGAGGACAGAGTCCGCATCTGCCTCAGATTAGACGAGCTTGGCATTGATTTTATTGAAGGCGGATGGCCCGGTTCCAATCCCAGTGCTGTTGAATTCTTTGAGACCATGCAGAACCATACGCTTAAGCACGCCAAGCTCACAGCTTTTGGTTCTACAAGAAATTTCAACAAACCGGTTGACCAGGACCCGAACCTGCAGGCCCTTATTGCTGCCAAAACTCCCGGCATCACAATTTTCGGCAAAACATGGGATGTACATGTCAGGGACGCTCTGCGTATATCACTTGAGAATAATCTCACCATCATTGTCGAGTCCCTGCAGTATCTTAAACCCAATGTCGAGCATCTTTTTTACGATGCAGAACACTTTTTTGACGGTTTTAAACAGAATAAAGAGTATGCCCTGGCCACACTTGATAAAGCTGTGGAGGGAGGTGCTGAGTGTTTAGTGCTATGCGACACCAACGGCGGCACTCTGCCCAACGAGATCCCGGCTATTACAGAAGCTGTCAACAAGCACTTGGATAGTAAGGGGTATGTCATTCCTTTGGGCGTACATGCTCACAATGATTCTGAAACAGCTGTAGGTAATTCCCTCGTTGCTGTTTCAATGGGTATATCCCATGTCCAGGGAACCATGAACGGTTTTGGTGAACGGTGCGGTAACGCTAATCTCACTTCAATTATCCCAGGCCTGGTAATCAAAATGAAGTGCCAGGTGAATGCAGGGAAAAATCTTGAAAGCCTCTATGAGACTGCCAGATTTGTCAACGAACTGGCCAACCTGCCGCATAATAAATACCAGCCCTATGTAGGCAGATCTGCATTTGCCCATAAAGGAGGTGTACATGTTCAGGCAGTAGAACGCAATCCCATCACCTACGAACACATAGAACCTGAAAAGGTGGGAAATGTCAGGCGTATCCTCATATCAGACCAATCAGGCAAAAGCAACGTCCTGTATAAGGCCAAAAAATTCGGCCTCAATCTGGACAGCAAGGATCCTGTGGTCAGCAACATTGTCCAGGAACTCAAAGAACTGGAAAACCAGGGATTTCAATATGAAGGTGCCGAAGCCTCCTTCGAGCTCCTAATGCGCAAGGCCCTGGGCACCAAACGACATTACTTTGACCTGAAAGGATTCAGGGTTATCAGTCAGAAAACCAGTATGGACGCTCCATCACAGGATGAAGCAACAATCCGCATTGAAGTTGGAAGCGAAGGTGAGGTGCACACCGCCGCCTTAGGCGAAGGACCTGTAAATGCCCTGGACAAGGCCTTACGTAAAGCCTTGACGCGTTTCTATCCGAAATTGAAAGACATGGAGTTGGCTGATTACAAAGTCCGGGTTCTGGCCGGTGAGCATGGGACAGGGGCCAAAGTGCGGGTCCTTATCCAATCCCGTGACCAGGAGTCTGAATGGGGCACCGTAGGTGTTTCCCATGACATTCTTGAAGCGAGCTGGCAAGCACTGGTTGATTCCATTACTTACAAACTTATGAAGGATGAAAAAAAGCAAGACTAATGAAGATGAATCTCTTCATTCAGCTGATCAATTGCTGAAAGAGAGATCAACAGAAAATATTCTGGTCTTCCTTGTCCTGGCAATCTTTATTCTTGTGGTAATAGTTTTTTCCAGCCGTCCGGATTTTTTCTTAATAAACAATTCTCAGCCCCCTACAGCTATTACAGAAAAGTATGTCTGGCTTGCCGGTACCGCTGAAGTGCCTGAAGGGCTCTATCTTTTTAAGCCGGAACAGCTGGAAAACAGATTTCCCACAATAGATTCTTTTTTTCTAGAAGAACCTTCCAAAGATTTAAATTCCTTAGTGTATGCAGTTGAAACCAATGAGGATAAACTCAAGCAAATAAGCCTGCCGCCACAGGTGGCAAACATTTTTTTCAAACCTATTCCCATAAACCGCGCTGATATAAAAATTTTAATTTCACTGCCGGGAATTGGACCTGTTTTGGCAGAAAGAATTGTGCTGAGAAGGAATAAATATGGTCCTTTCCAATCAAAGGATGAATTATTACAGATTGCCGGAATAGGGCCTAAAAAATATGCTGGCTTGGTTAATCGTATAACCCTGGACTAAATTCTTAGTTTACTTGTGAATAGCCTAAAACAAAAACTTCTCGTTTTATGTGGACCGACTGCGGTGGGTAAAACCGAGCTTTCCCTGGAGATAGCAGAAAATTTTTCCTGTGAAATTGTCGGAGTCGATTCCATGCAGGTGTACAGGTATATGGATATTGGAACAGCAAAGCCTACAACTGCTGAAAGGTCCCGTATCAAACATTATCTTATCGATGTTGTTGACCCGGATGATAATTATACCCTTGGCAGATTTATTAAAGATGCCGAGGAAGCCATCGAGACAATTTACAGCCACAAACATATTCCGCTGCTGGCGGGAGGAACAGGGCTTTATTTCAAGGGATTGCTCGAAGGTGTTTTCGATGAAAATATCTATGCTGCTGAAGATGAATCCGGAAGAGGGGGAGAAAAGAACAATTCCTTAAAACAAAAGCTGCGGCAGAGAATTCAGGAAGAGGGGAATGAGGCCTTGCACAGGGAACTTGCAGAAGTGGACCCTGAATCTGGTAAACGCATCCATCCCAATGACACCCAAAGGATTATCAGGGGATTAGAAATATATTATACCACGGGCCTTCCGTGGTCCAATCATCTCAAAAACCACAAGATAAGAAATACCCGCTATCAGGTCCTCAAGATCGGCCTGACAAGACCGCGGGAAGAACTGTATGCGCGTATTGATCAACGTGTCCAGCTTATGGCAAATGAAGGTTTGCTTGCTGAAGTGAAAAAACTCTTGGCAATGGGGTATGGCAAAGAACTCAAGGCCATGCAGTCCATTGGCTATCGCCATATGCTGAACTATATAGATGGCAGTTGGACCTGGGCACAAGCACTCGATCTGTTAGCACGGGATACAAGGCATTATGCCAAAAGACAATATACCTGGTTTAACAATGACCCTGAAATTATATGGCACGATGTGCACGATAAGGATAATATTCTGCAAGATATTGGAATTTTTTTAAAAGACTGCTGCTAATTTACCTGTAGAGGAAAATTGGAGAAAGAAGTTGTCTTCATAGGTGCAGGTACCCGCGGAGCTAAACTGGTCGGTAATGAGTTTCAGCCCTATATGGATTTCCACGGGAAAACCTGCCTTGAGTATGTGGTTGAGGCTGCAATGCGGGCCAGAAGCATAGGAGATATCTATATCTGGGGAGACAAGAACTCCCTGGAGAATATCCTGGCAGAACATGTAAAACAATACCGCAAGTGGCTTGTCATTGTTGAGGAACGGGATAATATTGTTGAGAGTTTCTTCTTCACCTATCTTGCCTATCTTTCCCGTGAGAGTAACACATTGCACAGCATGGTAAGCAACTGGGACTCCATAAAAAATGTCAATTGGGATCAATTAAGAAAATACTTCGTAAATGATGACAGCTGGGAGAAACAGGTCAATATTATCGTCAGTGATACACCGCTTATAAGTTCAGCTGAGTTGGATTTTCTCATTGAAAACAAGAACCGCAATGCCGACATAATAATTGGACGTACGGTTAGAAAAGATTATAAGGCTATTCTTGAAAAGCTTGGCAAAATCCCGGACAAGGAAAAATCGATCAAGAACTTCTATACCTACCGTATAGGCAATAAGGATGTTTCCATGATCGTCAACAGCTTTATTGCCGGCAAGCCTCTCAAGCTGGATGATAATATCTGGAATCTGGTAGGAAATTTTTATGAAAACAGAACCATTATTGCCGGCCGCAAGAAAAACCTGCGCAATATTGCCAAGAATCTCATTTTCTTTAAAAGGGTTTTTTTTCCTAGGAATTTTGGTGTAGCGCAACACAGTTATACTGAAAGGGTCAAAGCAACTTTCTACCTTATCAATGCTTACAAGGCCATTGTCAAGAGCAAGAGCAACAATATTTATTATCGGG
>CP070776.1:1516925-1520031 GCA_020346205.1 Deltaproteobacteria bacterium
AGTTCCAGAACGGATATTACCGGCATATCAGTGGATGGTAAGGATGTTGCCGGAGTCATAGTCAGCGGCGGGCCGGACCAGGAAGTTGAGACGCTCAATTCAAGCAGTCCTTATACTACTGCGGGTGATGATATAGTCCTTCCCATTTCTGTGCACGAACAGGCAATGGCCATTGTCATGAATGATCTGGAAGTGTTCCAGAGCAAGGTGCAGGCCCTGGATAAAATGTTTGCAGGTGTGGATAACAACTCTGGTGGCGGCCTGGATGAAAATGGTTGTGCCCCTGCCTTCGGGTGCCCTGAAACCGGCACCACAAATGACCCGAACTGCTCTACCGCGACACTTGATGCCATAACCCCTTCTTATTCTTTCTGCGGTAATACTGTTAACACAGCTGCAGAGCTTATTGTTGACTACTACGAACTGGGAGATACAATACTGCTTGATCCCTGGTTAAATGAATATGCCTGGGGTGATGCCTCGACTTACGGAAATTCTGATGTGCGATTTCATAAGTTCTTTTCAACCGGTCCCAATGGTATTGCAGGAGATAATGATGATATTGTGCCATAAGACTGACTTCAATTATTTGCCAAAGGTATCCTTTTGATTCTATTGCATCACCACGTAATAAATGATAACCTAATTCGGTTTTGCTCAATTAGGGAGTGGTGATGAGTAAAAAAATTGTAAGCATCAGTTATATAAACGGTTCTGCTGAATTTATTGAGTTGGAAAGGTCGCAAAGCGGCAGTTTCATCCTGTCACCTTCCTTTGCCTTCACAAGTGAATCTTTACAGGCTTCCTGCCTCAGGGCTGACGAGATATACATAAACGGTCTTTTCCCTACAGCCCAATATGAATGGGAGACTTTTCCAAAGGTCCAGGAGCGCTATCTTCACTCTCTCATCACAAGCTCAGTCCAGAGAAAAAGACCAGACACCAAGATCAACGCCAGGTTCCAATACATCCGCGATGTGGTTAAGGATGGTAATGCCAGCTCGTTAGTCGCTTTCCAGTCCATTGAAAAAAGAGATATAGAATCAGTTTTTCACCTTCTGCATAAATTCAGGAAGAAGGTGAAATATATTTATGCTCTCCCTGCCGCTCTTGCCGGTGCTTTCATGCACTCTGAAAATCCGACCGGCAATACTTTGCTGCTCTGGGTCAGAGAAAGTGTCGCTGTTATTACCATTGTTGATGCGAACGGAGTAATTAAAATTGCCCGTACATTGCCCTATGGTCTGCCCGGAGTGGAAGGGCCCGATGCAGATCAAATAGCAGCAGCAAATTTTTCCTCGGAAATAAGCCGTGAAGTAATGATGACCATTAATTACTTCAAGCAGAAATTTCGGGAACCTGCTCCTTCAGACATATACCTGCTAGGGGATGACAGACTGCGGAATATATTTGAAAATTTTCCAATTGAGAACCTGGAAGCTTCACTGCACTATGGCCTTTCAGGTAGCTTACCAGATGGGATCGAGTCAGAAAAATTTAATGAGAATGCTCACCTCTTGGGTAATCTATGGGCAAATGAATCCTTCAATTTCCTGCCCCAGCAGGAGATCCAGGAGCGCAAGGCGGACAGGATTCTAACAGCAGCACTCATTGGTTTATTGCTATTGATCGGCCTGGCAGGACTATGGACCCTGAGGATTCCCGGTCCCCAATCCCACCAGGACCTTGTCAGCCGGATGCAGGAACTCAGGTTTGATATTAATGATCTTGATACTGCCATTGCCGAGCTTAAGCCCATTGAAGGCAGAAAGAAGTATTACCAGTCAGCTTTTCTTGACAAAAAGCCTCAGTTTATAGGATTTCTACAGCAGATTGCTGCAGTTGTTCCCCCAGAAATGGTTTTTGACAACTTCAGTATGACACCAGGAGAAAACATCTGGAATTGCTCAATAACAGGCAAGATAAAAGGACAGGACTGGCAGGAACGTCTTGACATATTACGGGAATTCGGCCGGGCTCTTTACTCATTTGCCAACATTGACATAAAGCATGTCAGTCATTCCCTGGGTCAGGCCGGTATGGATGCAAAGACCATAAGTTTTCAGCTTTCCCTGCAATTCATCCCCGGAGAAAAGAGTAAATGAGCACACGCATTGTGACGAAAATTGTTCTCTGTATTGTGGGTGTGCTGGTTTTGGTTCAACTCCTGTTCTACAATGGCGCCCAGACGAGCAACCTGGCTAGATCAAAAAATGACAGGCTGCGGTTGCAGCAGGAAATAGAGCAGTTGTCATTAACCAAGCATGAACTGCAGCAGTATCTGGTTGGTCTGCAAAATGAGTACAACGAGATTGTTGCCTCTGTACCTGAAAAGATACTAAAAGGATATGAAGACCACGAGGTGATTCTGGCCAGTTTCCTGGATTATATAAAAGCTTCAGAGTTTAATAAGGTAGATGCAGAGGTCTCTATTCAGGGCGCCAGAAAATATATCAACAGGCCGGTGCCGCTATTCGAGCATGATATTACCTTTGATTTTTCCTTTGCCCGCCTGTCCGATGCAAGGAAGTTTCTTTCACTCATTTTGGACCAGGACTATTATCCGCTGGTTGTCCGCAACCTGGAACTTCGTTCAACCGGAGAGCGTAAAATAACAGGAACACTGCAGACCTCCTTGCTTATTCCTGCTAGGCAGCAGAAGCCTCTTTTTGGAACAAAGGAAGAGGGGGGGTGATGGAGCGCTTAATAAAAAACATAGGCTTGGCGCTGCTCTTTCTGGTGGTGGTCCTCATCCTGGTAAATATATTTGTCATCATGCCGCTTATGCGCATGACTCCTGTACAGACAACTTACATCCCCACAGAAGAAGCCCAGGAAAAAGCTGAGCAGGATGATGCCATAGTAGCAGTTGATACCCTTGCCGTGATCAAGAAAAACGGTATTGGTGAGGGTGCTCTTTACATAGATGCTGAAGATAAAAATTTAAGAAATCCTTTCTTTTGGCCCGGAAAGAAATTTCAACAAAGAAAAAAAGTTAAACAGGAACCTAAACAGCCGATGCTTTCAATGGTGATCATCGGTGAAGGACGCAAGCAGGCTTTACTGGATGATGCTTTTGTACGGGAAGGAGATATGTACCACGGCT
>CP070776.1:1520131-1527041 GCA_020346205.1 Deltaproteobacteria bacterium
AGGCTCCGTCAGTATATAAATGCAATGCCATCCCCTTAAGTTTCCCGCTCCAATCCTTACCTTTAGCGTGCTTTTTTGGGGCTTTAGTTCGAGATGGTATTACTTGGTCTTTAGTGACAGGGCCAAGGGTTTCAGCTGTATCCAGTAAAGTTTTTCTTACCTGGTCAGCTGAAATATCCCTGAAGTATTCCTGCAGGATATGGTCAGGAAGTTTTTCTGCAAGAGCTTCAAGTATGAATGCAGCCCGACTTTTTCTGCCCGAGTTTGACTGCCTGGATTTCACTCCTCGTCACTCTCAGGCTGATGAAAAAGGATACGTTGACAGGTTGGACAGTTAAGTATCCTGTCTCCTCTCATAATATCATTGAAGTGCTGGGGAGGAATACTCATGAAACATCCCTGGCAAATACCGTTGACCACACCGACAACAGCCTTGCCGTTGCGCCTGGTGCGAAGCATATCATATTTTCTCAAGGCAGCTGTTTTGATATCTTTTGCTTTAGCATTACGCTTGGTAACGATCTTCTTTTTCTTGTTTTCAATTTTAGTTGCATGCTTCTGGACTTTAGCACTTTCCTCGGCCAGTTCCTTTTTTTCGTCCTCTATCAGGCTTTCCTGTTCCGCCATAATTTTTACATTGGCTTCACTGGTTTCCATGATCCCGACAACTTCCTCTTCCTTTTCCTTGATACTTTTCTTGCCGTCTTCAATCTCTTTAAGCAAGCTCTGGTACTCCCGATTTGTCTGGACCTGCATCATCTTGGCCTGGCGTTCTTTGATCCGGGTCATTTCATCGGACAGTTCAGCCTCGAGCTCCCGGCGCTGGGTTTCAGCTGCTTCAACCTTTTCTTTCAACTCCTCAATAGAGGTCTGGCGTTCATTAAATGCGTTTTCCCTTTTAGAGAGTGCTGCCTGCTCAGCGTTGATCTCAGCGTCCAGCTTGGCGATTTCCAGATCAATAACCTGCAGTTCCGTTAACTGCTTTATCTCTTCATTCAATTGGTTGTCTCCTTGATTTTAGCGTCATATATAGACTCGTTATTTTAAATGTAAGCTTTATTTTTCTCATTCTAAAGGACTATGGACTCCATAGGTCCTGATAATTTCATAACTCAAGATTCCGGTTGGTGGTAAACAAAGGGGTTTTGCTGCTTAGCTGATTGCGTTACCGGGAGACTGATATCCTTTTCAGCAAAAACATTCTGCAAAACTTCAACCAACGATTCGACCACAGGATTTTCCGTGGCAAAATGGCCGGCATCAATGATACAGAAGCCTGCTGCCTCTGCCCACCTGGCTGTACTGTGTTTTACCTCTCCAGTTATATAAACCTGGGCTCCGCTGGCATATGCCGTTTCCGCCAGATCAGAACCACTGCCGCCGCATACTGCCACAGTGCTTATTTCATCAGGCAGCTGCCCTGCAACCCGCAGAACTGGCAGATTAAAAAAATCGCATAAATATCCTATGAATGCTTCCGGGCTTAACGGGTCGGCTAGACGGCCAACACGGCCGAAACCTATTGATGCCTCTGCATCAGGATCATTCCCTGCCGGCATAAGGGGCCTGGAATCCAGCATACCAAGACTTTTGGCCAGCACATCGTTGACCCCCCCAACAGCCTGATCTAGGTTTGTATGGCAACCGATTACTGAAATGTTAGTTTCAAGGGCCCTGCGTAAAAACTTACCCATTGGCTGATCTGTATATATTGCCTTGAGGGGGTGAAATATCAAAGGATGATGGGTAATAATGCAGTCAGCCCCGATTTGAAGTGCCTCTGAAAGGACCTCCTCGGTGGGGTCTAAAGCAACAAGAACACCGTTGATAGACTTGTTCGGGTCGCCCAGCATCAGGCCGACATTATCCCATTGTTCTGCCAGGCCAAAGGCAGCGATCTCATCAAGAGTATTTAGCAAGTCTTTTACAAACATTTCTCCCAATATTACCCCTAAAACCTACTGTCAATTACCATAAAGAAAAAAGGCACACCTCTTGTTAAGGTGTACCTTTTCATACATTCTGAGAGTTTTCTGCGGCTACTCCTCGGAGAATAAACCTCCAGGGCCACTCCTTCATGCGATAGAACCTGGAAACCGCAATTTTATTACAAACTACCTGCCATTTCATTTTGTCTTACTGCAATAGGCTCAAAAGCTGCATACTGACACCCGGCAGGGCAATGCACACTATCGAAAGCTCAATTATTCAATATATAATAGATGGGCAGCTTAGCTGGTGGGCCTACCTGGACTCGAACCAGGGACCGACCGGTTATGAGCCGGTGGCTCTAGCCAACTGAGCTATAGGCCCATCCCAAAAAACCGAATTCGTTTTATTACATCAGTGAGTCTTTTTTGTCAACCGCTAAATCGTTGGACTTTAAAAGAGATTTTCTACTTCCAGTGAGCAGCTTCTATTATGGTTGTTTCCCTTGACCGGCTCTATGCTTTCATATAAGTTTTGCTCAGTTCCAGGCTGAAATTTTCCCGCTTTTAATAACGAATTTAACCTAAATTACCGGTTAATACCTTGATCTATAACAATCTCCTCTATCTCATCACTGTCATTATCATTTTTTCCACCGGCAGTGTCCCGGACGCTCCTCAAATACCTTTTGCTGCTGCCTTCTTTATTTTCATGTTCAAAGGTGCCGCTTACCACTACCTTGTACATAAAGCTCACGCACGTGACAGGGTTTCCAATGATAAGCAATATTTTGCTATTGAACAGAAGTATTCTATTCTTGCCATTTTCATTTTTGCTATTGATGTCTACGTCCTTGATATCAAATATTATATCTCCTTTCTTTCCTTTAATGGAAATCTACCTGCACTCCTGAGTCTTGCCGGCTTATGCCTTTTTTTCTTTTATCTTGCACTTCTCTGGCTGGCTGCCAGAAAAAATTATGGGAAAATCTTCGGCCGCCTTTATTCTGCTAAAGAGTTTATCAGCAACAACATCAAGCTCAATCTCCCCATAGTGCTGCCCTGGCTCATAATCAACTTTATTGCCGATTTTCTGAAAATACTGCCCGGCCCACTGTCAAGTATGCTTGCGTCTTCTGAGTGGGGAGAGACAATCCTTTTTCTGCTTTTCTTTATTCTTTTGGCCATTATCTTCCCGGCACTCATAAAAAATCTATGGAACTGCCAGTCCTTGCCTGCCGGTCCTGCCAGGACCCATATGGAAGAGTTCTGCCGGCAGCAGAATTTCAAATACTCGGATATCATGCTCTGGCCCCTGTATGAAGGAAAAATGCTGACAGCAGGGGTCATGGGATTATCGAAACGATACAGGTATGTCCTCATTACACCGGCATTGCTGGATGCCCTTTCTCCTTATGAAATTGAAGCTGTCCTGTCCCACGAGATCGGCCATATAAAAAAATACCATCTTCAGCTTTATCTCTTGCTGTTCCTTGGCTTTGGGCTTGTGGCAGGTTTAATCACCAGCCCGCTGCTTTACCTGCTCTTAAACTCAAATTTTTTTTACCAGATAATAAATTTTGCCGGGATAGACCCTGAAGCAGCTTTAACTTTCTGGGGCACCGTCCCGATGTTTGTGATAATGCTTGTCTACTTCCGCTATGTGTTTGGCTTTTTCATGCGAAACTTCGAACGCCAGGCAGATTTGGCTGTATTCAAGGCGCTTGGCGACAGTACACCTCTCATATCTTCACTGGAAAAAATCAGCTGGCTGAGCGGGAATATACGGAACAAACCAAGCTGGCACCATTTCGGCATAGGCCAGCGTGTTGATTTTCTGGAAAAATGCTCCTTGGACCAATCTTTAATTGCCCGCCATGATCGCAAAGTCTATGGAAGCCTCATACTTTTTCTAACCTTATTGACGTTTAGCGCAGGGATACTCTGGAAAATGCCCATGGAGCTTGATGATGAGGCAAATATCAAGTTTGTTGAGTCTGTGCTGCAGCAAAAGGCCCGGAGGGAACCGGATAAAGCTGTCTGGCATAGGCTGCTTGGGGATCTCAAACAGGAACTGGATCAGGAAAAAGAGTCTCTGGCTGCTTATGAAAGATCTCTGGCCCTTGAACCAGATAACCCTGAAACATTAAACAATACAGCCTGGCTGCTTATTACTGCCAATGATCCGGAAGTGCTTGATGCGGACAGAGCTCTATATTTGGCAAAACAGGCTAACTCATTAAGGCCGACAGCTGGTTATATACTTGATACTCTGGCTGCAGCATACTGGGCTAACAATATGCTCAATGAGGCTCTGGACGCAGAGAAAACAGCTAGTAATCTTGATCCGCCCAACCATGATTTTTACAGGCGGCAGATGGATTTTTATCTTAACAATACCTGGCCGGCCGATCTGGAAAGCTGGACCAAACAAAAATAAATCCTCAACACAAGGTTCTATGATATGAAACACATCCTGGTAACCAATGATGACGGGGTCCATGCTCCCGGGCTGCAAATTCTCTTCAGCAAAATAAAGAAACTTGGCAGACCTGTCATTATCGCCCCGGACAGAGACAACTCCGCGGCCTCCCATTCATTGACCATGAACAGGCCCCTGAGGGTTCGGGAACTGGACAAAGATATCTATTCAATTGACGGAACTCCAACGGATTGCGTCACCATAGGCATCGGCAAGATACTGGCCGAAAAACCGGACCTGCTGATTTCAGGTATCAATCCGGGCGCCAATCTGGGTGACGATGTGAGCTACTCAGGAACGGTTTCAGCGGCTATTGAAGCCACCATGCTCGGCATACCGTCCATAGCATTGTCCCTGGCCCTGTCAGATGAAGGGCCAATTTATTATGAAACAGCGGCTGACTTTGGGGTGAAACTTGCCGCCCTCTTACTGGAGAGAGGGTTGCCCCAGGACACACTGCTCAATGTCAATGTGCCAAATGCGACTGCAGATAAGATCGCCGGGGTAACGTTTACCAGGAGGGGCAGAAGGCTCTATGAGGATGCCATCAAGGAAACTTTTGATCCATGGGGCAGAAAACATTACTGGATAGGCGGTGGTACTCCTTCATTCGACGCAGGTGAGGATACCGATTCGGCTGCCATAAGTGTAAACAAAATTTCCATAACCCCCATGCATCTTGACCCCACCAATTACGAAGCGCTAAAGTTCCTGCAGCAAGACTGGTCTGATCTACTCAAATAAAAAAGCCAGCCACGGTAACCGTGACTGGCTTATATTGGGAGTTTTCTACTCGTTATTTTACGAAAAGGACCTCTACCCGTCTGTTCATTTCACGTCCTTTCTGGGTATCGTTACTGGCAGCAGGTTTGGTTTCACCAAAGCCTTTCATACTCAACCGGTTCTTGGCAACTCCCTGGGTTACAAGATAATTAATAACAGCCGTTGCCCGCCTCTCTGAAAGCTTCTGATTGTATTCCTCCGTGCCGATCCAGCATGTATGCCCGTGGATCTCAGCCTTGAGTTCAGGATGCTTTTTGAATACCTTCACCCAGCGGTTCAGCTCAAGGAATGATTCTGAACGCAGCGAATATTTGTCAAAATCAAAAAAGATATTGTTCATTTCCAGCGTGATCTGCTCATCAACAAGGGTGCCCAGCGGATAAAGCACAATATCATGCTTGTATTCGGTATAAGTTGTTATATCAGTAAAATCCAAAGTTGCTGAGGCTCCCATATAGCCCTCTTTTTCCGCAGAATATCCATACTTATGCCCAGCAGGTAAAACAATGACATACTCACCGGAATCCGGATCGCTTTTGGCGATACCCGCAGACTTGTTCAGGGTCAGGTCATTCCAGACAATTTCAGCTTCAAGGGGATTTTTATCAGGATCCATGACTGTACCGGAAACTGCAACTGCGACTGCAGGTCTTGCCAGTGCTGGTAATTGTGTAGCAAAGATGTCACTGGGACCGCAACCTGATCTGGGTGTGCTTATGTCTCCCTCCCAGCACTCTGACTTCTTTTCTGCAGACGCATAATAGGCAAGGTCACCTGCAGTTGTTATCTGAAAGCCCCAGTCGTTGAATGGGGTATTTATCTCCTTGCCAAGATTGACAGGCTCACTCCACTCGGTCCAGGATGAATTGCTTTGGCGGGTGGAAACAAACACGTCAAGTCCGCCAAGCCCATAATGCCCTGAAGAACTGAAGTACAGCGTCTTGCCATCAGGGTGCAGATAGGGCGAGTATTCAGCATGGGGGGTGTTTATAGTTGCACCGAGGTTAATAAGCTCACCTTCACCTGCTGGTGTTTCAGCATATATATAAATATCTGTATTTCCGGCATAACTGCCATGAAACAAAGTTTCCTTTGGTTTGAAGGCGCCAATATTCCCAGGCCTGTCTGAAACAAAAAGTATGGTTCTGCCGTCAGCAGGAAGCATTGCGTCAGAATCAAAATGTTCCGAGTTGATGGGGGCGGGATAATGCATTATTTCTTTCCAGCAGTTCTTTCCTTTTTCTGCATAAAAGATATCGCCGCGCCCCAAAGATCCTGGATAGTTGCCCATAAGGGTCATCTTGTTGTTGTCTGCAGAAATGCCCAGGATCATTTCATAGCTTGGAGTTGTAATTGGGGGACCAACATTATCTGCTTTCTGCCACTTGCGGCGATGTTTGGCTGCATAGTAAATATCCTCCCTGCCGGCCTCTTCGCCTCTATTGCGCGTAAAATAAAGTGTCTGGCTATCTGCAGAAATAATTGGCCTGAATTCAGACCCCCTCGTGTTCACCCCGGAACCGAGCCTGGTCTTTTGCAGGTTCTCTTCAGGCGTTTCAAGCAGGCTAATTATCTTGTCGAACCGCTCATTCATACTCGGAAAGTTAGCCTTGTACTTTTTATAAACATCAGCGGCAGCTTCCCAGTTTTTATCATTGACATGTGCGGCTGCTAGCCTCTGCACAGCAACAAAAGCCAATTCACAGGGACTGCTGTC
>CP070776.1:1527141-1541465 GCA_020346205.1 Deltaproteobacteria bacterium
AGACAGGCATATACCTGATAATGAGAAAGACAAGCTGTTTTTTGAAATAGATAATAACTATTGTCAATGAATTGTTTTTTCTTTAAATATGATTGTCAAGACAGTTATTAATAAATATTTTGTAACATAAACGAATAAAAGGGAAATTTACAAACCCTCAAGAAGAGCAAAAAGTTATTGCTGCAGGAACACCCATGCCTATCATTCTATATAATTAATGGAAAATCGAAATATGATAGTCAGACAGATTGAGAGCCTGGGATCCAACACCCTATACTTCGTTTCTGATGTGGGGAGAATGGGGCTATTCCTTTTATTTACGATATTCGGTCTTTTTAAGCGTCCTTTCAGGCATAAGGCCCTGCTCAAAGAAATTAAACTGATTGGGGCGAATTCATTTCTTGTCATATTTTTTACTGCGGCTTTCACTGGTATGGTGCTGGGAGTACAGGGTTACTACACCCTCAGCCAATTCGGCTCCGAAGGATTGCTGGGATCTGCTGTGGCTTTAAGTCTAATACGTGAGTTGGGGCCCGTACTAACTGCACTCATGGTCACCGGCCGGGCCGGATCGGCTATGTGTGCAGAAATTGGTATTATGAGAATATCACAGCAGATTGACGCTCTGGAATGTATGTCAATAGACCCCTATCGTTTTCTGATCACGCCAAAGTTTTTGGCCACAATGATCGCAGTCCCACTGCTCACTTTGATGTTCAATGTTGTGGGGATCTTTGGCGGTTATATATCAGGGGTCATATTGCTTGATGTTAATCCAGGGGCTTTTTTTTCAGGTCTGGAACAAAGTGTTCTAAACAAGGATATAAACCTGGGAATCATCAAATCGGTGGTCTTTGCCCTGATTATTGTTTGGGTCTGCACGAGCAGGGGATTTCAGCTGGAGAAGATACGTTTTTCCGGTTTCGGGGCAGAGAGTGTCAGCCGGGTGACAACCCAGGCCGTGGTGCTCTCGTCTATTAGCATTTTGATCTGGGATTATCTGCTGACCGCCATGCTGTTATGACCATTGGGAACGAAGATAGGAAGCGGAGTGAGATTTAGAGATAAGCACTTATGACAACAAGGGTATAAACTCCGACTTCTCAAGCAAAGAGTTGACAGGTAATCTGATTTTAGCATGTTGATAATATTGAAACGCGATTTTCTGCTTTTGCACTATTTACGAGCATGTCATGAGTGAACCGATCATTCAATTTATTGATATTCACAAGTCCTTTGAAGACCCAAACGGGAAAACTCAAAGGGTTCTTAAAGGGGTGAATTTCGGTATTATGCCCGGTATGACAACGGTCATCGGGGGAGGCAGTGGGCAGGGAAAAAGCGTGGCCATTAAGTTGGTTCTCGGCTTAATGCAACCTGATTCAGGTCAGATCCTGGTGGATGGTGAGGATATAACAAGGATGGACCGACGGGAACTCAGTGAGGTTAGAAAAAAATTTGGTGTGCTTTTTCAGAGCGTTGCTCTTTTTGACTCTCTAACAGTCTTTGAAAATGTTGCCCTGCCGCTGAGAGAAAAGACCAAGCAGAACAAAAAAGAGATCCGTGAGAGAGTGACTTCTTCTCTGGCTCAGTTTGATCTACAAGGGCATGAAGAAAAATATCCAGCTCAACTGAGCGGTGGCATGCAGAAAAGGGTGGGGCTTGCCAGGGCTTTGCAATTGGAGCCGAAAATAATGCTGTTTGATGAGCCTACAACAGGATTGGACCCGACCAGGTCACTGGAAATTTACCGTCTGTTCCATAAAATCCAACGGGAGTTGGGATATACTTCGGTGATTGTCAGCCATGATATACCGAAGATATTCAATTTAGCCGACCGGATAGTAGTCATGCATGATGGGCAGGCAAAGGTTTTTAATTCGTCAGAGGAGATTCAATGGAGCACTGATCCGGTTATCCAGGATTTTGTTCAGGTGACCATGGGACATATTTATCAAAGCAGACAGGAAAATGAATAATGAAGAAAATAAACACTGAATTTGTTGTTGGGATATTCATGCTTGCAGGCTTTCTGGCTTTTGTTTACCTCTCCACACAAATGGGCGAGTTTTCCGTTTTCAGCCTGGAGAGAAACTATCAGATCGAGGCGGAATTTGATAATGTTTCAGGCCTCAAGGTCGGCGCGACTATTGAAATAGCCGGAGTTAATGTTGGTAAGGTCTCTGGAATTTCTTTGGGGGAACAGAACCTTGCAAAGGTCACAATGCTCATCAATCAGGATATCAAGGTTACCGCTGATGCAATTGCCTCAATCAGAACTCAGGGTTTAATCGGAGATAAGTATATTAAAATAATTCAGGGAGCTGATGAGGAAATGTTGGCAGATGGAGGTGAAATTTTTGATACCGAAGCTGCCATTGATTTTGAAGAACTTGTCAGCAAGTATATCTTTGAGTCCGATTAATTCGTTTTGTGCGGGTTTTGTAGAATTTTCAAACTAACGGCTGCTTAATGATCGTTGTTGACTATTTATATTTTAAAAGAGGTATAGTTCTGCATGCAGGCCTTGTCTTATTGCTGCTCAATATTGTGGTAACCCATGCATGGGCAGACAATAAAGCTGATATACCTGCTGTTTCAGAACCTGCTCAATCTTCTGTCGAAATCGATGAAGGTAGCTCTGGAGAAGAAGACGAAGAATGGGAGGAGGAGAATTGGGAAGAGGAGTGGGAGACAGCTGACTCCCTGGCCGACCCTCTGGAACCGATCAACCGTTTCTTTTTTCATTTTAATGATAAGTTGTATTTCTGGTTGTTGAAACCGGTTGCCACAGTTTATTCAGGCTTTATCCCGGAAGATTTGCAAGTTGCCATTAGAAACTTTTTTGACAATCTTCAAACCCCTGCAAGAGCTGTCAATAGCCTGTTGCAGGGGAAAGTGAGAGACTCGTCAGAAGAGTTGGCACGGTTTGCCCTCAACTCAACTGTAGGTATATTCGGGCTTGGTGACTTTGCCAGGGATGTTTTTGGCCTGCGTTCCTCTTACGAGGACTTTGGCCAAACTCTTGCATTTTACGGTGCAGGAGGGGTTTTTTATATTAACTGGCCATTTTTAGGGCCCTCCAACTTCCGGGATTCTATAGGTAAGCTTGGTGATGCTTATTTGCATCCCATTATTTTACTTGATGCTGACCTGGGTGTGGTCATAGGGGCCTGGACCTTTGAAAAAGTGAACTATACAGCCCTGACCCTTGGAGATTATGAATTGTTTACCGAGACTGCTCTGGATCCATATACGGCAGTAAAAGACGCCTATCAGCAGTACAGAAATGGACTCATAAATAATCAATAAAGTTAATGGAAAAGTTATTTAATAATTAGATTCGAGGTTAGTTGGTATGCATAAATATCTGTTAAAAAATAAGACAATGCCTATTGTTTTATTCCTGTTTTTGGCAATTTTTACTTTTACCTCCAGAACCTTTGTGACAGCAAATACAGGTCCCATGGAGCAGTTGCAAAAATCTGTGAATGAAATTCTGGTGATTTTACAGTCAAATGATTTAAAGGGGCCGGAGAAAAAAGACGAACGGCAGCAACTTATCCTCAATATTGTTATTGATATGTTTGATTTTAGAGCAATGGCAAGGAGTTCTCTTGGTCAAAGCTGGAAGACCCTTTCCCCAGCAGAGCAGGACGAGTTTGTCGAATTGTTCACTAATCTAGTCGAGCAGCGGTATATCGGTAAGATCGATTCTTATGATAACCAGAAGGTTGTTTATAAGAAAGAGCTTGTAAAGGGCAACAAGGCCATGATTTATACTGATATTATTGACAATGACCTGGAGATCCCAATTGTATACAGGTTAAAGGAGAACAATGGCAAATGGCTGATTTATGATTTAAAGATCGAAAATGTCAGCCTCATAGTTAATTACCGTAGAGATTTTGACTCCATCATAAGAAAGGAACAGTTTGCCGGACTGGTGGAAAAGATCTCAAAACAGATTGAAAAATCAGAATCGTCAAATTAGTCTGTTTTTATGGATTCTACAAATTGTACTTACTGCGATCCTCAAGCAGAAGATATAAAGAAGGCTTTCAGTTTTCTGTCCTCAGACGAGGTTGGAGAGCTTTGCCCTTACCTGGAATTAAGAGAGTGGGAGCAGGATGCCATTGTCATGAAGGAAGGCGAGTTTGAGGATTACATGGGGTTTGTTGTCGAGGGGAAGCTGGCTGTTAAGAAGCAGACCGGCTACTGGGGAAAGCAAATAGTTATTGCCATTCTGGATAAGGGAACTATGGTTGGTGAAGGAGCGTTTATTGACCAAGGACCGCGTTCTAACACCATTGTGGCCATGGAAAACAGCAAGTTGCTCGTTCTTACTGCACAGAAAATGAATGACCTCATATTGAACAGACCTATGCTTACCATCAAGCTTATGAAACATATGCTCCACATCATAAGTATGCGATTAAGAAAGGCGGGGGACCGTATTTCTGAATTGCTTTGAAACATCTATTTCTCGTATCCACTCAAAAAAGCAGTCCTTCGTCTCAAAGATCATCAAAAACACAGTGATGCACTCAGGAATAAAGGAAAAAAAAAGGGGCAGGTTCCGCAGGGTGTCCAAGGCCAGGATATTTGACGGACACGCTTTGAAAGTAAGTATATATGCCGTTACTGTCATGGTACTGGCATACTTATTTATAACTGCTTCTATCTCTTTGCTCTTTTCGTATGCCTATGAGGTTGATTTCTCTTTAGTTCTCTGGACCCTCCTGCCAGGAGCAGTTTTGGGCTATTTTCTCCTTATTATGGAACGTATGCTTGGACGCTTGAAAGAGTATGTATTCCCAGGAATGGGAAAACTCCTAACAGCTTTTTTGTTGTTTTTCGCCCATACCATTGGTTACCTTGCACTTTCCTCAATAGTAGTCAGTTATCCCTTAGGGTATTTAATGGAGAGGTCCTGGGGTATACCTGGTTTGGCCGGAGATTATAGTCTCTTTTCTGTTAATTTCTTTATTGTGCTGGCGATTTTAAGCTGGCTGCGGAATGTTAGAACACCTCCATGCAACTGCTTGTAATCATAAGATTTTGGCAAAGAATAATATTTAATAGATAATATAGCCTTTCGTAGTATGGACATTTAATTAAAATTTATGCGGTTGTGTATGTTCATGGTTGGATTAAGAAAAGTCTCATGAGTTGCGATAAAGAGCGCTTTTACAGGAAATTTGACTTGACAACCATAGATAATTTTTTATAGTCTCCGCTGTTTAGTATTGGTCAAGTGTAAAGTAGTTTTTTAGGAAGAAATCTGTTGTTCTTCATAAAATATACTGTAAAGAAAAATTTTATATATATCAGGAGGTTAGAAAGTGGCTTTACCTAAACGTAGACATTCCTACTCAAGAACGAGGAAAAGACGCTCCCATGATGCGTTGACTCCTGCGTCTGTCTCAAGCTGTCCCAAATGCGGGGAACCGAAGCTCTCTCACAGGCTTTGCGGCGGCTGCGGTACCTACAAGGATAGAACTGTAATTAAGCTTGAAGAAGAACTGGAGTAGAACGTGACATTGCGTATTGCCCTGGATGCCATGGGTGGCGAACTGGGCCCGGAAGAGATGGTCGCCGGGGCGATACAGGCTGTTGAGGAGTCTGATCTGGAAGTAATTCTTTTCGGTGACGAGACTATTCTCAACAGTATCTTGCAGCACCAGTCTTTGCCTGCCTCCAGGCTGCATGTCGTTCATGCATCACAAACAGTATCCATGGATGAGTCGCCTTTTGAAGCGATACGTAAAAAGAAGGACTCGTCCATAGCCAGAGCATTTGATCACGTCAAGAAAGGTGAAGCTGAAGCAGTTGTCAGCGCTGGAAATTCTGGTGCGACAATGGCCTCAGCCATTAAATCACTGGGGCGGCTGGAAAAGATATCACGGCCCGGAATTGCCAGCATATTTCCAACTCTGAAAAAACCTTTGGTTATGATGGATGTCGGGGCAAATGTTGACTGTCGTCCGCAGCACTTGTTTCAATTTGGTGTTATGGGTGCGGCTTTTTCAGATAACCTGTTCCAGATCAAGAGACCAAGCATTGGCCTGCTTAGCATTGGTGAAGAGGGAGGAAAGGGAAATGTCCTGGTTAAGAGTGCCCACGAACTTTTCAGAAAAAGTTCGCTTAATTTTATAGGAAATGTTGAGGGCAGGGACATTTTCCAAGGTGATGTTGACGTTATTGTCTGTGATGGTTTTGTAGGTAATGTCTGTTTGAAAGTCAGTGAGGGATTGGCTGAGGCTATTATGTCAATGTTGCGTACTGAGATGTCGAAGAGCTTTATGGCAAAAATGGGTTACCTCCTGGCCAAAAAGGCTTTTGGAAATTTTGGTAAAAGGGTTGACTATGCTGAATATGGTGGTGCTCCCTTATTAGGGCTCAATGGTACAGGTATTGTTTGTCATGGCCGTTCCAATGCAAAAGCCATTAAAAATGCCATAAAGGTCGCCGGAGAAATGATTCGCAGCAAAGTAAACGACCATATAGTGCAGATCTTATCAGAGTTTAACCAGGATCAGGTCGATGAAGAACAACAGGACTACGATGCTGTCACAAAACCTGGAGAGGGTGAATGAGCGGCAAGGCAACTATTATTGGTACTGGCTCATATCTGCCGAAGCATATCTTGACCAATAAGGAACTGGAAAAGATTGTTGAAACCAGTGATGAGTGGATAACCACCCGAACCGGAATTAAGACCCGGAGAATAGCTGGCGCCGGTGAAGAGACCTCCTATATGGCGACCCAGGCAGCTACCAGGGCAATGGAGATGGCCGGCATCACTGCCCCGGAACTGGACATGATTATTGTTGGCACCATCACTCCTGAAATGGTGATGCCCTCCTGTGCCTGCCTTGTTCAAAAGGAAATTGGTGCTGAGAACGCTTTCGCCTTTGATGTCAGCGCTGCCTGTTCAGGGTTTGTATATGCCCTTGAGATTGCAGACAGGTATGTGAAAAATGCTCCTGACATGAAGATCCTTGTTATAGGGGCTGAGACACTTTCATCCCGGGTAAACTGGCAAGACCGTAATACCTGTGTTCTATTCGGGGATGGGGCGGGTGCCAGTGTAGTTACAGGCAGTTCATCTGAAGAGGGTCTGCTTGCAAGCCAACTTTATAGCGATGGGCGCCTCTGGCGGCTGTTGAGTCTGGATGCGGTTCCGCGTCGTTACTGTCCGGTTGTTGATTATGGCACAATTCCAGACCGTAACAATTTTTGTGACGGCTCGGCATTCAATATGGTCGGCAAGGATGTCTTTAAGTATGCTGTCCGTGAAATGGGCGATGCTGTTGAAAATTTACTCAACAGGGAAGGGGTATCACTAGATGATATTGATCTACTGATTCCTCATCAAGCGAATATAAGGATTCTCAAGAGTTTAGCCGAAAGGGTCAATCTCTCATTTGATAAGGTTTACACTACCATACAAAAGTATGGTAATTCTTCCGCAGCCAGTCTTCCTGTAGCTCTTGATGAAGCCAACCGTGAAGGGCGGTTGCAAAAAGGGGATTTGCTGTTATTCAGCGTATTCGGGGGAGGATTTACCTGGGGAGTGGTACTTTGGCGTTGGTAGAGCACTCTCTTAATCCTGAAGGAATTTTTTTTGTTTTTGAGCTTGCCTGCAAGGTAGAGAAGAGAGTATAAATTTTGGTTATTTCTGCTTTCTAAATATTTTGGAGTTTTTAATACAAGGGGAGATAATAGTGGACTATTTCTTAACTGAAGAACAACAGATGATCGTTGATATTGCCCGTCAGATTACTGATGAGAAAATTATCCCACAACGGGCAGAATTGGACGAAAATGAAGAGTTTGCCACTGAAATTCTGAATGAGATGGCCCAGGCAGATCTCTTTGGCCTCTATATACCTGAAGAATACGGGGGATTTGGAGGCGGGTGCTTTGAGATCGTTCTGGCTCTTGAGCAATTCGGGCGTGGATGTGTTGCCGTTGCAACAAGCTATGCTGCCAGCGCCTTGGGAGCTTATCCAATTTTATTGTCCGGCAGTGAAGAAATGAAACAGAAATACATGCCTGAAGTTGCAAGCGGGAAAAGGAGAGCAGCTTTTGCCCTCACTGAAGCTAATGCCGGCAGTGATGCATCAGGGATCCAGACTACCGCAGTACTTGATGGTGACGAATGGGTGCTGAATGGTACCAAGCAGTGGATAACCAACGCCGGTGAAGCTCAGATTTATTCCGTAGTTGCCATGACCGATAAGAGCAAGGGAGCTAGGGGCGCTTCCATGTTTGTGGTTGAAGACACTGACCCTGGATTTTCATGTGGGCCAAAAGAGAAGAAAATGGGTATCCGGGCTTCAGCAACCTGTGAGCTGATCTTCAAGGATTGCCGGATTCCCAAGGATCGTTTAATAGGACGCCAGGGATCAGGATTTATTACAGTTATGAAAACCCTGGATCTATCCCGGCCCGGAATTGCAATCCTTGGTGTGGGATTAGGACAGGCAGCATTAGACGAGTCTGTCACGTATGCCAAACAGCGTGTCCAATTCGGTAAGCCGATCATTTCTTTTCAGGCTATCCAGCACATGCTGGCTGATATGGCTATTGAGATAGAGGCATCCCGGGCTCTTGTTTATGCTGCTGCCAAACATATAGCTAAACATCCCAAGGACATGTCCAAAGCTTCATCCATGTGTAAAGTATTTGCCACCGATGTGGCAATGAAAGTTACTACCGATGCCGTACAGGTTTTAGGAGGCTATGGGTATATGCGTGAATACCCTGTGGAGAAGATGATGCGCGATGCCAAAATTCTCCAGATTTACGAGGGAACTAATCAGATACAGCGAAATGTCGTAGGCCAGGAGCTGAACAAGGAATATACCTGAGATGAAAATAATCGTTTGTATTAAGCAGGTTCCTGACGCCAAAGATGTTCGTCTGGACCCAAAAACAAATACCATGGCCCGTGAAGGGGTTGAGTCGATAATGAATCCCTTTGACCGGCATGCTGTGGAGGAGGCTGTGCGCCTGAAAGAACAGCATGGTGGCACAGTGACTGTTATCAGTATGGGGCCGCCGCAGGCAGAAGCGGTGCTGCGTGATGCTGTTTCATGCGGTGCAGACGAGGCAGTGCTCGTTTCCGACCGTGCTTTTGCAGGTGCAGATACCTGGGCCACAACCTATACCCTGGGCAAGGCCATTGAAGAAACCGGCCCTTTTGATCTTATTCTATGCGGTAAACAGGCCATTGACGGGGATACAGCACAGGTTGGCCCGGGTCTTGCCAGGCGTTTGAATATTCCCTATGTCAGTTATGTAAGGAAAATAACCGGTTTGGAAAACAAGGTTCTCTCCTTGCAACGTTTGATGGATGATGGCTACGATGAAATAGAGATCCCGCTGCCTGGTCTGCTGACCGTGGTCAAAGAGATAAATGAACCGCGTGTTCCATCTTTGAAAGGAAAAATGAAGGCCAAGAGTTTGAGCATAAAGACCATGAATGCAGAAGATATTGGAGCAGAGGACGACTGCATCGGGCTTCCCGGGTCAACAACCCAGGTAGTTAAGGTCTTTGCCCCAGAGTTTAAAGGTGAAAGGGCAATGCTTGAAGGTACTGTGGATGAACAGGTTGAACAACTGGTAAACAAACTTGAACCGTATCTGTAATTATGCTGCGAGTTGATATAGAGGCCTGTATAGGCTGCGGAGTCTGTGAAGAGGAGTGTACGTACGATGCTATTGAAGTAATTGACGGCATTGCCGTGGTCAATGAAAAATGCACGCTCTGTGGTACCTGTGTGGACAGCTGTGAAGTAGAGGCTTTAAGCATTGAGTCCAAAGAGAAAGCTGTACAGGCTGATCTGGCGGATTGGTCTGGCATTATGATATTTGCTGAATACCGGCATGGGAAAGTGGCTCCTGTAGCATTTGAACTCCTTGGTATAGGCCGCCAGTTAGCTGACCAGCAGAAAGTGAAATTGAGTGCTGTTCTTTTAGGTTCAGGTCTTGGTGATGCTGCCCGGGATTTGATTTCATTTGGTGCTGATACCGTTTACCAGGTTGATGATCCAGCCCTTGAATATTTTACAGATGAGATCTACGGCAATATTTTAGAGGATATTATACTGGAGCATAAGCCTGAAGTTGTCCTGGCAGGTGCCACAGCCATCGGCCGCTCTTTTATACCTCTGGTCGCCACTGCTTTGGCTACCGGCTTGACTGCAGATTGCACCCAGCTGGCTATCAGGCCTGAAGACGGAGTTTTGCTGCAGACAAGACCTGCTTTTGGCGGTAATATCATGGCAACAATTGAATGCCCGCATACCCGCCCCCAAATGGCAACTGTCAGACCTCGGGTAATGAAAACTATAGAGCATGATTCTGCTAGAAATGGAGAAATTATTAATTATCAGCCTCCAGCTGAGCGCATGCAATCAAAAGTAAAAGTTTTGCGCAATGTTCTTGAGGAGCAGGACCAGGTTAATATCACCGAGGGTGATATTATTGTTGCAGGCGGCCGTGGCCTGGATAATGAAAAAGGTTTTGAGCTCATCAAGCAGCTTGCTGATGCTGTTGGAGGAGCAGTTGGAGCTTCGAGGGCCGCGGTTGATTCTGAATGGATTGCCTATCCTCATCAGGTAGGGCAGACAGGTAAAACGGTCAATCCAAAACTTTATATAGCCTGTGGAATATCAGGAGCAATTCAGCATGTTGTGGGGATGCAGTCTTCAGAGGCCATTGTTGCTATAAATAAGGATCCCGATGCCCCCATTTTTGATGTTGCCACATATGGTATAGTAGGAGACCTGTTTGAGGTAGTACCGAAATTGATAGAAAAGATTAAGGAGAAAAAGGGATAATGAGTCTGGCGGGAAAAGTAGCAGTTGTTACAGGGGGTAGTAGAGGAATTGGCCGAGCCATCTGTCTGCGTCTTGCTGAGATGGGAGCCAAGGTGGTAATAAATTATGTCAGCCGACCTGAAGCTGCTGAAGAAACCAAAGCTCAGGTTGAAGCCCTGGGTTCCGAATGTGTCGTACTGAAATTTAATGTGGCAGATACAACCGAGGTACAGGAAGCTTTCAAGCAGATTACAACTGAATGCGGCAGGATAGACATCCTGGTCTGCAATGCAGGGATCACCAGAGATGGCTTGCTGGCAACCATGAAAGAAGACGCTTGGGACCAGGTCATGGCAGTAAACTTGAAAGGCACATTCAACTGTATAAAGGCCGGATGCAGGCCGATGATGAAACAGCGCTGGGGCAGGATAATAATTATCACCTCTGTTGTCGGCTTTGCAGGTAATGCAGGTCAGGCAAATTATTCTGCTGCCAAGGCCGGCCTGGTTGGGCTTACTCGTTCAAGCGCCAGGGAACTGGCCTCACGTTCCATTACGGTTAATTGTGTCGCTCCTGGCTACATTGATACAGATATGACCAGTGAATTACCTGAAGCAGTAAAGGAGAAAATTCTTGCAGAGATACCGCTGGGAGTCCTGGGCGAGCCTGAAGATATAGCAAGTGCAGTGAGTTATTTGGCCTCTGATGACGCGAGATACGTGACCGGCCAGGCTATTCATGTTAACGGTGGAATGTTCATGGGATAATTAATTTTTAGCGATTCTTTGCTGAAATTATTCCTAGATACATTTATTTATTTGAGCAAATATGCTTTATATATAATCACTAACGAGACAACAAATACTTAAGGAGATTGAATATGTCGGCAGAAGAAAAAGTGATTGATATCATTGTTGAGCAGTTGAGTGTTGATAAGGATAAGGTGGTGCCGAGCGCTTCTTTTGTTGATGATCTTGGTGCAGATTCATTGGACCTTGTAGAACTTATCATGGCAATGGAAGAGGCTTTTGGCATAGAAATACCTGATGAAGTGGCGGAGAAAATTACCTCTGTTCAGGATGCTATCGATCACGTAAATAAAGTTGGTTAATATCAGATAAAAGCAAGCAGGGCCATTACAGTGTGAGCGCCGTGTAATGCTGCGCTCTCACTTTTTTATTACCCAAGCGGCATCGCTGTTTGCAGAATACAATTATCCTGATTGGTGCAGTATGACAAAACGAAGGGTAGTGGTGACAGGCACTGGCCTGGTTACTCCATTGGGGACCGGGACAGATAAAAGTTGGCAGAATATTTGCGCTGGTAAAAGCGGCGTAAGCCATATCACGAAGTTTGATGCCAGTGATTATGCTGTGAAGATTGCAGCTGAGGTTAATGATTTCAATCCGATTGATTTTATTGAACCTAAGCTTGCTAAACATCTTGATGCCTTTGTGCAGTATGCGATTGCAGCAGCTGGAATGTCCCTGAAGAGTTCTGGCCTAAGCATTGATGAGAGCAATGAAAATCGTGTTGGTGTCTTTACAGGTAATGGTATTGGCGGCCTGATATCCATTGAAAAAACTCACCAAATTCTCTTGGAAAGAGGTCCGCGGCGGATCACACCGTTTTTCATCCCCATGGCTATCTCAAATATGAGTGCCGGCCAGGTGTCTATAATTTATGGGGCAAAAGGGCCCAACCTCTCAGTAACAACTGCCTGTGCCGCAGGTACTCATGCTGTAGGAGAAGCCTTTCGCTCTATCAGTCGGGGTGATTGTGATATAGCTATTACGGGTGGCAGTGAAGCAACAATATGCCCACTTGCCGTAGGCGGTTTTAATTCCATGAAAGCACTTTCCCAGCGAAATGATGAGCCGGAAAAGGCCTCCAGGCCCTTTGACAAGGATAGAAATGGTTTCATCATATCTGAAGGTGCCGGAATGCTGATTCTGGAAGAGCTGGAATATGCCAGGGCAAGAGGAGCGGATATCCTGGCCGAGGTAGTCGGTTTCGGTTTAAGTGGTGACGGCTATCATATGGCAGCTCCCCCGGAGGATGGGAATGGTGCGGTACGCTGCATGCAGATGGCTCTTGATGATGCGGGGCTTTCCCCAGAGGATATTGATTATATCAACGCCCATGGCACATCCACTCCATTAAATGATGTAGTGGAGACCAGGGCAATAAAAACTGTTTTTGGCGAGCATGCTTATAAACTAGCCATAAGTTCCACTAAATCCATGACAGGTCATATGCTTGGAGGAGCCGGTGGTATAGAGTCCGTTTTTCTGGCTCTATCAATCAGGGATCAGATTATTCCTCCCACAATAAATCTGGAAAACGCTGATCCTGAATGTGATTTGGATTATGTGCCTAACAAGGCAAGAGAGACCGAGATCAGAGCTGCAATTTCTAATTCCTTCGGGTTTGGTGGTACAAATGCAGTTCTAGCCATGAAGAAGTTAGAAGAATAAAGCTTGTTTTATAGATGAGGTGACCCGTGAAGGTAGCCATTGGTTGTGATCATGGTGGCATTGATCTGAAAAATAACGTAGTTTCAGTTTTGACAGAACTGGGACATGATGTTGATGACCAGGGATGCAACTCGACTGATTCAGTAGATTATCCAAATTTTGCCAAATCTGTGAGTACATTGGTAAAGGATGGTAAATGTGATTGTGGTATCCTGATTTGCGGCACAGGTATCGGTATGTCCATGGCCGCAAACCGTATACCGGGAATCAGGGCAGCACTGTGTAATGAAATGTTTTCCGCCAAAATGAGCCGGGAACATAATGATGCAAATATCCTCTGTTTGGGAGCAAGGGTAATTGGTCCTGGCCTGGCAGCGGAAATAGTTAAAACCTGGATGACCTCTGATTTTGCCGGCGGCAGGCACCAGCGCCGGATTGATATGTTTTAAGTGCATCAGATACCATTAATATTTTTTCTATTGCCTGAGTTCCAAGATAACTATGTCAATTTTGAAAAGCCAAGATCCTGAAATATACAGTGCCGTAAAAAATGAGTTAGCGCGGCAGCGCTATCAACTCGAACTCATTGCATCCGAAAATATTGTCAGTGAAGCGGTTCTCGAGGCCCAGGGTTCAATTTTTACGAATAAATATGCCGAGGGCTACCCCAGCAAGCGTTGGTATGGCGGATGTGATTATGCAGATGCTGTAGAAAATCTGGCCATTGAAAGGGCCAGGGAACTGTTTCAGGCCGAATATGCTAATGTCCAGGCACATTCCGGCAGCCAGGCAAATATGGCAGTTTATTTTGCCGCGTTGAACCCCGGGGATAAGGTTTTAGGTATGGACCTCGCCCATGGTGGACACCTTACCCACGGCAGCCCGGTCAATTTTTCAGGTCAGCTCTTCAATTTTATCTCCTATGGTGTTGACAAGGAAACCGGCATGATCAACATGGAAGAAGTGGAACGTGTGTCTCATGAACACAGACCGAAGATGATTGTGGCCGGAGCAA
>CP070776.1:1541565-1550081 GCA_020346205.1 Deltaproteobacteria bacterium
CCCAGCGCCTCACAGGTTTTAAGTGTTTTTTGATAAGCCCCGGAAACCCCTCGCAGTTCATCATGGACCGGTTCCGGTCCATCGAGGGAAAGCTTGACTACAATGGAACTCTCTGGGCAGGACTTAAGGATGGTTTCCACTGAGCTGTAAATTGTATCAGTCAGAAGCCCGTTTGTGGGCAAAAGGATAATAGCCGGTTTGTTAATCCTGTAGAAAAGGGTTGTAATATCAACCAGATCAGAGCGCAGAAATATTTCACCACCGGAAAATGCCAGCCACAGTAGTGTTCCAAGCTGAGGGGCTATTTTTTCAATTTCAGCAAGTGATAACTCCGATGCAGCAGATACAGCAGCGTCTTTTTGGGAAATATAAAAACAGAACGGACACTTGGCATTACACCTGCGGGTAAGAAAAAAAGTAAATTGGATTGGGCGGTTTTTCCATACGATTGAATCAAGATGCCGGAAAGGGGAAAAGGTCATGGCCGTAATCCAAAATGTTGACTGAAAATACCGCTGAAGACGCCAATGCCAACAGCGAAAGGATAGACAAAGCTATAATATAGCAGGGCGGAGATTGCAAAAAAAGGTCCTTTGGATTCAAAAAACGCCGAGATGAGTTGCCTGTTCAGATACAGACTGCTGCAAAAGAGCAGGAGAACCGGCAGGACAACGGCCCAGCTTTTTAGGATAATACCAGTAAGTATGAGCAATATATTAATAAAACAGGATATTACATTGAATTTAAATTCCAGCGAGGCCGTTCCTGAATCAGAAAGCAGGTCCCTGTTTTTTATGGAGTATATGGACCAGTATTTTGATTTTCTAATGCCGTTTCTCATTGACTTAACCAGGCTGAAATTAAAAATATGCTGAACCAGAATATTCTTATCCATGAGCAATCTGGCCCCTCTTTTTTTCAGACGATGACTGAATTCCACATCCTCCAGTATGGGCATAAAGTTTTCATCAAAGCCACCGTTTTTTTGAAAAATGTCTTTTGCAATCAGCATGGCGTGTGTAGCTATATAGTCAGGATTATCGAGGTTTTTTGTTTCTGAGTAATGAATATAAACTGACTGAAAGGTACTGAAAAAATTTTGATCATAGGGCAGCATGGTATAGGTTCCGCCAATGATGGCTCCAGGCCCCTCTTTTCCGAAAGCCGACGCAGCCATTGCAAGGGTGTCTGGTTGCATAAGGCAGTCGGCATCAATAAAGAAAAGGACCTCTCCTCTGCTGTTTGCGGCCCCGGTGTTCCTTGTCTTTGAAGCACCTCCGTGTTCATTTAGGCGAATGAGCCGGCAGGGAAATTTTTCAATAATAGCTGTGGAGTCATCAGAAGAAAAATCATCAACAACAACTACTTCAAAGTCGGAGTAATCTGATTTAAATGCAGCTTCCAGGCACAACCCAATTGTTTTTGCGCCGTTATGATTAGGGATAATTACAGATATAAAGGGTGCCACGGGGAGGTCCAACGACTAACCTGGCTTTTAGTCACTTGAGATAAATTAAACAAAAAGAGGCCTCCTAAAAGAGGCCCCTTTTATGTTTGGTCAAAAATATTCCTACCACCAGCAGATTGTCTGATCAGCAGCAAAAACCATATCTACCAATGCATCGTAATCAGGATTATCTGCAGTAAGATCAAAGCTGTCGCTTTCTCTTCCCTCGGAAACGATTTCAACCAGCTTCTGGGTTGTTTCAGAAGGTGCCGAGCGATATACATTCAAAATTTTCATAATTAGTATCTCCTTCGTATATAATGTAAACCTTTAGTTGCCGTAAGGAACAATAACGTCCATATCTCTGAGCTTCTGCCCAACCTCTTCCAACGTGACCGCAGTTAGGCCGTTGGTATCAACATTAGCCTGCTCAGTTGTAAAGACTTCGCCTTCCATATCGCGGACCCACTCAACATTTTCAGCGTTGTAGTCATCAAACTTGGCTAACGTGTGATTCATGACCACAGCATATGAATAGTGGTTTGCTACAGAAAGTCCCAGGGTGGAGCGCAGGGCATCCAAGGTGTTTTTCTCATCATCGCTAGTATCTAAAAGAAACATTACTTTTTTGGGCATGGTTCATTCCCCCTTACAGAGTTATATATTTTTCGCAGTCATCAATAATATATCCGTGCTTGGCCTGGGTTGACATTTCCTTTTCAGTGAGACCTTCTGGAATGTCATTTTCAGGGTCATAGCCCATCTTTTTGTAGCTGTCCGCACAGATCGCCACTTCATCAGCAGTATTGCACAGTTCAGGGAACTGGGGATCCTTGGCAAGCAGAGTTCCCTTCCAGGTGAAGAAAACTTTGACTGTGGCCCCTTTGGCTTTGGCCGCCTTGGTAACCCCCATGACGTGTGCCATGTTTTTAGCGTTCGTTACAAAAATACCTAAATTTGCCATGTTTACCTCCTAAACAGAAATTGTGTCACACCTTAGATTACAGGAACAAGTGCAACAGTTAATGTTTTGATTACGTTTAGCCTTTTTTTATATAAAACCTGAAATAACTTGCTTCCTCTTTAACCCCCAAAAACGTATGACCTACACGTTCACACCAACCTGGCAGGTCAACTTTGGAGCCCTCGTCAGTGCCAAGGATTTCGAGGACCTGGCCACTTACCAGCGTTTCTATGGCTTTTTTTGCCTTCAGCAGAGGCATGGGGCAATCCAAGCCTTTTGCATCCAGAGTTCTATCAGCAGTAATGGTATCCATTTTAATAATTCCCCCGGTCATAAAAAAACCAGGTGTGTTCCCTAGTTAAAGGCTTTCAGCATCATGATGAACTATGCTAAAAGCAAGGGGACTTGGCTCCACATTGTGGTAACTGCCGCTTACTTTAGTGGCCGAATATGACTAGTTACCATAAACAAAAAAGAAAACCCACAAAAAATGAGTCATAATTCATTTTTTATTACTTCTGCCATATAATTTTGTCAAGTTCTGGAAGGAAGAAGGGTTTTTTACTTGCAGACCAGAGCCTAAAAATGCTCTTTTTTGTGGATAAAATTTTAGAGGGCTTGGGCATGAACGAAGATAGACAGGATTTAAGAAGAAGGATACTTGGGGCACGCGACAGAGTAAGTAGTGATGAGAGGCACGAGAAAAGCGTCTTCGTCATGAACAATTTCTTTGGTTTACCTGAAATCGAGCATTGGTCAACCCTGTTTATTTATGTGAATTTTCGCTCTGAGGTTGAAACAATGGAGTTGATTAAGCGTTGCCTGGACCAGGGTATCCGGGTGGCCGTCCCACTTGTTGATGCAAAAGCTGCAAAAATGATCCCGCTGCTGATAAAAGACCCGAAACAGGACTTGGCTCCCGGTTATTACGACATACCCGAACCTGACCCATTGAAAACGACCCGGGTGGATGCAGAGGAAATTGATGCTGCTATCATTCCCGGAAGTGTTTTTGATATTTATGGGGGGAGGCTTGGGTATGGTGGAGGTTACTATGACCGGTTTTTGGTTAATGATGCTCCCCAGGCAAAGCGTATAGGATTTGCCTTTGAAGTGCAGCTCGTGGAAAAAGTGCCTGTAGAACCACATGACCAGCCGCTGGACATATTGATTACCGAGAAAAGGATTGTGAACATTAGACGTTAAATAAAGGAGTCCACCATGCGCAAGACGGCAATTTTTAAAAATGACCTTTTCCTGGAACATATACCTGATTTTAACCATGTGGAGTCTCCGGACCGGTTGAGGGTAATTTATGATGAGCTTGAAAAGCCGCCCCTCAGTGAACTTTTTGTTTATCCTGATTTTGGTCCCGCTTCGCAGGATGTCTTGGCTCTTAATCATACAGATGATCATGTCATGCGCATAGCGGGCACAGCCGGTAAAACATTCAGCAGCCTGGACCCTGATACGCAGGCGTCACCAAAATCCTATGATTCAGCATGCCTTGCAGCTGGTGCCGTAATGGACGGCATGAAAATGATTATCCAGGGAGAAGCGGACAATGGTTTTGCCCTTGTGCGCCCGCCTGGTCATCATGCGGAGGCAGACCGCGCCATGGGCTTTTGCCTTTTTAACAATGTAGCTGTCGGTGCCAGATACGGGTTAGAGCATCTGGGCCTGGAGCGCGTTGCCATATTTGATTGGGACCTGCATCATGGTAACGGCACCCAGCACAGCTTTTATACCTCAAACCAGGTTCTCTATCTATCAACACACGCCTTTCCCTACTATCCCGGTTCTGGAAGCCTGACAGAAGTGGGAGCAGGTGAAGGTGAGGGCTATACAGTAAACGTGCCCCTGTCCGGAGGCCAGGATGATCGGGCCTTTGCCTGTATCGTGAAAGATGTAGTGGTGCCGGTAATCAGGGATTTCCGTCCGGACTTTATTATTATCTCTGCCGGCTTTGATACATATTTTGGAGACCCCCTGGGGACCATGGCTGTCACGGAGCAGGGATTTGCTGCCATGACAAAACTGCTTGTTGATCTGGCCGGGGAGATATGCGGGGGGCATCTCCTGGTGGCCTTGGAAGGGGGCTATAACCTGCGCGGTTTAAGAGACGGGGTATTGGCTGTATTGGGAGAGTTATCAGGGAACCCGGAGTGCCCCGGCAAAATAGATGAAAAAACATTGCAGGAAATAATTGACTCTGACCGGGAAGTTCCAGTTGTTGAGCAGGCGAGAGATATTGCAAAAAGATATTGGAACCTGTAAATATACCAACCTTGAAGACTAATTAAAAAGTCACTCTACTGCGTCGTAGAGGATTCGCGAAATGTTCAACATACGACTAGTATGCCTGCATTTTCACGACACTACTCCTGATATTTCAACTTTTTACTTAGCCTTCATGAAGTTATTTGAAAGATTTTTTTGTTAGTTAGTCAATTTTTGAAGGATAAAGAGGTTTATTATGAAAATCACACCGGAAGAGATTTCCCATGTTGCCAACCTGGCGCGCCTGCACATGTCGCAGGAGGAGGTTGAAGCCATGGCAGTACAGCTGGATGAAATACTTACCTATGTGGCCAAGCTGAACGAACTGGACACAGAGTCCGTAAAACCGACCACCCATGCCATCTCCATTGTAAATGCCTTTCGGGAAGACGAGGTGAAGGAATCTTTACCAAGGGAGAAGACCCTGGCCAACGGGCCCCAGCAGAATGAAGAGTCATTTGTTGTGCCGCGGGTGATTTAATTTAAAGGGCACCTTTGCCCATAGGCTACAAGACCTCGCTGTGAGGTTATTATTGAAATAAATTTGAGCAGAGAAGAAATGTCATTACATAAATTAACCATACATGAACTCCAGGACATGCTTGCCAAAAGGCAGGCATCAGCAGTAGAGCTGACCATGGATGTGCTTGACCGCATTGAAAAGGTTGAAGACAAGGTCAAAGCCTATATTACCCTGGATCCTGAAGGGGCAATCAAGCAGGCTGAAGCTGCAGACAAAAAGCTCCAAGAGGGCAGCGGGGGAGCCCTGTGCGGCATTCCACTATCCGTAAAAGATGTGCTCTGTACTGACGGCATGCGCACGACTTGCGGGTCACGGATTCTTGAAAATTTTGTGCCGCCGTATGATGCCACTTCCATTGTGAAGCTAAAGCAAGCAGATGCCGTGCTCCTGGGCAAGGTGTCAATGGATGAGTTTGCCATGGGTTCAACTTCGGAAAACTGTGCCTTTGGCCCACCAAAAAATCCCTGGAATATAGAATACATTTGCGGCGGCTCCAGCGGCGGCTCTGCCGCATCAGTGGCAGCTGATGAGTGCATTGCCTCACTGGGCACTGACACCGGAGGATCCATCCGTCAACCGGCATCCCACTGTGGGGTTGTAGGTTTGAAGCCAACCTATGGCAGGGTGTCCCGTTACGGCCTGGTGGCATTTGCTTCCTCCCTGGATCAGATAGGCCCTTTGACCAAGGACGTAAGAGATTGTGCCCTGATGATGAATGTCATCAGCGGTTATGATACAAAAGACTCCACCTCCGTGGAGCAAGAGATTCCGGATTTTCGTAAAGCCCTGACAGATGGCCTGCAGGGCATGAAGGTCGGCATACCCAAAGAGTATTTTATCGAAGGGCTGGACCCGGAGGTTGAAAAAGTTGTGCAGCAAGGCATAAACACTCTGCGGGAGGCAGGTGCTGAAACAGTTGAGGTTTCTTTGCCCCATACTGATTATTGTGTTGCCGTTTACTACCTTGTTGCTCCGGCAGAAGCCAGCTCCAACCTGGCACGCTATGACGGTGTCAGGTATGGTTTTCGTGATAAGTCCAGTGACGCCCTGCTTGACATGTATAAAAATAGCCGTTCCCAGGGATTCGGAGATGAGGTGAAGCGGCGTATCATCATCGGCACCTATGCCCTCTCTTCAGGGTACTATGATGCTTATTATAAAAAGGCCTCACAGGTCCGGACCCTGATAACAGAGGACTTTAAAAAGGTCTTTGAAACCTGTGATGTGCTGGCATCACCGGTAACTCCTACTCCTGCATGGAAACTGGCAGAAAAGATTGATGATCCGCTAAGCGTCTACCTCTCGGATATCCTGACCATATCTGCCAACCTGGCAGGCATACCGGGTATATCCGTTCCCTGCGGTTTCAGCAACGCGGGATTGCCCATTGGTTTACAGATCCAGGGAGCCCATTTCCAGGAAGAAAAGCTTCTGCAGACAGCCTATAACCTGGAACAGCGTTTGAATATTTCTCATCTGCGGACCGAAAATCTTTAAAATTAATAAGGAGTTTAAGTGAAACTTAAAGTTGCACCACATATCAGCACTCTGGTTCCATATCCCCCTGGAAAACCAATTGAGGAGTTGGAGCGGGAGTATGGCATCAGTGGCTCCATCAAGCTGGCCTCCAATGAAAATGCCTGGGGGCCTTCCCCCAAGGCGGTAGAAGCAATTCAGGATGCTTTGCAGAACCTGCACCGATACCCGGATGGCAGTTGTTATTATCTGGCACAGAGTCTGTCTGACAAGCTGGGAGTCAAAAAGGAAGAGATCGTTCTGGGCAATGGTTCCAATGAGATTATCGGTCTTCTGATAACCGCATTTCTTCAGCCGGGAGAGGAAGTTATCACCAGCCACCCAACCTTTCTCATGTACCAGAAGTTGGTGCAGGTCCAGGGTGGCAGCAATAAAGTGGTGGAGCTTACCCAAAGCATGCACCATGACCTCAAGGCGATCCTGGGGGCAGTTTCTGCCAAAACCAGGATGATATTTTTTGATACCCCAAATAACCCCACAGGAACCATCATTGACAGGGATGATTTTGCCTTGTTCATGGAACAGCTCCCTGAAGATATAATTGTGATCCTTGATGAGGCCTATGTTGATTTTGTGGAACCGGAACTGCGCATTGATGTTATGGCATATATAAGGAGCGGCAGGCCGGTGACAGCACTTCGTACCTTTTCAAAGGCTTATGGTCTTTCAGGCCTGCGGTTGGGCTACGGAATAATGGCTGAGGAGATGGCAGGCTATCTCAACCGTGTACGCCAGCCCTTTAACGTCAACTCCCTGGCCCAGATAGGCGGCGTGGCTGCCCTGGCAGATGATGAGCATTACAGGATGACCCTGCAAAAAAGCAAGGAGGGCATTTCCTGGTTGAGCAACGAGGTTGCAAAGCTTGGCTGCCGCCCCATGGAAACCCATACAAATTTTTTTCTTATTGATGTAAATGGAGACGGAGTAAAACTCTATAAGCATTTGCTGCATCAGGGGGTAATCGTCAGGCCCATGCAGGCATATGGCTTTCCGAACTATATCCGTATCACAGTTGGGCGCGAAGATGAAAACCAGCGCTTTGTGAAAGCCCTTGCTAAAAGCCTGGAAGAGCTCGGTTATGGTTGAGAAGAAAAAAATAATCACAATCGACGGCCCTTCAGGGGCAGGCAAGAGCACCATCAGCAAATTACTGGCAGCCAAGCTGCAGTATACCTATCTTGATACCGGTGCCATGTACCGGGTGGTGGGCTTGCAGGTGGAGCGTTCAGGCCTTGACCTGCAAACAGAGAATGCCAAGGAAAGGTTAACCGGGCTACTTGATTCCCTTGAAATGACGCTGGCCTCAGGAGAAGAGGGACAGGAGACCAGGGCCTTCCTGAATGGTGAGGATGTAAGCGATGCCATCAGGACACCGGAAATGGCCATGATCGCATCTCGGGTTTCTGCTGAGCCGGAAGTGCGTAAGAAGCTTACAGAGATGCAGCGGGAAATAGGCAGCAAGGGGGCAATTGTTGCTGAGGGCCGTGACATGGGGACCATTGTTTTTCCAGATGCAAAGTACAAGTTTTTTTTGGATGCCGCACCTGAAGAAAGGGCCAGGCGCCGTCAGAAGCAGCTGCTGGAGAAAGGCAAGAAAGTTGAATATGAGGAACTTTTAACCCAGATCCAGAAGCGGGACAGGGATGACAGCAGCAGGTCACTGGCACCGCTGCAGCCGGCAGAAGATGCGGTTGTCATTGACTCCTCGGAGATGAACATTGACGAGGTTGTATCTTTTATGATGAATGCTGTAACATCTGATATGA
>CP070776.1:1550181-1555856 GCA_020346205.1 Deltaproteobacteria bacterium
GATCATCGGCAGGTTGTGGAAGAAAAGGAAGGGGCAAAATCACGGAAAAGAGAAGAGATTGATACTGCTGGAATTATTGGCAGGTCTCCTGTCATGCAGGAACTGCTGGAAATGATTTCATTTGTTTCACCCACAGAGGCAACCGTGCTTATTACAGGTGAGTCAGGGACAGGAAAGGAGTTGATAGCTTCTGCCCTGCACCATAACAGCGCGCGGAAAAAAGGTCCATTTGTCAAGGTTAATTGTGCCGCCCTGGTGGAAAATCTGCTGGAATCTGAATTGTTTGGGCATGAAAAAGGAGCGTTTACAGGTGCTGACCGCAGACGGGACGGTAAATTTGTCCAGGCTAACCATGGCACACTTTTTCTCGATGAGATTGGGGAGACATCTCCAGCCATGCAAGTAAAACTTTTAAGGGTACTGCAGGAACAAGAACTGCAGCGTGTAGGGGGACATGATGTTGTAGAGGTTGATGTCAGGCTGCTGGCTGCCACCAACAGGATCCTGGAAGATGAGGTCAAGGCAGGACGTTTTCGCGAAGACCTTTATTACCGTCTAAACGTTGTTTCACTGCACGTCCCTTCTCTCAGGGAAAGGCGCGAGGATATCCCGCTTCTGGCAGAACATTTTCTAGAGATATATGGAGAAAAAAATAATCGCAGAATAGCCGGCATAACTCCAGGATGTATGGATATTCTGTTGCACTATCCGTGGCCTGGGAATGTCCGGGAGCTGGAAAATGCCATGGAACGAGGGGTTATCCTCATGCGTGGTGATTATCTGGATGAGGAAAGCTTGCCCATCCCAATCAAAAAATGGTCCCAAGAGGAAAGTGGGGACATCACTGCGGGTATGGAAGGTCTGCCTTCATCACTTGAGGAAGCGGAAAAAATGGTGATCCTAAAAACACTGGACGAGGTGGATGGCAACAAAAGTGAGGCTGCAAGGCGTTTGGGTATCACACGTAAAACACTTTTGAGTAAGCTGAATAAGTATGAGAATGAATAGTGATTTGTTCTAAAGAATATTTACCATTTTCTTTATTTCCCGGCCAACAAATAGACTTTGATTAATTTTGCCAATATAAAATTAGCAATATTGAGTTGATTGACTATCTTTGCAGCCTGTGTTATTAACAATTTTCACTGATAGGTATGATTATACCGGGCGAACACTGGTGGTTCTGTGTTCGCCCGGTTTGTTTCAACCAAAACATTAATTATGAACTGAAGGTGTTATGAAGTAATCGGAAACCAAATCCCGATTAGGAGCGAAATAAGAGCATGAGAACAGATATAGTACATATCGGTGCCGGAGAGTTGACGTATGAGATCCGGAACATCGTAGCTGTCGGCGAGAAACTGCAGGAACTTGGCATTAAAACCTACTGGGAAAATATTGGCGACCCTGTGGCTAAAGGCGAGCATATGCCCAAGTGGATGAAGGATATAGTCTCCGAAATAGTACAGGATGATGCCACTTATGGTTACAGTCCTACTAAGGGGATTCTTGAGACGAGAGAGTTTATTGCAGCACAGACAAACAAAAGAGGTAATGTTCAGATTGACCCTGAAGACATTATCTTTTTTAACGGACTCGGGGATGCCATAAGCAAGGTGTTCGGTTTCCTGAAAAGAACAGCCCGTGTAGTTGTGCCGACCCCAAGCTATACAACACATTCATCTGCAGAGGCAGCCCATGCCGGTGACAGGCCTGTTACTTATATACTTGATCCCAACAATCATTGGTATCCAGACCTTGATGACCTGGAAAAGCGCATAAAATATAATCCTGCAGTCGCCGGCATCCTGATTATCAACCCTGATAATCCGACAGGTGCCGTTTATCCTGTGGATATAGTGAAGGGTATGGTGCAGCTGGCTAAGAAATATGACCTGTTTGTGGTCTGTGATGAAATATACATTAATATAATATACAACGGCCAGACCACCCTGCCGCTTTCAGATCTTATTGAAGATGTTCCTGCTTTAGTCATGCGTGGTATATCAAAGGAGATGCCCTGGCCAGGTTCGCGTTGCGGCTGGATAGAGGTATATAACGGTCATAATGATCCTATGTTTGAGAAGTATATCCAGTCTATTCTCAATGCCAAGATGCTGGAAGTTTGTTCAACCACCTTACCGCAGCTGGTTATGCCAAAGGTAGTGACACATCCGCATTATGATGAGTATTTAGAGCAGCGGATTAAACGGTATGAAAAATTTTCTAACATTGCTTATGACTGCTTGAAAAATGTGGACGGGGTCCTGGTAAACAGGACTAATGGCGCATTTTATATGAGCGTTGTTTTTAATGAAGGAGTGCTGAATGATAAACAAACGCTTCCTATTGAAAACAATGAGGTCAGGGCATTCGTGGAATCTCTGGTTAACCAGCCTAATGTCTCTCTTGATAAAAGATTTGTCTATTACCTGCTTGGTGCAACCGGTGTATGTGTTGTGCCCTTATCATCATTTGCCACCGAACTCCAGGGATTTCGATCGACCCTGCTTGAGACTGACGAGGACAGGTTCAGAAAGATTTTTAATTTAATTGCTGAATCCATCAAAAAATATATATCCAGCTGATTATAGGGCTGGCAAATCAGCTTAAAAATAATACCCCTTCTGCCTGTGTGGCTGGAGGGGTTTTTTGTTTGCTCTCTGCCTTGACAAGGTGCAGGCCCATACTTATTGTTCCCCACAACTCGATAAGAGAAAATTTCATGATTGCATAGGGGTTTCAAGAGGTTATTGAGATAACCCATGTTCATAATAATGTACGGAGAGGATTGAGTGACTGCAAGAGAAAAGAAAATGGTTGAACCTTCTGCACCTGAAGAAGAAGCAGTTCATGCTGAAGAAGAAATACAGCAGGAGGAAGAAAAAGATATGGCTGCTGCACTGGAAGAAGCAAAAAATAAGCTTCAGGAGAGTGAAGACAAGGTCTTGCGACTTGCTGCAGATTTCGAGAACAGCAAGAAACGCTTGGAGCGGGAGCGGGAGATTTCCTTGAAATTTGCTGAAGAGAACATTTTAAAGGAACTCCTCCCCGGTATTGACAATATTGAACGGGCCATGGCCCAGGGCCAGGAGTCCAATAATATTGAAAGCCTTCTTGAGGGTGTGGAGCTAACAAAAAATGGTTTACTGGCTACCCTCGAAAAATATGGGGTTAAAGCCATAGAAAGTATTGGTCAGCCCTTTGATCCCAATATCCATGAGGCGCTTGGCATGGAAGAAACAGACGAAATTGAGCCTAACTTAGTATTGCGGGAGTTTCAAAAGGGGTACTTTTATAAGGATAGACTTCTGCGTCCTGCAAAAGTCATTGTTTCAAAAGCGCTTGGTTCAGGGGCTTGACAAAGAAAAGATCGTGCACATTGTAATTTGTAAACTGGTTTTATTTCAGAACTGAAGAACTATAACAGCAGGTGCTGTTTTTTAACAAACTAAGCAGATATTGTTATAAAAAGGAGAATTTAAGAATGAGTAAGATAATCGGTATTGACCTGGGCACCACAAACTCTTGTGTTGCTGTCATGGAAGGGGGGGACCCTAAGGTTATCGCCAATGTTGAAGGTAACAGGACAACACCATCCGTAGTTGCTTTTTCTGATAGTGGTGAGCGAATGGTTGGCCAGGTAGCAAAGCGCCAGGCTGTAACCAACCCCTCAAATACACTTTATGCTATCAAGCGGTTGATAGGTAGAAAATTTACTGACCCTGAGGTGACCAAGTCCATCAAGGTTAGTCCTTTTAAAATAGTTGAAGGAAAGAATAGTGATGCTGCCGTGGAAGCTGGTGGCAAGGTGTATTCTCCTGCAGAAATTTCCGCCATGGTTCTCACCAAGATGAAACAAACTGCAGAAGAATATCTCGGTGAAAAGGTTACAGACGCTGTTGTAACTGTACCGGCTTATTTTAATGACAGCCAACGCCAGGCAACCAAGGACGCTGGACGGATCGCGGGTTTAAATGTGCAGCGTATAATAAATGAGCCGACTGCAGCCTCTCTGGCCTACGGCCTTGACAAAAAAGGCGAAGAAAAAATTGCTGTTTTTGACCTTGGCGGCGGTACCTTCGATATCTCCATCCTTGAGATCGGCGATGGTGTTTTCGAGGTAAAATCGACTAATGGTGACACGTTCCTCGGCGGCGAGGATTTTGATATGCGGATCGTCAACTGGTTGGCAGATGAATTCAAGCGTGACCAGGGTATTGATTTACGCCAGGACAAGATGGCCTTGCAGCGCCTTAAGGAAGAAGGGGAAAAGGCCAAGATGGAACTTTCCACAACAATGGAAACCACTATTAACCTGCCCTTTATTACAGCAGATTCATCTGGTCCCAAGCATCTCAATATCAAGCTCACCAGAGCAAAACTTGAAAGTTTGGTGGAAGATCTTATTGATCGTACCGTTGAGCCGTGCAAGACAGCCTTGAAAGATGCCGGGCTTACCGCTGCAGATATCGACGAGGTGATTCTGGTAGGCGGTATGACGAGAATGCCCAAGGTCCAAGAAAAAGTTAGTGGCCTTTTTGGCAAGGAACCCCATAAAGGTGTAAATCCTGACGAAGTAGTGGCAGTTGGTGCTGCTATTCAGGGTGGAGTGCTCCGGGGAGACGTGAAAGATGTTCTGCTCCTTGATGTAACGCCTCTTTCATTGGGTATCGAAACACTGGGCGGTGTATTCACCAAGCTTATAGAAAAAAATACTACAGTACCCACGAAAAAGAGCCAGATTTTTTCAACTGCTGCGGACAATCAGCCGGCCGTATCTATCCATGTATTGCAGGGCGAAAGGGAGATGGCGGGCAATAACAAGACAATTGGCCGTTTTGAATTGACAGAAATCCCTCCAGCTCCACGGGGTGTGCCGCAGATCGAGGTAACCTTTGACCTGGATGCCAACGGGATCCTGCATGTTTCAGCCAAAGATATGGGTACAGGCAAAGAACAGTCAATCAAGATAACTGCTTCCAGCGGCTTGTCCGAAGATGAGATCAATAAGATGCAGCAGGATGCAGAACTTCATGCTGAAGAAGATAAAAAGCGCAAAGAGTTGGTTGAAGCTGTAAATCAGGCCGATTCCCTGGTATATGCGACCGAGAAGAGCTTGAAAGATCTTGGTGACAAAGTTGATGATGAAACCAAGTCCAAGGTTGAACAGGAAGTGGAGTCCCTTAAGAAGGTTATTGAAAAGGGTGACAATGTAGATGAATTGAAGAAGGGTATCGAGTCCCTGACCCAGGCTTCACACAAGCTGGCCGAAATTATGTATGCGCAGGCCACGCAGGATCAGGCCGGTCCGCAGCCGGGCGCAGGCCCTGAGACCGAAGGAGAGCAGGCAGGCGAAAGCAAGACTGACGAGGATGTAGTTGATGCTGATTTTGAAGAGGTAAAGTAGACTTCGTCAATATCTCTCAATAGATATTTAAAACTTAGTTCAAGGAGGATGCGGACACTATTGTTGTCCGTATCCTCCTTTTTTTTATCCAATAGTCAGAACGTGCCAGCTGGCTGTGTTGCTTTGACGAAAAAACATGCTCACGTACTATTGGTATGCTCCGCTATTTTTTCTCCTTGCGCCTTGCCCTCTAACACGCTCTGACTATTGGGGCGCAGCCTTTTGCAAAATATACAAATACAGATTATAGATTTTTTCAGACAGA
>CP070776.1:1555956-1557552 GCA_020346205.1 Deltaproteobacteria bacterium
GTCGGGATGTGGCGCAGTCTGGTAGCGCGCATGCTTCGGGAGCATGAAGTCGGAGGTTCAAATCCTCTCATCCCGACCATCTTTTTTGATTTCGGTCACTTCACAGCCAAGTTTTCCTTCCTGAAGAATTATTTCCAGATCTTTACCAACGGTTACCTGTTTGGAGGAGCGTATCAGTTCGTCCGGCGGTTTTTCATTGGGACCTGACCTGACTACCGCATAACCACGGCCAAGGACTCCGAGGGGACTTATCGCTTCAAGGAGTGAAGTCGCCGCATTCAGCCGTTTTCTTTCTTTGCCCAGGTGTTGCAGCATCACTCCCTGCAATCGCCTGGAGAGTTCCCTGGTCCATTGCTGCTTGTAGGTCAGTTGTTGGACAGGACTGAGCCTGTGAAGCTTTCCGGAAAGGGAGCCAAGTTGCATGTTAAGCCCGTTCAGGTATTCTCTGTAACCATGTACGAGAGAAGAAAATACATTATCAAGGTGCAGCAGATTGTGGGTAATAAGTGAACGTGGATCACCAAGCATGCTCTGCTGTATTTTAACCCGGTGCCTTTTTTCCCGTACCATTTGAGAAATTGATTTGACCATTAACAGTTTCAGCCGCTGGACATGCTCAGAGAGTATCAGCGTGTTGGGGACAATTGCCTCAGCAGCAGCAGTCGGAGTCGGTGTCCGCAGGTCAGCGACGAAATCGGCTATAGTGAAGTCAATCTCATGCCCAATTGCTGATACTACAGGGATCTCAGAGGAATAGATGGCCCGGGCGACGCTTTCTTCATTAAAAGGCCAAAGGTCTTCGATGGATCCGCCTCCGCGGCATAAAACGATTACATCCGAACGTTCGCGCTGATTAAGAGTTTCCAGGGCGCTACATATTTCAGGAGCAGCCTCTTTACCCTGTACCCGCACCGGGAAGATTTCAATGGGCTGAGATGGAAAACGGTGCAGGGCAACTTTAAGAAAGTCAAACACTGCTGCGCCCTCCGGCGAGGTTACTAGAGAAATTCTGGATGGGAATGCTGGGATTTCTTTTTTTTGAACCTGGTCGAAAAGCCCTTCATCGGAAAGTTTTTGTTTAAGGTTTTCAAATGCAACCTGGAGTTCACCAGTGCCGGAGCGTTCCAGAAAATCAATAATAATCTGATAATCGCCTCGCGCTTCATAAACTGTTATGCGGCCACGGCAGATGACTTGCTGTCCATCTTCAGGCAATTCCCGGAGGTATTTCTGCTGTTGCTTGAAAAGCACTGCCTTAAGCTGGGATGAGTCGTCTTTAAGTGTAAAATACAAATGACCGGAATAGGGTCGCCGGAGGTTGGAAATCTCTCCACTGACAGTAACAAAGGGAAGTTCTGTCTCAAGAATACCGCGTATGGATCTGGTAAGTTCTGTTACCGTCAGAATCCTGGGAGTTGGCAATTCGAGCATAAGGCTGTGTACCTGTGCAGTGAAGTTAAATTAGTTTATTTCCGGGCCTGTTTCGTAATAACATACAGGAAGTAGAAAAAAATATTGTAACCTTTATATAATGTGTCATAAAATAATTTTTTCTTTTTAATGAGAATCTATTATAAAAGCCGGATGATTTTTTAG
>CP070776.1:1557652-1570392 GCA_020346205.1 Deltaproteobacteria bacterium
ATTACTGATCACACTGAACTTCGGATCATTGACCGCACCCAGCTTATATTGGATATCTTTGCCCGGAGAGCTTTAAGCCGCGAGGGCAGGTTGCAGATCGAAATGGCCCAACTTAAATATATGCTGCCGCGCCTGACAAAAAGAGATGACGCCCTTTCCCGTCTGACCGGTGGAATTGGAGGCCGTGGTCCTGGTGAGACCAGACTGGAAATTGACCGCAGGCGCATTAATGACCGGCTTGCCCTTCTGGCAAAAAAATTAAAGAAAGTAAGCCGAGAACGCTACCAAAGGCGCTCTCGGCGCCGCAAAAAAGGCATACCGGTAATGTCGCTGGTTGGCTATACCAATGCCGGCAAATCAACCCTTTTGAATACACTCACCAAAAGCGAAATTACCGCCGAGAATAAACTCTTTGCCACACTGGACCCGACGAGCCGCCGTCTCCGTTTTCCTAAAGATATTGAAGTAATAATAACTGATACTGTAGGTTTTATCCGTAACCTGCCCGGTGAATTACTCCAGGCCTTTAAGGCTACACTTGAAGAGCTTTATGAAGCGGATATGCTGATACATGTAATTGATGTAAGCAATCCCCGTTTTACCGACCAGGTTTCTGTTGTGGAAAATCAATTACGGGAACTGGAGCTGGACATCATACCCTGTCTGAAGGTCTTGAATAAGATAGATCTGGTTGAGCAGGAATTTGTGGAGGAACAGTGCAGAAAATACCAGGCTGTTGCCTTAAGTGCTCTTGATGCAAAAACTTTCAGCCCTTTTTTTGATGCAGCCCAAAAAATTATCGGCAGGCTTGAAAACTTTGAGGATTTTGAAAATCACCTTTCAGTAAATTGAGTATTATTTGCCTATAAAGCACAATTCCTGTTCAGGTGAGGAGTACAAAAAACCAAATTACAGCAACATTAAGCAGAGATAGAAAGACTGCGGCAGAACCCATATCTTTGGCGCGTCCTGACAGTTCGTGCTCATCTTCGCTGATCCTGTCAACTACAGCCTCAACGGCACTGTTAAGCAACTCGACAATAAGGACAAGCAGAAGGCTTCCCAGCAGGAGAGCTCTTTCAACCCCTGTTTTGCCAAAATAAAAGGCCAAGGGTGTTAAAACGATACACAGTAAAAATTCCTGGCGAAAGGCCGCTTCATGTACAAAGGTTGCTTTCAAGCCAGACATCGACCAGCCAAATGCCCGGTACAGGCGTTCTAATCCTTTGCCGCTTCTTTTACCCATGAACCTTTTCTTATACTGGATAGTGATGAGCAAACATAAGAAATAGAACCTTAGTCTGCTTCTGGTTTTGTAGCATTATTCAGTCCAGAAAATACAGTCTACAGGACAAAGCATAATCGCCTCATCAACATCATTTTCCGGATATTCTGGAAGATCTATTATTTCAATATAACCGGCATCGTTATACCTGAATACTTGCGGACAGATTTCAACGCATCCCATGCAAAGTGTACATGCCCCAATATCAATATCTGGTATTTTCATTATTATACTTTATTATACTTTTACTGTTTCTCCGATATTAGTCATAAATTATGGCAGTATACTGCTCGAGGATTTGTTCCGTTTTATGATCAAGTTGCTTTGCAACTTCATGGATTTGAAACTCTTGCCCGCATTCCTGACATTGCATACGTATTCTTCTGCACATCCTTAATATCTTGAGTTTTCCTTTACACTTTTTGCACTTCATTCGGTTTTCTTCCATAAAATACATTACAGCCATTATTTGGTTATGGTGCCAATAATTCTTCCCTGGAGAATACTGCAAAAAGTTTATAGCCCTGTGCAGCCAATGCTTCTGAGCCTCCTTCCTGACGGTCAACAATAGTGGCAACCAGGCCGACTTCAAAGCCTTGGGATTTTACGCGATCAATTACCTGCAAAAGAGTGCCCCCGGTTGTGACCACATCTTCAAGCAAGGCAACCCTTGCTCCTGCCGGGAGGTTCTCCTTGCCTTCGATATAATTTTCAGTGCCATGGGACTTGGGTTCTTTTCTTACTATAAAGGCAGGCAATGATTCCCCTTCCAGGTAGCTGACAATTGAAACTGCCGTAACCAAAGGATCTGCCCCCAGTGTCATACCTCCTACAGCACCAATTTTCACTTCACTGGAACAAATCAAATCATAGAGGAGCTTACCACAAAGATATGCACCTTCAGCATCGAGAGTTGTCTGTTTACCGTCGATGTAAAAATCGGACTCCTTGCCCGAGGAAAGTTTAACCTTGCCTTCCCTGTAAGATTTTTTCAACAAAAGCTCTTTAAGCTTCTGGCGCATATGATTTAGATCTTTATACATATTATTTCCCTTTTGTTTTATTAACTTGGCACTCTTTTTCCTGCCTGACAACAGTCAGCTTAACTTGTCCCAGGGGTCTACAGCACCTGTTGCACAATGATTTTTTCTGCATAAAATGGTAAATAATTACAACCTTTTTGGCAGGGAGAAAAGAAAAAACTCGTATTAGCACTATTTGTTTTGTAGATTTGTATAGAAATTTTATACAGTTAAGACTTTTATAAATACTTGTTTGCCAGTTTGCATGCAACAAAGATAGTCTTGTATGTTTGTATATGACTCTTTAATGTAAGCGCAATAATTACTTTATTCACCTTAATTTTGGAAAAAACATGTGCGGAATAGTTGGCTATATCGGTACGAGAAAAGTTGTGCCCATCCTCCTGGAAGGACTAAAACGTTTGGAATACAGGGGGTACGATTCGGCGGGCCTAGTATATTTGCAGAAGAATAAGTTGATCAAGCATCGGTCACAGGGGAAACTCACTAACCTGGAAAAGATTGTTGAGGAAGTACTGGGTATCGAAAGCCATGTTGGTCTTGGTCATACCCGCTGGGCTACCCATGGAGCCCCGACTACTGAAAACGCTCATCCCCATGGTGACTGCAAGGATGACCTTGTCATTGTACATAACGGCATTATTGAAAATTACCAGACCCTGAGAACCGAACTTATTAAAAAGGGGCACATCTTCCGCTCAGAAACAGATACTGAAGTCCTGGCCCATCTCATTGAGGAATATCTTGACAAGGAACTTGTGCCGGCTGTCAGAAAGGCCCTTAAAAGGGTCCAGGGATCATTTGCAGTGGGTGTACTCTGGAGAGGCCAACCAGATATAATTGTAGCTGCAAGGAATCATAGTCCTCTCGTCTTGGGTATCAATAATAGTGAAGGCACCTTTCTGGCCTCTGATGTTCCCGCCCTTCTGCCATATACCAGAGAGGTTGTCTTTATTGAAGATAAGGAGATTGCAGTTCTCAGTTCTGATAATTGGGAAGTGAAGAATCTCGATAATGGTCGCAAGATAGACAAGCAGGTGCAAACCATTACCTGGAATGCCGGCATGGCAGAAAAAGCAGGCTTCAAACACTTTATGCTCAAGGAAATCTACGAGCAGCCCCAGGCCTTGATTAACACTTTACGCGGCAGGATTGATCCTCAAAGCGGCAGAGTCGAACTGCCTGAGATCACAATGACCGAAAAAGAACTCAAAAACCTTGAACGGATTGCCATTGTAGCCTGCGGTACTTCATGGCATGCAGCTCTGGTAGCCAAGTACTGGATCGAGGAGTGGGTTGGCATCCCGGTCGAAGTTGATATTGGATCTGAATTCCGCTACCGGAAGCTGCTATTAAATAAAAAAGTCCTCACTCTTTCCATCTCCCAGTCAGGAGAAACTGCCGATACCCTGGCAGGGACCCGCCTAGCTTCCCATCTTGGCTCCAAGGTCATTACCATTTGCAATGTGGTGGGAAGCACCATGACCAGGGAGGCCGATGCTACAATCTATACCCATGCAGGCCCTGAGATCGGAGTAGCTTCAACCAAGGCATTTACCAGCCAGTTGGCAGCCCTTTTTCTTTTTGGTTCCTACCTGGCCCAGGTACGAAAAACCCTGCCGGCTAAAACAATTAAAAAACTCGGTCAAGCCATAATCGGACTGCCACCACTCCTGGAGGAAAATCTTCCCGGATTGCAAAAAAAGATAAAAGACGTGGCGGAGCGTTTTTATGACTCCCGTAATTTTCTCTTTGTAGGCAGGGGACTGAATTTCCCCATAGCCCTTGAAGGCGCATTAAAATTAAAGGAAATATCCTATATCCATGCAGAGGGCTATGCAGCCGGTGAACTGAAACATGGCCCTATAGCACTTATTGACAAAGATATGCCCATCCTTGGCCTGGTGCCCAAAGACGGTGTCTATGAGAAGTCCATCTCCAATATTGAGGAAATCAGAGCCAGACAGGGTCAACTTATTCTCATCGGTTCCAAGGGTGACAGGCAGTTGAAAAAAATAACCGAGCATGTGTTGTATATGCCTAAAGCGCCAACCATGATGCCGGAACTGAATCCAATTCTTTTCACCATTCCGGCGCAGCTGCTGGCCTATGAAATAGCAACACTGCGGGGCTGTGATGTAGATCAGCCAAGGAACCTGGCAAAAAGCGTAACAGTAGAGTAAGCCGGAGTGTCATTTGTTATTATTAAGTCGCTGTAAATTTTTTTTAGCTTTTTCATATAATTATAGAGGCAACTATGAAGCCAGAATTGACTAAACTTAAAGACAAAATTGCTCAAAAAGATTTCCTGTTGGGAATTGTCGGCTTAGGTTATGTAGGTCTGCCTTTAAGCCTGACCTTTTTAAGAAAAGGTATTCCAGTCCTTGGTTTTGATCTTGATGCCCAAAAAATTAATATGCTGCAATCCGGAGTAAGCTATATAGAGCATATCCCTTCAGATGAACTGGCCAACTTTGTACAGCAGGGTCAGCTTTCTGCCACAACTGATTTCTCCCGGCTCAATGAACCGGATGTTCTGTTGATATGTGTTCCGACCCCGTTAACAAAGAACAGGGAACCGGACATGCAGTTCATTGAGAATACGGCCCATTCCATTGCGAAAGTTCTGCGGCCTGGACAGATGGTTGTCCTGGAGTCAACCACCTACCCCGGTACCACTGTGGAGCTACTGCAGCCGATCTTAGAAAGTTCTGGACTTGTGCCAGGGGAAGATTTTGCCATAGCTTATTCACCGGAACGTGAAGATCCCGGTAACCCACAATACAGTACTGCCGATATTCCTAAAGTTGTGGGCGGTATCAATGACAATTCCACTACCATTGCGGCAGATTTTTATAAAACCGGTTTGCAGGCAGTGGTCGAAGTTACCTCCACCCAGACAGCAGAAATGTCCAAACTCCTGGAAAATATTTTCCGCAGCGTCAATATAGCTCTGGTGAACGAATTGAAGATTCTCTGCCATCGCATGGGAATTGATGTTTGGGAGGTGATTAGGGCTTCCAGTACCAAGCCGTTTGGTTATATGCCCTTTTATCCCGGACCAGGGCTTGGCGGCCACTGCATACCCATTGATCCATTCTACCTAACATCAAAGGCCAGGGAATATGATTTCCCAACCAAATTCATTGAGTTGGCCGGAGAGGTCAACACAGCCATGCCATATTATGTTGTACAGCGGGTCATGGAAGCCTTGAACATCAGGAAAAAATCTATCAATGGCTCTAAAATACTTCTCCTTGGCATGGCCTATAAAAAAGATGTTGATGATCCGAGGGAGTCACCTTCATTCAAACTGATAGAACTTCTGCAGGAAAAAGGATCTAAGGTGTTTTATAATGACCCGCACATACCAGAATTGCCTTTAATGAGAAAATACAAATTTACCCTTAAAAGCACAGAGCTCACTGCAGAAACTATGGCAGATATGGACTGTATTCTGCTTGCAACAGACCATTCTGTCTACGACTACCGTTTCATCTTAGATCATGCAAACCTGATAGTTGACACCCGCAATGCTTTCAATGGATTAAAAGGTGCAGCCGATAAGGTAGTACAAGCCTGACGCATCTGGTATTAGGTTTCATATGACCTCCCTTGGAATAGAGCAGCTTATTGTATCACCACCGAAATGGTTTTCAGAGTGCAGGCTCGGGCTCCTCTGTAACCAAGCCTCAACTGACTGCAGACTCAGGCATAGCCGTGACCTGCTCAATAAATATTTTCCAGGACAACTGACCTGCCTATTCTCCCCTCAGCATGGTTTCTTTGCAGAAAAGCAGGACAATATGATTGAGTCCAAGCATACACTTGATCCGGAAACCGGGCTGCCGATGTTCAGTCTTTACAGCTATGAGAGGCGACCAAGCAAAGAAATGTTCGATCATTTTGATGTGCTTGTCATTGATTTATTTGACGTTGGCACAAGGGTCTATACCTTTCTCTATACAATGGCCTATTGTCTTGAAGCTGCAGCAGAGTATGGAAAAAAGGTGCTGGTCCTTGACAGGCCAAACCCTGTAGGTGGAGACCTGGTAGAAGGAAACATTACTCAACAGGATTGCTTTTCATTCGTTGGACTATACCCCATTCCCATGAGACACGGTCTGACATTTGCTGAGCTTGCCCTTTTGATCAATAAACATTTCAACATCGGAGCTGATCTAGAGATCATACCCATGCAAGGTTGGCGCCGGTCAATGCTCTTTAAGGATACTGGGCTGCCATGGGTCTTCCCCTCTCCCAATATGCCTTCAGATGTCACAGCTCTTGTGTATCCCGGTCAGGTGATCTGGGAAGGCAGCAATATTTCTGAGGGACGGGGTACCTGTCTGCCCTTTGAGTTATTTGGTGCCCCATTTATTGAACCTACTGCAATCCTGCGTAAAGCAGAAAAAAGTGCTGATATGCCAGGCTGCGACCTTAGGCCGCTTATTTTTGAGCCCACATCGAATAAATGGGCCGGCCAGACCTGCAAAGGATTCCAGATCCATATTACTGACCCGGCTACCTTCCGCCCTTATCGAACCTCTTTAGCCCTGCTTCAGTCTGTTATGCTCCTGTCCCCTGATTCTTTCAAATATAAAGAACCTCCCTATGAATACGAGTATGAAAGACTGCCCATGGACCTGATATTGGGTGACAGGAAGGTACGCCAGGCCATTGAACAGGGACAAAATATTATGGATTTGGAAAAATCATGGCAGAATGACCTGCTTGATTTTGAAAAATTGCGGCAGGATGTATTTCTTTACAACTGATTCCTTGAATTGCTGCACATAAAAAGGTATTTTCTTTTCTTTCTGAACTCAGACAAATTTTTATATTATTTTCTCACACATAAATATGGTTGCAAAAACAAAAACACTTGCTGAACTTTCCCAGATGGTTGGCGGAGAACTCCATGGTGATCCTGCAACTAAAATACATGGATTAGCTGACCTGGCTCTGGCCGCTCCAGGTGAAATTGCCTTCCTGGTTAAGTCTGCAGGGGTGGATATGCTGAAGAGCAGTCAGGCTTCGGCCTTTATAGTGCCCCAAGCTCTTACCTACGATGAAAAACCCTTGATCAAGGTGGCAAATCCTTACCTGGCTGCTGCTCATATCCAGCTTTTCTTTCAGGCCATACCGTTTCAGGCCAAAGGTATCAGTCCCAAAGCCCATATTGGCAGCAATTGTGAAATTCCAGATGAAGTATCAATTGGTCCTTTTGTAACCATCGGCGATCGGGTCAGGTTGGGTAAACAGGTTACTCTGCACCCTGGCGTAGTGATTGGTGACGATGTAGTAGTCGGCGACGATTCAACTCTTTATCACAATGTCACTGTGTACCATTCATGTACCATCGGTTCACGGGTCATCATTCATAGTGGAACTGTTATCGGCAGTGACGGTTTCGGTTTTGCCACAGATGCAAATGGCAATCACACCAAATGGGTACATGTAGGCACTGTTCAGATTGATGATGATGTCGAGATCGGTGCCAATGTGTCAATTGACCGGGGTACATTTGGCAAAACACATATCATGCAGGGCACAAAGATGGACAACCTGATACAGATTGGTCACAATGTGAAAATTGGCAAAAATTGCCTTTTGGTGGCTCATGTCGCCATTGGCGGCAGTACAACCCTTGGTAACAACGTTATTTTAGGGGGACAGGTTGCCATAAAAGGTCATATTCATCTTGATGACGGTACCATGGTAGCCGCCAAATCAGGCGTGCATTCCAGCCTACCCAAAGGATCCATTGTTTCAGGGATTCCGGCAATTCCGCACAAGGACTGGTTAAGGGCCAGCACCATCTTTGCAAAACTGCCGAAACTCAATACCGAGTTGCGTGACATGAAAAAAAAGATAGAAGCAATGTATCAAAAACTGTTCCCGAATGAAGGCCAAGAATAGGATTACTGAAAATCTTTAATCCTCATAAACAAATTATCCAGCAACTATTTATAGAGAAGATCTATTGAGCAAGGAGAGGAAGAATGGCAAGTGATATTTCAACCCTGGATATAAAAGAGATCGTCAGGCTTCTGCCGCACCGTTATCCCTTTTTACTGGTGGATAGAATTCTTGAAGGCGAGAAAGGCAAAAGCATGGTCGGGCTTAAGAATGTCTCCATGAATGAACCATTTTTCCAGGGTCATTTTCCCTCTGATCCTATTATGCCCGGCGTTCTTATTTTGGAGGGCATGGCCCAGGTTGGCGGTATACTTGCGTTTTATTCCCTGCCAGAAATGATCGGTGAGAAACTTATTTATTTCGCCGGCATTGACAAGGTAAGATTTCGCAGTCCCGTAGTTCCTGGTGACCAGTTAATTTTTGAAATGGTGGTTATAAAACATAAAGGAAAAATCTGGAAAATGGCAGGCACGGCAAAGGTTGACAACAAAATTGTTGCTGAGGCTGAATTTATGGCTGCATTCGTATAAGCATTTTCCTTCATTCTCATACTTTTGTGACAAAAAATGAATATTCATCCTACAGCAATTATTGATCCTGAGGCAGAACTTGACAGCTCTGTAAGTGTGGGGCCCTATGCGGTTATCGAAAAAGGGGTAAGAATCGGGCAGAATACTGTTATTAAACCTCATTGTGTTATAACCGGTCCAACAACCATCGGCAGAGAAAATGTCATAGGCCCTTTTGCGACGGTTGGCGCTCCGCCTCAGGATTTAAAATACAAGGGAGAAGACACCGAACTGGTTATCGGTGACAATAACCAGATTCGTGAATATGTCTCCATTCATCGCGGCACGGTTACCGACAAGGGCATTACAACTATTGGTTCTGGCAACCTGCTCATGGGTTATGTGCATATTGCCCATGATTGTGTTGTCTCCAATTCAGCTATCTTGGCCAATGCTGCTACCCTTGCCGGACATGTACAGGTTGAGGATCATGCTATTATCGGAGGTCTTGTTGCCGTGCATCAATTTACACGAATCGGAGCTTATTCCTATATCGGTGGCCTTTCAGGCATCAGTAAAGATGTACCGCCTTTTATCATTGTTAGTGGAACCCGCAAGCATATGCGGGTCTCCGGTATCAACAAAGTGGGACTACGTCGCCGCGGTTTTGATAAGGACACTTTAAAAAAACTGGACACGGCATACAAAATCATCTTCATGTCCCCTGAGTTGTTGCTGCAGGAAGCTTTGGAGCAGGCATCCAGGGAAATTGTCGGCTGTGAACCGGTTGACCAGTTAATCAACTTTTTCCGTAACAGCAAACAGGGAGTAATCAGAACGCTTGAATCCAGTGAATGATTGCCAGTTTTCTACCTGAAAATTCTTTTTTAAAAAAAATACCAGCTAAACTATGACAGGGAACGAAACTGACAAAATCGGCATTATTGCAGGAGGTGGGCAATTTCCCCTCCTGTTTGCCAAGGCTGTTCACAGACAGGGATTAAAGATTTATGCTGCAGCACACCAGGGTGAAACAGACGAAACACTCACTGAACTGGTGGATCGTCTCCAATGGGTTAAGCTTGGTCAGCTTGGCAAGATCATTAACTTTTTCAAAGAGGAAGGAGTTAAAAAATCCGTCTTTATAGGCTCCATCACCAAAACCAATATTTTTCGGGATGTCAGACCGGACCTTAAAGGACTCGGGCTCTGGAACAAAATAGATATCAAGCAGGACGACGCAATCCTGAGGGCAGTAGCCGACCGCCTCGAAAAGGATGGTATTGAGGTTGTGGCCTCAACCAGCTATGTTCCTGAATTGCTTTTTCCTCAAGGTATTCTCAGCCGGAAAAAACTCACAAAAGAACAGAAAAACGACATAATATTCGGTTGGAAAATTGCGCGCTCCATGGGCAGCCTGGACATTGGGCAGTGTGTTGTGGTGCGCAACCAGACAGTCCTGGCTGTGGAGGCCATTGAGGGCACTGATGCCGCCATCCGAAGGGGGGGGAGTCTCGGCAAAGAAAAAGCTGTGGTGGTGAAACTGAGAAAACCCAACCAGGACCTCCGTTTTGATCTCCCGGCTGTTGGTGAAAAAACAATCGCATCAATGCAGGAGGTAAACGCTGCAGTCCTTGCCGTAGAGGCAGGATATGCCCTGTTCTTTGACAGGGAAGCTGTTATAAGGGCAGCCGATGCTGCCGGTATCGTGATCGTTGGTGTTACAGAATCTGCTTCCGGTGAATTATCTTTTTAACTCTCTTTCTCTTTCCTGCATGCCAAACCATGCAACGAGTTTCCTGAATACAGTGAAAAATACGTTTAAATTAGCGTGAGAAATAAACCATGAAAGCCATGATCCTGGCAGCAGGGCTGGGTACAAGGTTGCTTCCATATACCTTAAAGTTACCCAAACCTTTATTTCCCATTCTCAACAAGCCTCTTCTGCTGTTGACTATTAACCGGTTAAAGTTGGCAGGTGCGACAGAAATTGTTGTGAACGCCCACCATTTAAGACAGCAGATAAAAAATGCTCTCCAGAAAGAAACAAACATCCTCCTGCAGGAAGAAGAAAAAATACTCGGCACCGGCGGCGGTCTGCGGATGGCACTGCCGCATTTTAAAAATGCTCCTATGCTTGTTGTAAACGGAGATATTTATCATTCAATTGATTACAGAGAAGTTTATAGCTCCCATTGTGAAACCAAGGCAGATGTGACTCTTGTGTTGCATGATTATCCTCGCTTCAACGATGTTGCAGTGGATGAAAGGCTTCAAGTTATAAACTTCAATGGGCCGAATTACACACCCTCTAAAAAGGAACAAATTCTTGCTTTTACTGGCATCCATGTCATTAATCCAGACGTGCTGCACTGTATTCCACAAAATACTACCTACTGCATTATAGACTGCTACAGGAAGCTTATAGAGATGGGAGGCACTATCAGGGCATATGTAGTGAAAAACCATTTCTGGACTGACATGGGAACTCCTGCAGATTATTTGAAACTGCATGCAGATTTACTGGCACAGAAAATACCTGTTTATGAAAAACTTGCTGAGATGCTTAACGATGCCCCCTTTGTGGGTGTAAAAGACGCATATATAGATAAAAATGTAAAACTTCTGGATTGGGTCTGCATAGGCAAAGGAGCTGCAATTAAATCAGAGGCAACACTGCAGAGAGCAGTTATCTGGGATGGCGCTGTAGTCCCTGCTGGTTCCATTATCAAGGATGAAATAGTAACGCCTTGAAGCTGTATAAAAATTTAAATTTAATTAGGTCAAGAAATAATAGCTAACATTTTGATAGGAGTAATTTTTTTTACAAAATGCCACTGCTCCAAAACTCAAATATTATTAACCTGTAACTGTTTTGAACTTTTCTGTCTTTTATTATGAGTCATTCAAGCGATCAGAATCACAAACAACAAATCCTCGATTTTCTCCATAAAGAGGATTTTGTTGACAGCACTAAAAATGTTACTCTCTCACCTCTCAGTGGTGACGGTTCCAGCCGCTTATTTTTTAAAATCACAGTAGAAGCAAAAACAACCTTCTGTGGTGTTTTACCAGGAAATGAAAATGCAAAAAAAGGTATGGCTGAAGCCTATGCTGCATTTAATATCGGCAGCCACTTAAAAAAAAGAGGCATTCCTGTACCAGAAATACATGCATTTGACCCAGAAAGCGGCTTTATCCTGTTTGAAGATCTTGGTGAAACACTCCTCTATGATGAATTGGAGAAGAAGAAAAAAGAAAACGGTGAACATTTCTGGAAGCAGGCCAAGGAAACATACAAAGAAATTATAGAACTCCTCCTCTATATGCAGATTTCCGGCAGTGTCCGTTTTGACAGAAAATGGTGCTGGGAAACTCAGCGTTACGACAAAAAACTTATGCTGGAAAAAGAATCAGGCTATTTTGTGCAGGCATTTTGCCAGGATTTGCTCCACATTAAGAATTTCCCTACTGGATTATCTGATGAATTCAAACAACTGGCAAGCCGTGCAGCCAGGCAGCCGGCAGTTTATTTTCTGCATAGGGATTTCCAGTCCAGAAACCTTATGGTATGTGACAACAAAATCCGGATCATTGACTTTCAGGGGGGCCGACTCGGTCCTCTGGGTTACGATCTGGCATCCTTGCTTATCGATCCCTATGTGCAAATTCCGGAAGAGGCTCAACAGGAATTGCTGGATCACTACTTAGAACATCTTTGCAAGTATGGTTTAGATGACCTAGCATTTTTAAAGGGATATCCATATCTTGTTCTGCAGCGAAACCTGCAGATAATGGGAGCCTTTGCCTTTCTTTCCAAGCAAAAGAAAAAAGTTTTTTTTAAAAATTTTATCCTGCCGGCAACACTTTCTTTACACAATAATCTTGCCGGCCAATTTGGAGATGACTTTCCTCATCTGCAAAAATTAACAGAAAAAATTATGGGCATGCTGGATAAATAAAATTATATCTTTATCTATG
>CP070776.1:1570492-1573662 GCA_020346205.1 Deltaproteobacteria bacterium
GAGCTTAAACAGACGATCACCTTACCTATTTCATCGTCAGTCAATTGAGCTCCCTGTTTCTGCATGAACTTTATGGTCCTTTTCCAATTGTTGACACTCTTTGTGCCAAGTGCATCACAGATCCTTGTCTTGTAATGGCATCTTACACATTTTGCATTAATAATAGAACTGCAGACTGCATCGCTGGGAGCTTCCCCAATTTCAACCGCTCCGCTGCACGCTGCCATAAACGCAAGAATTGTTATTGACCCGAAAAAATATATCACAGATTTCATAACTATATTCATTATAATCCACCTTACTCTCATTAATATAGAACTAAAAAAATTGTATTGTCCGTCCAAGTACCTTCTTATTTACCATATTCCGCCAGTATATTGCACTGTCAGAAATATATTGTCTGTAAAAGGTTGCTTATAAATGTATTGCGGTTCTTTAGCTAAATTTCCGATATTATACTTTTTCTACTTCATGCCCTACTCGACCGGACTTTGAATGATTATAGTAATTATTATCAGATAAATTCGATTTCTGGAGGCATAGATTATGAATAACCTTTTTATATTTCTGCTGGGATTTTTCCTTTTTGTTATCACTGTCGCTCATGCGATTTCAAATAATAATGCCTCAGCGATGAGTCATAACAAGGACAAAAAGGCTACCTTTGCCGGCGGCTGTTTCTGGTGCATGGAAAAACCTTTTGAACAGGTTGATGGCGTATTATCAGTCACTTCCGGATATACAGGCGGCCGAACAGAAAATCCGAACTATCAAAATTACGGTGCCGGCGGACATATCGAGGCAGTAGAAATTGCCTATGAACCTGACAAGGTCTCTTATGAACAGTTGCTTGATATTTTCTGGCGCCAAATTGATCCCACTGATGCAGGAGGGCAATTTGTCGACAGGGGAAAAGAATATTCAACCGCAATTTTTTATCACAGCGAAGAGCAGAAAAAATTAGCTGAAAAATCCAAGAAAAACCTGGCGGATAAAGAGATTTTCGATAAACCAATTGTCACACCCATAATTCCTGCCACCGTTTTTTACAGTGCTGAAGATTACCACCAGGATTATTACAAAAAAAATCCGCTGCGCTATAAATTATACAGATTCGGCTCCGGCCGCGATCAATTCCTGGAAAAATCATGGGATAACAAAAATAGGAAGGAAAAAATGTCTAAGAGTGAACTGAAGGAAACACTAACACCTCTGCAATACGAAGTAACCCAAAATGAAGGAACTGAACCACCTTTTCAAAATGAGTACTGGGACAATAAGGAGCCCGGCATCTATGTGGATATTGTATCCGGGGAACCTCTGTTCAGTTCAACTGATAAGTTCAAATCCGGTACCGGCTGGCCAAGCTTTTCCAAGCCTCTAGTTACTCAGAACATAATTGAAAAAGAAGACAGAAAGCTGTTCAGTGTTAGAACAGAAGTGCGAAGCAGCCAGGGCGACTCCCATCTCGGTCATGTTTTTGAGGACGGTCCGGCTCCAACAGGTCTGCGCTACTGTATAAACTCAGCCTCATTGAAGTTTATTTCTGCAGAAAATCTTGAAAAAGAAGGGTACGGGGAATTTAAGTATTTATTCAAGAATTAACTCCTGGTAAACTTGTCGGGAAATGTAACTTGACACCATGTCAAGGGTACTTATGGTACGTTTAGAAATACCAATCTTACCATAACCTTCAACCAGGAGTTTTCACATGGCAGATAAACTGATCTTTGTTGTAACCTGCGCCGATGAAAAGCCTGACAAGGCTACAATACCTTTTGCCCTGGGAAATTCCGCCCTGGCAATGGATACCGAGGCTATCATAATCTTACAGTCAACAGGTGTTTTTCTGGGCAAGAAAGATTATGCCAGGCATATTCAAGCTACAGGCTTTCCCCCATTGCAGCAGCTCATGGAAATTTTCAAGGAAGAAGGAGGAAAACTTTATGCTTGTGAGCCCTGCATAAGGGCGCGAAATATTTCTGCCGAAGACCTGCTTGATGGTATTGAAATCGTTTCCGGACCCACTTTAGTCGATGTGTATCTGGAAGCTAAAAACGTTGTGGTATATTGACACTGTGGAATCCATGCTTATCAGGGTCCTTTCATATAATATGCACAGGGCAATCGGTGTTGACCGGCTCTTCAGACCTGAAAGAATCGCCAAGGTGATCAATCATCACAAGGCAGACATAGTCCTCCTTCAGGAAGTTGATATTGGCGTGCCCCGTTCCAGAAACCTCGACCTGGCCAAAGAAATGGCTGAGGCAGCCGGCTATCCTCACTATGTAACCGGATTAAATGTAAAACTGCGTAAGGGCAAGTACGGCAATGCCACCTTGAGTAAATTTCCCATCAATAGTTCAAGGAACATAAACCTCACAGTCGGTAAGCGTAAAGCCAGGGGCTGTCTGCACTCCACCATCGATATAAATGGTTCAGATGATTTTTCCCAGAAGCTTGAAGTCTTTAACCTGCACCTGGGCCTATCCTCCCAAGAAAGAGTGCGCCAGGTCGGCCTTCTTATTCAATCCGAGGAATTCAACTCTCTGGCTCAAGATACTCCCTGCCTGGTCGGGGGTGATTTGAATGACTGGCGAACCCTGCTGGCTCCCATCTTTACCGATATCTTAAGCTTCGAATGCGCCACCAACCACAGTCGCGGCTACCACAACCCTTACCTCACCTACCCATCTTTTTCGCCCACAGGTGGTCTTGACAAAATATTCTACCGTGGCCCCATGGAGCTGAAAAAACGTAAGCGCTGCTGGATGGGAATTACCCGACTGGCGAGTGACCACCTCCCGGTAATTGCAGAATTCGAGCTGCAGGCTGCCCCTAAAAGCAGGCAGGTTGAATTCCAAGCTGAAAATATCCATTTCTTAATATAATTTAACCCTTGAACGACAGGTTCAAGCTATTTACTATGAACCTTTCTGTGGGGTTGTTTTCTAAAATCATGGCAATATTTGCAGCAGGTATTTTCAACATGCGCTCCATCTAATAATTTTGCTATATGACTATTTCCAGATAAAACTTTTGGTTGCAGACATTGGAAAATCAATTAGACAAAACAATTTCTGATCAGACCACGGAAACTGCCTCCAGGCTGCTGGAAATAGTCAGGGGCTTACTGGCTGAAATACATTCAGGACAAAAAGAGCCCATCA
>CP070776.1:1573762-1591644 GCA_020346205.1 Deltaproteobacteria bacterium
TGATCTTGTAAACTTTTTAATCCGATGCCCCGTCTTATACTCCAAAAAGTCAAGTTCGCCAAAACTTAATCCTTATTCAATGGTACGGCAAATTTGATAATAAAATGATTATAAAAGGCTTGCTTGTACATTTACCGTGTAAAACATTATATCTATAATCATGATGGGTGAAGCAACAGTACAGGAGAAAATGTTGTATTTCTTACATCGGGAATAGCTTTATTTACGGTTGATGTTACAGCAGAATGAAAACTGAAGATAAAAAAAATATGTCTCTGGAAATAGCGGCCCTTGTAAAGAAAACCAGGGAAGGGAATCGTATAGGTTTTCAGGAACTTGTAAACATGTTTCAGGGGGACATTTATCGCTTGGCCTATTATAGGACTTTTTCACAGATGGACGCTGAGGACCTGACCCAAGAAGTTTTTGAACAGGCATACAAGAAATTAGACAGTCTTCAAGATCCGCAGCGATTTCGTTCCTGGCTATACAGTATAGCAGTAAACCGGTGCAACGATTTCCTCAGGAAAAGAAAATACCTTGCAATGTTGCAGATGCGTAAAGCCCGGGAACAGGATTTTGATAGCACGGGTACGGATATGGACAACAGCTACGACGATAGAATTGAGAAAAAAAGGTTCTGGAAGCAGGTAAAATCAATGTTAAGTAAACTCTCATCCATGGAGCGAGAAGTTTTTATCCTGCGTTTTATGGACCATCGTAATATCAATGAAATAGCAGTTATCCTGAACAAAAATGAGAGCACAATAAAAACACATCTTTACCGAGCACTAAACAAGGTGAGAGAACAATCTGATTTTTTTAAGGAATATAGGGAATCGATATTATGAAAGTACAGGATCAGAAACACCTGCCGGAAAAGCAGATTCTCTGGGCAGTTATTGATGAGAAAGAACTTAGCGGAGAAGAGCAACAGCATCTTGCTGGATGTCCGCTTTGCAGAAATAAGGTTGGGCAGTTCAAGGAGGAGTTACAGTTGTTTGGCCAGAAAGCCAATCAGGCTGTTCCTCCGTTTTCAAAACCAGTAAAACTGCCGGATGAAAAGCCGGTGAATGTCAGTCATAATGCAGGCTGGCTCCCATTTTTTGGGGCAGCCGCCATGGTTAGTTTCGTTGTGTTTTTCTATTTTATGGGAATGAAAACCATGCCAACCACAAATTTAGCAACACTGCAGAACCAGGAAAGTTTACTGGAGGATGAATCCCTGATGCGAGAAATTTCAGAGATGGTGGAATATCCGCTGCCTGAGTCTTTGTATGAATTAACCGGTGATGACGAAGTTGGTTTTGAAGAAGATTTTTTACAGTTTGTTGTTCCTGATATTCAAAATGATTTTCAATCTGAAATTATTAATCAAGGAGGGGTTAAGCAATGTTAAGAAAAAGTGCCTGGATCGGATTGTTGTTTTTTGTATTTCTCCTGCCATCAATACTATTGGCTCAGGAGACGATGCATGGCAAATGGTGGCATAATAAAACAATCATTAATGAATTGGAATTGACAGATCATGAAAGAAAAGAACTGGACGCAAGATATACAGAAAGCCGCCGGAAAATGATAAAACTCAAAAGCGATATTGAGAGGAACAGGTTTGAGTTGGACTTGCTTCTTGATATGAAGGAAATAGACAGAGAAAAGATTATGGAGCATTATGATAACCTTGAGCAGGCCAGGACAGAATTGTCGAAGCAGCGATTTCAGATGCTTATGGATGTAAGAGAGACCATAGGGGCTGAAAGGTATCAGGAGTTGAAAGCTATGCACCGTGACAGGGACAGAAAAGACAGCAAAAGGTCCTCAGGAGAAAGACCATCGCACAGGGATAAGTATAAAAACAGGTATTAGTGCACAATCAATAGCTGAATGGGAGATTTAAAATTGTGAGTCAATAATGAAATTGATGATCTCGAGATGCCTCTTGGTAACACCTCGGTGGTGCAGAACCAGGGCCTGGGCCTGTTCCCCCATCTCTTTTCTGAGCGGGGCATCAACGAGCAGTTGTTTTAATATTTCAAAAATATCATCTTCATCATGACAGATAATAGCTGCACTTTTTTTCAGCAGATCGGATGAAATCTCTGTAAAGTCGTCCATATATGGACCGAAGAGAATGGGCTTGCCAAAGGCTGCAGGCTCAAGGGGATTATGACCCCCGTCAGGAACCAGGCTGCCGCCTACAAAAGCAATATCACAAAAACTATACATGCGTGACAGTTCTCCCATGGTATCGAGGATGAGCAATGGGGCTCCGGGGAACTCTTCATCCTGTAAGGGTGCTGTTCGCTGCCTCACTGTCAATCCCAGGCTGTCTGCAATTTCTTTAATTTCATGACCCCGTTCCACCTTACGGGGTGCTACAACAAGAAACAGGTTCGGAAAAAGCAGGGATAGGCGCTTATAGGCTGACAGGATTGAGAACTCCTCTCCTGCATGAGTGGATCCGGCTATCCAGACAATTTTTTCCGGAGATATACCGAATTGTTTACGGTAAAAAGAAGTTGGTCGCTGTTCCTGATCCCAGCCTACAGTGTCAGGGAGTACCGCGTCATATTTCAGATTTCCCAGAGCTTTTACCCTGTCTGCATTCACTCCCAGGTCAATCATCTTTTGGGCATCAGCGGATGTTTGCATTGAAATGAACCTGAAAATTTTAAACATGGGCAGAAAGATAAATCTGAACCTCTGGTATCGGGCAAAAGAACTTTGAGATATGCGGCCGTTGACCAGGATCGCTGAAGTATTTTTTTTCTCAAGGATGTGGAGGAAATTTGGCCAGAAATCAGTCTCGATCAAGATGAAAAGATCCGCATCAATACAGTTAATGAACTTTTGGGAAACACTATAGAGGTCAAGAGGAAACGGTACGAAAAGATCTACATCGTCAGCCATGACCTCCCTGGATAGTTCTTCCCCTGTCTTGGTTGAGGCGGAAAAAATTAGACCAATGTCCGGATAGGCTGAGCGCAATTTCTTTACGAGCGGCTGTGCAGAAAGAACTTCACCTACTGAAAGGGCATGCACCCAGATACGTTTCTTGCCATCGGGAAGCTTTTGAGTAAGTTCCTCAATGCCAAAACCCAATCGTAAAAGTATTCTGCCACGGTACTTAAGGGAAACGATTGCTTTGACTAAAAGCAGAGGAGATAATAGTATCAGGCCGATGACCTGAAATATGTTGTAGAAAATTATACTCATGGAAAAGTGTATTTGATAATTCGTTTTTGTATCTTATATGATCCACATGGGGATGACGGATTATAATGATACAAATTTTACATATTTAACCACTAATAAAAACAATTACAATGAACTTGCTTCTTTTTGAACCAAATGAAATTAAGAATGACGATTCTGTTTCTCTAAAAGACAGACGATCAGAACATATAGTTAGAATCCTGGGTTGCAAGCCTGGAGATATAATTAGAGCAGGTATGATTAATGGCCCAGTGGGTACAGCTAAGATCCTTTCAATACAAGGAAAGGGTAAGTGTGCAGAAGTGGTTTTGCATTTTTCTGCTCATGGTGAGTTGCCTAAACAGCCTGAAATTGATGTTGTCATGGGCATGATGCGGCCAATAATGCTCAAACGGGTTTTGGCTCAGTTAGCCTCACTCGGAGTAGGTAAAATATTTCTAATCAATGCTCACTTGGTTGAAAAAAGTTTTTTCAATGCCAGTCTGCTTAAAAATGAAAAATATCGAACCTATCTTATTGAAGGGCTGGAACAGGCAAAAGATACACGTTTGCCACAGGTTTCTATTCATAAACGTTTTAAACCGTTTATTGAGGATTTTATCCCTTTAATTGCTGATAATTATAACAGGATGCTGGTCGCCCACCCTGAAGGCGGTTCTGATCTGAAACAGGCTGTCGGCAATGCAATTAAGGGAAGAACACTTTTGGCTGTGGGACCTGAAGGAGGTTGGATTGACTTTGAGATAGAAAAGTTTACCGAATGTTCATTTGTACCTGTCAGCATGGGATCCAGGGTCCTGCGCACTGATACAGCCGTTGTGTCACTGCTGGCTCAACTCATGTTATTGAGAGGCGAATCTTGATCTTTGGGAAACTGTACCATGCAACCTCGAGCACAAAACTATCTAAAATATTATTTTAACTGAATTTCTGACCCATCCAAGTGTTGAAAGATAAACTCATTAAAGTATATTTATTACTTGTTATTTACCTTATCTAGGCTTTCAAAATATAGCTTCCCGACCGCTTGATATTCACCATTTAAGCTTTGGTAACGGATTGAAAATTCTACTAGTCCCAAACGTTCAGCGTATACATTTTGCCAGGTGTCGATAAAGTCTTTTCCCCTATATGTGCACTCGGTGATAATAACAAGTCTTTCCTGATCAGCAATATTTCTTGTCTCTCTTCCAGAAATTTTGCAGTTATAAATTATATCTCCCTCTGAAGAGTTCTTGCCTTGGATTTTCCATTTTGATTTATTGGGGGTCAAAGGCTTCTTAAGTAATATTGTTTCACCCCAATTACTAATTTGTAAAAGTTTATCGCCTATAACTTGAAGTATGTAATTGTTCTCTATAAATTTTGGTTCACCAGGGGGCCTAGGAACATAGTCCGGAATTTTTGTGTAATTCTTTATTTTAAGGCTGTTTGTGCCACTTGAGATGCCAATCATCTCAACCATTGAACCATCATCTGGATCTCTCAAGGTGGTTTTATAGCCTTCTTGAGGGCCCAGAAACAAAGAAAGAGAAGCTTCATCCCTTGTGCAGGAACAGTTAAGGAAAATAAGGATGAGGAAGAAACAAGAGAGGTTGAAGTATTTCACTACTCTATAAAACTCATAAGAGATTTGTTATATAAACATCCTCGCCATTTAACTGGTTTATAACTTTATCCAAACTAAAGTTATTGTTCAGCGTGAGGGCAAATTGTCACTTGTTATGCTCTGAAGGCATCCACTTAGAAGGGTCAGGAGGATAAACTATCTCATCGCTAAGATCGCCAGCATTGTCGGGAACATTGAACCTTCTAAATGTTTCTTCTGCCTTGTCGTATTCATCCTGGCCTACCCATTTACTTCCTGTCCAGTACTTATTTCCTGCTTTAGTGTCTGTCTGATCTGTTCCAACAGGATGAGCTAAAGCAGAAGAAGTTACTAGTAAAAATGCACACAACAAAACCATGATTTTCATTCGAAACCTCCACTTGTTTAATTATACTGAGTAACTGAGGATTCTATAAACTGATCCATAATCTCAATTTCTTTTTAAGAACTTATCCACCAGCATTTTGATTTCCTGGAGCTTTAAAAGATAAAGCACGATTCCATATAATAGCGCTCCTGATGCGACAAAGAAAAACACCCCGATTAATTCGTAGAAAAAACCCTTTTGCAGCCATTCAAAAAGTAGAGTTCCAGATATATAAAGATAGACTCCCATTATGAAGGCTGCAGTAAGTACTTTTCCTAATCCGGTTAATAAATAGTTTATGGAATATCCCTCAAGTTTCCAGTACAGGATTATACCTAAAAAGAAAAAATTGGCAGTCATGGCCCCGGAGATTGACAATGCCATGGCTTTGTGCTCCAGGGTGGTTATGGTGACAAGAATAATAAGGATATTTGCTGCAACTGCCAGGAAACTACCAACCACTGGATAACGGGTATTGCCAAGGGCATAGAAAACGGGCACCATCACTTTTACAGAGGCATAGGCAAAGAGGCCCAACGCGTAAAAACGCAGGGCCTCTGCAGTTTTGAATGTGTCCGCTGCAGTAAAGTTGCCATGTTCAAATATTAACCGGATGATGGGCTCAGAAAGAAGGATAAGACCAACAGTTGCGGGAATGGTCAGGGAAAAGGCCATGGTCAGTGACGAAGTAAATGTTTCCTTTAGACGTATAAAGTCCTTTGTAGCAGCCTGGCGGGATAAAAGGGGCAGGGCGGCCACAGAGATAGCTACACCGAAAACACCAACAGGAAATTGAAAGAAGCGAAATGCGTAGTTCAGCCAGGAAAGGCTTCCTTCCTGCAGGGATGAGGCAAAATAAGTATTAATGAATACGTTTATCTGTAAGGCGGCAAGACCAAACACTGCAGGAGCCATAAGTTTTAAGATACGATGCAGTCCTGGATCTTTGAGATTAAGGTGCGGCATGAACTTGAAGTCTGTATTGAAAAGAGAAGGAAGTTGTCCTCCCAATTGCAGCATGCCGCCAATCAGGGTGCCAATGGCCATGCCGACTATGGAGGGTTGTCCATTCTCACCCAGCAGGAAAGCGAGGCTCACTCCACCGATAATGGAACCGAGATTGAAAAAACTAGATGCAAGTGCAGGAATGAAAAAACGCCCCTTGGTGTTTAGAATTCCCATGACCACGGAAGAAAGTGATATAAACATCAGGAACGGGAACATGATCATGGTGAGAAGGTGCGTTAAGGCTACCTTATCAGGGATTTTCTCAAAATCTGCATCAACCAGGGCCAGGACTATTTTATCAGCAAAGAGTATGCCGAGAAGGGTGATGATGCTGAGCAGGATGGTAACAAAAACGAGAACATTACCTGCCAGTTTCCAGGTAGCTTCCGGACCACGTGTCTCATCATAGTCAGAGAAAACAGTCACAAAGGCTGCACTTAAAGCGCCTTCACCAAAGAGGTCCCGAAGAAGATTTGGGATCCTGAAGGCGACTACAAAAGCGTCAAAGGCAAATCCGGCACCGAACAGGACTGCAAATGCCTGTTCTCTGATAAGGCCCAGTACCCGGCTGCACATGACAGCTATGCTCACCTTCGAGGCTGATCGAGCTATTTTCCCTGTATCTTCCGCCGGTTGTTGCATTTAATAGGTAAGAGAAAGTTTAAGAGTTCATATCATTCATGAAAATTAAACAAAATTTTTGCTACTCTAGCAAGCTAATGCAAAGAAGACAATGTTCTTGCTTGACTTTGCCTCAGCCTTAGTAATAGTATGCATTCCTTTGCATTCTGTATTAACTTTGCCCATAAATGCACATGTGGCATAAGTGTTTGATATAAAGAGGAATAATCGTTTGGGGTTTTGTGATACACAAGACACCCCGATGTGAAACACTTGTTTGAGTTACAAATTGGAGGGTTACATGACGGATGTTAAGCTGGTTAGAAATGTGGCAATTTTAGGACATGGCAATTGCGGTAAAACCACCTTGGCTGAGGCCATGCTTTTTAGCGCAGGGAAGACGAACCGTCTTGGCAAGGTGGATGACGGCTCTTCCAACATGGACTTTGAGCCGGAGGAGATCAAGCGCAATATAAGTATTGGAGCTGCTTTTCATCATTATTCCTGGAAAAAGCATGAAGTTTTTCTGGCCGATACTCCGGGTGATGATAACTTTATGAATGAATCAAAATTTGTAGCCAAGATTGCTGACTCAGCCCTGTTCTGTATTGGTGCGGCAACAAGCGTCAAAAACCAGACAACGAAATTCACGGATTTTATCGAAGAACGGAAGATTCCCACCATAATTTGTATAACCAGGATGGATCGTGAACGTGCCAATTTTGTCGGTGTTGTTGAAGGCATTAAAGCGAACCTCCCATTAAAGCCGGCCATTACATATGTACCTATTGGAGCTGAAGCAAACTTTAAGGGTGTTGTCAATATAGCCACCCAGAAAGCCTACCTGTTTGATGATAAAGGCAAGTCCAAAGAAGCAGATATCCCAGAGGATATGGCTGATGAGATTGCAGTTTTTCGCGAAAGCCTGATGGAGCAGGTTGCAGAAACAGACGATGATCTGATTGAGAAATTTCTGGAAGAGGGCGAGTTGACTGATGAGGACCTGATGAACGGTTTGAAAGCAGGAGTAAAGTCAGGTGAAATAAGCCCTGTTTGTGTAACTGCAGCCGTCAATAACCAAGGCGTTGAAATGCTCCTGGATATGATCAACGATCATTTGCCTTCGCCTTGTGACATTGCACCGCCAACCGGCACTAATCCTAAGAATGATGATTTAGTTGAACTGGAAGCAAAGCCGGATGCCCCTTTTTCGGCCCAGGTATTCAAAACCATGGCTGATCCCTTCGCAGGCAGGCTTACTATATTCAGGGTATTTTCCGGGACGCTATCCGGTGATACTTTTTATAACGCAACAAAGGATACTTCAGAACGTTTCGGTCAGATATTTATTATGGAAGGCAAAGGCCAAAAGCCTGTTGACAGCGTTGGTCCTGGCACCATAGCTGCCGTTGCCAAGTTGAAGGATACTGTTACCGGTGATACGCTCTGCACAGAAAATGCTCCAATTGTATATGAACCGCTGGAGCCAATTTCACCGGTTATTTCCTATGCTGTGACAGCCAAAAAAGGTGATGAGGAGAAGCTCTTCAGCTCCATCACTAAAATGCTTGATGAGGATCTGACTCTGCAGCTCACTAGAGAAAATCAGACCAAGGAAATCCTTATTTCTGGTGTGGGACAGGTGCATCTTGAAGTGATTGGTGAGAAGATCAAGAGGAAGTTTGGCGTGGGAATGGATCTGCATACTCCGAAAGTCCCCTATAAGGAGACCCTTAAGAGCAAGGCCCGTGTGCAGGGTAAACATAAAAAACAGAGTGGTGGCCGTGGGCAGTTTGCTGATACCTGGATTGAGATGGAGCCGCTACCACGGGGTGGTGGTTACGAGTTTGTTGATAAGATTGTTGGTGGCGCCATTCCTAAAACATATATACCTGCAGTTGATAAAGGCATCCAGGAAGCCATGGAAAAGGGTGTTATTGCCGGATATCCCATGGTGGATGTTAAAGTACAATTGGTTGATGGGTCATTCCATGCTGTTGACTCTTCTGAACTTGCCTTTAAAATTGCAGGTTCTCTAGCCTTCAAGAAAGCAGCCGCCGAAGCAAATCCGGTTCTTTTAGAGCCTATTATGAATATATCCATCCGCGTACCTGAGGATTGTGTCGGTGATGTCATGGGGGATCTGAATTCACGCCGCGGCAGGGTTATGGGCATGGACTCTGAGGCGAAGAATGAAGTGATTAATGCCCAGGTGCCTATGGCTGAAATACAGAAATATGCTGCTGATCTGACATCTTTTACCGGCGGTAGAGGTTCCTTTACCGTCAGTTTCTCCCATTACGAAGAGGTACCGGGACAGCTTGCTGAAAAGATTATTGAGACAGCCAAGAGCGAATCATAATCAATAGTATATGTTTTTACGGTTAGCTGTTTCAGCTGATTATAAAAAAACCTCGCCTGAACAATATGCTCAGGCGAGGTTTTTATTTGAATAGTTTGTTAAGAATTAGAAGCAATCTATTTCAATCTGGGACGACCCTGATTCAGCAGGGCGGGCAGTGATTTCTCCAAGATGATAAGGGGTTTCTCCCAAGGCTGTAAGCTGTTGCATGACGTCCTCCAGAATATCTTCATCTACTATGATGACCATACCTATGCCCATATTAAATGTGCGGCACATTTCCTTGGGGCTAATATTCCCCTTATCTTTCAGAAATTCAAAAATAGGCGGTATTTTCCAGCTTTCGTAGTGGATGATGGCCCTGCTTCCCTGGGGCAATATCCGTGGGATATTGTCTGTGAATCCTCCACCGGTTATATGGACAAATCCACTGACTTTGAAATTTTTATTGAGGTTCAGAAGTGATTCACTGTATATGCGGGTTGGTTTTAACAATTCCTCACCAAGGGTGCAGCCAAATTCATCCATATGTTGATCCACTGACAGACCCAGTTCTTCAAAGCATATTTTACGCACAAGGGAGTAGCCATTGCTGTGCAAGCCTGAAGAGGCCAGGCCGATAATCTGGTCGCCGACTTTAATATCTGAGCCATCGATAATTTTATCACGCTCAGCAATACCGACGACAAAACCGGCCAGATCATAGTCGCCTTCTGCGTATAGACCAGGCATTTCAGCAGTTTCTCCTCCAATAAGCGAGCACTTGGATATTTTGCATCCTTCGGCAACACCCTTGATGATGTCACTGGCAACATCAATATCAAGTTTACCGACCGCAAGATAATCAAGGAAAAAAAGTGGTTTGGCACCACCAACGGCAATGTCATTAACGCACATGGCTACCAGATCAATTCCTATGGTGTCATGTTTATTGCATTGCTTGGCAATATTTAACTTGGTGCCGACGCCATCTGTAGAAGAAACGAGGACAGGATCTTTAAATTGGTCTGAGCCAATAGCGTATAGACCGCTGAAGCCTCCTATGTCTGTGAGTACACCTCTGCCAAAGGTTGGAGATACAATATTTTTAATTCTTGAAACGAGCTCATTTCCTTTGTCGATGTCTACGCCTGCCTCACTATATCTAGAATTTTCTGATTTGCTCATTTTATTACTTTTTTTAATGATTACAAAATGTTAGTTCGGTTATAAATATGCGATTGTTACATAAATCACACTAAACCGTTTTTCCGGAAAAGCCAATATTTATAATTTTGGGCACTCAAAAAGTCAATCAAAATTGATAATGAATTTTTGACGCAATTTGCTTGAAATAACTTTGCATCATTAGTGTTAAAGAGTCACATTTAGTTTGGGCTTATACTGTTATGTAATGCTCGTTGAAATTGTCCAATATTCCTGGTAGCATAACTATCTTATGAAACTTCTGTTCACCATGATAGGTCTGGTTTTTATATTGGAAGGATTGCCCTATCTAACATTTCCAGAGGCAATGCAGAGATGGTTGAAGCAGCTCATGGAAATGCAGCCATCCCAGTTGAGAATAGTAGGGCTTTTTGCTGTGGTGATAGGATTGATTATCTGTTATGTCACCTTACGTACCAACCTCTTCAACTGAACTTGTTTAGGTAATGCATGAGCTTACTAAAAATAAATTCATGATGCTATTTGGAGAAGGAAAAATATGAGCCAGCAAAGAAGCAGTTGGAAGTCAAATTTCGGATTTCTCCTTGCTGCAATAGGTTCGGCAATAGGTCTGGGCAATGTCTGGCGCTTCAGCTACATGGCCCATGAGCATGGTGGGGGTGCATTTTTGGTGCCCTATCTCGTCGCACTTATCGTTGCCGGTGTACCTATCATGATTATTGAATATGGGCTGGGTCATCGTGAAAAAGGATCTTCTCCGCTTAGCTTTGTCCGGATCAACAGCAAGTTTGAATTGCTCGGCTGGTGGATGCCCGTGGTTGCCATGTTTGGCATAATGCTCTACTACTCAGTCGTTATCGGCTGGTGTATTAACTATTTCTTTTATGCCTTCACACTTTCCTGGGGTACTGACACTCAGGGTTTCTTTTTCAGTCAGTTTCTGCAGCTATCCGATTCTGCAGCAGACTTAGGAGGAATCCGCATGCCGATTGCCGCAGCCACCCTGTTTGTCTGGTTCTTGTGCTGGCTGATTTGTTACCGGGACATACGGCATGGTATTGAGAAGGCCAGTGTCATCTTCATGCCAATCCTTTTCCTGCTTACCATTATCCTTGTTTTCTGGAGTCTCTTCCTGGAAGGTGCATCGGATGCCATTTTCAACCATTATCTGCATGCCGACTGGTCTAAGATCAACCTGATAAGTTCTGACCCTGAAGTCCGCAGTGCTGCCGGCAAGGTTTGGGCCGGCGCCTTTGGACAGATATTCTTCACCCTGTCACTTGGATTCGGCATCATGATAACCTATGCCAGCTATCTGCCCCAAAAAACGGATATCGGCAAAAATGCGTTTATTACCTGTACAGTCAACTGTTTCTATTCATTTGTTGCCGGTTTTGCCGTATTCGGTATTGTCGGGTTCATGGCCCAAAGCCAGGGCGTACCCTTTGAGGATGCGATAAAGGGTGGGCCGCAGCTGGCGTTCGTTGTCTACCCGCAGGCAATTTCCCTTTTACCGAGCATGAATGTTTTGTTCGGTGTTATCTTTTTCCTCATGCTTGTCATTGCAGGGCTTACTTCTGGTATTTCCCTGATTGAGGCTTTCGCCTGTGCTATCACCGATAAATTCGACTGGTCACGGGGTAAGGTGGTGACAGGTGTTTGTGTCCTGGGATTTCTAGGCAGCCTTATTTTTACAACCAGGGGAGGGTTATACCTCCTAGATATTGCTGACCATTTTATCACCAATTACGGCCTGGTTATCGGCGGTCTCCTGGAATGCCTTATTATAGGTTGGATATTAAAAGCCTCGGTACTGCGCAAATATGTCAGCCGCCTCGGCACGGTTATTCCTCCACTATGGGATATAGTCGTTAAATTTTTCACCCCGGCTGTCCTCATATATCTTCTGTACCTGTCTTTGAAAGGTGATCTTGCAGAAAATTACAGCGGTTATCCGACCCGACAACTGCTCATGTATGGAGTGGGATGGTTGCTGGTCTGTCTGTTTGCGGCATTGCTCTTGACCCTGGTTCCCTGGAAATCGGAAAAACTGAAACGGCGACATCGTCCGGAAGAGGATGAACTCCTCATTTAAAAAATCTGTGTCAAATAAAGTAATGATTATAGCAGGTGAGGCTTCAGGGGACCTGCATGGTGCTAACCTGGCCCGGGAGCTGAAAATACTGGACAGTAATGTGTCATTATCCGGTATAGGTGGTGTCGGAATGGCTGCTGCAGGTGTCGAGCTCTACTATGATATATCAAAGCTGGCGGTTATGGGGATCGTAGAGGTATTCAGTAGATTACATGATATTCGGTCCGCCATGAATATACTTGAAAGCAGGTTCAGTGTTGAACGGCCAGACCTGCTTATTCTTATCGATTATCCCGGCTTTAATCTTGAACTGGCACGCAGGGCAAAAAAATATAACATACCTGTTCTTTATTATATAAGTCCCAAAATATGGGCCTGGCGTGAAGGCAGAATAAAGAAAATAAAGAAATATATTGACCGGATGGCTGTCATCTTGCCATTTGAAAAGAAATTTTACCAGGGGCACGGAGTTAATGCTGAATTTGTTGGCAATCCTCTGCTTGATGAAGTTAAGACATCAATGACTCCGACTGAATTTAAAGCTTTTTATGATATAGATGCTGATGCCACTATTATTGGGATTATGCCTGGCAGCCGCAGGCAGGAAGTTGCAAAACTTCTGCCTCTTTTTATGCAGACAGCGAAAAAGCTGAACAGCAAAATTGACAAATGTGTATTTCTGCTGCCCCTTGCGTCCACCTTGACAGAAGAAGAGATTAAGGAACATGGTGCCCTGGACAGTAGCCTTAATATTCGCATTATAAAAGAAAGACGTTATGAGGCGATGGCTGCATGTGATGCAGCTATGGCGGCATCGGGAACCCTGACCATGGAATTGGCAATTCTGGGGGTGCCGATGGTGGTGAGTTATCGGCTTGCCATGTTGAGTTCAGTGTTTGCCAAATTATTTGTTAAAGTAAAGTATGCCTCCCTGGTTAACCTGGTTGCAGGAAAAGAAGTGGTGCCGGAATTACTGCAGCTTAGTGCGACCTCTGAAAATATTTATGAGAAAATGTTGCCATTATTACTTAATAAGGAATCAAGGGATGCCATGCGAAGTGAGTTGTTCAAGGTTTGTAAACAGTTAGGTGAACCAGGTGCCTCCAGAAGGGTGGCGAAACTTGCCAGTGAGATGGTGGCAGCAGGATGAAATAACATGACAGATACTTCGGATATGGATGAAAATGGAATAATACAGGTGCCCATTGATGGTGTCCTTGACCTGCATAACTTTTCACCAAAGGATCTGAAATACTTGATTCCTGATTACCTGGATGAATGCCGCAGGGTAAATATTTTTAAGGTACGCATAATACATGGCAAAGGCATCGGCAATCTACGCCGTACGGTCCATGCCATTCTCAGCAGGATACCAGAAGTTGATCATTTCAAATTGGCAGATGAGAGGTCAGGCGGCTGGGGTGCCACACTTGTGGAACTTAAGAGTAAGTAAGTTATTCAAAAAAATATCCGCTTTAAAGTAATTCAGTGCATACATTGTATATTTTCCTTGCTCACTTCAATTGACATGACTATAAGCAAACATCCAGATGCTAGCTGAAGTTCACTGAATGCTTATTGGATGAAAATATTACCGAAAGCAGAAAAATAAAGACAGATACCTGATGAGAGATCAACGAACAATTTCGCGTTTACTGAAATACTTAAAACCATATAAGGGCTGGTTGGCTACTGCCATGGCCTGTATGATAGTCGTTGCTGTAATGACTGCGGCCCAGGCCTATATGGTCAAGCCCATGCTGGATGAGATCTTTTTCAACAAGGACAGATTTATGCTTAAGGTAGTCCCCTTGGCTATTGTAGGAATTTTTCTTGTTCAGGGTGTCTTTGATTACAGCTACAAATACCTTCTTGAGAAAGTAGGGCAGTCTGTCATAAGGGATTTGCGGAACCAGCTTTACAGGCATATTCAGTCGCTGCCACTTTCATTTTTTCATAAAACACCAACCGGTGAATTAATTTCCCGTATAATATCTGATGTGACCCTGATCCAGGGAGCTGTATCCAACGTTTTGGTTGGAATTATCAAGGACAGCTGCCAGATTGTTTTTCTTATTTTTGTCATTTTTTATATGAACTGGCGTCTTTCCTTGATTGCCATGATTCTGCTGCCGGTAATTATTTATCCAATTGTCAATTTCGGACGCAGGCATCGACGACTTAGCAGAAGCAACCAGCAAACAACAGCCCACGTATCGAATATTCTCTACGAAACAATAACCGGTACCCGGATTGTTAAGGCCTTCTGCATGGAAAAATACGAAGTTGGTCGCTTTGCTGACACACTGAATAAACTTTTTAGTATTGTCATGCGTGATACAAGAATTGGTGCCATTTCCCATCCCCTGATGCAGCTTTTCGGAGGCATAGGGATATCCTTGGTCGTATGGTATGGCGGCAGCCAGGTATTAAGCGGAGAATCTACCCCGGGCACGTTCTTTTCCTTTCTGACAGCCCTGATCATGATCTATGAGCCGCTTAAAGGTATTAGTAGGGTAAACAGTACGTTACAGCAGGGAATAGCAGCATCTGAAAGGGTTTTTGACGTTCTGGACGTACAACCTGATGTGGACGAGAAGAAAGATGCAATCAAATTGCCCGTGGTCAAAGACCTGATAGAATTCAAGGACGTCAGGTTCCAGTACGACTCAAATACAGAAGTATTGAAGAGTATCAACCTGCAGGTTAAAACAGGTGAAGTGCTGGCCTTGGTTGGTTCGAGTGGTGGTGGTAAATCCACACTGGTTAATCTTATTCCACGATTTTTTGATGTAAGCAGCGGTTCTCTCACCATAGATGGAGAAGATATCCGGGATGTAACCTTAAAATCGTTGCGCAGTCAGATTGGGATAGTTACCCAGCAGACTATTCTTTTTAACGATACTGTTCGCAATAATATCGCATATGGCAGCCCTGATGCCACTTACGAACAGGTTAAAGAAGCAGCGCGGGCCGCCCATGCCCTGAATTTTATCCAGGAACTTCCAGAGGGCTTTGATACGGTTATCGGTGAGTCAGGAGCAAGACTTTCGGGGGGCGAGCGACAGAGGGTTTCCATTGCCCGAGCGATTCTAAAGAACGCTCCTATACTTATCCTTGACGAGGCAACATCATCTCTTGACACTGAGTCTGAAAGGGAAGTACAGCAGGCTATAGAAAACCTGGTGCAGAGTCGTACAACTTTTGTAATTGCCCACCGTCTTTCCACCATTCGTAATGCCCACCGCATAATAGTTTTGCAGGATGGAAGGATAGTTGAGGAAGGCACCCATGATTCATTGCTTCCCCTGGGAGGCGTGTATAAAATGCTGTATGATATGCAGTTCCAGGATGATGCAATGGAACTGGAGAATGATAAATAAAATATTGTATTATGAGGGTTAAAAATGATCAGCCATGAATTGCTTGAAATCCTGGCCTGTCCTAAGTGCAAAGGTCCGGTCAAGTTAACAGATAAATCAGATGGCTTGGTTTGTGATTCCTGTAAACTGCTTTATGAAATACGTGATGATATCCCTGTTATGCTGATTGATGAAGCCAAGAAGCTTGAAGAACAGGATGGATAAAGTGTGTTTTGAAATCTGAGAATACTTACAAGTAAATATAACCCCACAATGGACCTCACAGCCTCTCTCCAACAGATTTCTTTTTTGCAGGATAACATTCTGCTCAAGCGGGTTGTTATAATTATTATATATGCAGTTTTTGCCAAGGCGCTGGATATTTTCATTGACCGCGTTTTGAAGCGAATTGCAGCAAAGACGAAAATCAGTTCCGACGATGAACTGATTGGTCATTTGCATGTACCTATCTGCTGGACGGTTTTCTGGCTTGGTGTTTTGCACGCCCTGTCAATTGCTGCCATGAGTGATCCCTGGCAGTTAGTTCTGCCCCAAGCTGCCAAAAGTCTAATCCTCATCATGTGGCTTATTGCCATGTTTAGGATTTTCAACTGGTGGGTTGAACATTACATGTCAGGGGCTCACGAGAGGGGCAAGATCGGCAAAGACCTCTTCATGCTCCTGAAAAATGTCCTCAGGGTTATTGTCATTATTGCCGGCCTTCTCTGGCTGCTGTCCATCTGGCAGATAAGCTTAACGCCTCTTTTTGCTTCTGCCGGAATAGCAGGCATAGCTGTGGCGTTGGCTGCTAAGGATACACTGGCAAATTTCTTCGGCGGAATTTCCATCTTCATGGATAAAACCTACAAGGTGGGTGAATATATTATTCTGGATACCGGAGAGAGAGGCGAGGTAGTTGAAGTGGGTATCCGTTCCACCAGGATAAAGACAAGAGACGATGTCATAGTTACCATTCCGAACTCCATTATCGCCAATTCAAAGATAATTAATGAAAGCGCCCCGATCCCCAGGTTTCGCATAAGGGTTCCGGTGGGTGTGGCATACGGGAGTGATCTTAAAAAGGTGGAAGAGGTTCTTTTGGGTGTCGCAGATGCTAACGGCAATATTGAAAAGTATCCTGAGCCACGGGTGCGTTTACGTCTTTTTGCTGACTCATCATTGAACTTTGAACTGCTCTGTTGGGTAAAGGACCCACGTGATAGGGGACTTGAGATACATAACCTGCTTAAGGCCGCATACATTGCATTTAATGAACAGAACATTACCATCCCATTCCCACAACGCGATATCCATCTCAAGTCTTCTACTGATTAATACTTTTTAATATGATTGATGAGATAGTTAAGAGAAGAAAAACTCTTAAATGCATCAATTCTTCTTCAAGTTATGTTTATGCATCTCAAAGCAAAGTTAAGATGTCCAATGGACATCTTAACTCAAGTTGCATGATACAAAAGTTTAGATGTTGGCAAGCAATATGAACTTTTGGAAAGTTAAAATAATGTCTTGACACTGAAGGGGATTAATTCTTAGTTAATCAAGTATAATTATCAGCATTACAAGATGTCTTTCAAATGGGCAAAGAGCCATGAGAAGAAGTCATCAAGTATATAATAGTTAAAGCCTCCACAGAATTTTTTTGTCCTGATGGAGGCTTTTTGTTTTTGAACAATTAAGAATAAAAAAATGTAAGAGAGGAACTCAAACAACCGGAGGCACACTATGAAGAAATCATTAATTATCGTGGCATTCCTTGCTGCACTCATTATGGGCATGCCGGCAATATCGAGTGTGGTATCAGCTGCTGGGGCGCCACCAGCTGCAAAGGCCAAGGCAGAGAAAACAAAACAGGATCAGATACTGTTCAAGAACGACAAGATCTTCAACGGGGTGGATAACAAGCTCATAACAGGCAATGTCCTTGTTGAAGGCAACCTAATCAAATCGATCGGTAAAAACGTCAACGCCAGGCCGGACGCAACCGTTATTGACGGCGGCGGCCGGACACTCATGCCGGGAATGATCGACGGCCATGCCCACGTAATGATCAATGC
>CP070776.1:1591744-1602641 GCA_020346205.1 Deltaproteobacteria bacterium
TTCGGCATGTTTGCCGTGGTCTCGGCAACCGGACTGCTGACCCTGTTCATCGGCATGGAACTGGCCACCATACCCCTCTATATCCTGAGCGGCTACCAAAAGGAGGATTCCCTTTCAGTTGAGGCCTCAACCAAGTTCATAATAATGGGGTCGCTTTCCACCGGTTTTTTGTTGTTTGGCTATTCTTTTCTCTACGGCTGCGCAGGTTCATTGAGCTTTGAGGCTATTCTTGCCTTTGCCCAGACCTCCCCGGTCGATCCGCTCCTGAGGCTCGGAGTCTTATTTGTTATGGCGGCAATCGGTTTTAAGCTGACTATCTTCCCATTCCATATGTGGGCACCAGACGTGTATGACGGCTCGCCGACCCCGGTAACAGCTTTTATCTCGGTTTCCTCCAAGGCAGTAGCGATAGCCTTTCTGCTCATCCTGGTCTATGGACCGTTGGCGCCGCTCCATAGTTATCTACAGCTAATCCTGCTCATATTGGCCGGAGCCACCATGACCGTTGGCAACCTTGGTGCCCTGAAGCAAAAAAAGCTGCGCCGTTTTATGGCCTATTCCTCCATCGCCCAGGCCGGATACATAATCATGGCCATGGCCGGTGGGGCCGAGGCAGCCTATTCGTCAATCATCTTTTATCTGTTTGTCTATGCCGTGGCAAATTATGCCATCTTTTTTATCATCAGCATTGTCGGCCGTGACGGGAGCGAAGATTTTAGCTCTCTTCGGGGAATGGGCAAGCGGAATCCGGTCCTGGCCGCCGTGTTGATGCTCACCCTTTTTTCACTGGGTGGTATTCCGCCACTGGCAGGTTTTATGGGAAAATTTCTGCTCTTTGCCTCCGCCGCCCAACAGGGCTTCTACAACATGGTTATTTTCGCGGCGCTCAACTCTACCGTATCATTATATTATTACCTTCTCCTGGTCAAGGAGGCCTATATTCTCCAGCCGGCTGCGAACTCCGGGCCGCTTTTCATTGATTCCATCCAGCGGGCAACCCTGTTGCTGCTCACCTCTGCTATGATTCTGCTGGGATTGATGCCGTTGTTCAGCAGTAAAATCCTGGCTGTAGTGGGATAGCTTTTGGGAAAATGTTTCACAAAGTATCATAATACCTGCTGTAATCTTAAATCTGAACATTCTCATTTTTTGATAACAAGAGATGATTATTGTGTGGGGATTTTTGTGGGACTTTGTCTCACAAAGTCATAAATTTTCATCACACATTATTTCTGCCAAACGGAATACCCAATTTCCGCATACGACCCCTTAGAGTTCCTGGATTAATACCCAGTAAATCAGCTGCTCCCTTTTCCCCTTCAACTCTGCCGTGTGTAATGTTCAGCACTCTGCGAATATGGTCAGCGGTTACCTGGTCAAGATTGTATGAAAGAGTGTCTTCTGATGCAATTACTTGAATCGCTTCAGGTTCCTCCTTGGGGCCCAATTCAACAAAGGTGAGCGGCTCTTCCCTGTGAAGAATTATGGCACGTTCCACTGCATTTTCGAGTTCTCTAACATTACCCGGCCAATGATGGGCCATCAGTTGATCCAAAGCCCTAGGGGCAAGGGTCGGAATTGCAGCGAGTTTTAGATCACGGGATTTTTTTTGAATAAAGTGCTGGACCAGGCCTGGAATGTCCCCACTTCTTTCCTGAAGAGTTGGAATGTAAATGGGGAAGACATTAAGCCTGAAGTAAAGATCTTCCCTGAATACTCCCTCCCGAATCATGGTTTCCAGATCTCTGTGAGTTGCCGCTATAACCCTGATGTCAACCTTTATCGGCTCTGTACCGCCGATGCGTTCAATTTCCTTTTCCTGTAAAACTCTCAGTAATCTTACCTGCGCTTCAGGTGAGAGTTCGCCAATCTCATCGAGGAATATCGTGCCGCCATTGGCTCTTTCAAATCGGCCCCGCTTCTGGTCAATAGCTCCGGTAAACGCCCCTTTTTCATGGCCGAAAAGTTCACTGTCCATGAGGGTTTCCGGGATGGCGCCGCAATTAACCTTGATAAAAGGTCCATCCCGCCTCTGGGAGGCATTGTGAATTGCAGCGGCTATAATCTCCTTGCCGACTCCTGTTTCTCCCAGCAATAAAACCGGGCTGGAAAGACTTGCGACGCGCCGAACCTTTTCCATCACATCCTTTAAGCCAAAATCAGCACCAATAATCTCACTCCCAATGATTTTTTGAAGTTCTTCCTGGAGGTACCGGTTGTCATCTGCCAAGAGATCCTTGAGCTCAAGAAGTTCAGTGTAGCGGCGGCTGTTGGACAAGGCGATAAAGAAAGGTTGCTTCAACTGTTTCAGGAGCCTCAAGTGTTCATCATTGAACTTATCCCAGCCATGAGCCCAGAGAGCGACAGATCCAATCCAGACATTTTCGACGATCAGACGAACGAGTATTACCGAGGATTTGCCTTTCCCCATGGCAGCGAGAATCGGTTTTGCAATGGGGTGTTCTTCCGCCCGGTTATCAACAAAATCATCAAGTTGGCTTACATCTTCCAGTACGACCCTAATTTCAGGGGGATAGGCAGCCTGAAAATTAACAAGGCGTCCTCCTGAATTATCGGCTTGAATATTAAGAGTAACTGTTCCTTTGTTTGAATCATAGAAGAGAAGAGCCGCTTCCTCTGCCGGAATATAATCCTGCAGGAATAACAAGCTTTGCCACAGGGCTTTTTCGATATTGAGACTGCCACAAATCCGCATTGTTGCTTCCCAGAAAAAATCCCTGTCATAAAGTTTGAGTTCACTCCTGTATTTGAGAGTATTGGACAATGCAATTGTGAATGGATCTTTCAGTAATGAAATCAAGCGGGCATGTTGTTCACCTAATACTTTCTCCCCTTCAGAAATACAAACAAGATGACCGACAATATGTTCCTCTGATTGAAGAGGCATGACCATCAGGGAAGTGCACGGTACATCATGAAAGTCAAGCATTTCACGGCTTATTGGACTACTGTCTGGTTTTTCAAAAATATACACCCCATGTGATTCTGTCATTTCTTCAAGAGCGCAATTCCTTGCTTCTTCTGTAAGAGGTGTCAGGTAATCCACCGCTAACCATTCAGTGGCAGTTGCTATTGCTATGGTCCGCATCGCGTTATGGCTATCATCAAATCGTTGTAAAATTATTCTGTCCAATGGTAACGATTTACGCAGAAATTGGAGACAGGAGCCCAGTGCCTTTTCAATCTCCAGGCTGCCGCAGATCCGCATGGTGGCTTCACGGAAAAAATCATTGTCGTCGATGGGCATATCTATACCTCCAGCGGTAACAGGTGTGTACAATACAAAAACAATCCGTCATATTTGTCAGTTTAGCATAGTTCTGTGAAATATAACAGCACAATCTATCATATTTCACAGGTATGATAGGATTAACAAAGTCAATTTGCAGGCATCATCAACATAAGTATATTAAATTATAGAGAAAATATTTATTTTTTAAAATTGGCACGTATGTTGCCATATGAAATCCTGAAACTGCATGACGAAAAGGAAACATGATGGAGAAATATAATGATATGGATGGAATTCATTAAAGTACAGACTGCACGGTCAAATGTTGCAGCAATATTAAAGAACTTTGCTTCGGATTGTAAACTATGCAAAGGATTGTTGGATGCCAAGGTATTTACACATGCAATGGTTGATGACTGTTCACTCTGCCTGCTGTGGAATACAAAACGGTTTGAGTCCCATGGCAGCAGCATTGGTTTGCATCTGAGCAATACATTAAAGAAATACGGTTTGGTTGATCACTCAGTTTGGGTGGAAAGGGAAGAGGAAGAGGAGAAAAGATCATGAAGGGGAGATATTTACTAAACAGGTCCAAAAAGCTTTTTCAACGGAGAATGCCGACACTGTTGTCGCTTCTGTTCCTTGCGGTCCTGTTTGGTATGATTATTGGAATGTCAGGAACTATCAAGGCGGAAAAGGAACGCATGACTGCCGAAAAAATGGGGGCAAGCGCCACAGAACGGGCACCTGTCAATGTAGTCCTGCTTAATGTTGCTCCAACGACAATACAGGACAGGATCAATCTGCCGGGGGTAATTGAACCGTGGGAAGAGTTAAGCGTATTGGCCAAGATCCACGGCACGGTTGTGAAAGTGGAGGTCAGCGAAGGTGAAACAGTTACAAAAGGCCAGGTGATTGCCCGCCTTGATCCTGATGACTACCGAATCGCCCTTGACAGTGCCAGGGCAACTTATGAACTGGCAACTGCCAAACACAAACGTCTGGCATCCCTGTTTGACGATGGAATAGTTCCCGAGGCAGAGCTTGAGAACCTGGAAGCCCAGGTAAAAACCAGCAAGGCTGCTTTGGAGAATGCGGAACTCATGCTTTCCCGCTGTACAATAACAGCTCCGATTTCCGGGGTAATCCGACGTCTTGACGCAACGGAAGGGTTGCTTTTGAGTGTATCTGATCCGGTGGCGGAAATCCTGCAGGTTGACAGGGTAAAGGCTGTGGTGGGTATTCCCGAGTCGGACGTGGCACTGGTGCGTGATATTGAAGAAGTAACCCTGACCATTCAGGCCCTTGGTAATAGGGAAATAGTCGGCCGTCATCATTTTCTGGCCGGTTCGCCGGAAAACGGAGCCAGGCTCTACAGGTTTGAACTTGCCATTGATAATAAGGACAACCTGATCATGCCCGGCATGTTCTTCAGGGCCCAGCTGGTAAAAAGGGTCATCACCGATGCGGTTGCCATACCGTTATTCACGGTCATTAAAAGAGAGGATCAGCAGTTCGTATTTGTCGAAGAAAACGGTGAGGCAAAGCAGCTGCCTGTTGAACTCGGCATAATTGAAGACTGGCGTGTGGAGATTACCAGAGGACTTACCACGGGCAGCCGTGTTGTTGTCGAAGGCCACCGGGATATCGACCATGGCTACAAGTTGAAAACCATCCGGGTGCTCAACGATCCCAGTGAGGCACTGCTATGATTATCTCCGATACCGCAGTTAAAAAGTCTGTCACCGTGATGGTGCTATCTGTCATCATCATTGTCTTTGGTGTATACAGCTACCTTGTACTACCAAGAGAAAACGAGCCGGACATAACCATCCCATATGTGTTTGTTTCCACAAGCTATAAGGGCGTTTCGCCAACCGACATTGAGACAGCCATCACCATTGAGATCGAGAAAAAACTCAAGGGACTTGACGGTGTGAAAAAGATTCAGTCCGTCAGTTCGGAGGGGCTTTCCTCTATAAATATTGAATTTGTTACCGGTACTGATATTGATCAGGCTATCCAGGATGTAAAGGACAAGGTGGATGAGGCAAAAGGTGAGCTTCCGGCTGACCTTGAAAACGATCCGGCGGTCTTTGAAGTGAATCTCTCAGAAATGCCAATTGCCGTCTACTCACTTTCCGGTACATGCGGTCTGCCCTGTTTGAAGGATATTGCCGATGATCTGAAAGATGACATTGAGGGCATTGCAGGTGTGCTTGAGGTAGAAGTCACCGGGGGCCTTGAGCGTGAAATACGGGTTGAAGTCATCCCGGACAAACTTGCCTTTTACGGGTTGTCCATAGCCACATTCCAGGAAAAGCTGAACAGCGAGAACCGCAACACCTCGGGGGGCGCAATCCGCATGGGTGACGGCCGTTTTCAGCTCCAGGTGCCTGGCGAGTTCAAGAGCCCGGATGAGATTTATGGCCTGGTCATGGGCACCCACAACGGACAGCCGGTTTACCTGAAAGACCTGGCCATGGTCGTTGACGGTTTTAAGGAAGAGACCAGCCGTTCACGGCTTGACGGCACGGAAGCGGTCAGTATTGCGGTAAAAAAACGTTCAGGCGAAAACATTATTGCAATCAGTAGACAGGCTGATGAGTTGATCGAGCATTTAAGACCTGCATGGCCCGGCAACACCGAAATAGTCAAGGTGATGGATAAGGCCAGTGAAATAGAAGGCATGGTAGCTGACCTGGAGAATAATATCCTCACCGGCCTGCTTTTGGTTGTTGTGGTGATTTTTTTCGCCATGGGGTTCAGGAACGCCATCCTGGTCAGCATGGCCATACCTTTTTCCATGCTTATCTCATTTATCATTCTTGATTTGATGAATATCTCCCTCAACGTAGTGGTTCTTTTCAGCCTCACATTGGCCCTGGGCATGCTTGTCGATAATGCCATTGTGATTGTTGAAAATATATACCGTTATATGGAACAGGGCGCCCCTCGCCTTGAGGCGGCCAAGCGTGCAACTTCCGAGGTGGCATATCCGGTAATCGGCTCCACCATGACCACCTTGGCCGCCTTCTCCCCCATGCTGTTCTGGCCGGGACTGATGGGTGAGTTTATGGGTTATCTGCCGCTTACGCTGATCGTCACCCTGTCATCAAGCCTGTTTGTGGCCATGGTGATTAATCCGGCCCTGGCCTCTATGTTTATGAAAATAAAGGATCATGGTGGTCGAAAAGAATTATCTGCTGAGAAGATTGCAGCATCCGGTGAAAATCCTGTTGAGCTGAAAGGGCGTGTGCTGAAAAGCTATGCCGGGGTACTGCAGTTTGCTCTGCATCGGCCAATCATAATTCTGGTGACAGCCTGTGCTTTTCTTATCCTTTTATTTCAGGGGTGGATGCTGGCCGTTGGCCTGGAAAAACCCGTTGAGTTCTTTCCTGACCTGCAGCCCAAGTCAATGTACGTGAATGTGGAGCCTCCTGAAGGGGCTGACCTAGAGTACATTGACCGGCTCATAAAAAGGGTGGAAGTGGCAATTACAGGTGCCACCCTAAACAGGCCCAATAGTTCTGCAGACATATCTGAACTCTACGATGAGGCCTATGTGACCACAGAACATCTGAAGGCTGATGGTACAAGTTTTATGGGGCCAAGTGACCTCGGCAATATCAGGAACATCTACACCAAGGCGGTCACCACGCCCGGTGCCGGCGCCATGTTCAGCAGCAACTCACCGAATAACATCGGTGTGCGGTTCATTGATCTTGATGAACGGCAGCGTTCTTCCAATGAAACCATGGACGAGATCAGGGAAAGGGTTGCCAGCATCCCGGGTGCCAAAATAACCATTGCCGCGGCTGAGGAAGGACCTGCAACCGGGGCGCCGATCAATATCGAGATTGCAGGTGATAAAATGGCAGTCCTTGGCAAACTGTCCAAACAGGTCAAAGAGATTATCACCAAAATACCGCATGTCATGGATGTGCAGGATAATTACAGCGAGGGCACACCATCGATCCAGGTGGTCATCGATCGCCAGAAAGCAGCCCTGTTTGGCCTGACCACCGATATGATCGGTTTTGCCCTGAAAACAGCCTATAACGGCATGGATGTTTCATCCTTCCGGGAGAGCAACGAGGATTACGATATTACCGTGCAGCTGTCGGAAGAAGACAGACGAATGACAGATGTCCTGCGGGAACTGATGATCCCGGTACCGTCGGGCGAAATGGTTCCCCTTTCCACTCTGGCGGAAATAGAGTATACCGGTGCCATCGGCGATATTGTCAGGATCGATAACCAGCGGGTGGTTACGGTCAAGGCCAATGTTGATGAAACAAAAATACCAGGTCCGGTTGCCCGAGCCCGGGCCGAGGAATTATTAAAGAAATTCCCCCTACCGCCCGGGTATGACATTAAATTCACCGGTGAAATGGAGATGCAGCAGGAATCCGAGGATTTCCTCGGCAAGGCATTTGTAGTTGCCCTGTTCCTGATCTTTTTCGTCCTGGTGAGCCAGTTTAACTCAATTACCATGCCCATCATCATCATGACTTCAGTGATCCTGTCCATGGGCGGTGCATTCTTAGGACTTGCAGTATTCAAACAGCCCTTCGGCATTATCATGACCGGGGTCGGAATTATCTCCCTGGCCGGCGTTGTGGTAAATAATGCTATAGTACTGATCGATTACATCAACAAGTTACGAGAACGAGGTATGGAGGTACGCGAGGCTGTGATCGCAGCCGGAGCTACCCGGCTGCGGCCGGTGATCCTGACTGCCATCACTACGATCCTGGGCCTATTGCCCATGGTAACGGGTGTCTCGTTTGACTTCCATGAACTTGCCATCTCCTGGGTAAGCGAATCAAGCCAGTGGTGGAGATCAATGGCCATAGTGGTGATCTTCGGCCTTATGGTTGCCACCTTTCTGACCCTGGTGGTTGTGCCCACCCTATATTCATTCTTTGAAGACCTGAAGGGCATGAGAAGAAGGCTGTTTGGCCGAATTCAGCAATTCGCTACCAGAGCTGCGGGGGTAATGCGAGGTGTTGAAAGTGAAAGCAGATAGCAGAAAAACAATGTTTATATACAAATCAACGTAGCAGGTGGATGTTACGATGATCCATGTCGAAGTATTTACCGTAACTGACCGCGCTTAGCTAAAATGAAGAGGTAAATGTTATGAAAGCAGAATTTGTGCACCAAAAAGAAGTATTTCTCAAGTCATCACGATTGTTATTCCAATATATTGCCGGGATAATTTTTACGCTGGCAGTTTTCACGGCCTGCGGCGGAGGCAACGATATTAATTTTAACTTTGAAGGCAACAACTGGCCCTGGCCCTGGACAAACAATTCCGATTTTTTTGTTAACAAAGCATTTTCACAGAATATGGAAGTCTCAGACAATATGAATCTCTGGCTCGATGGGGTGAATGGGGAGATTAAGATCACAGGACAGCCGGATGGAGATTCGCTGATAATATCAGCTATGGCACGGGTTGGTTCCGACACTTACGAAGATGCCCAGGCGGGTTTGGAGCAACTGGAAATAAGCGTCAAAGACGAAGACGGCGTGATCACTGTTCAAACGGTGCAACCGAACAGCACTCTAGGCCGCCAATACGTTGTGGATTACACCATCACAATTCCCAGTGATCTGACTGTCAATGTAAGCCAGGTCAATGGTCATATAACAATTCAAGATATCAATAACTCGGTTTCTGTCGTATTAACAAATGGGCATGTTGATTTTTCAGAAATTTTTGGTGACGTAACTGTAAGTGTGGACAATGGAAGCATCAACGGTAACTTAATCCTGCCTGCCGATGGTGAGGTAGTGATTTCGACCGTCAACGGTGATATTGACCTGGACATTCCGACCTCGACATCCGCGGAAGTCTTCGGACTTGTCAGCAACGGCACTATTGGCTGGGACAATCTTGATCTGGTAGATGCTAAGCAGACAAACAAGTCGCTCCAGGGGAAACTGGGTGATGGTGCCGGATTGATTGATCTCAAGACAGTTAATGGGTATATCAACATAGTAGGTTTCAGTTTATGATGGATTAATAAATCAGGCTCCTCATTATTATCCTGAAATGTTAAGAAATAATTAATGAAATAATGGAAAGGTTGAATGACAGAACCAGATTCCAATACAATTTTCAGCTACGGTTTCATCATACCTGAGAGTAGTTTAGATCAGAACGGCCATGTTAACAATGTAGTCTATGTCCAATGGATGCAGGATGTTGCCATTCTACATGCCAATGCTACGGGGGGAACCCGGGCCATGCATGCAGCCGGTGGAACCTGGGTGGTGCACTCTCACAAGGTTGAGTACCTGAGTCCGGCTTTTGCCAATGAGGAGATTGTGGCACTCACGTGGGTAGTTAATTTCCGGCGTGTAAGGTCTGTCCGGCGCTACAAGTTTGTTAGAAAAAAAGACAACAAACTCCTGGCCAGGGGAGAAACGGAATGGGTATTTGTGGATGCAGATAACGGACACCCACGGAAGATTCCCGATGAAGTCATGCGACTCTTCCCTGTTGTGGAAGATGATGAAGAACCATGAATGCTGATCAATTCCCACCAGTTCTACTTGGAAAAGCACTTCATCTCTGGTTTTCAAATAGGGTGATGTCCCATACAGATGCAATTGGCAGAGTTATACATGAGGAAGAGCCCTTTGTGATCTTCAGAAAGGTGGTAGTTCTTCAGAAGGATAATACACCTGCTGACCCTGATGCATTATTCAAGGTGAAATTTGAGTTTGCAAAATTCTCCTTTGCTATCAACAAGCGTTTATCGCTGATTCCTATACCGTTTATAATTGCACAGCCGGGATTCATTTCCAAGACATGGCTGGTTGGCACTGAGACAGGCAGTTTCCAGGGCCTTTATGAGTGGGAATCTTTACAGTCAGCTGAGAATTATGTTGACTCGTTGCCGCTTAAGTTAATGAAAAAGAGAGCCAGACCTGACTCTTTACAAACCCAGATTAAAAAAATGTCCCCTTCCTGAATAAACAATGAATGCAGCTGTTTACAATAAATACGGAGCACCGGAAGTTTTGCAGTTCAAAGAGGTGGCCAAACCTAACATAATACTGCACCTGAAAGGTATTCTGCTATAGTGCTGGATTTTGGGCCAGTTGATTATTTCCTTCAGGCTCATTCACCATTAAACTTTCTAGCATCACCACCCTTTGTTGAGGGGTCATGCTGCGGCAAAAACGCTTATATTTTTCGCTTGATGATTCATTTATGGAGACGCGTTTCCAGAAGTCCAGCAGGGCCTCAGGGGAATACCGGGTACGGGAAACGGTAAACAGTGCAATATCTGCAGCTTCACGTTCATAGTCTTCACTGTATTTACGGTCCAATGGATCAAGATCCGCGACTTCGGTATAAGCCCACTTCATCCAGCCGTTTCCGGTAATCGCAATTGCTCCCTGGCTTGCTACCATTATTCCAACGGAAGTAGCCAGTTCCGCTGCAGTGAAAAGTACTTCGGATGCCAGGGTGAACCTCACGGGATCGGTGTGACGGGCCAGGGCATGTGCAAGTTCAAGTGCCAGCAAACCGGCTAACTCATCGTCGCTTTCAACAGCATCCATTGTCCCTGACCATACGAAAATGTAATTTCCATGTATTGCACGAATATCAACTATTTCCGG
>CP070776.1:1602741-1604069 GCA_020346205.1 Deltaproteobacteria bacterium
AAGGCCTGGCAGACCTGTGTCAATACCTTTGGCTTTACCAACCACACCCTGATGCCGGAAGCCCTTGAAACATGGCCGGTTGATATTCTTGGCAGGGTGCTGCCCAGGCATCTTGAGATAATATATGACATCAACTTTCGCTTTCTCAAGGGAGTTGCCAAGCGTTTTCCCGGCAATATTGCCATGCAGAAAAAACTTTCCCTTATTGAGGAAGGGCATGTAAAGAAAGTCCGCATGGCACCCCTGGCAATTATCGGCAGCCATTCAGTCAATGGAGTTGCCGAATTGCATTCCTCCCTGCTGCGCACCAAAATTTTTAAGGAATATTTTGAAATATTCCCTGACCGGTTCAACAATAAAACAAATGGTATTACCCAACGGCGCTGGCTTTTAAAAAGTAACCCTGATCTTGCCAGGCTTATAACTGATACAATAGGTGATGAATGGATAACAAAGCTGGATCATCTCAGAAAGCTGGAAGCGTATGCTGATGATCCTGGTTTTCAAGAAAAATGGGCCCAGGCAAAGATGAACAGAAAAATAAAGCTGGGCCAATATATCAGCCGGGAATGCGGAGTGAAAGTCGATCCTGAAAGCATGTTTGATGTCCAGGTCAAGCGGCTTCATGAATACAAGAGACAGCTTTTAAATATTCTGCACGTCATTAGTTATTACCACCGCTTGGTAAGAAATCCTTCAAAGAAGCTTGTACCTCGAACCGTCATTTTTAGTGGCAAAGCTGCATCTTCATATTGGAAGGCAAAACTGATTATTAAGCTCATTACCTCGGTGGCGGATGTTGTTAATAAAGATTCAAAGGTGAATGATAAACTAAAGGTCATCTTTATTCCAAACTATGGGGTGTCATTAGCTGAGAAGATCATACCTGCCGCTGATCTTTCAGAGCAGATATCCACTGCCGGTACTGAGGCCTCGGGAACCGGCAACATGAAATTTGCCTTAAACGGTGCGCTTACCATTGGCACATTGGATGGGGCGAACATCGAGATACGGGAAGAGGTGGGAGAAGACAATATCTTTATTTTCGGAATGACGGCGGAACAGGTTGCAAAAGAAAGAAAATATCCCCGCAAGAGTCCTAAGGACATATATGGTTCAAATGATCTTGTTCGTCAAACCATTGACTCTATCCTGAACGGTTTTTTCAGCAAGGGTGATAAAGATTTATTCCGTATTTTGGTAGATAGTTTGTTGGACCCAAATGACCCTTATCTGCTTATTAAGGATTTTGAGGACTATGTGCGTTGCCAGGAAGAGGTCAGTCAGGCATTTCTTGATAAGAAAAGCTGGTGGCGTAAATCAATTCT
>CP070776.1:1604169-1610654 GCA_020346205.1 Deltaproteobacteria bacterium
CATTTTTGTTTTCAAAAAGTCCATGGTGCGCTCCAGTTATTTTACTGTTATGTAAATCCTGTGATTGTGAAGCTAGTAGGGAATTAGCAAATTGCATGCCTCTGAGAGTCCTATTGGCTTTGAATAATAAAGGCACATTCATACATATTAAAAATTATGCAGTTAACTGTTTGTTATCCTTGGTAATATTTTCTTTCTTTAATGTGGGTGGCGATTTTTGTATCAGGCATATTCAGAAAGCAATGTGTTTGTGCGAGTCGCGAAACGTAAACAAGGTTTCCTTTTATGGGCAGTAGTGGTGAATCTTTTGGGAAGTTGTTCAAATAGTTAAAATATTGCAGGATGCACTTTGCTTCACACTTAAACAATATTGATCAGGAAAAATTGTAGTGAAGTGCGAAAACAAATTGAGAATAGAAAATAATCCAAAGCAAAATATGTATAAATACAAAGAGTTGGAATATCGCCGGAAGTGGTTGTACCAGCTGCAGTCTGAATTTAAGCAGATATGCAGCTGGTACAGAATTTCACTTTCCGTGCCTGCCTTCAGAATCAGTGACAGCCTAATAACGCTTGGATCATGGAACCCTGAAACCCGGACGATAACTATCTCTGCAGCCCTGATAAACGAATATTCATGGGATGCTGTAATTAATGTTTTAAAGCATGAAATGGCGCATCAGTATGTACATGAGACTATGGGTAAAGGCAGGGAGCAGCCCCATGGTCAAGCCTTTACAGAAGCCTGTGAAAAGCTGGGTGTAGTGTTCCCTTTTAATACACCAAGCGGTGATACCCCGAAAGTTTTTACTGACTACAGGCAGCCCGGCTATGATTCGGAGTATGACAGGAAAGTGAAAAAGGTACGTAAGATACTTTCTCTGGCAGGGAGTTGTAACATGCATGAGGCTGCTGCAGCAATGAGCAAAGCCAACAACTTTATCCGAAAATATAACCTTGAAAGGCTTGAAAGCATTGAGCCATCACACTACAGCTATGAAATTATCAACACGGAGAAGAAGAGGCTTCATGTCATATCACGCAGAATAGCAAGTTTGCTAATGGATTATTTTTATGTGGATATTGTTTATTCTGAACTCTTCGACCCGGAGAGTATTGAATCGTTCAAGACAATAGAGCTTTTGGGTACAGTTGAAAATGTAACTTTTGCCAGGCATGCCTATGAATATTTAAGCCACAGGGTCGAGTTTCTCTGGCAGAATTACAGAAAATTAACCAAGGCACCAGGTAAACTCAGAAAAACTTATATTTTGGGGCTACTGAAGGGGTTCCAGGAAAAGCTTGAAAGAGAAGAGAAGAAGCAGGAATTGCCCCCAGGTTTCACTGAAGGCAGAGGTAACTATAAAACTATAAGTGCGCTGGTTGTTGCAAAAGATCCAGGATTAGAGGAATTTACGGCACAGCGTTTTCCCAGGCTGCGTAAAGTACAGTACCGATCATCAGGTATTTACTGCACCGATACATACTCTGCAGGCAAGATAGAGGGCAAGAAAATAACCATTTACAAAACACTCAAACATGAGGATGGAAATTTGGGAAAGCTGCTGAGCAATTAATTATATAAAATTTTAACTGATGGATAAAGGTTTTGCCGTAATATGCTCTGTGTGTATTTATTTGCTTGATTTGTTTATAATCTGTTGTTATTATTGCCTTGTTAGTTGTGCAGTGCCTGTTTGTTTTCAGGCTCCTAAAAATGAACCGCACAATCGAGACCAATGGATTGTGTGGTTTTTGTTATTAAGGGGCAGAAGAACAGCCTGCCAGCCCGCATCAATAAATCGGGCTTTTCTTATTAAGTGGCTCGGCATGAGCCTAATACAAAGGAGTTAAGAAGTGAAAGAAGGTACAGTAAAATGGTTTAACGCGTCCAAGGGTTTCGGTTTTATCGAGCAGGATAATGGTGGTGATGTATTCGTTCATTATTCAGCAATCAAATCTGATGGGTTCAAAACCCTTGATGAGGGAGCCAGGGTACAATTCGAAGTTGTCGATGGTCCCAAAGGCCCAGCTGCTGACAATGTTGTCCAGTTATAAGATTAAGTAGTAAATTAAATAAAAAAAGCCCCGCATTGTGCGGGGCTTTTTTTTGTCTAGTAAAACTAATATTAACTTTACTACCCGCAGTTGCAACCGGGTCCACATTCATCTGCAGTATCTGTACCGCAAGCGCATCCTGCACTCATGCTGGAGGCTGCCTGGGCTAATTCTTCAGCAGTAGGTTCACGTACTTCAACCACGTTGACGTCAAAATGAAGCTGTTTGCCGGCCATGGGATGGTTGAGATCAACCGTAATGGTATCATTCTCATTAATCTTTGCCACGGTAATCATGAATGGTCCACGGGGTCCCTGGGCCTCAAATGCCATTCCTGGCTTGACTTCTACATCACTTGGAAACTGGCTCTTGGGAATTTCCTGGAACAGGTCATCTTTAACCGGACCATAGGCGTCTTCAGGCTCAACAACTACCTTGGTTTTATCCCCAGCCACCTTACCCATGAGAGCTTTTTCAAGGCCTGGAATTATTTGGCCTGTCCCGGCTATAAAACCTAATGGCTGGCCTTCGGGGGATTTGTCTATCTCCTGCCCTGATTCCAGGGTCAGTGTGTAATCAATAGTCACGTACAATTTATCTGCAATATTCATTTGCATCCTCCTGTAAAATAAAAAATATCCCGATGAAACCTGAAGAATTGGTTCCATCGGGCTCCGTTACTGACTACTAACTCTAAGGCATATGCTGCTGTTGTCAACCGATGCCAGTAATTTTTACCCTTTTATGACTGAAGAAGACTAACAGGTGCTGCATGTTGGATAAGGTTATTCTCACTGAAATTAATCTATGGTATATTGCTGTATACTTATTACTAAATTTACTTCTTTAATAGAGTTCGGTCCTGTAAAGCAGTGAAAATATTAATTGCTCAGAGGGTAGAAAATGCCTGAAAATACATTAAGTGGCGACCAGATAGCATGGGCCCAGGTGGATGGAAAAGAGCCGGGAGACATCTGCCGGCAGGCTGATGTCCAGTTTGATTTCATTGCCAACAAGTTTGTCATGCAATGTTTTGGGCAGGAAATATATATTGATGTAACAAACAACACAGTATCAAGTCCCTCCCCACAGGGGGATCACCTTTTACATGGACTGGGATATTTTTTTGATCTGGCTGCCTTATGGTATCTGGGCAGCGCAAAAAATAAGCCTGAATCTGGCAAGCTCATTAGCCCGGCCAGCCTGAGCGGAGGCGAGATTTTTCTTAAGGGAACTCATGTCCTGCCACTGGATAAAATTGCAGAAAAGTATGGCAATGATCTTGAAGGTTTTCACTCTAAGGGACTTGAACTGGGGGGGCAAAAGCTTGATCATGGTGATGCCTCCTTGCGCCTCTATCCTTTTCCCCGGGTGCCGGTAACAATGATCCTGTGGGTGCCGGATGATGTGTTCCCTGCCAGGGCAGATATGTTTTTTGATGCAACCTGTGAACAGCACTTACCAACGGATGTTATCTGGTCCACAGCAATGACAGCTGTATTGATTATGTTGCAAGAAAACCAGTAATATTAACCATATGAATATTGGTGCCCCTATGGATTTTAAAGATCGTGTCCCTGATTTTGGGTTGGAGTATCTCGGTCTTGATAGTGTCAAAGAAGTTCACTGGAACCTTTCTATACCAGTTTTGTACGAATATGCCTTGTGCAACCGCGAAGGACAGCTCGCATCTGAAGGTCCCCTTGTAGTTACTACAGGAGAACATACCGGCAGGGCTGCCAAAGATAAATATATTGTTGATGAGCCAAAAACCACTGATGATATCTGGTGGGGCAAGGTAAATGTAAGCTACCCTGAGGAACATTTTGATGCACTGCATAAGAGAATACGTACATATCTGGATGGAAAAACTGTTTATGTACAGGATTGCTATGCCGGGGCCGATCCAGATAACCGTTATTCTGTCCGGATCATCAGCACATTTGCCTGGCATTCGATTTTTGCCCGGAATATGTTCCTGCCCCAATCTGAGGGCAGCGAATCCACAAGGAATTTCATCCCTGAATTCACGGTACTTCACTGCCCTGAGTTTCAAGCTGATACGGATATGGATGCAACCCGCAGCTCCACTTTCGTGATTATAAATATCAGTCGAAAGCTTATTATTATAGGGGGTACAGGGTATGCAGGGGAAATAAAGAAATCAATTTTTTCTGTCCTTAATTTCTTGCTGCCGGGCAAAGAAATCCTCCCCATGCATTGCTCTGCCAACGTCAACAAGAAAGACCCTAGTGACGTGGCAATCTTTTTCGGCCTGTCAGGCACAGGTAAAACAACTCTCTCAGCTGACCAGAAAAGGGTTCTTGTGGGTGATGATGAGCATGGTTGGTCAGATAAGGGTATCTTCAACTTTGAAGGTGGCTGTTATGCCAAGGTGATCCGCCTATCCAAAGAGGCGGAACCGGAAATTTATGCCACCACTAAACGTTTTGGCACCATTCTGGAAAACGTCATAATGAATCCGGCCACACATCAGATTGATCTAGATGATGACACCCTGACAGAGAATACCCGTGCCTCATATCCACTTTCGCATCTTCCTGATTATGTAAAATCTGGTACGACCGGGCACCCACGCTCCATTATCATGCTCACCGCCGATGCATTTGGAGTTTTGCCGCCGGTGGCGAAGCTGTCTGCAGAACAGGCTATGTATCACTTTATAAGCGGATACACAGCAAAAGTGGCAGGTACCGAGAAAGGTATTGTTGACCCGGTGGCTACTTTTTCAGCATGCTTTGGGGCACCTTTCATGATGAGGCATCCTTCGGTGTACGCTCAACTTCTTGAAAAAAAAATAATGGAGCATAAGTCTATCTGCTGGTTGGTCAATACGGGCTGGGTTGGGGGACCGTATGGTGTTGGCAGGAGAATGGAAATAAAATATACCCGGGCACTCTTGAATGCCGCCCTGGACGGGGTTTTAAATGATATAGAGATGCACGAGGATCCTCTATTTGGTTTCCATGTACCAGTCTCAGTCCCAGAGGTTCCATCCGAGGTTCTCAATCCCAGGAATGCATGGAGTGATAAAGAAGCATATGACAACCAGGCCCAAAAACTCGCCAGGCTCTTTAATGAGAATTTTAAACAGTTCAGAGATAATGTCCCTGACTATGTCGTTGGGGCGGGACCAAGGATAGATTGAAAGATTTAAAAAAATTTTACGTGGTGCTTACTGTAACAACTTCATAAAGTTTACCCTCGAATACAACCTGATCACCGTGATATAGTTTTCGGCCGCGCCGAGTCTCGACTTCACCGTTTACTGTAACCTCTTTGTTGGCAATGCGAAATTTTGCCTCGCTGCCATCCTGTACAGCATTTGCAAATTTAAGCAGTTGGGAAAGGCGGATGGTTTCTGTTTCTATTGTAATGGAAACCATGGGGAGCAGTATGCCGGGCTGCCTTTTCAGACGGCCCGGCAACTTAAGAGTGATTTTTATTCGCTTTTATTAAAGCGGTCTGTTTCGGCAATCAGTTCGATCGTATTAATCGTCTTCTTCAGAAGTGCATTTGCTTCTTCTGTTTTATTGGCAGCTATTAGCTTCTTCGCTTCTTCAACCGCCTTGTTAATATTGTTGCGCTGGTTATCTGACATTTCATAGCCCTTGGACATCAAGGAGTTGATGGTGGCAATTTTGTCATCCGGGGTGTTTGATTTACCGCCGCCGGAACATCCGGCAAGAGCCAGCAGGGCGATAAGAAGTGCAGCGATCAGTTTAGTTTTCATTTTGCCAATCTCCTTTGTGAAATATTTAATGATTGAAATATATATACCGCAAACTCAGTTTTTTATATGTCCGTAAAAATTTGACAAAACAATATACAATATATCGGTATTTTTACCTAGTTATTTCTTTTGCGCAGTCGAATTGCCACCGGGGTGATCTCTACCAGTTCGTCATCATTAATAAAGGCGATGCAATCTTCAAGGCTTAGCTGGACCGGCGGAGTGAGAATGACATTTTCATCTGAACCTGATGCCCTCATATTTGTCAGCTTTTTGCCTTTGGCAGGATTAACTACAAGGTCACCGGAGCGGCTGTATTCTCCAATTATCTGACCCTTGTACACTTTGACTCCTGGCCCCAGGAAAAGGGAACCGCGTTCCTGCAGGTTGAACAATGCATAGGCAACGGTTGTGCAATTTTCTTTGGCCACCAGAGCACCACGGGTCCGGTTGGTAATTTCTCCGGCATGGGGTCCATATCCGGCAAAAACATAGTTCATGACACCCATACCTTTGGTAAGCGTAAGAAATTCACTGCGAAAGCCAATGAGGCTCCGGGTGGGCACTTTGTAAGACAGGCGGATCATCTCATTGCGGCGGTTCATTTCCAGCATCTGCCCCTTGAGGCCGCCCAGTTTTTCAATGACAGCCCCTTGGTAAGATTCATCCACAT
>CP070776.1:1610754-1620025 GCA_020346205.1 Deltaproteobacteria bacterium
AAAAGGTAAAAAAAGGGTTCATTGGGCAGCAATCAATCAAGGAGTTTTTTATCCATGGCAAAAACAGTCCATTTTTTACCTGATGACGTTAAGGCATCCGTTGAGGAGGGTGAGAATCTGCTCAATGTTGCTGCAAATGCGGGGGTCTACATCCATGCATTCTGTGGCGGAGAAGGGGTATGCGGCAAGTGTAAGGTTAAGGTTGAGCAGGGCGAAATTGCTGCCACCCAGGCAACACAGTTGAAAAGCGAAGAGATAGAGCAGGGATACCGGCTTGCCTGCCAGTCCAAGGTTGTTACTGATCTGGTGGTAGAGATCCCTGAGACCATCAGAAAAGATGGTAAAAAGCTTAAGCGCAAACCTAAAACGACCCGTTCAATATCTGCACGTTCCCTCGATGACTTCATCGGTAGTTGGGATGTTGAGCCGATAGTGGAAAAGAGGTTCTATAGCCTGCCTAAACCTACTATTGAAGACAATGTTGCCGATCTCCAGCGTTTGACAAGGGCAATAAGCAAAGGGTGCCCTGAATGCCAGCCTCCATCCTATGATCATCCAGAACTGCTCCAGGAACTCCCTTTTATTATGCGGAAGGCTGACTGGGAGGTGACTGCCCTCCTGCTGCGCGGTAAAAAGGTGGAGGAGCCAGACCGTATTATTGCTGTAGAACAGGGGGATACCACTGACGCCCTGTATGGCTTGGCGGTGGATATAGGCACCACAACTGTATGCGGTGTGCTCATTAACCTCAATACAGGAGATGTAATAGCAGAGGCGTCAGAGTATAACGGTCAGATCCAGTATGGCGAAGACGTCATTTCCCGCATTATATATTCACAGCGTCCTGGCGGGCTTGAGGCTCTGCAGGAAAGAGTGGTCCATACCATCAATAACGTTATTGATGCGGTCTGCAAAAAAGTACCCATAGAGCATGAAAACATAAGCTACATTATGGCTGCAGGTAACACCACCATGTCCCATCTCCTGCTGGGGCTCAATCCAAAATTTGTCCGCGAGGCACCCTATACACCGACCTGCAATCAGTATCCCATAACCCGGGCCGCAGCCATAGGTGTCTCAGCGCATCCCTCTGTGCGACTTTTTCTCTACCCCTCTGTTGCCAGCTATGTGGGTGGGGATATCACCTCCGGAGTACATGCCTGCCAGATGCATAAAAGTCCTGAGCTGACACTGTTCATAGATATCGGCACCAATGGCGAGATCGTTATAGGTAATCAGGAATGGATGGTTTGTGCTGCCTGTTCTGCCGGTCCCGCATTTGAAGGGGGCGGCATAAGACACGGCATGCGGGCCACAAGCGGGGCTATCGAAAATTTCCACATTGAACCGGAAACCCTTGACCCAATGATCATTACCGTCAATCACGCCAAACCCCAGGGCATCTGCGGCTCAGGCCTTATCAGTATAGTGGCCGAGTTGCTTGAGGTCGGCGTCATAGACCAACAGGGTAAATTCAACCGTAACCTTGATCATCCCAGGATCCGGGAAGGATATGACGGTTATGAGTATGTACTGGCATGGGCCAAGGATTCGGCCGTGGACGAAGATATAGCCATAACCGAAGTTGACCTTGATAACCTCATTCGTGCCAAGGGTGCCATGTATGCCGGCTATCAGACTCTACTCGAATCGGTAAGCATGGGGTTTACAGATCTAGATCGGGTAATCCTGGCAGGGAATTTCGGTAACTATATTGACCTGGAGCAGGCTATCTGTATAGGACTGTTGCCGGATATCGACCGGGATAAGTTTTATTATCTTGGCAATGCCTCACTCCTGGGCGCTCAAATCAGTCTCACCGATCACAAGCGCTTCTGGGAGCGCACCGTTGTAAGCAAGCTAATGACCAACATGGAGTTGTCGGAAAGTCCCAATTTCATGAACCATTATATGGCCTCACTTTTTCTCCCTCATACCGATATAGGACTCTTCCCGACAGTGAAGGAGAAGCTTCCTGAATCATCATAGCAGCCCACAGTCTTGCATATGGGGCAGTTTATTTAATCCATTTGATTTCTCTGGCCGTCTGCGGACCTATGACGGTATAGGCTAAACTGTCCGGCATTTTTGACTCTGAGGCAGAAAGCGGGATGCCCCTGCCCATGATTTCAGCATATTCCTGGGGCAGCAATGGTTTCTGCTCAGGGTCTGCATATCCTTCAGGAAAAAGAGGCTGGAGAGTCTGGAGGTTGTACTTGTCCGTTGCACCAAGCGTGTGCAGCATTTCATGGGTTATTATGACATTGTTGCGGGCTGCCTGGTGCCGGCTGGCAAAAGCTTTCACCATACAGATGTGCCCTTTTTTCAGGCCAAGGGAATGGTCAAGTTGGCTGTGGGTGTTAGGGTCAAAGTAGAGTACAAATACTTGAATATTGGTGAGTGGCCCCTGGTAGGTATCATTTTTCCAGGCCCAGTAGCGCAGCTGCAAACTCCACCACATGATAGTAAAAACATTGGCACCAAAGGGAGGTGTTGGAGGCAAGGTGTTTATCTCCGGGGCCACGTCCAGGAGTACCGGATCGATGAGCGAAAGATTGTGACGTAAGCCTTCATTTTGCATAAAGCGGGCAATGGGCTTGAAATCGTCATTTGTAAGCCTGGCAATATACTCAGCAGTAAAAGGGCTATCGTCTGCATTGATTGGATATATTACTATGGAAAGCGATTGGTCCCAGTCAGTTGTACGCTCATGGGTGAGATAGGCATTGGCTCCAACTAGAAAAAGGATGAAAAGGAGAATGGCTATGCGTATTTTTTTGAACATATTGGCTCTGGGAGCTAAACTTAGTTGATTGTTTACACGCTTTTTGGTACAAGCTAGTTTTGAAAAATATTAAATGACATGCTATAGGTTTTGTTACATATCGGTGCTGTTCTTTATCATACGTCGCAGTAAAGATTTAAGGCACCGTCCTCTGGTTAACTGTAGCATAAATCTGTAAACAAATCGGTTTGAATTTTACCTGATAACCAAAGCACAAAGGAGAGGAGGAATGGCACAGACTGTAAAGGCAATCGCGGAGAGCATTAATATAATGGGTAAGCGAAGCGGTACAGCCATGAAGGAGAGAAACCCCGGACCGATCCAGGAGATGGCCAAGGAAGAGACGGCTGCAGGTTCAGCGTATCTTGATCTGAATATAGGTCCAGCCCGAAAGGATGGTGAGGAATTGATGCCCTGGATCGTCGAGACTGTAGAGGCGGTGAGTGACCTGCCCCTGGTCCTTGACACCACAAATGTCGATGCCATGGCTGCCGGTTTCAAAGTAGTAAAAAATAAAACTGATGCAGTATTGAATTCCATTATGGCCAGGCCAGAAAGGATGGAAGCACTGGTTCCGATCGCAGCTGAAGCCGGCTGCAGTGTAGTTGCCCTGCTGTGGGGACCGGAAGGTATGCCGCGGGACTCAAACGAGAGGGCTGCTTTGGCAGTTGATCTGCTCATGGCCCTGACAGAAGCAGGGGTTCCCAATGAAAAGATGTTGTTCGATCCCATAGCGTCTCCCATTACCCTTGGAGCAGACCAAACTTTGGCCGGGTTGGAATTTTTAAGCATGCTGCAGGATATAGCTCCGGGAGCAGGCTCAACTATTGGTCTTTCAAATGTTTCAAATGGCGTGGCTGAACATCTCAGAAAATATCTGGACCGCACCTATCTGATCATGCTGATGAAGTATGGCCTGACCACTGCAATTGTTAATGCATACGATGATGAAATTATGGCTATCTGCAAGGGCGAAAGGCAGAATCTTGTTGATCTCGTTCATGGCATGATGGATGGTAATGATCCTGATCCGGCTTCACTTTCCGGTGCAGAGCTGGAGCACTTTAAGACCTACAAGGCCCTTTCAGGACAGACCGTCTTTTCTGAGTCTTGGTTGGAACTCTAACATATTATTGTAATCGTTTAATTTGATCCGATTACAAGTTTTTTTAAAGATTTGAAACTTGACAGGGGGCCGGGTTCGGCCCCCTGTTGCCTTTATGGTAATTATGTTTTGTCGACATAATCTCTGGTTGAAAGCATAAAGTAAATGGCAGATATTCCTTCACATCATTACATATATGGGACCTGTACTGATTTTATCACGGGAGACACCATAGTTGACACCGATGATGAACGCTGTAGGCAGGACCTTGCAAAGTTCCTGGTAGAGAAGAAGGGATATTCCAAGAGCGACCTTGAGCCGCGACTCTGTATCGAAACCTTGTACAATGGGCAGTTTGTTGCCTCAACCATCGATATTACCGTGCGCGTGGCCGGGAAAAGATTAATGATTTTGCGTTTTGCACCTGGATCCATTGTGACCCGTGAGCGCTCAGCAATTGCTGCAGCCAGGGTCTTAGAACCAGAGTACCAGATTCCTCTGGCAGTGGTAACGAATTGCAAGGACGCTGAGGTTCTTGATACTTATACTGGCAAGGTGATCCGTAATGGCCTTGAAAATATACCGGATAGGAAGGAAGCTGAGAGTTTGATAAATTCTCTCCACTTCGATCCCTTTAATGATGAGACAAAAAAGGATCGGGAGCGCCGCATTTTAAATGCCTATGATGTAGAGATTTGCTGTGCAGGCGGACCTTGCGCCCTGCCTGGTGCCCCGGAAGGGTAAAAGACAGGCAAGTTAAATAATTTGAAATAAATGAAAGTTAAATGTTGTAAGGAGTAGCAGGACAATGACACATCATGCAAAAGACTGGTCCAAATCCAGCTGGCTAAATTTTCCGGCACTGCAGCAGCCCAATTGGCCGGACCTTGACGAACACAGGGCAGTACTGGAATCCATTTCACAGCTGCCGCCGCTGGTTTTTGCCGGTGAAATAAGAAACCTTAAAAAGAAACTTGCCCGGGCCGCTACTGGTGAAGCCTTTCTTCTTCAGGGAGGTGACTGTGCAGAAGATTTCCAGCACTGTACAGCTCCAAGCATCAGGGAAACGCTGAAGGTCATCCTACAGATGGCAATTGTTATGACCTATGCCGGCGGCAAGCCTGTTATTAAGGTCGGACGTATAGCGGGGCAGTATGCCAAGCCGCGTTCATCTGACACTGAAAATGTCAACGGTGTTGAGATCCCCAGCTATAGAGGCGATATGGTCAATAGTCCCGAAGCTACGCTGGAGGAAAGGAGGCCTGATCCTCAAAGGCTGATCAAGGGCTATTTTCTTGCTGCATCAACAATGAACATCATGCGGGCTTTTACCAGGGGCGGTTATGCAGCCCTGCATAGGGTTGATGCCTGGAACCAGGAGTTTGTCAAAAGCACCCCCATGGGACAGTCCTACGAGCGCTTGGCAACACACATTGCCAATGCCATTAACTTCATGCAGGTTGTCGGCATAGATACAGATACTCCGCAATTTAACCAGGCTGAATTTTTCACATCGCACGAGGCTCTGCTGCTAGGGTATGAAGAGGCCCTGACCCGGCAGGATTCTACAACCGGAGACTGGTATGACTGCAGCGCTCACATGCTATGGATCGGTGACCGTACACGGCAGCTTGATGGCGCCCACGTTGAATTTTTCCGAGGGGTACTGAATCCCCTGGGCATGAAAGTAGGACCCAAGCATGACATTGATGAAATAAAGAAAATCATTACACATTTAAATCCAGACAATGAAGCAGGCAGGATGACACTTATAACCCGTTTTGGTGCTGACAAGATTGATCAGTACCTGCCCCAATTGGCGCGTGAGATAAAAAAAGAGGGTTTACAGGTTGTATGGAGTTGCGATCCCATGCACGGCAACACCTATACTGCCGAGACTGGACACAAAACGAGAAATTTTAATAACATCCTGCAGGAGATCAGGTCCTTTTTTGAAATCCACTGGGCTGAAGGAACCGTGCCCGGAGGTGTGCATTTTGAATTGACCGGTGAAAATGTTACTGAATGTACAGGCGGCGGCCGCAATATCCTGGATGAACACCTGAAACTTAACTACCAGACAAATTGCGACCCGCGGCTTAATGCTGAACAAAGCCTGGAACTGGCCTTTCAGATTGCAGAAATGATTCGCAGTTAAAGTATCAGCAAAGGACTTTATTGGCCCAGGGATAGCTTGTTAAAGGTCGTGTCAGGCGGCACCGGATATTTACCGTCAAAACAGGCCTTGCAAAAAGAATCTTGACTGACACCGGTTGCCTTTACCATGCCCTCAAGACTGAGGTAATAGAGGGTGTCAAGATCAAGATAATCGCGGATCTCATCCACAGTTTTTTTAGCAGCGATGAGTTCAGTGTTGGAAGGAAAGTCGATACCATAATAGCAGGGGTTACGGGTAGGAGGGCAGCTGATCAGCATATGCACCTCTTTGACCCCCACATCACGTAAAGATCTTATTCTGCTGCGGCCTGTAGTGCCTCTGATAATTGAATCTTCAATAACTATAACCCTTTTTCCCTCCAGAAAAGAGCGGACGGGGTTGAGTTTTACCCTGACCGCAAAATCACGCATTGACTGTGTGGGCTGGATAAAGGTGCGCCCTATGTAATGGTTACGGATAACTCCCATTTCCAGAGGAATGCCCGATGCCTGTGAATAACCGATTGCAGCATAGTTGCCGGAGTCAGGAAAGGGCATAACCAGATCGGCATCTATCTGGCATTCTTTGGCAAGGATTTTCCCCATTTCCTTTCGGCTCTGGTAGACATTAATGCCGAAGATGTCACTGTCTGGGCGGGCAAAGTAGACGTGCTCAAAAATGCAGAAGCTGTGTTTCTGTTTGGGCCAGGGGAAAAGAGATTTTAGACCGTTTTTATCAATGATCAATACTTCCCCGGGCTCAATATCCCTGATGTATTGAGCTTCCACAAGATCAAGCGCACAGGTCTCAGAGGCGACAATAAAAGCACCGTTATTTAGCTGCCCCAGACAAAGAGGACGAAATCCCCCAGGATCCCGTATGGCAACCAGCTGGTCCTGGGTCATTAGCAGCATGGAGTAGGCGCCTTTGACCTTGGAAAAGGTTTCCGTTATTGATGACTCAAGGCCTTTGGGAGAGTTACGGACAAGCAGGTGGACTACCACTTCGGTATCCATGGTTGTCTGGAATATGGAACCCTGTTCTTCAAGCTCATCACGCAGAACCCGGGTATTGACCAGGTTGCCGTTATGTGCCACTGCCAGGGTACCGCCCTTGTGTGATACAGTAAAGGGCTGGGCATTTAAAATATGGGAAGCGCCGGTTGTGGAGTACCGCACATGACCAACTGACAGGTGGCCCTTGAGACCCTTGAGGATGTCCTCGGTAAACACTTCGGGAACAAGCCCCATGTCTTTGTGCTGCGATATCTTGCTGCCGTCCGAAGTTACTATACCGGTACTTTCCTGCCCTCTATGCTGCAGGGCATAGAGCCCAAAATAGGTGAGCCTGGCAGCATCCGGATGACCGAAAATACCACAAACTCCGCATTCATCTTTAGGGCGATCCCTTTTTATGTGTTCCATTTTTTTATTGTAATGTTTGACCTTCGGTTGATCTTTGAAAGGGGACAATATAACTACTTTTCAGGAATGTTCAATCTCTCAATTTGCTTTTTTCCTGAATCTGCATGGTGCATGAAAAATCTCTGATTTAAACAAGAGTAGTCAGGGAATTAGGTTTATCCACAAACGTCGGACTGGCCTTCTGATTTGGCAAAATTATCTAGCCCCTTGTAGAAATTAACCCATGAGGAGGTGTTGTTTAAAGACCAGTTCCTGGGCGGGATAAAACCGCTTTTGAATTTTTTTTCTAAACCATAAGGTTTGAGACGATCATAAGCTAAAACATAAATACAGTGTTTTTTGCCGGGATATACTTCACACCAACCCTTGTAACTGCCCCCACATGGGCCGTTGAGTAAATATTTTGCACAGCGGGACTGTGGGCAGAGAAAGGCCAGTTTTTCCAGGGTACAGTCACCACAGTTCAGACATCCGAAGAGTGCTGCCTTGGTTATATATTCAAAGGTGGACAGGGGGCCCCTCATCCGGGTTTCATCAAGGCTAAGGCACAGCTTTTTACATAAATCGTAGAAACGCCCTTCGGGCTCAAAAGCTTTATCATGCACCCAATGGGAAAAAGAATAGGCTGAAGCCCATGGAGGTTTTGTTGGTGGCCTTACGGTTTCTCTCTCTTTATTAAGGCCTGTTTCGGTGTCCTTCTCGTAGAAGTGAAATGCCTCAGGCGGACTAAATGAAAGATCAGGAATGAGGCTTTGCCAGTCTGTCACCATTTCATCTGCCTGGTTGAGAACAAAATCAAGATCGTCATAGGTAAGTGCCGGGCCTCCAATATGAGCCCCGTCATAACCTAACCCCTTTAATACTGCGAGAAGTTTGGCTGCCCGCACCAGGCGCGCCTTCCTGCCCTTGTCTGCTGTACGTGCCTCCCACTGGATCTGTTCATACAGGGAATCAGGAATAAGACAGCCGGGCAGTTTACCCTCATGCATGAGCTCAACAACCTTCAGGCTCGGGATAAACACATTACCGAGAATTGGTATATTTAGCTGGTTCTGCTTCATATACAGCAGCAATTCATGGAATTTCCGGGCGTCGTATCCCAGCTGGGTTATAATAAAATCGGCACCAGCTGAGACTTTGCGGTGCAGTTTGTAGTACTGCATGACCAATTCGGATTCCAGCATCTTAAAGGGTGAAATAACTACGCCCTTGAGAAAAGGAATACTTTTTCCCTGATCATCGTTGGAATTATTTTCCGGATCGATCTTTCCCTTTTTATTCATGCTGGAAAGCATATCAAGGACATGGACAGTATCAAGGTCGAATACTGGCTTGGGGTAGCCGCAGTACCCCTCTTTGGGATAGTCACCTGCAATGACTAGCAGGCTGTGCAAATTGTGCCTGTCCCAGCCGAAAAGCAGAGACTCCATCTGGTTTCTGTTCTTGTCTTTACATGAAAGGTGAATAATGACCTCGGAGCCCATGGCCAGAATTTCAGTGCCCAGGGTTTCAGGAGAGAGTGCAGGCTGGCCTCCAGCATTTTCTGTAATACTAAGAGCCTGAAAGCGCCGGTCAGCAGCAATATCTTTAGCCAGGTTGACAATCCTGTTGATTTCCTGGGTTCTGCCGCCCCTTCCAGGAACAAGTTCAAAGGTCAGGGTGAATTCATCAGGGTCCACAAGAGAGCGCCGCAGCCTTGAATTATGTTCATCCATGAGAAAATCTTCCACTTGGCCGGTTACGATTAGAGCTTGAACTTGATGCGTGATTCCAGTATTCAGTTGCTAATTACCAGGAAA
>CP070776.1:1620125-1624623 GCA_020346205.1 Deltaproteobacteria bacterium
GTCACCCTGACAGTTATGCCCGGGACCGTGGTGCGTGTTCTGCCCGCAGACAGCACAAAGACAGACCCGGAATATGTATCCCACAGAACAGAGATTACCATACGTGGCCACCTCAAGGTCCTTGGAGAAGAAGATGCTCCTGTAACCTTTACCATGGGCGATAGTGATAAACATGACCTTTTGGATGCCTGGGCAGGAATTATTATTGACTCTGGTAAGGCAGAGATTGCATGGTCATCAATAACAGGGGCTGAAACTGGGCTTACTGTAACCCATGGAAAGCTGGCTGCAGAGAAAGTTTCAATTACTGGGAATCGTTACGGCTTGATCATCCAGGGCAAAGACAGCTCGGTTTCTCTTGAGGGGTCAAGAATAGAAAAAAACGATTACGGCCTGTTTCTCCTAAATGGTGCCCAATTAATCAGGCAGGATTCTATTATTTCAGGCAACAGTAAGAAAGATGAGTTTACAGGTCAGTCCACAGCTTCTTTAACAACCAGAAGTTACAGCCTTGAAGACAGGGTAACCACCCAGATATACAAGGATGAAGCTTTGTTGGGTGTGACAGTCTGGCAGGGTAGGATCCTGGTTGAGGGTGTGGTGCGTGTGCCCCCTGACGCCCAACTGCTCATCATGCCGGGCACCATTGTCGAGTTTAGCAAAAGAGATACCAATAATGACGGGATCGGTGAAAACGGTATTAATGTCCAAGGCCGATTTATTGCCAAGGGCACCAGTTCCGCTCCCATAATCTTCAGGTCGGCCGAAAAGGCACCAGCGATGGGGGACTGGGATTCCATCAACATTCTGGGTAGTGATCTGTCCCAGAACCTCATTGAATTCAGTCAGATACAGGATGCATACCGCGGCATGCATTTTCATTACTCCAATGTAGCAGTAACGAACTCGGTTCTTACGAATAACTATAGAGGGATCCAGTTTCAGGAGTCCCTTGTCATCTTGAGCAGGAACATGTTTTACGATAATAAGAGCGGTGTTCAGGCCAGAGATTCGGAAGTTGTCTTTGAGTATAACGAGGTTATTAACAACCAGAATGGAGCCAACTTTTTTCGGCTGGACCTGAATGCTCATCATAATATTTTTGCAAGCAATGAGCAGGACGGGCTGCGTATTCGGGAAGGTGAAACACTGATAAAAGACAACCAGATGTTTGCAAATCGTTTCGGGCTCCTGGTAGCAGATGCCAACTATACGGAAGTACAAAGAAATTTTATTGGATCAAACCTGGAAGGTGGCCTGGCTCTGCGGAACAGCGACCATTTTATCATCACCGGGAATGCTATTCAGCATAATGGCATAAATGGCATTATCATCAGAGAATCACGGGGTATTATTTCAGAAAACTCCATCGCCTCAAACGGTGAGCGCGGTATCGCCATAATTTCCTTTATCGGCCCAATCACAAAGAACAATATCTTTGCCAATAACCTATATGGTATTGGGCTGGAGGGGAGTAATGATATAGAGGCCAGGGAAAACTGGTGGGATGATTCCGACCTCAGCAGAGAGATCTATGATAGTGGCGATGAACCTGGTCTTGGAAAGGTGTATTACAAGCCTCAAAGTTCTGAGCCGTTTCCCTTTGCCTGGGCCTGGCATAAAATACCTGTTGATGCGGTATGGGGTGGCAATCTTGAAATATCTGGAAAAGTAACTGTTGACCAAGGTTCCATTTTGCAGGTGAGGCCAGGTACAACAGTCAGATTTGCTCAGGGAGCGGGCATTGAGGTCCTGGGTAAGATTGAATCAAAGGGCAGAAAAGAGAGCAGGATAACCTATACAGCAATGGAAGGTGATGAGCCAGGATATTGGGATGAGATCAGCCTGCAGCAGGCTGGAGAGAGTTATTTCATGCATTCTGATTTTTCTTATGCAACGTGGGGAATCCACAGTCATTTTACACCGCTTAAAATATCAGGCTCTAGTTTTAAAAATAATTATGGTGGTATTCGTTTCCGCAGCGGTCCGCTAGAGGTGACAGGATCTGTTTTCAAACATAACGAGATAGGTATCAGGTCATACCGAGGTGTGGGCCAGATAAAGCGTAACGAGATAAGCAACAATGAGATCGGTATTTTTATACGTGAGAAAGGCGCGGGTCTTGCAATACAGTATAACAACATATATGCCAATGAGCGTTATTCCCTGCGGCTGGGAGATTTTAACCGTCAGGATGTAAATGCCAGGCATAACTGGTGGGGCGGGGATGAGCCTGCCAAGGTCATATTTGACCGGGAAGAGGAGTCGTATATCGGCTCAGTGTTGGTTGATCCTGTTTTAACCGCTCCAATAGATAGTATTGTGCAATGAATAAAGAATATTATTCAAGTTATGTAGTGAAGTCTGTATATCAACTACAGAGATTAGTAATTTTTTTTCTGGCCTTTTTTGTTATTTTTTCTGGTCAGTTTTCTTTACTTTTGGCAGCAGAGCCAGGTGTCCTGGAGGGCAGGATCCTCAATATAGAAGAAGAGCCGGTAATGAACGCTGAGGTTTATATTTTTGACAGTCCTAATGTTAAAAGGCCTGCTGATTTCATTTCAAATCGGACAGGAGAGGATGGTCGTTACCAGGTTCAGCTTCCCCAGGGTAACTACTGGGCAGTAGGGGTTTTTCGCCAGGGTGGAGGGCGATTTGGACCGCTGGCTTACGGTGATAAGCATTCGGGTGAAGCGGTTGCCCTTGAAGTCGCCGCCGGTGTAAAGCGCAATATGGATTTCACTGTGGTCAATCTACGTGAAGCTGCCAGGAAACATCAGAAAAAAAGCGCGGATCTTATTAAGGTGTCTGGAAAGTTGAGGCATGAATATGGCGGTCCTGCTGCAATGGCATATGCCATGGCCCACAAAATGGAACAGTTCGGTACTCTCCCGGATTATATATCGGCCTGGACCGATGAAAAGGGGGAATATGTCCTGTATCTGCCGCCCGGCAGATATTATCTTGGGGCATCAGTTGGTTTTCCTCCAAAACATGGTTATAATTTGTATTTGGATCAACAGTTTATCGATGATGTTGAGAATCTGGATCTGATAGTTGACAAGAGTATTCAATAAGTTGGGGCATAGAATAAAAACCTGTTATGGATAAACTCGATAAATTATCATTACTTGCCATAATTATACTTGTTGTATCGGCATCTTTTCTGGTTGTTGTCTATGCTGATGATAAACAGAGCCAGGACCAGTTAGCTGTAGGACAACAGGTAAGGGTGTATAACCCGGAACTGGACAAAAAGGTCAGTGTTGCCAAGGACCTTCTGGAGAATAATAACCTGCTCAAGGCCGAGGAACTTGCGAAAGTCCTTATCAACGAATACCCCTATGATGGAGCCCCCCACATGGTTGTTGGCGATATAGAGCTACGGAAGCAGGATTCTGTTGCAGCCATGGAGGCTTACAGAAACGCAATTGATCTGAACCCGGATTTTCTTGATAAGAAAACAAAGGTTTTCCAGGGTAAAAAAATAAAGGCCACCGTGCTTGAAGCAAAAAATATTATTGAAAAAGATTTGGCAGTAAATCCCGGGAATCAGGACCTCAAAGATAAGCGAAAAACAGTTTATTATATGCTGCGCCGCATAGCCGGCAGCTGTGGTTAGGAAAACAGATAGAAAGCTAGACAGTTATGGAAGAGAAGGAAAAGAAAGGACTGATTTACGATATAGTTACCAGGAAAAAGAAATTTGTCCTGATGGGAACAGTTATTGCTATTGGTGCAGTGATGCTTTCCTATTTCGGCAACCCTGCTAATACTGGCCTTTGCGTTTCCTGTTTCATGGAAAATATAGCTGGCGCCCTCAGTCTGCATGACAATATCAGAATGCAGTATCTCAGGCCGGAGATTATGGGGTTTGTCTTGGGCGCATTTCTTTTGTCCTTATACAGAAGGGAATTTGTTTCCACAGGCGGCAGTTCACCTCTTCTGCGGTTTCTGATCGGCATCCTGCTGATTATTGGCTGTTCTGTATTTATCGGCTGCCCGGTAAAGATGATCCTGCGGCTTTCTGCAGGTGATATAGGGGCCATAGTAGGATTTGTAGGATTGACAACCGGGATTTATATCGGCCTTGAATTTGTAGAGAACGGCTTCCGACTGGGTTCTTCAAAGCTTACCCCGAAGGCCAACGGATATATTATACCGGGTATCATGCTGTTTCTGCTTGTTTTGGCAGTGATGAAACCTGCATTTATCGCCGAGAGTACAAAGGGTTCCGGGGCGCAATATGCTCCCTTTCTGCTTTCACTGGGTGTGGGGCTGCTGATCGGTGCCATTGCTCAGCGAACCCAGTTTTGCATTACGGGGGGTATTGCCCGAATTTTTCTCTGGGGTCCTCGTGAAGTAATGAACTGCCCCCGTTCTACTGGAATGCTCGTCAGTATAGTTACTTTTTTCTCGGTTGCATTGGTTGCAAGCCTTCTTACAGGTCAGTTCTCCTTCGGTTTGCATGGCCAACCAAGTTCCAATGACAGTTACG
>CP070776.1:1624723-1650483 GCA_020346205.1 Deltaproteobacteria bacterium
TTATTTAGTGGATTAAGCGTCTTTTAAAAATTCAATAGCTTTATCCTTCTCCTCGACCGGAAATCCTCTCATGTCTGTGTTTCGAAATATTTTATCTTCAAGATCGACAATCTTATGAAGCCACTTTGACTGTGTCACTACTGCTATCTTGCTGAAATGTGAAAAGTTAAAGCCAACTTGTTTGAAAAACTTGAATTTTTCAATCATTGCATCAAATTCAGCCCCACCGATACTTAGAACCTCCTGATAAACATTCAGCTTTTCGCCTTTATCAATTTTCTCCCTGAATATGGAGAGCACAGATGTCATTTCCTCTTCTGTGATCTTACCGCCCAAACGATAAGCAATGATATTTTCATCCCCGACATCTACCATTTCCAGCATTGTCATCCCCTCATTGGTTAAGGATTGAAATAAGAATCATTTGAAACGTCGCTTGCTGTAAGGTGCTTAAATAATAGAAAAAGTTGCAATCCGTTTAAAGGACCATATAAGCTCGATTAAATCAAAAAGAGTTCTCGAAGATCTTTGAAGTGCTGTGACCCGCAGATCACAATAACCCGTTCTCCCTCCTGTATCTGGGTGTCACCAACTGCGGGCTGCCACTCGTCATCTCGGAAAACGGAGCCGATGATGATCTTGCCGGCAATGGCAGATTGAAGCTGTGACAGGGGTTTTTTGGTAATGGGTGAGCCGGGCGGCGCCAGCAGGTCCACCACTTCGGCGTCAAAGCCATGCAGGTGCGACACGGAGATCAACTCGCTGCGCCGTATAAAGGTAAGGATCTCGTTGCCTGCCAGCATTTTCTTGTTAAGCGCGATATCCGAACCGCTGGTGGTGGCAAGCACCTGGTAATCTTCCTTGTTGACCAGGGAGATGGTTTTACGGAAGGTATTTTTCAGGTCTTTATCCTGTTCGCTCATCAGGTGTTTGGCCAGCAGGCAGCTCATAATATTGGTTTCATTTTCACCGGTGGCGGCAATAAAGGTATCCATGTCCAGCAGCCCGGCCGCCAGGAGCACCTCCTTGTCCGAGCCGTCACCCAGCAGCACCTCGGTGTCCTCCAGGTCGGCGGACAATCTTTCGGCTCGCTCCTCATCCATTTCGATCAGCTTGACCCGCATGGTCTTTCCAAGTAACTCAGCGACCCGGCTGCCCACCATGCCTCCTCCCAGGATCATTACCCTGTAGCGGCGCTGCAGCTTGACGCCGGTCAGGTCCATCAACTTGTGCAGGTCCTCTGTGCCCGCCATGACCAGCACCTGGTCATTGGGCTTTATTGTGGTCTTGCCGCCGGGAATAATGGTAGAGATACCGCGGGCAATGGCCACCACCCGGAACGGGAATTCATCAAGCGTCTGGGCGATCTCAATGAGGTTCTTATTGGCCAGGGGTGATTCAGGATTGATGCGGGTGGCCATCACCTGCACCTGTCCCATGGCCACATCGATGATCTCGTTGCCAGCCGTACGTTTGATCAGACGTACAATCTCCTGGGCGACCAGCTCCTCCGGATGAATAAACAGGTCGATCTTCAGGTCCTCGGCGGTCAGCAGTGAGTCCTCCTGACCGAACTCCTTGTGACGTATTCTGCAGATCTTCTGCGGAATGCCGAATCGGTCAGCAATCTGGGCACCCATCATGTTCAGAGCGTCCTTGTTGGTGACAGCGATCATATAGTCCATCTCTTCAGCATTGGCCTCCCGCCAGAGATCAATGTTAAGTGCCGAGCCGGTGATGAACCTTGCATCCATGTTGGAGTCAGCATAACTGACGAGTTTGGCGTCCGGCTCTATGGCGGTAACCGAGTAGCCCTCGTGCTGCAGCCGTTTGGCGAGATAAAAACCCATGCCGCCGAGACCGAGGATAAGAATGTTTTCCATTTCTGCTTTGGCTTTTTTTCCAAACATGGTGATTGATTATATTCCCTTTAAGCTATTAATTCATGATATTCAGACATATTTATCTTATGTAGTCTATTTCTTCCAGAAGGACGGGTAGAACACCACCAGGGCGGAGAACATCTCCAGTCTGCCGACCAGCATGTTCCAGGCCAGAAACCACTTACCCGTATCCGAGATAAAAGCGTAGTTCTCTGAAGGCCCCACGTCCCCGAAACCGGGACCGATGTTCATCAGAGCGGCTATTACCGAGCTCATTGCCGTGACATAATCCATGGAATCCACCATTACCATGAAGCAGCCGCCCAGCAGTACCATGAAGATATTGACGATGAAATAACAGACCGCCAGGTCAATGATCGATTGGTCCACCGGACGCTGGTTGAGTCGAACCGAAATAATTGCCATGGGCTGGAAGAAAATCTTGCGGATCGAAGCGTACATGTACTTGCAGATGATAACGTAATGGACCACCTTGATCCCGGATGTGGTTGATCCTGCGCAGGCTCCGATAAAACATACCGTCCAGAGGAACATCTGGGCAGACTGCGGCCACAGTTCATAGTCTGCGGTAGTGAAACCAGTGGTGGTCAGCAGCGACTTGACCTGGAAGGTGCCGTAGCGCATCGAATCCGCTGGTCCATAGGTATTGTTCTGCCAGAGAAAGAAGGACACCGACAGGCAGAAAAACAGGAGAAAGCCCACGTACCAGCGGAATTCGGTGTTGATCCGGAGCGACTTCCAGTCACCCCGCATCATCTGGTAGAAGAGGATAAAGGTCATACCGCCCAGGAACATGAAAAGAATGGTGACCCAGTCAAAATAGGCGCTGTCATAATGGGCGATGGAGGCATTCTTGGGTGAATACCCTGAGGTGGATACTGTACCAAAGGCTGTGCAGATGGCATCGAACAGGTCCATGTTACCTAGCCACAGCAGGATTATCTGCATAACATTGAGTCCGGAGTAGATGAGCCACAGCATGATCATTGTGTCCCGGTTGCGGGCCTTGAATTTTTCCTTGGTGATCACTTGGCCGGGGCTCGATTCGGCCCGGAAGATGCGCAGGCCGCCCATGCCTTTGGGCAGGAAGATAATGGTTAACGTCAGAAAGCCCATGCCGCCCAGAAAATGGGTTTCGCTGCGCCAGAACAGCAGCCCGTGGGGCACGGATTCAATGTTGGTCAGTATGGTGGCGCCGGTGGTGGTATAGCCGGACATCATCTCGAAAAAGGCGTCTGTAAAAGAAGGGATCGATCCGTGGAACATAAACGGCAGCCCGGACAGCGCCGAGACCAGAACCCAGCCGAAAACAGCGATAAAGATACCGTCCTTGATGTTCAGCTCTTCCTCACCGCGGAAATAGAACCGCAGGGGTAGGCCGATGCCAACGGTGATCAGTGCTGCTTGGATAATGGGCCACAGGTCATTTTCCCCGTAGTATACCGAGCAGATAGCCGGTATAAACATGGAACTGCCTGTAACTATTAATAAAAGCCCAATTACATGTGCGATTGAGGTGAAATGCATAGGCGCTCAGAGTGAAGAAGCAAAGGAACCGGAATTATTCAATAAATCCTGTTTTTGGGTCAGCGCAAGTTTTGCTGAATTTGAATCTCTCTCCTTTTTGAGGTCCTCTTAAATAGCTCTAAAATGACTGAAAGTCAAGTTTTTCATGGGCGACTTCTTTTGAATTTCTATTAATTTCAATACGTTATGTGCTTTATAATAAATAGCTTTATTGCATAATTCCCATTTATGACCTACAATATAACGCCGCCGCCTATCACCTCGTTATCATTATAAAAAACAGCAAACTGGCCGGGCGTTATAGCCAGCTGCGGTTCCGGGAAGCGAACCATATAAGTATTATTTTCTGTCGGCATAACCCGGGCAATTGCGCCTGGATGGCGATAGCGGATCTTGGTGAAAAATTCCTGGGGCAGTTCAGGTTGTTGCCCAAGTGTCCAGATTACATCCGAAACTGAAAATTCTCTTTTGTAGAGGTCTTGCTTTTTGCCGACCACGACTGCATTTTGTACAGGTTCTAGGGCCACAACATAGTATGGGGTGGCATCGGGAATACCCAGGCCCTTGCGTTGTCCGACGGTGAAGCAGTGTATTCCTTCATGGCGGCCTATCTCTTCACCGGCCAGGGTAATAATGGGACCGGAAGTGTTTTTAACAGATGCGCTTTGGGCCAGGAAGCTTCCCACATCTGTATCCTTTAAAAAACAGACATCCTGGCTTTCAGAGCCATGTACTCCTGAGATGCCCAGTTTTGCTGCCATCTTGTAGGTTGTTTCCTTAGTCTGCTCTCCCAGGGGCATGAGGATTCTGGCAAGTTGCTTCTGGCTTAAGCGGTGCAGAAAGTAGGATTGGTCCTTTTGTGGATCAAGTCCCTTTAAGAGGTGAAAAGTTCTGCCAGGACCCTCTACTATTCGTGCATAGTGACCGGTAGCCATGCGGTCACAACCGGCTGCAAGAACTTCTTCCAGCAGTCTGCCGAATTTGATCCTGGGATTACATATAATGCAGGGGTTGGGAGTTTTGCCTTCAAAGTAGCTTGAGGTAAAGTAATTGAGAACTGTCTCCTTGAACTCATCTGTCAGATCAATGACGGTAAGGGGAATATCCAGATGCTTAGCCACCATTTTTACCCGTTCAATCTGCAGCTCAAGTTCAGGCTGGGCCAGGGCCATGAAATAACCATGGACATTATGGCCCATTGTTTTTAAAAGGGTTGCCGTGACAGAACTGTCCACACCACCGCTCATGGCAACACCGACTGTAATCGTTGAATTTTTGCTTTTACTTGCTTGCTGTTGCATATATAGTGGATCGGAACCTGTAATTTAACCTTTAATCCTTAACCGTAGGCTTTTAGCCTCATGTTCTCATAACATCATGTCAGCAAAAGCTTCAACAGCTAATACAGAAAACAGCAGCTCAGGATACAAAATCCCTGAACTTCTTGCACCGGCAGGCAGTTTTGAAAAAATGGTTGCAGCCATTCATTACGGTGCAGACGCTGTCTATTGCGGAGGCAAGAAATTCAGCCTACGGGCCCATGCCAGCAACTTTTCAGAAAAAGAATTGCAAGAGGCAGTTGAATATGCCCATGAAAAAGGTGTCAAATTCTATGTAACTGTTAACATCCTTGCCCACCAGGAGGATTTAAAGGGACTGGCGAAATATCTGCAATTTCTCCGGGAGATTGCTGTTGATGGGGTAATTATTTCAGATCCCGGCATACTTACTCTGGCTAAAAAAACAATTCCTGATGTTCCTATCCACTTGAGCACCCAGGCCAATGTTACAAACCCGGGGAATGCGCAATTTTGGGAATCACAGGGGGTGGCACGGCTAAACCTTGCCCGGGAGCTCAGTTTAAATGAGATAACAGGAATTCGGAAAGGACTTGATCCGAATACCCAGATAGAAATATTCGTGCATGGGGCCCTTTGTATATCCTATTCAGGCAGATGTCTGCTCAGTTATTATTTCACGGGCAGGGATGCCAACAGGGGTGAATGTGCCCACCCATGCCGTTATAAATATGTGCTCCAGGAAGAGAAACGGCCCGGCCAGTATTTTCCTGTGGAGGAAGATGAGCACGGTACCTATATATTTAACTCCAAGGATCTTTGCCTGCTGAGCAAACTGCCGCAGTTGATCAGTATCGGTGTAGACAGCTTAAAGATCGAGGGCAGGATGAAAAGTGTCTATTATGTTGGCGCAGTGGTCAGGGTGTATCGTGCAGCCCTGGACTATATTGGCGAAAATATGGAGGGCTTCCTGGCAAATAAATGGAGTTTCTCGCTGCCGTCGGTCTACATGGACGAACTTATGAAAGTGGGCACCAGGGGCTATACGGAAAATTTTATATTTGGTCCACCTGGTTCTGATGATATGCTTTACGACAGATCCCGCACAGACCAGGAGTATGTGCCTGTTGGTTTAGTTCGTGATTTTGGCAATAATACTCAAACAGAAAAGTGGCTTGATATTGAGGTGCGGAACCCATTAAGGAAAGGTGAAGAAATTGAATATCTCTGCAAGGATATCAACGTTGTATCCTTTGAGGTTCTTGAGTTGTTGGACCAGGACGGGATTCCCCTGGAACAGGCCAATCCAGGAAATATTGTAAGGGTACGATATGCATCAGATATTGATACAGACTGGGAAGTAAAAGGCCTGCTCAGAAAAAAGAAATAAACACTATATTCCCGCCTCTAGAAAAAGCTTAATGATTTTTATTGACAGCTGATGGTAATTATTATTAAGCAAATATTTATATTCATTTTCATAATGCAGCAAAGCTACATTAGTTTCATAAACTTCTGGAGAGGAGGGAATTCCTATTTAAGAGGTATATTAACTAGTATCACATGAAAACCCTCATTGGGATCACTTGATCTCTCTGAAGTTATTTGTGTTTGGCTCCTCAAAGTATTTTTTACTATCAAGAAAAAAGGCCCTGCAGGAGGCAAAACGATGAATTCACCTCATTTCAGTTTGACAAAGATTTTAATTTTCTTTGTTGTTCTCCTGTCACTTTTAGGAATCACAAAGTTCTTAGATAAACCGACCTGCATTGCAGCCCAGTCGGTTTTAACGAATACCATATCCAATGTTAAGGTTATGCTTCAGGAGGGGCCTGGGTTTATTGATATTGATAATGTCAACGGGGCTTTAAGTCTTTGTAATTACCATAATTTTCAAGATGAAATGATTACACGCCGGATAATAGAATGGCAGGATTTGATACTCGATAGTAAAAGTTTTACAGATCAAGCCAAACTCGAGAAGGTAAATACATTTTTTAACCGGATGGAATACTTAAATGATATTGAGCATTGGGGAGAAAAGGATTACTGGTCAACACCTGTAGAGTTTATTGTTTGTCAGACCGGAGATTGCGAGGATTTTTCCATTGCAAAGTATTTTACCCTTCATGCAATGGGGATCTCAGAGGAAAAACTCAGCCTCACTTATGTTAAGGCTCTAGAAATAAATGCCCACCATATGGTTCTCACATATTACAGCAAACCAGGAGCTGAACCGCTCATTCTGGATAACATCGTAGATATTGCCAAGCCAGCTTCGGAACGAAAGGATCTTATCCCCATATACAGTATTAATGGCACAGGTTTATGGTTAGCTGGAGAACTTGGACGTGGGAAACTGGCTGGCAGCAGCAGTCAGCTTAAGTTGTGGCAGGATCTTTTGGAAAGAATGCCAGGGAAGAAAATATAACCCCCGGTTCACATAAAGAATTGTCTTTTCAAAATTATATGTTCCTGTTTAATACAGGCTTGTGAATAACATGCCTTGCAGCAAAGTAAAGCTCTTCCAAGTATCTGGAAGAGCTTTTTTGTTTACACGTAACTATTTGAAAATATTTATAATGCCTAGATGAAAATGCTATATTTGTAATAATATTGCAAATTGCATGTTGACAAATTCATCATTACACATTCTAATATGGAATGTGTAATGATTTAAGAACGTTAACAGTAATAGAAAAGCTGCTTATTGTATATGGCGCATAGAACACAACTTAACATTCAGATTGCTAACCTTACCGGTATCAGCAAACACACGATTGATCGGATTGGAGTGAATTTGAATAAGGGGGGCCTGCTTCTTTCTGGAGGCCGGGGGCGTCATGCCCCTGACATGGGACCTGAGGATTTGAAAAATATTATCCTGGCAATGCTCGGATCTGAATCCACGGGCAAGGTTTTTGAAACCGTATTAAATCTTCATATCTATAGAACAGAAGATGGGGAAAATTTCGGGGATATACTCGTGGGTATCTGTGCAGACCTTAATAAGGCTAAAGAAGTTATGCAGATAAGCGTAGTGCGGAATTATCCCCAGGCGACAATCTACTGGAAAGATGAAAGCGGCACACGAATAGGGAAAATGCAGGATTTCAGGAGACCATCAGAACAGGAACAACCTGGTTTAAAAGTTATTGCCTCAATTAAGGGCAATGTTTTGAGTGAACTGGTGAAACTTGTGTCAGAGGCTGAACAGTTAACTAAATCTGCTTAATATAAAAAGCCGGCTAAAGAGATATCTTTAACCGGCTTGATCAGCCTATACAATATTGTCCACAGCATGTGGAAGGCTTACTACTTAACCTTCATGCACGATGAAGCTAACAGCCCTTGACCCCTCAGGTCCCGCCTCCGGTTTTCTTGCCTGCTGCAGTAGCCTCATTATCGGCAGTGACCGCGGCCTTGGAACCGAGGATGTGCTGGCGGGAGACTTTTACCCTGAGATTATCTGCTATCTCTAGGGTGACCACACTATCTGTGAGCCCGGTGATTTCACCATGGAGACCACCACTGGTTACAACTGAGTCTCCTTTTTGCAGGTTTGCCAGATAGGCCTGGTGCTCTTTTGCTTTTTTCTGCTGGGGTCTTATAAGCAGAAAATAGAAAATCACAAATATCAGAATAAGTGGTATGAAAGAGACGATACCGCCACCTCCTGGAGCTGCTCCGTTAGCAGCATAAGCAATGCCTGTCATTTAGTTTCCTCCGTAGATTTAGTTATATGTTTCATAATGAATTTTTTCTTTAAACTATAAGTATATTAAGCATGATCTTCCCGCATGGCATAAAAATTGTTCCGAAACTGCAGGAATGTATCATTTTTTATGGCTTCCCGCATTGACCGCATAAGCTCTACAAAAAAATACAGGTTATGAATTGTATTCAGGTGGTATGCCAGGATCTCCCTCGACATGTATAGATGCCTCAGGTAGGCCCTTGAATATTTTCTGCAGGTATAACACCCGCAGTTTTCATCCGGCGGCCTTGGGTCATTGCTGTATTGGCTGTTTTTTATAACAACTCTGCCCCGGGAAGTAAAGAGCATTCCATTCCGGGCATTGCGTGTGGGCATAACACAGTCGAACATATCGACTCCCCTGTAGACACTTTCTACCAGATCCTCGGGAGTGCCAACTCCCATAAGATAGATGGGATAGTCCTGTGGCAGGAGTTTTGCAGTATGTTCAGTAATATTCATCATAAGCTCATTAGGCTCACCCACACTGAGGCCTCCCAGGGCATATCCGTCAAAACCGATATCCAGAAGTTGCTCGACCGCCAATGATCGCAGATCAGGGTACATGCCGCCCTGGACAATACCGAAAAGCAACTGTCCGGTTTCCGTTTGGGCAGCACGTGAACGCTGTGCCCACCTGGAAGTAAGTTCAGTAGCAGCCAGGGTTTCCTTTTCGTCAGCCGGATAGGGAATACAGGTGTCGAGGCACATCATGATATCGGAGCCAAGTGTTTCCTGGACTGAAACTGCATCTTCTGGGCTCAGGAACAGTGAGGAACCATCAAGGTGGGATTTAAAGGCAGCACCCTCCTCTGTAATTTTGGCCAGCTCACGCAGGCTGAAGATCTGGAATCCCCCACTGTCAGTGAGTATGGGACGGTCCCAGTTCATGAAACTGTGCAGGCCGCCAAGGTCCCGGATAAGCTCATGGCCCGGCCTCAGGAAAAGATGATAGGTATTCGCCAGGATGATTTCAGCCCCGAGTTCTTTCAGGTTTTCAGGGGTAACTGCCTTCACTGTGGCCTGGGTGCCCACCGGCATGAATATCGGGGTCTGGAAAGTACCGTGCAGGGTCTTTATCTCGCCCCTCCGGGCCGCACATTCCGAGGAACGGCCCTGCAGGGTGAAGGGTGAGGATGTATTTGGTTTAACAGCCATTTATTAAATATTGCAATGAGAGATTATTCTTTGCTGTTCCATAATTCAAGGAGCTGGGTGATGCCGTGGAAAGCCAGATCGGAGAGCTGGTCAAGATTGGCCCGGCTGAAAGGTTCACCTTCGGCAGTGCATTGCACTTCCACCATTCTGCCGTCTTTACACGTGACAAAGTTGGCATCAACCTCTGCCGAGGAATCCTCTTCATAGTCAAGGTCAAGCAGGGGGCGACCGTCTACAATACCGACGCTTATGGCTGCCACAGGGTTAATTGCAGGCATGGCGATCAGCTTGCCTTCACTGTATAGGCCTTTAATTATGTCATTGATAACTAGGGCAGCACCGGTTATAGCTGCGGTCCGGGTGCCGCCGTCAGCCCGTATTACATCACAGTCAACCCTTATGGTGCGGGGGCCCAGTGCACTGAGATCAACCATCATGCGTAGAGAACGGCCAATGAGACGCTGTACTTCATAGGTCCTGCCAGAGCGCCCGCGGGCAGCCTCCCTTTTGCTCCGTGAATGAGTTGACCAGGGCAGCATCCCGTATTCTGCGGTTATCCAGCCTTGCTCGGAATCTTCCAGAAAACGAGGTACGGATTCCTCTACCGAGGCGGCACATATTACGTGGGTGTCTCCCATTTTGATGAGAAGAGAGCCATCGGCATGGGGCAGGTAGCCCTTTTCTATGGAGACCGGGCGCAGTTCATTGTCCTGGCGGTTGTTTTTTCTCATGGTTGTCACCGTTTTGTTGTATATAGTTTAAATCAGGTCATATTCCAGTTGTTATTTCTGCGCAACCAATATAGTTGGTACAGAAAATATTGCTATAAAGAACAAGTTATTTTGTAAATAATGGCTTTATTATTGAATGAACAGGAGAACAAATATGAACTTTGATGATGCAGTTAAATTTCATGGTCATGCATGTCCAGGCTTAGCCATTGGCTACAGGGTTGCCAACCTTGCGTTAAAGGAATTGGGCTTGCGCGCCAGGGATGAGGAGCTTGTGGCAATCGTGGAAAACAATTCCTGCGCTGTTGATGCAATCCAGCTGATCTGTGGCTGCACATTTGGCAAGGGAAACCTTATCTTTAAGGACTATGGCAAGCAGGCCTATACCTTTATAAGGAGACCGCATCCTGAGGCCATACGAATAGCAGTCAAGTGGACACCACCACCTGAGGATGCTGAGACTGAAGCAATGTGGAAGAGATACTCTGAAGGAGATAGGTCTCCGGAAGTTACGGCCGCAGTACAGGACAGGAAAGCACGGAAAATGAAAGCTGTACTGGAGACAGATGATGTTGAGTTGTTTGAGATCAAAAGGTTAACTGTGGAAATGCCTGAACCGGCCAGAATCTATCAAAGCCTCACCTGTGCTTCATGCGGTGAAAAGGTCATGGAACCCAGGACAAGGGATGTTGCAGGTAAGTTATTGTGTATACCTTGCAGTGACAAGATTGAATAAATTTTGAATTAACTCAAAACTCAAAACTTAATATTTATAATTGTTTATATGTTATTCCCACTCGATAGTGCTGGGAGGCTTGGAGGAAATATCGTATACAACACGGTTTACCCCTCTGACCTCATTGATAATGCGGTTGGCAATTTTGCTGAGTAAGGCATAGGGGAGCTTGGTCCAGTCTGCGGTCATGAAATCCTTGGTTTCCACGGCCCGCAGAGCAACGACATGCTCGTAAGTACGACCGTCGCCCATAACGCCTACACTTTTAACAGGCAGAAAAACTGCAAACGCCTGGCTGATCTTATCGTAGTAACCGCTGGAATATAATTCATCAATGTAAATGGCATCAGCCTGTCTTAGGATGTCAGCGTATTCTTTATTTACCTCTCCAAGGATACGAACACCAAGGCCAGGTCCAGGGAATGGGTGCCGCCAGACCATCTGGTGCGGCAGACCAAGTTCTTCACCAATGGCCCGTACTTCGTCCTTGAATAATTCTTTTAATGGTTCCAGGAGCTTAAGTTTCATGTAATCGGGAAGGCCGCCTACGTTATGATGACTCTTTATGCTGTGAGCCTTGCCGGTCTTGCCTCCTGCAGACTCAATGACGTCGGGATAAATGGTTCCCTGGGCAAGCCAGATGGCATCGGTTATACGGGCTGCCTCTTCCTCAAAAATATCAATAAAGAGATTGCCAATGATCCTGCGCTTCTGTTCCGGGTCAGCCACGCCCGTCAGAGCCTGGAGAAAGCGCTCCTCAGCATTTACCCTGATTACTTTTACCCCCATGTTCTCTGCAAAAGTCGCCATTACCTGGTCGCCCTCAGCCAGACGTAACAGGCCATTATCAACAAAGACACATGTAAGCTGGGCACCAATGGCCCTGTTGATCAGGGCTGCAGCAACTGAAGAATCGACGCCTCCGGAAAGACCGAGAATAACCTTGTCCGTGCCTACCTGTTCACGGATACGGGCTATCGCATCGTTAATAATGTGGCCAGGCGTCCATTGCCCTTTGCATTGGCATATCTTGCGGACAAAGGTGTTAACAAGGGTTTCTCCTCGCGGCGTATGGTTCACCTCGGGATGGAACTGGACTCCATAAAGGTTGTGGTCCACGTTCTGGATGGCGGCAACCGGGGCATTATCAGTTTGGGCAATAACTTCAAATCCTGCCGGTATTATTTCAACATGATCGCCGTGGCTCATCCATACAGGGCTTTTTCCCTCAATAAAAAAACCGTCAAAAAGAGGCCCTGGTGTGTTCATGCTTACCAGGTCAGCATGACCGTATTCCCGCTTGCCAGCCGGCACAACTTCACCACCGAAGTGTCGGGCCAGTAGTTGCATACCGTAGCAGATACCGAGTACCGGAATGCCAAGTTCAAAGAGGGCTTCTTCAATGGCAGGAGCACCGTCATCATATACGGATTTAGGTCCGCCTGAGAGAATAATGCCTTTGGGGCCATAGCGCCTGATGGCTTCTAAGTCCATGTCAAAAGGATGCAGTTCACAATATACATGCGCTTCACGGACACGCCGTGCAATCAATTGGGTATACTGGGAGCCGAAGTCCAGGATCAGAATTTTTTCACTGTGGATATCCATGGGAATAAAATTTTAAATGTAGAATTATGTGTCAATCGTCAGCAGTTTCGTGTGCTGACAATTATGAATGAAGGAAGAAAATCTAAAAATGTTCAACTAGCCTTCCAGCCTGTAGTTCGGTGCTTCCTTGGTTATGATTACGTCATGCACATGGCTTTCCTTGAGGCCTGCCGCTGTAATTCTCACGAATTTTGCCTTTTGCCTTAATTCCTCAATATTTTCGGCACCTACATATCCCATGCCGGAACGGAGACCGCCGACAAGCTGATATATCATGTCGGATAGCGGACCCCTGAAGGGAACCTTGCCTTCAATGCCCTCTGGTACCATTTTTGATTGGCTTTCGACATCCTCCTGGAAATAACGGTCGCCGCTACCCTGTTTCATTGCACCCAGGGAGCCCATACCGCGATAGCCCTTGTAGGCCCTGCCTTGATAAAGAAACGTTTCACCAGGGGTTTCGGCAGCACCTGCAAAAAGAGAACCGATCATGATGGAATGGGCGCCGATGCCGATAGCTTTGGTTATATCACCTGAGTACTTGATGCCGCCGTCAGCAATCAAAGGGATGTTATGTTTTTGGGCCGCCTTGCTGCAGTTCCTGATTGCTGTCAGCTGCGGGACTCCGACTCCGGCCACAATACGCGTGGTGCAAATAGAGCCCGGTCCGACCCCTATCTTCACAGCACTGGCACCCGCTTTGATGAGAGCTTCAGTGCCTTCTGCTGTGGCAACGTTTCCGGCAATTATCTCAAGATCTGGATATGTATTTCTCAAGGCCTCAACAGCTTTGACAACATTTTGAGAATGTCCATGGGCAGAATCAAGCACAACGACATCCACCCCTGTTTTAATAAGTTTTTCTGCACATCCCAGGTAATCAGAAGCAACACCCAGGGCAGCACCAACAAGGAGCCTGCCCTTATCATCCTTGGCAGAATTGGGGTATTTTTTTATCTTTTCAATATCTTTGATGGTGATCAGGCCTTTCAGATTTCCTTCATTGTCAACAACGAGAAGTTTTTCAATTCGGTGCTCATGCAAAAGGGTTTTTGATTCTTCCAGGGTGATGCCAACCTGGGCTGTCACCAGATTCTCGCTCGTCATAACATCTTTGACTTTCAGGGTTGGATCAGTCACGAACCGGAGGTCACGATTGGTGACGATCCCGGCAAGTTTCTCACCCCGCAGGACAGGGACACCGGATATTTTGTAGTTGGCCATCATGGCTTGGACATCAGATACTCTCTGCTCTTCAGTCACGGTAACCGGGTCAATTATCATACCGGATTCAGATTTTTTAACCTTTTCAACCTGCCTGGCCTGCTCATCAATTGACATGTTCTTGTGGATGATACCGATTCCCCCTTCCCGGGCCATGATAATAGCGGTGCGGTATTCGGTTACCGTATCCATTGCAGCACTGACCAGGGGAATATTGAGCTTGATATTTTTTGTAACCAGGGTGGAAACATCAACCTCTGATGGAATAACGGTAGAGTTGGCCGGAACCAGGAGAAGGTCATCAAAGGTATATGCTGGTTCAATGACATCGGATAGCATGTTCAATCTCCTTGAAAAATATTAAAAGTGTTTCAGTGGTACTGGCTGCACCCTGAAAAATAATAATCATTTACTGCCGCTATGTTACTTGGCAGGATTCTTCTGGACTTGAAGTAAAATCAGTTAAGTACTCGGAAGAAGCAAGTTTTCCATATGGTGAACCACTTATACAAAAATACCATAGTAATTGCAAAGTCCTTTTCCTGCTGAGCAGCCAGAAGTAGTGGAAAATCATTAAATTCAGGTAAAGGTCTCATTCATCTGTCATTAGACAGACTGCTGAGCAGTATGCCTTCCAGAAGGCCGGTGTCGCTGACCATCATCCTATCTTGCTGCAGAAGTTTTAAAAGCACATGGTATATACGTATGCCGGCAGGCAATATTTCCCCCCTTCCTTCACCCAGGCAGGGGAGCGCATTACGTTCATCAGCAGGTAGAGCAACCAGCCTCTGCCAAAGATTCCCTATGGAGGTACTTTGCAGCATATGTCCATGCACCAAGGATTCGTTATAGGAAGTCAGGTTGTGGTCAAGGGCCGCCATACTTGTTGCAGTGCCACCGCAGCCGATGATAAGTACCGATTGTTTTTTTACGAGTTTCATTTTATCAAGTGCGGAACTCAGGGTTTCTGCAAGCAGACGATCCAAGCTTTCCATATGGGGCTGTGAAGAGGCAAGGAATCTTTCAGTCAGCGAAACAACTCCGAGAGGTACACTAATTGTGTGTATTTCTTCTGCAGGAGATCGAGCAAAAAGAAACTCGGTGGAACCGCCGCCCACATCTACCAGAAGCAGAGGTGATGATGGTTCCCTGTAGCCTGATAAAGCGCCTGCAAAGCTTAAATGAGCTTCTTCTTCCCCTTTGATGATTTCAATTGCATGCTGCAGGATTTCTTCTGCCCTGTACAGAAAGAGCTTACTATTCTCGGCTTGGCGCAGGGCTTCAGTGCCGCATATCCGAATAGTTTGCGGCTTATAATGATCTAAAGTCTCCCGGAAGTCATGCAATACGGCCAACCCTTTTTGCATGGAGCCTTCATGCAGCAGGCCATTATCTTTCAGGTTTTGGCCCAAGCGGACAGTTGCCATTCTCTTTGCCAGTACTTTCATGCTTCCTGCAGTGCAGTCTGCCACCAGTAGTCTGAAGGTGTTTGATCCAAGGTCAATACCGGCAGCAATATGTTGATGAATAGTCATTGATTCAGAACAGTGAATAGTTTAAGTTTGTCGGCATCGTAAAAAATCTGATGCGGCAAGGTATTGCGCCTCTAACATGCTGATATTATTAATTTCTGTTTATGGCCGCAAGATTTTTTAAACAAATGTATAACCATTAGAAAAAAGCAATGTTGATTTTTATTAATCCAGATAACCCGCAACAGCGCAGCATTAAGCAAATTGCAGACAAACTTCGCAGTGGTGCTGTTATCTGTTACCCCACAGACACAGTGTACGGGATAGGTTGTGATATCTTCAACCAGAAAGCCATCAAGAAGATATTTCAGATCAAGAAGCGACCCACTAACAAACCGTTCAGCTTTATGTGTTCAAGTCTGAAAAATGTCAGTGATTACGGACATGTATCCAATATGGCTTACAGGATAATGCGAAAAGCTCTGCCCGGGCCGTTTACCTTTGTTCTTCCTGCTGCGAAGATTGTGCCTAAAATAATGATCACAAAACAAAAAACGGTCGGCATTCGGGTACCCCAGAATAATATATGCCTGGAACTTATTGAGGCCCTGGGAAATCCTATTCTCACTACCAGTGCAATACTTGATAAAGATAGCCCCCCGCTTTCAGAAGCATATGAATTTGAGGAGCTTTTGGGGAATATGGTTGATCTGGTAATCGATGGGGGTATGGTATACCCTGACCCCTCAACAATAGTAGATTTTTCTGGTGATGAACCTGAAATTCTCAGGCAGGGCAAGGGTGATATAAGCCAGTTCTATGCCTGATTTTACCAGCCGGTATCAAGTTTTATGATCCCGGTTACTTTTTTTTAATCAGTGCCTCTTTGAGTGATTTACTCATGGCAAAGTGCAGAGTCTTGCGGGGCGGGATATCCATAACTTTGCCAGTCTTGGGATTTTTTGTCAGGCGTGCTTTTCTTGTACGCACAGAAAAACTGCCAAATCCACGAATTTCGACCCTGTTACCCTGATCAAGTGATTCTGACATTGTCTCAATTATAATATCTACAGCCTTGCTGATATCCTTTTTCAAATAACCGTCAAGGCTATCAGCGGTTTTTTCAACCAGATCTCGTTTCAACATTGTATGCCTCAATAAAAGAATATAATTGAACTGTAAAGTGTAAATGCGCCTGATACTATTGCACACCCGTCCATTCAAAGGAGAGGATCGGATATAAAGGCACGAAATTGTCAACAAGTGACTGCTCGGCGTTCGTTAACAGGTTGAGAATGGAAAATTTTCTATCAACCTTCGGGTAGATGAGCTGGGGATCTTCAGTGTCAAGACCTCCCATGTCTGCTGCAAGGGTAATAGCATCGATAAAGTTTCCCAGGCTGTCGATGAGACCCGCTTCAAGGGCCTGCTCTCCAGTATAAATCCTGCCGTCTGCCAACTCGAAGATGGTTTCCTCGGGCATGGACCTGGCCTCAGCAATATCCCTGACAAACTGGTTGTATACATTATCGATCAGATTCTGCATAAGGCTCCGTTCTTCTTCGCTTAACGGCCTATTACTGGCACCAACATCTTTGAGGGGACCGCTTTTTATCACTTCACTCTTGTAGCCGATCTTTTCAAATAAACCCTCAAGATTGGGGAACTTTACAATTACCCCTATACTACCTGTCATTGTACCGGGATTAGCGATAATATTATCCGCTCCCAGGGCTGCATAGTAACCTCCGGACGCACCCATGGAACCCATGGATGCCACCACAGGTTTTACCTCGTTGGTACGCTTTACTTCCTGATAGATTTCCTGTGCCGCACCTACTGCTCCACCTGGACTTTCAATGCGCAGGACGATAGACTTGACATTGGGGTTATTTCTGAATTCCGTAAGATGTTTCAGGATTTGTTCAGAGGAGACGATCAAGCCCTTGAGCTCAATGATGCCTACACCATCTTTTTTGGTGAAAATATCTGTCTTGGAGCTATTAGAAATGATTGAAGAAATGAGCAGGGATATTCCTCCCAGAAAAAGAAAGAATATCCCTGTCAGTATAAAAAAACCTAAAAGAATAGGGTGTTTTTGACGAAATGAGCTCATGATGTTTGATCAGCAGCCGGCAGGTTCATGCAATGCAGCAGCTGTTAATTGGTTAACATCAGGAGCGCATTCAGGACCTGCAGAATGTTTTTAACTATTCCTTGTCCTTGTCGGTTTCCGGTTCATTATCTTCGGCCTCAGCCTCATCATCAGAATCGGCTTTTTCGTCCTCTGCCTCAGGAGTCTCTTCAGCAGCTTCAGCAGTCGGCTCTTCTTCCGCTGCTTCTGCCGGTGCTGTTTCTACCTCAGCCTCAGCTGTTTCTTCTGTGGACTCTTCTTCTGCCGGTGCAGCCTCCACCTCTTCTTCGGGCTTTTCCGTGGCAGCTTCAGCAACCGGTTCTTCTTCAGCTTCTTCTGCCGGTGCTGTTTCTACTTCAGCCTCAGCTGTTTCAGCAGCCTCTTCTTCTACCGGTGCAACCTCAGCCTCAGCTTCTGGTTGCTCCTTGCTGCTGGTTTCCTTGCTTTCCATTTCCTCTTTCAGCAGGTCACCAATGGTTGAAGGGCCGGCAGCTAGTTTCTTTTTATAGTCTTGCAGCGACTCTTCACCTGAGTCCTCATCAAGGGCCTTGATTGAAAGACCTATCTTTCTGTCCTTGGACGATACATTGATTACCTTTACCTGCAGGTTGTCACCTACATTATACATGCCAACCGGAGTGGTGATTTTTTCTTTGCTTATTTCAGAGACATGGACAAGTCCCTCAACGCCTTCTTCAAGCTGAACAAAAATGCCGAAGTCGGTGACATTGGTAATTTTACCTTCTACTATTGCACCACCGGGGTAATTATTGAGTGCAGCCTGCCATGGATCAGGCTCAAGCTGTTTAATACCGAGAGAGAACCTTTCGTTTTCCCTGTCAATCTTTAAGACTACAGCCTGAATGGTGTCACCCTTGGCATATTTTTCAGTAGGATGCTTAATCCGTTCGGTCCATGAAAGGTCGGATACATGAATGAGGCCGTCAATGCCTTCTTCAATGCCGATAAATATGCCGAAATCAGTGATATTCTTGATCTTTCCTTCGATTATGGAACCAACCGGATAGTTTTCACTGACCAGATCCCATGGATTCGGATGCAGTTGTTTCATGCCAAGTGAGATGCGCTTGGTTTCAGTTTCTATATTGAGCACCATGACCTCAACTTCATCGCCAACTGCAACCAGCTTGGATGGATGTCGTGGTTTTTTCGACCAGGTCATTTCAGAGATGTGGATTAGACCTTCAACTCCTTCTTCAAGTTCAACAAATACACCGTAGTCGGTAATGCTGACGACCTTACCAACAGTTTTTGAGCCGATGGGATAGCGTTCTGTTACTGTGGCCCAAGGATCAGGACGAAGCTGCTTTATTCCCAGGGACACACGGTCAGATTCCTGGTCATATTTGAGAATCTTGACATCAATTTCATCGCTGACCTTATAAAGCTTGGCAGGATGGGAAACTCTGCCCCAGGAAAGATCAGTTATGTGGCATAAACCGTCCATGCCGCCAAGATCAATAAAAAGTCCGTAATCAGTTATATTGGTAACCGTTCCTTTCACGACCATGCCCTCTTCCAGTGAGGTACGCATGTCTGCGCGCATTTTCTCCCGCTCTTTTTCGAGGATGGCGCGGCGTGAAATAACGACATTATTTCTTTTTCGGTTGAATTTGAGAATTTTAAATGGAAAGGTCTGGCCTATAAGAGCATCCAGGTCTTTCACTGGACGCAGGTCAATTTGAGAATAGGGCAGGAAGGCTGGTACCCCAATATCCACTGACATACCGCCTTTAACGCGGTTTTCAATCTTGCCGTCTATGGTGCCGTCATCAGCCTGGATTTTGGCTATTTCTTCCCATACCTTGATACCGATGGCCTTTTCCCGCGAGAGCAAAAGCCCACCTTCTTCTTTCCTTTTTTCTACAAAAACCTCGAAGGCGTCACCTATCTTGATCTCCGGTTCTTCACCCTCAGTGCGGAATTCTGAAAGAGGAATGTAGCTCTCCGCTTTGTCACCAATGTCAACGAGCACATGATCATCGACAACGCCGACGACAGTACCCATAATGACATCTCCAACTTTACTTACTGAGCTGTTTTCTTCCATTTCGAAGAGATCTGCAAAACTCATCTCTTCACTGCCTTGTTTGCCTGCATTCGAGGCATTTTTTTCTGTTGAATTTTCAGTCATGTTAGTTCTTGCCCTTTAGTGTAGTTCCTGCCAACTAGTTTAAGTTAATATTTATCTTCCCCATAGGAAGGTCCAAAAAGGGCTATATACCAAAGACTACGAGCAAACACAACAAAAAATGATGCCGGGAGAGCAGAGGTCTGCACGGTGATAATACAGGCAGCAATAGCGTGCTGCATTAGGGCAAAAGCAGATTGTAACGTGTGAAAACTTAGACTATAGTGTCGCTGCTGACTTATGAACAGAAATGCAAAGTAGTTACAATGGTATCTAATCTTATGCGCGTAGCAATGTATTACAACAACAGGGATGTCCGGCTTGAAGAAATGGAGATCCCCCGGATAGGATCAGGCGAAATGCTGGTACAGGTTTTTGCCAGTTCAATCTGTGGCAGCGATATCATGGAGTGGTACCGTATTAAGAATGCGCCTCTTGTGCTTGGACATGAGCTTGCCGGCCGGGTTAAGGAGGTGGGCGAAGGTGTGGCAGGGTTTGCTGAAGGTGACCGGGTTGTTGCAACCCATCATGTTCCCTGTTTTGCATGTCATTATTGTGAGAACGGACATGAGACAGTCTGTGATACGCTGCTTGGCGGAACGCATTTTGATCCGGGAGGATTTTGTGAATATGTGCGTTTGCCGGCAATCAATGTTGAGCGGGGAACATGGCTTTTGCCTGAGGAAGTGACTTATGAGGCTGCAACATTTGTGGAACCTTTGGGCTGTGTTCTTCGTGGTCAGCGAACTGCCGGTATGCGGTCCGGTGCAAGTGTGCTTGTGCTTGGCAGCGGCATTGCGGGTCTGCTGCATATTAAACTGGCACTGGCAAATGATGCCGGTATGGTTGTTGCCACAGATATCAGCAAGGAGCGTCTTGCCTTGGCCAGCCAATATGGTGCCCATTATACACTTGCGGCAGATTCTGATGTGGGCGGGGAATTCAGAAAATTGAACAAGGGGCGGGGAGCTGATATTGTCATTGTATGTGCCGCTGCAGAGGCTGTCTGTAATCAAGCCTTTCAGGCAGTGGGGCGCGGTGGTGTCATCCTTTTGTTTGCCCCGGCTCCGGCTGGTACTGTTGTACCATTATCTATCAATGATGTTTTCTGGCGCCGGGATGTAACGGTCAATACGTCATATGCAGCAAGCCCGATGGATTGTGTAGAGGCACTTGAATTTATCAGGTCAGGAAGAGTCAGGATTGATGACATGATTACCCATCGCTTCGGTCTGGCGGAAACTGGAAAAGGGTTCCAAATGGTTGCAGCTGGAGGAGAATCTCTTAAGGTGATTATAAAACCACAGGAATAGATAGATCAAATATTGAAATAAAAGTTTAAAGGAGATGTGTTATGCCTGAAATTGACAAAGAGGGAAAAGATTTCAGCCTGGAAAAACCAACTGATTCTGAAGGTTTTTTCCTTAAAGGTTCCAATTCTCTTGATTGGGGCATGAAAAATCGCCTGTCCAGGATTTTTAACCCTGAGACGGGCCGTACCGTGATGCTCGCCATAGACCACGGGTATTTTCAAGGGCCGACCATTGGCCTTGAGCGTATTGATCTGAATATTCTGCCTATTGCTCCCTATGCCGATACCTTGATGCTGACCAGAGGTATTCTTCGTTCCGTTGTACCTCCCTCCTATACCAAGGCTATAGTGCTCAGGGCCAGCGGCGGGCCAAGCGTCCTGAAAGAGCTCTCAAACGAACAGATCGCTGTTGATATAGAAGATGCTGTCCGCCTCAATGCTGCCGCCCTGGCAGTACAGGTTTTTATCGGCGGTGAATTTGAAACACAGTCGGTGCATAATATGACCAGGCTGGTTGATATGGGAACGCGTTATGGCATACCGGTATTAGCCGTAACAGCAGTGGGGACAGAGATGAAAAGGTCAGCCCGATACTTCAGGCTGGCTTGCAGGATTTGTGCAGAGCTTGGGGCCCATTATGTAAAAACGTATTATATCCCCAAGGGTTTTGAGTCGGTAACCTCGAGTTGCCCAGTGCCTATAGTAATGGCAGGGGGCAAAAAAATCCCGGAAATTGATGCTTTGACCATGGCGTACAATGCTGTCCAGGAAGGTGCTGCCGGTGTGGATATGGGACGAAATATTTTTCAGGCGGAGTCGCCGGTTGCAATGATCCAGGCCGTAGGCGCAACCGTACATCAAAACCTGCCGCCAGGCCAGGCGCATGAAATGTACCTTGATCTGAAAAATGAGTAGTGATTTCGAATTGAGAAAAACTAAAAAGCGGGTTCTACCACTGAGCCCGCCTTTTAGTTTGTTATTTTGTTGCTATGGAAGAAATAAATTCGTGAAGTTGAAGCTGTAATTCATCATTGAGTTGCCAGAACTCAAGCCCGCAGCATCTCATGTTTACCCTGGCTGTAGTAAAACCGCCTTCCTCTTTTGAACTCCAGATATTTCTGCCAATAAAATTCTCATAACAGTTCTTATCTGAGATGAGATTGACAATTAACTTGGAAGGGGCGTTTAAATCCTCATTGTTATCTATATGAGATAAGCAGAGCCCACCGGCTGAAATATCTTTAATAGATCCCAGCAACTCGGAGTCGTTCCATTTCAGCAATGCAAAGGCACCGCTTGAAATGTCGTAACGCTTGTGTTGCCTTCTCTCTATTCCTTGTTTTTCAGTTGTCATGGATATTGAGGTATAAATAAATTAATAATATCAAAAAATTACTAGGTCTCTTTGGCAGAAAACAGGCACTATCAAGTAATAATGTATCTCAAATAAAAATTTGGACCCTTTTATAACTTGTCCAAAAAAAATGTCAATAGGCCAAGGGAAGGATTTTTTAAAAAAATAAAAGCAGGGCCGGAAAAGCCCTGCTTTAAGGAGAAAGGATTGATACGGAAATTAAAAAATTTTCCTAACCAATATAGTAGTATTTAATGCATGCGAACGAATAGCACAAGCAAGAAATGGTTTTTTTAGTTATCTCGATATCTTAGTGAACTTTGAACCCTCAAGTGAGAGGTTTACCATAAGCCCTTTGACCCCGAATACAAAGCCTACAATAGGATGCTGGACGTTTTTTGTATCAACAGAACCACCAGCACCTATATTAACAAGGGCTACAGAACCATCAACCCCGGCACGCCAGCCAAGGCTGTCACGGAAATTATTAAGAGCATTTTCTTCCATGAAGACCATCACCAAATTTTTTGACTGAGCCCCAAACTGGAAACCAAAAGAACCAGCAGCAATACTGTAGTAATCAACTGTTTTGCCGTCAATGATCAGGGCTCCTTCGCCGTATTCGCCACCAAAGCCGAAGCCGATTCGTATGATATTGGGAATAACGAGTACACCTTTGGCATTTGCTAAAAATTCATTTGCTCCAGGGACTTCATTTTTAAAACGGTCCAGGGCCACTTCAACGCTTACATCTATCTCCCTGGCACTGCGAGCCTGAGCCTCGGAAGAAAAGTGTGGAGCAACCACTAATACACATAAAAGTGCAGCAACTGTAAAGATGATCCTTTTACCGGTATACAAATTTAATCGCATATGGCAGGCCTCCCTTATAATAGATTTTAATTTAAGTTAATTGTACTAGCTATTTAATATGCTTTGCTCTGCCTTTCAAGAGATTTGTCAAGATTATCTATTCATATTCAGGGAAAAGCCTCAGCAGGGACTCTTCGTTGGCAGCGGCAATCCCCCTCTCGGTAATGATGCCGCTCACCAGGCGTGCCGGGGTGACGTCAAAAGCATAATTCTTGGCAGGGGTTTCGGGCAATCCGCACAGGACTGTTGTCAGCTTATTGTCATCGTTAAGTCCTGATACATACTTGACTTCATCGCCTGAACGGCTCTCAATGGGTATTTCACGCAGACCATCCCGCAGTTCCCAGTCAAGTGTTGATGACGGCAGAGCTACGTAAAAGGGAACATTGTTGTCTTTTGCTGCCAGGGCTTTAAGATATGTGCCTATCTTGTTGGCCACATCACCGGTGCGGGTTGTGCGGTCCGAGCCAACAATAACCAGGTCAACCATGCCGTGCTGCATAAGATGTCCGCCGGTATTATCTGCAATGAGTGTATGGGCAATACCCTCCTGGTACATTTCCCAGGCGGTCAGCTTCGAGCCCTGGTTCCATGGTCTGGTTTCATCTACCCAGACATGGACAGGGATCTTTTCCCGGTGGGCGGCATAAATGGGCGCAGTGGCTGAACCGTAATCCACAAATGCCAGCCAACCTGCATTGCAATGTGTGAGGATGTTGACAGGTGCGCCGTTTTTCCGAGCGCTGATATCCTTTATGATCTGCAGTCCGTGATGGCCTATTCTAAGGCAGAAGTCTGCATCTTCGTCAGCTATGCGGCCCGCTGTCTGAAAGGTTATTTTTATAACTTCCTCTGGGTTTGATATCCCTGTGACTGCATTGAGCTGTTCTTGCACGGCCCATGCAAGGTTCTGAGCTGTTGGCCTGGTATCAAGAAGTTTGGCAGCTGCCTCTGTAAAATAGGGCATGGAGTTTTTCTGCTGAGCGTGGAGCGCAGCACAATACATGCCATAAGCAGCAGTGGCGCCTATAAGCCCTGCACCTCTTACGTGCATATCACGTATTGCAGTGACAAATGAATCGACAGATTCCAGTTCTTCTGTGACAAATTTGTGGGGTAAATGGCGCTGGTCAATGATCTCGATGATTTTTGGATTGTCTTTCCTGGGCCAGATGGTCCGGTAGTGGATGCCATTAACGTTCATAGTAGTCGTCTACTGAAGTCAATCCTTATACAGGAGGCTGTTAGAAGTATGTTGTCATTATATAATACGATATGAGACCCATACCGAGCGTGCCGTAGGCCAGCAGTCAGGGTATGCAATCGTCCTTCATTTTCTTTACCATGAACCCGAAAGTAAGTCCGGCAAATATGAAGGCAAGTATGATATGTATAATATTTTTCATGACAATAATATTTTAGGTAAATTACCGGGAATGCTCTTTACTGGAAATACTATAATACTACTTGAGCAATGGGTCAAAGAAGGGGACAAATTCTTCGGCAGCAAGCGGTCGGCTGAATAAAAAGCCCTGGACATAATCACATCCCTGCTGGCGCAGTACCTCAAGCTGTTCTTCCGTCTCAACCCCTTCAGCCACCACCTTCAGGTTCATGCTGTGCGCCAGCAGAATTACAGAAGCCGCAATAGCCGCATCGGTTGAATCGGATGTAATGTTAAAGACAAAGGAGCGGTCAATTTTCAGGTCGTCAATGGGAAAGAGCTTTAAATAGCTCAACGATGAGTAACCGGTGCCGAAATCATCTATAGACAGGCTGATGCCCATTTCTTGCATCTGTTTAAGCTTGGAAATAGTGGATTTAACATCCTGCATAATAACAGATTCGGTAATTTCTATACCGAGATACTCAGGGCTTAAACCTGTTTCCTGGAGTATATCGTTGATCTGTTCTGAAATATTCTTCTTACTGAACTGGCGGGCCGACATGTTCACCGAAACCTTTACAGGGGGGTAGCCCTCGTCCTGCCATTTTTTGTTCTGAGTGCAGGCAGCCCGCAAGACCCATTCACCGATGGGTTCAATAAGACCTGTTTCTTCGGCCAGCGGAATAAAATCACCCGGTGAGATCATGCCCTTTTCCGGATGTTTCCATCTGAGCAGCGCCTCCATGCCAATCAACTTATTGTTTTCCAGATTAATGAGCGGTTGGTAAAAAACCACGAGTTCATCATTATCCAGGGCTTTACGGAGGCCGGATTCCATCAGCAGGAATTCAAAGGCCCTGGTGTTCATGTCAGAAGTATAATACTGGTAGTTGTTCTTGCCGGCATCTTTGGCCCGGTAAAGGGCAGTGTCAGCGCAGCGCAGTAGGACATCCTCGTCTTCGCCGTCATCAGGATACAGGCTGATGCCAATGCTGCTGGTGGCATAGAGCTCATACTCCTGGATAATGATGGGCTTGGAAAGGGTCTGTAGAATCTTTCTGGCAACAACCGCCACAAACTTTACATCACGAAGATCGTCAAGAAGTATGCCGAACTCATCGCCACCAAGCCTG
>CP070776.1:1650583-1655852 GCA_020346205.1 Deltaproteobacteria bacterium
AGAAAAAAAGAAAGATTGACGTCAAACTGACAGCACAGCAAAGGAATGTCAGGTTTGAGCAAAGGGTCCATGCAAGAAAGATTAAAAAACAGGAAAAAATGATAACAGGAAGAAGCATTGTTGCCCTGAACAAACCTCTAAGAGCAAAAGAATATGAGGTAAGAAGGCAAGCAAATAAAGGACCAGAGCGGAAAGTTTCCCAGAACAACAGCAGAATTATCACAGGACAGAGCAAAAAAAAGAACATATTAGAACAGAATGGCAGTAGAGAAAGAAGATCAGTGCGGAACCAGACACGCATGACGAAAAAACAAGTTGCTCAAATTGAGCGGAGCAGTAACGGAAATAAGGAGAAAAACAGAAAATCAGCTAACGGAAAACGAAAAGAGGGTAAACAGGAAAAAAAGATCGCCGGGACAGGGCAAGACAGCAAACAGCAAAAAAAGTATCAGGAAAGGCAGAGAACAAGGAAAAGGGCAGGCAGAAACTTTGCCTCAGCCTCACTCGATATAAGACGCTTCAGATAGATATACTGGGGAAAAATTACTAAAAAATAAAAAAGGACAGTGCCTTACGGGACTGTCCTTTTTTGTATAAGGAGGAGAAGAAATGAAGCAGTCATGACTTGCTTTAGAATTACTATAAGCATTAATAAGCTCTGATCAAGTGACCACTCATTTTTATTTGGGAACAGTTTTTGTCTTATCGAAGAATTAAGATGTAGCCTACATAGGCCACAAGGAGAATAAAACCATGCAGGCGTGAAAGCCCATGCTGTACGACAAGAATAGGGAGCAGAATCGCTGAAAAGCTGAACATGATGGGAATATCCCTGGTGAGCAGGTTGGAGGACATGGGAAAGGGCATAAGCAATCCGCTGAAGCCAAGCACCATGAGAAGGTTGAAAAGGTTGCTGCCGATTATATTACCTGCAAGGATATCCGTGTGTTGCTGGCGAATGGCTGCAAGGCATGAGGCCAGTTCCGGAAGTGAAGTGCCGACTGCTGCCAAAGTCAGCCCTATAACAAGTTCACTCACGCCAAAATGCCGGGCAATATCTATGGCTCCGTTGATGAAAAAACTGGAACCGATCGGCAGGCACGCAAGACCTATAACAGTCACAGTGATAATGGCAGGCAGTGTTTGTTTATCAGTTTGCGCAGACCCTGGGTCGTCTTCCTGTAAGTTTTTATTATTGTTTGCTGCCAGGCGGAAGCTTTGCGCTGTATAGATAATGAGAGATATAAAAAAAATAAAACCGAGAAATCTTGGAAAAGTGCCATGCCATGCTGCAAGGAATACAATAATCGTGGCAATCAAAGCTATATAGAGTTCTTTGGAGACTGACCTGAACCTGACTGACAAAGGAGTGATGAGGGCGCAAATACCCAATATGAGACCAATATTAGCGATATTGCTCCCAATGACATTACCTGTGAGTATATCCGGATGACCCTGCAGAAGGGCGATGAGTCCGACAAAGAGTTCAGGCATTGATGTGCCGAATGCTACTACAGTCAACCCGATGAGCAGAGAGCTCATGCCGAATCTCCTGGCAAGTTTTGCTGCACCGGATACCAAAAATTCTCCGCCAGCAGTCAGCAGGGTCAAGCCTCCAACCAGGGCAACCCAGGAAAGAAATATGGAAGAATAATTGGGTTCCAAATTCATTTTGTTATTTCGGAGAGAATTTTTCCCCTGTGAATTTTAAAGGCCTTATCAACAATCTTTTTTAATTCTCTGCTGATGTTTGGAAGGGGCACCAATGGGGGTATGGTGATAAGTTCCGGGTCGATTGGCGGTGGTTTTTCTATGCGCATTTTCTGCTCAAAGGTCTCAACTGATCCCACATCAGGCGTGACACCCATACTGTCTTCACCGCCCTCTCCTTCCATGGCACGGAGAAAACCCATGATATTACCGATATCGTTTTTTCTGTAGAACAGTTCAATTTCATGATTGATCGTTTCCCGGCAAGTTTCAATTTCCTCAAGGTTTTCCCGGTAATGTTCTACGTGGGCAGCCAGTCTTTCATAGGCGTCAAAAACCAGGTTTTTAAAACGGCCCGCCTTCGTCAGACCCCTTATATTGATGCCCTTGAAAACCTTTACCCTTATTGTGGGAGATTCGGTTATATAAGGGTCGTAAAAAAGTTTTTCCTCCCAGCCGGTAAGTTCCATGAATTCATGGATCAGTGTTTCTACCTGAAGCAGGACATATATACGGATCAATTCATAGCTTATTCTTTTTTCAAGTATAGAAAGCTGGTACTTGATTTTCTCCGTAAGGTCGAGGGTGTCTTCCTCGATCATTTTACGAAAGCCGAAATAACGTTCAGCGATTTCCCGCTTTAGTTCTACTGCCAGAATATCTTCAACGCTGGGCTTCATGGGCAGAAGTATAAATCTCTTTTGCTTGCTTGTATAATTCTGGGTTGTTGTGGAGCCTGACTCCAACAACACACTATAGCATGGAACAGTACACCAGCAATTTATTACAGCAATATTTTTTTGTTACACTCTGTGAACTAAGAGTAAAAAAACAGGTGAAAGTTAAGGCTTTGGGGTTGTTGCTGAAGAGAAAGCAGTAAAGACAGATTCGGGTGTAGAATTTAGCTTGACACAAGGGAAGTATATGTTCACTATCAATATGTTATGACCTCTTCTTTCGAACAAAAAGATGCTGTGCAGCGTGTAAAAGATGCAGCCCAGATCATTGATATCATAGGCGAATGTGTCTCACTTAAACGGGCTGGTGCCAACATGAAGGGCCTTTGTCCTTTTCATGCTGAAAAAACACCTTCCTTTATGGTTAATCCGGCGCGCCAATCTTTCCATTGTTTTGGCTGCGGCGAAGGTGGGGATGTCTTCAGCTTTATGATGAAATATTACAACCTCACATTTCCCGAGACCCTTAAGCAACTGGCCCAGCGTTACCAGATTACACTTCCGGAAAGGAAATTTTCTTCAGAGGACCAGGCCAAGGCGGAAAAGCGGCAGAAGCTTTTTGATGCTAACGAACGGGCAGCACGCATGTACCATGAATATTTACTGAATCATGCAGGTGGGGCACAGGCGCGTGAGTATCTGAAAGAAAGGGAAATAACCCCTGAAATGATCACTTTGTTCAACCTGGGATATGCTCCTGCCGGATGGGACTACCTGAGCAATAAGGTTTCAAAGTCATCTATTACACTGGGCGAAGCAGAAGAGTCCGGTTTGCTTGTCAGAAAGGACCGGGGCGGCTTTTACGATCGTTTCAGGGACAGGGTCCTGTTTCCTATTTATGAATTGACCGGCAGGGTTGTTGGTTTTGGGGGCAGGATCCTGGGAGAAGGAGAACCAAAATATCTCAATACACCTGAAACCCTAATTTTTGACAAAAGCCGTATGCTGTTCGGGCTTTTTCAACATAGAGATGCCATCCGCAAAATAAGGCAGGCGGTTGTGGTTGAGGGAAACTTCGATCTTCTGGCACTGGCCTCCTATGGCGTTGATAATGTTGTGGCACCTCTCGGTACAGCCTTGACCCAGCAACAGATCAGGCTTTTGAAAGGTTACGCTGATGAGGTCATACTACTGTTTGATGGCGATGAGGCAGGCATCAAGGCTGCCATGCGGGCAGTGCCACTGTTTCTTGCCGAGCAGGTTGCTGCCAGGGTAGCCCTGCTGCCAGCCATGCATGATCCAGACACATATATCAGGGCGCACGGTAAGGATGGGCTTGAGAAATACCTGGTGGGTGCTCTTCCCATCCTGGAATTTGCCTTCGAGCACCTTAAGGACAAGCATGGGATTAGTATGACTGGTAAGGGAAAGATCCTTGAAGAACTGGAGCCGCTTATCCATGCCTCTGGAAGCAGCCCATTTCAGCAATCGGTACTTATCTCCGAATTCAGTAATAAGCTGGGGCTGGACCCGGACCAGGTTATGCAGGGGTTTAAGGCAGCTGCCAGGAAAAAAAGTCAGCACAGGCCAGGAAGGGCGAGTGGAGATCAAACAACTAAAGATGCAGCTAAGGTCAATATCCAGCTCCCCAGAAAACAGGCGCAGCTCCTGGAGTTCCTGATCTTTAACCCCGGCTACCTGAAAAGATTTCTTGAAGCAGGCATAGAGGACATTCTGGTAGAAAGCCCTGCAAGTAATATACTTGAAGCATTGCAGAAACTGGCAGCTGAAAATGAGGATTCTGGCCCGGAACAACTCATTGAAATTCTTCCAGAAGGCCCCGAGCGTTCCTATGTTTCGCGCCTTCTCGTTTCTTCACCATTTTTAAGGCAATATGATCAAAAAGAGCTGACAGAGAACATGGCAGAAGAGATGCTTGTCTGGCTTGTGCGCTATCGTTTTAAAAAAGAGATCCAGCAACTGAGCGAAGAAATACGCAACGCTCAACAGAACCAGGACCAGAAACTGCTTGAAGAGTTGCTGCTTAGAAAAGCTGAGCTGAATAAGTATTTGGCCTCAATGAATGTCGGGGATAATTAGGGTGACAGGCAGCAAAAATCTGCATTCATGGCTAGCTCTGCACCTGGTTCCCGGCATGGGATCCGTGACATGTAACAGGCTTGTAACTCATTTCGGCAGCCCCGACAGGGTATTATCAGCAAGCATTTCCGATCTGACCGCAGTATGTCGATTGCGCCAGGAAAGCCTGGCCGCCTTAAGTGAAGAGGGAAGGAAGAACCTTCAAGCACTTGCCAATGATGAAATCCAGCAGGCAGCCAGTAAAAATATTAAAATAATTGCCTGTGATGACCCGCTCTACCCCTCTTTGCTGAAGAATATCCATGATCCTCCGGTTGTACTTTATGTGTTGGGCAATCCTGAACTTCTCAACTGCAAAGGGATCGGTGTTGTAGGTTCTCGTGCGGCCACACATTACGGCAGAAGTATTGCGCAAAAGATGGCAAACAGTCTGGCCAGTCAGAGCTTTACCATTATAAGCGGCATGGCTCTGGGGATTGATACTGCAGCCCATAACGGGGCACTGGCAGCAGAAGGCACTACAATAGCGGTGTTGGGGTGCGGTCTTGATGTCATCTATCCTCCAAGTAACCATAAGCTGTATAGAGACATTGCTTCCTCAGGGGCAGTGGTCAGTGAATACCCGCTTGGTACCAAACCGGATAATTTCCGTTTCCCGGCCCGCAACAGGATCATCAGCGGACTGTCTCTCGGAATTGTGGTGGTGGAGGCGGCAAACCGGTCCGGATCGCTTATTACTGCAAAACATGCCCTGGACCAGGGTAGGGAGGTATTTGCTGTCC
>CP070776.1:1655952-1672195 GCA_020346205.1 Deltaproteobacteria bacterium
GTAAGTCTGGCCGGAGATTCAACGGGTATCAGGCGCCCCTTGAAAAAAGACTTTACGGTTTGATGCAGTTTGATGTCCTGTAAATCCAGGGTGAAACTGTAGTCCCTTTCAGGAATATTCAAGTTGCCCTGCAGGCTGATTTTTTTGCTGAAAGGAGAAGATGCCTGGAGGTCTATTTCAGCTTCCAGTGGATTCAGTTTGAGAGTTCCGCTTATTTCACTGAACGTTACAGATCCTTTACGGAGAATATCCCTGTACTCATCCGAGGATTCAATCTCCATTTCCCCTTTCTTAAAGGTAATGGCAACCTCTGGCAGGCTGCGTTCAGCCTTTTCCCGTGGCAGGTATGCTTTCTTGTTTATGTGAAATTGGGGGCTGTCTAGAATGATCTTGCCCGGCTGGTGGGTTTCTCCCAGGATTAAGCGCCAAGTCGGGTATATTTTTGTTTTTGGTACGAAAAGATCATAATGTCCGTCAGATACATTTGTGTTGACGAGAGTAAGGTGAGGCAGCGGCAACCAGACCCAGTGCATCTTTTTTATAGTGACAGAACTGTCCAGGCTTCTACTGATATGTTCGGTGACTGTTTTATGTACCTCATCAAGAATAAAAAAACGCGGCGACAGGCCAAGAAAGAAAATGAGGACGATAATGAGTAAAAATATATTGCGGGAAATTTTTTTCATATGATGCGGGACTCAGTTAACTACACACCTTGATTATATTTTAAGCTGAATTGGTTACCGCCTCTCTAGCATGTTCATACCAGAAACCGCAAGGCTTTCTCTATACAATAATACGTGATCGCACTGGTAGACTGAATTTATTTTTATACTAAAAGACATGCAGGATTAATGCCTTAATAAAAAGTGTAGATTCAAGTTAAATAAATATCTGGTTTAAACTCAGGAGAATTTTTCAAAAGAGGATTGCCGGCTTTGCACAATAACTCTCCACTTATCGGAATAACACATAACCATTTAATATTATTGGACCCTGTTGGGAGCTGTGAGATTTTTACTATTCTATCAGTTTTGAAGCATGTACTTTGCCATGAGGATATGGTATGAATTCACAGTTTTTTTAGAATGTCAAAATAAGTTAGGATACTAACCATTCAGGTTGTTTGGCCTGAATGATACAGGTAATTATTCAAAAAATGAAATAACTTTTAGGATAAATAATATGGCTAAAACAGTTACTGAAAAGATACTGGCTTCCCATCTTGTTGAGGGGAGCTTGGAGAAAGGGGCAGAGATAGGTATCCGCATCGATCAGACCCTCACCCAGGATGCGACAGGAACCATGGCCTATCTAGAGTTTGAGGCTACGGGTATACCCAGGGTGCAGACAGAATTATCTGTCTGTTATGTAGATCATAACCTGGTACAATCGGATTTTAGAAATGCCGATGACCATAGGTTCTTACAGTCAGTGGCGAGAAAATACGGGCTGTATTTCTCTCCTCCCGGGAACGGCATTTCGCACCAGGTCCACCTGGAGCGATTTGGAGCACCAGGAAAGACTCTGCTCGGTTCTGATAGCCATACCCCTACAGGCGGAGGCCTAGGTATGCTGGCTATCGGTGCAGGCGGCCTGGATGTAGCCATGGCCATGGCTGGTAAGCCTTTTTACCTGATAATGCCGAAAATATTTGGGATCAGGTTGAGTGGCAAGCTGCCAGAATGGGTATCGGCACGTGATATCCTTCTCGAACTGCTCCGGCAATTGTCGGTGAAGGGCGGAGTTGGTTTTATCATGGAATATTTCGGACCCGGAGTGAACGAACTTACAGTAACCGACCGTGCATCTATCACTAATTTTGGAGCTGAACTGGGTGCAACCACATCAGTATTTCCCTCGGATGAAAATACGAAGAAATTTTTAGAGAGTCAGGGACGCAGTGACTTATGGATACCTCTCACTGCTGATGAAGGTGCAACTTATGATGAAGTGATTGACATAGATATGTCCAGCCTGGAGCCCTTGATAGCCTGTCCGTCTTCACCCGATAACGTGGTCAAGGTATCGGAGGTGGCGGGCAAACCTGTTGCGCAGGTACTGGTGGGATCCTGTTCAAATTCTTCATTAAGGGATCTGATGGTTGTTGCCAAGGTTCTCGAAAGCGAAGAGATAAATACTGATGTAAGTTTTGAGATTAATCCCGGCAGCCGCCAGGTTTTGGAAAACATGACTGCGCAGGGTGACATGCTGACCCTAGTAAGGGCAGGTGCAAGGGTGCATCAGGCCGGCTGTCTGGGCTGTATCGGCATGGGACAGGCTCCGCCTACCGGTTCAATTTCATTGCGTACATTTCCACGCAATTTTCCCGGACGCAGCGGGACGGTTGACGACCAGGTGTACCTCTGCAGCCCGGAGGTGGCAGTTGCCTCGGCAGTGCATGGCAAAATCACAGATCCCCGGGATTTAGGTGAATATCCATATTTTGAACTACCAGAGAAATATCTGCTAGGAGATCAAAGGATAGAGTCCCCAAGAGAGCCTGGAGAGGATGTGGATATTATCCGAGGTCCCAATATTGCCCCCTTTCCTGAGTTTGGGCCGCTTGCAGATACCTGGCAGGGTACAATACTGCTGAAAGTGGGGGATAATATTACTACGGATCATATTATGCCTGCAGGGGCAAAAATTTTGCCGTTGCGCAGTAATATTCCTGCAATCAGCGAATTTGTTTTTAACTCGGTTGACCTGGAGTTTATTCATAGAGCCAGGGATGCTGCTGCAGGTGAACTTGGCGGCATGGTGGTCGGTGGTGAGAATTACGGCCAGGGTTCATCCAGGGAACATGCAGCCCTGGCACCTCGTTTTCTAGGTGTCCAGGTAAAACTGGTTAAAAGTTTTGCCCGGATTCACAAGGCAAACCTGATAAATTTTGGCATAGTGCCGCTTACCTTTGAAAACCCTGATGACTATGAAGTGTCAAAGCAGGGGGCAGCAATTGAGATCCCGGATATACGTCAGAAAATTTCTGCAGGGGAAAGGATATTTACTGTGCTGGTTGATAAAAAACCGATTGAGGCAATCCTTGAGGTATCAGACAGGCACCGTGAAATTCTACTCGCAGGAGGGCTTTTGAATTGGGCTAAAACTGCCTAAGTATAAAGCTTGGTATGTCATGGAATGCAGGAAGTAAATCGGTTATAACAATTTGGACCAATATTTTTGTTAGGGTACAAATTTTTTTAGATTCCCTATCTGTTTGTTATTATTAGAAAAGTGTTAATTGTCCTCATCTAGGGCACTTATTTGTGCTCCAAAAGTACAAAAATTTGTACTCTGGAGGTCTTTCAGGAAAAAAAGTCAAAAGGGGATTTAATCCGCACCAATGCTGTGTTTTTCAAAAAAATATTCACAAGAAATAAACTGGCATGGCAATTGCAAAATATTGAGTAAGAGTGATACTCTTATCTCCTTTCTCCTGAAAAAGGTCTACTTTGTCCCCCAAAGTCGGCCTTTTTCTATTTTGGCATTCCGGAATTATTCTTCTCTTGCCCCAGGGTGACCTTTAAATGCGTATTAATTCAACATCTGTGGCACTGCTTGATTGCACCCATTACAAATCCAGGGAAATTAAAGTAAAGATTGATCAGCTTTGTACAGCACTTGGATTTAAAGTCAGTGGAGGTTCAAGGGTATTACTGAAACCAAACCTGCTGAGTGGCAGAAGTGCCGACCATCTGGCATGCACACATCCTGTATTTGTTGCGGCGGTGGCAGAATGGTTTGTTGAGCAGGATGCAAAAGTTGTCATTGGAGACTCTCCTGCCTTTGGCACTGCAAAAGGCGTAATGCATGCCACAGGGATTGAAAAAGCTCTTGCCCGATTGCCGGTTGAGTGTGTCAACTTTGATCAATCAACCACTGTCAAGCTTTCTGGAGGGGTTACGGTGGACCTGGCACGTGCAGCCCTGGAATGTGACGTACTTGTCAATCTTCCACGGGTCAAGGCACACAGCCAGTTATATATGAGCCTGGCAGTAAAAAATTATTTTGGTACGGTGGTCGGTTTTCAAAAACCTTGGTGGCACCTGAAGTATGGTAATCACGCCGGGCAATTTGCTTCACACCTGGTGGATTTGCTATCAGTGCTGCCTTCTGGTGTGACATTGCTGGATGGTATTGTTGCCATGCATGACACGGGGCCTATTGGCGGCCTGCCTTATTCACTGGGGCTTGTAGCAGCGTCCACCAACCCTGTAGCACTTGACACAGGTTTATTAAAGATATTAGGGCTGGATATGGCTCAAAGTGCTCTCTGGCAGGAATGTGTCGACCGGGGTCTTGCTGGAGCAGATCCTGAAATGCTCGATTATCCCATATTAAAACCGGCAGAATTAATGGTCGATGATTTCAAAGCACCGACAAGTCTCAAGCCTGTTTCCTTTAACCCTTTGAGGATGTTGTTCAGTGCCTGTAAGCGTTTTGTGGTCCGACTTAAAGAATCCTCTTGAAAGCCAGAAAATTAGCGGGTAATCTTCAGCCTGTTTCCAAAAATATAAGACTATTCAGCAGTACAAAACAGCAGGAAAAATACTGCAAAATTATTCTCTTGGTTTGTATTTGCAGCCCAGAATATAGGAGAATTTCTATGTTTCAACTCAATGGGAAGGTAGCTTTAATTACAGGTGGTTCAAGAGGGATAGGCAGGGCAATTGCTATAAAATTTGCTCAAAATGGGGTCCATGTTGTAGTAAATTATGTCAGACACCGAAGGGATGCAGAAAGTACTGCAAAGGAGATCGAGAACTGCGGAGTTAAATGCTTTGTTGTCAAGGCAAATGTGGCAAATGACGAGGATGTCAAAACCATGTTTGAACGTATTGAAAGTGAATTCGGGACACTGCATTTTATGGTGAGCAATGCTGCCTCAGGTGTTCTTAAACCGGCCTTGGAACTAAGCAGCCGTCATTGGAATTGGGCCATGGATATAAATGCGAGGGCTCTCCTTTCCCTTGCAAGGGAAGGTTCTTCTTTAATGCAGCAGGGGGGCAGGATCATGGCTGTTTCCAGCCTGGGCGCGGTACGGGCTATAGAAAATTATACCGCAGTGGGAGCTTCGAAAGCAGCGCTTGAATCCCTGGTCCGGCACCTGGCGGTCGAGTTGGGTCCCAAAGGTATTAATGTAAATACCATCAGTGCCGGTGCAGTTGACACCGAAGCCTTGAAAAAATTTCCAAACCGACAGGAGATTCTTGATACGGCAATTTCCAAGACTCCATTGGGTCGTTTGACTACACCTGAAGATGTTGCAGATGTTGCCCTGTTCTTGTGCTCTGATCTTGCCTCCATGATCCAGGGGCAGACTATAGTAGTGGATGGCGGTTACTCAATTAGGGGGTAAATTATTTAAATTATTTCTCAGTAATTGCAGCATTTCAAGTGTATTTTTCAGCCTGGCTGCCTCTGCATATCCAATTTATAATGATTATAATATTATTTAGAAGATATGCCTCGTGAGGCTTCCTTGCTCTATTCTCCCCCACTCTCCACCTTCTGTTGTGAAGCTGATCGAGGCTTTTATTTTTTATTGGCAGATCAGAATAATTATGGTAATAAATAACAGAACCCCACACGGCTTCCGACATATAATAAACCTGCGATAATAAAGCAAAGAGGGAAGCAAGTTGGGGTTATTTTTTTGTCTTTTTTTGTTTAAATTCTAGCCAGTTATTTTCTCTTTCAGTCTTTAACCTTTATCTCTCAATCTCACTTTTGATTTCCACCCAATTCACCCTTAGGGCACTTGTTGTTTTTTCAGTGATCCTGTAACGATGATCGATGCGATGTCCGGGTAAGGCTAGAATGGAGTCATCAGAGCATAAGACTGGCACCTGTTTTTTTTCATGCCGGTTAATTTTCTGATCGCTTAAAAAGTCATTAACTTTTTTGCTTCCAGGTGCACCAAGGGGATGAAAGCGATCATCAGGATAGGGGCTCCTGATTGAAAGCGGAAAAGAGAAAAGGGCGGCATCGAGATACTCACCTGCGGGGAAAGAATCTCCGGATTTTGGGAAGGAACCTTCAATGTCTTCGATCACCAGCCTTTTATTGAGTGCGGGAAATTCATAAATGCCCGGAGCCGGGATTATGGTATCCGGTAATTCAGCATTATATTCTGTCGGGAGGTTACCGCGAAAAGGACCTCTTCCATGTGGGTAAGTAAAATGTAACTGTTCTTTATTTCTCATGACCCTTAGCCCATCAGAAAGATGGAGGCTGCCGTCAGAAGAACCTGGCATGGCAAGTTGCAGAAGGTTTTCTATCTGTCTGGACCGTGGTTCACATGCCATGATCCAGCAGCACTTTTCCAGGAGTCTTCTCTGGATTGCACGTGGCTGCACTTTAAAAAGTTCCAGGCTGAGTTGCAGTTCTTGAGGATAAGATTCACCGGGCGGGAAGCTATTTTCCTGCTCCTGAACATGCATTTGCTGGATTGTGGTAACAGTTTCAGCAAATGCTGACTCAGTTATAGTCTCCAGGAGTTCTTCTTCATCCTGTAATATATTTGCTGTACGCAACAGAGTTCGCCGGATGTCTGGATTATACCCCTCTTTCAGGTATGGCAGCAGGTCATTCCTTATACGGTTTCGCAGGTAAAGATTTTGTGCATTTGAACTGTCAAGAAGAAACGGGATGGAATGCTTTTCAAGATAGTCAAGCAGGTCAGATTTGGGAAAACGCAGGAAAGGACGGATAAATCTGCCGGCCCTTAAAGTTTTCATGCCTGAAAGTCCTTTACGGGCAGTGCCTCTAATCAGTCGCAGGAGAAGTTCCTCGGACTGATCGTCAGCAGTGTGTGCTAAAGCGATTTTTTGAGCACCACAATCCAGGGCTGTTTTCTCCAGAAATTCGTAGCGCAGGATTCTTGCGGCATGTTCAATGGAAATTTTTTGTTTTGCGGCTAACTCTTTAACATTCCTTGAACCTGTAAAGAAATCAACTCCGAGACGATGTGCTTCTGTCGCAACAAGATTTTTTTCACTCTCGGACTCATCAGGCCTGAGTCCATGGTTGACATAGGCAGCAACCGGGGTAATATCCATTACGTGAGTCAAACGGTTCAGGACATGCAAAAGTGCCATGGAGTCCGGTCCGGCTGAGACCCCGATAACAATTTTCTCACCGGCCTCTAGCAACCCTTCCTGTTCGATTGTAATTAATGTTTTTTTTTCAAGGGGATGCATAGGTCAATTTTAAACATAAAAAATGAAAAAAATGAAAACTATATGAATAATTATTTTAAAAAGTTGTCAAGTTCGAAGAATAAAATTTCTTTTTCCTCGATGTCATGCAAATATGGAAAATTTACCATTTACTGCATAATAGGTCCTGAAGAGAATATAGTACATTTGACACTTGCACCTGGCAAACATGCAAAAGCAAGTAATCAATTATCCAGCATTGGTCCAAATATTCTTGTCAAGGAACTGGGGCAGAAAGATTTTCCCTATAATGGTATTTTTAGAGATTACTTTAACGGCAAGCTCAGTGATTTTTCTATCAAAGTCGATTCCCCTTTTTTTGAAGCCGGGACAGATTTTCAGAAAAAGGTATGGAGCAGCATAAAAACAGTACCCTACGGTAGCAGCATAACATATCAGCAGCTGGCAAAACTTGCTGGTTCTCCAAAAGGGACAAGGGCTGCAGGATCGGCCTGTGGAGCCAATCCGGTTGCCCTCATAATACCATGTCACAGGATCGTTGCCATGAACGGCCTGGGAGGTTATGCCGGAGGAATTGCTAATAAAAAAGCCCTGTTGACCCTTGAAGGTTCCATTCTCGGCAAGTGAGATTATGGCTGGTCATCACCAGGAATTCAACTTATTGCAGTTTGCGTGAGAAGGGACCTGAAGAATCGTCAGGTTGTTCTTCAGCATTTTCCTCCCGGAGGACTTCAAGCAGAGCCGGGTCAATCTTCATGATCTGCTCTTCAAGTATCACTTTATTTTGATTGACTTTGTCCAGCAGGTCTGTTTGCGGATATTTGTCCAGGATTTCAGTCAGCAGTCTATGGGAAGCAAGAAGGAGTTCTTTTTTCTTTTCAAAATCCGGAGTCCTGCCCGCCTTGATAAAAAGTGAAGCTGCTTCCTTGCGCATCTGGCTTGCAGCCTGGTTAGCTGTTTCCACTATCTTCATTTTCGCCCTTTCTTCATATTCGGTGCCTACAAGGGCCTCAAAAGCTAATATAGCATTATCATATTGCTGAGAGTCCAAAAGGTTTACAGCTGTATCCCACTGTTCTGTCAATTCCATTTCCTGAATGTGCCGCTGCGTTTCTATTTCCCGAATTTCAGCCTGGGACACCTCGTAAAAGGTTTTTTGTAATACGGCCTGAAGTTCGGCAGGGAGGTAGTAACGGGACATCCTTTTAAGCATCTCAGTTGCTTCAGTAAATTTTTTATCTGCTACCAGAGAATCAATATGGACTAACTGGCGGCCAAACCATAACTTCAGTTGATCTGCTGCAAAAGTTTTAAGCCGCAAACCACTAACCGCTACAGGGCTTCCCGCATACTCCGTAGCAAAAGCATTTATCGCTTCATTTAACTCAGTAGAGTAAATCCTGTAATCGTACATATGGAATTCACGTAGAAGTTTTATATAGGCAGCCATTTCATCAGATTCAGAATCTACAGAACGCAGGAAAGCAAGTTGTTCTTCAGCCCAGGACTTTTCAACCCCGATAGATTCATGGGCCAAAATTATACTTTCATAATATGATTCTGCGGCAGCAACATTGCCACTGGCCAGAAAAAGGTCAGCAATTTCCCGCTGCAGGCTTAGAGGCTCAATAGAAAGTTCACCCGATTCAAGCATCCCTTTGAAGTGTCTCGCTGCTGCCTCGGTCTGACCAGTGTATTGCAAGGTAAGGCCGTAATTCAACTGGGTGGAAAGTGACGGTTTCTGATCTGGAAAGGCCAGTGAGAGTCTTTCATAGGCATAGAGCACTTCCAGATAATTACCCTGTTCCATATGTGAAGCGATAGCTTCCTGAGCCACATCAAAGGTAATTTCCGGTTCTGTTTCGGGCATGAATTCATACTGATCAGCAATATCCAGGGAAAGTAATTCGCTACACCTGCTTTCAAGAAAAGCAATATCAAGCTGCTGCATCTCTTTAGGATCCACCGTTGCAATTCTATCAACTGAAACAGTTTCACTTTGCTGCATTCTATCGAGCAAAAGACTGTACCCAGTCAAAATACGTTCAAGGTTTTGCACGCATTCAGTTTCATATGCAGCCAGCTTCGTCGCCAAAGTACCTTCGTTGTACTTTTCAGAAATTTTCAGCCAATGTTCAAACTTGTTTTCATAGGCATTCAAACGAAGTTGGACAAAATTAATGTCAGAATATTTTACTTTCAATTTAGAGGATTCAGCAGGTTTTTTACGCCCGAAAATTGATACCCTTGATGTTGTCTGGGAGGATTCATCAACCTTTTGTTCAGCTTGTTTTGAGGTTGAGGTACCTGGGAGCGGTTTCTGCTCCATCTCCTGGCTTTGTGGCAAGTCTGATTTTTCCCTGCGAGAGGATGTATCCGAATGTGTTGCGCCGCAGCCGTATAAAAGAAAAACAAGAGAGATGGATACGATAAATATTTTGCATGTATTGAACGTTAACATACCTGATTCCAGAAGGTTATTTCATCATGTAAAGCCCTAACACTGATGAATTGTATAATTGGGAAAATTAATTTTAGCCCTGATTAATGTCTAAGCTATAAAACAGAATTTGCCAATAATGCAAGAGTTAAGACTGGCTCAGGCTATATAGTATAAAGCTTGATAAGGGAATCCGAAAGTTTAGGGAAGGGAAATATTGAGAATAGTTAATTGCTCCAGAATGGTTTAAAGGTTCTGGCAGGTTCAATTTCCTTACTGGGGAGAAGAGTACCGAAAGTCAGGACGGTGGCATCTGAGGACTTGGCAGAGCTGCTGCTGTCATATTGAGTAGTTGCCGGCAAGCCGTTACCTGAGTTAACCGGTATGTTTTTCTGTTCAAGATCTGGGTGGATCAGGCGTAAACCTGTTTCACCGGTGATAGGATCAACGGTGAATGCCAGGTCAACCAGGTCCAGTTTTGCACCAAATTCTTTTTCGAGAAGAATGGTATTTGCCATTCTGGACCAGACTGGCAGGGCCCCGCTTGAACCTGTTATGTGAGTGGTGTTACGGACCATTGGGTCATTGTTGTCAAAGCCGACATACGCTGCAACAATATACCCGTTATTTGTGTCAAAACCATTCTGCTCGTTGTGCGGACCGGGAATGATTCCGGCAAAAGCAGAATTAGTAAAACGGTTGGCTGTCCCTGTTTTACCCATCAACGGAACAGGCAGGTCAAATTGATTAAGTTGCTGCTTAATTTCAGGATCCCGACTGTTGAGCCGGACATTTGCGTGGGCATATCGCCCGGTACCGAATTTGATAATATTATGCAGAATGTCACTTATCGCCATACTTGTTTTGGAATCAACTACATTAATATCTTGTCTCTCTGGTACAAAGATGGTTTCACCTTCAGCATTTTCTATGCGATCAATAATTGCCAGTTCGTCAATAGTGTCATCTGCTCCGCTCAACGTTATATGTCCCATTGTAATAGCCTGGTAAGTCATGGCAGCTTCAAGGAGAGAAATAACATTTGAACCTAAAGGAAATGACAGGACGGGCTCAAGTTCACTCCTGATATTAAAAGAGCGGCCCAAAGCAGTTACATAGCGCAGACCTGCCAGAACACGGAAGTCTGGTATTTGTGAAAGAACCTCGAAGCTATATGGCGGAAGAGATGCCAGATGCTCATATTCATTTACTACAGCACCGCTGAGGGTCTGCAGGGTTTCCAGGCTCACTCTGCCTTCGATGAGTATATTATCCCAGAAATCCTTCTGGAAATTTTTCCTGAATCGTGCAAACGACAGGGGGCGTAATTTTTTCTGAATGTCTGCAGGGCTTAGCAATCGCCAGGAAACGTTTTCTGCTGGCTCGCTGGCATAGATATATTTGTCATTGAAGGTATCGTGATAAAATTGTCCCAGAAACATTTCGGGCGCTTCAATGCTTCTCAGCTGCAGCTTCCCGGAAAGGCTGGCCTGCAGGAATTCAAGTTCCTGCAAAAGCTGTAAATGATGAAGATAATTATTTCTAAGGATTTGCTTCCTGATATTTTTTTCTGCCTCAATCTTCTTTTGTCTCCTTGTTTCCGATTCATATTCAGCTCCTTGCAGGCTTTCAACTTCTTCAAGGAAACTTTCAAAATCAGCACCATAATGCATCTTTCTAAGGTAGTTGAATTCGTCGAGCCTGCCGCTGAAGATAAGGTCAGGTTCAAGGTTTATAACAGCCTGCCTGAATGCTGCACGGTTGAGTTGTACCTCGTCTACCAGAATGCCGAGAGTGTCTCTCAGGCGCTGCCTGTAGCTGGCATGTGACTCATAATCGCGCCGGTCAAGGTCTAGGTGCGAGATCAATTCCTTGAGCTGGGCAGGGGTGAGGTGGTCACACAAGTGATAAAGGAGCCAAACCGTTGCCACGTTCTCAGAGTGGACACCCGCCCAGCTCATTGACACCTGCTTATGCGGACTGTCATGGTCCGGTCTGGGGAAATAAGCCTGTTTCTGGAAGACAAACAGGTTCCGCTCGTTGTCAAGGGCATCAATGCTGTTCCAGCCAAGCTGGAGTGCAGCAGTATATACCAAGGGTTTAATTACGGATCCCATAGGGCGTTTGGCAGAGACTGCCCGGTTGAAGAAATGATTCTCCATCCCGCCTACCATGGTCCGTATAGTGCCATCTTTGAGAACTATAAGTCCACCCTGGATTTCAGGGTATTTTTCCAGATCAAGCTGGACGGTATTAGTGCTTTTGTCTATTTTGCGTACACTAACGAAAATCCTGTCCCCGACCTTAAATCCTTCAAGAAACGTTTGCTGGTCCTGTTGTTGGGGTTCAGTCCAGCGCTGCTTTTCCCATTTGACTAGGGAATCAACAACCGGCAATATACCCGAACGGTCAATGGAACCTATGAGGTTCTGCTTACCGCCAAGCTTTCCCAGGGAAACTTTTATGGAAGGTTTGGCAGAGGTGTCGATTGCTAAGACGGTGCCAAAAAGAAAGGCTCCTTTATACAGGTCCCAATCGCCCGCCTTTGATAGGCTACTATAGTAATTTTGCACTTCTTCGTGAGCATATCCCTTTAGGCGGATACTCAGCCTGGAAAGCTCTTTACGCAGACCATAAAAAGCCTGGTCCTGCAGATCTTTTTCAACCGTGGTGTAAATTTTTATGCCTGAAGTAGCAATATTGTCAATGCCGTGGGCGGCCAGTGCTTCTTCCACCTCAGGGACAGAAAGGCCTGTTTTGACAAAATCCATCAATGTATTAAGAGGGAAGAACATCTGTCCCTGCTCAAAATTAATCTCCAGGTTCATATACTCTTCATGCTGCTCAGGCGATATCATTCCCAGCTTTTGCATCTGACCAAGAACATAGCCGGATCGCTGTTTTGCCCGCGTGACAGCCAGGGCAGCCTTCTCTTCATTATCCTTGATAAAAGGGTTGTAATAATTGGGCCTTTTTACTGAACCGGCTATAAATGCACACTCCAGTGTACTAAGCTCCGATGCAGTCTTATTAAAGTAATACTGCGATGCTACTCCAAGGCCATGGCCGTTGCCGCTGACATAAAACTGGTTGGCATAGAATTCCATTATTTTTTCTTTGGGGTAATGGTATTCGAGCCTGAGAGCGTAAAGAAGTTCGGTTAGTTTGGATTTAAACGAACGGTCCTTTCTTTTGAAAAGGTTTTTGGCAGTCTGCTGGGTGATGGTACTGCCACCCTGGACAATTTTTCCTGCCTTTATATTTGCAAGCAGGGCCCGTATAACTCCCGGGATGTCAACTCCAAAATGCTTGAAAAATCCATTGTCTTCAGCTGCGACTATGGCGTTTATAAAATCATCTGGGATTTCATCATATTGGATATACTGCCTGTGGGCTTCCTGAAAGAACACCCCTATTTTATTCTGGCCATCGTTATAGTAGACCGGACTTTCCATGGAGAGGATCTTTTCTATATTACTCTGGTTGATCTGCTCGCCAGGATAAAAGACAACCAGCCAAAAAAAAGCAAACAGACCGACAATAATGGTCAGTCCTGTAAATGCTATTGCGGCATATAGAAGTTTTTTAAACATAAAATTTTCCGGTTATCAGAATTACAAAAAGCGTAAAATAAATTAATATAACATCTTGTTATTAAATGAAATTTAAAAATAACAAATCAGCATTTTTTATTTTTTATTAAAAATCTTTACTTTACTATATTTACATTTTTGAGTTGCCTCAAAATGAGGCTGCATATTTCACCAAAATAATTCTTAATTCAAGCCCTGGCTTGTTTTTTATTGCAGCAGCAAGGGATTTTATGGTATTTACTGAAAAGTTTGTCTAGTCCTTTTTCTCTTAAAAATTACATTAAATAAAGGAAATATACGAATCTGGTTCTTTCTGCCCAAGATTCATGATACTATCCCCTCATATAATTTTATTCAATTCCGGCATATATTTTGCTTTGAGAATTGCGGGGAAAGTACCAACCTGAAAACCAATTCCAAGGATACGCATGGGTATCATCAGGTCAATCATAAATAAAGTCTTTATAACTGTCTGTTGTATTTCGGTTCTATCCGCCTGTGCTCCTGTAAAAACTGGTGACCTAGACAGGGAGCACCGTACACAGGAAAGTGCATCAGCCGAAAATAACAAGGATTTTATCTGGGGGCTTTCGAATAATTATCCTCCCATAGAGAGCAGCACAGAGCAGGAAGAGATGCTGCAGGGTGATATTGAACCAGAACCTGAGCAGACGAAAGCCCAGGAACTTAAAGACCTAAAGCTTCTTGGCAAATGGGAGGAGGGGGTTCCGGCGGTCGAATATTCGGATGAAGAGGTAACGTATGATTTTCCGGTTACTGTAAATCGACAGGTACAATACTACCTTGATTTTTTTACAGGCAAGCATCGTGACAATTTTGCACGCTGGCTTTCAAGGTCCGGCCGCTACCTTCCCATGATAAATGAGCATCTCCGTGCTGCCGGCTTGCCCGAGGACCTGGCCTATCTGGCCATGATAGAAAGTGGTTATAACGAAAGGGCTTATTCCCGGGCCAGGGCTGTAGGGGTTTGGCAGTTTATTAGAGCCACAGGCCGCAATTATGGACTGGAAATCAACACGTATGTAGATGAACGACGTGATCCGGTCAAGTCTACCCAGGCAGCTGTTTCATACCTGAGTGATCTATACAGTGAATTTGGTTCCTGGTACCTGGCAGTTGCAGCATACAATGCCGGTGAAGGTAAAATCAGGAGAGCCATAAAAAAATACAACACCACTGATTTTTGGGAAATCGCCCAGGGTAGATACCTGAAGCTTGAAACTAAACGGTATGTTCCCAAGTTGATCGCTGCAATCATAATTGCCAAGGAGCCTGAAAAATATGGCTTTGACAATATAGAGTATGAACCTCCGCTGGCGTACGAAACAGTTGAGGTGCCTCGCTGGACTGCTCTCAAGGCTGTAGCGCTGTCCTGTGAAATGGAACCGGATGATCTGAAAAAATATAATAACCATTTACGGAAAGGTTTTACACCGCCTGATAAGGCCTCCTACCCATTTAAAGTACCTGCAGGCAAGAAAGACCAGGTTGAGAAAAACCTGCCCCGGGTGCAGGCTATAGTGTCAACCGGATTTAAGACCCATACGGTTAAAAGAGGAGAAACACTAGACAGGGTCTGCAGGAAGTACGGCCTGACCAAGACTGTGGTTCTAAAATCGAACAATCTTCGATCATCTGGACTAAAGACCGGCCAGCGGCTACGTATCCCTTATCAGACCACATCATATGAAATGCTTCCAGAAGGAAGTGTGGCTAAAGGGTACCTGGCCACTGAAGCTGCTGGTGGTAATTTTATTTTGCATAAAATACGTCCGGGCGAGACTGTATCAGAACTGTCCAGACGTTACGGTGTTCCTATCCATTTGATTGCAGCCTGGAATGATATTAATGATATAAGCAGAATACGGGCAGGGCAACAGCTTGTTTTCTACGTACAAAGAAATGAAAACAGAATTGCAGCCATTTCTACAGGCAGCAGCCAGGTTAAACAGTACATACCTGAACGTAATGAAGAATTGATCAATGATGGCTCACAGCAATACTACCAAGTGAGACAGGGTGATTCGCTCTGGGGAATTGCCCGGCGGTTTGACTTGGAATCAAAAGAACTCCGGCAACTCAACGGCCTGTCATCAAATGTCATTTATCCTGGTGACCGCCTCCTGATAGCAAGCGTAGAGCCTGTTAAGCCAGAGCATAATAAAGAAGTAGCCAAGGAAAATCAAAAGCTGCAGCAGGTTCAGGTCAAGCCTGCAGAGGTTAATGAGGAATTGCCTCCAAAAGGCTCAGGACAATACTACCAGGTAAGGAAAGGTGATTCACTCTGGGGAATTGCCCGGCGGTTTGATATGGAATCAAAAGAACTCAGGAGGCTCAACGGGTTGTCAACAAATGATATTTATCCTGGTGATCGCCTCCTGGTTGCCAGCTCACAGCCTGCAGGGTCTGAATTTTATTATCTTGTTCGCAACGGTGATTCACTATGGTCAATTTCCAGAAAGTATAATGTTTCAACAGCCAAGATCAAAAGGTGGAATAATCTTCGCGGCAATCTTATCCACCCCGGCAACGAGCTAATACTAAAGATTTCCGATACTGAGGAGCCTGTAGTTGATACCTTCTACCAGGTACGCAGTGGTGATTCGTTGTGGACCATTGCCAGAAGGCATAATATATCTCCTGAAGAGATCAGGAGATGGAATAACCTGAAAGATAACACTATCTACCCTGGTAACCGTCTGCTCTTAAAACTTGCCAGCGGGAGTTGATTTTTAAGAACAAAAAAAGTTTTCCCCTCTCGCAAGTAAACCCCAGTAGTTTTTCTTGAGTTCCAGTAGTACAGTCGAAATTGATTGTTGGGTTTCATGCAACAATTGGTATATGTTTCATTGCAGCACAGGATCAAGTAATTTTTTTATGATTCCTGTGCTTGTTTTTTTAGGCGATTAGGTATAGAGAAGCATATTCACTGGTTGCTAGAGTAAAGGATATAGTTACAGAGTGTTATATATAATCAACGTAGTTATAATTAATGACAGGAAACA
>CP070776.1:1672295-1675831 GCA_020346205.1 Deltaproteobacteria bacterium
TAGACTGCTTAATCCCACAAAACTTCCATTATTATCCTCAGCCAGCCGCCGCATCAGTGCGGAAAAACGGGCAACATTCATCTCTGCTGCAGGCTGAGTAAAGAGAACAGGGAAACCAACGGCATGGATTCTGACCCGCCTGTCACCGCCTTTAAGTGTCAGGTTGATCCTGTCCACGGTATCCACAACATCCTGTATAGATCCCCTGGAGAAATCATCTCCAAGCACATAAAGACTTATCTTTTTATCCGGTGCATAAAACCGCCGGACTGCACTTGTTATCCCTTCAACCGGGCTTGAGTTGGAAAATGGCGCCCATGAGATTAGCTGGTTCAGTATTGCACGCCGCCGGGCCGGGCTGTCCGGGATCCAGCGGCCACTGTACTGAGAAAACATATAGTCTCCCATATCATTCATTACCTGAATACCCTTAACCTGTGGGTAGATGGCCAGGATCTCTTCCATTTTCCTGCGGACAAGTGGCCAGGCATATCGCTGCATTGATCCGGATGTATCGATAATAAATATTATATATTCGCTGTCCACAGGTACGCCGCCTATTGCAGAGTCTGTTTGGGGTGCCTGAAATGTGCTCTGCAGTCTGCGCATCTCCTCGGTCAAAGTTTGCCTGGCTGTCTGCAACTGCTTTTCTATCAGGGTCTGGGAAGCAAGCTCGGTCTTGGCAGCTTCAAATTGTCCTCGGATCTTTGACAGATCACCTAAAAGCCGGGCTAGTTTTTCTTTGGATTCGGAAAGCTGTGTTTGCTTTTCGGTCAGCTGACGATTCATTATCCTTGTTTCTCCGCGAACCTCAAAAAGTTCCTGTTCCAGTTTCACGATCAGGCCACTCAAGTCCACGCTCATTTTTTCAATAACCAGGGGTTCAGAAACCTTGGAGATAACCAGCAGCAGAATGATCGCCCCAAAACCGCAGGATACTACGTCCAGAAAGGAAAGATTAAATACATCAATTTTCTTACGTTGCTTTTTCATGGCCAGTCACTCGTCGGAGTCAGGAAGGAACCGCCCGTATCCACAGCCAGTTTCCAGAAGAGAACTGCTGCCATGGGATCACCTTCCATGGGAAAGAGGATCGTATTGACAGGTATATTCTTAGGTAAAAGCTTTACGGCCTTTTGAAAATATTTTACGCGCTGCTCCCCTGGCACTGCTTTTTTGAGCGATTTTCCAGATCCCTGTGTTGGCAGGCCGTCAGTAATGAGCAGTATATTATCAGGCCTGGGCAACATACCAGCTGCAGCTTTAAAACCTTTTGCCAGACTTGTCCCAGAGGCTGGCACCTGATCGTTCATGGCCCCAACCACTTTACCAAGCATGACACCATCGGTTACCGGAATCCATTTTCCTGAAGTTTCAGGCAGCAAAGGGAATGCTTCAGTATTAAAACCTTGAACCTGCAGGCTGGAATCAGGCGGCAGGTTGGCAATCAGCCACTCTACTGTTTTACGGGCCTGCTGCCACTTGGGGGAAGAGCGTTTTGTTGCTTCATCCATATTTCTACGCCGAATGACATTGACAATGGTGCGGTCCAGCATGGACGCGGACACATCCAGCAGTACCAGGACCCGCTTGCCCCCTAGTTTAAGGCCTGTTAGATACTGCCTGTTGCCTTCGCCCTCAAATCTTCTTACTTTTCTGCCCTTCTCCTGATCTGCCTTTAGCTCTGCACCCAGCCTGTGATTCTCTTTATCCAGATTTTTCAGGTCTGACTGCAGCTCATTAATATGTTCTTTACGGGCCAGGGTTTTGTTCTGCAGGTCAGCCAGCTCTATCTCAACTTCTTTTATCAACAGCAAGACCTCTTCTGACCTGCCCTGGGTTACACTGACCTGATCATTGGTTGCCCGCACACTGTTTTTCAACTCCACCAGATGCTCCTGTCCGGCCTTTACCTCAAGCTCCTGCCGCATGACCTCGGCCCGCAGGTCTTCATGCTGCTCATTTCGCGACCGCAGTGTATCTGCATTTATGACCAGAACTAACAGGACAACGGCACCAAAGCCGCAGAACATGATATCAAGGAACGACAGGTTAAAAGGTGATAGGCTTTTGCGTCGGCGCATAGCAAAATAATCAGGGCTGTGGTCGGGTACGCAGCCGGCTAATAAGGTTGTGATCACACCAGGACTCGGAATCAAGCACCAACCGCTCCTGCATGAGCTGCAACTGATGGATAAAAAACATCAGGACAATGGAAATGACCAGGGCAATAAAGGTTGAATTAAAAGCCACCCCCAAGCTCAGCGTCACCCCGGTAATGTCGCCTTCAACTGCCCTGTTCGCTTGGGACAGAGCCGCGCCAATACCCCTTACTGTGCCAATAAAACCAACCGATGGGATGGCCCAGGCAATATAGCGGATGGTGGAAAGCTCAGATTCCAGCCTTTCTCCCTCGGATACACACAGGTCACGCACTGCTGTGGCAGAATCCTGGACATTCAGGGTGGCTGCAAACCTTAGAATTGCAGTGCGCAGGGCCCTGGGAAGTAAAAAATCTCTGACACCCTTTGGCAGCTCATCAAGCCGCTTGGTCAGCTCCAGGGTATCTTCCGGTCCAACCGGCATATTTTCAGGCAATTGCAGAAGGTCTTCATCCAGCTGCCGCCGCTGCCGCCATGACACTGTTCCCTTATATCCCAGGATGGCAATGGCCCAAAGCATCAGGATAAAACAGGTTTCCTGCTCATAGTCCTTGATCACCACAAAGAAATTTCGCTGCTGCACATACTCTGGATCATCAGCCAGACGAAGCTGCTCTACAGCTATAAAACTCTCAGCCTGCGGCCTTATCACTGTGACATAGGCGCCATGCACAATAATAAAGGAAATGAGCAGGGCAAAAACCTGATAAATCAATTCAAAGGGGAGTTTCCTGGGCATAGATTATTCCTCTGTTAAATGTCAGCCGGAAATGAGACTACTGAGTCCGCTCCGATTTTTTCACTGGGGACAAATGGGCGTGGCCAGCTTTCACCCCCTGATGATTTTTCCTGGACTTCTTCCTTTATTGCAGGAACAGGCAGAACCTTTTCTTCCGGTTTATCCTTTCCGTTATCTGTCTCTGGGTCAGTTGCTGCCATCGCAGCCGCAGCCAAAAAAATAATGATAAATATGAACATCTTTTTCATTTTGTATACCTTGCTATACGAAAACCGATATCGTCACGCTTTTCCCTGCTATAAGCTCGATAACTGAGGCGCATTTCTGTAATGGAACCATCCCTCCAGCTGGCTCCCCTTACAACATGGTGTGTACCCGTCGCCGGTCCCATTGGATCTGTTTTGACTTCAGAAGCAATAGCTGTATGCGGGGTATAATAATCGTGGCACCATTCAGATACATTACCATCCAGATCAAAAAAACCAGCAGGATTTATATTGAAACTGGCCCCCGGAGCACTGACTGCAAAAGTATCATTGTATCCCTTAATTATGACTGTAAGGATCGACCTGGCAGATTCATCTGCATAATTTCCTGTTTTTTCCCGAGGCGGGAAACTGCCTGACCATGCATAA
>CP070776.1:1675931-1702235 GCA_020346205.1 Deltaproteobacteria bacterium
CTTCACCTATCTCTATCAGCTGGGCTATCCAAACCCGACTGAACTCTTTCTGCCCATCCTGCTGGCCACCAGTTGTTCAAGCATTGCCGGACTGATTGCCGCTTCCATCTATCAGCGTATAAATCTCCTGCAGCCTGTCATCATCATGTTCTTCCTGGGCTTTTTCTCTATCGTCGCCTTGCTGTTCACCTACCTCTTATCCCTTGACAAGGCTGCCATGCAGTCCTTCTCTCTTGTGCTCAGTAACGGCATAATCTTCAGCGTTATAGTCCTCTTTATCCTGCTGGCTGCTATTAGGAAAGCCAACGTTTATGAAGAATTCATCAACGGTGCCAAGGATGGGTTCAAGATTGCCATTTCTATTATTCCTTACCTGGTAGCAATGCTGGTGGCAATCGGGGTCTTCCGTGCCAGCGGTGCCATGGATATGCTGCTTGGCTTCATTGATTGGCTGTTCCGGTTTATTGCACATCTACTGGATTGGCTTGGGATCATATCCTACAGCGGTGGACAGCTCACCTTTATCGATGCCCTGCCCACCGGCATGATGAAACCTTTGAGCGGTAGCGGCGCCAGGGGGCTGATGATAGAAACAATCAAGACTCACGGTCCAGGCGCACTGGTCTCAAAAATGGTAGCCATCATGCAGGGCAGCACCGAAACCACCTTCTACGTACTGGCAGTCTACTTCGGCTCAGTAGGCATAAAGAAATCCAGACATGCGGTTACCTGTGGACTGATCGCCGACTTTACAGGCATTACCGCTGCCATTCTCATTAGCTATTTCTTTTTTGGCTAAAATATTTACAGGTATAGACTTGCATTATAGCAAGAGGTGAAAGATATCGTGCCGGATTATATTTTTCAATCGCTGGCTTGCACCCATGAAATGGCTTCATCCAGGCTTTCATATGGAAAGTACTTGACCTTGGCGTTAACAAAATGATCGACAATTTTAGGCATAATTGAAACAATTTTACCATCACTCACCGCCGCCACTTTTTCAATTTTCTGGTGATGTTCACGGACAAATTTCAGATGGGATATAAGCCCAGCAAAATCCTCCCATCCTGGAAATGATTCAACCTGGATTATCAAACCATTGAGCTTGCCGGTTTTTTCAATATAGGGGTCCACCTCACTTGCAAGGTGTGTAAAGTCATTTTCATTTAACGGAGCTGAAGGTGTAACAATTACTATGCCTGCATCTTTATCAAGTTGAATCTGTAGCATTACTTCACCTCCTAGTATGATTGTGAGTGTAAGGGCTTATCTATTACAAGCCTTATATCTGACCATTTCAGCCTTGTCCCAGAATTTATGAGTAGACATCCAAGTAGTCAAGAATAAAGTTCTGGCGGATATTTTCAATCTGCCAGGAAGGCTTTTGCATGCTCCAATCGCTCACGCTTTGCATCAGCAGCTGAAATCTCTACAAGCTTTTTATAATATTTGCCGGCCTTCTCCTTATCACCCATCAACTCAGCAGCATAACCTGCTCCATAAAGGCTGTTGAAACGATTGGCACTCCGTACCAGGGCAGCCTCATATTCTTTTAGAGCTTCTTTGTAGCGGCCCATATCAAGGAGCATATCAGCAAGCAACTCTTGAGACGGCAATATTTCTCCTGGTGTGACAGGATGCTTAGCTGTAGTCGCTTCAAGATTTGCTGCCTGTTGCATCAGGTCAAGCGCTGTTTTCTTATCGCCTTCCAGATATTTGAGCCATGCCATGGCAGAGAGACGCTGGATCTTTACCTGCTTGGCCCAGTATTTTGAAGTCTCGGCAGTGCGCTTTTCCAGCTCTGCTAGAGCATTGATTGCTTTGCCTGCAAGTTGTAGGTTTCCGCTTTTAGCTGCACCCAGGGCCACTGTGTAATATGTGATGGCCTCCATTGCCGGGAACCTGTTCCAGGGATAATTTTCGGGTTTTCTGGGCTTAAGTGAGGCAGCGCTTTCCCAGTCCTGCTGTTCCAGGGCTATGCGGGCTGGTATGGCAGCAAAGGTATACGCTGATGCAACATGGGCCTGGAAAGGGCCATCAAGAGCCTTGAGTGTATCCCGCACCTCTTCTGCCTTCTGGTCCTCGCCCCTTTGCAGGTATGCATAAACCTCGTAATCAAGTGCATGGGGATGGTGTAAGGAGATCTGGTTGTTCACAGGGTGTTTCAGAGCAGCTGCAGCTGACCGTTTGTTCATGTCAATCGACTCCTGCCAGTAACCCAGGCGTGTAAAGATATGGGTAGGCATATGCAGAGCATGCGGAACATCGGGAGCGAGTTTCCCGTAGCTCCTTGCCACAGCAAGAGCTTTGTCAGCCAGTTCAGGAGAGTCATATGCATGGATAGTGTAATGGTGTGCTCCGGGATGATCAGGAACCTCGACCAGGATTTTCTCCGTTATTGATCCTGCCCTCCTCTGTTTCTCAAAGGTTTTGTCAGCACGGTCAACTGTCGCCAGGTGTGCAACCGCATATAAACTTGCAGCCTCAACATCATCGGGGAAACGCCGGTAAACACTCTCCCAGCCTTTATCAAAGCTGGCAAGATTCTCAGTCTCTTTTTCGTTACGTCCTGCTCTATAATATGCTTCTACAGCCATTATGTATGCACGTTCCCATTCTTTTTTTGTACCCCGTACCATGGCACTTTTCACTAAACCCTGACCTTCACTGAACTCTGTATCGCTGGGAGGATCTGACCAGAGAGGATGGATAAAGGTCATGGCCTGGCCCCAGTAGCCCATGGCGCAATCAGGATCAACTGCAACTGCTGCTGCAAACTCAGCCCTTGAGTCTTCGTAGGTCATGTTATGCAACAGGGCAAGGCCGCGGTCCAGGTATCGTTTAGCATCAGTGTTGCAGGATGCAGGAAATTTTACGGTCCCCAGTTGATCACCGTAAGACTCTGTCTGCTCAATAACAGGATTGATCGCATTCGGAACATTCTGACCAGCTGTACTGAGTAATGGAGATATGATAAGGGCAGACAGGAATATGGATGCATAGATATAAATATTAATATTTTTCATAACATTTCCTCCTGTTAAATTTGCAGGGGCAATGTGAAATTTCTTGCTCTCTCTTGTCATTGCACGGCAAGAAATATTTAAGAACTGAAGAAACTATAACTTTATTATGAGTACACATTAATCATGATAAGTTAGGAGATAAACATGCCTTTTCAGAGAAATTCCAACTTCTGATAAATTTTGAGTATTGAAAATCTGCACTTGTTTGGACTTAATCTGAGAACCACAATGTATCACAAAGGTGCTTGACTCTCTTTTAACCCAGACATATTTTTTATCATATATTACTAAAGTAAAGTCAAACCAACCGCGAGGTTGGGGCGGAACGCCACGGGTCTTAAAAAAGATAGCCGGGTTGCCTTGGTAAGGAGGCAATCCGGCCTTTTTATTAAACAAATATATATTTTAGAAAGGAGGCACACCATGAAATGGTTAAAGTTCTTGTTTTTCAGCAGTCTTATGATATGGGGCATGCTTCCTTTGATGTCCCAGGCAGAAATGTTGGCAATGGTGAACTATGAGACCAAGCCCGAACAGGTGATGCGCAAGGAGGGGATCGCAATTATCGATGTAGATATGAACTCTGAAAATTTCGGTAAAATATTGATGGATATCCCGCTGCCGCATAACCTGGTCAATCATCATATTTATTATAATCAAGACATGAGCAAGGTCTATGTAACAGCGTTGGGTTTGAGCACCATGCATGTGATCGATATGACAAGCTTTCCGTATAGGGTAAAAAAAGTTGAGATCCCAAACTGTAAGGTTCTTGAAGATGCCACATTTACTTCGGACAACAAAACCTGGTTCCTGACCTGTATGGGATCACAAAACATCATTGTAGGTGATGCAGTTACTGACACCCCTGTCAAAACTATTTCATTACCCAAACCATATCCACATGGGATATCCCTGCGTGAAGATATTGATCGTATTCTCGTAACCAGTACAGATCCCCCTGATGGTGTAGGACAGCCTGGAGAAACTATAACAGTTATTGAAGCAAGCTCAGGTAAGGTGCTTTCCAGTCACAAGGTCTCAAACAAGCCATCACCCTCAGGTGAAGCTCCCGTAGAGGTGATCTTTATTCCACACTCCAATCCGCCAATGGCGTACATTGATAATATTTATGGTGGAACATTATGGCTTGCTACATGGGATTCCGGGAAAAGAGAATTTGATTTTCAGCAGACGTTTGATTTTGCATCAATAGACAAGAGTATCCCCCTCAACATCTCTTTCAGCGAAAAAGGAGACCGTCTTTATGTTACCACTGGTATTCCGGGGCATTTGAATATTTTTGATATCAGCGAAGACCCGAAGCAACCAAAGCTTTTAAAATCGATTAAAACAGCAGAGGGAGCTCACCATGTCGTCTTTTCACCGGATAAACGATATGCCTTTGTGCAGAACAATCTACTTAACCTTCCAGGTTTGAGTGATGGCTCGATTTCTGTTGTCGATCTTGAAAAAGGCGAGACAATTGCCAGTATTGATACTTTGAAAAACCAGGGCCTCAACCCTAATTGTATCATTTTTTTGCCTGAGTGGAGCAGTGGGCACGGGCATTAAATTAAATGATGAGAGGTGAAATGTATAATACTGCCCAAGTTAGGTAAGGTGCCATTTCCCTGTTTGTGTCTGGCGGGATAAGCTTTTTGCCAATAGCTTCTGGAATTCTGCGCCTGGGATTTCCCGGGCGCCAAACTGTATAAGGTGTTCTGTTTTCATTTGGCAATCAATAAGATCAAAATCCCATTCCCGCAATTTATGCACCAGGTGAACCAGGCCAATCTTGGAACTGTTTGACTCTCTGCTGAACATGGATTCCCCAAAGAAGACACCTCCCAAAGAGATCCCATAAAGTCCACCTGATAGTTTGTCATCCTGCCAGCATTCCACTGAATGGGCAAAGCCAAGGTCATGCAGGTGGCAGTATGCTTCTATCATATCCCTGGTAATCCAGGTGCCTTTTTTTTCTCGCCCGGCGATAGTAGCGCAAGCCGTGATCACCTGTCGAAAGGAGTTATCCAGGGTGACAGAGTATTTTACCTGGCGCATCAGACGGGAAAGTCTTTTTGGTATTTTAAACTCATCAGGAAAGATTACAAGACGGGGTGAGGGGGACCACCAGAGAATGGGATCTCCTTCAGAAAACCATGGAAAGATACCGTTGCTGTATGCAAGTAGCAGTCTTTCCGGAGAAAGATCTCCGCCGATGGCCAGTAGCCCATCTTTTTCAGCCAGTTCAGCCGGAGGGAATATCAGTTTTTCGGTAAGTTGATAAACAGGCATAAATTTTTTCAGCCCAAAAACATTTGCAGCACTTGATACAAAATTATACCAAAAGCCATAACACTCAACACACAGGGCAGGATATAAGTATAGACTTTTATGAATGATGCGCTGAAATAATCGACTGTGAGTAGAAAACAGAGATGCACTGGAGACAACATCATACCCGCGTAACCCATACTGAAGGCCAGGACAAGGGCGGCCATTGGTTGCATGCTGATATCACCGGCAGTGATAAAGCCAACAACAATGGGGAAGGCGGCACCTGCAAAACCAATGGCAATACCGGTTACTAGGCCTGCCAGGAAAGGAAGGAAGGCTATGATCAGTGCAATGGGGACGTTTCCCAGGGAAAGTTCACGTCCGGCCAGGGGAATGAGTCCGGATGATTTCAGCAGAGACTCAAAAATCATCACTCCTGCCAGGGTGATAAATACATTCATGGTCTTTTTTGAGGCAAGGTCAGAAAACATTTTTCTGCTTTGATTATCCCTGTTATGCCAGATTAAGACCAGGCTGATCAGGAGTCCGGTAAGCATGGATAACAGTTTCCAGGAGGCCTGGTTAAGGCCGGGCAGTGTTGCCTGGTAAAAACTTGGCAAAAGCAGGGTGGCAAGGACAATGATTAATATGGGTAACAGAATTTTCACAATACTCGGCAGGCGTTGCTCTTGCTGTGTCTCAGTAGTGAAGGAGAATGTCTGGTTCCGGAGAAGGAAAAAGTATCCTGCGATGAGGTTGACAAATGTAAAGGGAATTTGCAGAAGCATGAACTTCCATGTCTCAAGGGCAAAGATGGAAAGTGTTACTATTACAACGGGATAGAGCGGCCACCAGTATTCCAGAATATGCCTGAACCAGTAGTTGACAGCTGCTTTCCATTCTGCAGAATTGCTAGAGTTTTCAGCTGTGCGCCCGATAAGGGGAGCGGAAAACAATGCTCCGCCCGGCATAGGGACCAGGCCGATGGCAGCAGGAATGAGAATCAGGCTGGCCGCCTGTCCGTGTTTGCCTCCATAACGGCGGGCCATCGACACAATAGTCTTGCCGTTTTCATCAGAGGCCATGAAGTGACCTACTTCCATGATAAGAGTAATGGTTATGGCTAAAAGCCATAATTCCGGCCGTATGAGGGCCAACCATAAGTCAGCGGGCAGGGCTTGCATGCTTTTTCCTGCCCAGAGGTCAAGAAGCAAACCACCACCAATCAATCCCATACCCAGTGGGACCCGCAAGCGGCTTACGGCAAGAACACCGAAAAAAACTATAAGTATTTTGGCAACTGCAGAAAATTCCATGATCAGTGTTTTAAATGAACAACAAAAAAGGGGTTAACCACATGCGGTTAACCCCTGAAGATAACAAATAGATAATAATGTAACAATGCTAGAACGGCTGCATGACCCAGATGCCGCAGGGGCAGGTATCACGGCAGAAACCGCAGGCAATGCATTTTTCCGGATCAGATATATATTCGTATCCAACCTCGGTGGGTACCTCCCTACGTGAAATGGCATTGGTCGGGCACATGGTCTCACAGAGGTGGCAATCCCTGCATTTACCGCATGATAGACAGCGGTATGCCTCGCCTTCTAAATGGACGCCGCATTCGATATCCGGCAGGTAATGCTCAGTTGTCAGAGTTTTAAAATCAATAAGCTTCTTGTCGAATGGTACCCATTCTTTACCCTGGGTATGAGTGATAATGTAATCAGCTGATTTTTTGCCGCTGCCAAGGGCATTTGTTGCTAGGCCCGGGCGTTCTACATCACCAACGGCAAAGACATTGGGCTCGGTGGTCTGGCCGGCAGCATCTGTCTTGATCCAGGCAGCACCGCCGACAGTCAGGCATTCGACGGTATCGGGCAGAAATTTAAGGGCCGGGATATCGCCGATGGAAATAATCACTGTCTGGGCCGGGATGAGATCACCTTCGGTGGTCACCAGCCCTTTCTCGGTAACTTCTTTTGTTATGACCGGCCACCGGAAGGTGGCGCCAAGAGCCTCTGCGGCTTCTTTTTCCTTACCAAAGGCCAGGGGCTTCTGGATATCAACCAGGGTCACCTGTTCGGCGCCAAGCTGGTAAGCCTCGTACGCTACATCACAGCCCACGTTACCTGCACCGATTACCACAACCTCTTTACCTACCTTCATGGGATTGTCGCTCTTGGCCGATTTCAGGAAGTCGAGCGCAGCTATGACACGTTCCTTGCCGGGGAAGGGCAGGCGACGTGGCTCGTGCGTACCAACTGCCACGATAACATAATCAAATTTCTTCTGAAGATTTTTGAATTTTGTCTTGGTCATCTCAACGCCGAAATTGACGTGAATATTCTCCATTGCCATGAACCGATCGATCTCTGAATCCCAGATGGCCTTGGGCAACCTGTCCCAGGGAATGACCTGGGCCAGCTTGCCGCCAAGTATATTGTCCCGTTCAAAGATGTGGGCCTCGATACCGGCCAGGGCCAGTTGCCAGGCAGCGTTCATGCCTGCAGGACCGCCGCCGACGATGGCGACTTTTTTGCCTGTCTTGGGAGCTGTTTCTGGAGCAGGTGAATCTTTTATGGCGCGGCCCATCATGGCCACATCAATACTTTTGTCAACGGTCTGGCGTGAGCACCCTTCCATGCAGAGGTTGGGGCAGATATGGCCGCAGACCGATCCTGGCAGAGGTGTGTGCTGCAATACCAGCTCGTATGCTTCTTCCATTTTGCCGTCCCGGATTAAACGCAGACGGTCAATGGTTGGAATATGCACCGGGCAGTAAAATGTGCAAGGAGCTGCCTTTTCATGGTTGGCCCAATATGGCTGGCGCCTTCGTAATTCATCGGTCTCAATTAGGCCAATGGGGCTGCGGTCCAGGCCCGGAGCCAGGTCGCGCAAAGGATCGCCGCCAAATGCCTTGTCCCATATCTTATAACGGAATTCACTCATGGGCATGGGCCCGGAAAAGATTAGAGCCCTCTCCTGCGGGGTTATTGCCACAAGGATTTTCCACTCTTTTCGCTTGGAAAGGGTTTTTAAGAGCTCCGGCCGGCCGATCTTTTTAAGATAATCGGGCATGCGATCCATGAGCCACTGCCACTGCTCGTCATCCGGCTCCATTTCCTTGACGTTTGTACGGGAATAGGTATCGTCTGTTTTACCACGGTAATAGACTGAGCCGCCGACTGTGCCGACACAGGGACGATAGCCGAGAACATTGTTGGGGTTTTTGGCTTCCACCCCGCAAATAATAGCAATACCGCCGCAATTGAACTCGGCAAAGGTGTCACCAACCGAACCCAGGACCCAGAGTTCCGGTTTTTCATAATCCGGGTTCCATTTGGTCATGGTCAGGCCGCGGGCACCGATGGAGCCCTTGATCATGACCTTTCCCTGGGCCATGGCATTGCAGACGCCGTTGGTGGCATCGCCAAGCACGGTAATCTCAGCGCCTATGTTAAGGTAGCCGACGTCATCGGAGGCAGGGCCTTCGCAGATAATGGTGGTGCCGGGCTGACCCATGCAACCGAGGCGCTGTCCCACCGGACCTTTGAGGGTCAGGTGATAGGGACCACCCTGGGGCATGAGCCTGCCGCCCACATTATGCTGGCCGTATGTTTCAAGGACAAGCTTCTTGGATTTCTTGGCCGCAGCCTGGACAATTTCCTCAAAATCCTGGGAGCTTATACGCTGGCCGGCTTTATCCAGTCCTTTAACGGTTAGTGCCTTCGTTGCTTTCTTTTTCGTTGTTGTTTTCTTCTTGGGACTCACGATTGTGCTCCATATATGTGCTTCGAATAATTAACAGATATATTTAATCTGCAGCCTTTCTGCTGCATCAGCATCATCTATACCAATGGCATCGGACATACCGATGGGCAGACTCTGGGAGCGACCCAATGGTGCCAAAACTTTTTTCATTTCGGTGCTTATGGCCATAAAGGTGTCAGCAACCCGCTCGGCAACCTGGTCAGGATCTAAGCGGCGGTAGAGTTTCGGGTTCTGGCTGGTAATACCCTTGGGGCAGATACCTATGTTGCAGACGTTGCAGCGGTTCTGCTCACTGCCCAGGCAACCGGCTGCAGACTGCATGATGTACTTGCCGATATGCACACCCGAGGCTCCGAGCATGATAAGAGCCAGGCCGTTCTGGGTAACATTGCCGTTCTTGCCAACGCCGCCGGCTGCAAAAAGCGGGATCTCGTTCTGCTTGCCCTGGGCTACCAGGTCGAGGTAGCACTCACGCAGGTTGGAGGCGATCGGGTGACCCGTGGCATCCATACTGACGTTGTAGGCTGCACCGGTACCACCGTCCACGCCATCGATCATAAGAGCCGAGGCATAGGGGTTACGCACCAGGTTGTTCAAAACAGACTTGGCCGAGGTGGATCCGGAGATCTTGGGATAGACCGGCACCCTGAAACCCCAGGCCATGGACAGCGACTGGATCATTTTCATGACCGACTCCTCGATGGAGTAGAGGGTCTGATGCACGGGCGGCGAGGGCAGGTCAACACCTTCCGGCACACCGCGCAGGCGGGCAATGAGCTTGCTCACCTTGAACCACATGAGCAGGCCGCCGTCACCGGGTTTTGCACCCTGGCCGTATTTAATCTCTATGGCAGCCGGGTCGCACTGCATATCAGGAATAGCCCGGATAATCTCATCCCAGCCGAAATACCCGGAGGCTATCTGCAGGATGATATATTTAAGGTAGGGGCTCTTCAGGACCCATGGAGGACAGCCGCCCTCACCGGTGGCCATGACCACAGGAATACCCAGTACCTCGTTGCAGTAAGCTACACCCTGTAGCAGGCCGAGCCACATGTTGGGCGACAGGGCACCGAATGACATGGAGCCGATAACAAAGGGGAATATCTCCCGCACCGGTGGGATCCAGCCACCGTTTGCCTTGCGCTTCAGGTACTCTTCAGGTGATAAGACCCTTCCCAGCAGGGTATTCAACTGGAACTCGTGACGGCCGGCATCAAGAGCCGGGTCGGTCAGCATTGAGATACGGTTGAACATGATCCTGTCAAGCAGGGATTCACGGAAATTACGGCGGCCGCCGCGCTTCCAGGCTTCACCCTGGTGGTTCTGTAGCATGCGGACCCGGGGGTCATTTGGATTTGGTTCCGGTCCAATGGCCTCGTTGGGACAGACAGTGGCGCACATACCGCAGCCGATACAGCGGTTGGCCGGCTCAGTACGCTGGCGGATACCTGTGAAGGTGCGGTACTCGCTGCTCCGCTTTTTCTTAAGGATATCCAGTTTCGGCATCCTCTGGCGGCGGTAGGTTAAATAAATTGCCTCCTTGGGGCAGACTGCCGTGCAGCTGCCGCACAGGGTGCACCTGTCCTCGCGGTGTTTAATAATCCACTGCAGGTCAAGGTGGGTTAGGCTACTTGGGGTAGAGGGTATGGATCGAATTGAGACCATATCTTCATCTCCTTACGGTCTGGAGGAATAATTATAGTGTTTTCACGCATGGGCTGGAAATCCAGGGAGCGGTCACGGTCAGGGATCATGGCGTCAACGCCGCACATCTCCGAGGCCATGGCCCATTCACCTTTTTTGCCGCCGACAGTACCTGGTCGTAATTTCTTGGAATCCTGAACCATGAAACAGGTTTCATCCGGCAGGGTGCCGATAACGCAGTTCGGGCCGTCAATGATAAAACGACGGCAGACATTGCGCAGCCCCTTGAGGAATTCTCCCTGGGGATGCACGTTCAATTCCTCTGTTTTAAGGGGGGTGATAACATGTTTGTATGCTTCAAGTGGCAGCTTGAGCTGTTTATAAACGTAGTGCAGAATGTGAGTGAATACTTCTGAGTCGCTATGGTAGCCTATATAACCTGGATGATGCATACCGAGGAGCAGTTCCTTGATAGGCACGTAAGCGGTATTTTCACCATTGGTCATGGAGGCGATTCCCTGGATAAAGAAGGGATGACAGGCGTAGAGGTTAATTCCATAATTGGTGTTCTGGCGGCCTTGGGCCATGACCACCCTGGCCTTGAGGCGATTATCATTGAGTCCCAGGGCATTGCCGATTTGAAGAGGCCAGCCAACTTCCTTTATAATGGCGACATCGGGCCAGAATGAGAATACCGTGAGATCTCCATCTTTTTCTTCACCGTTCTTTCGGAGATCAAGCCTGGTCTTTAACAGTTCGTCATCCACATTTTCCTGGTCAAAATATGCCCAATGGTCAGGTGTCTTATAAACACGAAGGAAATACTTGGCCCTGTCCCTTGCCTCGATCATTGAGAAGTTAACGGCAAATTCGTGATCATATTTCAACTTGTAACCCCATTCTTCCATCAGGGAATTCAGCCTTTTCAGGGCTTCTTCGTTATGGGCAATACCGGATAGGATAGGATACTGATTCCGCTGTCTGTTCCTGTAGTTGAAATCCTCAAATTCCAGGCCGCGCAGCAGCAGTCCGAGGCCGCTGCCGTCATACCCCTCCTGCATTGACTCCATGGCGGTAAGAACGCTGTATGGCGAAAAGGGCTTCGAAGCACTTTTAAGAGCTAGTCGACACATAGTTTTCTCCTAAATGCTAGAGATGTTTCAAATAATAGGTTAGAAAAGAATACCTTGAGAAACAGCTCAAAAAGGATTCATAGTTTTTTTACTTGCTTTTCAGCGAAGCCGTGAACATTAAAATAGATAAAAAAAATAATCAAGGGGAAAACGACTCGTTTTTCATGCCAGTTTCTCTGTTCTGAGTTAGAATGAAACACAGGAGGTATTTGCCGGTATTGCAAGTAAACTAAATTAATAAATATAGTCACTAAAAGGCGGGACGGGCGCTTTTGCATCCCATGGCCAGAGAGTTAAACTATTGCCAGAGGTGAGAACTTGGACGTATTTTTTTATGAAACCTTTGCCGAAGAAGCAGAAAGCCTTGCCCAACATATGCCTGAGTCAGTCGAAGCCGGATTTTCCTGGAAGACAATCCAGGAATGCGGACACAAAAGACCTCCCGCCGGTGTTATCAGCATCAGAACCCAGTCAAGAATTCCTGTTTCTTGGGCAAAGAATATTTCAGGGATTCTAACGCGAAGCACGGGCTATGACCATATTCTGCCCTTTTTACAGAAAACCCCAGTTGATCTTCCCTGCGGACACTTGCCACCTTACTGCAGCAGATCAGTCGCCGAACAGGCAATGCTCATGTGGATGGCTCTTTTACGGAACTTGACCGCCCAGACCGGCAATTTTCCACGGTTCAACCGGAATGGCCTGACCGGGAGAGAAAGTGAAGGGAAGACGGTCCTCGTTGTTGGTGTGGGCAATATCGGTTATGAGGTGGTTAGAATTGGCGAAGGGCTTGGCATGAAGGTTCTGGGTGTTGATATTGTCAAAAATTATGACACGGTTGATTATGTCTCCATTGAACAGGGACTTGCGGCCGCGGATATCATTGTCTGTGCCATGAACCTGACATTAGAAAACCACCACTATTTCAGCTATAGGCTTCTGAAACAAGCCAGGCCTGGAGTTATCTTTGTCAATATATCTCGGGGCGAGCAATCACCATCCGTAGATATTCTAAGGCTGCTTGAAGAGAATCACCTTGGCGGTGTGGGGTTGGATGTATTTAATCATGAGAGCGAACTTGCCCGAACTTTAAGTGGTGGAAGTGTAAGTAATGACGAGGAGGTTATGAGCACTTTGAAACTGATGAACCATCCAAATGTGATCCTTACCCCTCATAATGCGTTTAATACCAAGGAGGCACTTGACAGAAAATCAAGACTGAGCGTCGAGCAGATCGAGCATTTTCTCAAACAGGGTGAGTTCCTTTGGTCGGTGCCGACTGCATAGCAAGTACTACCCAATGACCGGGGATATTCTGTCCCAGCAATACATGCAGAGATTCTCCTTACCAATTCCCAGCGTGGAAACAAATACTTCAAGACTTCATGGCAACTTATGAAATTGATTTTCCTAAATATCCGCGTGGTATTGCTGCAGAGAGCACACTTCCTCCTTCCCTTCGCGAAACGCCTTGATACCTCGGGCCGTTGAAACAGCCGCTGTCAGTGTCGTGATATAGGGAATCTTGTTCTTGATAGCTTCCTTGCGGATATAGGAATCGTCAAACTGGCTCATTTTGCCGCTTGGCGTGTTGATTACCAGGTGGATATCGCCGTTTTTGATGGCATCGACAATATTGGGACGGCCTTCCTGCATCTTTAGGATCATCTTTGTCTTGATCCCCTGTTCTTCCAGGAAGATATGGGTTCCCTCGGTTGCCAGGATCTTGAAGCCAAGCTGGGAGAAATGCTGCGCTGTTTCGAGTACAGCCGGTTTGTCGTCCGGCCCCACAGTAATGAGTACGGTGCCTTCAGACGGCAACTCCTGCTTGGTAGCCTCCTGGGCCTTGAAAAAGGCAAGACCATAAGAGCGGGCCATGCCGAGAACCTCGCCGGTTGAACGCATCTCCGGCCCCAGGATCGGATCAACTTCCGGGAACATGTTAAAGGGGAAGACCGCTTCCTTGACGCCGTAGTGGGGGAGCGGCCGTACAGCAAGGTTCAGCTCTGATATTTTTTTGCCAAGCATGACCTTGGTGGCGATCCCCGCCATATTAATATTGCATACCTTGGATACAATGGGAACCGTTCGAGAGGCCCTCGGGTTTGCTTCCAGGACGTAGACTATATCGTCGGCAATGGCGTATTGGATATTCATTAATCCCACCACATTCATGGCAATGGCGATTTTCCGGGTATATTCAAAGATTGTCTCAATGTGCTTTCTGGGGATGCTGACGGGTGGAATGACACAGGCTGAGTCTCCAGAGTGTATCCCGGCCAGTTCGATATGTTCCATGACTGCCGGCACAAAGGCATCGCTGCCGTCCGCAATGGCATCTGCTTCCGCCTCAATGGCATTCTTAAGGAATTTGTCTATGAGAATGGGACGCTCCGGGGACACTTCCACTGCAGCAGATACATATTGGGCAAGCATGTCGTCATCATGGACTATTTCCATGGCGCGGCCGCCGAGGACATAGGAAGGGCGGACGATGAGCGGATAGCCGATCTCTGCCGCGATTGCCAAGGCCTGGTCAAGGGTGCTTGCCATGCCTGCTTCGGGCTGGGGTATGTCCAACTCTTCCATGATTTGCCGGAACTGGTCCCTGTCCTCAGCCAGGTCTATTGTTGCAGGAGAGGTGCCAAGGATCTTCACGCCTGCTTCTGCAAGCTCGCCGGCAATATTTAGGGGTGTCTGTCCGCCGAACTGTGCGATGACTCCGTCGGGTTTTTCTTTTTCATAGATACTTAATACGTCTTCCACTGTGAGCGGTTCAAAGTAGAGTTTGTCCGAGGTGTCGTAATCCGTAGAGACCGTCTCCGGATTGCAGTTGACCATTATGGTTTCAACGCCTTCATCGCGCAGGGAGAATGCCGCATGCACGCAGCAATAATCAAACTCAATGCCCTGGCCGATTCGGTTCGGACCGCCGCCAAGGACCATGATCTTGCGCCTGTCACTGGAAGGTACAGAGTCCGGCGCGTTATAGGTTGAATAGTAATAGGCGGCATCCTCAACGCCGCTCACCGGAACAGGTTCCCATGCTTCGGCCATGCCAAGCGAGAGACGCTGCTTTCTGATTTCTGTTTCACTGGCCTCAAGGATCTGTGCCAGGTAGCGGTCAGCAAAGCCGTCCTTTTTGGCCTGTTCCAGCATCTCGTCCGGAAGGGGTTTGCCCACAAACTGCAGTATCTGCTCTTCAAGTTCTACCAGTTCCTGCATCTGCTCAATGAACCAGCGCTTGATCATAGTTTTTTCATGAAGCTGATCAACGGTGATTCCCTTGCGCAGGGCCTCATACATAATAAATTGCCGCTCGCTGGACGGCTCTGACAGGAGCCCCATCAGTTCGTCTGAGGACAGGTCATGAAAGTTTTTGGCAAAACCCAGCCCGTAGCGGCCTATTTCCAGAGAACGGATGGCCTTTTGTAAGGCCTCCTTATAATTTTTGCCAATGCTCATTGCCTCGCCGACAGCGCGCATCTGGGTTCCCAGTTTGTCTTCCACCCCGGCAAATTTTTCAAAGGCCCAGCGCGCAAACTTCACCACCACGTAATCACCGGAAGGAGTATATTTTTCCAGGGTGCCGTCACGCCAGTAGGGGATCTCGTCCATGGTCAGACCTGCCGCCAGCATTGACGATATCAGGGCAATGGGAAACCCTGTTGCCTTGGAGGCAAGGGCTGATGACCGGGATGTTCTCGGGTTGATTTCAATGACAACCACCCTGCCTGTTTTTGGATTATGGGCAAACTGGACATTGGTGCCGCCAATCACCTCTATCGCTTCAACAATGGCATAGGAATAGTCCTGCAACCGCTTCTGAAGCTCGGGTGAGATAGTCAGCATCGGTGCGGTGCAGTACGAGTCGCCGGTATGCACTCCCATGGGGTCGACGTTTTCAATAAAACAGACGGTTATCATCTGGTTCTTGGCATCGCGCACCACTTCGAGTTCAAGTTCTTCCCAGCCTACCACCGCCTCTTCAACCAATACCTGTCCGACCAGGCTGACCGAAAGACCACGGCTGGCGATCATGCGCACTTCATCCATGTTATAGGCAATACCGCCCCCGGTGCCGCCCATGGTATAGGCGGGGCGGATAACAACCGGCCTGCCGAGTTCCTGCGCTATGTTTTCGGCCTCCTCCAGATTGTGCGCTATCTCGCTTCTCGCCATCTCTATGCCCAGCCGATCCATGGTTTCTTTAAAGGCCAGCCGGTCTTCGCCTCGCTTAATGGCATCCAACTGTACGCCTATAACCTTTACGTCGTATTTTTCCAGCACCCCTGCTTCGGCAAGCTCTATGGCAAGATTGAGCGCTGACTGGCCGCCAAGATTGGGCAGCAGAGCGTCGGGCCGTTCCTTTTTGATTATTTTTGTCATTGTCGGCAGATTAAGTGGTTCAATATAGGTCACATCGGCTGTTCCGGGATCGGTCATAATGGTTGCCGGGTTTGAATTGACAAGCACTATCTCATAGCCGAGTTGTCGTAATGCCTTGCAGGCCTGGGTGCCGGAATAGTCAAACTCACAGGCCTGACCAATAATTATAGGCCCTGAACCGATAATCATGACTTTATTGATATCTTCCCGTTTTGGCATAGAGCCTCCTTGCAATTAAATCGTTAACGAGTTTTCCGTGGTCAGAATTCAGCCCTGTCCCTATTCGTTTTAAAGCAACACCATCTTACGATTGGTTGCGGAATTCGACAACCATCTGTTTGAAACCTGCAACAAATTCCTGGTCCCTGGTGCAGGAACTGCATTGAAAATTGTTGTCACATGAGGGCAGGGAGGGCTGCCCCATGATGAGGCTGCGCAGCCTTGGATCCTGTGTGGCTGGCACCATTTCAATACAGCCGGTGGGGCAGATATACGAACAGGAACCGCAGCCGATGCAGACCTCGGATCCCGCCTTGAAGGGTGTTGCCACCTCGCGTTCAGTGCCGCGGTTGGCCAGGCCGATGGCGCTTACCCCGACCACTTCCTCACAGAACCGGACGCAGAGACCGCAAAGAATGCACTGCCCATCCCCTTTTTTCTTTAATCGGGACGCGTCAAGCCCCATTTGCCGGGCCATGGTCTGCAATGCCGGTACATCCGGGCAGCGGGCAAGCAGCAGTTCGACAAGCATTCGCCGTATCTTTCTGACCCTGTCTGTATTTGTAAAGACCTGCATTCCCGGTTCAACCGGGTAATTGCAGGAGGTGACCAGGCGCTGCTGCTTGTTCTGTATCACCTCAACCATGCAGAGACGGCAGGAACCGTAGGGTTTGACAGCCTCATGATGACAGAGGGTCGGCACAACGATGCCGGCCTTCTTGGCAGCCTCGATGATCATGGTGCCCTCTTCGACCTGTACCATGCTGTTGTCAATTATTATCGGTATTTTCACGACCGTATCCCCTGATTCACAATTTGTGACCTATACAACCCTGATTGCGTCGACCTTGCACAAACTGAAGCAGATGCCACATTTGACACAGTTCCCGCCATCAATGGTATGCGGTTTTTTCTTTACTCCGGAAACAGCACCTTCCGGACACTTTACGGCGCAGAGTGTGCAGCCGTTACAGATATCTGCGTCAATCTCGTAGGTAAACAGATTCTTGCAAACGCCGCAGACGCATTTTTTATCGAAAATATGGGCCTCGTACTCATTCTTAAAATAACGGATCGTGCTTAATACAGGATTGCCGGCAGTGCCTCCCAGGCCGCAGAGTGATGCAGTAGTCATAAAATCGGCAAGCTCGGAAAGAAGTTCGATATCCCCCTCTTCACCATTGCCTTCACAGATATTGGTCAGGATAGTATGCATCTGCTGCAACCCTTCCCGGCAGGGCACGCATTTGCCGCAGGACTCGAAGAGCAGGAAGTTTAGGAAATACCTGGCCACATCCACCATGCAGGAAGTTTCGTCCATGACGATCATGCCGCCTGAGCCCATGATGGCACCAGCTTCCCGCAGGCTGTCGTAATCCACCGGCATATCGATTTTGCTGATAGGGATGCAGCCGCCCGAAGGACCGCCGGTCTGCACCGCCTTGAAGTCCCTGCCGTTCCTAATGCCGCCGCCTATACCAAAGATGATTTTTCGCAGGGTGGTACCCATCTCCACTTCGACCATTCCGGTATTTTTAACCTTGCCTACCAGAGAAAATATCTTGGTACCCTTGCTGCCATGGGTGCCGATGTCGCTATACCAGGCTGCTCCGTTGCGGAATATCTGGGTAATATTTGCAAAGGACTCAACATTGTTCAAAACAGATGGTTTGCCCCACAACCCTTCAAAAGCAGGATAGGGCGGTCTTGATCTTGGTGTGCCACTGCGTCCTTCGATGGAAACCATGAGCGCGGTTTCCTCACCGCAGACAAAGGCCCCTGCTCCCTTGTTTATTTTAAGCGACAGGCAAAAATCTGTGCCCAGGATATTATCGCCGAGCAGGCCGTATTCTTCCGCCTGCTTGATGGCAATGGCCAGATGCTCGATGGCAATGGGATATTCTTCACGTACATAAAGGAAACCCTGGTTGGCACCGATGGCAAAAGCGCCGATGATCATCCCCTCGATTATGCTGTGCGGGTCGCCTTCCATGAGACTGCGATCCATAAAGGCACCGGGGTCACCCTCATCTCCATTGGCAATGATGTATTTGGTATCACCTGGGGCAGCCGCACAGAGCCGCCATTTAATGCCGGCAGGAAAACCTCCACCTCCACGGCCCCTAAGCCCGGAGGCAATGACCGTGTCCACAACCTCTTTTGGTGACATGCTGGTCAGCACCTTGCTCAGAGCCGTATAGCCATTGTTTGCAATGTAGTCTTCGATATTAGTGGGATCAATCTTGCCGCAATTGCCGGAAACATGTTTTTTCTGTTCCCGATAGAAGGGAAGGTCTTTTTCGCAGGTAATAGCCCCAGATTGAGGATCATGCCACAGGAGCCTTTCTACGATGCTATCGCCAAGGATGGTCTCGGAAACAATCACAGGAATATCCTCTGCCTTGACACGGCAGTAAAAGATGTTCTCCGGTTCAATAACCAGGATCGGGCCCAGTTCACAAAAACCGTGACAGCCCGTCTCTTTTATCTCCACCTTGTCCGCCAGTCCCCTGGCCTTGATTTCCTTGCTCAGGGCAGCTGAGACCTTGAGGGATTTTCGGGCCCGGCAACCGGTGTTGCATATCCGGATATGTTTTTCTACTGCTGCTCTCTGGCGGAGAATGGAATCTCTCAGTTTTTCCAACTCCACAAAATTGTTGATCCGGTCCAACCTTTTACCCCTCTGATTCTGAACGATAGTTTGACAATATTTTTTCAACCCGACCGGGTTTTACCTCGTCGTAATAATCTTCTTCCACCATAACCACCGGAGCAAGGGCACAGGTGCCGAGACAGTTAACCGTTTCCAAAGAGAATTGTCGGTCAGCCGTGGTTTCCCCTTCTTCAATGTCCAGAATTCGTTTAATCTGGCCAAGATTCTGGTCGGCACCGCCGAGGTGGCAGGCAGTGCCGCAGCAGACCTTGATGGTATGGAGTCCCCTCGGTACCAGGCTGAAGGTCTTGTAAAAGGTGGCAATATCATAGATCCTGGCCAGGTTCAGTTCCATTTTTTCGGAGATATAGCGGATAGCCTCTTCAGGAATATAATTTTCAAGCCCCTGGACATCCTGCATAATGCTGATGATATCCGAATGGCGGTATTCGTACTTCTGTAAAACCTGTTCTATCTGGTCATAATCCATACGTTTATTCCTTGCAGGTATTCTTGAGCCAGCACGGCATGGTCTGGGGTCCGCGTAACCCCTGTTTTACTTTTTCAAACATGGTGCGGCGGCAGAGATCCACCAGGTGATCATTTACCGGGGCCAACCGTTTCAGAAAACTGTCATCCACATAGCCTTCTGAAATGGCTGTCTTCTGGAGTTCGGCCGCTATCCGGCTGAACCGGATACCCTGCGGGCAGACAAAATAGCAGGAATTGCACTGGCAGCAGAACCAGATCAGGTCTGACGACAGCACCTGTTCCCGCATACCCATGATGATCATGTGGATGAGCCGGCGCGGATCAAAGTCATCGACAACCTCACGGACCGGACAGACACCGGTGCACGAACCGCAGGAGTAACATGGCTTGATAACCTGCAGTCCAATCTTTGCAGCCACTTCATCCCTGAAGTCGGGAGACGCCTTTTCGAGATCAACTGTATCCAATGAAAACTCCGTTACGTTAATGGTTCAGATAATGCTGTTGTCTGCATCGATCTTTTTTTTCTTCTGCAGGGCCTCAAGCGCCGAACCGACCTGTTCTTCAGAAAGATTGAGATCTGAAACCAGTTCTGCTGCAGATCGTTTTTCCTCCTGCAGGGCCAGAAATACTTCCTGCAGGACCATTTCCCCTTCCAGGCCGGTCCGCAGTTTTTCAGGATCAGGCAGTTCTCCGTAGGAATTGTTTTCCTTCACCTGTTTGGCCTGCCGTGCAAAGGCGGACCTAAATTTCATCCCTTCCAGGGAAATCCTGGCCGCCTCAATCCTGCGCATAAGCTGCCGGGTGTCCAAGCCCTCGCTGACCCCCAGGGGGCCCAGGTCACGGATCCGGTCGGTAAAGGAGGTGATCTTATCCACAAACCGGGGCGCCTCGGCGGCGGAAACCCATTCTAGCGCAACCCGCTCCCGGTTGATCCCGAGCTGATCCATCAGGATATCCATCAGGTTGAACTTGCTGATTGCCTCGTAATTACCGGACCGGTAATGGCACTCACCAAGGTGTCAGCCGCCGGTAAATATGCCGTCTGCACCGTTGGCAAAGCCGGCCAGCAGAAAGGCCGGCTCGATCCGGCCTGTGCACATCACCCGAATCGTCCTGATGTGGGGCGGGTACTGCAGGCGGCCGACACCGGCCGCATCGGCTGCAGCATAACAGCACCAGTGACAGAGGAAGCCTAGGATTTTCGGTTCGTTTTTCATGTGTCCCTGTTTTATTTTATTCTTCCAGCCCGAACGCCTCGATCTGGGCATAGATCTGCTCATCGGTAAAGCGGCCGACGCTTATCGCTTTTGTAGGGCAATAGGAAGCGCAGACTCCGCATCCCTTGCAGGCGGCAACAATTATTTCAGCCTTTTTCTTTTTTTCCTTTTTGGTGATCGTAATTGCAGAATAGGGGCAGAAGGTTTCACAGAGGCTGCAGCCTATGCATTGCTCCTCGACGCAGGAAGCCACAATCGGCTCGGCCTTGACATATCCCCGGGCCAGGAGAAGGGCTCCCTTGGCCGCAGCCGCCTTTGCCTGGGCAATGGATTCATCAATTGACTTGGGGAAATGGGCCATGCCGCAGATGAAGATGCCGTCAACATAGGAATCCACAGGTTTGAGTTGGACATGGGATTCCAGATAAAAGCCTTCGGCGGAACGAGGTACGGGTAGGGCCGCTTCAAGACTGTCCTGCCGATTCGGGATAATAGCGGTGCTTAAGCCCAGCATGGTTGCATCAAGTGATATATCGGCACCGAGCACCGGGTCCAGGACGGTCACCCTGACACCGTTATCAACAGCGGCAACTGTTGGCTTGTTTTTTAACTCGTACCGGATGAAGACAATACCCAGTTCCCTGGCCCTGGTGTAGTGTTGCTCGTAGAACCCGTAGGTCCGCATATCCCGGTAGAGAATAAATACCTGAGCGGAAGGATTGAGTTCCTTTATTTTCAGCGCGTTCTTGATCGCCATATTGCAGCAGATGCTGCTGCAATGGGAGTGGGTGTCATCACGGGAGCCGACACATTGTATGAGAACGACCTTGTCTGTGTCGCCGGGTATGAATTCTTCGGTGGCCAGCTTTTCTTCCATTTCATGCAGCAGCATTACCCTGTCATTTTCACCCAGTAAATATTCATCCGGCCTGTAAGGGGTTGCGCCGGTGGCTAGAACAGCAATGCCGTGTTCAAGTTCTTCCAGCGTTTCTTTCCCATTGCCACCCTTGGCGATCACGGTCTTGAAATTGCCCACAAAACCGCTGACGCTTTCAACTTTTGCATGGGTGTGGACAGTGATCAGGGAATTTGACTCGACCCGTTGGATCAGTTGACTGAGGTATTGGCGCGGATCAGTGTTATCAAGGGTAAAGTGGATGTTATTCAGGTTGCCACCCAGTTCTCCCGATTTTTCAAGTAGAAAACAGGGAAATCCCTGTTCCGCCAAGGACAGGGCAACTGTCATGCCGGCCAGGCCTCCTCCAATAACAAGGCCTCTGGGCATTACTTCGATAAGCGGCTCGCTGAGCGCCTGAACGTACCTTGCCTTGGCAACGGCCATGCGGACCAGGTCCCTGGCCTTGAGGGTCGCCTCTTCCTTTTCATGGGCATGAACCCAGGAACACTGGTCACGAATATTGACCATTTCCAGCAGGCATCTGTTCAGTCCCGCTTCCCTTACCGTTTCCTGGAAAAGCGGTTCATGGGTCCTGGGGGTGCAGGCTGCCACCACAACCCGGTTGAGCTTTTCCCGGACCACGGTTTCCTTAATCAGTTCCTGGGTATCCTGCGAACAGGAATAGAGGTTGTCCACATTGACCACTACATTACCGAGATCAGCGGCATATCTGGTGACGTCAGCAACGTCGACAACACCTGCGATATTCTTGCCGCAGTTACAGACAAAGACACCGACCCGCAGTTCTTCCTGTTCGACGGACCGTTCTTCAGGAAACTGCTTGTCCTCGATCAGGGTGCTGCGTGCAGGTGTCAGCAGTTCGGCGGCACAGGCGGCAGCACCGCTGGCCTGTGTCACGGATTCGGGAAGGGCCATTGGTCCCAGGAGTCCGCCTGCAGCAAAGATTCCCTCCCTGCTTGTGGTGAGAGGGGAAAAGAGATCGGCGCGGCAGAAACCGTATTGATTGAGGTTGATGTCCGCAGCCCTGGCCAGGGAATAATTACCTGCAGAGGGTTCCAGGCCCATGGGCAGAACCACCAGGTTAAAGATCTCCTCATGCAGTTCACCATGTTCGGTTATATATTTGATCCGTAGGTCCTCAGTTGCCGGGTCGCGTAAAATTTCAGCTGGCCTGGAACGGATAAAACGAATGTTGTTATCCCTGGCCCGGCCGAGAAATTCATCAAGTCCCTTGCCGTACATCCTCATATCCATGAAAAAGATAGTGATATCCAGGTCCGGTTCATGCTCCAGTGCAACAATGGCGTCTTTTACCGCATACTTGCAGCAAACTGAGGAGCAGTACTCCTTGCCAAGTTCCCCGCTGCGGGAGCCGGCGCACTGGACAAAGGCTAATTTCTGCGGTTTCTGCAGGTCGGAGGGTCTTGAAATCTTGCCGCCGTAAGGCCCTGAAGCGCTCGAGATGCGTTCGAATTCAAGACCGGTGACTATGTTGGCTGACTCCTGGTAGCTGTAGTTGTTGAGCTTTGCCGGGTTCACGTCTTTAAAACCTGTGGCAAGAATAACGGCCCCAACCTCATATTCTAGGACCTCCGGCTGCTGATTGAAATCGATAGCCCCGGTCTGGCATGCCCTGGTGCATTGTTTGCACTCCTTTCTTTGCAGAAACAGGCAGTAATCAGGGTGTACGGCATAGGTTGAAGGGATGGCCTGGGTATAGAGAATATCAATGGCTTTGCAGGTGGTCAGGTTCTGGTTGTGAGGATCAGGAATGGTCACCGGGCAGTATTGGGCACAGACACCGCAGCCTGTACATTTCTCTTGGTCGATGAAACGCGGCTGCTGCAGAACCTTGACGCGGAAATCACCGGCCTGCCCCGAAATATCCTGGACCTCGGATCTGGTGATGATCCTGATGTTGGGAGACCGACCGGCCTCTACCAGCTTCGGCGCCAGGATTCAGATAGCGCAGTCGTTGGTGGGAAAGGTCTTGTCCAGCCCGGCCATGATGCCGCCGATGGCGGACGATCTTTCAACCAGATAGACATAAAATCCGGTATCGGCAAGGTCCATGGCTGTCTGGATCCCTGCAATCCCACCGCCGACAACCATTACGGCGCCAACGGTTTTTTCGAGGGTGGTGTCACTCATCAGTGCGTAATATTTTCTCTTTTTTTGTTTTCTTTCAATATTATCAATCTTCAACCAGCTCCAGAGCGCCGCTGTTGCACCAGCGCACACAGGAAGGGCTCGGGGGAATACCGCAAAAATCGCATTTCAGCGGGATACCGGTCTCCGCCTCGATAAAATAAGGTTTTTCAGGGCAGGATGCCCTGCACATGCCGCACATGTCATACTGCTGGCCGTTTACCTCAACAAACAGTTTTGAGGTGCAGGCCGCATCAACAAACGGTCCGGCAATCACCGGATAATAACGGTTGTCGTCCCGCAGGACGCGTATCCGGGCCCTTCTTGGGTTGGCGGTATTCTCAACATGATTCAGGGAACAGGCAATTTCGCAATGCCTGCAGCCGGTGCACTTATCGTGATCGATCTTTATCCGGGGCATCTTTTAACTCTCCAATCCAAGTCTGTTCAGGGTTTCCGGCAAGGGCTCCCCCCTGTCGCTCCAGCCTCGCAACTGATAATAAGCAGGGCGCATCTCCTGCAGGCGGCTCACCTGCCCCTCTGCAGGTCCTTCAGCAACAGGCTCCTTGAGAAACCGTTCGGGCAGGGTGTCGTGCGTTTCATCAAAGCCGGCGCTCATATTGAACAATCGTTCCATGTTCCAGATCCTCTCTCCCACCAGCATAAGATCGTCTGCATTCAAGGAGGTACCGAGGCAGCTGTTTACCATTGGCACGTAATTCTTAAACTTCAGACCCATCAGCGGCCAACTGCATAACCCGAGGGAATCCATCACCGCCGTGGTGTCCTGGTAATCCTTGACCAGCTGAGGCTTGCCTTCCGAATCCCATGGGTCGAGTTTCTCATGGGCATTAAGCAGCTCATCTATAAAGGTATTGCCGTAGAGGTGATGCGGACCGTAATTGCAGGTGGCAAAGTGGAGTCCGAGACCCTGGATAGACCGGGGATCAAACGGGGCAATGGGCAGTCCTTTCACGCCCATGAATACTTCAGGCCTTTCAAATGATTCAGCCAGGGCTTTGCCGCCCTGTCCCAACCGCTTGGCATGCCCACCCTTGGTGGACATCAACCGGATTGCCTCAAGCATTGCTTCGCCGTTGCCGAAGCTCAGGTCAATTTTCAACTCTTCAGGAGTAAGGGCTTTCTGGGCAACAAGTTCCATGGCCGTTGCCAGAGTACCGCCGGTTGCCACCGGATCGAGCCCCATTTCCGCACAGAGCATGTTGGCCATGCCGATAACTTCAAGATCATTGACCCCGCAGTTGACTCCGAGGGAGCCGATGGCCAGATAGGTTGGAACCATTCCCCTGCCTTCATAGGTGGGATGCTTGACATCGGTTTTCTTGATACAGCCTACAGGACAGGAAAAGCAGGCACGGCTTCTGAGAGCAAAGGCTGAATTCAGGGCATCTGTGCCGATATTTCTGAGGGAAAGGGTGCCGCCGCGGAAGTTATCCTGGGGAAGGATGCCTTTCTGAAAACAGAGCCCGACCAGAAACGCCGTCCCCCACTGTGACAGGGACTGCGAAGTCAAAGGGGCGCTGTTGAGTTTGTTAATCAGGGTATTGATTACCTGGACGAAACGGTTGCCGTCTGCCACCTGCAGGGAATGCTGGCCCTTGACCGCCAGCCCCTTAAGATTTTTTGATCCCATCACCGCACCGATACCGGCGCCGCCTACCGACAGGAAACGGTCATTGATTATATTGGCCAGAGGCAAAAGACGTTCTCCGGCGGGCCCGATAGTAGCCATAAAGGTCTCACGGCTTACCCACTGGTCGCCGAGATTCTTTTTGAAAAGGTCCTCTGTATCAACAGTGGTGCGGCCCCAGTATTCCAGGGCCGGGACAAGTTTTACTTTGTCATCAATTATTGAAAGGATCACCGGAGATTCGGCACGGCCCTCGATGATAACCATGTCAAACCCCGCAAATTTCAGCTCAGCGCCGAAATGGCCACGCATCTTGGCACAGGCAAGGGTGCCGGTCAGCGATGACTTGGTAATGACATTACAGGAGGCACCGGTAACCGCGCCGGTACCGACCAGGGGGCCGGAGATAAAAATCAGCTTGTTATCCGGTGCCAGTGGATCTGTTTGTGGATTGACCTCATTGGAAAAAATCTTTACGCCCAACCCGCGGCCGCCAATGAATTTTTCAATGAGGTCCGGATCGATCTTTTCAACACTATGTTTCCCCTCGGTCAGATTGACCCTCAGACATCGATCGATCCTGCCATTCATAGTAACTCTCCAAGTGCATTGAAAAATTTATAAAGGATTCCAGCTATCCTGCCCGTTTATGCAAGAATAAATTCTGTGGCCCCGGAATTTAATGGGGGTAAAAAGTGCCCGGGTTCCAGGGCAAGCTGGTTCCCGAGCATCGTTTAAAAATTGTCA
>CP070776.1:1702335-1705648 GCA_020346205.1 Deltaproteobacteria bacterium
GGAACTTTCAAAGAAAATCTCAAACAGAGAACAGAAAAACTCTACCCTGCACAATAGAATTCATTAGCCAATCTCATTATTGATAGATTTAAGACTGATACTTTTGCCCAGCCATATTGACAAGTATTTAGCTTTTGCAAAAGACCCCGCCAGTATATATTCCTGCCATACCAGGTCCAAGTACTTAATAACTCAAGCCTGATTTAATAAAGGACTAACTGGGAGAAGCTCTTCGTTGCCGAACTATTTCAAAAAGTATTATGCCCGCAGCCACTGAGGCATTTAATGAGTCCAGAGAACTTTGCATTGGAATGGAAATGTGCAGATCACACTGTTCAGCAACAAGGGGACGTAAACCCTTTCCTTCGCTACCAATAACCAGACACGCAGGGACCGTTAAATCTGCATCATAGACCGGCTGTGATGCATCTTTAGTTGTTCCAAAGATCCAAATACCATTCTTCTTAAGCAATTTAAAACTGCTTACAAGGTTGGTTACTTTGCAAATATTAATATGAAACGCTGAACCTGCGGAAATTTTTATTACTGTTCCTGTAAGCGGAGCACTCCTATCTTTGGGAAGAATTAAACCGTTTACTCCAGCTGCAACTGCAGAACGGATTATGGCCCCAAGATTGTGAGGATCCTGAATAGAATCAAGTGCAAGCAAAAGCGGGGGGCCTGAAACATCTTTCAGTTTATCCAGAAGACCTTCAAGTGTCAGGGTTGGCAGGTCAATCCGGGCCGAGATACCCTGAGACTTTTCATGCTCTGGCAATTCGTCAATTTTTCTCGCACCAGCCTTGTTCTTGCTCGAAACCATAGTGACAGGGATAGAATTCTCTTGTGCCAACTCTAAAATTTGCTCCAGCCTAAGACCAGTCTTGCCCTTTTCAACATTAATATCACGAATTGCCTGTGGACAGGCCTGCAGGGCCTCAAGGACCGGATGAATTCCCCAGACAAGCTGTTCTGATTTGGAATGTGATCGGGAAATTGTTTTTTTTGTAAGAATGTTTTTCCGAGATTTCCGCAAAGGTGATTTGGCCATCGGACTTCAAAGAATAATGTTGAGAGGTTGTCCCGACTTACTGCGTCTTTTTTTACTTCTTTCAGCAATGATAATTGATTTCAGGATTTCAACAGCATGATCCACTTTATCATTTACTATTACATAGTCATAAAGATCTATGCTATTCATCTCGTCTCTGGCATTCGCTAATCTCGTTGCAATAGCGGATTCTGATTCTGTGGATCTGCCAGCTAGTCTTCTTTCCAGTTCTTTAAGGGACGGTGGAGAAATAAAGATAAAAATACCCTTATCTCCCAATGTTTCCTTGACCTGACTGGCACCCTGAACATCGATGTCGAGGATAACGTCTAAGCCCTGATCAGTACCATCCTGGATTGCTCTACTGCTGGTACCATATAGATTACCATGCACCTCAGCCCATTCAAGAAAAAGACCCTGCTGCCGCATGGTTGCAAATATATCTTTATTTACAAAAAAGTAATCAATTCCCTCCTGTTCCCCAATGCGTGGAGCCCTTGTTGTATGTGAAACAGAAAATACAACTTTCTCCATCATAGCAAAAACTTCTCTGAGTATGGTTGTTTTGCCGGTACCGGATGGAGCTGATATTATGAAAAGGTTACCAAGTTCCATGGTATTTTCTAGTGCTCTTCAACCTGTACACTTTGCTGTAAAGATGCCGGGACAAAACGCTGTGTTATGGTCTCTGGCTGCACAGATGAAAGAACAACATGGTTGCTGTCCAATATGATAATGGAACGGGTCCTTCTGCCTTCCGTTACATCAAGTAGACGATTATTTCGTTTGGCTTCGTCCTTCATTTTCTTCATAGGAGAAGAGTGAGGATTCACTACTGCCAAAATTCTGCTTGCTACAATCGAATTACCGAACCCCACATTGATCATTCTTCCATCCATTTTCAAACTCCCTACTCCAGGTTCTGCACCTGTTCACGTATTTTTTCAAGATCGTTTTTCATGCTTACTGACATGTGGGCAGTTTCAGCATTACTGATCTTAGAGGCAATTGTATTCACTTCCCTTAAGAATTCCTGTACAAGAAAATCGAGTCTTCTCCCAACCGGTTCACTTATTTCAAGAAAATCCCTGAATTGTTCAACGTGGCTGCGAAGCCTGACGATTTCCTCACTCACGTCTGATTTATCAACGAGGATAGCTACTTCCTGGGCTAAACGTACTGGGTCAATATCAACCCCTGACAGAAGAATGTCAAGGCGTTCTTTTAAAGAGTTCTCCCTTTTCTCCATTATCATGGGCAGGGATTGCTCAATACCGTCCACCTTCTGCTGAAAGCTTTTTAAGCGGTCTTGCAGATCCTTCTGGAGTGTCTCCCCTTCATTCTGCCTCATTTTCTGACATTCTGAAAGAGCAGCTACCAGCGCCTCTCTGAAAGTAGGCCAGAGTTTCTCAAGAAATTCTCCCCCGGCCTCTTCATCATGAGGAGTAATAATATCTCTGTATGATGCCAGCATTCCCAGATCCGGTTCTCCCGGGACCGAAAGATCTTGGGCTATCTCCTTCAGGCAGGCAAAATATTCCCTTGCCAATGGAATATCAGCCTTCAATCTTTCGGTTTCGGCGCCTTCATCACTAAAAGTAATGAAAACATCAATCCGCCCCCGGAAATGATAGGAAGAAATCTCCTTTTTGACTTTATCTTCCCAACCGATAAACCGTCTCGGCAACTTCACTCCTATATCAAGATAGCGATGATTGACAGCACGAAGTTCAACAATCCAAGAACTCCCATTGCCGCTTGCTTCTCCCCGGCCAAAACCGGTCATACTTAAAGGTTTTCCCATGCTAACTCCTTGCAATATGGATGCTCCAGTGCGTCATTTAAAGTAATGCTAAAGCGATTCAACATATCATATATAAAGATACAAACAACTTTGTGTTACTCACCATAATTTTTAATTAACAGAACAAGTCTTTCTGCAAAACGCTCTGCAGAAAAAACCAGTGATTCCAGGTCAAGAAAATCAAGAACATGATGATCAAAAAGGACCTTAGCTTTTGCATCAAACCCATCCTCCGGTTCTTCTTCCCAAAAAAGAAGATATTGTGGCACCATAGGCAGAACTGGAACAACCAATGACGATGTGGCACTTGAGCTTAGATCTGCAGGCCCCTCAAATCCATCAATTTGCCCACCTATTTCCAATAAGATTTGCGCCGGTTTACCGGATAAATGCTTAGCTATTTTCTTTTCACAATAGGTCGCCGATGTTTTCACCTTGGAAATGGAATTGGGCATACT
>CP070776.1:1705748-1716074 GCA_020346205.1 Deltaproteobacteria bacterium
GTTTGTCATCATCATGACGAAAAATGCCATGCCCAGAATAAAGACAATGGCTGGGGCATTCTGGAACATGGTAAGCCAGTTAACGGCCATCCACTTTGCTGCACCGGTTTCCCAGAGACAGAAACCAATGGACATGGCGCCGGCAAAGAGCAGAATGATATTCCAGGGAATTTCTTCCAGGTCATCAATATCAAGTATTTTGACAACAAAGAACAGAATAGTTGAGCAGAGAAGAATGCCCGTTTTGTGTAGGTTGGTCATGGCAGGAACAAAAGATTTCCCTGAGATTACAAAAATTGTAGCTATAACTATGAGTGCGGCCATGATCTCCTGGAGGGACCAGGCTCCGAGCTCCTTGTACATTCTATTGGCTTTCTCCCTGAGACCGGGGATGGCTAACTTTTCAGGCCTGCAGGTAAACATGAAAAAACCCCAGAGGATAAACGTCATTATCCAGCCGATGGGAGCCATGTAGTAGCTTAACTCAAAAAAGCTGATGTCCGTACCTGTGATGTCTCTGTAAAAACCAAGGGCCACTGCACCGCGGGCTGCACCTAGCAGGGTCACAATACTGCCGGCACCGGCCACATAGGCCATACCCATAAAAAGTCCCTTGCCGAATTTGGTCGGCCCTACCTGGTCTGTATAAAGCGCATGAATGGCCATCAGCAATGGGAACATGGTGGCCGCCACAGCGGTATGGGCCATGATATGGGTCAAGGCGGCTGTCAATATAAAGCAACCCAGGTATATCATGCTGGTCTTTTCGCCAACAATGGAGAGCATTTTGTAAGCGATCCTCTTCGTCAGACCGGTCTTGGTAAAAACCATGCCTATTACAATTGATCCGAAAATAAACAGGACAGACGGGTCCATGAAGTCAGTGAACGCAACCTTGGCAGGACGAATAAAGAACAATGCCTGCAGCATACCGATTGTGAGGCTGGTTACGCCAATGGGCACAACTTCAAAAACCCACCAAACGGCAGCAAGAAGAAAAATTGCAATGGCACCTTTCCCCTCTTTGCTGAGGAGAAAATGTTCGCCCTGCGGATCGATCGCATCAGGCCACATGGGTGAATAATAAACAACAGCAAACAAGACCACACCAGTCAGCAGAAAGATTATCCTCTTCCAGTCTACAGGTGTTTTTTCAACTGCCAGCCCCACTTCTGCATTTGAATTTGCCATAGCTTCTGATCCTTGTCTCCTTCTGAAGTTATTGTTTTATTGAAATCATATCCTGCACTTGGCAGTTATCGATTTAAATATTTCTTTCATTCGGATGACGCCAATTACCCGCTTGTTATCTACAACGGGCAGGACTGCATGTTGTATGTTTATCATAATGGCCAGTGCCTTCAGTACCGGATCGCTCCCTTTGACTATATGCTTTATAGGCGACATAAGGTCCCTGATGTGTATATGGGACCATTTGGTACACTCCACAAAGAAAGAATCCTCCCAGAGAATGACCAGGTTGGGGAATTCTGAAACTTTACCTTCAAATGACTTTACCCTTGCTAACTCTTTCAGGCGTGGGTCAAGGCTTAATAGGATATCTTGCAGGCTGACACGGCCGCTGAGCTGATTCCTCTCATTAAGGATCAGAAGTTCTGCATAACCGAGGCGGTCATCCCCACCACATGTAAAGGAATTAATCACCTCAACAGCATCATGGAGAGTTTGGTGCTCATACATATGAGGAAATCTATCAAGTGGAATAACCAGATCACTTACAATCGGATTTTCAGAAGCCATGCTTTTTTCCTTCTTTTTTCATTGGGGATATGAGCCTGGTGTTGTGTTAAAACTTTCTTCATCATGCCAGGATGGGGGCGCACCTATCATATCCCGGAAATTTTCCATTTTAAAAAATCCAGTTTACTAAACGAGGTTTCCCTGCCGGATATACTCTATAATTAGGTTAGGGTTACCAGGTTTTACTCTTCAGTATTTTCTTCAGCTCTTCCTGCCGGCCTTTTTCAACAACCAGCATTCTTTTATTCTTTGCTTCGCCGATCCTTTCCAGCAATTCATTCAGATCAACAGGTTTTTCAAGAAAGTCTTCAGCTCCTAGTTTCATCGCTTCAATGCCGCTTTTTACAGTTGCATGGCCGGTCAGCATTATAATTTCCAGATCCGGACGTTTTTCCTTGATGCGCTTCAGGGTTTCAATGCCGTCGATGCCGGGCATGGCAAGGTCAACAACTATTGCATCAAAATTTTGGTTCTGTACCTGTTTGACAGCATCTTCTCCGCTGGTCACCGCATTCACTTTTAAGCCCCGGGCCTCAAGGCGCTGTGAAAGGGCATCCAAAAACTGCTCCTCGTCATCAACCAGCAGCACACTGGCTTCGATTTTTTCTGTCATTTCATGCTCCCGCTTTTTGAAGCCCTACTTATCTTTATCTTCTATGATACCGCGCGCCGTTTCATATTCACCTGCCTCTGCAAAGGCTGCTGCGGCCATAGTGTCCTCAATTTTCTCTTTATGTGCAGCCTTGATGCGGCTCACCAATACATCTATTTCAACCGGCTTTTTCAGGTAATCAAACACTCCTATCCGCCTTGACTCCTCTTCATCCCGGTCTGTCCCGTGTCCTGTTAAAATAATTACGCGCATGTTCGGGAATTTTTTAGTCACACGTCTCAGGACCTCCATGCCGTCAATGCCAGGCATCTTGAGATCAAGAACCATGACATCCGGTTCTTTGTCATCAACAAAATTCAAGGCCTGTTCCCCGTCATGAACAGTTTCATTTTCCAGGTCACGCATTTGTAGACGCTCAGACAAGGTCTTAACAAATTTCTGTTCGTCATCAACAAGTAGTACTTTCATTTCTTTCATTGGATTCTCCTTCGTCTCGGCACATTATTTTCAGCCGACTTTTCCTTCTTTTCGCTTATTCATTTGTGCCTCTACTAAAAAAAGGGCCATTGTGTTTACCAATCCAGTCCACTTGCCTAATTATTCATCCGACTTAGACCTTTTTCTTTCATAATCAGCTCTTATTGCCATCCTCATAAATTTTTTGAGCTGTCTTATGTTCTCCTGCCTGGGCAAACGTTGCGGCTACCATCGTATCTTCAAAAATATTTATCAGGTTTCTTTGCTGCCTTGCTTTTCGCCGCTTTAAAGCACTCTTAATTTTTTTTCTAAATGAGTCAATATCAAAAGGAACTATTATATCATCAGATGCACCCTGTTGCATGCCCTGCATAGCTAGAGCTATATTTTTTGGATCGCTTAACAGGATCACCTCTGTTTCCGGTTGGTTTTTCTTGAGGCGGGCTAGTATCTGCATCGCATCGCTGCCTTTTTGTCTTATATCCAAGAGAGCCAAATCTACCTCACAATTTGAGCATACCTCCAGCGCCTCATGTTTGCTGCCCGCTGTAATTATTGACGCTTTAAAGCGCTTTAGGCTGCCGGATAAGTTCTGCAGAAAAAGTGAATCCTCTGCAACCAATAAGACTGTCGAAGTCACCATGTATTCTTAACTATTAATAAACCGGATTAAATGGAAACAGTGCCATACATCAGCTGAACCCCTTTCAATCCCAACTCTTTGGTAATAGGGGAACTGTAACCTCTGTTCCTGACACGCACTGGCTCCATATAACGAACCGCCTCGTCATGGAGTCCTGATTCAGCAAATGTGATGGCAGTAAATAATCTGTTTAACCAGTTTGGCTCCTGTGACAGTACAATTTCTGGAGTCATTTCTCTTGCAGTGTCCCACTCACCGGCTTCGGCGTAAGTTGCTGCCATCATAGTCTTTTGGAATTTTATTAAGATGTCTTTCATAGCTGGCCTCCTTGGTTGAGCGCCGTTTGTATTCTTTCAACGCTTATTGTCACCATTAATTAAGCAAGACCTGTGCCAATTATGTCTTTTTTTAATTAAATCAGCATGTTATTGATATTTCACCGAAGAGAAAGGCCCTCACAAAGAACCAATGCGAAACAAAAAGAAACACTCCCCCTAGGTATTAATACGTATTTATTTTGTTTTATTTAAAAATACTAGATATTTATATGAAAAAGAAAGATCATTCCTGGGCCCAGCTGTAGCTGTCTTGTAATGAAACATATTAAAACAAACATCTAGGTTGGTAGTGGCAGGAGAAATGAGCAGGCAGGCAAGTTGCTGCAATTTGCTCTTTTAAGGGCCTTCAAGGGAAGAAATTGTTACAGCACACTCTTCCGGGGCCTTACGGGACAACCCCGCCCCCAAAACATGCAAAGCTTCTGGAAGCATTTCCTGAAAAGGATTATCGGTTGTTTGCCCCTTCATGGCTCCCTCTGATTTTACAACAATTTCTACAGCATTGTCCTGCTGAGTTGTTGCGATTAAGATTGCTCCCTCCGGCTCAAGTGATTCAAGCAGGGGCCAGATGTTACAGAAAATTGCAAATTGCAGAAGAGAGGGATTATTAAATATTGTAGGCTGGCCCTCTGCAAATGAAGGGGCCAGCTTAACCTGTTTCTGATGAGCAAATCGGTGCAGCAGATAAATTAATTCCTGCAATACATCGTTAACATTAAATGAAGAAAGGGCTTGGTCCATACGGTGCGAAAAGCTGCTTAGAAAACGGCACATTTCTGCCGCCTGGGTAATTCGTTCATCTATTCCGGCAATATTTTTTTTATAGCGCTCGATGTTCATTGGCTGCTCCTGCTCTTCAAGCATAAGCAGGTCTCCAATCAGGCCGCTCAGTTCTCTGATAATAGCCAGGTGATTCTTAAACTCATGGGAAAGGCCCGCCATTACTTTACCAATAAAAGCAAGCTGTAACTCCCTGAGGCTGTCATTACTACGCGGACTCATTCATTCCCCCCTTTTTTAGGGCAGCCTGCCTTTTTGCCACGGCTTGATTGATCTTCCTGGTTAGATCATTAATCTCAACCGGCTTTAAGACACAGTCAAAAAAATCACGCTTTGCACCATCAATTCCAGTTAAAGGAATGCCGGCCCCGTGCCCGGTTAACATGATTACCTCAATGGTTGGATTATACTTTTTAATTTCCCGAAGTGTCTCCATGCCGTCCATGCGAGGCATCTTTAAATCAAGCAAAACCACGTCAGGTATGTCCTTGGCATGGATAAGAGCCATCGCATCCTCAGTACAGAAACAGGCAGTGGTTTCAAAGCCCCTTATATTTAACCGCTCTGCCAGGGTGGTGGCAAATTCGACTTCATCGTCAACTACCAAGAGTTTCGCTTTCGACATCACGGGCCCTCCGCCTCAAATTAATTTTAATTGGCAGGATCACGGTAAAGGTAGTGCCAACCCCAACACTACTCCGTACGGAAATATGTCCGTCAAGCTTTTTAATAATGCCATAGGTTATAAACAGTCCAAGGCCGGTACCTTTCTTTTCGCCGCTGTCCTTTGTGGTAAAAAACGGCTCAAATATGTGGCTAATAATTTCCTGTGGTATTCCCTTGCCATTGTCAGTTATATCAACCTGTATAGAGGTCTGATCGCGTAATTTTGTCGATATGGTAACCGCCCCATCTTTATCAATTGCATCAATTGCATTGTTAATCAGGTTGAGAAAGATCTGCTGGAGCTGGCCCCGGTCACTTTCAATGACAGGTAATGATTCCATAAGGTTAAGTTCAATATGAATACCTCGATAAAGTGCTTCCTGGTCAAGGAAACTTAGTACTTCCCGCATAAGGATATTGATGTTGATGGATTCAAGCGTTACATCCATACGTCTGGCAAAACCCAAAAGCCGGTGGGTAATGACCTTGCAGCGCTTGACCGCTTCAGATGAGCCATGAATCTCAGTGGCGATCTTTGCTTTGTATGTAAAATCTTCAGAAAGCTCTAGCAGGTCCTTAATCAAGCCTGTTTTCTCACTGATAATTGCCAGGGGGTTATTTATTTCATGGGCTACACCCGCTGCAAGGCGCCCGATTGAGGCAAGTTTGCTCGTATGTTCCACTTCGGCCAACATTGACTCCCGCTTTTCATCTGCCTCACGTATACGGCTTACAAACAGGTTGGTGATTCGAAAAATGACAAGCAATGCCACCAAGGTGCTGATCAATACAATAAAAAACAACCGGGCCTTAAAGAAAGACCAGTCTTTTCCGTAAAGGTATCCATGCTTCATAAGAACAAGCGCCCAGGGAGTCCCTTCAACATAGGAAACAGCTTTCAAAACAACATAGTCCCAGACCCCTCTTTCTTCGGAAATGGTTATGCCGATGCGGTTGTGCGGCAGATCAAACGGGTAGGGACTTAAGGGGGGACCAAAATTCAGGGAGGTAGACTGTAGCAGAGGTTCACCTTTGCGGGAAACAAGAAAAATGTCAGACAATGCGCCGGTGCCTGATTTGTCAATATATTTATCAAGAGTCGTAACATCAATACTGGTCCTGAAGACCCAGTTATGTCCTGTGCTAGTGGTAAATCCACTAACCGAAATGCAAAAATGCGGCACACTTCTGGAACCTTTTTCAACCTTGCCAATAAATACTTTACTTGCAGTGACAGCCTTAAAACAGTCCTGATCACTGTAATCCTCTCCTAAAAGGTCATAGGGCCCTGCATATGCCCTTTGGATGCCCTTATGATCAATTATGCCCAAGTCCACTACTCCTGGGTAGTTAGACTTAAGGCGGTGGTATAGTTGCTTAAGGTTGTCCTTATCAATAAGCTCCTCAAACGTTTGCCCTTCAACAGCAAAAACCATGGTCGCCTTGAGCTCTGACAAAAAAGCTTCAACGGTCCTTGTGGCACTTTCAGCATTCCAACGTAGGTTTGTAAGCATCTGGGAACGGTATTCGAAATAGCTCAACATTGTGGTCAATATGAGAGGGATCAAAAAAGTTCCCGTCATTATCAAAAACAGTGTCCGGCGAAATTTCCTGTAACGTTCGGGGGACGTCATCGTCTTATGGTATTCATCAACATCGATGAAAATCCTTTTTATCCAGCCCGGTTCTTTTTTCATGGCTGTTCCCCGCTTATGCTTGCACCCGGAAGAATTGCACCCGATTTAAGATTATTTTTTATGGCAAAATTTAAAGCCTCTTCATACGGGCCTATGACCCTGTCAACAACCTTTATCTTCTTCCACTTGAGATATTGGTAATGGGTGTCCTCAATGCCGCCACAGATGACCAGTGTAATGTTTTCTTTTATGGCAAGACTGCAGATGTCTTCCCCGGATGTGCCGGTGAGTAATATAATTCTGGGCTCACCGCTAACCTTATCTCCGTCCCTCTCGGTAATTAGGATTTCAGATGTCTGGTCAAACCGGGGTGCTACTTCGTTTTTTTGTATTGTAATCAGTACCTTCATCTACCTGCACTCATCTATCGGTCTAAATCGATCAGGTTTATCAATTTCGAATTGATCAAAAAATTATTCAAGGCCATGCTGCTTTATTTTTCTCCATAACTTGCTGCGGGACCAACCTAGCAGCTCAGATGCCCTGCTCCGGTTACCGCCTGTTTTTGTCAAGGCCTTCAGTATCATATCCTTTTCAACCTCGCCCCAGCCGCCGGCAACAGGCAAAGAGTAAGAAGCCTCCTTTGCAGAATTATCCAGTACTGCTTCCCTGATTTCCTGGCTTGGAGCAACAGGGCGGGAGAGTGATGGCGGTGGCATCTGTGGCGTGCTCAACATGGACTTCGGCAAGTGCTCAGGCCGAATGGTTTCAGCCGGGCAAACATTAACTGCATACTCAACGATATTTCTTAGTTCACGGATATTTCCAGGAAAGCTGTAGTTTGATAAAATATTGAGACACGCTTTGCTGAATCCTTTTGTCTTTTTGTTCAGACTTGCCCTAAACTCATTGAAGAAATGATCGAGCAACAGGCGAAAATCATTTTCCCGTTCTCTTAATGGAGGCAGATGCAGACGCAGAACATTAAGCCGGTAAAAAAGATCTTCCCGGAATTTTCCTGCTGTTACGAGTTCACCTAAATCCCTATGGGTAGCAGCTATTATCCGTACATCAACTGAGACTTTTTTTGACCCGCCAACAGGAAAGAACTCTTTATCATCAAGAACCGTGAGAATTTTTACCTGCAGCGGCAATGACAGGTCGCCGATTTCGGTAAGAAACAGCGTCCCACCATGTGCTAAACGAAACATGCCGGGTTTGTCTTTATCGGCCCCGGTAAAAGCGCCGCGCACATGCCCAAAAAGTTCAGACTCAAGGAGCGACTCAGGCAGCGCACCGCAATTGACCTTAATGAAAGGATACCTCGACCTGTTGGATGCTTTATGGATAGCCTCGGCAACAAGGTCCTTGCCTGTGCCGGTTTCGCCGGTAATCAAGACAGAGGCATCTGTTCTTGCTGCTATGGGCAGGAGCTCAAAGATTTCCAGCATTTTTTGGCTCTGCCCAATAATCTCACCTTTTCCGGAAAAACCGTGAATTTTTTCATCAAGGTCTTTGAGGAGGGAAATATCCTCAAGGATTATCATGGCACCTGCCGTTTTTCCTGATGAGAGATTTAAAGGAGATATGGTAAAGCGGATGGGAATTTTTTTGCGGCTCTGATTGATGATGTCCCCTTCAAGGGTCATTGTCTTTTCTGACTCGAGAACCTTGCCAACAGGATCACCTTTGCTGAGCAGGTTACTACGAATTACATTTTCACCGTAAACACCAACAACCTCTTCACGGTTGTAACCTGTTAAAGCCTCCAGAAAACGGTTAACACCAATCACCCGTCTTGCAGAGTCCACAAAAAGCATCCCCAGCGTCATGGAATCGATAAGGCTGATCAAGTCCAACTGGTTCAACAGTGAATTATTATTTTGGGCCTTTGCTTTTGTTTTTTTCTTAGCCATAGCTTTACATCTCACGACATAACTGCCGGCATAAAACACTTTGCAACAAGACAAGAGGCAATATGGGTAAGTTATATGCTGACACTACTGCGCCCTTCTGACACAAAACAAAACAAAATAACCAGAGAAAGGCTCATTGGCACAGCCTTAAGCTGTATTAATGGCTTACCCCGTCTCGGTATTTTTACCTAACAGGGTATCATTTTGTTTTAATATTTGCCAGTTTTATATGACAAAAATAAGGTTAAGGGTGGGTACTGATTTGGCATGTGAAAGGATGTTACAGGTTGTCGATACTTATAGAGCCGGGGCTGTCATTCCCTTAGTATTTCCAGTTTTATATGACCTTTTCCCGGAAAGCCTGACTCAGCACTTCTCAAGCTTATCTGCCCTGATTTTTCTCCAGAGCTTCCTGAAAGGCTGCTGTGATCAGATCTTTTGAGGGCATCGACGATGCCCCGTAGCGTCGTCATGTAATTCCAAATTGTTTAATCTCTCTTGCGCCAGGGTCTATATCAAGGTCATCAATCTGGACTGTTGGGCTACCAATGTGTCTATACGTAACAGCACCTTCCTTGGTTTTTACAACTACATGCTCAAGGTTTATTTTCAGGCCCAATTCACTTGCCACATCTTCTACCAATTCAATAGTAGGCTGAGTTGCAGAACATTTTTCCAGGGAAACGACTTTAACTTTCATAGCGCCCTCGCCTTTATTCTGAGAAATATCAGATGGGTTGCAGCCAAAATGCAGCGCTGCAATAATAAAAATAAACAATAACAGTACGTTAGTCTTTATCTTCAATGAATGTGTCTTCCAACCATTGCCCTTCAATTTTTTCGCCGGCAGAGGTGGTCAGTTTGCCAAATCCATGTTTTTTATCATCCTTCCAACTGCCCTCGTATACCTCTCCATCAGCAAAGGTGATTGTGCCGGCACCATCCCTTTTGCCGTTTTTAAATTCTCCTACATACTTTCCATCAGAAAACACAATGGTTCCTTTTCCGTGGTATTTAAAATCTTTCCACTCCCCCTCATATACTGTGCCATCAGGGAAAAAGTACTTGCCTTTGCCGTTTGCCAAGCCCTCAGCAAAATTTCCTACATATTTTTCACCATTGGCAAGGGTCAGTGTGCCTTTACCCCTGGCCTTGCCCCGGCGGAATTCTCCTACATACTTTCTGCCGTCAGGTAAGGACTGGGTTCCTTTCCCATCATAGAGGCTGTCCTTAAACTCTCCTTCGTATTTTTCACCGGTGGGATATGTATGGACACCCCAGCCATTGGGTTCGCCCTTGTCAAAAGCGCCGGTATAAACTTCACCGTTGGGAAATGTATAAACCCCTTGTCCCTGTTGTATCCCGTTTTTAAAATCACCTATATATTTTTCTCCATTAGGCATAATCAGTGTTCCCTGGCCGTTTTGCAAATCGTTGAGCCATTTACCTTCATACCGTCTACCGTTTTCAGATATTAAGACTCCATGCCCTGAGC
>CP070776.1:1716174-1728939 GCA_020346205.1 Deltaproteobacteria bacterium
TCAGAACAGATTATGGACCGGCTAATCTGTGGCGATGTGGGATATGGAAAAACAGAAGTTGCTGTTCGGGCGGCTTTCAAGGCCATTGAGGATGGTTTTCAGGTTGCCATGCTGGTACCCACAACTGTTTTGGCTGAACAGCACGCAAAAACCTTTCTGGATCGTTTTGCCGGTTTCCCGGTGCTGGTTGAAAGCATTAACCGGTTCCGCACACAGGCTGAACAAAAGAAAATTCTAGGCAACCTCAAGGCAGGCAAATTAGACATGATCATCGGGACCCATCGGCTTCTTTCCAAAGATGTGCAGTTTAACAGACTGGGCCTGCTCATAGTTGATGAAGAGCACCGTTTTGGCGTGAGCCACAAGGAAAGAATCAAACGATTCAAGGCCGAGGTCAATGTTCTCACCTTAAGTGCCACTCCTATCCCAAGAACATTACAGCTTTCACTGCTCGGCATCAGGGACCTTTCGGTCATCAACACACCACCAGAACTGAGGCGTCCCATTAAGACTTTTGTTGCCCGCTATGACGAACTGGTCATTAAGGAGGCAATAACCAGGGAATTGCAAAGGGGTGGCCAAACTTTTCTGGTCCACAACAGGGTCCAGTCAATTAAGGAAATGGCCCACAAGGTTAAAAAACTTACACCCCAGGCCAGGATAGCTGTTGCCCACGGCCAAATGCCAGCAAAACAGCTGGAAGAAATCATGGTTCGCTTTGTCAACAAGGAAATAGATGTCCTGGTCTGCACCACGATTATTGAATCGGGCTTAGACATTTCAAGTGCCAATACCATTGTAATAACAAGGGCTGACCGTTTGGGATTGGCTGAAATCCATCAGTTGCGCGGCCGGGTTGGCAGAAGCAGCGAACAGTCCTATGCCTACCTGCTGGTTCCAAGCCTTGATGGACTGGCAAAAGAGGCTAAGGAGCGTCTCCGCGCCCTTCTTGACCACTCCGAATTGGGAGGGGGATTCAAGCTTGCCATGAGCGATTTGCAGATCCGGGGTGGGGGCAATATCCTTGGCGTCTCTCAGAGCGGTCATATTGCGGCCGTAGGTTATGATCTTTATCTGGAACTCCTGCAAAAAACCGTATCCGACTTAAAACGAAAAGATGCAGATAAAGAGGTAATCGAAACTATTGAACCGGAAATTAACCTGCAGCTTTCAGCCTACATTCCGGAATCATACATTGCAGATACTCCACAACGTTATATAGCCTACCGTAAAATAGCCGGGGTAGAAGATCATGGGCAACTGGCGGACTTCAAAGATGAACTACAGGACAGGTATGGTGCCCTTGCGGAGGAAACCCATAATCTATTTGATATGATGTCTTTAAAAATTAAGATGAAAAAAATAATGATCAGCAAACTTGAGCAGGGAAAAAACATGCTTGTTTTTTCCTTTCATGAGAAAACTCCTGTCGGGCCTCAAAAAATTCTCGCGCTCGTTGAAGAAGCAAAAAACAATATCCGCTTTTCTCCTGATGCCCGTCTCATGGTCCCGTTACCTAGTCAGATTAGCCATTCACCCCAAGCCATTCTTCATGCTGCAAATGAAATTGTCGATTCCCTGCAACCAAGCAATATTACTTAAAATAATTAACGGTTCATTCACCTGCCGCAAATAAATTTTGTTTATTTCCTGCAACTGAAGATACAAAATCGGTTAAAAAATCAATTAGTTGAAGTAAATTGCATTTGACATTTCACCCAGATATTAGTTAGTAGCTGGAAGGTGAATTGCAAAACTCCCTTAAATCTTAGAATATTGTTTAAAGGTTTTATCGTGGAATAAAATTTAATTAGGAGGAGGGGTAAGAATGAAAAAAGTTTTAACATGTGTTGGGGGGCTGGTTCTTTCTTGTGCTGTTGCATCAACAGTATTTGCGGGAGCAGTTGACAACAAAACGAACTGGAGTGCTGAATATATCAGGACTTTAAACCGGAATGCAGCAACAGATTATGCAGATATAGCTGCCTACAACCCGGCAGGAACCGTAAAGCTTGAACAGGGCTTTATAATTAATGGTTCAATCCAGTTCCTGGCTAAAGATTATGAAAATATTATTAACGGCACCAGTTTTGAATCCGATGAACCTTCTTATGTTCCTGGTGTTTTTGGCGTCTATAATTCAGGCAAATGGTCATTGTTCGCCGCCTTTTCAAATTATGGAGGTGGAGGCAAGGTTGACTTTAGCAATGGCAACCTTACGACCAATTTGATTGCAGCTGGCATAATGCAACAATCCCAGGGCTTTTATGATACAATAGTCAGCCAGTCACTCAATGCTGAAAGCTATTATCTGGGCTATTCCCTTGGCGGTGCTTTCAGTTTTAATGAAATATTTTCTGTCTCTCTGGCCGTGAGATATATAGATGCTTTTAGAACAGTCAACGGTTCAGTAGTTCTCAACTCGAGCGGAAGTCCAGCAATTCCGGGAGTAAATCCTTTAACTGCAATAGCGGAATATGATCAGGATGCTTCCGGTTGGGGTGGTATTATTGGCCTCAATATAGCACCCAATGATGCCCTTAATATAGGCATCCGTTATGAGATAGAAACAGATCTTGATTTTAAAGCTACTGTTTATGAAGGCGAAGACATCCTTGCGCTTCGCGGCATTGTTGATGGGGAAAAAACAACCAGAAACCTGCCGGCGTTGCTGGGTCTTGGTATTTCCTACAACTTTACCGACAAGTTGAGAGCTGAAGCTGACCTGACTTACTACTTCAATGAGAACGCTGACTGGAGTGGCGCAGAAGAGAATGTGGAAAACGGTTATGATTTAGGCATAGCCCTTGAGTATATATTCAACGATAAACTCCTGGGCAGCATAGGCTACCTGTATACCAAACTGGGCATGGATCCTGAATACATGCTGCCGGAAAACCCGGAACTTGATGCCAATACTATTGGTGGCGGCGTAGCGTATGCCTTTAATGAGAAATTCCATGGCAATTTATCAATCGGCCATACATTCTATAAGGAGGAGTCTTTTACTTCTCCCATTGGCAATGTTGAGTATAAGAAAAGCATCACCTTTCTGGCCCTTGGCTTGGAATATCGTTTCATGTAATCGGATAAAAGGTTCAAGTGAAGACAGGAAAGCCCCGGCAAATTTGCCGGGGCTTTTTTTATTGTGACTAATATTATCAGACTATATGGTCGGGGCGGCAGGATTTGAACCTGCGACCTCCTGCTCCCAAGGCAGGCGCGCTAACCAGGCTGCGCTACGCCCCGATCCACTAGGATGGTAAAGACCATACTCCCTACCATTTTAGACAGTTTTCCGTCAAGGAAAAAGGTTGAATTTGGCAGGAAAAAGATTTAAATTTCTTTGCTGCTAAGGTATTGACTTAGTGCATTTTATATACTATACAACCCGCTTCTGATACTATTCCTCGGTAGCTCAGTTGGTAGAGCAGGTGGCTGTTAACCACCCTGTCGCTGGTTCGAGTCCGGCCCGGGGAGCCAGAAAATCCAAAGTCCGGTCATACAATATGGCCGGACTTTTTTATTGCTCTTTTAGCAGGTGGCTTTTCTCACATATTCGCTGTAGTTCTTACGGTATATATCTGCCAGGGAAAGAAATGCCGTGACAATCAAGGGGCCGTAGATAATCCCCAAAACACCGTAGACGCTCAGTCCTCCTAGAATGGAGAGAAAAACAAGCAACGTATGCATCTTCACCCGTTCACCAACCATCCAGGGTTTCAAAAGATACTCCACAGAAAAAGAAAGGGCAGCATAGAAGACAAGCATAAAAATCCCGATCCCAATACTTCCTTTCAAGAAAAGTATTATGGCGGCCGGAACGAGGATGAGCCCGATCCCGACAATGGGGAGAAATGCCAGGATGGCCATGACACCTCCCCATAAAATGGGAGAGTTTATACCAAAGAACATAAAAGCCGCTCCCCCCAGAAAACCCTGGAGCAGCCCGCATAATCCATTACCGACCAGAACAGCCTTGGCAATTTCTTCAAATCTTTTAAAGAGTTGGCGCTCCTGCTGGTCAGGTAGCGGCGAAAGTTCCAGAATATAGGAGATGAAGCGCTCCTGATCGATTAAAAGAAAAAATATGACAATGATCATCATGAAAAAGCTGAAGACAAAATTCATGATGTTTGCAGCCCATGAGCTTGCCTGGTTATAAAGAAAGAGCCCAGCTACTTTTCCAAACTCAGAGAGCACCCGCGTCAACCGTTCCGGATGCAATTCAATACCGAAGCCGGCAAAAAAATCCTTTATCCTGCCAACGGTTTGATTCTCTTCCAATAGCTGCTGCATCATGACAGCCAGGTTTTTGCCCTTTATCAGAGGATAGAGGCTCAAGACTTCCCTTGACAGGGCAGCAACAAATATCATGAGCGGCACAAAGACCACAACAATAATAAGAAAACAGGTGACCAGTGAAGAGAATTGTTCTGAAAATTTGAGCTTTAAATGAAAAAACTTGAAGACTGGCTGAAAAAGTCCGGCCAGGAGAAAGGATAGGATCAAAATCGAAAAGAAAGGCCAGAGAAGCTTACCAAGCAACAGGAACGATACAAGAAAAAGCAGCAAGAAATACCTAAATATAAGAGGACTGAACGGCTTTTCGGGTTTGATTTCAGGTTGTGTATCCATACATTCAATCCTGGCAACTAAATTCTTGTCCTTTTGGGGCTCTGCTTACATTAATAATTTCAAGGGAATTACCCTGAGTATGTAGTTTATCTGTACTTGTACCTTTGATGCTGCTCCCCGAAAACTTTTGTATATAAAGTTGCAATTTCATGAGCTTGGGGGTATAGGCTATATTTTCATTTTTTTAATAATTAAAAATCCTCTCTTGTTTACTAATATACTGTACTGAAAAGGAAAAGCAAAAAGAAGCTTATATTAAGGAGTAGTGCTGCATGGATATACGGATGGAAAAAACGGCTCCCGACCTTCTCAAGGCAAAGCCGGATGAAAATTCTCTAGGGTTTGGACAGCATATGGCAGATCACATGTTTGTCATGTTGTATGACGAACAGATTGGTTGGCATGACGCTGCAATCAAACCGTATGAGAATTTTTCCCTTGATCCTGCAGCCATGGCTCTGCATTACGGCCAGGCAATTTTTGAAGGCCTTAAAGCATACCGCTGCAATGATGACAAAATCTATCTTTTCAGGCCAATGGACAACCTGAAAAGAATGAATGTGTCAGCCACAAGGATGTGCATGCCTGAAATTCCTGTGGATGATGTCTATAGCGCCATGAAAAAACTTGTTGCCCTCGACAAGGACTGGGTTCCCAGGGCTGACGGAGCCACGCTCTACATCAGGCCAACCATGATTGCTTCAGAAGCTGGACTCGGGGTCAGGCCTGCCAAACAATATATTTTCTTCATTATAAATTGCCCTGTTGGAGCTTACTATCCTGAAGGTTTCAATCCTGTGAAAATCTTTGTGACCGACAAGTATGTCCGTGCTGTTGCCGGCGGAGTCGGTAATGTCAAGACTGCAGGTAATTATGCTGCCAGCATTATGGCTGCTGTCGAAGCACAAGAGCAGGGATATACCCAGGTGCTTTGGCTTGATGCTATTGAGCGTAAGTATATAGAAGAAGTCGGTACCATGAATATTTTCTTCCTTATTGGTGATGAGCTTATCACGCCTCCGTTAACAGGAAGCATTCTGCCGGGGATCACGAGAGATTCAGTTCTGCAACTGACGAAAGACTGGGGCTTGAGGGTCTCTGAAAAACGAATCTCCATTGATGATGTTTTGGCTGCAAATGAAAAGGGAAGCCTGCAGGAAATCTTCGGCACCGGCACTGCTGCCGTAATTTCACCGGTCGGAGAACTCAACTATAAAGGCCAGACCTGCATCATAAATAATGGAAAAACCGGGGAACTTGCCCAGAAGTTATTTGATGAACTGCAGGCCATTCAGAACGGATACAAAAAAGATCCTTACGGCTGGGTAGTTGAAGTATAATTTTTTTTAAATCCTCTCTTGATTTTTAAAATATAGTGCCTATAGTTTCGCGCATCCTGGCATAAATGCCAAAATAACCTTGTTTTTCAGGGTTTTAGTTAAATGAAAACTGTCTTGTTCTCGAGATTGAGCAGATACTTGCTTAATCGGGAAACATTTTAAAAGTGCTAACTAACAAGTATATGGAGGAAAAAAATGAAAGTTCGTCCACTGAATGACCGAATTCTGGTCAAGCGTTTGGAAGAGGAGGAAACATCTAAAGGCGGTATTATTATCCCTGACTCTGCTAAGGAAAAACCAGCTGAGGGTGAAGTAATTGCTGTTGGCAAAGGCAAACTGAATGACAAAGGCGAGCGGATTGAAATGGATGTAAAAGTTGGCGACCGTGTCCTCTTCAGTAAATATGGCGGTACAGATGTTAAATTTGACGGTGTTGATCATCTTATCATGCGCGAAGATGATATTCTCGCCGTTGTTGAATAACAGCAATACTCTTTTAACTATAAATTTAAACGATTTTAGATAGATACCAATAGACAAAATTGGCTAAGAGGAGATAGATAATTATGGCTGGAAAAGATTTAAAATACGGAGTGAAAGCCCGCGAGTCGATTCTCAAAGGTATTAATACCCTGGCAGATGCTGTCAAGGTTACTTTGGGCCCCAAAGGACGTAATGTTCTTCTTGAAAAATCCTTTGGTTCCCCAACAATTACAAAAGACGGCGTCAGTGTTGCCAAAGAGATTGAGTTAAAGGATAAATTTGAAAACATGGGCGCGCAGATGGTGAAAGAGGTTGCCTCAAAGACCAGTGACGTAGCCGGTGATGGTACAACAACTGCCACTATCCTGGCTCAGGGCATCTACGCCGAGGGTTCCAAGCTGGTAGCTGCCGGCTCTAACCCAATGGACATCAAACGCGGTATTGATGCAAGTGTAGAGGCTATTGTTGCTGAGTTGACAAAGATTTCCAACCCCACCAAGGAACAAAAGGAAATTGCCCAGGTAGGTACCATTTCCGCTAACAATGACCCGACCATAGGCAACATTATTGCAGAAGCCATGGACAAGGTAGGCAAGGAAGGCGTTATAACCGTGGAAGAAGCAAAAGCCATGGAAACTTCCCTTGATGTTGTTGAAGGTATGCAGTTTGACCGGGGTTATCTTTCTCCCTATTTCGTGACTGACCCTGAAAAGATGGAAGTCAACCTTGAAGATGCGGTCATTCTTATCAATGAAAAGAAAATCAGCACCATGAAAGACCTGCTGCCAATCCTTGAACAGGTTGCCAAAATGGGCAAACCCTTGATGATTATCGCAGAGGATGTTGATGGTGAGGCCCTGGCCACACTGGTGGTCAACAAGTTGCGCGGCACATTGAATGTTGCTGCTGTAAAAGCTCCGGGTTTCGGAGACCGCAGGAAAGCTATGCTGGAAGATATCGCCATCCTCACCGGCGGCCAGGTTATTACCGAAGACCTTGGCATCAAGCTTGAAAACATAACGGTCAATGACCTTGGCACTGCCAAGCGTATTGTCATTGATAAAGATAATACAACCATCGTTGACGGTGGTGGCGACAAAGATAAACTGGAAGGCCGGGTCAAACAGATCCGTGCCCAGATCGATGAGTCATCATCCGACTATGACCGCGAGAAACTGCAGGAGCGTCTGGCTAAATTGATTGGCGGCGTTGCTGTAATCAATGTCGGCGCAGCTACTGAAACAGAGATGAAAGAACGCAAGGCCCGGGTGGAAGATGCATTGAATGCTACCCGTGCTGCTGTTGAGGAGGGCATTGTTCCCGGTGGCGGTGTTGCGTATCTGCGCTGCCTCAAGGTCCTTGAAAACCTTGAGCTGAAAGGTGACCAGAGCCTTGGTAAAAAGCTGATTGCACGTGCTTTGGAAGAACCTGTACGTCAGATCGCAAACAATGCAGGACGCGAAGGTTCCGTCATTGTTGAGCATGTAAAGGAAATGAAAGATGCTATGGGCTTTAACGCTGACAATGAAGAGTATGAAGATCTCATCAAGGCCGGCGTCATTGATCCTGCCAAGGTAACCCGTTTTGCTCTGCAGAATGCTGCAAGTGTTGCAGGTCTGCTTCTAACCACTGAGTGTATGGTGGCTGAGCATCCTGAAGAGGATGCCGGCGGTGCTGCGGGTATGCCTCCAGGCGGTATGGGTGGCATGGGCGGTATGGGTGGCATGGGCGGCATGATGTAAAGCCCTTCCCCCGGCTAAAAATTTAGCCGGGTTTACATATGACAAAAAGAGCCTCAAGTACAGCCGAGGCTCTTTTTGTTTTTGTTACTATTGAAAATCGCGTATACGTACCCCGACTGGGTCTTTACGCAGTAAAAAGAGTTATTTTCCTGTTGACATGTAAGGGGAAATTTAACATAGTTGACCCCTATTTTTTGTGGCGATGTAGCTCAGCTGGTTAGAGCGCACGGCTCATATCCGTGGTGTCCGGGGTTCAAGTCCCTGCATCGCCACCATTTTACAAATAAAAAAAGCGCTCCATGTGGAGCGCTTTTTTATTTTACTTTAAAGGCCGACTTTAAATCTCTTCATCTTCATCTATTAAATCCGGCTCATAATCTTCATCATCTTCATCATCTTCATCTACATCATCACTAACCTCATCGGTATCCGCTTCTTCATCTTCCGCAGCCTCATCTTCCTGCTCTTCTACGTCCTTTGCAACTTCTTCTTTGGGTACGCGGACAGCCTTAGGCTTAGGGACCTTGGACGGGGGCAGAACAATCTCCCTGATCTTTTCCGCCTCCTGCTTGACATCCGGGTCAGCAAGACACTCTTCGCATTGCGAGATATGCTTTTCCATGAAGGCCACCATTCTGGCAGGTGCCATGGCCTCCTCCTGGACTTTTAAATACCAGCTCTTTACAAGAGAAATTAAACGCTCACATTTCATTCCATTTCCCCCTTTCCCAAAGTAGGGAAAAGTTGTCTCTTTATACCAAAAAAGAAAAAAAATGTCTTTAAAATCTGTATATAATGCAATAAGTTATAATTTAACGCGGAAGTGGAAAGGGCACTGGTGGCCCTCCCGGACTTCAAATCCGGTGCACCGGGTTAACAGCCTGGTGGGTGGGTTCGATTCCCATGCACTTCCGCCATTTCTTTGTGTCGTCTACCCCAAGGCAGCTTTATCTTCTTTCAGCAACGGATATCCCATTTCTTTTCGCTGTTCTGTATACTGCATGGCAACCAGCCTGGCAATATTCCTGATCCTGCCAATGTAACGTGTGCGCTCGGCAACACTTATCGCCTTTCTGGCATCAAGCAGATTAAAGGTATGGGAACATTTCAGGCAGTAATCATATGCCGGCAGAATCAAGCCTTTAGCGATAAGCTTGTGGGCTTCAGACTCATAAGTATCAAAAAAATTAATCAAAGCATCGACATTGGCTTCTTCAAAATTAAACGTGGAAAACTCCACTTCAGCCTGATGAAATATTTCGCCATAGGAAATTTCTTCGTTCCAGGCTAAATGGTAGACATTCTCCACCTTCTGCAAATACATGGCTATACGTTCGAGGCCATAGGTTATCTCGACTGTAATAGGCTGCAGATCAATGCTTCCTGCCTGCTGAAAATAGGTAAACTGGGTAATTTCCATGCCATCCAGCCAGACCTCCCAGCCCAGCCCCCAAGCGCCGAGAGTCGGTGATTCCCAGTCATCCTCCACAAAACGAATATCATGCTCCAGCAGATTCAGGCCAAACCGTTTCAAGCTCTCAAGATACATGTCCTGGATCTCAAGGGGTGATGGCTTTATCACTACCTGATACTGGTAATAGTGCTGCAGGCGATTGGGGTTTTCACCGTAACGCCCATCGGTGGGGCGCCTTGAAGGCTGCACATATGCCGCCTTCCACGGTTCGGGCCCCAGGGCACGCAGTAATGTGGCAGGGTGAAAAGTGCCGGCTCCCACCTCCATATCATATGGCTGCTGGATGACGCAGCCCTGTTCAGCCCAGAACTTATTCAACTCCATGATAATATCTTGAAAATACATATTGCTGCCGATTCCTTTCCCTGTTCAAATAGTCTATGTTGTTAGAGATGAATTTAAAAGGATAACAAGTTACCACAGTGACTAAAGATGGCAAAATTTTTTTTATAAAATAGTGAAAAAACAATGAAAAAAATTGAAGAATTACGCTTAAGAGCAACTGAACTGACAAACCTGAACAATATTCTGGCCCTGTTGCAGTGGGACCAGGAAGTGATGCTGCCTTCTGGCGGCGCCGACGGGAGAGCAGCACAACTTTCTGTCTTGAGTACAATTACCCACCAGAAAATTACTGAGCCCAGCCTGGGAGAACTATTACAAAAACTCTCTGACAGTCAGGACGATTTATCCCCTGGCGACAAGGCTCTCATGCGGGTACTGAAACGTGAATATGATAAGAATACTAAACTGCCTGAAAAATTCGTTGCTGATTTTGCAAGGTTAACCTCTGAATCCTTACCGGTCTGGGTAACTGCCCGAAAAGAGAATAACTTCAACAAATTTCTGCCACTGCTTGAAAGAGTCATCTCCATGTGCAGACAGAAAGCTGACTTCCTGGGCTTCGAAGACCACCCTTATGACGCACTTCTTGACCTGTACGAAGAGGGGTTGACCACCCATGACCTAGATGCACTTTTTGGAAGTCTGCAATTAGAGCTCAGCCAACTGCTGCAGCATAAAGCTTTTCAAGAAAATACCATCCCTGAGAACCTGGCAAAAATGGAGCCGATGCAACTGCAGGACCAGGTGCGCTTTTCTGAAAGGCTCCTGGCAGAAATCGGTTATGACTTCGACAGGGGCAGGCAGGATATATCAGCTCACCCATTTACCACGAGCCTCGGCCACAACGACCGGAGGGTGACCAACCGTTTCAGGCCAGATTCCCTGGAGTTCATATTCAGCGCCCTGCATGAAGGTGGCCATGCCTTATATGAGCAGAATATCAGCGCAGAGCATGCCGATACCCCTCTTGATGAAGGCGTTTCCCTTGGTATTCATGAGTCACAGTCACGTCTGTGGGAAAATATAATCGGTCGCAGCCACCCCTTCTGGGAAAAACATTTTCCCGTGCTGCAGGAATTTCTCCCGAACCAGTTCGAGAGCATCCTCTTGGATGACTTTGTCCATTATATCAACCGAGTACATCCTGGAATGATTCGGGTGGAGGCAGACGAGGTAAGCTATAACCTGCATGTACTTATCCGTTTTGAACTGGAAAAAGGTTTGATTGAAGGCACACTTAAAGCCTCTGATCTACCTGTACTATGGAACGAAAAATACAAAAAATACCTTGGGGTCAAGGTTGACTCAGATGCTAACGGGGTATTGCAGGATATCCACTGGGCTCATGGCAGTTTCGGTTATTTTCCGACCTATACCATCGGCAACCTGGCAGCTGCCCAGATATGGAACACCTATTGCCGGTGCGATTCTGACTTTAAGAAGACATTGCAACAAGGAAAACTCCAAAAAATAAGAAAATGGCTCACTGAAAACATATATTGTCACGGTGCCTTTTATCCACCGGCCGAATTATTGCAAAAAGTATGCGGAGAACCACTGAACACCACCTATTTTGTTAATTATCTTAAAACAAAACCTGAGTTTGACCTGTGATCCTCTCAGCTCAACAAACTGCAACAATCCGTAGAATCCTGAAGGATTCCAAAACTATAGCTGTTGTGGGGCTTTCACCGAAGCCTCACAGGCCCAGCCACCAAGTGGCACGCTATCTTATGGAGGCAGGTTATACCATAATCCCAGTCAATCCCGGGCAAGACAACCTGCTGGGCCTGCCCTGCTATCCTAACCTTAAGACAATACCTGGGCCGGTTGACATGGTTGATATTTTTCGCCGTTCTGAATTTGTTGTCCCCATTGTGGAAGATGCCGTTATAATTGGTGCCAGATTCATCTGGATGCAGGAAGGAATCGTTAACGAGGTGGCGGCAAGAAAAGCTGAAGAGGCTGGGATTACCGTGATCATGGACCGTTGCACAAAAATCGATCACATGAATTTATTGTAACTATTATTGAGCTGACGTTGCTTTTTTCTTTCTGAATCGCTTGTCATACCGTTCCTGTTCACTATAAATACAGCCGCAGTAAGACTGGCGGTAGAGACCCATCTCCTTGGACATATCTATCCCCTGCTGCCAACCTTCACGAAAATCATAATAATAGAAGGGGATTTTGTGCTGCACTGCAAGCTGTTCCGCCTTGTACCGGATCAGTTCGTGGTCCTGGTAACGGCTGTAAAGAAGGGTCGTGGTAAAGGCATCAGCACCCGTTTTCTTGGCCTGCTCTATCACTTCATTTAAACGTATATCGTAACAAAGCCCGCAGCGGCTATCCTCGTTAAATACAACCTTACGCAGATAGTCTCGTAGACCGTATTCCCTGTGGTATTCCACTGGCAGGTTTACCTTGGAAGCAAGTTGCTCCACAGCCCCAAGGCGTTTCTTGAATTCCTTGTAGGGATGGATATTGGGATTATAAAAATAACCGTGCACCTTGGTACCCTCAGCTTTAAGTACTTCAAGGGGATAAACAGTGCAGGGCCCGCAGCAGATATGCAGTAAAACAGACATATTAAACTCAACTATAAAGCAACTGGAATCTCTCCCAGAAATCAGGGAACGACTTGGCAACACAGTCCTCGCCAAGTACTTTTACGCCTGGCACTACCAGACCCGCCACAGCAAAACTCATGGCTATGCGATGATCATTATAGGTGTTTATTTCA
>CP070776.1:1729039-1740704 GCA_020346205.1 Deltaproteobacteria bacterium
CTGTGCTGGAAGGCTGGCCGGCTCCTCAAATCGTGCCGGTTGTTCGACTTGAGCAATTTCAGATAAAGCAGGAGCAGGCTGTATTTGCTGGGCTGGAGTTGCTGGCTGTGCGCCCTCCTCCACAGTCTGTTCAACAACGGGCTGATTCTGCTCCTGCTCTGGCGAGACAAACAGGTACTGGTAGCCAAGCAGAACAAAAAAGGCCAGAACAATTGCTAATATAGCTCTATAAGTATCCATTAGTTTTCCTTTCGACCATAATGGTCTGTGCAGTTACTTGCCATTCCTGGCAGAACTTACCCGAAAGCTTATTTAACCGGGTCATAGCCGCCATCACTAAATGGATGGCAACGCATAATCCGCCACAAGGCCATAAAAAAACCGCGGAAAGCTCCATGGCATTTTATAGCTTCAATGGCATACTGGGAACAGGTGGGTGTGAAACGGCAAGCAGGGGGAAACAGGGGGGAAATCAGGAGCTGATAAGCCCTGATCAGGGATAGAAAAAAATAAGTACTGCATTTCTGCAGAAAGTTTTTCATTAATCCGCTTTTTTCTGCACCAGGTCTTCCGGGTCAAACGATTATTCCTTGGCTGTCATGTAGAGTTAAGAGGCAGAACCTTTTTTCTGTAGAAATAACGGGGCGCTAAACTCGGGTAGGCGGCTTACAGCCTCTGCCACTTCCGACGGACTATTCAGACTAAAACCCTGCCGTACCGTTATTACTATATCCATGAAAGGCAACTCACAACTCTTGGAACTTTTTTCCTGAAGGAAACGTTTGTTTAACCGAAAAAATTCCCTGATAATTCTCTTTATCCTGTTTCTCTTTGCCGCTCCCTTAAGCTTGCCATGAATACTGATTCCTAGCCTGTTATGCTCTGAATTGTTTGGCAGTAGAATCAGACTGAAGTTTTCCCCGTGCACCCGTTTACCGTGCTGGTAAACATGACTATATTCGCTTTTCTTTCTCAGGAGATAGGCTTTGGGTAGCGATAGGGTGTTCATGGCTTAACAGCTTAGGCCGGCCCTGTCCTTAACGGAACCCCTGGCACGCTTTACAGTTGCCAGGTTATCCAATCAAACGCTTAACCTTTTACGTCCCTTGGCTCTTCTATTATTGATAATAGTCCTGCCTGCCTTGGTTTTCATGCGCAGGCGAAAACCATGGGTTCTTTTTCGCTTGATGTTGCTGGGTTGAAATGTTCTCTTCATAATTTTTCCTTAAACTCAATAATTTTCCAAATACAAATATATAAACCCCTGCGAACTCAATAGCCAAAAATCGCTAAAGCGCTCTGTGTGTGCGGTTTTTTGCAGGGGCAGACAGTAAATTCCCTAAAAACCAATAAATGGGAGATATAACCATAGAAAAATATGGGTGTCAAATAAAAATCTCCTATGCTACAATAGGTTGTTCTTACAGTGGTTCTGCTGAGAATAAGTGCTTTATGTTTTTGGAACTTGACTCGAATTGACGAGACACTAAATTATAATAGCAGCAGCTACAATACTGCGCTTTGAAATACGGGAAATGCACCAAAGGAGAAAAAACGAATGCCGATATATGAGTACGAACACCTCGGTGACGGATGTGAGCATGGTAAGCGTTTTGAGCTTAAACAATCTATATCCAGCGATAAATTCACCCACTGCCCCTATTGCGATCAGGAAATAAAACGACTGATTTCGCTCGTCTCAGTCAATACCCCGAAAGGCAACAGTGACCTAAAAAACCTGGGATTTACTAAGCTTGTAAAAAGGGATGACGGCGTATATGAAAATGTTACTGCCACCAATAAAGAGAGCAGATACTGGGACGCCGGTAAACCCGAGACAAAGCCTGACCTGAAATCCAAGATCTCTGATTAGCACCTTTCAATAGTCTTCAACTCCAGCCAATGTCATATCTTGAAAACGAATACGATGTCCTGGTGATCGGTGGCGGCCATGCAGGCTGTGAAGCTGCTCTTGCTGCAGCACGCATGGGATGTCGCGTTGCAGTGGCCATCATCAATGTTGACACCATCGGTGCCATGTCCTGCAATCCGGCAGTAGGAGGTTTGGCAAAAGGGCACCTGGTGAAAGAAATTGATGCCCTGGGCGGTGAAATGGCAAGAAATATTGATGCCACTGCCATACAGTTCCGGCGGCTGAACACCAGCAAGGGGCCGGCCGTCTGGTCATCACGGGCCCAGGCAGACCGTCTCCGTTACAGATTGCGCATGAAAACTGTTCTGGAGCAGCAGGACAACCTTGACATCAAGCAGACCGTTATTGACAGGCTATTGGTGGATAACGGCCGCATAACCGGGGCTGTCACCTCCCTCGATGAAACACTAATTCTTCGGGCAGTTGTTATAGCCACAGGCACATTTTTAAACGGTCTTATTCATATCGGTTTAAAAAATTTTCCCGCGGGCCGCATGGGTGACCCACCCTCCACCAAGCTTTCTGAATGGTTCCGGGAAACGGGATTTATGCTTGGCAGGATGAAGACCGGCACTCCCCCCAGGCTGGACAGCCGGACTATTGATTTTACTGAGCTTGAAGCACAATACGGCGATGATCCGGCAAATTTTTTCTCCTTTGCCAATGCAGACGCCCAGACCCCCAAAACGCCTGAACTGGGCCAGCTACCCTGCTACGTTACTTATACAAACGAGAAGACCCACGAAATTATCAGGGGTTCAATCGACCGTTCACCTATGTATGCCGGCATTATTGAGGGCGTCGGGGCCAGATATTGTCCTTCCATTGAAGATAAAGTCATGCGTTTTCCTGACAAAGGCAGGCACCAGATATTCTTGGAGCCTGAAGGGATTGATACTGTAGAGGTATATCCAAACGGTGTACCGACAAGTCTGCCCCTTGATACCCAAATGGCAATGCTGCGCTCTATAAAAGGCTTGGAACTGGTTCAGATGATCCGGCCCGGTTATGCCATTGAGTATGACTATGTTGATCCCCTTGAACTGCATTCATCCCTGCAGACAAAACGTGTACAGGGGCTTTTTTTGGCCGGGCAGATCAACGGTACATCAGGATATGAAGAAGCCGGAGCCCAGGGACTGTTAGCCGGCATCAACGCAGTTCAGTACGTTCGCAATGAAGATCCCCTGATTCTGGATCGCTCCCAGGCATACACAGGAGTTTTGATTGATGACCTGATTACACTTGGCACCAAGGAACCATATAGGCTTTTTACCTCCCGGGCTGAATACCGTTTGCTTTTAAGAGAGGATAATGCCGACCTGCGGCTCAGAGATATAGGTTACAAGCTGGGCCTGGTCGATACAAAGACTTATGAGGCTTTCAAGGTAAAACGTGAGGCCATTGAAAGAAGCCTGGAAAAACTTGCCGCAACCATGATCAAGCCCGGACCTGAGACTGACTCCATGCTGGAACGTCTGGGCTCAGTACCCCTGCGGCAGACATGCAGCTTGAAAGATCTCCTGCGTCGACCGGAAATCACTCTTGAAGACCTTGAGCCCTTTGCGGAACTTGACAGGGAACTGGCTCCTGGGATCAAACGCGAAGTCCAGTTGCAGGTAAAATACCAGGGATACATTGATAGGCAAAGTGAACAGGTGGCCCGCTTCAGAAAGATGGAATCTGTTGACTTGCCGGAAGGTTTGACATATGACGGCCTTTCAGGACTGTCCAATGAGGTCATAGAAAAACTCACAAAGGTGCAACCGCGCTCCCTGGGCCAGGCATCCCGTATCTCAGGGATCACTCCTGCTGCTATCTCGGTACTGCAGATACACCTTCGCAAGCAGGGTTTTATATAAGTTTCAAGTGACTAAAGTGAGCTAAAGTGGTAAGTGACTAAAGTTATGGAACTTTTCTCAGTATTTTTGCTAATATTTACTTAAGGAACTTTTAACTTTAGCCTCAAAATCATGCTGACCTTTCCGAACATAGACCCTGTTATTTTTTCTATCGGCCCACTGCAGGTTCGCTGGTATGGCCTGATGTACGTCCTGGGTTTTACTGCCACCATATTGCTCGTCAAACACCAGATAAAAAAATTCGGCTACAAAGAGCTTGATGTTCACTTTGATAACCTCAACCTGGTCCTGATCATTTCCATGGTCCTTGGCGGCAGGCTCGGGTATGTGCTGTTTTACAACCTACCATATTACCTTACTCATCCTACCGAGGTTATAGCTACCTGGCAGGGAGGCATGTCTTTTCATGGGGGTATGCTGGGGCTTGTTATCGGTGGTATCATCTTCTGCAAAAGAAAAGGGTTGGATTTCTGGCGGGCAGCTGATTATTACACTGTCACCATGCCAATCGGCCTTGGGCTTGGCCGTATTGGAAATTTCATTAATGGCGAACTGTATGGCAGAGTAACAGATGTTCCATGGGGTATGGTTTTTCCTGGTGGAGGAACGGAACCGCGCCACCCATCCCAGCTGTATGAGAGTTTTCTTGAAGGGCTGGTGCTTTTCATTATCCTCTGGATTCTCAAAGAAAAGCAAAGTCCTCCATCTTCCTGGATCTCAGGTTCAATAGTTGGAGTTTTTCTTATACTCTATGGAATTTTTCGTATTGTAGTTGAATTTTTCCGGGAGCCGGATGCCCACCTTGGTTACATTATTGCCGGCTTGACCATGGGACAGTTGCTCAGCAGCCTCATGGTTGTGGTTGGAATTGCTATCTTACTGCTCAGAAATAAGCAGGCGGCATGAAAATGATAGTTTAGAATTATAAATTCTTAATTTTGAATTATTTTTTTGTCCCTTAACCCCTTTGTTCTTTTACTCAAAATCCAGACTGACCGGGCAGTGGTCTGAACCCAGGATGTGATCCAGGATTGCTGCACCCTTGATGCGTTTTTCACTTGCCGGGTCGATACAGAAATAATCTATACGCCAGCCGATATTCCTGCCCCGGGCATTAAAGCGGTAGCTCCACCAGGTATATTGCTCCGGTTCCTGGTTGAATTTCCTGAACGTATCAATATACCCGGCTCCGGTAAAGGTTTCCATCCACTGCCTCTCCGGCAGTGAATAACCCGGATTCTCCTCGTTCTGCTTAGGATTTGCCAGATCGATGGGCTTATGGGCAACATTGAAATCCCCGCAGATGACTACCGTTTTCTTTTCAGCCAGCCGGTCTACAAAATTATGGATATCGCGGTTAAAGTCGAGCTTGTAATCCAGGCGGCCCAAACCATGCTGGGCGTTGGGGAAATATGTGTTGACCAGATAAAAATCATTAAACTCTAGAGTGAGCACCCTGCCTTCCCGGTCATACTCTTCAATATCCATGCCGTAAATAACATTGAGTGGCTTGATCCTTGTGTAAATGCAAACACCTGCATAACCTTTGCGCTTGGCCGGGAACCAGTAGGCATCATATCCTGCAATATTCCTGACACTCTCAGGAAGCTGGTCCGGAAGGGCCTTGATCTCTTGTAGGCCAATGATATCAGCATCCAATTCATAAACAATATCAACAAATCCTTTCTTCTCTACTGCACGCAAACCGTTGACATTCCAAGATATAATTTTTTTTAGAGTGTTAATTTTTCTGTATTTCTTCTCACCAGGCAGTTTTCGCGGGACTACTCCTATTTGGGGGCACAACTCTTGAATAATGCATCTATCACAATGGGGCCGCACCGGCTTACAGACAGCCTGCCCAAAGGCAACAAGGATACTGTTAATGCGGATCCAGTACTTTTCCGGCAGTTTCTGACGTAGTGCCATTTCCGTTTCAAGAGGAGTCTTTGTCTCCACATAGCCCCATATATTCATGATCCTGTGCACATGGGTGTCGACACAGATGGCCGGCTTGTTAAAGGCTACTGCAACCACAAGGTTCGCAGTCTTTCGCCCCACGCCGGGCAGCTTGACCAGGTCATCAATTGTATCGGGGATGTAGCCACCAAGCGCCTCAAGTGCTGCTGGCAATTCCCTGAGAAACCTTGCCTTGTTTTTATAAAAACCCACCGGATAGATAAGCTTGGCAATGGCCTCTTCACTTAGCAGTGCCAGTGATTCAGGATCCGAAGCCTTTTTGAAAAGCCGGGCTGAGGCTTTTGCCGTTATCTCATCCTTGGTACGGGCCGAAAGTATGGTAGCCACAAGCACTTTAAAGGGATCCCTGGTCTGGACAGCTATAAGATCAACGATCGGCACGTCTTTGTAGCCGGTCACTTCTTTTTCAAGCAGCGGATAAACTTCATCGATATGAAATGTCATACTTGTCCCGTTTCTGAAAAATTAAAAAAATTTTCGTTAAGACGATAGCAAAAGTAAGATTCAACTGCAATTTCTACAGTTTTATTTTTGAAATTAATTCCTAGCTATCCTTAAAAGCGCCAGCAACTCCACAAAGATGTTATTTGCCATATTTTAACTGCACTTTTTGATTGCATTTAACCTATAGGCATAAATACCCAAATTATAAAATGAGGACTAAAAATTTACCCATTTCACTTGACATATAGACGACAGAGCATTATGAATACTCCTTCATTTTTATGGTAATATCGATTTTATTCCCAATAATTACATAATAATTGAATATTGGTGAGGAGGAAGTAATGACAAAAAACATGTTGCAAAAACTTGGGGTACTTTATGCAACCCTAGTTTGCTCCCTGACCCTAAGTCCCGTTTGGGCAATCGCCAGCGAGACAGGAGCTTCTACGCCCATGGTGCCGGCTGACGATACAGCCTGGTGGGTCTGGCCCCTGGTATTACTGGTTGTAACTTTTGTAATGGGAATCGTTGCAGTACTCGGAGGTGTGGGCGGCGGTGTTCTCTATGTGCCTATTATCAGCGGGTTTTTTCCTTTTCATCTTGATTTTGTCCGCGGCACTGGTCTGCTGGTTGCCCTGTCAGGCGCCTTAGCAGCCGGGCCCGGTCTTCTAAAAATGAATATGGCCAGCCTGCGACTTGCCATTCCGGTGGCGCTCATTGCCTCCACCATGGCCATTGTCGGTGCCATGGTCGGTCTGGCACTGCCGACAAACATTGTGCAGATGCTACTCGGTGCCACCATTCTCGGTATTGTTGTCATCATGTTCACAGCTAAGAAATCTGAGATCCCGGAAGTTAAGCAGGCGGACTCCTTGTCCTCAGCCCTACGCATTTGCGGCATCTATCATGAAGCCAGTTCCGGGCAGGATATCAACTGGTGCGTACACCGGACCCCCATGGGCTTGGCAACTTTTATCATTATCGGTTTCATGGCTGGCATGTTCGGGCTGGGCGCCGGCTGGGCTAACGTTCCTGTGCTCAATCTGATGATGGGTGCGCCTCTCAAGATCTCTGTGGCCACCAGCAAATTTCTCCTGTCCATCACCGATACTTCTGCCGCCTGGATTTATTTGAATAAGGGTTGTGTCATACCGATGATGGTTGTCCCGTCCCTAATTGGTATAATGCTCGGCTCCTTTGTCGGTGTGCGGATATTAAAGGTAGCAAAGCCTACCTTTATCCGCTGGATGGTTATCGCAATACTCGGCTTTGCCGGTATAAAGGCTCTCACAAAGGGTCTCGGCATAGACCTTTTCTAGATATATAAGGAGAACATAATCATGGAAAAACTAACTGTGAAAATGACCACTGAAGCCACCGAAGAGCAGCTTCTTTATGCAACTATCCTTGAAAAGGGCATGCTCGTTGGCCTGCTGTTGATGTTTATTACCTTTGCCCTGTATGTATTCGGCATTATGAAGCCGGCAATTCCCGTAACTGAAATTTCTGGCTACTGGAACCAACCGGTGCACGACTATCTTGTGGCAATCAATAACAACTTTCTCAATTGGGACCACCTGCCCACCGGCTGGTCCTGGATCAAGCTCATCGGCAAGGGAGACTTCCTCAATTTCATACCTATTGCTATCCTCTCCGGTGTGACCATCTTCTGTTACATTGCCATTGTGCCCGGCCTTTTCAGAAGGGGTGATAAGGCTTATGCCATCATGGCCATTGCCGAGGTAGCAATACTTACTTTGGCAGCAAGTGGACTCCTGGCCGTCGGTCACTAATAAACTTAAGTACTTAATTCAAAGCATAAGCCCTGCAGAGTTATCTGCAGGGCTTTTTTATTTGGTTACGGATTCCTTTATTTAGTTAACAAAATGTGTAGAATGTTTCACTTTTGGAGCTGGTAGGAAAATGAAAACTCGTTGCAGGATGTTTGTCATTAGTTTCTAAATGTCCTGGGAACTTTTCAGACTTAAAAGATAAAGTGTGACACTGATGCCAATAAAGACCAGTAAAAATTTAAGCCAAAAAGAGTTGACCAGATAAGCAGAAATAGAAATAGACAAACATATCAATCCAATTGCAGTTATTTTTGCCCGTACAGGGATACCTTTTCCACTAAGGTATCCATGAATCATTGGTCCAAGTTTCTGGTGATTCAGCAACCAACTGTGAAAACGTTCTGAACTGCGTGCGAAGCAAGCGGCTGCGAGGAGCAGGAGAGGAACAGTTGGCAGAAGCGGCAAGAAGATACCGAGTATTGCTAATCCAGTTGCACAAAATCCTACAGCAAGTAATCCATTACGAATGAAGTGATTATTTACCATCCCTTTAACTTTAGTTTACTTGCCATTGTTTAGATTTTGTGAAACGCCAATTCAGTTAACAATACTAGATATAGTTTTAAGTTTCCAGCACAGAGGCAGGTTTGTCGTTCAACAAAACGAACGACGATTATCGGGTAACGAGACAACCCGATGATTGACAGACAGAAGTCCGTTTCCTTTTTTTGTTTTTTAAAGCCGATGGATGTGCCTTATATTCAGGTAAGCGACTAACGGGAGACTCCGAAGATGAGGTGCAGCCGATGGCCTCATACAAAGAACTGAACTATATACCTGATAGAAACAACAAATATAATAACTGCTAGAATCACCTGTATTATCCTCTCCGGCACAAATCTCTGACAGGAGGCGCCAAGGTACATACCAACCAATCCGCCGAGCCCGAAAAGAATTCCCAACAGCCAGTCAGGCGGCGCCGGGGAGCCGTTGTAAAAGGGCACCAGGGAGTATATGGCAACACCTACGATAGAAGTAGCAAATGTGCCGAAGATGGCGGCGCCGGCCACAGTATGCACCGGGATATTCAAAAATGCCACGCAGAAGGGCGCAATAATGGCGCCGCCCCCAATACCGTAAATACCGCCGATAATCCCTACTACGAGGGCCAGGGCCATAATTGAAATATGGCTGAACTCCACCCTCCGGTATTGGAAATCAAATCCCATTCTCGTCAGGCTGTAGGTCACGTTGCGCACCTCAAAATCATTCTCCCCTTCGGTTGTCCTTTCATCAACTTTTACAAGTGTCTTTTTCAAGACCCTGAAGCCGATGTAGAGCAGGATTATTCCGACGAAAAGCTTGAATGCTTTTGGGTCCGGCAGGTAACGCACCCGGATGTAATAGCCGACCAGAACTCCCGGCAGGGTGCCTATGGTGATAGCCAGGGCTAAAGGCCAGACCATCCTGCCTTCCCGCATATAGCGCAGGATACCCCCAGGTGTTCCCACCACGTTATATAAAAAATTAGTGGCGCTTACTGATGGGGAGGTAAAGCCCAGGACACTCATTTGGAATGGCAGGATCAGAAAAGCACCGGTTATGCCGGCCATTGAAGAAAAAAATGAAATAACAAAAGCCACCAATGGCGGAAGCAAAATTGATGTTTCAACACCTGAGACTGAAAAAAGAATGCGAAAAAAATCCATCTTTCTTGATAAAGATTTGCGCTATAGGTATAAATACTTATAAAAAACGGTTGTTTTTTCAGAGGTATTAATTACATTGGCGCTAGCATAGATCATTTAACGAGCAGCTCAAAGTAAAATCATACTTGTTTAACGGTTTGTAACAAAACAGAACGGTCTTATATGCGATATATCTACACCTTTCTGATCATGTTCGGGTTCTGGATTCTGCTCTCGGGCAAGTTCGACCTTTTCCATTTAACGCTTGGGGTCATCTCCAGTGCGCTGGTTTCTTTTCTTTCAGCCGATATATTAATGCACGAAACTGGCAAGAGTAAAAGGCTGTTAATCGGCTTCAGGTTTATATCCTATATTCCCTGGCTGCTCTACCAGATAGTGCTTTCCACCATACATGTTGCCTTACTGGCCCTTCAGCCTGACGTAAAAAAGAAAATTGATCCTACAATTGTCACCTTTAAAACAAAGCTGCAGAGCAATGTGGCCCGGGTGGCTCTGGCCAACTCCATAACCCTGACACCCGGTACAATTACTATCAGGATTGAAGATGATATTTTTTATGTGCATGCCATCAGCCGAAAGGCGGCTGAGGGCTTGCCTGGTGAAATGGAAGATAGGCTGGCCCGGGTCTTTGAGAGAGAATAAATGGACGGATTTTTTCTAGGCATAGGTATAGCGCTCTGTTTTCTAATGCTTTTGACTTTGCACCGGGCTATCCATGGTCCTACTGCCATTGACCGGATAATGGGTGTGAATGTCATCGGCACAAAGACAACCATTCTTCTGGTAATTATCGGCACCCTTTATCACCGGGTGGACATGTTTGTTGATATTGCCCTGGCCTATGCTCTGTTGAACTTTATTGTCACCATAGGTGCCTCGCGTTATTTCCAGCACCATAAAAATCTCAACCCAAAGGGATACGGTTTCAGGTTCAAACCGGAGGAGGACAAATGAATATTCTCATTATCATGCTTCTCCTTTCCGGTGTTTTGTTGTTTTTCGCTACAACGGTCGGAATTATCCGTTTTCCTGATTTCTATACCAGAATGCATGCCGCGGGCAAGGGAGACACCCTCTCATCACTGTTAATGCTGGGGGGACTGGTGATTTATGAATTACACGAAATCAACCTGGCCACCATTCTGGTAGGATTTAAAATCCTGTTAATTGTTGTTTTTATTTTTATGGCAAGTCCCACTGCAACCCATTCCATCATAGATGCCGGTCTCGAATCAGGAGCGGAACCATGGCAAAAGGATAAAGCAGAGGGAGAGGCATAAGATGATCTGGCAAATTGACTTAAGCGTCCTTACACTCGTAGCTCTTTGTGCCGTTGCCACCATAATGGTCAAGGATCTTCTCAGTGCTGCCATTATTTTCGGGGCATACAGTTTCCTCATGTGCCTGCTATGGACAGAAATGGGAGCAGTGGATGTCGCTTTCACAGAGGCCGCAGTTGGTGCCGGGGTCAGTACTATCCTGTTTATTGCCACCGCATATCAGACCACAAGAACGGTCAAGAAGAGAAAGAAAGGGCGTTACCTGGCCAAGGCCATAGGGCTGTCGGCAGCTCTCATCATGGGCCTGGTGCTTCTCGCTGCCGAATCGCATTTTCCACGTTTTGCAGATCCCAGCTCACCAGCCAGCCTGCACCTTTCGCCATACTATATCACCCACACCCTGGCCGATACTGCAGTACCCAATGCTGTGACTTCGGTGCTTGCCGATTACAGGGGTTTTGACACAATGTTTGAAACTGCGGTTATTTTCGCTGCCGGACTGGCTGTAATTGCCATACTGCGCCGTGTCAAGCAGGCAGACCGCTGTGAACTGCCGGAGCCTGTTATCATATCCGAGGGGTATCAGGATACGATCATCCGCTTTGTCAGCCGCCAGCTCGTTCCTTTTATGCAGCTTTTTGCTCTCTATGTAGTGGCACAT